>CAWDLC010000014.1:0-253722 GCA_963803045.1 Binataceae bacterium (SeqCode) | reverse complement strand
TCGACCGCACGCTGCGCAACTCGCCGCTGTGGCGCGAACGGGAGGACCTGCTAAGCAGCGTGCCCGGTGTCGGTCCGGTGCTATGCGCAACGCTGATCGCGGGGCTGCCGGAGTTGGGCCGCCTCAACCGGCACGAGATTGCCGCGCTGGTCGGCGTGGCGCCGTATCCCCACGACAGCGGCACGATGCGCGGCCGGCGCATGGTATGGGGCGGACGTGCCCATCTGCGTGCCGTGCTCTACATGGGCACCCTCGTCGGCGTACGCTACAACCCGGTCCTGCGCTCCCTCTATCGCCGGCTGCGCGCGGCCGGCAAACCAGCCAAGGTCGCACTCGTCGCCTGCATGCGCAAACTCATCACCATCCTCAATGCGATGCTAAAACATCGCACTCCTTGGAGTGCTCCATGCCCAATCCCCGCTTGACTACCAAGACAGTCGCTGCACCCAGTGAAAAAAAAGATGCGGGCTTCGCCCTGTTAGAACTTAGTAAGGCAGGAAGGTTAGTAAGGCAAAAAGGATGGTACGTCGTGGGCGTTGTGCTTAGGAGACAAAGATGCAGGCATTCAAAAAGTTCACCGGGATGGTCGCGCCGCTCGATCGCGCCAATGTCGATACCGATCAGATCATCCCCAAACAGTTTCTCAAAGCGGTGGTGCGGACCGGCCTCAAGAAGGGGCTGTTCATCGACTGGCGGCTCAATCCCGACGGCACCGAGAACAAAGATTTCGCGCTGAACAAGCCGCGCTTCCAGGGCGCGTCGATTTTGGTCGCGCGCAACAATTTTGGATGCGGCAGTTCGCGCGAGCACGCCGTGTGGGCGCTCGATGACGCGGGCTTCCGCGCGGTGATCGCGCCGGAGTTCGCCGATATCTTCCACAACAACTGTCTGAAGAACGGTTTTCTTCCGATCACGCTGCCGGCCGGCGAGGTCGAGCATATTTTTCGCGCCACCGGCGACTACGAGGCTTACCGCGTCACGATCGATCTCGAAAAGCAGACAGTGTCTGACGATTTCGGATGGACGGCGCATTTCGAGATAGAGCCGTTCCCGAAGAAGTGCCTGCTCGAGGGTCTCGACGATATCGCGCTGACGCTCGCGCACGAGGACCGGATTCTTGCGTACGAGAAGGCGCATCCGCTGCTGCATCGCTTCGAGTAGACGCGCCGCCGGCGACGCTGGCGCCGCACGCATCGCGGGGAAACTCGCTGTAGAGGCCAAATCGCATGAAACCAATCTTCTCGATGACAATCGTCGCGCTGTTCTCGACCGCGCTGGCTGGATGCTGGTTTTATTCGAGGCCTGACACAGCGACAGGCTGTCAGAAGACCACCTACGGCGTCGTGACCGCCACGACCAGCACCGAGAATTGCCCTCCCGCTGACGCCAGCAAACCGCCGCCACCGCCGATCGCACCGCCGCTACCACCGCCCTCGCAGATGTGATTCGTGCCTCGATGCCGTAAATCATGCTCGTGATTTTGCCAACGACAATCACCGCGGGCGCCGAGCACGACCGCATGCGGCTGGACGTGTTCGTTTCGATGCGGCTTAGGCCGGAGTACTCGCGCTCGCAAGTGGCGCGGATGATTAAGGCGGGACTGGTGACGGTCAACCGCGCTCCCGCGCGTGCGTCGAGCGGGGTTCGAACGGGAGATCGCATCGACGTCGCCGCAGCGCCCGCCGGTACGCTGTACGATCCTTCAAATTACATGGAGGATGACGCGCCGGAGATTCCTGTAATTTTCGCCGACGACGAAATAATTGTCGTGAACAAGCCGGTTGGCATGACGGTGCATCCCGCGCCCGGGCATCCCAACGGCACGCTCGTGGACGCTCTGCTGGCGCGATTTCCCGAACTTGCGGCGATGGCCGAGCCCGACGGCGTGCTGCGTCCCGGCATCGTGCATCGCCTGGACAAAGACACCTCGGGCGTGATGGTGGTGGCGCGGACGCCATTTTCGCGCACCGCGCTTTCGCGGCAGTTCAAGGAGCGCACCGTCAGGAAAATCTACCTCGCGATCGTCAAGGGTAAAGTCGCGCGCGATCGGCTGACGATTGAGCGGCCCGTCGGGCGGCATCCCGTGGAGCGCAAGCGGATGTCGGTGCGATCGCATGCGCCGCGCGACGCCGTCAGCCATCTGACGGTTATCGGGCGGTTCGACCCCGTGAACCCGGGGGAAGCGGGAGCGTCGTTAGTGCTCGTAAAACCTGACACCGGCAGGATGCATCAGATTCGGGTGCATCTCGCGTCGATTGGTCATCCGTGCCTGGGCGATCCCTTATATGGCGGCAAGGTTGGCGGCGGTGGATTTTTTCACGGACAGGCGCTGCATGCGCTGGCGCTTTCGATCGCGCATCCGAGGTCGGGCGAGCGGCTCGAATTCGTTGCGCCGCTGCCGAGCGAATTCGTCGAATTTCTCGCGCAGAAATCGTTCGCGGCGGATGCGCGCGAGATTCGGCGATGGATCGAACTGGCCTGATGCCCGTTGACACGGCGGCCCGAACCCCGTTGACACGGCGGCATTGCTTGGTTACGTTTTAGTTGAGCTTCCGCACTGAGGACGCTGAGACGGGTTGGGGGTGAGTCCCGTCTCCCTGCGGTCCGTAATTCCGAACTCGAACGGCGTTAGTTGTTCCGAATCCCGACCGCTTGAGCACTCAGGAATCTATAATGGTATCTCCCGTCGTGGGAGGCCATTCGAACAAACGTCCATAGCCTGCGGCGCGCGCGCTTAAGCGGCGGCGAGTTGCAGCACTCAAGAACATGATGGAGTCCAGGTTGCGGGGAAGGCATATGGGTAAAGGCAGAGGCGTTGCAAAGAGCGACGAGGGGCGTTTCGACGACTCGCGTTCGTCAAACGGAGCACCGCGCCAGGTAAATCTGGATAGCAATCCGAATCTGCCGCCGCCGGCGCCGGTGATCAGCGATGAAGGGGTGCTCAACCTCAAGTCGCTGAAGCGCGCGAAGATAATCGAACTGGCGCAGATGGCGCGCGACTTCAACGTCGATGGCGCCACCAACATGCGCAAGCAGGAGATGATTTTCTGCGGTCCTGCAAGCGCAGGCCGCCAAGGGCGGCTCGATCCTCGGCGAAGGCGTGCTGGAAATCCTGCCCGACGGCTTCGGCTTCCTGCGCGCACCGGACTACAACTACCTGCCCGGTCCCGACGACATCTATATTTCGCCGAGCCAGATTCGCAAGTTCAATTTGCGCACCGGCGACGTGGTTTCCGGCCTGATTCGCCCGCCAAAAGAAGGCGAGCGCTACTTCGCGCTGCTCAAGGTCGAATCGATCAACTACGAGGATCCTGAAAAGGCGCGCGACAAGATCCTGTTCGACAACCTGACGCCGCTCTATCCCGAGGAGCGCATCAAGCTCGAATACGACCACGAGGATTTCACCACCCGCATCATCGATTTGATCGCGCCTATCGGCAAAGGCCAGCGCGGACTTATCGTCGCGGCGCCGTTTACGGGCAAGACCATGATGCTGCAGGCGATCGCCAAGGCGATCGCGCACAACCATCCCGAGATTGTGCTGATCGTGCTGCTGGTCGATGAGCGGCCCGAGGAAGTCACCGACATGCTGCGCTCGGTGCAGGGCGAGGTCGTAAGCTCGACCTTCGACGAGCCGGCCACGCGTCACGTGCAGGTGGCCGAGATGGTGATCGAGAAGGCGCGCCGCCTGGTCGAGCACGGGCGCGACGTCGTGATTCTGCTCGACTCAATCACGCGGCTGGCGCGCGCGTACAACACGGTGGTGCCGCCGTCGGGCAAGATACTGTCGGGCGGCGTCGATTCCAACGCGCTGCACAAGCCCAAGAAGTTTTTCGGCGCGGCGCGCAACACCGAGGACGGCGGCAGTCTGACGATCATCGCGACGGCGCTGGTCGATACCGGCAGCCGCATGGACGAGGTTATTTTCGAAGAGTTCAAGGGCACCGGCAATCAGCAGATCGCGCTCGATCGGCGCCTGCTGGAAAAGCGCATTTTCCCGACCATCGACATCCAGCGCTCCTCGACCCGCAAGGAAGAGCTGCTGCTGCCGCGCAGCACGCTGAATCGCGTGTGGATACTGCGCAAGCTGCTGGCGCAGCTGAACGCAGTCGAGGCGATGGAGTTCCTGATCGACAAGATGCAGGGGACCAAGACCAACGAGGAATTCCTCGAGTCGATGAACGCCTAAAAAACGGAATTCCCGAGACCTCGCGCAGTTTGAAATTTTCCGAACACGGCATGCCTGCATCAGACAAGGCCGAAGTGAAGGACCCCGCCACGCCGCCGCGCTCGCGCTTGTGGGGTGGTATTTGATGATCCCGCCAGTGCGGGGATGCTCCCGCAGAAATTCTCTATAACGGCACCCCTTTCGGAATTTCAGGTCGGACAATCGGACCGCAGCAAACTGGAGTGTGATGAACCAGCTCAAAAACGCGCAGGATAATTCCTACCAATGTACGAACAATGGTTGCGAGTATACGCTTGAGCAATTCGAGCACGGGCGTTGCATGGCCGCTGATGATCCACGATTGAAAGACAATGCATCCGTCAAAAGAACAAACGCGATTTCAGAGACTGGTCCGCCTAGTCCGGCAAAATAAGACACTCGCGGTTTGAAATTCAGACACTCGGCCTCAAATTAAGACAATACCCCGGATTGCCGGGTGCTTTCTTAGCTCGTGGGGGACTGATATTAAAGGGAGATTGCCCCCTACGGGGCCAACAGGCAGGAACAAAATTCTATGACTGAAATCAGCATGAAGCAGCTTCTGGAGGCCGGCGTTCATTTCGGCCATCAGACCAGCCGCTGGAACCCGAAGATGAAGCCATACATCTTCGGCGCCCGCAACGGTATCTACATCATCGATCTCCAGCAGACGGTGAAGATGTTCGCGCGACCTTACGACTTCGTGCGCGATCTCGCTGCGGCGGGCGGCACGATGCTGTTCGTCGGCACCAAGAAGCAGGCCCAGGACATCGTCAAGGAAGAGGCCGAGCGCTGCGGGATGTTCTACGTCAACAACCGCTGGCTGGGCGGGATGCTGACCAACTTCCAGACCATCCGCGCCTCGATCGAGCGGCTCAAGAAGCTCGAAGAAGTCATGGCCGACCCGGAGATGATCCAGCGCGCTCACCAAGAAAGAAATGAGCGACAACGCGCGCGAGCACGGCAAGCTGATGGAGACGCTGGCCGGGATCAAGAACATGCGCAAACTACCGGACGCGCTGTGGGTGATCGACACCAAGAAGGAAGATATCGCGGTTGCGGAGGCGAACCGCCTCGGCATCCCGGTCGTCGCGGTGGTCGATACCAACTGCGACCCCGACCTGATCGCGTATCGAATTCCCGGCAACGACGACGCGATCCGCGCGATCAAACTGTTCACGGCGGCGGTCGCCGACGCGATAATCGAAGGCAAGCAAATGGCCGAGGAACGCGCCAAGGGGCAGCAGGATATCCGCGCGGACGCCGGCGCGGTGGCAGACACGGAAACATCGACACCCGATTCTCCAAGCGCGGTCTAGTCGATAAATTCGACCTTCAGCCCCGGAAACGGAGCCGGTCAGTCGTGACCGTCGCTTGCAGTATAGCGACCGGCCAAGAATACTAGCTCAACTCAGGAATTGTGATGGAACTAAACGCGAATCTGGTTAAAGAACTGCGCGAGAAGACCGGCGCCGGCGTAATGGATTGCAAAAAAGCGCTGGCGGAGGCGGCCGGCGATCTCGAAAAGGCCGTCGTATGGCTGCGCGAGAAAGGGATCGCCGCGGCGGCAAGCCGCGCCGGCCGGGTCGCATCGGAGGGATCGGTCGGCTCGTATATTCATGCCGGCGGCAAGCTTGGCGTGTTGGTCGAAGTCAATTGCGAAACCGATTTGTGCGCCAAGATCGCCAGCGTTCCAGAGCCTGGTGAAGGAACTCGCGATGCAGGTCGCGGCGGCCAATCCGCGCTGCGTGCGACGCGAAGAGCTGTCGCCCGGCCGTTATCGAGCAGGAGCGGCAGATCTACGCCTCGCAGGCGGCGGGCAAACCGGAGGCGGTCGTCGACAAGATCGTCGATGGCAAGCTCGAAAAATTCTACAAGGAAGCCTGCCTGCTCGAGCAGGCCTACGTGCGCGATCCCAACAAGACTGTCACCGATCTGCTTGGCGAGGCCGCCATCCAGCTGCGCGAGAAAATCGACGTCCGCCGTTTCGTGCGCTACCAGCTGGGTGAGGCGCTCGACGGCAAGGCAACCAACGCGGCCGCCTGACGCGGGCGCATTTGCGGACGCGACGGGGCTTCAATGGGGGTATCGACGGGAGCTTCGACAGATGGCTGAGGTTCAAAGTGCGTCGAACGGCAAGCCGCGCTTCAGCCGTATCCTGCTTAAGTTATCCGGCGAGGCGCTCGCTCCCGAGCAGCGGTCGGGACTCGATCTCGACGCGCTGGCCGAGATTGCGCTCGAAATCAAGGAAGTGGCGGCGCTGGGCGTTCAGCTCGCGCTGGTAATCGGAGCCGGCAATTTCATGCGCGGCAGCGACTACGAAGCGCGCGGAATGGATCGTTCGACCGCCGATCAGATGGGAATGCTGGCGACGGTGATCAACGCGCTCGCGCTGCAAAACGCGCTCGAGCATGCCGGCGTGGTCACGCGAGTGCTGTCCGCTATCGAGATGCAGGCGGTGTGCGAGCCGTACATCCGCCGCCGCGCCGTGCGCCATCTCGAAAAGGGCCGCGTGATCATATTCGCCGCCGGCACCGGCAATCCCTATTTCACCACCGACACGGCGGCGAGCCTGCGCGCGATGGAAATCGGGGCGGAGGTAATCCTGAAGGCGAGCCATGCCGTGGACGGCGTTTACGATCGCGATCCGATGCGCGAGCCGGGGGCAAAGCGCTTTGATCGGCTCACTTATATCGAGGTGCTGCAGAAGAACCTGAAGGTGATGGACTCGACCGCGATCTCGATGTGCATGGATAATCGCCTGCCAATCATCGTGTTCAACTTGCGCAAAGCGGGTAATATAAAAAGGGCCGTGATGGGTGAGCAAATCGGGACCCTGGTGGAGAGCGCACCGTGAGCATGCTTACGGACACAATCGAAGACGCGCACAAGGAAATGGACAAGACCGTAGAGGCGTTCCGCCACGAACTCGCCCGCGTCCGCACCGGCCGCGCTTCAACCGCGCTGGTCGAAAATCTGCAGGTAAATTACTACGGCTCGAAGACTCCGCTGCGACAATTGGCCGGGTTGTCGGCGCCCGAGCCGCGCCTGATAGTGATCACGCCATACGACAAGGGCGCGATGCGCGAAATTGAAAAAGCGATCCAGACTTCCGATCTTGGCCTGACGCCGATGAACGACGGCAAGTTGATCCGGATTCCGATCCCCGAGCTGACCGAGGAGCGCCGCAAGGATCTGGTCAAGCACGTCCGCAAAATAGGCGAGGAATTCCGCGTCGGCATCCGCAACCATCGCCGCGACGCCAACGACATGCTCAAGGAACTGCACAAGGAAAAGCAGGCCACCGAAGACGAGATGCGATCGGGCGAGGCCAAGGTGCAGCAATACACGGCCGAATTCATCGAGAAAATCGACAAAGTGTTAACCGCCAAAGAAGCGGAAATCATGGAGGTCTGAGCTCGCCCCGTCGATACATCCGGACGGCGCGACCTTCGGTGAAACCTGAACCCCAAGTGGCCATCTCACTACCACTGAGCGATTTCCCCAACCTGTCTCTGGATCCATCGCGGATGCCGCGCCACGTGGCGATCGTGATGGACGGCAACGGCCGCTGGGCGAAGCGGCGCGGACTCTCGCGCCACGAGGGCCATCGGCGCGGCAAGGACTCGGTGCGCGCGGTCGTCGATGCGGCGCGCGAACTCGGCATCCCGTACCTGACGCTGTACGCATTTTCGAGCGAGAACTGGCGCCGGCCAACCACTGAAGTCAGTTTTCTGATGCAGCTGTTCCATCGCTATCTCATCACCGAGACCAAGCGCCTGATGAAACGCGACATCCGCGTGGTGGCTCTGGGAGACACCGAGCGACTGCCGCCGCGGGTGCGCGACGCCTTGGCCGAGACCATCGCGGCGACGCGCGAAAATCGCACGATGACGGTGGCGTTGGCGTTGTCGTACGGCGGACGCCAGGACATCGTGAACGCGGCGCGATCGATCGCGCGCGCGGTGGCCGAAGGCGCGATCTCACCCGATCAAATCGACGAGCAGCTGCTGGCGCGCGAACTGACCACCACCGGGCTTCCCGATCCCGACCTGCTGATTCGAACTTCCGGAGAACTGCGAATCTCCAATTTTTTTCTTTTTCAACTTGCCTACACCGAACTCTATTTCACCGACACTCTGTGGCCCGATTTTCGCGAGCGCGAATTCCTGAGCGCGATCGCCGCCTACCAGCTTCGCGAGCGCCGCTTCGGCGCGATCTCGAACGGCTCCGACACCCGGCTGCGTGCTCAGAACTAGGCTCCTGACAGCGTCGGTCCTGCTGCCCGCGGTGGCGGCGCTGGTAGTTTTCGCGCCGGGCTGGTTCTTCACGATTTTTATTGCGACCGCCGCCATCTGGGGACTCTACGAAGTCGCCGCGATGACCGGCGCTCTGCACATGGTCGCGATACCGCTGTTCGCCATCGTCGGGGGCGTGCCGCTGTTCGGGCTTCTCTACGGCGGCGACATGGGATGGCTGGTGCCGGTGCTGGTGATCCTCATGATGCTTGCGCTGGTGGTGGCGCGAGTTGCCAGCGGCGGCGTCCCCAGAGCATTCAGAGGCCCGCGACTCGTCTTCATTGGCGCGGCGTACGTGGGGGTTCTCTTCCCTTATTTCGCGCTACTGCGCAACGGTCCCGGCGGCATCGGCATGCTCCTGTTGGTCATTCTGCTGGCGGTAGTGAGTGACAGCAGCGCATACTTCGTCGGGATCTATCTGGGCCGGACGAAGCTCGCGCCCAACGTCAGCCCAAATAAGACGGTTGAAGGCGCGGCGGGCGGCTTGGTCGCGACGATGGCGGCCGGGCTGTTGCTGTTTCAGATGCGCGGCGGAACGTGGAGTATGGGCTCTGCCCTGCTATTTTCGGCTATGATTTCCCTTCTCGCGCAGCTTGGCGATCTGGCCAGCTCGGCATTCAAGCGAACCGCGGGAGTCAAGGACTCGGGCTGGATTTTCCCGGGGCACGGCGGTCTGCTCGATCGAACGTGTTCGCTGGTCTTCGCGGTGGTTTTCGCCTACTATTGGTCGCGTTGATGCGGCTTTGGGGGCCGCATTTTCACGCTTGGATACTTTTTTCCCGCACAGGACTTCCGGGTAGAAACTAAATGATACCGTCGATTCTATACGCAGCATTGGTCTTCGCAGTGTTGGTGGTCGTGCACGAGGCGGGACATTTCGCGATGGCGAAGAAGGTCGGCGTCCGCGTGCTGCGATTCTCGATCGGCTACCCGCCAAAATTATTCGGATTCCGGCGCGGCGAAACCGAGTACTCGATCGGCGCTACTCCATTCGGCGGCTATGTCCGAATGCTGGGCGATGAAGTCGGCGAGGAGCCCAAGCCTGAAGAACTCGCGATGTATCTTCACGAAGTCGGCCTCGACCTCATTGGCGCGGCGCGCGAGCGCGGCGTGGCTCATGCCGCGTCAGGATTCGATGACAATTTGCGCGCGCTTGCGGACCGCCTGGGCACGGCGCTGGATTTCGGCGGCGCCGGGCGCGCTGCGGTCCCCGCACAATCCGGCAACGCGGCGCTTGCTGCCTCAGTACCGGACGCGCCGCCGGTCCCCACGCTTGCACTCGGACCCGTAAGCGTCATCGGGCGCGAGCTCAAGGCCGACGAAGCAATCCTCCTGGGCGAAGTGCGCCGCCAGCCCAAAGTTGACGACGCGATCAAATCGCTGGCAGAACATCCTCCCATCAAGCTGGTCGAGGCGTACTGCAAGCGTGCGTTCCCGACCCAGTCGCTCGGCAAGCGCGTTCTGATAGTGCTGGCAGGACCGCTGGCGAACATTATCTTCGCGCCGATTCTGCTCACGTTCGTCTTCATGACCGGCGTGCCGCAGTTGTTGCCGGTTGTCGGCAAGACCACCAAAGATCTCCCGGCGGAAAAGGCCGGACTTCGCGCCGGCGACCGGATTGTCACGGTTGACGGCCTGCCGATGGAAACCTGGGCCGATTTCTCGAAGACGGTGAAGGCCGGAGACGGTTCTGCAATCAAGCTGGAAATTGATCGGCCGCAGGACGGCAAGCCCGCGCACAGCACGATTGTCATCAAGCCGACCCGGCTCGAACAGAAGACCATTTATGGCACCAACGCGACCACCTGGGTAATAGGAGTGCAGCCGCGCGGGGACGAGATAACCAGGCGGTACGGTCCGTTCGGCGCGGTGAAAGAAGCGGGGAAAACGTCGGTCGAGATGACCGTCCAGATGGTGGTCGGAGTCGCCAGCATCTTCACCGGCAGTACTCCCTTGCGCGAGGCGCTCGGCGGACCAATCATGATCGCGCAGATGGCCAGGCAGGAGGCGCATCAGGGGCTCGCGAACCTCGCGATGTTTACCGTGATGCTGAGCCTCGAACTCGGCATCATAAATCTGCTGCCGGTGCCGCTGCTCGACGGAGGACACCTGCTGTTCTTCATCTTCGAGGGCGCGCGCGGCGAACCGCTCGAACTTCGCTACCGGGAGGCGATGCTCCAGGTGGGACTGTTCTTGCTCGTGGCACTGATGGCGTTCGTAATTTTCAATGACATCTCGCGTATTGTGCAGGGTTAACCGGCTGCTCGAACAGGCGGCCGCGATGCGCCCGGTCCTGGGACTCGACACCTCCACTCCAATCGCAAGCCTTGCGCTGATTGCAGACGGGAGGGTCGCCGCGTCAGTGGCGCGGCCTGTCACCTCGCATGGCGCCGCATTGCCGGGCGTCGTCGACGAGCTTCTTGGCGCGGCGGGACTGGCGATTGGCGGCGTCGGCGCGATCGCGGTCGGGACCGGGCCCGGATCGTTCACCGGACTTCGCATCGGGCTGAGCTACGCCAAGGGAATCGCGATGGCGTCGCGATGTGCACTGGTCGGCGTGCCCAGTTTCGACGCGATGGCGTTAGCTGCGGTCGAGGGCAACAATACCGATCCAGGACGGCTGGTCTGCGTGGTTGTGGATGCTCGGAAGGGCGAAGTTTACACGGCTCTTTACCGGGTCGTGGCCGATGGGCTAGAGAAATTGTCAGAGGAACTGGTAATCGCGCTGGAACACCTGGCATCGCGCATCACCGAGGACGTAATGTTCGTCGGCGACCAAAGAGCGAAGAATGCGGCGGCCCTTGTGGAATCGCGGGGCCATAGGGTGGCGGTTTTCGAAACAGGGATGCTCGATTTGCGTGGAGTTTGCGTCGCAGCGATTGGCGGGGCGCGGTTTACCCGTGGTGAAACGGATCGAGCGGCTTCGCTGGAGCCGCTATATATCAGAACGCCGGAGGCTACGTTCAAGCCCACTTCGAAAAGTCCGGCGGGCATAGGCACGGAGGGCGTATGGAGCATCGAGAGGAAGAACTCATTCGGCAGCATCTGAGCCACGACCAGGAACTGAGGCACCTCTACACGGAGC
This sequence comes from Binataceae bacterium (SeqCode), assembly GCA_963803045.1. Lineage (GTDB taxonomy): Bacteria > Desulfobacterota > Binatia > Binatales > Binataceae > Binatus. The sequence continues at coordinate 242,132 of CAWDLC010000014.1, read as the reverse complement.
ATCAAGAGCTGAAACAAAAGCTCGAAGTCTTTAGAAATAAGCTTTACTTGACCAACGAAGAGGAAATCGAACAAAAGCGGATCCAGAAGCTTAAGCTGGCCTCGAAAGACCGCATGATGGCGATTCTCGGCCGCTATCAACAAGAGGCTCGCTAACGCCATAGGTCCGGGCCATGAGCGCGCGCACTCCACCGCATGACAAGTCATACGATATCGGTTCTGGTAGAAAACGAATTCGGCGTGCTCGCACGCGTGGCCGGACTGTTTTCTGGCCGCGGCTTTAACATCGAGTCCCTGACCGTCAACGAGGACCCGCTCGATCCGACGATGTCGAGGATCGTGCTGGTGACTACCGGCGACGATCAGATCGTCGAGCAGATCAACAAGCAGCTCAACAAGCTCGTCTCCGTCATCAAGATAACCGACTTCAAGGACGTCGAGACGATCGAGCGCGAGATGGTGATCGTCAAGGTCGCGGTGGACGAGCGCACGCGCTCCGAGCTCGACTCGATCGTAGCCGCCTTTCGCGCCCACGTAATCGATATCGGCCCGCGCGCAGTCACCGCCGAGCTGACCGGCAACTCCGAAAAGATCAAGGCCTTCATCGCGATCGTGCGCCCGCTCGGAATCAAGGAAGTGGTCCGTTCGGGCAAGGTCGCGATGGCGCGCGCGGTCCAGCCAAACCACGACAATCATCAAACTCGCCGAGCGCGCGAAGCTGAATAATCCGACAGCGGGAAAATTCGGGAGAATATTCAAATGAAGGTTTATTACGACCGCGACGCGGACCTGTCCGCGCTCAAAGGAAGGAAGATCGCGGTCATTGGCTTTGGAAGCCAGGGACATGCGCACGCGCTTAATCTGCGCGACAGCGGAATGGACGTATGCGTGGGGCTGAGCAAGAACTCGCTGTCGCGCGAAAAAGCCATCAAGCAGGGTCTGCCGGTCTTCGACACCGCCGACGCCGCAAAGCGCGCCGATGTGATCATGATGCTGGTGCCGGACGAGATGGGCTCGGATATTTACTCGGCCGAGATCGCCCCGCATCTCACCAAGGGCAAGTACCTGGCCTTCGGTCACGGCTTCAACATCCATTTCAAATTCATCAAGCCGCCCGCCGACGTTAATGTCTTCATGATCGCGCCCAAGGGACCCGGTCATCTCGTGCGCTCCGAATACACCAAGGGCCGCGGCGTGCCCTGCCTGCTCGCCGTGCAACAGGATCCGTCGGGCGACACCGCAAAGGTCGGGCTCGCGTACGGCAGTGCGATCGGCGGCGGCCGCGCGGCGATTATCGAAACCTCGTTCAAGGAAGAAACCGAAACTGACCTGTTCGGCGAGCAAGCCGTCCTTTGCGGCGGACTTACCGAACTCATCCGCGCCGGCTACGAGACGCTGGTCGAAGCCGGATACGCGCCCGAGATGGCCTACTTCGAGTGCCTGCATGAGGTGAAGCTGATCGTGGATCTGATCTACGAGGGCGGAATCTCGAACATGCGCTATTCGATCAGCAACACCGCCGAGTACGGCGACATGACGCGCGGCAAAAAGGTGGTGGGTACTCAGTCGCGTGAAGCAATGAAACAGATCCTGGCCGACATCCAGTCCGGCAAGTTCGCCAACGAATGGATCGGCGACTACAAAGCGGGGCTGCCGCGTTTCCGCGAACTGCGCAAGGAAGCCGCAGCGCATCCGATCGAAGAGGTCGGACGCAAACTGCGCGCATTCATGCCGTGGCTCGCGAGCGATCGGCTGGTCGATAAGTCGAAGAACTGAACCGCCATGGCGGGCGAAACCGATAGCGGGCGCCCGGCGCCGGGCGCCGTTCTCGCGCGCATCGCAGGCGCGATCGGAATAGCGGCCGAAGGCGCGGCGCTGTCGCTCGGATTGGCGGTAGCTGGAATCATACTCATTGCGCTGGGCCTCAAGTCGCTGGGCGCGATCCTGGTACTGGTCGCAATCGCGATTGCGCTTTTCTTTCGTGACCCTGATCGCTATCCGACGCGTACCGAAAACGTCGTGATTTCAGGCGCCGACGGCAAAATCACAGACATTTCCGACGTATCCTTTCCGGGCTCGACGGGCCGGCTCTACCATCGGGTGTCGGTGTTCATGTCGCCGCTCAACGTCCATGTGAACCGCGCGCCGGTCGGCGGCGAGGTAACGATGGTCGAGCACACCGCGGGCCAGTTCCGCGCCGCGTTTCGCGACGACGCCAGCGAGCACAACGAGCGCAACCTGATTGCGATAACCGACGCGGCGGGCCGCATGTTCGCAATGCTGCAAGTGGCCGGATATCTCGCCCGGCGAATAGTTTGCCGGCTCCGCGCGCATGATAGAATACAGGCGGGTCAGCGGATAGGTCTGATTATGTTCGGAAGCCGCGTCGATCATTTTTTTCCGTCCGAGTACCGGGTCACGGTGTCGCTCGGACAACGCGTGCGTGCCGGAGAATCCATTATCGGAGCAATCGAGCAATGAGCCGCAATTCCCGCCGCTCGCGCGAAGAGCGCGCGCGGATGGAGCTCTATTCGGGTCAGAGCCGCGAATCGAGCCTCAAAACGGAAAGCCCGCTGCGCCGCGGCGTCTTCCTGCTGCCCGCGACGATCACGTCGATTGGCCTGCTGTCGGGTTTCTACTCGATGGTCTCCTCGGTGAGCGGCCATTTCGAGGTGGCCGCCGTGATGATCGTGATCGCTTTCGTGTGCGACGGACTCGACGGGCGCATCGCTCGCGCTTCGCGCACCTCGAGCCAGTTCGGGGTCGAGTATGACAGCCTCTCCGACGTAGTCGCGTTCGGCGTCGCACCCGCGATGCTGGCCTATTCGTGGGCGCTGAAACCAATCGGTTCGCTCGGAGTCGGCGTCAGCGGACTGTTCGTGCTGTGCTCCGCGTTGCGCCTGGCGCGCTTCAACGTACAGACCGCGACGGCGGACAAGAGCCGTTTCGTCGGCCTGCCCGTGCCCGGCGCAGCCGTGATGATTTCCGGGCTCGCGCTCGCCTACAGCTACTTCGAAATCGATGTGCCGCGCACGCTGTGCACGTTCATGGTGCCGATCACGCTTGCACTCGGCGGCCTGATGATCTCGCGCGTGCCCTACCCCAGCTTCAAGGCGATCAAGCTCGAAAAACGCGCGCAGATCGAACTGGTAATCACCATGATGGTGTTCGCCGCGATGCTGTTCGCGATGCCCCAGCTCACCGCCTTCCTGCTCTCGACCGCCTACGTGCTGTCTGGTCCCGCGCTGATGCTGCACGGCGAACGGCTGAGCGCCAAGGTGCCGGTGCTGCGCCCGGTCGCGCCCGCCAAGTCCAACGACGCCAATGGAGCCGCAGCTCAAGCCGGCGCTGCCAATCGCACCAGCGCTCTCGGAGACCATCAACCCGAGCAGCACTAGCACCATCGGCAGTGGGTCAGTTTGAAATTCCGCATTTGAAATTCCGCAAGCGATAGCATCGCAGATATCCCCGGATACGCTCCGCGCGGCTCAGCGGCAGTATGGGAGTTTTCGTATGAACCGGTTCGTCGTGATCTCCGGGTGCTCGGGTGGTGGCAAATCCACGCTGCTTGCCGAGCTTGGCCGGCGTGGGCACGCCGTTATAGACGAGCCCGGCCGACGGATCGTTATTGAAGAGATGAACGGCAAAGGCGCGGCACTCCCTTGGGTAGATATGGCTGCCTTTGCGCGCCGCGCCATTGCGATGGCTTTGGCCGATCGAACGTCGGCGGCAGCATTAGGTGGCTGGGTTTTCTTCGATAGAAGCTTGGTTGACGCCGCTGCTGCCCTTCAGCACCTGACCGGTGAGCCAGTGTTGGCCGCGCTTGGCCGAACCCACCGGTACCATCGCCGTGTGTTTCTGGCGCCTCCTTGGCCCGAAATTTACGTGACAGATCAGGAGCGGCGTCACAGCCAGGAAGCCGCTATCGGCGAATATTTTCGGCTTCGCGAAGCCTATCCGTCGCTGGGCTACGAAGTCTGTATCCTTCCGAAAGTCGGGGTGGCAGAACGTGCCAACTTCGTCCTAAGTACGATCGAGCAATAGCCATCACTGTCGGCCTTTCGTCGAAAATCTGGATTCAAACCGCCCCACTGCCGCGCCATCGACCGCCTTGACTGGCGGCCGTGCCGCCGCTTAGAATCCATACGAGATGTTTTGCAACCTGCTACCGGAGCTGCTGCTGAGCCTGGCCCTTACAGGGGCCCACGCCAGGCGCGCGTCCGGACAGGTCTAACAGCCTGATTAAACTTAAGACACACGCCCCGGGCAGTGGGCCGATCGCAGCCGCCCGGGGCGTTTTCTTTTTCCGCTCATGGCGAACGATCGGTCCGCATGATCCCGCGGCGACGATGCGGGAGGAATGACGATGGCACACGCGAACACGGCTTCGCACGACAGCGATTACGTCCGAATCTTCGACACGACGCTGCGCGACGGCGAGCAGTCACCCGGATGCACGATGAACGTCGAGGAGAAAATCGCGCTCGCGCGCCAGCTCGAACGCCTTAACGTCGACATCATCGAGGCCGGCTTCGCCGTTTCTTCGCCCGGTGACTTTGAATCCGTGAACCGGGTCGCTCAGGCGGTGAGCGGACCCGTCGTGCTCAGCCTGTCGCGCACCCGCGAAGAGGATGTCGATTCGGCGCTGCGCGCAGTCGACAAGGCCGCGCATCCGGGGATTCACATTTTCATCGCGACCTCGGAAATACATCTCAAATACAAACTCAACATGAATCGCGAAGACGTGCTCGATGCCGCCACCTGGGCCGTCACGCGCGCCAAAAAGCATCTCGACTACATCGAGTTCTCGTGCGAGGACGCTTCGCGTTCCGACTGGGACTACATGGTGGATGTTTGCAGCGAGGTGATTCGTGCCGGCGCCACCGTGATCAATCTGCCCGACACCACTGGGCATGCGATCCCGGAGGAATTAGGCCGGATGTTTGCGTACATGCGCGAAAAGGTTCCCGGCGCCGACAAAGTCATCTGGAGTGCGCACTGTCATAACGATCTCGGCCTGGCGGTCGCCAATTCGCTGGCGGCGGTTCGCAACGGCGCCCGCCAGATCGAATGTACCATCAACGGAATCGGCGAGCGCGCGGGCAACTGCTCGATGGAAGAAGTCGTGATGGCGATGAAGACGCGCCACGACCTGATGGGCGTGGAGTCGCGCGTCAACACGCGGCAGATCTATCCGGCCTCGCGCCTCCTGTCGCAGGTCATCGGCCAGTCCGTGCCGGCCAACAAGCCAATCGTCGGCGACAATGCATTCGCGCACGAAGCCGGAATCCATCAGGACGGTGTGCTGAAGCACAAGCTCACCTACGAGATCATGAAGCCCGAGGATGTCGGCATCCCGTCGAACAAGCTGGTGCTGGGCAAGCATTCCGGGCGTCACGCATTTACCAACCGGCTCAAGGAGCTTGGCGTGGATATCGACGAGGTCAACGTGAACAAGGCGTTCGCCGAGTTCAAGGCGCTCTGCGACAAAAAGAAAATTGTGTACGACGACGACATCCTGGCGCTCGTAACCGAGGAGGCGCGCCGGACAATCGATCACTTCGAGCTGGTCGATTTGAAAGTCGGCTCGTCCAGCAAGACCACGCCGCACGCGGAAGTCACGATGCGCGTGGATGGAAAAGAGTGTTCGGCCGAGGGCGAAGGCGACGGGATGGTGGACGCGTGCTACAAGGCGATTTACAAAATCGCCGCAATCAATCCGGCCCTGGAGCGTTACGCGGTCAAAGCGATTACCGGCGGCACCGACGCGCTCGGCGAAGTGAGCTGCATGATTCGCGACAACGGCGTGACCGTCGCCGGCCAGGGCGCGCATAGCGATATCGTGATGGCCAGCGCGCTCGCGCTGGTAAACGCGCTCAACCGGCTCAAGGCGCGCAAGCATGCTCCGCTGAAGCCCACCACCGACGTCCCCTGAGCCGGCATGGGGCTTGCCGCAACATCCTACTTGGGCTACTGCTGTGGGGGCCTGAGTTTGAACTTGAATTCGCTCTTCACCCTGCGCGACGTGAGGCTTTTGGCGGTGCCCGCCATTGAGGCGAGGTTTGCTACAGCGCCATCGCGCCAATCTGCGTTCTTAATTTTCGAGGCGATACACTGACGGGTCGAGACGGTCTGACGCCCCTCCCGATCATTCACGTCCAGGCGTCCGGCGCTTTCGCATGGCCTATAAAATCCTAGTTCTCAAAGGTGACGGCATCGGCCCGGAGGTCGTCGGCGAAGCCCTGCAAGTTCTCAAGATCATCGCGCGCCGATCCGCCGTCGATCTCGAGTTCAAGGAGGGCATGATTGGCGGTCACGCGCTCGACGCCGCCGGCACTCCGCTGCCCGATGAAGTGCTCAAGCTCGCGCAGGACAGCGATGCGATCCTGCTCGGCGCTGTCGGCGGGCCGAAATGGGACAAGCCCAATGCAGAGCAGCGTCCCGAGCAGGCGCTGCTTGGATTAAGAAAAGCTTTGGGTCTGTTCGCCAACGTCCGTCCCGTCAAAACCATCAAAGAGCTGGCGGCGGCGTCACCGCTCAAAGCCGATGTGATCGGCGGCGTCGACCTGGTCGTCATTCGCGAGCTGACCGGCGGCATCTATTACGGAAAGCCGAGCGAAAAGCGCGCGGCGAAGGACGGCCGCGAGGCGCTCGATACCTGCTTTTACACCGAAGCCGAGATTACCCGCGTGCTCAAGTTCGGCTTCGAGCTGGCCCGCGAGCGTCGCAAAAAACTGACCTCGGTTGACAAGGCCAACGTGCTCGCGACGTCTCGCCTGTGGCGCGAGATCGCGACCGAGTTGAGTGCGCAGTTCAAGGACGTCGCGTTGGAGAATCAATTGGTCGATTCGATGGCGGTGCATCTGATACGCCGTCCCAAGGACTTTGATGTGATCGTCACCGAGAACCTGTTCGGCGACATCCTGAGCGACGAGGCCTCGGTAATTGCCGGCTCGATGGGCCTGTTGCCGTCGGCGTCGCTCGGCGAGGAACTCAACAGCGCCGGTTTCCGGGTCGGTCTCTACGAGCCGATCCACGGCAGCGCACCGGACATCGCAGGCCGCGACGAGGCCAATCCGCTCGCCGCAATCCTGTCGGCGGCTCTGCTGCTCGAGCATTCGCTCGGGATGCGCTCCGAAGCAGAGCTGATTTCCCAAGCCGTCGATTCTGTCGTGCGCGACGGCTATCGCACTCGCGACCTTCACGGCGGCGCCGGAACGCAGACCGTGGGATGCAAGGCGATGGGCCGTCTGGTACGCGAAAAGCTCGAGAGCACCGAAAGCGAAGGCGAATGAGTATTTCCCGCGAGCCGAGAGTGGCGGTTGTCGGCGCCACCGGCGCGGTCGGCAACCAACTTATCGAACTGATCGCCGCGCGCGGATTCCAGCTCAGCGAACTGAAACTCTTCGCCACCGAAGCGGGCGCCATGCAGACCGTCGACGCCGCCGGTGAGGAGCGCCTCGTCGATGCGCTCGAGAGTCCCGCCGATCTTCGGCAGTTCGATATCGCCTTCCTCGCAATCCCCGCTCCGCGCGCCGGCGAAATTGTTGCCGCCCGGCCGGGACCGATTCTGATCGATCTGAGTGCGGCGAATCGCCCACCCTCGGATGTGCCGACGGTCGCGCCCGGACTCACTTCGCGCGAGGCGATCGCGCAATTGCGCAATGCGATGGTTTTCGCAACTCCTCATCCCGTCGCCCACGTTCTTGCCACCTGTTTGAAGGCCCTTGGCATCCACGGTGGATTCGCCGCCGCGACCGCGATGCTCGGCGCGAGCGCCGGCGGCAGGGACGTGCTGACCGCCACGGTCGATCAGACTACGGATCTTCTGAGCGCGCGCCTGGAGCTCGACGATGACGAAGTCCAGCGCGGCTTCAATGCCTTCATGCGCGAGCATGAGCGCTCCGTCGCGACTGCAATCGCTGCGCAAGTCGCGGCGCTGCTCGACGCTTCGCCCGTGCTTTCCGTGCAGGTCGCGGCAATCCCCGTCCTTCACGGTTCCGCGTTGACCGTCGATATCCCGCGCCCCCGCGATAGCAGAAGCAACGGCGAAGACGCGGTCGAACTGCTGCGCGCCGCCCCCGGTATTCTGATCGCCGAAGAGGGCGAACCGCTCGGCGTGATCGACGCCGTGGGCCAGGAGGCAATCGTCGTCAGCGTCGAGACACGCCCCGACTCGCTGTCGCTATGGTGCGTGTTCGACAATACGCGCCTGGCGGCTCTGGGAGCGCTCTGGATCGCCGAGACGCTGGCGCTCAGCTCGCCGGCGCTGGCCTGATCCGGCCGCCGCGCGATGGTCCTCAAGCTCACGCTCGAGTACGACGGCAGCAACTATTCCGGATGGCAGCTTCAGCCGCGCCACGATTCGATACAGGGAAGGATCGAAGCCGCGCTCGAGCGGATTTTCACCACGCCGGTGCGCGTGTACGGTTCGGGCCGCACCGACGCCGGCGTACATGCGCGCGGGCAGGTCGCTTCGATTTCAATTCCACGTCCGTTCGACCCCGCCGAATTGCAGCGCGCTCTCAACGCGATGCTGCCGGCCGACATCGTGGTGCTCGACATCTCGCCCGCGCCCGATGATTTCGACCCGCGCCGCGCCGCCCGCTCGCGCGTGTACGAATATCGCGTGTTGAATCGCAAGCTCGCGTCCGCCTTCGAGTATCGCTACAGCTGGCTGGTCCGCGACCGTCTCGATCTTGCGGCGATGAACTGCGCCGCGCGCATCTTTGTCGGCGAGCACGATTTCGCCGCGTTCCGCTCTCTCGGCACCGAAGTAAGGACCACGGTCCGCCGCGTGTTTGCAAGCCGATGGACGCGCGACGCCGACGTTTTTCTCTACCGCGTCGAGGCAACGAGTTTCCTGCGCCACATGGTGCGCGCGATGGTCGCGGCGATGGTCGACGTGGGACGCGGCAAGCTCACGGCTGATAAAATCGCCACGATTCTCGCCGCACGAAATCGTCAAGCGGCTCCCGCCAATGCGCCGCCCGGCGGCCTTTACCTCGTTGAAGTCCGCTACTGACGGCCCAATCGTGCAGGTTGCGCGATCCGTCGGCGCAAAAACCCTTGGGGCTCAACGCGCGCGCGACGGGCCTGTGCAAAAATCATCACGATCCCTAGAAAAAATCGCCATTTTTGTCCCGTCCGCACTTGAAATTGTCCCGCTACTCGTTCACCCTCACTGAAAGCCCGCAACCCGGGACGCAAGGAGGAGGATGATGACGCAGTCGCAGGTGGCAGCCTACATGGCTGAAAAGCTCGAACTCACCAAGAAGCAGGGAAAGGCCGTGCTCGAGGAACTCAATGCGCTGGTCGTCCGCGAGCTCAAGAAGGAAGGATCGCTGCGGCTGGCCGGCCTCGGCATCTTCCGCAAGCGCAAGACCAAGGCGCGCATGGGCCGCAATCCGGCCACCGGTCAGGAGATCAAGATTCCGGCGCGCACCAGGCTTCGCTTCACCGCTGCCAAAGCGCTGAAGGACGCGGTTCTCGGCACGAAATAATCTCTGGCCTGACTTTTGTGAACCGCGGGAACGGACATGGTCCGGCTCTCGCGGTTCGCTTTTTCCCTGTCAGTCTTTCCCGGCCGGCTTGCGCCGCGATGATGTGGTGTTGCGTGCCTCGCGCGCGCGCGCAAGAAACTCGCGAATCCTGATTTCGTATCCGCGCTCGGACGGTTCGTAATATATCTTTTCGCCCAGTTCGCCCGGCAAATAGTTCTGCGCGACCAGCGCGCCCTCGAAATCGTGCGGATAGCGGTAGTCCTTGCCGTAGCCGAGTCCCTTCATCATCGGCGTCGGTGCGTTGCGCAGATGCAGCGGCACCGGCAACGCGCCAAGCGCTTTTGCATCTTCGCCCGCCTGGCGCATCGCGCGATACGCCGCGTTGGACTTGGGCGCACTCGCCAGGTACGTCACGCCCTGCGCAAGCGGAATCACGCCTTCCGGCATCCCGACGAAGTCCACCGCCTCCTTCACCGCGATCGCTATTTGCAGCCCGCGCGGATCGGCGTTGCCGACGTCTTCGGACGCAAACACCACCATCCGCCGCGCGATGAACAGCGGATCCTCGCCCGCCTCGACCATCCGCATCATCCAGTAAATCGCCGCGTCGGGATCGCTGCCACGCATGCTCTTGATGAAGGCCGAGATGACGTTGTAGTGCTCCTCGCCCGCGCGATCGTAAAGCAGCGCCTTCTGCTGCGCCGACTCGCGAATATGTTCAGGCGTGATCACTGTCGCGCCCGCGTTTTGCGCGAACTCCGCCGCAATTTCGAGCGTGCCGAGCGCTCGCCGCGCGTCACCGCCGGCGTATCGAACTATCTCGTCGATCGCGCCGGCTCCCAGCTTGAGCCCGATCCCGCCGAGCCCGCGCTCCGTGTCGGCCAGCGCACGATGCACCAGCGTGGCGACGTTTTCTTCCGACAGCGGTTGCAGCACCAGCAGCCGCATCCGCGAGAGCAGCGGCGAGATGACCTCGAATGAGGGATTTTCCGTCGTCGCGCCGATCAGCGTGATCAGTCCGCTCTCGACATGCGGCAGGAACGCATCCTGCTGCGCGCGGTTCCAGCGATGGATCTCGTCGATGAAGACCACGGTGCGCTTGCCCGCGTCGAGATCGTGGCGCGCCGCTTCCACCGCCTCGCGCAGATCGGCGACGCCCGAGGTTACCGCGGCAAGTTTGCGGAACACTGCGCCCGATTGTTCCGCCAGCACCAAAGCAAGCGTCGTCTTACCCGTGCCCGGCGGACCCCACAGGATCATCGAATGAAGCACGTGCGCCGCCACCATCTGGCTCAGGAACTTTCCCGGACCCAGCAGATGCTCCTGGCCGACAATTTCGTCGAGCGTGCGCGGACGCATCCGATCCGCCAGCGGCTGGCTGAGCGGCGTGCGCGGTGGAAACAGACTCCGCGACGAATCGGCTTTGCGCCGTGCCATTTTCGAAACCTAGCACACTAACCGGGTCCGGCTAAGGCGGCTTTCACCCCTGTCACCGTCGTTGCGCGGGTGGCTCCGGCTGATCTAGCTTCAAGACGGGCTGGACAGGAGCCGGCACCACCTATGATCGTTGGCATCGATATCGGCGGTTCGACCACCGACGCCGTCATTCTCGAAAATAGCGGCCTGCACGTCGTAACGATCGAGGCCAACGACCCGGTCGCCGCGGCTGCCGGCGCGCTCGGAAAACTCGTCGTCGACTTCGGCATCAAACTCGAAGACGTCGAATGCGTGGCCGCCACCGGGGCGGGCTCGCGCGTACTCACGAAATCCCTGCTCGGCAGGCCGGTCGTCAAGGTCAACGAGTTCACCGCAATCGGAATCGGCGGCACTTCGCTTGCCGGCAAGGAAAGCGCGCTGGTTGTCTCGCTTGGCACCGGCACCGCAATCGTATCGGTCACGCGCGACAAAATCGCGCACTTCAGCGGCACCGGCATCGGCGGTGGCACGCTGCTGGGACTCGCCAAGCACATGCTTGGCGTCTCGACCATCGAGCGGCTGGAAGAACTCGCGCGCAAGGGCGATCTGCGCCGCATCGATCTCAGCGTTCGCGACATCGCCGGCGGCGCGATCGGCGACCTGCCAGCCTCCACCACCGCCGCGAACTTCGGCAAGATAAGCGCCGACGCGACGCCCGAGGACAAGGCGCTGGCCATCATGAACATGATCGTCGAATCCATCGGCGTGCTCGCAGTCGCCAGCGCCCGCGCCTGTGGCCAGGAAAATATCGTGCTGACCGGCAAGTTGTCGCGCCTGTTCCGATTCATGCAGGGGATGAAGCGGCTCGATTTTCCGTTCGGCCGGCGCTTCGTCATTCCCGAGCATGCCGATTTCGCCACCGCGATCGGCGCCGCGCGCCACGCCCGCCAGCAGGAATAGCCGGCCGTTCATCTTTCTTTGCTCGCTCCGCGTTACATCTTTGCCGCGGTAGGGTATAAAACACCGATGCCATCAGAGTTGCTCAAGGGATTTCGGCTGCTCGATTTGACCGACGAGAAGGGCGCGTTGTGCGGCAAGATGTTCGCCGATCTCGGCGCCGAAGTTATCAAGCTCGAACCGCCCGACGGATGCTCGACGCGGCGCATCCCGCCCTATCTCGAAGATATCGCCGATCCCGACCACTGCCTCTATTCGATCGCCTATCACGCGGGGAAAAAATCTGTGACCGCCAACGTCGCTACTGAGGACGGGCGCGCACTCGTCGCCGATCTCGCGGCGCAATCCGACTTCCTCGTCGAGTCGCACCCGCTCGGCTATCTCGACTCCGTCGGTCTCGGCTACGACGCGCTCGCCCGGCGCAATCCGCGCCTCATCTATGCGTCGATCACACCGTTCGGCGACCGCGGTCCGGGCAAAGACTACAATTGGGCCGACATCATCACGTGGGCGGCCGGCGGCCAGATGTACCTGATGGGCGAGGAGGGAAAGCCTCCGCTCCAGATGAGTCTGCCGCAAGCCGGATTGCACGCCGGCGGCGAGGCCGCCGTCGGTATGATGCTCGCGCACTACCCGCGCCAGATCGACGGGCTCGGCCAGCGAATCGTCGTCAACATGCAGGCCTGCATCGTGTGGACGCTGATGAACGAACAGGCGATGCCATTCCTGCACGGCAGCTATCTGTCGCGCAGCGGGAGTTTCGCGGGCTCGGCCGACGTACGGCGCAGGATGGTGTACCAGTGCAAGGACGGGCACATCTCGATCCTGATCGCCGGCGGCATGACGTTCGGCAATTCGACCAAGGCGCTGGTCGAGTGGATGGGGGAGAACGGACTCGGCTCCGACTGGATGCGCACCAAGGATTGGGTTTCGTGGGTACCCGGCCTCTTCATGACGGTGACCGAGGAGGACCGCAAGCAGACCGAAGATCTCGAAGCCACGATCCAGCGCTTCCTGCTCACGATGACCAAGCAGGAAATCTACGCGCAGGGACTCAAGCGCCGGATCTTTCTCGCGCCGGTCGCGACCACCGCCGACATCGCCGCCGATGAGCAGCTCAAAGCGCGCGACTTCTGGACTGCGGTGCCGCACGACACCATCGGCCGCACGCTCACATTTCCCGGACCATTCGCGAAACTGACCGCGACCCCCATCGGATCGACCGCGCGCGCGCCGCGAATCGGCGAGCACAGCGACGAGATTTACCGCGGGCTTCTCGGCCTCACGCCCGAGCGGCTAACCAGGCTCCGGGCCGCCGGCTCGATTTAGCCAGGAGAAATAAATTCGAGATGAGCCGTTTCGCATTGGAAGGAGTTCATGTCCTCGACTTCGCCTGGGTCGGCGTCGGCCCGATCACGACCAAGTATTTCGCCGACAACGGCGCCGACGTAATTCGCGTCGAGTCCGCCGCGCGCCCCGACGTGCTGCGAATCGGTCCGCCGTGGAAAGACGCGATGCCCGGCATCAACCGCAGTCAGTTCTTCGCCAGCTTCAACACCTCCAAGAAGGGAATCACGCTCGACCTGGGCAAGCCCAAAGCGTGCGAACTCGCCAAACGCATGGTGCCGTGGGCCGACATCATCGTCGAGAGTTTCACGCCCAAGGCGATGCGCACCTGGGGACTCGATTACGAAAATCTTCGCGCGATCCGCCCCGACCTGATCATGCTCTCGACCTGCATGCAGGGGCAGACCGGCCCCAACGCTCTCTACCCCGGCTTCGGCCAGCTGATGGCCGCGCTGTCGGGCTTCTACTACATCTCCGGCTACGGCCCCGGCTCATGCACGCCGCCGTACGGCGCCTACACGGATTTCATCGCGCCGCGCTTTTCCGCGTTCGCGCTTCTCGCCGCACTCGACTATCGCCGTCGCACCGGCAAGGGCCAGTACATCGACATGTCGCAGTACGAGGCCGCGATGCAGAATCTCGCGCCTGCGTTGATCGATTACTTCGCAACCGGACGGGTGCTTGGTCCGCGTGGCAACGCGTCCGCGCGTTACGCTCCGCACGGCGCCTACCGATGCGCCGACGAGGACGGTAACGAGCGATGGATCGCGATCGCAGTCGCGGGCGACGATCAATGGCGCGCGATGCTTGCCGCGCTCGCCGCCGATTCCACCGACCGGCGCTTTGCGACTGCGCCTGCTCGCATCGAAAACGCCGCTGCGATCGATGAGTTCGTCGGCTCGCTCACGCGCATCCACAACGCGCACGATCTCACCGCGAAGTTGCAGGCCGCCGGAGTTGCCGCCTATCCGGTCGAGAACTGCGTCGATATTCACCAGGACGACAACCTCGTGGCGTTCGGCTTCTGGCATTGGCTCGAGCACAAGGAGATGGGCCCGTCGCCGTACGAAGGACTCGAGCATCGCATGAGCCGCACTCCCGGCACGCTTCGCTCGGCCGCGCCGATTCTCGGCCAGGACAACGATGAAATCTTCCGCGAGATGCTCTCGCTCAGCGCCGATGAGATCGAGCAGCTAAAGAAAGAAAACGTGATATTCTGAGTTCCTCCCGCGATCCGTCGTGCGATACGAACTCAAGATTGCGCTCCGCTATCTGCGCGCCCGTCGCAAGGACGCCTTCATCTCGATCACGACCATCTTTACTGCCGTCGGCGTGATGATCGGCGTCGCCGCGCTCACCGTGACACTCTCCGTGATGGGCGGCTTCGAGCAGAGCCTCAAAGAACGCGTGCTCAGCCTCAGCCCGCAAGTCCAGATACTCAATTCACAAGGATCGATCGACAACTACGCCGAGATCGAGAAGAAGGTCGCCAGCGTGCCCGGCGTCAACGGCTCCGACGCGTACATCGTGGGCCAGGCGATGCTGAGTTCGGGACGCGGAATTGGCGGCGTCGTCGTGCGCGGCATCGAGCCGAAAAACCCCGTCGTGCGCGCGCAATGGGGCCGCTACATGACCGCCGGCGGTCTCGACGACCTCTCGCGAAGCTACCCGATCCCTGGGAGCGCCGCGGACCCCGCGCTTACCGCAGGCGGCCTCGCCATCGGAGTCAGCCTCGCGAAAAAACTCAAGGCCAAACCCGGCGACGCGGTGCGGATGGTCGCGCCAATTATTTCGCCCGATGGATCGCTCTCAACCAAGAGCGGCCAATTCGCAATCGGCGCGGTCTTCGACTCCGGAATGAACTTCCTCGATACCAACATGGTCTTCATGGATCTCGCGCACGCCCAGGATTTCTTCGGCCGCACCGCAAAGGTAGACGGCATCGATATCCATCTGACGAATCTCGACCAGACCGACGCGGTTACCGATGCGGTGCGCAAACTGTTCGCGAGCCCATACCGCGTGCGCAACTGGATCGAATTTAACGAATCTGCCGCCGCCGGCTTCGAACTCCTCAAGCGCGTATATGCACTCGTGCTCGTGATGCTCATCGGCGTTGCCGCGTTCAACCTCGTCGCGACGCTGATCATGGTCGTGATGGAGAAGCGCAAGGACATCGCCGTGCTGATCGCGATGGGTGCGACGCGGCCCGACGTACGCCTGATCTTCGTGATGAAGGGACTGATCGTCGGCGCTGCGGGAACCGCCGCCGGATTGATTCTCGGCGCCGCCGGATGCTTCGCGCTGGCGCGTTACCAGTTCATTCACATCCCGCGTGAAATTTACGGTATCTCGACGCTGCCGATCGCCGTCGAGCCGTCGAACTTCGCCGCCGTCGCGCTCGCCTCGATGCTTCTCTGCTTGCTCGCGACCGTCTATCCGGCCCGGCAAGCGTCGCGAGAGATGCCTGTCGAAATCTTCCGCTCCTGACTCCTCCGCACGCCCCACTCCACATCCGCGGCCGACTGACTATTGATTATTTGGTGTGTGATTCGTATTCGTGGGGGGCTTGCCGGCGAGCTTCGGTTTGCGAACGACCAAAGTCTCGTGACCGCGAACCTTGATCGTGCGGGCCGGCTCTGACTGAAAGTTCTGACTTGGTCCGTCAGAGTGCCGTGGCCGCGACGAAGTGCGCTTGCGCCGCCAGTTGCTGAGCTCCTTCGACAGTTTTGAGGCCAGCGAATCGTTGTCCTGGCCGTTCTCAGTCGACTCCTCCGCTTTCCGTGTTGAGGTCGCCCTCAAACTCCCCGGAACTCATTTGCGTTCTCTCTTCCTGTGACGTGGATTTGTCCTCCTTGCTTAGGACTGTTTAAGAAACAGAATTTTAGTTTCCGAAATTGATGTACTGACAGTAATCGGCGCTCGCGCTTGCGGCAGCCTGGGGTCGTTAATCAGTGGATAAGATTGTGTTTCGACTGCGTACCGAATCTGAATTTTATCGGCGCGTTTCGGCTTGGGATGATTTTATGCGGGATGCTTTGCAGGCGGATTTTCCGCCAGCCGGGCCTGGTTTTGGCTCCGGCCGGCGTTCAATTCATTGGTGTCTGGGATTCACGCTTGGGGAAACAAACTCTGCATGCGCAGCGCCAGCCCCATGTCGCCCGCGATTCGCAGTTTGCCGCTCATGAATGCGACCTGGCCGTTGAGCTTGCCGGTGATCATGTCAACGTAGTCCTGCGCTGTCATCGAAATCGTGATGCTCGGCGAAGCGGCCGGTCCTTCTTTGACCGTGCACGTTTCGTTGTTGACGACTACGTGCCACTTGCCGCCGTTATCGCCCGAGAGGTCGAACTGGTACGTTGCGGTCAAACCCTTGGCCGCGTCTTTGTTGAAGCGACTGGGCATCGCCGCAAAGATTTCTTTCGGTGTCGTGGGTGCATCAGCCATGGAAATAGATTCCTCCTGCTCGGAGCGTCCTATGCCGCGCTCTTTCCGCCATATAAGCGTTCGGCTCGATACCTGTCAATAGTAACACGCCGCGCAAGATCAATCACACCCCGGCGGCATCGTCTCAGTCCGCAAATCAGAATCCGAACATGTTTCCGGGCTGAACCGTGATCAGATTCGTCCGCACGTGCACCGGCGACGCGCTCTCGGCGATCGTCACTGCCTGCTGCTTTTGCGCATCGCTCTTGACCGTGCCGCCAAGATACGCGTCGTGGCCGATCACCTTCACCGTCACGCTGTTCAACCCCGCGGCATAAAGCTGCGACGCGATCGCAGCCTGGCGCGCTGCCCAATCGCTCTCATCCGTCGTCAGCGAATCGATCACGTTCCCGGCCCCCGGTACTTGGCGCACGATTTTTTCCGTATACAGCTTGGCGTTGGCGTCGAACACCTTGCCGAAAATCGTCACCGTGCTGCCGCTGGTGTAACAGTCCACGCGCCGCGTCCTTGGATTCGACGCCAGCACCTGCTTGACGCGCTGCTGCAAGGTCAGCGGCGGCGGTTTGGGCGCGCGGCTCGCCACGTGATGCTTGCGCGGCGCGGGCGCGACCGCCGACACCGGCGTCTCGACTGACGCCGGTGACGGAGCGCCCGCCGCTTCCGACGCGGCCGGCGACGCCGCCGGCGGCGCGCTGGAAAATTCCGGCGCCTCGGTCGGGCTCAGTCCGGCCAGCTTCGAGCTGAGTTGCGACTTCGAGCGTGTCCCTCGATGCGGGATCGTTGGTGAAAATTATCGGATAATCGATCTCGACCTGGCCGCCGCTGAACGGCGCGAAATTCCACCCCGAAACGTCCTTCACTACTTCCGCGTCGAACGCCGGGTTCGGATTGGTCGAGGTCCGCACCGACGCCGCGTCCACGTTGCCGTTGGGCAGCACCCTGATCCGCACCACCATCCCGTCCCGCAAAGTGCTGTCGCCGGCGATCGCATGCGAATAGCTCTCCAGCAATCCGTCCTTGTGATCTTCGAAAAATTTGCGCGCCGTTTCCTGGTTGCGCTCGGGCGCCGCCGCCGATTCCCCGGTCACCTGCACCACCATCACCTTCGACAACGCCACCAACGGCCCGCTCGGCGCCGCCGAGGCCACCGACGCCATCGCCGCCGGCGACGCGTTCGCCACCGGCTGCTCCGCGGGTTTGGTGCTGAGATGCAGCGCAAGCCACGCGCCTCCTCCCAGCGCGACTATCGCCGCGATCAGATATCCAACCACGCGCGAACGTCCCGCGGCCTTCTTCTTCGCCGTCGTCATCCGGCATCCTGCCCGTAATGCGCATCGACGGCGACGAATCGCGCCGAACCGTCGTCGCCGATCGCGGCGGCGGCGTCATCCGCGGCGGTGCCGGCGATCGCGGCGGGCTGTATGGCTCCGCCGCCGATTCCACCCCGAGGCGCGCGCCGCAGAAGTTGCAGATAAGTTCCCCCGGCTGCGCCCTGCCGCCGCATACCGGACACTCGATTTGCCCGCCCTCCTCGACCGCGCTCTCGGCGACCGCGCCGGCGCGTCCTGCCCCTTCGGCAAAGGCGGGGCCCGCCTGGACCAGCGCGGTGCCGTCAGCTTCGCAAAACGTTTCCAAGTCGGGGTAGGTTTTTTCGCAGCGCGGGCACCTTTTCATCTTGATAAGCAATCCTCCGGCGCAATTTTTGATGATATCCGCGCGAATTGCGACACGCCAACAGCCACCGCGACGCCTGGCACTCCAAAAAAAGATGCTATCCACTCGCGATCACTGCCGCGAGATTACCTCGGCGCCGAACTTTTCCATCGACGCGATATACTCCCGCGTCGTCGCGCCCGGCGCGATGATTATTCGCGACACGCCCATCGCGGCGAGCCGCTCGATGTCCCCGGGCTTCAATTGTTCGCGCAGCCCGCTCACCGTCAGTTCGAGCGGCGCCGTCCGCCCCGCCGCGCGCTCATGCTCTCGCAGCCGCTTGATCGTCGCCGCAATCTCGTCGATATGCTGCAAGATTCCATACCAACCGTCGCCGAGTTTCGCCGCCCGTTTGAGCGCCGGCTCCGTGTTTCCGCCGAACACGATCGGTGGATGCGCTTTTTTGGGCCGGTTTGGGCATGAACTTGAAGCCTTCGATCCCTATCGTCTTGCCGTGATACTCCGGCGACTCCTTGGTCCACAGCTCCTTCATCAGCGCCAGGTATTCGCGCGTGCGCATCGCGCGGTCTTTGAAGTTCATCCCGACCGCTTCGAACTCCTCCTCCAGCCACCCGATCCCGACCCCGAAAATAAATCGCCCGCCCGAAAGCACGTCCAGGCTGGCAACCGCCTTGGCAGTCGCAAACGCGTTGCGAATCGGGATCACTAATACTCCCGTCGCCAGCCGGATCTTCGTGGTGATCCCGGCGACGAACGCCAGCGCCAGCATCGGATCGTGCAACGGAGTCTCCGGCGGCGCACCCAATCTGCCACTCGATGAATACGGATACGGCGAGCGGTACGTTACGGGCAAAATAATATGCTCCGGGATCCAGATCGATTCGAAACCGCTCTCCTCGGCTTTGCGCGCGACCGCCGCGATACTGTTGGGCGATGTCTGATACAAAAATGTTCCGAATTTCATTGCGTTCAACACTCCTGGGCGCGGGGTTCGACAATCCTAGTCAGTTTCCAGCTTCACCGCGAAGACCGCCGGATCCTCAACCGTGCGCAAATCGAGATGGAACGAATCATCGGCCACCCGCCCGATTATTCGCGCGCGCCGAAACATCGCCGCGATCGCATTGGCGGATTTCTCCGGATGGCTCACGCGAAGCGCAACCGACTTCAGCTCCTCGACCGGCATCGCGCCCGAGCCCACCTGCGAAGCCGCGTCGACGATCTCGACCGCGTATTCGCCCCCCAGCCGCTCCGCCACTATCTCCCGCGCGCGCGGCGCCATCGCCGCAATCTCACTTGCACGCCGCCCCAGCAGCCGGATCGTCGGCAGCTCCTCAGCCAGGTCGCCCGAGCGAAGATACAGCCGCATCGTCGCTGCGAGCGCCGCAATCGTCAGCTTGTCGCATCTGAGCGCCCGCTTCAGCGGATTGCGCTTGATTCGTTCGATCGGCCCCCGTTGCCCCGCAATCACGCCCACCTGCGGACCGCCCAGCAGCTTGTCGCCCGAGAACGTGACAATCGCAGCGCCCGCCGCGATTCGCTCGCGCACCAAAGGCTCGCGCGGGATTCCGAACTTCGTCAGATCGACAATCGCCCCCGAGCCGAGATCCTCCATCACGTCGATTCCACGCGCGCGCCCGATTTCGACCAACTCTTCCAGCGTCACTTCGCTGGTGAAGCCGACCACGCGGTAGTTCGACGGATGCACCTTCAGCAGCAGCGCGGTTTCCGGACCGATCGCATCCGCGTAGTCCCCCGGATGCGTCCGGTTGGTCGTCCCGACTTCGCGGATTATCGCTCCGCTCTTCGCCATCACGTCGGGCAATCGAAACGATCCGCCAATCTCGATCATCTCGCCGCGCGATACTATTACTTCCCGTCCCTCGGCCAGCGAGTTGAGCGCGAGCACAACCGCCGCAGCGTTGTTGTTTACCACGGTAGCCGCCTCGGCCCCCGTGAGCGCGCAAATCTCGTCTTCCACGATCGTGTCCCGGTCACCGCGCCCGCCGGTCTCCAAATCGTATTCCAGGTTGACCGCCGATCGCGCCGCCATCTCGACCGCCTCGATCGCCGATTCCGCCAGGATCGCGCGGCCGAGGTTCGTATGCAGCACGACTCCCGTCGCGTTCACCACCGGCCTAAGCCGCGGCTCGTCCGCCGCGACGGCGCGCGCGGCCGCGCTCGCCACCGCATCGACCATCGCGGCCCGATCGCGCCGGGTCGCGTCGCGTCCCGAAAGAATCGCGGCGCGCAACTCCGCCTGCGCCCGCTGCACCATCAGTTTGAGGTAGTCGCGGCTGAATCCGGCCAGAGCCGGAATCTTCTCCGCGGCGCGGAGGCATTGGTCGATCGGCGCCAGAGCACGGACGGCCTCCGCGCGCGCGTCGATATCTGCGTCGGGATTTTTTCGCGAACGTCTCGGCACGGCGGCTAGATTATCAAAGACCGCCCCGCTCCGGCGCAACCCACGCAGAGACACGGAGTTCAGACACCGAAACCTCACGCAGGTTTCGGACTTCCCGTCTGTTAAGACGAGGATGCGGCCTGGCGGCCTGTTAGAACAGGTAAAGGGAGAGACCCACAGTGGGTTTCGCATACAATTAAGTTCTTCCCTTCGCGGCAGCCCCCGCCTCCGCTGCCTTGCCGTGATCCCGCCTCTTTGCAACCCTGCACGACGTGACGGACACACTCCTGTCGCGAATCGAGATCCGCTTCACCGACGCCACCGGTCACGCGCGCGCGCTCGATCTCCCCGCGCCCTTCGGTGCGCGTGAATCGAGCGCCATCGGCGACGGCCTCGTCATCTCTGCCCGTCTCGAACACGCGCTCGGCGGTAGCATCGTTCGCGCAACCATCGCCAATCGCGGCACCGATCCGGTTCGGCTCACGTCTGCGATCTTCGAAGTTTCGACCGGTTTCGCACCGTCCGCCCCGGCGCGATTCTTCAAGCATGGATACCAATCATGGAGCGCCTCGGGCGGCCACGATGTAGGCGCGTCGCAAAAAAACCATCCGCGAGATACCGCCCATTTCATCACTCGCCTCAATCACCAGAGTGAACCGACTCGCCCGCTTGAATTCCCCGAAGCGGATACCTCTGAACTTTTCACGATCGTCGAAAGTCGCAGTGCCGGGGAGCGCGTGCTGGCCGGATTCATCGGCGCCGCGACTTCGCTTTCGACCCTCACCGTCTCGAGCCCTGAAAAAATAATCGCACGCGCGATCCTCGACGATGTGACCCTTGCGCCGGGCGCGCGTCGCGAACTCGATCCGCTGTTCATCGCCAGCGCCGGGATCGGCGAGTCCGCCGCGCGGATGGCCGCGCGATGGGCCGATGCGGCCGGGCGATGGATGAACGCGCGGGTCAGCGCGCCGTTTCAGCGCGGATGGTGCTCCTGGTACCACTACTTTCACGCGATCACCGAGGACGCGCTCAGCGCCAATATCAAGTCGCTCGAAGCGATGCGCTCCGAGTTTCCGCTCGACGTGATTCAACTCGACGACGGCTTTCAGTCCGCGCTCGGCGACTGGGACATCACCAACGCCAAATTTCCGGGCGGGCTGAAACAAATCGCCGGCGAAATTCGTGCCGCTGGCTTCAAAGCCGGGCTGTGGACCGCGCCGTTTCTTGCCGCCCGCGACTCGCGCCTGATGATCGATCATCCCGGATGGTTCATCATGCGCGCGGATACCGGCGAACCCGTTCGCGCCGGCCACAACCCGAACTGGACCAAGAGCGACGACGCGTTCGCGTACGCGCTCGACGCGAGCAACCCAGCGTTTCGCGCGCACCTGCGCCATCTGTTCGCGAAGCTCACCGGCGAGTTCGGCTACTCGTATTTGAAGCTCGATTTTCTTTACGCCGCCGCGGCACCCGGCCGGCGTCACGATCCAAATCTCACGCGTGGCGAAACCTTGCGCCACGGCCTCGAGGCGATTCGGGCCGGTGCCGGCGACGACGCGTTCATCCTCGGATGCGGCTGCCCGATTGGCCAGGCGATCGGCGTCGTGGATGGGATGCGCATCGGCCCCGACGTTTCCCCGTTTTGGGGCTCGACCGCTTCTGGAACGGGCGACCCGTCAACGGTCTATGCGCTCGACGCGATCATCGCGCGCAGTTTCATGCATCGGCGTCTATGGCTGAACGACCCCGACTGTTTGATGCTGCGGGCGCGCGAAACCCGCCTGAGCGCCGACGAGCGCGCCGCGCTGGCTGCGAGCATCGCCGCCAGCGGCGGGATGCTCGTGATCTCCGATGACATGAGCATCCTCGACGCCGAGACGGGAAAATTGTTTCGTGCAGTCGCGCAAATCAGCTCCGAGATCGATTCAAACGCGGCGCGCGAACCGGTGCTCGCGCTCGATCTGATGGCGGACGGCGAGGTCCGCGGCCTGATCGCTGAAACCGCAGGCGGCGGCGCAATCGCCACCGGCGCGGTCGCGATGCTCCTGAATCGCGGCGACTCGCCCGCTCGTGTGCAAAAATCCGATCTGAAGTTGGGCGCCGGCGAAATGGTTGCGCTCGATCTCGCTTGCGACGGGAAAATTGAAATCTTCGATGCTATCGCTCTCCCCCCGCACTCCGCGCGCATCCTTCGCGTCAAACGCTAAGGCGCTTTCACGCCACGCGTAGATCGATCGCGCGCGCGCCCGATCCAGACCTCGGATACCGAAACCTCACGCAGGTTTCGGACTTCCCGTCTGCTAAGACAATCGGCACCGCCGCGGGATGCGGCCTTCGCCCTGCTAGAAGGGGTAACTGGATTTACCTCACCCGTTATTCCAAGCGAGTATCCGGATGTTAGGCTATCCTTGAGGGGCGGAGGGGAAATCTCGCCATCAGGGGGTTGCTATGGCTGAATCGACGCCTAATGAAGACCAGAAATGGTGGTCTCAGCAAAATCGCATGCTCGGAGTTTGGGCGTTGGCGGCTGGCGCTGTCTTTACGACCGGCTTGTTCGCGCTGGTCGAACAAAAATACGTTGTCGGCATTCTGCTTTCGCTGGTTGGCGCGAGCGGCCTGTGGTGGGTGGACAGTCAAATGAGTCAACCCAAAACAGAAGCAGCCGCTTCTCTTACTAAGCAGCACTATCGCCCTCCTCAAACGCGGCGTGGTCGGCACTTACCACAACGTCAGCAAAAAATATCTGCCGCTGTATCTGGCGGAGTTTCAGTATCGCTTCAATAATCGCAAGAATCCAAATATCTTCTTCGACGTGATAGCAGGGTGCTGAGGTCAGCCCACTGGCGGAAACCTCAGCCAGATAAGGCCAGTCACCTGATTGTGGACAGGGGCGGCCAATTCCGATTGCCGTTCCCGCGAAGGGTAGTACTATGCCGAAAGCGAAACCCATCTCACTCCACCCTGACGTTCCATGAAGCACTCAAGCACCTGGTGCGCATTGATCCTGATAGCGTCGGCATTACTTCTAAGCGACGCACTAAACGCAAGCGATCTACAGCCACCAAAAACCAAACAAAACGAAAGCCTGACCAATGAACAGACAGGCAAAACTCAAAGCAATCAGGCTGGCGCTAATGCCTCTTCGTCCCGAGTAAATCCAGAAGCGAGCCGCGTTGTAGGCGAATCCGCAACCGAGGAGAAAAAGAAGGATACCGAGCATTTGCGACCAGAGGCGAGTATCGCGGAATGGATCATGGTCGGCATTACCTCGGCCTATGTGATTGTCGCTTTCTTCACTTTGCTCGCGATCAAGCGCCAAGCGGACATTGCTGAAGAAGCGATTACAGAAATCGA
Organism: Binataceae bacterium (SeqCode); assembly: GCA_963803045.1. Lineage (GTDB taxonomy): Bacteria > Desulfobacterota > Binatia > Binatales > Binataceae > Binatus. The sequence continues at coordinate 218,031 of CAWDLC010000014.1, read as the reverse complement.
AAGGCCATGGGTCATGGTCATCCCCTTCGCATATGACGTTCAGCCGTCCGTCGCTACTCCGCTTACCCCAAGGTCTATAACTTTCCAGTGGATCGTAAAGAACGTAGGGCGAAGTCCAGCATGGCTCACTGGTGGTCGCGGAAGAGTTGAAAAAATACTCGCCAAGGATTTGGCATCCCCACCTGATTACCCAGAAGACTTGAACTATGCACTGACGCCGCACCCACCGAACGAAGAAGGGCTCAAGGAACACGCGACGCTTCATTTCAGTCCAGCCGAATATACTGCTCTGTGGGAAGGAAAATTGGACTTCACTGTACGCGGCGTGATTTGGTACAGGGGCCTTGGCAACAGAAAACATGAAACCCGATTTTGCATAGGTATTCAGCGCGCCGCGCAAGGGCTCGCCATGTGTTTCTGCGGACCTCCCGCTTACAACCGATACACCTGAAGCAAAACACCGGCCTGTCAGATAAACCACGCCCGTCAACAGCACGAGTGTCAAGCCCAACATAATCCCCTTCTAACAGGGCGATTTAGTTGCTGTTGACAGTCGCCTTGGGGAAGAGGAAAATGTTTAGTGGAACTGAGCTTAATCTGTTCAGGCGACATTTGTGTTGCTGTTCACCCATTATCACGGTGGAGTGTGAAGCACCTTGGGAATCGCATCGTTATGAGCTTGTTAGCTGGCTAGATATGCTTTCTTTCTCTGCGGGTAATTTCTTTTGGTGCGGTCATATCCTCACGACCATCGAGACCGACTGCCTGCTTGGGTCGATGCCTGGTAGCGGCGATGAACCTACGTTCCAAATGTTCTCTCCGCTTGACCAGCAATTCAGGGATCGGACGCTGCCGAGATTAAGGCACGTCAAGGAAGAGTTCACGAAGATCGGCCTACGGATTACCACCGATACCGTTGAAGAAGTCATACAGGAGCTTGAAGGTAGCAATTGGCAAAAGAGGAACTGCCAATGGATGCGCGACCAGTTGACAGTCATTCACAAGCTTTCCCGGAAGGAACTTGAAGGTAAGGCATTTTGGTACGTTCCTGCCGAGCGAGCCAAATTTTGGCCTAAGGTTAGCAATCCGCATCTCTTCGGTGAGGCTGTTGCCAGCGCGTTTCCGAGTGCAGCATTTGACATCGCAGAATCTGGCATTTGCTTAAGTCTAGATAGGGGAACGGCGTCAGTATTTCATGCTATGCGCGTTCTCGAAATCGGATTAACCGCGCTGGGTGCAAAGTTCGGCGTCTCGCTGGCGCACACAAATTGGGAACCGGCAATCAGAGGGATCGAAAGTAAGATCAGGGAGATGCACAAAGACGCCGTGTGGAAACTCCTCCCTGATTGCAAAGAGCAGCAGGAGTTTTACGCTCAGGCCGCGACCCATTTCGGCGTTTTGAAAGATGCTTGGCGCAATTACACCATGCACGTTCGCGGCGTGTACACCGAAGAGATGGCGGAGGGCATCTTCAACAACGTGAAGGGCTTCATGCAAAAGCTCGCGATGAGGCTTCACGAGTGAAAAAAGTCGTTCACAAGGTGGGGGACGCTAGGGCTTTGATTTTAAGGCGCGCTCAAGCACCCGGTCAAATTTCTTCAGATCGAACTGGCGCAATTCCTCGCGCAACTTTTCGTCGCTCGCGCGCTGCTTTTCGCTTGGGACGTATTTTTTGCGGCCCGTGCGGGCCGTACGCTTTGTGGAAGCCACCGCGATACTTTAGCGCTTCCACGTTCGCGCGGCTAGTTACTGCACGTCGTAATCAGCTCGGCAAATGCGTTTGGGTTTTTTCGATTGTTATAGCGCCAAGCAAATTCATTCACGTACAGCGGCAGATATTCTTTGCTGACTTTGTGGTAACTGCCCATGATGCCGCGCTTCAAGAGACTCCAAAATCCCTCGATTGTGTTTGTGTGAACTGCCCCGACTACGTACTGGCCCGCGCTGTGGCGCACGACTTGATGCGGCAGATCGCGGCCAAGCAGTCGGTAGCCCGAATGCTCATCAGTCGAAACCAGACTAACATTTGGCCCGACTGCGGAATGCACGAACCCGTCAAGGGTTTTGGTGTCAGTATTCTCGATCACTTTCGCAACGACCATTCCCTTGCGAGCAATCGCGCCGATCACCGCTGTCTTATTGCCGAAATGGTCGCCGGTCCCGTACAAGCGCTTGTTGGCGTGCCTGTTCTTTTCCTTGCCGCCGACATAGGTTTCGTCAATCTCGACTTCGCCAGTCAGCGAAATCGCATCGCTTTTCATCGCGGCGCGCCAGCGATGGCAGATGTACCACGCGGTTCGCCAGTCGGTTCCCGAATTTTCCCCGAAGATCACACGCCGGACTTGCAGCGAGCTAAGACCCTTTTTCGCGGTCCACATCAGGTAGCCGATCTTGAACCAAACTCGCAGCGAGACTTTTGTGTCTTGAAAGATCGTATGAGTAGTCACGCTGAATCGATAACCCGCACGCCCGCCGCAATCTTTGTTGCAGCAGGTCCAGCGGAATGGAGTCTTGAGCGCATAGACTTTCTCTTTGCGCTTGCAGCGTGGGCAGCGCACGCCATCGGGCCAGCGCTTGGCTACGATATATTCTTTGCAGGCATCATCGGTCGGAAAATCTCTGTCGAACTGTTCAAAAGTCATCATGCCCTTATATTAGCAAGGCTTGCGATGACTGTCAACACCAACAAAATCGCCTTCTAACAGGGCGAAGCCCGCATCTTTTATCCTTACTAAGGTGCAGGGGCTGGCCCCTGCCCAAGGAAGTGTGAAACCCACGGCGGGTTTCGCATTCTCACGCCTTGCGTAGATCGATCACGCTGGCGCCTGCGCCGGCGTGCAACACGGCTCGCCAATTTTCAGTTTTCCCACTTTTTTCACTTGACGCGCCCGGATCCAGCTTCGCGTAATAGCCCCGATCGATCGATTCGATCACCACGTCCGCGCTCGCCGTGTCGTTGTCGCACAGCGCAACAATCGAACCGCCGAAACCCGCGCCCGTCAGCCGCGCGCCGAACGCGCCGCCGCGCCGTGCGCATTCCACCATCGCGTCGAGGCGCTCCGTGCTGCATTCGAAGTCATCGGCGAGACTCGCATGCGACGCATTCATCAGCTTTCCCATTTCGTCGAGGCGACCCGCCTCGAGCACGTCCGCCGCGCGAATCACCCGCTCGGTCTCGCTCAAGACATGTCGCGCACGTTTCAGAATTTCCAGCGGGCGGTTCGAATCCAGCGCGATTCGAGCCGATCCCTGGCCAAGCAACTCTGCTTCGAGCGCCAACTGTGAGAGGCCCAGGATGTCCGCCGCCTCTTTCAGATCTGCGCCAAGCCGCGCCGGCGACGCCGCCGCGAGCTTTTCGACGAGTTCCGCCGCGTTCCATCCCGGTGATGCGCGAACCACGTCGCCAAGGATCGCCACGCCGTCGAGCTTGAGCGCGTGCCCGAGAATTCGCGCCGCCAGCGCGCATTCGACGACCCGCCGATTGTATTCCGCGCGCACCATCCCCGACTTGTCCGCCGGTTGCCGGCTATCTGCGACGACCAGCGCCGCGTTCGCCGGCATCTTCACTGCGCGCACGCGGATCGGGTCGAACTCGATAAACAGCGCATGGTCGCGACGGCCGAGAATCGATGCCGCCTGGTCCATTCCGCCCGCCCGCGTCCCGACGTACCATTCGCTGCGCGCAACCATCGTCGCGGTTTCGATTCCGTCGAGTTCGAGCTCGTTGACCGCCATGAATGCCATCGCGGTCGAAACCGTGAGCGCGGCGGATGACGACAGCCCCGCGGCCGGCGGCACGCGCCCATCGACGACCATCGATGCGCCCCGCAGGCCGTCAACCAAAGTTGCAGGCGCAGAAAAACGGCCGCGCTGCGCAAAATGATCGATCACTCCCTGGATCGCGGCCTTCACGTAGTTCGCCCAATCGCCGGTTTCGTACGGTGGGATCTGTCGTTCGATTGCAAAACGGCGCGAGGACCAGCCGGGGTCGGCGTTCGCCAGTTCGATTTCGCCTGTCGTGATGGCGGCGGCGACGACGATTGTAGATCGATCGATCGCAACCGGCAGCACGGGCAGCCCGCTGTAGTCCGTGTGCTCGCCGATTAGATTGACGCGACCGGGCGCGCGGGCCGCGAAGATTCGTGCGTCGGTGCCGGCGCGGTCGCCACCGGCGCGGGCGCGATCGCTACCGGCGCGGACTTCGAGCGGCGAGGCGGGCAGCTCGGGCCAACTCCCCGGCGTCCCATCCGTCGGGCAGACTCATTGCCGCTTCCTTTTCGGCTTGAACCAGGCGCGTGCCTTCTTCGAGATCTTCGGGCGTGCCGATGTCGCTCCAGAATCCACGCATATCAAGCGCGCGCACGACGCGACCGTCGGCGATCATTTGCGCGATTGCACCGGGCAGTTCGAGCTCGCCGCGCACAGACGGTTCGAGCCGCACGAGGTAGTCGAAAATTATCTGGCCGGTGGCGAAAAGTCCCGCGTTGTTCCATTCGGTCTTCGCGGTCCCAGGCGCCGGTTTTTCGTCGATGCGTTCGACCATCATGTGCCCGGTCACATAGACGGCCGCACCGCGAAACGGATCCCTGACGCGGTTCACCGCAAGCATCAAATCGTACTCGTCGATCCGCGCGTGATGGACGAAGCGCGGGTAGTTCGCGCGGTCCATCAGAATATCGCCCCATCCGAAGACGAAGCGCGCCACGCCCGCAAGATGCGCCCTCGCCGCAAGCATCGCGCCGCCAGTCCCGTTCAACTGCGGCTGCCTGACGGTTGTGATTTTGATTCCCGGATTTTCGCGCTGATAAGTTTGCGCCCAGCCTTCGATTTGCTCGGACAGGTAGCCCGTCACGACTATTACATGCGTCAGTCCGGCCCCCGCGAGCGCGTCGGCGATATGCGAAATCAGCGGTGAACCGGCGATCTCGAGCAGTGTTTTCGGAGTTCGCGCGGTCAGAGCGCCCAGGCGTTTGCCGCGCCCCGCCGCCAGCAGGACCGCCGTAGTAATTTCTGCCGCCATGGCGCCCAAGATAGCACCGCGCAGGCATTCGAGGGTGCTTGGCTGGCGGTATATACTTGAGTAAGAGTTTATCGAGAGCCGCGCAAATGTTTGGTGAGATAAGTCCCCGCAAGAAAGCCTACGCGCCGTTTATTTCGATCGAGGAAGCACTCGATGAAACCCGCCGCGGCCACATGATCATCCTGATGGATGACGAACAGCGCGAGAACGAGGGCGATTTGTGCATGGCGGCCGAAAAAGTCACTCCTGAAGCGGTCAACTTCATGGCCAGGTTCGGGCGCGGGCTCATCTGCCTGCCCATGTCGGCGGCGCGAATAGACCGGCTCGGGCTCAGCATGATGATTGGCGACAACCAGGCGCCGCTCGGGACGGCATTCACGACGGCGATCACTGCGCGGCGAGCGTCGGGGTCGGGAATCTCGGCGCAGGATCGCTCGACCACGATTTTGCAGGCGGTGCGCGAGGACGCCAGCGGCGCCGAGTTCATCACACCCGGCTACGTCTATCCGCTGCGCGCCCGTGACGGCGGCGTGCTGGTGCGCACGGGGCAGACCGAAGGCGCGGTTGACCTCGCGCGCCTGGCGGGACTCAAGCCGGCGGGCGTCATCTGCGAGATTCTGAAAGAAGACGGCACAATGGCGCGGCGCGACGACCTGGCCGAGTTCGCGAAAGTGCACGGGCTCAAGATTGTCACGGTCGCCGACATCATCGAGTACCGGCTGCGTAACGAGACGATGGTCCAGCGGATCGCGCAAGCGAAGCTGCCGACCGCATTCGGCGAGTTCAGCGCCATGGTCTATCGCAACCTGATCGATTACACGGAGCACCTGGTGCTGGTGATGGGCAAGGTGGATCCGGCCAAGCCGATCCTGGTTCGGGCGCATCGCGAGTATCTGCCGGGTGACGTGTTCGGCTACTCTCGTTCGCAACACCCGCAACCTGCTGCGCTCCGCGATGGAACGGATCTCGGCGGCGGGCGAAGGCGTGCTGTTGTATCTCAAGCGCGAGTCCAATGCGCTGGCCTCGGATTTTGACGGCGAACGCACCCCGCGCCGTGCAACTACGCGAGCCAACACGCCCGAGGCTGATTTCCGCGATTACGGAATCGGCGCGCAGATTCTCCGCGACGTGGGCGTGCGCAAGATGATTATCATGTCCGACGCGACGCCACGGCTTGCCAATCTGCCGGGCTACGGATTGGAGGTCGTGGGATCGGTTCCGCTTTCAAACAACGGCAAGCAGAGCGCCGCCGCCAAGTAGCTGCTGACCGCGCGGGTGGAACCACAGCTGCGCCGATGATGTTCTAACTACTGACAAATGATCTCGCGCGAATTCCGATTGTTCCCCCACGGTACAAGGGCTCGCCCGTTCTGGCGGGTCTCGATCGTATCGGTGGTCTTTTTTGCGCTCCCCTGCTTGATTTTCGCGCCAGCGGCGCATGCCACGCCGAAGGCAAATGAACTCGTAAAGATCACCTCCGCCACGATCGATCCTCCGCTTCGGGCCGGCGGCGCCAGCACACTCAAGGTCGCCGCGCATGTGATCGCGGGATGGCATATCAATTCGGACAAGCCGCTCAGCGAGGATTACATCCCGACCAGGCTCGAGGTCAGCGGCCCGGCCAGCGTGGCGGCGGGCGCAATCAACTATCCGCCTGCGCAAACGATGACGCTCGAAATCGCGGCCGGCGGCGACAAAATCTCGGTGTTTGGCGGCGATATCAAGTTTGAAGTGCCGCTCAAGGCGGCTGCCAACTTCGTGCCGAAGCCGGGTGACGCGCTCACGGTTACTCTTGACTACCAGGGCTGCAACAACAACGAATGCCTGCGGCCGGCTTCCGTCAGTACGACGGTCGCACTGGCATCTCCGGGCGCGGCGGCGGGCGTGCTGGAGGGGATAAGCGCGGGAGGCGCGAGCAGCGGCGGCATCGGAGGCGGCGATGATTCCGGCGCCGCAGTCGGGCGCGTCTTCGCCAATCATGGATGGTTGCTCGGCTTCTTCGCGGTATTTCTTGGCGGTCTCGCGCTGAATCTGACGCCGTGCGTCTATCCGCTGATCGGCGTGACGATCGCATATTTCGGCAGCCAGGGCGGAAGCCATCGCCGCGTGATGTTTCTGGCGACAGTTTTCGTGCTCGGAATCGCGCTGATGTTCTCGGCGGTGGGCGTCGCCGTCGCCATGTCGGGCGGATTGTTCGGCGCTGCGATGCGCAATCCCTTGGTGCTTGTCGCGCTGTCGATGGTGCTGCTGACGCTGGCCGCGTCAAGCTTCGGTTTGTTCGTCTTGCAGCCGCCGAATTGGATGGTGCAGCGCGCGGGCACGGCCCGCCCCGGATACGCGGGCGCGTTGCTGATGGGCCTGGGGATGGGCGTGGTGGCGGCGCCATGCATCGGCCCGATCGTGCTGGGCTTGCTGCTGATGGTGGAGAGAAGCGGGAGCGCGCTTTTCGGTTTCGCGCTGTTCTTCACTCTGGCGCTGGGACTTGGCGTTCCATATATCGGGCTGGCGATGGCGGCCGGGCATATCCGCCGCCTCCCGCGTTCGGGCGAATGGCTTAAGTGGGTCGAGGAGCTGTTCGGGTTCGTACTGGTCGGACTCGCGCTCTATTTTCTCGATCCGGTCATACCGCGCAACCTGATGACTCGAATTCTGCCGTATTACGCGGCCGGCGTGGGGATTTATCTCGGTTTCACTTCGCGGGAGGGTAGAAGCTGGCGTCCGTTCCTGGTGCTGAGGTCTGCGCTGGGAATAGCAGCGGTGGGAGCGCTCGCGATCATGCTCTATCCGCGACAGGCGCCGGAAAAGCTTCGCTTCGAGCCGTTCAACCCCGAGCGGCTCGCGTCGGCGGCCCAAGCGCGCAAGCCCGTGCTGATCGATTTCAGCGCCGACTGGTGCATCCCATGCCGCGAGATGGAGCATTCGACCTTTGTCGATCCATCCGTGGTCAGCGAGGCGAAGCGCTTCGTGCGGATGAAGGCTAATCTGACGGCGCAGGACAAGGCCACCGAAGCGCTGACCAGCAAGTTCGAAATCCAGGGCGTGCCGACGACGATGCTGATCGATTCGGCAGGCAAGGTGGCGCAGCGCAAAGTCGGCTACATCGGCCCGCAGGAGATGCTGGCCGAGCTGCGCCAGGTCGATTGAACGCGGCCCATTTCCCTTTTCACTCTTTCACTGCTTCACGGAGTTGGTCGTGGCGCATCATTTTCGCAAAATGATGTTCTGTTAAAGGCACGGGAAGGTTTTGTAAAAAGGCCCTTATTGCGTCCCGTCGACGTGCTGAAAAATGCCCACTGATTGGCTGCTTTCCTATGCACAGGCGCGAAGCTCAAATACTGTTTGATTAATTGATCGGACGGTCGGTTGTTCCTTTACTTTTGTCCCATAGACGGGTACTATGCTTAGAGGTGGTGGGGATGCGGAAAGGTAGCTCATCGCCCGTTCTTTTCTATGGCAAATAAACAATCGTCGGACGGCTATGGCGCCGAGTCCATCAAGGTACTCGAAGGACTCGAAGCAGTTCGCAAACGGCCCGGGATGTACATCGGCGACACGGCCGATCGGGGATTGCATCATCTCGTCACCGAGATCGTGGACAACTCGGTTGACGAAGCGCTGGCCGGTTTCTGCACGGAGATCAATGTCGTAATTCTCAGCGACGATCGGATTTCGGTCGAGGACAACGGCCGCGGGATCCCGGTCGATATGCATCCGACGGAAAAGCGCTCGGCGCTCGAAGTCGTGCACACGGTGCTTCACGCCGGCGGCAAGTTCGAAAAGGGCGCTTACAAGGTTTCGGGCGGACTGCATGGCGTGGGCGCGTCGGTGGTCAACGCGCTCAGCGACGAGTTCGAAGTCGAAGTTCACAAGAACGGCAAAATTTATTTTCAACGCTACGAGCGCGGCCTTCCGAAAACCAAGGTCGAAGAGCGCGGCGCGACCAACAGCAAGGGCACCAAGACCACCTTCTCGCCCGACTCGAAGATATTTCCCGAGATAAAGTTCAAGTACGAAATCATCGCGCGTTATCTGCGCGAGATGGCGTACCTCAACGCGGGACTGCGGATCAGGCTGCGCGACGAGCGAATCAACAAAGCGGAAGAGTTTCACTACGAGGGCGGAATTGCCGAGTACGTCGCGACGCTGAGCAAGAGCAACGAAGCGCTTCACGACGTGATTTTCTTCAAGGGCGTGCGCGAGGGCGTCGACGTCGAAGTCGCGTTGCAATGGACCGACGCGATCCACGAGGTGATTTTCAGCTACGCCAACAACATTCATACCGCCGAGGGCGGGACGCACCTGTCGGGACTCAAGTCGGCGCTGACGCGAACGATCAACAATTACGCGACCAAGAACAACCTATTCAAAAACAAGGATATGCGGCTGGAGGGCGACGACACGCGCGAGGGTCTCGCCGCGATCGTCAGCATAAAAATCGCCGAGCCGCAGTTCGAGGGCCAGACCAAGACCAAGCTCGGCAACTCCGAGGTTGAAGGAATCGTTTCGGGGCTGGTGAACGAGAAGCTCGGCGAGTACCTGGAGAAGACGCCCGGGGTTGCGAAGAAGATCGTCGCTCGCGCGGTCGAAGCTGCCACCGCGCGCGAGGCCGCGCGCAAAGCCAAGGAGCTCGTGCGGCGCAAGGGCGCGCTCGATTCGGGCTCGCTGCCCGGCAAGCTCGCGGACTGCCAGGAGCGCGACCCGGCGCGCAGCGAGTTGTACCTGGTCGAGGGCGCATCGGCGGGCGGGACCGCCAAAGAGGGCCGCGATCGCAAGACGCAGGCTATCCTGCCGCTGCGCGGCAAAATATTGAACGTCGAGCGCGCGCGCATCGACAAGATGCTGTCGTCGCAGGAGTTGCGCATCCTGATTACGGCGCTCGGGATGGGAATCGGCGACGACAAGGACCTGACCAAGCTGCGCTATCACACGATCGTGATCATGACCGACGCGGACGTGGACGGCTCGCATATCCGCACGCTGCTGCTGACGTTTTTTTTCCGCCAGTTCATCGAGATTATCGAGAATGGCTATCTCTACATCGCGCAGCCGCCGCTGTTTCGCGCGAAGAAGGGCAAGACCGAACGCTATCTCAAGGACGAAACGGCACTGGAAGATTATCTGACCGATCTCGGCGCCGAGGCGGTGACGTTCGAAGCCGGCAAGGGCAAGGACGCGCGCGAGTTCAAGGGCGCGGCGTTGAAGACAATTGTGCGCAAGGCGCTGTTCTTCGAAAAGATGTTCGAGGCGCTGGAGCGGCGTTCGAAGGAGCGCTCGATCGTCGCGTCGCTCGCCAAGCTGGCGGCCGGCAAGACGATCGATGACGAGAGTTTTGAATCCGAGAAAGCAGCGAAGCAGATGGCCGAGGCGATTGCCAAGGACTCGAAGAACGACAACCTGGTTTACAAGCTCGAGCCCGACGGCGAAGCGCATTGGCGGGCGGTATTCAGCCATTCGCAAAACGGCGCGACGCCGCCAACGGTGGTCGACCTGACGCTGTTGCATAGCGGAGAGCTGCGCGAGATACGCCGGCTCGGTCCGGAACTCGAGGCAATCAAGGCGCCGTTCAAACTGAAGATTGGCGAAAGCGAATCCACGGCCGATACGCTCAAGGCGGTGGCGGAGGCGGTGCTCGGCGCGGGACAAAAGGGCGTGGAAATCCAGCGCTACAAGGGGCTGGGCGAGATGAATCCGGGGCAGCTCTGGGAGACCACGATGAACCCGGAGACGCGGGCGATGCTGCGGGTGCAGATTTCGTCGCGCGAGGAAGCCGAGGAAATCTTCGGCACGTTGATGGGCGATCAGGTCGAGCCGCGGCGCCAGTTTATCGAGGAGAACGCGCTCAACGTCCGCAACCTCGACATCTGAGCAGTGGGCGTCGCTTCGCTCGGAACTCGCGGGAGCCCCGGATTAAATGGCTGAAACCAACGGCAACGAACCGCATCGCAACGAACCCGCGCTGCTGAATATCGAAGACGACATGCGACAGTCCTACCTGGACTACGCGATGTCGGTGAATATCGGACGCGCGCTGCCGCAAATTCGCGACGGCCTCAAACCTGTCCATCGCCGGATCCTTTACGCGATGTTCCGCACCGGCCTGCTGTCGAACCGCCGCTACACCAAGTGCGCAGCGGTGGTGGGCGAAGTGCTCGCTCGTTACCATCCGCACGGCGACATGGCGGTTTATGATTCGCTGGTGCGCATGGCGCAGCCGTTCAGCCTGCGCTACCCGCTGATCGACGGCCAGGGCAACTTCGGCTCTGTCGACGGCGATCCGCCCGCTGCGTACCGATACACCGAGTGCCGCCTGACGCGGCTGGCCGAGCGGATGCTCGCCGATATCGACAAGGACACGGTCGATTTCGTCCCGAACTTCGACGGCTCACACATGGAGCCCGACATCCTGCCGGCGCAATTTCCGAACCTGCTCGTGAACGGCTCGGACGGCATCGCGGTTGGAATGGCGACCAACATCCCGCCGCATAATCTCGGCGAGATTTGCGACGCGCTGCTGGCGCTGATCGGCAACCCGGGCATTACGCACGAGGAAATTCTCGACATCGTGCCCGGCCCGGATTTTCCGACCGGCGGCCAGTTGCTCGGCCGCCAGGCGATTCGCCAGGCGTATCTGACCGGCCGCGGCACGCTTACGATGCGCGCGCTGGCTGTGATCGAGACCGACAAGCGCAGCTCGCGATCGTCGATCATCATTCGCGAAATCCCCTACCAGGTGAACAAGGCGCGGATGATCGAGCGGATGGCCGAGCTGGTCAACGACAAGCGGATCGAAGGGATCAGCGACATCCGCGACGAATCGGATCGCGACGGGATGCGCGTGGTCATCGAGCTCAAGCGCGACGCCGAGCCGCGCATCGTGCTCAACCAGCTCTACAAGCTGACCCAGATGCAGCAGGGCTACGGGATAATTCTGCTCGGCATCCACGAGGGCCGGCCCAAGGAGATGAATCTCCTGCAGATGCTCGTTGCGTTCCTCGAGCATCGCAAGATCGTGCTGACGCGGCGCACGCGTTTCGAACTGAAAGAAGCCGAGGCGCGGCTGCATATCCTCGACGGCTTGCTGACCGCGCTCAAGAATCTCGACGCGGTCATCAATCTGATCCGCAAGTCGAAGGATGCCGAGTCCGCACGCACCGGCTTGATGAAGCAGTTCGGCCTGTCGCAGTTGCAGGCGCAAGCGATCCTCGATCTCACGCTGCGCCGTCTCACTTCGCTCGAGCGCGAGAAGATCGAAACCGAGCACAAGGAGACCGTCGCTCTGATCGCGCGCTACAAGAAAATTCTCGCCGACGAGAAGGAATTACTGAAGCTGATCGCAGGCGAGCTCGACGAAATAAAAAAAGAATTCGCAGATCCGCGCCGCACCCAGATCATCGAAGCGGAGGGCGAGTTCTCGGTCGAGGATCTGATCGTCGAGGAGGACGTTCTCGTCACCGTCACGCACGGCGGCTACATCAAGCGCACCCCGCTCTCGCTCTATCGCACGCAAAAGCGCGGCGGCCGCGGCAAGATTGGCGCGACCACCACCGAAGAAGACTTCGTCGAACATCTCGAACGCGTCTCGACGCACGACCGCCTGATGTTCTTCACCAGCGCGGGCAAGGTTTACGAGCTCAAGGCCTACGAACTGCCCGAGGGCGGGCGCGCCGCCAAGGGACGCTCGATCGCCAACCTGCTGAGCCTCGCCAATGACGAAACGCTGTCCGCATTTATTCCCGTGCCGCGCGAGACCGCCGGCAAGTTCCTCTTTTTCTCGACCCGCCGCGGCCGCGTGAAGAAGACCGCGCTCGACGAATACGAAAATATTCGCTCGACCGGAATTATCGCGATCAATCTCGAAGACGGCGACACGCTGGTGGACGTGCGAATCACCGACGGCAATCAGCAAATCGTGCTCTCGACGCGCGAGGGACAGGCGATTCGCTTCAAGGAAGAAGAAGCGCGCCCGATGGGCCGCGCGACCGGCGGCGTGGTCGGCATGGAACTTGAGTCGCAGCCCGTCAAGGAAGGCAAGACCGTCATCCTGGTCGAGGACGAAGTCGTTTCGATGTCCACGGTGCGCGACGACGAGACCCTGCTGACAGTTTCGGAACTCGGTTACGGCAAGCGCACGCCCGCCTCCGACTACAGACTGACGCATCGCGGCGGCAAGGGCGTCATCACGATGAACGTGACCGAGAAGACCGGCAAGGTGATCAGCGTCCGGCAGGTCGGCACCGACGACCAGGTGATGCTGATAACCGACGGCGGCAAGGTGATTCGATTGGCCGTCAAAGGAGTGCGAATCACCGGCCGCAACGCGCAGGGCGTTCACCTGGTGCGGCTCGAGGGCGGCGAACGCGTCCGCGCGGTGGCCGGGATGGCGGAGCGCGATGAGGACGACGGCAACGGGGAAAATGGGAACGGCAACGACGGCGCCGGGGATTCGGAGGAATAGCTAATGCAGTGACTATGTCCCAGTAGCCACTGACTATGCCTTCTTCATGATGGTTCTCCGCCGCGCCCGCCGCTGGCGGCTCTAATCGCCCGGCGGCGGCTCGCCCGCGCCGGTCCCCTCCGCACTGTAAGCATTCTCGGCTGCGGTCAGCGCCCGGCCGCGCGCAATCTCGAATCCCATCGAGCCCAGGATTTCTTCGAGCGCGTTCAGCGCCAGCATCACATTTTCGCGCCGCGAACCTTCGCCCATCAGACCGACGCGCCAGATCTTGCCTTTGAGCGGTCCGAGTCCGGCTGCGATTTCGATGTTGAACAGTCGTAGCAATTCCGTTCGCACCTTCGCTTCGTCGATTCCCGCCGGCACCGCGATCGTCGTGAGCTGCGGCAACCGGTACCCTTCCTGCGCGGCGAGCTGCAGACCCATCCCCCGCACTCCGGCCTGGAACGCGGCTGCGTTGATGCGATGGCGCCGCCATCGCGCTTCCAACCCTTCTTCGACGACGATCCGCAGCGCCTCGTAGAGCGCATAGTTCATCGTGATCGGTGCCGTATGATGATAGAGCCTGTCCGGGCCCCAGTACTGCTCGATCAACGCAACGTCGAAGTACCATGAGTGGCACTTCGTTTTGCGCTTGCGCACCGACTCCATCGCGCGCGCGCTGAACGTCACCGGCGACAGCCCGGGAGGCGCGCCGAGTCCTTTTTGTGTGCAGCTGTAACAGGCGTCGATGCTCCAGTTGTCAATCTCGACTGGCACGCACGCGAGCGATGTTACCGCGTCGATCGCCATCATCGCGCCGTGTCGATGCGCCAGCTCGGCGATTTCCTCGATCGGCTGATGTATCCCGGTCGAAGTCTCGGCGTGAACGATCGCGACCAGCTTCGGATCTTTCGCCGCGTTGAGCGCCGCCGCGACTTGCGCCGGTTCCACGATCATTCCCCAATCCGCCTCGACCTTGTGAACCTTTGCGCCGAGTCGCGACGCGACTTCCGCCAGCCGCGTTCCGAACGCGCCGTTGACGCCGACCACGACCTCGTCGCCGTCTTCGATCAGATTCGCCATCACGGCTTCCATCCCCGCGGAACCAGTGCCGGAGACGGGAAACGTGATCTCGTTCTTGGTGCGGAAGACGATGCGCAGCAGCCGCTTGATATTCTCCATCACCTTCACGAAATCCGGATCGAGATGACCAACGACCGGCGACAGCATCGCTTTCATCACGCGCGGATTGACGTTGGATGGCCCCGGACCGAGCAGAATCCGCGCCGCGGGCTTGAGTTCTGGAAATGAATCCGCCACCTATGTTTCTCCTTCCAATCGATCGCCGGGTTTTTCGCGCACACCAGTCGCGCGCCCACGAGATTCCGGGCTGAAATCGAACCTTGCTATTATGACCGCGAAGGATCAATCGCAAAAGCACTACTCGCGCGCCTGATTCGCGGTCGTGGTAGAGTGCTGCGGAGATTGGACGCGCCGTCGCAATGAGTACCATCGACCGCAAACTTCTCGATGAGCTTCGCGAAATTCTTGACGCCGACGGGATCGTCTCGCGCGCAACCGAGCTGAAGGTTTACGAGTGCGACGGATGGACCGTCGAGAAGCGCGTCCCCGACGTGCTGCTGCTCCCGCGCTCGACTGCGCAGCTGAGCGCCATCCTCACCGCGCTCCATCGCCGCGGCATTGCTTTCGTTCCGCGCGGTGCGGGCACCGGGCTTTCCGGCGGATGCCTTGCATTGAACGCGCCCGCGATGATCTGCACTTCGAAGATGAACCGGATTCTGGAAATCGATTTCGACAATCGCCGCGTCGAGGCCGAGAGCGGCGTGGTCAACCTGCACGTCACCAACGCCGTCAAGTCCAAAGGATATTTCTACGCGCCCGATCCGTCGTCGCAGGTGGCATGCACCATCGGCGGCAACATTGCCGAGAATTCGGGCGGCCCGCATACCTTGAAATACGGAGTGACCACCAATCACGTGCTCGCGCTCGAAGTCGTTCTGCCCGATGGCGAGGTCGTCGAGCTCGGCGGACCGGCTGAAGAGCGATGCGGCTACGATTTGGTCGGCGCCGTCGTCGGCGCGGAGGGCACTGCGGGAATCGTCACGCGCGCAACGCTCAAACTGATGCGCGAGCCCGAAAATCATCGCACGCTGCTCGCTGCCTTTCCCGACGCCGACACCGCAACGCGTGCCGTGTCGATGATAATCGCGTCGGGAATTGTGCCGGCCGCGCTCGAAATGATGGACCAGCTCATCATTCGCGCCGTCGAGGATGCGTTCAATGTCGGACTGCCTCTCGACGCGGGCGCAGTGCTGATCATCGAGTTCGAAGGTCTCGAGGCTGGACTGACCACTTATGCCGATGAGGTCGCAAAAACTGCGAACCTGGCTGGCGCGTCGAGCGTCAGGCTGGCGCGTGACGAAGCGGAGCGCGCGCTGTTGTGGAAGGCGCGCAAACGCGCGTTCGGTGCAGTCGGCCGCCTCGCGCCGAATTACGCGACTCAGGACGGCGTCGTTCCGCGAACCTGCCTGCCGCGGATTCTGCGCGTCATCGCCGACGTCGGCCGTCGCTATGACTTGCGCATCGGCAACGTATTTCACGCCGGCGACGGCAATTTGCATCCGATCATTCTCTACGACGAGCGCGAACCTGATCAGGTCCGCCGGGCAATCGACGCGGGGCGCGAAATCCTAAAGGCCTGCATCGAGATGGGCGGCAGCCTCACCGGCGAGCACGGAATCGGCGTCGAGAAAATCGGCGAGATGCCGCTGATGTTCTCGCCCGACGATCTTCGCGTCATGACGGAGTTGCGCCACGTGTTCGATCCAATGGAGCGATCGAATCCCGGCAAAGTGATTCCGCAGCCGGGCGCATGCGTCGAGGTTGCCGCGCCGCGCCGGCAGGCGCCGATCTAGGCGCCGCTCCCAACGAATATCGTGGCTGCCACTACATCCTCAAAACTCGCGAACCGTCTCGACTCAATCGTCGGCGCCGACTGCGTTCGCGCGCCAATCGATACCGAGGCGTGCGCCGCGGACACAATCGTCGAGCCCGCTTCGGTCGAGCAAATTTGTGAGATCGTCCGCATGTGCGAAGCGGATCGGATTGCGCTCGCGCCGATTGGCGCGGCACGCTCGCTCGCGGGGATTCGGCGCTCGCCCGTCGCGCTCGGTATCTCGATGGCGCGGCTGGCGCGAATTGTCGCCTACGAACCCGACGACATGACAATTGTTGCGGAGTCCGGAATCACTGTCGGCAAGCTGAATGCGGCGATGGCTCCTGCCCGCCAGCGACTCCCCGTCGATCCATGCGGCCCCGGGCTGACAACTCTAGGCTCGTTAATCGGCGCCGCGCACTCCGGACCGCTTCGCCTTTCCGAGGGCACCTCGCGCGACCTGCTGATTGGAGTTCGCTTCGTCGGTCACGGCGGCAACCTCGTTCACGGCGGTGGCCGCGTGGTCAAAAACGTCGCCGGGTATGATTTGATGAAACTGATGGGTGGAGCATTCGGTACGCTTGGAATAGTAACTGAGGCGACGTTCAAAGTGCGCCCCATCCCATCTGACTACTGTCTCGCGGTCGTTCCTTATGCGCGCGGATTCGAGGCATTCGCCGCCGCTTGTGTACTCAACGACGCACTGCCACTGAGTAATCTCGATATACTCAGTCCTGGCCTCGCGGCGCGCTTCAATTCTACCAGTCAATGTCTTCTTCTTGCTGGTTTCTCTGGAAATCCACTGGAGATTGGCTGGCAAGCTGAGCGGATTCGCGATTTAGTCGGCGCGCGCGGTGAAATTCTGAGCGCCGATCGCGCTCTCAGGAGTTACGAGCTGCTGCGCGATATCGATTTTCATTTGGCTCCGCTGGCCGCGCAAATCGCGGTTCCACCCGCGTCTCTCGCACGAGTGCTGGAGACCTGCGGCAACGAAAACGAATTTCGCGCTCACGCCGGCTCCGGCGTCGCGCAGATAATCCTCGCCGACGAACCCTCAGCCGAAGTCGCGGCCAAAACCGTCGCGCGATGGCGTGAAGTTGCGCGCTCGGCGCGCGGTAGCCTTCGACTGATCGCCGCTGCGCCGGCGATCCGTGATTCGCTGGAATTCTTCGACACTCCCAACGATGGCGCGCTCGCGCTCATGCGACGGCTCAAGGCGGCCTTCGATCCGGCCGGGATCTTCAACCCCGGTTGCTTCGTCGGAGGAATCTGATGGCCGAGGCTTCCGTCACGCCATTGAATCCGGCTCGCGACGTCTGCGACTACGACCTGCTGTTCGACTGCGTTCATTGCGGGCTCTGCGCCGAGGCTTGTCCGACCTACATTGTGACGCGATGCGAGATGGACTCCCCGCGCGGCCGAATCTATTTGATGAAGTCGCTCGCCGAGGGCCGCATCGACCTCGACGACGACGCGGCGCGCCATCTCGATTTGTGCCTTGGATGCCGCGGTTGCGAGACCGCCTGCCCGTCCGGCGTTCATTATGGCCGCTTGCTTGAAGGTGCGTGTTCATTCGTCGAGCGCAATCATCGCCGCGGCTTCGTCGATCGATTCAAGCGACGCGCCGTCGGCGCGATTTTCCCGTACCCGCATCGTCTCCGGATGCTGCTCGCGCCGCCGAAACTTGTCGATAGATTTGGCTTGAGACCCGCTCTGAGAGCCGTCCTGCCGCGCATGATTCGCGATTGGCTCGATCTTCTCCCGCCGCTTGAACCCGACTTGCGCCCGCTCGCCCGGGGGACAACCATCGCGCCGCGCACCGACGCACCAACGGTCGTCGTGCATCACGGATGCGTCGCGCAAGTGCTTGCGAATTCGGAAAACCTGAACAGTGAACGCCTGCTCGCCGCCGCCGGCTATCGCGTTGTCCAACTCGTACCGACCTCATGCTGCGGAGCACTTGATCTGCATTCGGGTAACGGATCGCGAGCCCGCGATTTTGCCCGCGCCAACGTTAGCGCGCTGAACAACTCCGGCGCCGATGCAATCGTGTCGGCCGCGTCGGGATGCTCGGTGGCGATCGCGGAATACGGCGACCTGCTCAGAGACGAACCGAAATTCGCAGAGGCTGCGCGCGCGGTTTCCTCAAAAGTGCGGGACCTGAGTTCTTTGCTGCTCGACGCACCGGCGGGTCCGAAGCGCGAATTTCGATGCAGCGTCACTTATCACGACGCTTGTCATCTCGTGCATGGACTCGGAGTGCGCGAAGCGCCGCGCGAATTGCTCGCTTCGATTCCGGGCGTGACGATCATCGAGATGACGGAGTCCGATCTCTGCTGCGGTTCGGCTGGATCCTACAATTTGACCGAGCCCGCAATGGCGCGCGACTTGGCGCGACGCAAAGCCGACAATATTGTTGCGACAGGCGCAGATTACGTCGTACTGGCGAATCCCGGATGCGAGTTCCAGATCGCCGCCGAACTTCGCCGTCGCAGTTCGAAAATCAAGGTCGTCCACCTCGCAGACTTCCTCGCGATGGCGTCTCAGTGATCCTGTCCGATGAACGGCAGCCTGCACGAAATCAAGCTCTGCTTAGCATACACGAGTCCGTACTCGTACCTCGCGATGCAGCCCGCCTACGTATGCAGCGATCAGAATTCAGGACTCGAGGGCAGGAAGGTCTCGCCCATCAGGTAGGCATCGACCGCGCGCGCCGCTTCGCGTCCCTCCCATATCGCCCACACCACCAGCGATTGGCCGCGATGTGCGTCTCCGGCGGCGAAAACTCCCGGCACGCTCGACATGTAACTCTCGCACTGCACGTTGCTGCGCGGGTCGAGCTTGACACCGAGCTCCGAGATTATGCCCTCGGGCTCGGGCCCGAGAAATCCGAGCGCGAGCAGCACGAGGTCGCACTCGATCTCGAAATCGGTGGCCGGAATTTGCTCCATTACCATCCGCCCGTTGTCCTGCTTCCAGTTGAGCCGCACGCAATGGAGTCTTTTCACCACGCCGTTTTCGCCGGAGAACTTGCTTGTGTTCACGCTCCAGTCGCGCTGCACACCCTCTTCGTGCGAGCTCGAGGTGCGCATGATCATCGGCCAGTCGGGCCACGGCATTTCGGCGGTGCGCTTTTCAGGCGGCATCGGTAGCAACTCGAACTGATGCACGACGATCGCGCCCTGGCGATTTGCGGTGCCCAGGCAATCGGAACCTGTATCGCCGCCGCCGAGAATGACAACGCGCTTTCCGTTCGCAGTGATCTCGGCCGCCGGATCGAGCGCGTCACCGAAGTTACGCTTGTTCTGTTGCGGCAGGAATTCCATGGCAAAATGGATTCCCTTGAGCTCCCGTCCCGGGATCGGCAGGTCACGCGGCTTGGTCGCGCCCATCGCGAGTACGATTGCGTCGTACTTCGAGCGCATCTCGTCCGCGTGGATGTCGAAGCCGACGCGGCAGTTGGTGACAATCTTCAGGCCCTCGGCCTTCATTTGCTCAACGCGCCGGTTGACGATCCACTTTTCCAGCTTGAAGTCCGGAATGCCGTAACTGAGCAATCCGCCCACGCGATCCGATCGCTCGTAGAGCGTGACCGAATGTCCCGCGCGCGTGAGCTGCTGCGCGCACGCCAGCCCCGACGGTCCCGAACCCACGACCGCAACACGCTTTCCCGACTTGCGCGCGGGCGGCTGCGGCACGAGCCATTTTTCTCCCCAGGCGTGATCGATAATGTTCTTCTCGATCAGCTTGATCGTGACAGGATCGTTGTTGATGTTGAGGACGCAGGCTTCCTCGCACGGTGCGGGGCAGACTCTGCCGGTGAACTCCGGAAAGTTGTTGGTCGCGTGCAGCCGGTCGATCGCCTCGCGCCATCTGCCCCGGTAAATGAGATCGTTCCAGTCGGGGATGATGTTCCCGAGCGGGCAACCCTTGTGGCAGAAGGGAATCCCGCAATCCATGCAGCGGGCGCCCTGCGCGCGCAGTTTATCTTCGGGCATCTTGAGATCGAATTCGCGCCAATCCTTCAGCCGTTCCCCGACCGGACGCCGCGAAGGAGTCTCGCGCCTGATCTCCATGAAGCCCGTGATCTTGCCCATCGAAGCCGTGATCTCCCAAGTCAGGTCAATTCTGATTAGTCAGCCGATTACTCACTCGCGCCATGGCTGGCTACACTGCGGCCAGCCGCGCGAGATCGGAATCCATGTTGAGATGCTGCCGTTCGAGCACCATCCGATACTCAGTCGGCAATACCTTTACGAACTTCGCAGCGTAGTCGTCCCACTTGTCGAGGACTCGCTGCGCGACTGCGCTGTGCGTGCACTGCAAGTGCTGCACGATCAATGCGCGCAACTGCTTGAGTTCGTCGTGATTGCCGATCGGACCCAACTCGACCATCGCCGGTGTTGCAGCGCGACGGGAACGAGCCGTCTTCGTCAAGCACGTACGCCACACCGCCGCTCATGCCGGCCGCGAAGTTACGGCCGGTCTTGCCCAGAACCACGACCAACCCGCGCGTCATGTACTCGCATCCATGGTCGCCGACTCCCTCGACGACCGCCGTGCGCGCCGCTGTTGCGCACCGCGAATCTCTCGCCGGCTACGCCGCGGAAGAACGCTTCGCCGCCAGTCGCGCCGTAAAGCGCGACGTTGCCGATAATGATGTTATCCTCGGCCTTGAAGGTCGCTTCTTTTGGCGGACGCACCGAGATAACCCCGCCCGACAGTCCCTTGCCGCAGTAGTCATTCGCGTCGCCCTCGAGATGGAGCGCGATTCCCGGCGCGAGCCACGCGCCGAAACTCTGGCCGGCCGAACCTTTGAGATGAATCTGAATCGTGTAGGGTGGCAATCCCTCCGCGCCGAAGCGCCGCGACACTTCCGCCGACAACATCGTGCCGACGGTGCGGTTCACGTTGCGGATGGGAAGATGGATTTCGACCGGCTTGCGATGCTCGAGCGCGTCTTTCGCAAGCTCGATGATCTGGTTGTCGAGCGCGGCGTCGAGGCCGTGATCCTGCAGCTCGACACAATGCAGCGGTTCGTCCGGCCCGGCATCGGGACGACGAAGAATATTGGCCAGATCGACGTTGCGCGCCTTCCAATGCGCGATCGCTTCGTTGGCATCCAGGCATTCGACGTGGCCAACCATTTCGGCAACGGTGCGGAAGCCCAACTGCGCCATGTATTCGCGCAGCTCGTCCGCGATGAACATCATGAAGTTCACAACGTGCTCGGGCTTGCCCTGCGAACTTCTTGCGCAGCACCGGATCCTGCGTCGCGATGCCGACCGGGCAGGTGTTGAGATGGCAGACGCGCATCATGATGCATCCCGAGGCGACCAGCGCGGCGCTGGCGAAACCGAATTCCTCGGCGCCGAGCGAGAGCGGCGATGGCGACGTCTCGCCCGGTCTTGAGCTGGCCGTCGGTCTCGACGCGAATGCGTCCGCGCAGACCGTTCATCACCAGGGTTTGCTGGGTCTCGGCAAGTCCCAGCTCCCACGGAATTCCCGCGTGCTTGATCGATTGCAGGGGAGACGCGCCGGTGCCGCCGTCGTAACCACTAATCAGCACGACGTCGGCCTTGGCCTTTGCGACTCCGGCGGCGATGGTGCCGACGCCGACCTCGGCGACCAGTTTGACGCTGATGCGCGCGCGATTGTTGGAGTTCTTGAGATCGTGGATAAGCTGCGCGAGGTCTTCGATCGAATAAATGTCGTGATGCGGCGGCGGAGAGATCAGTCCAACGCCGGGCGTCGAGTAGCGAATCTTCGCGATGAAATCGTCAATCTTGTGACCGGGAAGCTGGCCGCCCTCGCCGGGCTTGGCGCCCTGCGCCATCTTGATCTGGAGTTCGTCGGCGTTGACCAGGTAATGACTGGTGACGCCGAAGCGCCCCGAGGCCACCTGTTTGATCGCGCTGCGGCGCCAATCGCCGTTGGCATCGGGCACGAAGCGCGCCGGATCCTCGCCGCCCTCGCCGGTATTGCTCTTGCCGCCTATCCGGTTCATGGCGATGGCGAGGGTTTCGTGCGCCTCTTTGCTGATCGATCCGAACGACATCGCGCCGGTTTTGAAGCGTTTGACGATCTCGGCTGGCCGGCTCGACTTCCTCGAGCGGCACCGGCGGCCGATCAGAATTGAACTTGAGCAGAGAGCGCAGCGTGGCCAGCGAGCGGCTCTGCTCGTCAACCGCCCTGGTGTAATCCTTGAACAGCCGGTAATTTCCCGAGCGCACGGAATGCTGCAGCCTGGCGATCGTGTTCGGGTTGTACATGTGGAACTCGCCGGCGCGGCGCCACTGGTACTGGCCGCCGACATCAAGATCGCCGTCGAGATTCGCCGCCACCTTGAACGCGTAGGTGTGACGCGCAGCGGTCTCGCGCGCGATGATGTCGAGGCCGACGCCTCCCACGCGCGACGGCGTCCAGGTGAAGTACTTGTCGATCACGTCCTTCGCCAATCCGATCGCCTCGAAGATCTGCGCGCCGCGGTAACTCTGCAGTCGTCGAGATCCCCATCTTGGACGCGACCTTGCGTAATGCTCTTGCAGACGGCCTTGATGAAGTTGTGGACGGCGGTGTCTTCGTCGACGTCCTGGAGCTGGCCGTCGCGAATCATCCCCGCCAGCGTCGCGTACGCGAGGTACGGATTGACGGCGCCCGCGCCGTACCCGACCAGCAGGCAGAAATGCATCGCCTCGCGCGGTTCTCCCGACTCGACGACGAGGCCGGCCCGGGTGCGCGTCCCTTCACGAATCAGATGATGATGCACGGCTCCGGTCGCGAGCAGCGCCGGAATGGCGGCGTAGTCCGCGTTCACGCCGCGATCCGAAAGCACGATTATCGTGTAGCCGGATTCGATCGCGTCCGAAGCAGGCGCGGCAAAGCGCGTCGAGCGCGGCGCGAAGCCCGCTCTTCGCCGCCGTCAACGCGGTACAGCGTGGAAAGCGTGACGGTGCGCAGGCCCTCGACGCGCCAGCCGTTTGATCCTTTGAAGTTCTTCGTTGGTGAGAATCGGCCGCTTGAGTTGAAGCTGGCGGCAATGAAGCGGCGATTCTTCGAACAGATTATGCTCGGCGCCGATTGTCGTTTCGGTCGAGGTCACCAGTTCCTCGCGAATCGGATCGATCGGCGGATTCGTCACCTGCGCGAACAACTGCTTGAAGTAGTTGTAGAGCGGCTGGGGCCTGTTCGAGAGGACGGCGAGCGGAGTGTCGGTGCCCATCGAGCCGACCGGCTCCTGCCCGTTGGCAGCCATTGGCGCGAGGATCATTTTGAGATCCTCGATCGTATAGCCAAACGATTGCTGCTGCTTCAGCAGCTCGTTGTCTTCGAAAGAGTCAACCGGCAGGCGTGTCGTTGTCGTTCGCCTCGGGGAGTCGACTCGAGTGCGACGAGATTGGCGTCGAGCCAGGTGCGATACGGCTGGCGCGCGGCCATCGACTCCTTGATTTCTTCGTCCTGCACGATTCGGCCGAGCGAGGTGTCGACCAGAAACATTCGGCCCGGCTGCAGCCGCCCTTTGAGCGCGACGTTCGTCCGGCGCGATGTCGAGGACGCCGGTCTCGGACGCCATCACGACCAATCCGTCCTTCGTCACCATGTAGCGCGACGGACGAAGGCCGTTGCGATCGAGCACCGCGCCGATTCTGACTGCCGTCAGTGAACGCGATCGAGGCGGGGCCGTCCCACGGCTCCATCATGCATGAATGAAACTGGTAGAAAGCGCGCTTGCCGTCGCTCATCTGCGCGTCGTTCTGCCACGCTTCCGGAATCATCATCATCACGGCGTGCGGCAGCGAACGTCCGGTGCGAACCAGCAGCTCGAGACAATTGTCGAAGGTTGCGGAGTCGCTGCCGTTGGGCTCGACGATCGGCAACAGCTTCTTGATGTCGTCGCCGAACAGCGGTGAAGAGAAAAGCTTCTCGCGCGCGTGCATCCAGTTGATATTGCCGCGCAGCGTGTTGATCTCGCCGTTGTGCGACATGAAGCGGTAGGGATGGGCCCGGTCCCAGCTTGGAAACGTGTTGGTCGAGAAGCGCTGATGGACCATCGCCAGCGCGGTCTTGACGGCCCCGTTGAGCAAATCGGGGAAGAACTGCGGGATTTGCGTCGAGATCAGTTGACCCTTGTAAACGACGGTCAGCGCCGAGAGGCTGCAGAAATAAAAGAGTTCGGGATCGAAGAGGCCGAGTTTTCCCGCCTCGGACGCGGCGCGCTTGCGAATTACGTACAGCTTGCGCTCGAGCGCCTCGGCGTCGGGCAAGTCCGGGCTGCGCGCAATGAAGACCTGGCGGATTGCCGGCAAGCCGCGACGCGCGATATCACCGCACGCGGATTCAACTACCGGCACGTCGCGCCATCCGAGCAGACGCTGCCCTTCCTCGTTGACGATTCTCTCGAACGCGTCCTCGCAGTCTTTGCGCTTGACCGTGTCGAGCGGCAGGTAAACCTGGCCCACGCCGTATTGGCCGGGCGCCGGCAGTTCGAAGCCGAGCTTGGCCGCTTCGCTCGAGAAAAAGTCGTGCGGAATCTGCAGCAGGATTCCAGAGCCATCGCCGGTGCGCGGATCGCATCCGCACGCGCCGCGATGGGTCAGATTGTCGAGCACTTGCAGCGCTTTAGCCAGGATGTCATGCGAGCGCTCGCCCTTGATATTGACGACGAAACCGACGCCGCACGCGTC
The DNA here is from genome assembly GCA_963803045.1 of Binataceae bacterium (SeqCode). Taxonomy (GTDB): domain Bacteria; phylum Desulfobacterota; class Binatia; order Binatales; family Binataceae; genus Binatus. The sequence continues at coordinate 192,937 of CAWDLC010000014.1, read as the reverse complement.
GTGCTCATGGGCGGGATCGTAGAGGCCCTGTGCCTTCGGAATGCTTCGGTAGTTGTGCATCACGACACCCGTCTCGATTCCGGGGGCGCAGATTTCGCGGAGCCGTGGCGATGGCGCCTGCCGTTGGCCGTCTCGTGCGAGTCGCCTTCGGAATGAACCGCAATCAAATTGCGCTCCGTATGCGTCGACAGCACCACCATCGTCTCCGTCCGCGCCACTCCCTCGATCGAGCGGATCGCACTGATGAGCCGCTCGAGCGACGAAGTGTTGTCGGTTTTGATTTTCAGCAGGAGCGTGTGCTGACCGGTGACGTGATGGCATTCGAGCACATCGTCGAGCAGTGCGACGGATTCCTTGAACAGCGAGATTGTTTTCGGATGCGAAATCGACACGCCGATAAACGCCGTTACGTCCTTGCCGAGGCGGGTCGCATCGACGGCGGCGTGGTAGCCGATGATAACTCCGCCGTCTTCGAGTTTTTTGACGCGTTCGTTGACCGACGGCGCCGAAAGCCCGACTTGCTCTCCGAGCTTGACGAGCGGAATGCGGCCGTGTTCCTGCAGGAGACCGATAATCTGCAGGTCAATGGCATCGAGCTCGGGGCAATCTCTGCCGAATTTCATAAGGTTATCCTCAGCGAGTGACGATGAAGATAGGGCGGAAAGTGGAATCTTGTCAAGTGTTTATAAGGATTTGAGCCAATAAAACATGAGTTTGTGCACATCAATATGACGTGTGCCGATGAAATATAGGCCAGAACCAGCGATTGCCGCTTACCTATACTGCGATTATTGGCGTGCAAGCGCGATCGCTCAGGTAGCGCGCCGTTTGCGCCGAACCCGCTTCTTAGCGTGCTCTAGTCGCCCTTGAGCAAGTGCGGCCAGCGCGATCACCGTGCAAGCCGCGAGCAGCGGCCGACTACGAATGTGGATAGGCGTCGCTTCCCATCTCAAGCGTATCCAGCCCCGACCATTCCACTTCCACCAGCACGCGGTTGCCAACCGTGCGCTCGGTGATCTTGAAAAACAGGATCGCAAGGCCGAATACCACGACCGCGTTCACCGTAACACCGATCAACTGGGCGAAAAACTGACCCGAGTCGCCATAGAGCAGGCCGCGCACAGGACCCGCGACACCGTTCCATCCGTCGCCGTAGGTGCCGTCGGCAAACAGACCAAGCGCCAGCGCGCCCCATATTCCGCACGCCCCATGCACAGCGATCGCGCCGACCGGATCGTCGATTCGAAAGCGGCGTTCGAGTTCAAGCACCGTCCACACGACCAGCAGTCCCGCGATCACGCCAATCAGAACAGCCGCCGCGGGCGTTACGAATGCGCACGGCGCGGTGATTGCGACGAGTCCGCCCAGCAGACCGTTGCAGGCTATCGCGACGTCGGGTTTGTTGTACTGATTCCACAGATAGAGCAGCGCTGCGAGCGCGCCGGCCGCCGAAGAGAGCATGGTGTTCACAGCGATGATCGCGATTCGGGGATCCGATGCGGCGAGCGTCGAGCCGGCGTTGAAGCCGAACCATCCGAACGCGAGAATCAACGTTCCGCTGACGGCCATGGGCAGGTTATGTCCGGGCAACGCGCCGATGGCGCCGTCGCGCCGAAACTTTCCGATGCGCGGACCCAGCATGTAAGCGCCGGCGAGACCGGCCACTCCGCCCGTCATGTGCACGACCGACGATCCGGCGAAATCCAGATGGCCGTGGCCCAGGCCCAGGTTCACGCCGAGCTGCGAAAGCCATCCTCCGCCCCATACCCAGTTGCCGTACAACGGATACAGGAACATCGACATGAAGAGTCCGTAGATGAAGAACGCTTTGAACTTCCATCGTTCCGCCATCGCACCCGTCGGAATGGTCGCGGCGGTGTCCATGAAAACGAGCGAGAATAGAAACATGCCCAGGCTGGCGGGATCGTGACTGACGTTGAGCAGCGCGAACTTGCTGAACCCGATGATTCCGTACGGATGCGCGCCGATCGTGATCGACAGCTCATGATGGCCGATCGCGGCCATGCCCAGTGAAGGCCAGTGGGCTACGCCGCCCATCATGAAGCCGTAGCCGGTGAGCCAGAAGCCGATGATGCCGATCGGGTAAATGATCAAGTTCATCGCCATGGTATTGACCGCGTTCTTGGAGCGCGTGAACCCCGTCTCCACCATTGCGAATCCGAGCTGCATGAACATCACCAGGAAGCCGGCAACCAGCAGCCACGCGAGGTTCAGCGAATTGTCCAGCGGCGGCGACGACGCACCAGTCTGCGCGCGCGCCAGCGACGAAACTAGCGTCAGCGCGGCGAAAGTGGCGGCGGCCAATCCGAGTTGCGATCGTCTCGGCATCATCTCACCTGTCCTCGATATGACCGGCGCGCGGGAGTCGGCGCCGCCGGGTAACGGTTTGCGAGCCAGATCAGAAATACAAAGATCCCGATGAGCGACGTGAAAAACAGCACGTACCCGGCCCTGCGGCGCAAGCGCTGCAGCGCGAGGCTGCGTGGATGGAGGTTCTGCGCGCGGCCCTTGGGAATGACGCGCGACGGATCGCGCAGGTCCGCAAGCATCTCGGCCGCGCTCGCATAGCGGTCGCGCGGAGAGCGTTCGATCGCGTGAAGGATGATCTCCTCCAGATGCGGATCGAGATCGGGCTTGAATGCGGTTGGCGGCTGCGGATCTTCCGCGGTCTTCGCGCGCATCACGTTGTAAACGTTGGCCCCCGAGTGCGGCAGGTGGCCGGTCAGCATCTCGTAGAGAATCACGCCCAGCGAATAGATGTCGGTGCGAACGTCGCCGCGCCGGCCGCTGACCTGTTCGGGCGCCATGTAGTCGGGCGTGCCGATGGTCGATGACAGGCCGGACCACGTCAGCCGCCGCGCGGATTCGTCGAGTGCGATTCCGAAATCCATGATCTTGGTCCGGCCCTCGGCCGTCACCAGGACGTTTTCCGGCTTCAAATCGCGATGCACCACGCCTTCACCGTGCATGTACACAAGCGTCTCGGCCAACTGCCGTGCGAGATCGAGCGCCTTTTCCACCGATAGCCCGCCGGGTTCGTGCATCATCGCGCGCAGCGACGAACCCTCGACGTACTCCATCGCGATATACATGCGGCTTTTGTGCTTGGGTGTGAGGACCTTGATGATGCCAGGATGGCTGAGGCGGCGCCCGACTTCTTCTTCGCGCTGAAAGCGGCCGTAGAAGACCACGTCGCTCTCGAACTGGATGTAGGGGACCTTGATCGCGACGGCCGCGCCGCCGACTTGATCGATAGCTTTGAAGATCGACGCCATCCCGCTGCGCGCGATCACCTCGATCAATTTGTACTGATCGAGGTTTTCACCAACGCTGACCTCGCGCATATTTCAGGCCGTCTTGGGAAAAAAGCCGGTTAGCGGACGTTAACATCCGGCGCGCAGGCAATGGAAGGGGATGCGGCGCCCAAACGCTTTATCGCCCAAACAATCCTCGCAATCGATCCCGCCATCCGCCGGTGACCGCCGTATGCCCGGTCGGCGACGTCATTCTGAAGACAGCGCAGGTCAGATTGTCGGCGGTACCGCGCTCATTGGCCGTATCGATCAAGTTGCGGCATCCCGTCTCGGCGTCAACGCCACGCGTCAGTGATTCCAGTTCCTTGTCATCCAGGACATTGTAGAGTCCGTCGCTGCACAGTATCAGCCGATCGCGCTCCAGCAGCGGCATCGCGATCCGATCGATCGACGCGATCAACTCGTGTCCAAGGCTGCGCAGAAGCATCCCGCGCTCCGGATGATCCTTCGCGCGCGCCGCCGACATCACGCCCATCCTGACCCGGTCGGCCACCATCGTGTGATCTTTTGTGATTTGCAAGATTTCGCTGTGACGGATCAGATGCAGCCGGCAATCTCCGATGTGCACCGCCGACAGCATCCCCTTCTCCACCGCAACCGCGGTCATCGTGGTCGCCATCCGGGCCAGTTCCGGCACGGTCAGCGCCTTGTCATGAATCCCGATGTTAGCCTGCTGAATCGCGCGATGGAGCCGCTTGGTGGCGCCCCACGCTGGCGGGCTCTCGCGGTAAGCTTCAAGAGTTATATCGATCGCCATCCGGCTCGCGATTTCACCGCCTTCGTAGCCGCCGACGCCGTCGGCAATCGCGAACACCACGCTGTCGGGACTCTCGATGAAATGCCCGTACGAGTCTTCGTTGTCGGCGCGCTGCGTGCCGACGTCAGACAGCAGTGCCAGCTCGAAAGCCTGCTCTCCCGAAGGAGGCGTGGAGAGCGACGAATCCATTGGGATTGAGCTATCCGGCTAACTCGCTGAAACGTGAAGTCGGTTGAACGGCCAAGGGGCGGGCCGCGATTGCTCGCGGCTCGCCCCACGGATTATTCGCCAAACCAGCGCCTGGGATCAGGCCGGCTTGGTTACGAGAATCGTCGATTTGCCCCGCTTCTTGGAATTACGAACGAAGTAAATCGCCCCGTAGATTCCCCAAATCGCAGAGATCGCGACCGCGATTAGCGGTTCCTTGACGCTGCCGAGCCCCTCCAGCGGTCCGATGATGTAGAACGCGAGGCAGGCGAAGTTCGCGACCGCGCCGAACACCGGTATCGCCACGTGCTTGAATCCATGGAACTCGTGACGCTCCGAGTAGGCGACGATGCACACAATGTTCGTCAGACCGTAGAGCAGAAAGGTTCCGAAGTTTGAAGTGAGAGTGACCAGCAGCAACCCGTTGGGCAGCGACGAGAGTGACGCGTTGGAGCTCATTCCGAGCGAGTACCACAGGTTGTGCGGTAGAGTCGCAATCGTCTTGTCATCAGGCGCCGACGCGCCCGCGAAGTAGAACAGCGCGGCGTATGCGCCGAGTATTGCCGATATGGTTGCGAGAACCCAAATCGCGCGATGCGGCGTCAGGTTCGTGCCGTGCAGCAGACCGAAGTGCTCGGGCACTTCCTCGTCACGCCCCATCGCATAGGTCACGCGCGCACCCGTGTTGATGCAGGAGAGAGTAGTGCCGATCAGCGCCAGAAAAACCGTCAGCGCTTCCATCAGCATGAACGCTTGGCCGTGTCCGGCGAGCAGCGCGTTGCCGATGATCACCATCATGTCGCCGAGCGGGGCCGCCGATCCCTTGGCCTCCGCAAGACTGTAGGCGCCGCTCAGGAAATAGTTTGCGGCGAAGTATTCGATCAGGTAGCAGAACAACCCCTGGATCGTGAGCGACAGCAGAACGCCGCGTGGGATGTCCTTTTTGGGGTTCTTCGCTTCCTCGCCGAGCGCCGTCACCGACTCGAAGCCGACCAGCAGCAGAATCGCGACCGTTGCCTGCAGCATCACCCAGTCAAACCGGTGCGGCAGGATAACCGAGAGCGCGCTCGCATGCGACGGGTGGTCGCCGCTGATACCGTAGGTCAGGGTCGCAGCGATCGTGTTGCCAGCGGCATCGAGCGCCAGGCCTGCCGAGCCCGCGGGATGCGCGGCGCGGTAAGCGATCGCGAGCGCGGCGAAGAACAGCAGAGCCACGATCTGGATTCCGTTGATCCCAATATTGACGAGGGTGGAGCCGTTGACGCCCCGGAACGCGATCCAAGCCACGGCGTACGCGAAAATTATCGCAATTATCGCCATGAAAACCGGGCCGGGAATTCCCGCGTTCATCGTGCTCGGCGCGACCGTGCCGACAATGTACCCGATCATGATGCCCATGGTGGCGACCATGACGCCGGGATACATCCAGTAATAGAGATGCGACGACCATCCGATTACAAACTTGGCCACCCGCGCGAACCTGTACGCGTCGGTTTTGCTCAGGAAGGCCTGCTCTGCAAACAGGTACGAACTGCCCGCACCCGGATAAAGTTTCGCTAGCTCTGCGTACGAAATTGCGGTCGCGTACGCCAGTAGCAGCGCGACGAAAATACCGGCCCACATCGCCATCCCCGACGGGTACGCGTAGCCGGCTTGAACGACAAACGTAATCCACAGGAAGGCTCCCGGGGCGATGAGCGCCATGGCGTTGACCGTGACTCCGGTCAAGCCAAGGGTCGGCATCATCTTTTTCTCTTCTTCAGCCATCTTGCCTCCTTCGATTCACACGGCGCGGTGGTGGTTCGCCGTATGTAAGGAGGCTTAAAGCAGGAAAAGTGCCATTTCAAAATGGCGTGGATCTTGATGAAAAATGCAATGTGCCTGCTCAAACAACAGGCATCCGCCTATCATGCAGTCATCAGCACCCGCCGCGGGGAAAATGACTCTGCTGTGCTGCGTCGCAGCTCAGTCTATACTTGACCATCCATCCGCTGGAGGAATCTATGCCGCGTTCGAGGATCCACCGCCTGTGCTCACGCAAGTTGACCGCCGCGAGTCTGTCGGCGACGAGCGCGCGCCGCGCTGCCCTTGCAGCGCTGACGATTCTGCTCGCATGCGTGACTTCCTCCTGCAATTCGCAGTCGTTCCAACAATCTGCGGGGCCATCGATGCCGGCGCCCCCGCCCGCTCCCGTGCAGCCGCCCCCGCCGCCGATGAACGTCGCGAGGTTGCTAAATGGAAACTGGATGGCCACCTATCCGGGCGGCCCGCTTCGCGTGGTTATCGGTCTGGACCCGATGTTGCGCGGCCGCAATTACGTCGCGACCCTGGTTGACGGCAACAAAAATATCCCGCCCGGCCAGGTCGTGTGGCACGGAACGCTTGATCAAAACGTGCCGGGCATCGTGCGTGCCGATCAGATATGCGCCGAGCATGGATTCCAGCAGGCGCGATGGGTGACGGCGCGAATTATCGTCAGTGACGCGAGTAATTTCCGCGAAGAACTCATCAATCAAAATGATTGCGGCGGATTCCCGGTAAAGTTCACCCGCGTCGGACCCCCGCCGACAGCGCCGGTCAAAGATTGACGGCGCCGTCGCGCTTACACGAGCATCCCGGCTTGCACCACGACGGGTCCGTCGCTCTTGGGGATTTTTGGCTCGGGTTTGCGCTTCATCGCCTGCTCCAGGATCGGCGCAATCCGCTCGGCCTTCTGCCTGGCGCGTTTTTGTTCGCGCTCCTTGAACTCGGGCATGACCTTTTCGGCGAACAGGTTGAGCGACGAGCAGATGTCCTCGTGCTTGTTGTTGCCCGCCTGCGAGATGAACACGACCTGGTCAACGCCGGCTTCCTCGAATTCGCGAAGCCGCGTGCGAATCTGGTCGGGCGATCCGACGCATGAGTTCGAATCCATGCCGGGCAAATTGATCGGGCTGGACTTGAAATTGTTCCAGATGTTCGTCTTGCCCGGCTCGTGTTGCCCAAACGCATAATGATGGCCAAGCGCGTACGAAAAAAACTTCAGCCCCTCTTCGCCCATCTTGTGCGCCCGCTCGGCGTCGTTGTCGCACATGAAGCCGGTGACAAGCGCGATGTTCGCATTGACCGCATATCCGATCGGCTCGCTCTCATTCTCGAGCGTCGTGTAATAGTCGTTGACCCACTGCCGCGCCTCTTCCGGCGATACGAACGCGAACGTCAGCGCGCCGATTCCAAGCTTGGCCGCCAGATGAATCGTCTCGCGCCGCGAGCATGCGACCCACAGCGGCGGATGCGGTTTCTGCACGGGCTTGGGCACCACGTTACGAACCGGCATCTTGAAGTACTTGCCCTCATGACCAAGAAACGGATCCTCGACAAACATTCGCGCGATCGCACCCAGCGACTCCTGCCACATCGCGCGCTTGTCCGCGCGCGGGATGCAAAAGCCGCCCAGCTCCAGCTCCGCCGACGATTCACCGGTGCCGAACTCGACCCGCCCGCGGCTCACTAAATCGAGCGTCGCGATCCGCTCCGCGACACGCGCCGGATGGTTGTAGCCCGGGGGCAGCAGCACGATTCCGTGACCGAGCCGAATCTGCTTGGTGCGCTGACTTGCCGCGGCCAGGAAAATTTCGGGCGCCGACGAGTGCGCGTACTCCTCGAGGAAGTGATGCTCCACTTCCCACATATGGTCGATGCCGAGCCGGTCCGCGAGTTCAACCTGGTCGAGCGCATCCTGGAAGAGCTTCAGCTCCGAGCCCTCCTTCCATGGACGCGGCAGCTGATGCTCATAAAAGGTTCCCAACTTCATAAACGCGATTTTCTCCTTCGGATCGATCCTCGTTGATTCAAACTCGCAATGCTTGCCGCGCCCGCGAATCTACTGACTCGATGGACCGACGAACAGCGTGCGTTCGACCATGTCGATCAGTTCGTGCTTGCGCCGCTCAATCATCGCGGGCTCGAGCAGGTTTATGTTCCACAGCCGCCGGATCATCGCCGCGATCGTGAAGTAGCCAATCGTGACCGAGTTGAGGCCCCACATGAAATGAAGCGGATCGACTTCGCTGCGGAATTCGCCGCCGCGCTGGCCGCGGAAAATAAAATTGACCGCGGTGGAAAACAGCGGCGGCAGGCGCCGCTTGAGCACTTGCCGGCCGACTCCGCTTTCGTCGGCCATCTCTTTCCACATGATTCCAACGAAATCGGGGTGGCTGGCGATAAAGTCGATCGCGTCCGCAACCGCCTGGCGCATCCGCTCCTGCCGGCTTTCGCGCCCCCAGGCGATTGCGTTGGCCGCATCCTCGAGACTCTTGAACATCTTGTCCAGCACCGCGAGGTAGAGCTGCTGCTTGGACGGAAAATGATGCAACAGCGACGGCGCCTTGATCCCGATTCGCTTGGCGATGTCCCGCAGGCTGGTGCCATGATAGCCGCGCTCGGCGAACAGCGCCTGCGCCACCTGCAGCACGCGGTCACGCGTATCAATGCGCCGTCGCAGGTCGACCACCCTGGCGCTGGCGCGCGCGGCTGAATTCCTCGAAATACTTCGCACTGACTTTCCAAAAAAAACCTATCTACCGTCTGTTAGGGTGTCAAACCGCGTCCCCGCCGGCGGATCGAGACTCATTAGAAATCGCCTCGACACCGCCAGGCCGTGACGCCGCACCTTGCAAACGCGATGCGGGAAACCCGTAAGGGGTTTCGCAAGTGCATTGCGCTCGGTAACACGGCGGACACACGCCTCCAAAGCGCCGCGGACCACTGCAACTCGCGCGAGTCTTGCAATTGACAGTTTGGTTCCCCGAGCCTATAAAGGTTCACTAGCAAACATGGCCGTGACCGGAAGCACGACTAATCAGCGTCCAGCGACACGCTGGCAGAAAGGAGAAAAGGATATGGCATGGGACCGAGTTATACGGGCGGGAGGCGTTGTGCTGGCGCTTGCGATCGCGCTCGTGGCCACCACGTTTACCGCGAATGCCCAGGTCAAGCCGGGCGACTTCATCACCCCCGACAATGCTTCCAAGGTCAAGGATCTGCTTCCGCCGGGCACCTACATGCGGGTGGAACACGGAATGACCATGAAGATCGAGCCGACTGAGCGGATCGATTGGCCGCCTCCGTACAAGGATGCTACCGAGAAGTATGCCTCGCAGGTGCGCCTCTCGCAGGACAGCCGCAGCCTGGTCGGCTACGTGGCGGGCCAACCGTTCCCGATTCTTGACGACAACGACCCCACGGTGGCGAGTAAAATCATCTGGAACGAAGTGTTCCGGCCCATCTCGACCGACGACTACGACCTGCGCTGGTTCGACTGCGACAGCGAGTACTGGGGCAAGAACCGGCCGTACTTCGCGATCCTCGACGAAGAGATTGGCCATTACGCCGGCTACAACGAGGTCGGACGGACGGAAGTCGAGCCGCTTCCGATAGACCCCGACTTCAAGCTCACCAACCGCTACTACATGGCGCTGCTGTACCCGCTGCTGTCGCCCGCAACCGCCCGCGGCGGCGGCATCATCAAGGCCCGCTATGCCGACCCGAACCACGATGACGACAATTGGGATTGGAGCCCGGGCACACGCCGCCTGCGCCGCCTGAACTACGACATTCTTGACTCGGCCTCGGGCGCGGGATTGTACGACGCCAACCACTACGAGGGCTTCAGCGGCAAGCCGGAGGACTACGACTGGAAGTTCGTCGGCGAAAAGACCATGCTCGCCCCCATCGACATTCATAAGAGCCCCGATCCGCGCTGCCCAACCGACGGCGGCGCGAGCCACTGCCCCGACCCGTGGGAACTGAGACGCATATACGCGATCCAGGCGAAAGCGCGGCCGGCAAAGTTTGCAAGCCCGCTGTACAGCCACGAGGTCATCTACATCGATTCCGAGGCTGACTTCCCGATGTTCGTGGACATGTACGATCAACGCGGTGAGTTGATGAACAACTACACCTCATGGATGAACTACGCGGACCGGGCGCGACCTGACGCGCGCATCGCGATCTATCCCTTCAAGCGCTTGTTCCAGGTCGGCTCCGCGACGGTCAACGTGCAAAGCGGGATGGCGTCGGTGTGCTACCATCCGGCGCTGAACGCGCCGTCGCCCGAGGGCTGGTTCATCAACATGGGCGCGGTGGATGCCTCGTGGTTCACGCCGTACGCCTTGGCTCACGCCGGCGAGGGCGGCCACGCGCTCGCGGGTGACTGAGCTTCAGAGCCACGACCGTCGCGAGCCACCCGCCGCGACGGTCTGAATCGAGTCGAGTTGTACGCAACAGTGCCGGCACGGCCACGATGGCCGTGCCGGCACTCGCTTTTCCTGATCCGCCCGCAACGCGTTGGCAAATTTGAGCACATTGCGATCTTCGGCCGCGCCGTCGCCTGACGCGCGACTTCAGTCGCCCAGGTGCAGGGGCGGAAGCCGCCACGAGCGTCAAGCCTGCAAAAAAACCAAACGGGCCGTGAGTTGCGCGACTCACAGCCCGCGTGCGAATGCGATCAAGCTTGACTAGTGGCGGCTTCGCACTGACTTGCCAAAAAACCTATCTAACGTCTGTTAGGCTTTTGAACCGCGCCCCCGCCCACTCGCGCCGGTTGCGCAGTTTGACAGTACCGTGCCCCGAGCCTATAAAGGTTCATTAGAAAGCATGGCTGTGACCGGAAGCAAAACTAATCAGTCTCCAGCGACGTGCTGGCAGAAAGGAGAAAATATATGACATGGGACCGAGTTATACGGGCGGGAGGCGTTGTGCTGGCGCTTGCGATCGCGCTCGTGGCCACCACGTTTACCGCGAATGCCCAGGTCAAGCCGGGCGACTTCATCACCCCCGACAATGCTTCCAAGGTCAAGGATCTGCTTCCGCCAGGCACCTACATGCGGGTGGAACACGGAATGACCATGAAGATCGAGCCGACTGAGCGGATCGACTGGCCGCCTCCGTACAAGGATGCTACCGAGAAGTATGCCTCGCAGGTGCGCCTCTCGCAGGACAGCCGCAGCCTGGTTGGCTACGTGGCGGGCCAACCGTTCCCGATTCTTGACGACAACGACCCCACGGTGGCGGACAAAATCATCTGGAACGAAGTGTTCCGGCCCATCTCGACCGACGACTACGACCTGCGCTGGTTCGACTGCGACAGCGAGTACTGGGGCAAGAACCGGCCGTACTTCGCGATCATCGACGAAGAGATCGGCCATTACGCCGGCTACAACGAGGTCGGACGGACGGAAGTCGAGCCGCTTCCGATAGACCCCGACTTCAAGCTCACCAACCGCTACTACATGGCGCTGCTGTACCCGCTGCTGTCGCCCGCAACCGCCCGCGGCGGCGGCATCATCAAGGCCCGCTATGCCGACCCGAACCACGATGACGACAATTGGGATTGGAGCCCGGGCACACGCCGCCTGCGCCGCCTGAACTACGACATTCTTGACTCGGCCTCGGGCGCGGGATCGTACGACGCCAACCACTACGAGGGCTTCAGCGGCAAGCCGGAGGACTACGACTGGAAGTTCGTCGGCGAAAAGACCATGCTCGCCCCCATCGACATTCATAAGAGCCCCGATCCGCGCTGCCCAACCGACGGCGGCGCGAGCCACTGCCCCGACCCGTGGGAACTGAGACGCATATACGCGATCCAGGCGAAAGCGCGGCCGGCAAAGTTTGCAAGCCCGCTGTACAGCCACGAGGTCATCTACATCGATTCCGAGGCTGACTTCCCGATGTTCGTGGACATGTACGATCAACGCGGTGAGTTGATGAACAACTACACCTCATGGATGAACTACGCGGACCGGGCGCGACCTGACGCGCGCATCGCGATCTATCCCTTCAAGCGCTTGTTCCAGGTCGGCTCCGCGACGGTCAACGTGCAAAGCGGGATGGCGTCGGTGTGCTACCATCCGGCGCTGAACGCGCCGTCGCCCGAGGGCTGGTTCATCAACATGGGCGCGGTGGATGCCTCGTGGTTCACGCCGTACGCCTTGGCTCACGCCGGCGAGGGCGGCCACGCGCTCGCGGGTGACTGAGCTTCAGAGCCACGACCGTCGCGAGCCACCCGCCGCGACGGTCTGAATCGAGTCGAGTTGTACGCAACAGTGCCGGCACGGCCACGATGGCCGTGCCGGCACTCGCTTTTCCTGATCCGCCCGCAACGCGTTGGCAAATTTGAGCACATTGCGATCTTCGGCCGCGCCGTCGCCTGACGCGCGACTTCAGTCGCCCAGGTGCAGGGGCGGAAGCCGCCACGAGCGTCAAGCCTGCAAAAAAACCAAACGGGCCGTGAGTTGCGCGACTCACAGCCCGCGTGCGAATGCGATCAAGCTTGACTAGTGGCGATATGCCGGATCACTCGGCCGCTGCGATAGCGGCAGCGCGCCCACGCGTACCAGCTCGTCGCGCAGCTTGGCGCGCGAGAGCGGCTTGCACAGGACGGCAGACGCACCGAGTTGGTAGCTCTCCGCAATATCACGGTCGTAGAGCGAGCTCGTGATAACGAACATCGGCACCGCCGCCGTCGCCTCGTTCGCGCGCGCCGCCTGCAACACAGCGAAGCCGCCGTTGTCAGGCAGACGCAAATCCACCAAGAACAAATCCGGGCGATCGTGCTCGGTGAACTGCGCGATCATGAGCAACGCCTCATCGGTATTCTGCGCAACCACCAATTCGATATCGTCGCCCAGCACCTGCCTTACTACAGTGAGCGCAATAAAAACGTGGTCCGGATTGTCTTCGACGAGAAAAATCCTGACCGCAGGGTTCAACTGATTGAATTCGTTGTCTTGTTCCTTCTCTTGGTCGCCCATAATCTCCCATCACCTGCTGAATCCGTGGCAGCCGGTCTCATAACGTGTCAGTTAAACCGATGTACGACGCCTGGACGAGGCCGGGTGAAATCCCTTTTGACTAACGATCCAATTGCCGTGCCATGCCTGAACCGTTATTTGCGATTCGCGACATGACGAGGAACGAGATGCCTAGTCGCCGTATGATGCTGCGAAGCTGATTGAAACCCTCGATGACTCGCAAATCCCCGATTTGGACGTTGAACATCGCTTTCGTCCTGCACACCGCTGTCGAGTCTTCCACACGTCAATTTCCCGCAACTGATTGCTGTCGCAGCTCTGCTACATTTTTTGCTGCGACTGTGCCACCCAGATACATGGGCGGTGATCATTAATACAAAATGACTCCCCGGTCCCGAGCTCGACGCCGGGAGGCTGCCGCGCCCAGGCAAACGGCAATTAGAATGCGCGTCGAACTAGCTACCCGCGGGCGCAGGTGAGCAACCTTCAGGGGATTAGACCATGAACTTTCCTAGGCGATGATACGCGGGGGAGTCGGGGCATTGGCGGCCGCATCGCTCGCGATCGTGATAATGGCGGGGCCGGCGCTCGCGCACCGCCCGGCCGACGCATCGGACAACTTAAGGCCCTCTGCCTTAATACGCGCCGAGGATGGCGACGCGCTCGCGATGGTACGCGGGCGAGCCGAAGTACGACTCGTTGAAGCGCGCGCGTTTGAACCACAGGTGCATATCGTGCTCCCAGGTGAAACCGATTCCGCCGTGCATCAGAACGGCGCGATCAGTGCCGCGGCTGTAGATATCGCATAGGCGCGCTTTCGCCATCGCAGCCGTGCGCGATGCGTCGGCGGCGCCGGTGTCCATCGCATAGGCGGCGTACCAGAGCATCGCGCGGGCGGGTTCGAGGTCAGCGACGATTTCGGCGGCCGCGTGCTTGAGCGCCTGAAACGATCCGATCGGCTTGCCGAACTGCTCGCGGACTTTGGAGTATTCCACGGCCATCTCGAGCGCGCGTTCGGTCCCGCCGAGCGAGTCGGCAGCGACCGCGATGGCGGCGACGTCGATTAGTTTTGGGAAAAGATCAGCTCCGCCGCCAAGCCGCTCAGCGGGAGCGCCCTTGAGCTCGACGCTCGAGACGCGGCGCGTGAGATCGAGATTCTTGAGCAAACGGGTCGTCACGCCCGGCGATTTTGTATCGACGACGAACAGAAGAATTTCACGAGCATCATTTTTGGCGGCGACGACGATGAAGTCGGCGACGTTGGCATACGGCACGAACATCTTGGCGCCGTTGAGACGCCATCCTGCGCCGTCTTTCGCCGCGACTGCCGCGATGTCAACCGGCTCGATGCTGCCGGCGCTCTCGACGAATCCGACCGTGCCGATTGCCCTGCCCTCGGCGAGCGCGGTGAGCCATTTCGAATTCAGCTGTTCGGAGCCGCCGAGTTTGAGCGCGCTGGCCGCAAGCACTGACGAGAACAGGAACGGCCCCGGCATCGCAGCGTAGCCGCCCTCTTCGAGAATCATCGCCATGTCGAGCATCCCGAGTCCCGCGCCGCCGAATTTCTCGGGAACGACGAGCCCGCTCCATCCGAGCTTCGCAATCTGGGCGTAGAGTTCGCGCGGATAGCCGTCGTCGGTGGCCATTATTTTACGCACGAACGTGGTGGGGCATTCACCGCTCAGAAACGCGCGCGCGCTTTGCTTGAGCTGCTGTTGTTCTTCGCTGAGTCCGAAATCCATGATTGTACCTTCGCTCTCCTGCTTGGCTTGTTTGCACTCTCACCCGCGTCTGACTATTCGTCGCCCGCGACCTCTCCCGCAAAGGAGCGGGCGAGGCAGGCCGGCTCAGCGGGATTTCGGCATTTTGAGGCCGCGCTCCGCGATGATGTTTTTCTGGATGTGCGACGTACCGCCGCCGATCACCAGCCCGAGCGAGAACATCCACTCGTACGGCCAGTAGCCGTGATCGAGCACGGCTTCGTCGTCGCGCGAGAGCATCGAGTAGTCGCCCATCGCCTCCATCGCGGCGGTGGCGAGGTCGTGATTCAGCTCGGTGCCGACGAGCTTGTTGATCATTGCCTCGACGCCCGGATTCTTGCCGCGAATCTGATCGGTCAGTTGGCGCAGCGAGTGATAGCGCATCGCCTCGACGCGGATCTCCAGCTCCACCAGCCGTTGGCGGAAGACGGGGTCCTCGGTGAGCGGACGGCCTCCGCGCTTGACCGATTTGGCAAGTGCGAGCAGGCGATTGAAGCGCTGCTCGCTGCCGCTGGCGGAGCCGAGCATGTTGCGCTCGTGAAAGAGCGTCGCGTTGGCGACGATCCATCCTTCGTTGAGCTTGGCGACCAGATTCTTGCGCGGCACGCGGACGTTGTCGAAGAAGACTTCATTGAAGCCGCGATCGCCGGTCATCTGAACGAGAGGACGCACGGTAATCCCCGGCGCATGCATGTCGATGAGGATGTATGAAATGCCGCGATGCTTGGGCGCTTCGGGGTCGGTGCGCACCAGGCAGAACATCATGTCGGCGTATTGCGCGCCGGAGGTCCAGACTTTCTGGCCGTTGACGACGAACTCATCGCCGACGATTTCCGCGCGCGTCTTCAGCGAAGCGAGGTCGGAACCCGCGCCGGGTTCGGAGTAACCCTGGCACCAGATTTCTTCGGCGGTAAGAATTTTCGGCAGGTAGCGCTGCTTCTGTTCCTCGTTGCCCCACGAGATAAGCGTCGGCCCGAGCATCGCCAGTCCCAATCCGCCGGCGAGATTCGGCGCCTTCGCCCGGACCATCTCGTCGTTGACGATCGATTGCCGCACGGGATCCATCGCCTGGCCGCCGTATTCCTTGGGCCATGCGAGCGCGACGTAGCCGGCGTCATTCAGTCTGCGCTGCCAGGCCTTGGACTTAGCGAGCCAGATCTTGTCGTCGCGGCCCTCGCGTTCGCTCGACAGGCCGCTCGTCGGCACGTTCTCGGCGAGCCAGTTGCGGACCTTTAGTCGAAATGCTTCTTCTTCTGACGTGAATTGAAGATCCATATGCGAGACACTCCTGCGGCCGTGATTGCGTTTCGCGTCGGGCGTACCGCGGTTCCGCGCCCAGCATAGTCAAAACCACGTCGCCGCGAAAAGCGCGCATCGAAGGCGGGAGCCACGGCTGGAGAGCGATTGCCCGGTCAAATCGGCGTTGTTAGAGTTTGAGGTCGATCACATTCCAGTTTTTTCGATAGACCGGGAACCACGAGATGGCAACGACGATCACGAGCGAATGCATCAATTGCGGAGCGTGCGAGCCGGAATGTCCGAACGCGGCGATTTACGCGGGCGGAGTGCCGTGGGAGCAGGGCGGCGTGACGAGTCCTGCGATCGCGCAGGACATCTATTACATCGTGCCGTCGAAGTGCACCGAATGCGTCGGCTTTTACGACCATGAAGCGTGCGCGGCGGCATGTCCGGTAGATTGCTGCATCCCCGACCCGGCTAATCTGGAGAGCGAAGGCGTGCTGCTCGCGCGCACCCGGCAGTTGCATCCCGACGAGACGTTCCCCGACGACGCGCCGTCGCGCTTTCGCAAAGAGGGTGTCGCCACCGGCGCGCCCGCAGCGGTCGCGCCCAAGCCAGCGCCAGCAGCGGCTGCGAAACCTGTAGTGGCGCCAGCAGCAGCGCCAGCGCCGGCGGTTGCGAAGCCTGCTGTGACGCCAGCAGCGCCCGCACCCAAGCCAGCGCCGGCGGCTGCGCCAGCAGCGGCGCCAGCGCCGGCACCCAAGCCCGCGCCAGCGACGGCGGTAGCGCCAGCAGCGGCTGCGCCGGTGGCGATCGCGCCGGTAGCGATCGCGGCAACTTCGGCGCAGAGCGCAGAATTCAATCCGCTCGCGTGGGAAGTGCCCGTCATCTGCAAGGATTGCAACAAGCCGTGGACGATTCCGTATCGGCTGTTCGAGCAGGGCGTGGTGTTCCATTGCCCGTCATGCTTGGGATCGTTCGTGCCGAAGACCGCGATGTACCGGGCGGTGAAGGAGACCTTCGAGGGCTTCTACAATCGGCGACGGGCGGAGCGGGAGGCATTCGAGCGCAAGCCGGCGCGCGACGCGGCGGCGTTCGAAGCGAAGCTGGCGGCCGAGATGAAAGAGTTCAAGCAGAAGCTCGAGGCGCTGGCGCATTCGATGAAACCAGCGGGCAAGATGGTGAAACCGACGGGCATCGCCGCGATGTTCACGTAGTCCGTCAGCCGAGGGCAGGGACCGTAAAGTCGTAGCCGTCGAGTTTCAGTTGCTCGCGGATCAAGTCGATATGCGCGGGCCCGCGGGTCTCCAATTCAAGCATCACGCGGGCAGCGCCGATCGCGACGTCGCGGCGGGTGCGATCGTGATCGATCGCGCGAACATTGGCACCGGTCGCGCCGACCACTGACAGCAGTTTACCGAGTTCGCCGGGGCGATCGCGCAGATCGACGGCGACTCGGAACAGGCGCCCGACCTTCACCAGTCCGTGGCCGATAATCCGATCGAGCAGGTTGATGTCGATATTCCCCCCGCTCACGACCACGACCACAGTTTTGCCCTTCAGCTCGTCCTTGAGTTTGAGTGCGCCCGCAAGCGCGGCGGCGCCGGCGCCTTCGGCGAGAAGTTTTAGGCGCTCGAGCATCAGCAGGACGGCCTCGCCGATTTCGAAGTCATCCACGGTGACGGCGCGTTTGACGCGACCGCGCATCACCTCGAACGGAACCGCGCCAATGCGACCGGTGGCGAGACCGTCGGCGATGGTATCTACCGGACAGCCGATCGATGCGGGCGCGTCGGCGGCGAGACTCGCGGACAGTTGAGGTGAGCCTGCCGCCTCGACACCGATCACCTCGGCGTTGGGAGCGCGCATCGCAAGCGCGGCCGCGATACCCGCGATCAATCCACCGCCGCCCACCGGGACGATCACCACGTCGGGGGTAACTTCGTCGGCGATTTCCATTCCGACGGTGCCCTGCCCCGCGATCACATCGGGATCGTCATACGCGTCGATGAAGCTCGCACCGCATTCGTCGCACATCTTTACCGCCGCCGCGTGCGCCGCCTGATAGTCAACGCCTTCGAGCACGACCGACTGGCCATAGCTGCGGGTCGCGTCGATTTTGGCAATCGCGGCCGTGGTCGGCATCACGATCGTCGCAGTCACGCCCGCCCGAGTGGCAGCGTAGGCGAGCGCCTGGCCGTGATTGCCGGCGGAAGCAGCAACGACACCACGCGATTTTTGCTCGTCGGTGAGCATGCTGAGCCGGTTGTAGGCGCCACGAATTTTGAACGAGCCGGTCTTCTGCAAATTTTCGGGCTTGATGCGTACGTCCGCGTCGAGGATTTGCTCGAGCGTCGCACTGCGCATCAGCGGTGTTGGCTTGATGATCCCGTCGAGACGGTGGCGCGCCTCTTGTATTTGTTCGGGCAACAAGCGAGTGGATTGCATCGGAAGATCTAACTCAGTGCTTGCCTCGTGGAGTCAGTTGGCGGGCAATCATCTCGCCGAAAGAGTCGCCCTCGAAGTCGATTTGCGTGCAGGCACCGGTCTTGTAGTCGAGATCGAGCAGCAGGTTGCGGATGGCGTGGCGCTTGATCGAGGCGATCAGACCGGCGACAGCCTGGGGATCGCCAGTCGAAATCGCAGCGACCTCGGCAGCGTCGAGATTGCTGGTGCGGCAGAACTCGCGAGCTCGATCCTCGCTGGAGAACCCGAGCACGGCGGCCCACGGCGCGCCTTTCTCCTGAAAGACGATCAGCGCGCCCGCAGAATCGAGGAGCACATGGATCTCTTTGGGGATCGAAGAACTCACGTGCCTTCGACCGTGAGCCTGCCCGTGCGAATAGCCGCCGCGCGCTGACGGACGAGGGCCGGATAGGCGTAGTAGTGCCCGCCGCTCAGGTGCAGGAACGAATCGATGTCAACGTCGTCGAGCTCGAGCAGGGCTATCGCGCGCTCGGCGGCCTCGCGGTCGGGAGATTTGACGATCGAATCGTAGAGCATGCGGCCTTGCGCGGATTGGAAGTCCTCGCGCGGCGGAAGGCCGCCCGCGCCAAGTTTGCCCGAGTGAAAGTTGTCGAGAATGAAGCGCAACGCTTTCAGTTCGTGGCGCAGGATGTCAATTGGTTTGAGCGAATCGCGCGGCATAGGAGCGAGCTTATCGCCGCGAGTTGCGGTGATTCAACACGCGCCGCGAGCGCCCGCGACTTGAGCGATCGCCACGGCCATGGCGCGCTCTGTCTGCTCATTCTGTTTCATCATGGTCTAAGTACATGTCAATCGCCGCGCTGTTTCAATTGGTAAGAAACCGTCTACCAGTCCGACTTCTTTAGGCGATTTGTCGGCCGTGCGGCAGTCTGCTAACTCACGGGCATGAATCTCCGCCACGCCGCCGCGCTCGCGCTGGTCGTGCTCGCTGTATCTTGCTCAGCGTTGATCGGCGTGGCGACTGCTCAGATTTCGATTACGCCGCCCGCTCCGCAACAGCGCGTCGCGCCAGCCATCCCCAAATTTACGGTCGACCAGCAAGGCAATCTGGTAGCACCAGGTGATAAACCGACCGCAGCTCCTAATTCTTCCGGACAAAGCACGCTTGAAATTCCGCCGGTGCCGAAGGAGTTTGAAGGATGCTGGGAGGGTACGGTCTCCGAACCCGACTCTTGGCAGTATTTGCAAGGTCCGCGCATCGCAGGTTGGATGCCGAGGACATTTCGTTTCTGCTTCCGGAGAACGGGCAACGGACCGTTCACAATCACCTTTCACGACTCCAAGTTGGATACCGCGTATGCGTCGGAACGTGGCTACAAGATCAGCAACTACGACGAGCAGACCGAAGTTGTTTCCACGGACGGTAGGAATCAGGTCCTATTGCACAGCGTGGCCAGAATGGATCAGCGTACCAAGATCTTGGGGCTCTTTCCGGGGCCCACCGTGAGGGATGCCGTAAGCTCCGATAGCCGCTGCGTGCTAGCTGACGAGGGTGAGGCTATGAATGTCGAATCGTCAACGGTAGAGCGCTGTAGCGGGTTGCCATCTTTTGGCTGTAACGGCCAGCCTTCGGTCGAGTCGACTTGGCACGCTCGCTTTCACCGGACCGCGAACACGAGTCCCTGAGGCGCTCGGTACCAGGCTGCAAATGCATTGTCATGGTCAAAGTGTCGTGACCCTAAGCTCCACGCGAGCGTTGCGTCGCTCCTTAGACTTATGGATGGTCCTTCCGTCTGCGCATCAAGACCCTGCCAGACTTTGACCTTGGATCTCGCGATTGCATTTGGCGGCGCAATTCGGGCGGTATGCGATCGTCAATCCAGCCGTACAAAGCCTCTACCTGATCCCAATCGCGGTTACCTATCGAAGGCGATCCGTCCGGTTTTTTTGCGGGATAACGCAGTTCCTTCCAACGGTCGAGTCTGTCAAGCACGCGCTCGTGGGCCGCTGTAAACGAGAGGTCGATTCCTGCCGACTTCATCGTTTGCCGAATCGCTTTCAGTGAATGGCCGTCGTGAAAAGACCCTAATTTGTTCAGAAGTAGCGCCTTAAACAATAGTTCAAATCCGAGGTGAGCGAGATAGCCAGCCGAGTCGTAACATTGCGGATTGTCCGCAAATAGAATGTTTGCGCTGGCCAGATGATCGAAGGCCGCGCAAAGGAAATCATACGGACGATAGCTGTCCTTCGTAAACTTACGGCTCATTCCTTCGGCGGTCCATCGATCAGAATGGAAGTGGCCAGAGTCAACGCTACGCTTGCGACCATCTCGATAACTTCGAAATTAGTGATCGTCGAATGTTGGAGACGGTTGTCCGCTGAATGGCGATAGCATTTGGCCAAAGCTTCTTCGACGATCTCTATCTGCTGGTATTCAAGCGCAGTCAGGCGACGAACCGCCTGATTAAAGTCGCCCGCCATTTTCAACGCATGGCTCGGCAGCAAGACGGCTTCAAGGAAGGCGTCTTCTCTCGCCTTTGTGATCGCGTCGGATGCGAGCCGGTGAATTTCAGATCTGATTTTCCGAGGCATTAGAACGAGCAGACCGTGAAGATTGCTGATTGCGCTCAATGTCATCGGTTCTGACCCCAATATTTCGGTGGAAATCTCTAGCAACAAGCCTGCGCTCGGTTTCGCGGACTCGACTGGCATCAGTAGGAACCCCTGGCACAGCATCGTCGCGACCACCGCTGCCATTTCGCCGTGAATGTCGGCGTCGCCAACGTCCCCGAACCAGGAGAGAAGCCTCATCGCCGCTTCCAAATCCATCCCCTTCAAGCCCTCTCCAAAGCCGGGTGGGGGTCCCTTAGCAGTTTTCTTCGGGAAGCCCTCGACGCCCGCGCCGCCTTCGACCTCAACAGCTGACGGATAATCCTCGATCTCGGCCAGGTGCTTTTGAACTTGTTCTTCGGTGAGTTTGTTTTTTGGTGGCCCAAATGGGGTTTGCCAATCAAGCCAGTAAGATTGCGGGCGTGGCGTTCGGCAAAGCGAGGACTGAGTGACGCGCTCAAGTTTTGCTTTCGTCCTCGTCAAATACGCCCGATAGAGCCGTGTCTTCAGGGGCTTAACCATTCCTCAAAACTTTTGGCCGATAATATTCCGCGTAAGCAACATCCGTGAGTTTCTCAGACCCGTAGCGATCCGGCGCTTGGACCGCCGGAGCTGACGGAGGGAACTCCCGATCGTTCGCGCGCTCGAAACCGAGAAAGAAGAAACCCCCGCTGGCGGTTCGAGCGATCAGTCGCCTTTGATCAAACGATGGATGGCGCTCAGATGGCGCTGCGAGTCGCGTTTGCGGCCCATCGTTTCGTACATCTCGGCGGCGTTGCGATGGGCCTCGACGTTGGCGGGATCGCATTCCAGCGTGCGCAAAAAACTTCGCAGCGCATTCTGATGCTCGTCCTTCTTGCGGTAGAGCAAGCCGAGCTTCAGGTGCACGTCAGCGCTGGTGGGAACGATCGCGGCCGCGCCGAGCAGATGGCGGAGCGCGCCGCCCAAGTCGCCCTCGCGTTCGAGCAGCGTGGCGAGGCGCAGATGCGCCTCGAAGTTGCCGGGCTCGCGGCCGACGAGCTCGCTGTAGATGGTGAGCGCGCGGAGCGGATCCTCGTCGGCAATTCGGCGCGCCTCCTCGAAGCGCTCGCGCACGCGGGCGGGCCCGAAACCGTCCTCGACCTTGCCGGGCGAATAGCTGCGGTCGAAGTCTAACAGCAACTGGCCGGTCTCGGCCTCGATCAGCGAGGGACCGTCGCGCACGACGATACGGCCTTCGTCATTGACGAGTTTCAGCGACGTGACCGAGCGGTCCGGATCGACGAGCGCGCGCACCCGCTCGAGACATCGCTGGATCGGATCGATATGCTGGCGGGTGCCGAGCAGTTCCTTGGCCAGACGCATCTCGAGCAGATCATTAAACGCGAAACGATACTTGCGGCCGCCTGAATTCAACGGGCGCACAAGATTGCGCTTGACCCAGTAGCGAATACGCTCGGGAGTGACCGCGAGAATTCTCGCAGCCGTGCGCGTGGAAAAAGTTTCGCCCCCGCCGCCCGCCTCTACCATCTTCAAGCCCAACGTCGAAGAGTATAGGCAGTCGGGCGCACGCTCTCAACGAGGGGCCGAGCGGTTTCTCAACAGCTGTGGAGCGGTCGGGAGCTAGCCGCGAATTTCCTTGAGCGCGCGAGCGACGCGGACCACCGCCTCGACGCCGTTTTTGGCGTTGTCGATTCGCGCGGCGGCTTGCTCGTCAGTCATGCCGGGGCCGGTGATGGCGAGACCGACCGGCTTGTCGAACTCGATTGAGAGCTGGATGCCGGCGCCGGCGATCGCATGCGAGATCAGCTCGTCGTGATTGGTATCACCCTTGATCACCGCGCCTATCATCACCACGCCGTCGATTTCATCGCGCTGGAGCAGAGCTTTTACGACCGGTGCCATGTCGTACACGCCGGGAACGCGGACCACGCGCGCGATCTCGACTCCGAGTGACTCGGCGTGGCGGCGCGCCCGCTGTTCCATCGGCATGGTCACCTCGGAGTTGAACTCCGAAACTACGAACGCAATCTTCATCGTGGGGCCAGGTCGACTGTGACGGCGTCGCGAATCTCAACGCCGTTGGCTTTGAGATATGACTTCAGCGCGGGTATCGGATGCTCTCCATAATGAACGATGGATGCGACGATAGCGGCGTCGGCGAGGCCGGTGGTGAACGCGTCGCGCAGATGGGCCGGTTCGCCAGCTCCACCTGACGCAATCACGGGGATCGAAACGGCTTCGCTGATGCGGCGCGTGATCTTCGAGATCGTAACCGAGCTTGGTGCCGTCACGATCGATCGAGTTGATGCACAACTCACCAGCGCCAAGCCGCTCGCCCTCGAGCGACCATGCCAGCGCGTCGCGACCGGTGGGCTGGCGTCCGCCGTCGATCACGACTTCGTAACCGGTCGGTAGTTGCGGACGGGCACCCGTTTTTTTCACTTGCATCGAGAGCACCACGCATTGGCTGCCGAACGCGCGCGCGCCCTCGGAGATAAGCGCGGGATTGCGCACCGCGCCGGAGTCGATCGAGACTTTCTCGGCGCCTGCGAGCAGGACGGCGCGCATGTCTTCCAGCGTGCGAAGTCCGCCGCCGACGCAGAAAGGAATGAAAATTTCCCGCGCGACCGCACGCACCACGTCGAGCATGATGGCGCGGCGCTCGTTGGATGCGGTGATATCGTAGAAGACGATCTCGTCGGCGCCCTCGTTGTAGTAGTAGCGCGCCATCGCGACCGGATCGCCTACATCGACGTTCTTAAGGAACTGCACGCCCTTGGTGACTTTCCCGTCACGGACATCAAGGCATGGGATGATTCGTTTCGCGAGCATCGTCAGCAACTCAGCCGGCAGAAGTTGTCGAGCAGTTTAAGGCCGGCCGCGCCGCTCTTTTCGAGATGGAATTGAGTCGCGAGCACGTTGTCGCACGCGACCGCGGCGGTGAACGGAATGCCGTAGTCGGAAGCGGCAATCGCCATCGAGGGGTCGTCGGGAATCGGATAATACGAATTGACGAAATAGAAGTGAGTGTTGTCAGGCACGCCGACGAAGACTCGATGAGGCCGCGTCTGGCGCACGCGGTTCCATCCGATTTGCGGGACCTTGAGCGGACGGCCGTCAATCGAGCGCGGATAGCGCGCGACGCGGCCAGGGATGATGCCGAGGCAATCGGCGTCGTCTTCTTCGCTGCGATCGAGCAGGACCTGGATGCCGATGCAGATGCCCAGGAATGGTTTGCCGGCGCGGGCTACGTCGTTGCGGAGAACTTCGACGAGCCCGAGAGCGCGCAGATTTTCCATCGTGGCGCCGGCAGCTCCGACTCCCGGGAGGATTACGCGATCGGCGGCGACGATGCGCTCGGCGCGATCGGTTATCTCGGATTGATGGCCGAGGAATTCGAGCGCGCGCTGAACGCTGGTGAGATTGCCGGCTTTGTAATCGACGATTGCGATCATGGCTCCATCCAGAGAACCCGATCATAGCTGGAGTCGCATCACCACCCAAGGCGGGGTGGAAGGAGGCAGAATCGTGATTCGCGCGCGAAGAAAAATCGCGAACTAGATTTCGGCGCGGATGTCCTGCTGGTCGGAGAGCACGCGCACGTTTACGTGATGCTCGTCCGAATCGCCGAGCGATCCCCAGTGCATCGCGAAGTTTTCGAGCTGGACGTCGGGGTGGAAGCGTGCAGACACGCCCATCACGACTTCATCGACGCTGAGAAGAAACGCCGTGCGGGCGATCGCATAGACCTGGTCGTTGGAGACCACCACCAGCGGCGTGACGGCGCGACCGTGATCCTCACAAACCTTGACAACTTTGCTGAACAATTTTCCTTCGGCGTCGGTGAAGATTTGACCGCCGTCGCTGGAGGCAAGTCCCTTCTCGGTTCGCACGGTCAGCGCGATCAGCTCGGCGTCATCGCGCTCGGATAAATAGCGATGCAAATGTGCGAGATTGTTAGGATCGCGGATCGCAATCAGCACCTTGTGTGCGGCGAACAGACCGAGTCGAATCGGATCGACCTGGTCTTCCTCGACCAGTTGCAGATTAAACTTCTCGGGTTCCTCGCCGTAGGCGTGCGCGGCCTGGCCGTTGATCTTTTCCGAAATCTCGAAAATCACGAACAGTGCGAGCGTGAAGCAGACGCCTGAGATCGTTGCGACTTGCTTGGTGAACAGGTTGATGGCTGCGGTCGCTAACAAAACCACAAACGTCAGCGTGAGACCGAGCGGAAAGTCCTTGCCGCCGAGGCGGAACCAGGTCAGATTCAGCGGCATCCTCCACAAGCGGTGGTACTGGTCCTTGTAGCGCAGAATCAGCACGGAGAGCGTTTTGAAGACGAAGCTCCAGATGACGCCGAATGCGTAGGCCTCGCCGAGCACGAACATGTCGCCGCGCGAGAGCACGATCGTGGCGATCTGGAGCATCGCGACCATATTTACGATGCGATGGTTGGTGCCGAATTTCTTGTGCGGATGGCGGAACCAGTCGAGCAGTACGCCGTCTTCCGCGACGCGAGTAAGCACGCCCGTCGAACCGACGATCGCGGTGTTAACGGCGCCGGCCAGAATCAGGAATCCGACGAATACCACGAACGCGCGCAGCGCGATCCGCGCCCACAGCGGGCCGACCATGAACATCGCGAGCCCGCCGATCAGATCGTCACCGTAATTCGACATCCGGACGCTGTCCGGGATGATCATGACCGCGAAAAAAGACACCAACGACGTCAGCAGCAGGCTGTAAATGAAGATGACCAGGCCGGTGCGCAGGAGGTTCTTGAGCTTGGGCGCCGCGATCTCGCGATTGATCTGTGCCAGAGATTCCTCACCCGACATCGCGAGGATCGAATGGCCGAACGCGATCAGGATTCCAAGCGTGCCGATGGTGCGCGCACCAGGAAAGTGCTTGAGCCATCCCAGCGAGTCGTCGGTGAAGTTCAATTCGAACGGCGGCAGATGCGCACCACGCATTAAAATCGTCAGGCCGCACCATGCGATCATGATCACGGCCATCACGGTCGTGATCTGCATGATTCGCATCGCCTTGCCGCTGGATTCCTCGATGCCAAGAATATTCTGACGCCAGAAATATACGGTCACGGCTATGGCGAAGAAGGCGGCCGAGAAATCGGCCGGCAGAATAATTGGGGAATGCGCGAGCTTGAGCAGTTCGTCGATCAAACCGACCAGGTATTGGCCAGCCGAGACGCCACTGATCGGCCCGGTCAGGATGTAGTCGAACATCAGGGCCGACACCGAGATTTTTGCCAGCGTCGAGCCCATCGCTTCTTTGACGACCCGATATACGCCGCCGCGCGTAAACATCGAGCACGATTCTACGTACACAGCGCGCACCGCGTACGAGAACAGCATGACGGCGAGAATAAAGTACGGTGCAGAACGACCGCAGGCCTGCTCGACGATGCCGCCGATGTAGTAGGCGGTCGAGGCGAGATCGCATAGCACGATCGCGGACGCTCGCCAGAAGGAAATGAAGGCCAGCATCCCGGTGGTAACTACGATTGCTTTGGTTTGTCTGCCGAAGGTCGCCTGCGGGTGAGCCTGCTCGGCGCTCAAAGCTTTTGGAGTGGCTGCCAACTATGAATCTCCGATGCAAGCGCCGAAAACGTCGGCGATGCATGCATTTCAAGTTGCAAGATGCAGACCGCAATGATTCCTTATAATCTAGTTAGGATTTGCAGAATTTGACGTGCGAAGCGCAATGCGATGAGCGATTAGAGCCGTGCAATTTGCAATAACGCCAGGCGTGAACCCTCTTGATACTGCTAGGCCATCGAGCGGTAGAATTGAGACTGCAGGGCTAACCGGGAAAACGCTTGGCTAACATCCTTGTCGTCGATGACGACCGCAACATCCGCCGCGTTCTGGCGGCGAGCCTTGAATCTGCAAATCATCAAGTGACCGTGGCGGAAAACGCTGAACGCGCGCTGGAACTGCTCGGGCCATCGGCACCCGCAGTAGTCGTCTCCGACGTTCGCATGGAAGGGATGGGCGGGCTGAAGCTGCTCGAGTCGATCAAACGGCTCAACCCGGCGCTACCGGTCGTGCTGATGACGGCGTACGGCTCGATTCCCGACGCGGTCGAGGCGATGCGCCAGGGGGCGTACGACTACGTCACCAAGCCGTTCACGGCCGACCACATTGTGCACGTCGTCGCGCGCGCGCTCGAGGTGCACGAACTGCGCGCCGAGAACAAAGAATTGCGCGATCGGATCGAAAGCCTGACCGAGCCTGAGCCGTTCCTCACGTACAGTCCGCATTCGCGAAAGCTGGCGGAGACCGCCGCGCAGGTGGCTGACAGCGACGCGACCGCTTTAATCACCGGCGAAAGCGGCACCGGCAAGAGCATGCTGGCGTCGTACATACATCGGTTGAGTCCGCGCAAAGACGGACCGTTTGTACAGGTCGCGTGCACGACGCTCAGCGAGCATCTGCTGGAAAGTGAACTCTTCGGGCACGTGCGCGGCTCGTTTACCGGGGCGATCAAGGACAAGCCCGGACGTCTCGAAGCGGCTGAGGGCGGGACCGTTCTGCTCGACGAGATCGGCGACCTGACGCCGGTGGTTCAGTCCAAGCTGTTGCGTTTTCTGCAGGAGCGGGCGTTCGAGCGCGTCGGCGGCGCGCAGACGATCAAAGTGGACGCACGCATAATCGCCGCGACCAATCAGCACCTCGAGCAACTGGTCAAAGAAAAGCGCTTCCGCGAGGATCTCTATTACCGGCTCAACGTGATCGAATTGCACGTACCGGCGCTCCGCGACCGGCCGGGAGAAATCCTGAAGCTGGCCGAGCACTTCGCGGCGCAAGCCGCACAGACGCATCACAAGCCGGCCCATTCGATCGCGGCCGAGGCGCGCGAGGCGCTGGTGTCTTACTCGTGGCCGGGCAATATCCGCGAGCTTCGCAACGTGATGGAACGCGCGGTGATCCTGAGCCGCGGCGCAACGATCGATCTAAGCGATCTGCCGGACAAAATACTCGCGTCACCCGACAAACTCGATCACAGCCAGACGCTGGAGCAGATGGAGCGGCGGCATATCGAAGTAGTGCTCGAGCAGGCAATGACACTCGAAGGAGGCGGCCGAGATGCTGGGAATCAACGTCGCGACATTGTGGCGAAAGCGCCGGAGATACGGACTGGGCTAGGCTGTCGGAGGAAAGAACGGAAGACGGCATCGATCAGCCGCAGATTGCCTGTCGTTACTGCGTGTTTTCCCGATCGCAGCCTCGAGGCGTCCGTGGCTCCATCCGGAAAAGGCGATCATAGCTGGAGTCGCATCGCCACCCAAGGCGGGGTGGAAGGAGGCAGGGAATCAACGTCGCGACATTGTGGCGAAAGCGCCGGAGACACGGACTGGACTGGCAACGGGTTTGGCGGGAGGCGGCTGACGCGTCGCGAGGATCCCAGCCGTAAACGCGGGGTCAGCAAATAGTCCCTTGAACACTTCCGCGAGCGATTCCTGAAGCTCGTGTGTGGCCGGATGCAGCCCGACTTTCCAAGGCGTCCCGCTAATCGGATCGCCTTCAGCTCCGACGTTTCTTGAAAACAGCACCTTGCCGGTCTGCGACCGTACGTGGACCCGCATCGAAAGATAACCTCGCGCAGTCACGGTGAGTCCCAACGCGCCGCCGGTTTCCGTCTGTGCCGCGAATCGATCGAGCTGGATAGTGACCAGTGCGCCGCCACCGGCGATCTTGAATCCGCGCGCTTTCAATTCGGTCTCGGCTGCCCCCTTCACGGTACCCGCCGCATCTTCGACGTGGAAACGTGGCTCTTGGGTAAAAAGGTTCATGGATTCCTGGGGCTGCATATCGTCAACGGTGACTTCTACCGGAACAGCGTCAGCGCCCTTGATCGCCTGCGCGTTCTGCTGCGGAACATAGGTGATCGGCAGTTTTCTTACTTCGATCGAGCATCCAACGAGAAGGGCTGCGCATGCGACGGCCAGCACTGCACCTATTAGAAGCGCGGCGGCGGGGGATCTGCGGCGACAAAACTCGGAGAGCATCATGGATCAACTATCAGTTGTCAACGCGTTCGGGAAAGAGTGCACGCCCGTAGAAAAATCGCGAACTAGGCTTAGGCGCGGATGATCAGACGAGGCGGAGTTCCTTCATCGCGATGCGCAACTTCTCCGCCGGGCCTGCGGTCATCGGCACCAACGGCATCCGCAGCTCGTTGGCGCACTTGCCCATGAACGCGAGCGCCTGCTTGACGGGAATCGGATTGGTTTCGACGAACAGCGCACGCATCAGCGGCAGCAATCGGTAATGGATCTCGCGCGCGTTGACGAAATCGCCGCCGAGCGCGGCGGCCGCAAGATCGTGCATCTGGCGCGGGACTACGTTGCTGCACGTCGCGATCACCCCCTTCGCACCGAGCGCGATCAGCGGCAGCGTCAAGCCGTCGTCGCCGGAAAGGATCGTGAGCCGGTCGCCGCACAGCTTCAAGATGTCGGACGACTGATCCATCGAGCCCGACGCTTCCTTGACGCCAACGATGTTCTTGATTTCGCTGAGTCGCGCAAAGGTCTCGGGCGCGATATTCGAGGCCGTGCGACCGGGGATGTTGTACACGATCAGCGGCAGATCCACGCTCGCCGCGATCATCTTGTAGTGCCTGAAGATGCCATCCTGGGTGGGCTTGTTGTAATAGGGCGATATTAACAACGCGCCGTCCGCGCCCATTTCGCGCGCAGACGCGGTCAGCCGAATCGCTTCCGCAGTCGAGTTCGAGCCGGTGCCCGCGATCACCGGGACGCGCTTTCGCGCCTGCTCGATCGTGAGCTTGATCACGTTGTCATGCTCTGCGTGCGTTAGCGTGGCGGCTTCACCGGTCGAGCCGCACGGGACCAGCCCGTCGATTCCGCTCTGAATCTGCCATTCGACAAGGTCGCGCAACGCTGGCGCGTCCACCTCGCCATCGCGAAATGGTGTAACAAGTGCCGTCAGTGCCCCATTGAACATCGCTCGAAGCCTCCCGCCTTATTCAACTCACCGGAACCATCTCGTCCGCGCCCAGCTCGACCTCGCCGCGAAAAACCTCGACGGCGTTGCCGGTCATGAAAACGTGATTCGCATCGGCTCCGTCGGCGCGCCATTCGATTTCAAGATTGCCGCCACGTAACTCTACCGTCGCGATCCGCTCGGAGTGATTTGTCAGAACCGCCGCGACCAGTGCCGCGCATGCTCCGGTGCCGCAGGCCCAGGTTTCGCCCGAGCCGCGCTCCCACACGCGCATCCTGAGATTGCGGCGCGAGACGGCCCTGATGAACTCGGTATTTACGCCGCGGGGAAAGAACGGATGATGCTCGAACTTGCGGCCCAGCTCTGCGAAATCACGATCCTGAAGCTTGAACACGCCTTCATCACCAACGAACACGACGCAATGCGGGTTGCCCATCGATACCGCCGTGATCAACTCGTGCTGGCCTGCGACATCCAGTGGATAGTCTACAATTCGGCCGACGGCATCGACCGGGATGTCGCGGCCTTCGAGAATCGGCTCGCCCATATCGACCGTCGCGCCGACCACGCGGCGGCCTTCCATCCGCAGCTCGACCGTCTTGAGCCCGGCGTCGGTTTCCACAACCATCGGATTTGCGCGCACGAGGCCGCGCTCAAAGGCGAGCCGTGCAAGGCATCGGATTCCGTTGCCACATATGGCGCCGCGGCTTCCGTCCGCGTTGTACATCTCCATTCGTATATCGGCGTTGCTTGACGGCGCGAGCATGATCAGACCGTCGCCGCCTACGCCAAAGTGGCGGTCGGAAAGCTTAACCGAAAGTGCGCAAGGATCGGCGGGACGCGCGCGCAAAGCAACGATGTAGATATAGTCGTTGCCGCATCCGTGCATCTTGGTGAATTCGAGCGTTGCCATCGCGTTTGTGCGCTCTCACGCCGGCTTGAGGGTAACTATATGTTCGCCGCGGATCAGGTCCTCGAAACTCTCGCGCTCGCGAATCACGTGCACTTCGGCGCCGTCGACCATGACCTCGGGCGCGCGCGGGCGACTATTGTAGTTCGACGACATGACGAAGCCATAAGCGCCGGCGCTCATCACTGCGAGCAAGTCGCCCTCTTCAGGCTCAGCCATCTCACGCTCGCGCGCGAAGAAATCGCCGCTCTCGCAAACCGGGCCAACGATGTCTGCCGTCACGGTCTTGCCGGGCCTGCGGCGATCGACGGGAATGATTGCGTGATAGGCCTCGTAAAGCACGGGGCGAATCAAATCGTTCATCGCGCCGTCGATAACGACGAAGCGCTTCACGTCGGTCTCCTTGTTATAGAGGACTCGCGTCACCAACACGCCCGCGTTGCCGACCATAACACGTCCCGGCTCGGTGATTATCTTGAGCCCAAGACCCGCGATCGGCTTGAGCAGAGCGTGCGCGTATTCCGAAGGCGGCGGCGGCTGCTCCTGATAGGGGATTCCGAGACCGCCCCCGAGATCCAGATACTTGAGCGCGATTCCCGCGCTGCGGAGCCGCCCGACAATCGCGGCAACCTTCTGTCCCGCTTCGGCAAACGGCGCCATCTCGGTTATCTGCGAGCCGATATGCGTGCTCAGACCGACGATTTCAAGCTGCGCCAGCGTGCTCGCTTCCGCGTAGTATTCGTCCACCTGCGAGAGTGGTACACCAAACTTGCTGTCGCGATGGCCGGTGGAAATGTGCGGATGCGTGCCCGGATCGAGATCGGGATTCACGCGCAGGCTGACCGGTGCGCGACGCTTCATCCTGCCCGCGACCTCGGCCACGCGATGCAGTTCCGGGCGCGACTCGACGTTGATCATCAGGATGCCGGCTTCGAGCGCAGCCGCGATTTCCTCGTCGGTCTTGCCGACGCCGGAGAAGACAATTTTGCGCGGGTCTGCACCGATTCGCAGGCATCGCATCAGCTCGCCGACGGAGACGATATCGAATCCCGCGCCCATCGAGGCGAACAATTTCAGGATGCTCAGATTCGAGAGCGCCTTCATTGCGTAGCAGACCAAATGGTCGGTGCCGGCGAAGGCCTCGTCGAAGACCCGGAAATGCCGCCTGAGGGTGCGCGCGCTATATACGAAAAAAGGCGTGTTGATTCGCCGCGCCAAATCGGCGATCGGCACGTCCTCGGCATAAAGCTGATCGTTGCGGTATTCGAAGTAGTTCATTGCGATGTGGCGTCGGTCACGCGGCTGCTTTGCTCGCTCGACGGCGGTGCGATGGGTGAAGAATGGTTTCTATCATAGCGCAGCGCGGCGAATAAACGAGCACTCGCTGCGGTTGCGCTCGCGCCCGGTGCTATCGAAGCGGAACGGGGGTAGGCACCACGAAATTTTCCGGGTTCGGCGGAGCCGATGCAGCCTTGCGCACGATCGTCACATCGTTCGACGGCTCGCTAACGTAACCGTCGGTGGTGCTGGAAGTCACCTGGTAACGATAGGTCTTGCCCAGAATGGTCGCGTTGTCGATGAAGGTAAAAGAGCGTTGTACCTGGAATCGCCCTTCGTCATGCACCTCGATGTCGCCAATCTTCTCGACAGCCCCATCGGCTTGGGCGCGCGAGATTGCGAAGCTGCCGAGGTCGCGCATCTTTTCGCCGCCGGCGTAGCTTTCGGGGCGATCCCAGGTCAGCCGAATTCCCTCCTTCGCATTGGCGGCCTCAAGGCCGAGGATTTTCTCGGGACGCGCCGCCTCCGGTGGTATTGGCGGTGACTTCACCCCGCATCCGAGGAACACCGCGCTTGCAAGCGCAGCGATCATGAGCGCCAACGTCAACCACTTCGCACGGTTGGTTTCCCGATTCATCGGCGTCCGAGCTCCTTGAGGCGGCGCTTGACTGCGGACGGCGCCGGACCGCCTTCGATCGTACGCCGGGCAACCGAGTTCTCGGCTCGAAGAATCGCGATCGCGTCGGCACCAAACGCGCCCGAATGCCGTCTCAAATCCGCGATGCTCAGGTTCTCGAGCGTCCTGCCCGCTTCGGCCGTCTCGCGGACTATCGCGCCGACGATTTCATGCGCCCGGCGAAACGGAGTGCCACGACTGACCAGGTATTCCGCGAGATCTGTGGCCAGCGCAAATCCCCCCGCGGCCGCTCGCATGCGTTTGGTATCAAACCGCAGTTTCGGCCAGAACTTCGCCAGCAGTTCGAGCGCCGGGTTGAGCGCGTCGAGCGCGTCGAACACACGTTCCTTGTCTTCCTGCAAGTCCGAGTTATAGGCCAGCGGAAGGCCCTTCAAAACCGTCAACATGGCGACCAAATCGCCGATTACCCGGCCAGTCTTGCTGCGGATCAGTTCGAGCAGATCAGGATTCTTTTTCTGCGGCATCATCGAACTACCAGTCGAAAATTCATCGGGCAGCGCCGCGAACCCAAACTCTGTGCTCGTCCAGAGAATAATTTCTTCGCTCATCCGCGACAGATGCACCTGCGTGAGCGCGGCGGCCGAAAGAAAATCAACCACGAAGTCGCGATCCGACACCGCGTCCATGCTGTTGGCGGTGATCGCCTTGAAGCCCAACGCTCGCGCGACCATCCGGCGGTCCAGCGGCAGCGTCGTCCCAGCCAAAGCTCCCGCGCCGAGCGGCATGATCGCCGTGCGCGCCGCGGACTGCTCGAAGCGCTCGCGATCCCGGCCAAGCATCTCGACGTAGGCGAGCAAATGATGCGCGAGCGTGACCGGCTGCGCGCGTTGCAAATGCGTATAGCCGGGCATGATCGTGACGACGTGGCGCCTGGCGAGCCGAATAAGCACGGCGCGAAGCCCGGCAACCAGCGCGATCACGCCGGCAATCTCGTCGCGGAGATAGAGCCGCATGTCGAGCGCGACCTGATCGTTGCGCGAACGCCCAGTGTGGAGCTTGCGCCCGGGTTCACCAATCAACGCGATCAGCCGGCGCTCGACCGCCAGGTGGATGTCTTCATCGGAGATGTCAAACTTGAAGCGTCCCTGCGCGATTTCAGTCTCGATACGCTCGAGTCCGCCAACGATTGCACGCAACTCGCCCGCCTTGAGCAGTCCAGCCTTCTCGAGCATCCGCGCATGCGCGATCGACCCGCGAATATCGTGCCGAAAAAGCCGCCGGTCAAAGGGCAACGACGCGGTGAAGGCTTCGACCTCGGGGATGCGACCGCGCGCAAATCTTCCCCGGATGAGATTGCGCGCTGCGGCGCCGACGGGCGCAGCTTTAGCGTTCTTTTTCTGGCTGCGACGCATTTTCACTCTTTCACTGTGAAACGAGCGGAGTAGCCCGCCGCGGGCAATCCGCGACAAGATCCACGCGCATCAGTTGGCGGGCCGCAATTGGCAGGAACATCCGCGTGCCGCACAACTCATCGAACCGTCGGGATGGGTGATATGGACGTCCATCTTGTGGTGACAGTGATCACAATCTCCCGTGCGCGGACGGGGTACCAGCTTGGGCTGTGTTCGCGGCGGCTTGAACTGGATGACCTTGCCCAACTCGATGCGTCCTCTGATGATCGATGTGACGATCAGCTCTTGGTACTCACACGAGCCAGCGCTCGAAGCCTCACCCCCGCGAGCCTGATGAAGCCGTCGGCGTCGGCCTGATTGTACCCGCCCGCTTCCTCGAAACTCGCGATCTTCGGATCGTAGAGGGAGTTCGGCGATTTGCGGCCGGCGATCCATACGCCGCCCTTGAAGAGCTTCAGCCGCGCGACTCCGCTCACGTCTTTCTGCGTATCATCCACCAGCGCCTGCAGCGCCTCACGCTCGGGCGCAAACCAATATCCGTAATACACCATTTCCGCGTAGCGTGGGATAAGCGAGTCGCGCAGATGCATCACCTCGCGGTCGAGCGTGAGTTGCTCAACCGCACGGTGCCCGTGGAAGAGAATTGTCACCCCGGGCGTCTCGTAAACTCCGCGCGATTTGATTCCGACGTAACGGTTCTCCACCAAATCGACGCGGCCGATCCCGTGGCGACCCGCGATTTCGTTGGCGCGCTCGATAATCCGCGCGGGCGCGAGCCGCTCTCCATTGATTGCGACCGGATTGCCGCCGGCGTATTCGATTTCGACGTACTCGGGCTTGTTCGGCGCGTCTTCGGCGGAGACGGTCAGTCGGAACATATCGTTGTAAGGCTCGCGCCACGGGTCCTCGAGGATACCGCCCTCGTAGCTGACATGGACCATGTTGCGATCCATCGAGTACGGCTTCTCGGCGGTCACGGGCACGGGAATCTTCTTTTCGTTGGCGTATGCGACCATGTCGGCGCGGCCTTTGAACGGCCAATCGAGACGGCGCCACGGCGCGACGATCTTGAGATCCGGCGCGAGTCGCGCAAACGTCAACTCGAATCGCACCTGGTCGTTACCCTTGCCGGTGGCGCCATGGGCGACAGCGTCGGCGCCTTCCTCGCGCGCGATCTCGACCTGCTTCTTGGCGATCATCGGCCGCGCGATCGACGTGCCCAGCAGATAATAGCCCTCGTACACGGCATTCGCGCGCATCATCGGGAACACGAAGTCGCGCGCGAATTCCTCGCGAAGATCAACGATATGAAGTTTGCTCGCTCCAGTCTTGAGCGCCTTCTCTTCCAGACCCTCGGTCTCGTCGCCCTGACCGATGTCCGCGCAATATGCGATCACCTCGCATCCGAAGCGATCTTTGATCCAGCGCAGGATCACCGACGTGTCGAGTCCGCCCGAGTAGGCGAGCACCAGTTTTTTTATTTCCTCGGTTGCCACGATTCGTCCGACCCTCACTCTGGCGACGGCGAAGTCTGCAAAATTTCAGGACGTATCAGCCAGACCATCACCGCCTTCTGCGCATGCAGCCGATTCTCGGCTTGATCGAGCACGACCGAGCGCGGTCCGTCGATCACGTCGTCGGTGATTTCCTCGCCGCGATGCGCCGGCAGGCAATGCATTACGATCGCGCCCTTGCGCGCATTCTTCAGCAGCGCGTCGTTGACCTGGAACCCCTTGAAGTCGCGCCGGCGCTGCGCGGCTTCTTTCTCACGGCCCATCGAAGTCCAGGTGTCGGTGTAAACGACGTCCGCGTCCTTTACCGCCTCGGCAGGATCGTCAGTGAGCGTACCGATTTCCTCGCTGCGCAGCCGATTGACGAAACGCCTTGTCTGGCTCGTAACCCTTGGGGCAAGCCAGTCGAAGCTCGAAACCCGCGATCGAGGCCGCCTCGATCCAGCTCTGCGCGAGGTTGAATCCATCACCCACAAACGCGACGCGGACCTTCCTGAGATCGCGCCCGAAGTGTTCCTGCAATGTCATCAGATCGGCGAGCAACTGGCACGGATGCAGCAAATCGGTGAGCCCATTGATGACCGGCACGGTGGCCTCGCGCGCAAGCTCGACCGCGGTCTCGTGCGAGAAGGTGCGAATCATGATCAAATCCACCGACCGCGAAATGTTGCGCGCGACGTCCTTGACCGATTCGCGCTCCCCGATACCGATATCATTCGGGGCGAGATAAATCGCATGCCCGCCAAGCTGCGCCATGCCGGTCTCGAACGTGATTCGCGTCCGCAGCGACGGCTTCTGAAATACCATCGCGAGTGTCTTGCCGCGCAGGTACGGATGCTCGAGTCCGATCTTGAGCTCGGCCTTGAGCCGCGCGCCAAGCGCGAGCAGTCCGGTCAGTTCAGCCGGCGAGAGCGAACTGAGATCGAGGAAATCGCGTTTCATCTGGCGTATGCGACGCGACTCATTTCGGAATTGGCGCGCTCTTGAATGCATTTTCGATAATCGCAAGACCGGCGTCGGCTTCCTCGCGGGTGAGGTTCAGCGGCGGCAGCAGCCGCAGCACGTTGCCCGCAGTGCCGTTGACCAGCAGCCGCTGCTTGACGCACTCCTCGACGATCGGACGCGCGTCGTGCTTGAGCACCACGCCGATGATCATTCCGAGTCCCCGAACTTCGACGATTCGATCGCACGAGCGGGCAAATTTGCCGAGCCGCTCGAGGATATAGCCGCCGACGCTCGACGCGTTGTCCAGCACGCCGTCCTGCTCCAGCGCGTCGATCACGGCCAGCGCCGCCGCACACGCCACTGGATTTCCGCCGAACGTGCTGCCGTGGCTGCCCGGCGTGAAGCTCGATGCGAACTCGGGCCGCGCAATCATCGCACCGATCGGGATTCCACCGCCGAGCGCCTTGGCCAGGGTCACGATGTCGGGTTTGATGCCGGCGTGCTCGTAGGCGAAGAAGCGCCCGGTGCGCCCGACTCCGGTTTGCACTTCGTCCAGAATCAGCAGCATCTTGTTGCGATCGCACCAGTCGCGCATTCGCTTCAGGTAGTCCGCGCCAGGCACGACCACGCCGCCCTCGCCCTGGATTGGTTCGATCATCACGCCGACGGTTTCGTCGCGCCGGGCGCGATCGAGCGCCGCGAGATCGTCGAAGGGCATGAGTCTGAAGCCAGGCACCAGCGGTTGAAAGCCCTGATGGTATCGCTCCTGGCCGGTCGCGCTCAGCGTGGCGAGCGTGCGTCCGTGGAATGATCCGAGCGTCGACAAAATCTCGAAGCGCCCACCGCCTGCGTTGTTGCCCCAGCGCCGCGCAAGCTTGATCGCGGCCTCGTTGGCTTCGGCCCCGGAGTTGCCCAGGAAAACTTTTCCGTCGCCGAAACGATTCGCCAGCCGCTCGATCAATCGCGCAGTCGGTTCGGTGTGAAAGACGTTGGAAACGTGCGTGAGTTTTTCTGCCTGCTCCTTGATAGCGCGCACGACGCGGGGATTTCCATGACCCAGGCTGGTGACCGCCAGTCCGCAGAAAAAATCGAGATACCTGTTCCCGTCGGCGTCGTACAGATAGGCGCCGTGCCCGCGCACGAACGCAATCGGGAGGCATCCGTAAACATCGACCATGTGCCGATGCGTGAGTTCAATTATTTCGGCGTTGTTCATCGCGATTCGATTGGCGCTTGCCCGCTAGCTGTTCGCCTTGCCTCCTCCGTCTGCGCTGCGCGCGGTCTCGGTCAACGCCGACACCCTGGCGCGGCGTTGGACCACTTCGGTGCCGATTCCCGAGCGGGTGAAGATTTCCAGCAGCACCGCGTGTTTGACGCGGCCGTCGATTATGTGGGTCTTCGCCACGCCCTTGTTCAGTGCCTCGATGCAACATTCGACCTTCGGAATCATCCCTTCCTGAATCACCCCGCGCGCGATCAGCCGCCTGGCTTCCGCGGCATCGAGCGTCGAGAGCAATTTGCCGTCCTTGTCCTTCACGCCCTCGACGTCGCTCAGCAGGATCAATTTTTCCGCTTTGAGCGCGGCCGCGATCTCGCCCGCGACGACGTCGGCATTGATGTTGTAAGTCTGGCCGTCGCGGCCGAACCCGGTCGGCGCGATCACCGGGATGAAGTTGTTGGCCTCGAGCGTGCGGAGCAATTCCGGATTCACCCGATCGACTTCGCCGACCAGCCCGATATCGATCCGCGAGCGTTTGCCATTGTCATCGGTCACGACCATCAGCATCTTGCGCGACCGGATCAGGTCGCCGTCCTTGCCCGACAGCCCAACCGCGCGGCCGCCCTGGCGCGAAATCGTCGCCACCAGATCCTTGTTGATTCTCTGCAGGACCATCTCGGCCGCTTCCATCGTCGCCGGATCGGTGACGCGCATCCCGCGCACAAAGCGCGGCTTCAGTCCGAGCTTGCCGATCAACTCGGTAATCTGCGGCCCGCCGCCGTGCACGATGACCGGGTTGATCCCGACCAGGTCGAGCAGCACGACTTCCTGCGCAAAGCTCTCGCGCAGTTCTTCGGTCTGCATCGCGTGGCCGCCGTATTTGATCACCAGCGTTTTGCCGCGAAAACGCCGAATGTAGGGCAGTGCTTCGATCAGCACGCCGGCTCGATTGTGGATGGCCTCTTTCACGCCTTAAGCAACCTCTCCAAAAAAGCAAATCAAAACAGTATTGAGCGCGCCGCGCAATCCATCGCTTGGCAGCGGCCGTGGGGACCACTGTAAGGCTGAACGGGAGCTACAGAATATACCGCGAGAGATCCTCGTCCTCGACGATTGGATCGAGGCGGCCATGAACGTAGGCGGCGTCGATTGTCAGTTCGCGTTCCTGCAGCTCCGGCGCGTTGAACGACAACTCTTCCAATAGCCGCTCGATCACCGTATGCAGCCGGCGCGCGCCGATATTTTCCGAACGCGTGTTGACCTTGGCCGCGATCTCCGCCAGCGCCGCCACCCCGTCCTCGGTGAAGCGCATATGCACGCCCTCGGTCTCCATCAGCGCGACGTATTGCCGGGTCAGCGCGTTCTCCGGCTCGGTCAGAATGCGGATGAAATCTTCACGCGTGAGCGCCTTCAGCTCGACGCGAATCGGAAAGCGCCCCTGGAATTCGGGAATCAGGTCCGACGGTTTCGACGTGTGAAACGCCCCCGACGCGACAAACAGGATGTGGTCGGTCTTGACCGCTCCATATTTGGTGTTGACCGTCGAGCCTTCGACGATTGGCAGCAGGTCGCGCTGCACGCCCTCGCGCGAGACGTCGGGTCCGTGCCGACTCGCGCCCGGCGATCTTGTCTATCTCGTCGATAAACACGATGCCCGACTGCTCCGCCCGGCTGATCGCCTCGTGCGCCACCGCCTCCATATCCACCAGCCGCGCCGCTTCCTCCGTTGTCAGCAGCTCCAGCGCCTCGGGGATCTTCACTTTGCGCGTGCGCGTCTTCTTGGGCATGAGCTGATTCATCAGCTCCTTCATGTTGAAGCCCATCTCTTCCATCCCTTGCGGCGTGAAGACCTCGATATTCGGCCGGTGTTCGCGCTGACTTCGAGCTTCGACTTCGCGATCGTCCAGATGGCCGCCGTTGAGCAGCTTGCGCAATTTCTCGCGCGTGTCTTTGTGCGAGCCGTCGTCCACCACCTCGATATGCCCCTCCGGCGTGATACCCGCGGGGCGGCGGACTTTGGTGGGCACCGGGAACAGGAGATCGAGCAATCGCTCCTCGGCATTCTCGCGCGCCTTGACCGCGACCCGATCGCGCGCTTCGTCGCGCACCATCTTGACCGCAATTTCGGCCAGGTCGCGAATCATCGACTCGACGTCGCGCCCGACGTAGCCGACCTCGGTGTAGCGCGACGCTTCCACCTTGACGAACGGCGCCTGCGCCAGCCGCGCCAGCCGCCGCGCAATTTCGGTCTTGCCGACGCCGGTCGGTCCGATCATCAGGATATTCTTGGGCGCAATTTCGTCGCGCAACTCCGGCGCGACATTCTGCCGCCGCCACCGATTGCGCAGCGCGATCGCGACGGCGCGCTTCGCCTCATGCTGCCCGACGATATAGCGGTCGAGCTCCGAGACGATCTCGCGCGGCGTCATCACTTGTGGAACTGCCATCGGCTGGAAACTTCCTGGAGTATTGTGGCTACAACTCTTCGAAGACAAATTGGTCGTTGGTGTAAACGCAGACTTCCGACGCGATTTTCATCGCGCCTTCCACGATCTGGCGCGCCGTCATCCCGGAACCGTGCCGAACCAGCGCGCGCGCCGCCGACAGCGCGTAGTTGCCGCCCGATCCGATCGCCAATATTCCATCGTCGGGCTCGAGCACGTCGCCCACGCCTGAAATAAGCAGCGAGCTCTCTTTGTCCGCCACCACCAGCATCGCCTCGAGCCGGCGCAGGATTCGATCCGTGCGCCAGTCCTTGGCCAACTCGACCGCGGCGCGGCGAAGCACGCCGTTGTATTCCTGCAGCTTCGATTCGAACTTGTCGAACAGCGTCAGCGCGTCCGCGGTCGAGCCCGCGAATCCCGCCAGCACGCGATCCTGATGCAGCCGGCGCACTTTCTTCGCCTTGCTCTTCATGATCGTTTGTCCAACGCTCACCTGTCCGTCACCCGCGATGACGACGTGCCCGTCGTGGCGCACGCACAGAATCGTCGTGTGGCGAATTTCGGCGCCCGGCTCGATGCCCTTGTCAAACCCGTGGAAAGGCACGTCGATAAACCTCTTTCAAATGATTCACGCTCACATGAGTATAGCGCTGCGTGGTCGCCAGGCTCGCATGGCCGAGCATTTCCTGTATCGACCTCAGGTCCGCCCCGTTGCCAAGCATATGCGTTGCGAAACAGTGACGCAGCCCATGCGGCGTGATTCCCGCGCTCAGACCCGCCGCCGCCAATCGCCGCTGCAGGATCATCTCGACGCTGCGCGTGGTCAGCCTGCCGCCGCGAAGATTGATTATCACCGGACCGTCGGGCTCCCACGCAACCGGCATCGCACGCCGCCACGCCCTCAATGCATCCAGCGCAGGCTCACCCAGCGGCACCAGCCGATCCTTGTTGCCCTTGCCCGCCCGCACCATCACCATCCCGAGCTCTTCGTCGATATCGCGCCAGTTGAGCCCGACCAGCTCGCCGACGCGCAGCCCCGACGAATACAGCGTCTCGAATATCGCGCGATCGCGTATCGCCGCAGGTTTCGAGTCATCGGCAGATAACTTCGATCAGCCGGCGAACTTCGTCCGGCTGCAATATCGACGGCAGGCGCCTTTCGTTTTTTGGCGAGCGAATCGATCGCGCGGGGCTTGGCTCGCCAATCGTCGTCTCGCGGTAGCGGAAAAATGCCTTGATCGCGCTCAGTCTGCGCTGCACGGTGGCGCGTTTTGCGGTTTTCATCAATTCGGCCAGATAGCTGCGGATATGATCCGCCGTGATGCTCGCAACGTCGATTTCATCGACTCGCTCTGCCGGCCATCGCCGCTCGCTCGAGCATGAAACTTCGAAACGCGAGCAGGTCGCGACGATAGCTCGTCACCGTATTGTCCGCGGCGCGCGACGCCTTCTTCAGCGCCGCCGCAAAAGCCTCCACCTCCGCCTCCATTGTCTCGCGCGCACCCACCTTAGCGGCTATGCTATCAGCGGCGATTGGGCCGAAAAAGCATGCCTGTCTCAGCGCGGTCCCAAGGGAACCAACGCTTTCGAATTATCGAAATATCGCGGCGCACGACGCCGCGCGAAGAACTCGCCGCTTCGCTATGAACTGTTGGAATTGCGCGAAGAAAATCGAGCTCGTCGCCGGGATGGATCGCGTCGGCTTTCGCGACGAATGTCCCGGATGCGGCCGCGCGCTGC
Source organism: Binataceae bacterium (SeqCode) (assembly GCA_963803045.1). Classification (GTDB taxonomy): domain Bacteria; phylum Desulfobacterota; class Binatia; order Binatales; family Binataceae; genus Binatus. The sequence goes on along the minus strand of CAWDLC010000014.1, from coordinate 150,739 downwards.
ACGCATGCCGCAACTGCGGCTTTTTCGATCCCGCCTACAACAACAGTTGCCGTGAGACCATGGCCGAGCGGGTGGTGGACAAGGAGCGATTTAATTTCTGCGAATACTTCATGCCCGGCGATGCGGCCGTTGGGCCGGCGGCGAATCCCAAAGCCGGCGCGCAGGGCAAGCTGGAGGCTCTCTTCAAGAAAAAATCATGACGTCCCGCAGATTCCTCCTTCGTGGCCGCGGCGCCGGGCTGCTTTTCATCGCGGCGTTCGCTTCGATCGTTGCCATCGGATGCCATCCGGCCAACAGCGCGCGCGGCGTCGCCGATCGTTTCGTCGATCAATACTATGTAGCGATCGATCTGAAGGCGGCCGAGCCATTCTGCACCGGCCTCGCACTCGACAAGCTTCATCGCGAGATACAGATGATCGGCGGCCAGAAAATCGACGCCGATACTCACAAGCCCGTCGTGCATTACAAACTCACTGCCGAGCGCGACGGCACCGACCATGTCGAGTTCCTGTTTCGCGCGACCATCGACGTGCCCGACGGTGGCACCTTCAATCGCAACTTGCTGATCACCGCGCGCAAGACCGCCGATACGTGGAAAGTCTCGAACTTCGATGACTACGATAGCCGGCACCGATCATGAGCGTTGCCGCAATCATTCTCGCTGCGGGCAAAGGGACCAGGATGCGCTCGAAGCGGGCCAAGGTCCTGCACGAGCTTGGCGGCGAGCCGATGATCGCGCGCGCGATTCGCGCCGCTCGCCGCGCTCGAGCCCGAGCCGATCGTGATCGTCGTGGGCCACCAGGCTCGCGAAGTCGAGGCCGCGGCCGGCTTCCCGACAGCGCGATTCGCGCTCCAGGACCGTCAGCGCGGCACCGGCGACGCGGCGCGATGCGGCCTCGGCCAGATTCCCGCGGGCTTCACCGGCGACGTGTTCATCACTTACGGCGACATGCCCGCGATCACGCCGGCGACGCTGCGCGCCTTTCTCGACGCACATCGAAAGCGCGGCGCAAAGCTCTCGTTCATCAGCATCATGCTCGACGATCCCGCGCGTACGGCCGGGTGATTCGCGACGCCGGCGGCAAGGTCGAGAAGATCGTCGAGTCCCGCGACGCGTCGCCCGCCGAGCGCGCCATCAAGGAAATCAACACCGGCTTTTATCTGGTCGATGCGGCGCTGCTGCGGTCGGCGCTGGCGGAACTGAAACCGGGCAACGCGCAGGGCGAGTATTACCTGACCGATATCGTTGCGATCGCGCGCGCTCGCGGGAAAGCGAAAAGTCGAAGCGTGGTTGCTGCACGACCCGGCGGAATTCGCCGGAATCAACTCGCGCGAGGAGCTGGCAAATATGGAAGCGGAAATTCGTGCGGCGGTTAACCGAAAGCTGATGGAATCCGGCGTGACGCCTCGTCGATCCCCCGACCGCCTATATCGCTGAGCAGGCCGAAATCGCGCCCGATTGCGTAATCGGTCCCAACGTCCAGATTCTCGGCGCAGCTGCAAGCTCGGCGAGGGCGTGCGAATCGACGGCACCGCATGGCTCAGCAACGTGACGATCGGCGCCGCGATGCCATCTGAAGCTCGGCGTGCGCGCCGAAGATTGCGTGATCGGCGAAGAATCCGAAATCGGCCCGTTCGCCAACTTGCGCGCCGGCACCGAACTCGCCGGCCACAACCGGATCGGCAATTTCGTCGAGACCAAAAAGGCGCGGCTCGGACGCGGCACCAAGGCCAGCCATCTGAGCTACCTCGGCGACGCCACCATCGGCGCCGACACCAACGTCGGATGCGGCGTTATCACGGTGAATTACGACGGCTACGACAAGCATCAGACGGTGATCGGCGACCGCTGCATGGTCGGATGCGACACGCAGCTGGTCGCGCCGGTCAAGGTCGGCAGCGACGTGTTCGTCGCGTCGGGGACGACAATCGTGCGCGAGGTTCCCGACGGCTCGCTTGTGATGTCGCATCATCCGCAGCGTGAAAAGGCCGGCTGGATGGCGGCATGGCGCAAGCGTCACGCGACAGCCGATCGCCTAAGCCAGAGATATCAAAGGCCGTCGCTTGAACTGAGCTCGCCCCGGCGGGAATAATCAGCTGAACGAGGTGACGGTCGAAGCGATAGAAAACAAAGAGCGAGAGTAGCGCCAGGACTCATGGCCGCATCGTGCCATGAGTTGACGAGGTGGAAGCAGTATCGAAAGATTCGGCGGATGGCTTCCCGGCTCCACAGTCGATAGAGGCGAGCAAACCGCGCGGGTGACCGCACGACAAAATACGCCTCGAGTGGCAGAGCATCCGGCTCTGACGTGATTTTCTAAACTCCCGCTACAGCAAAGTTGTGCGTAACTCTGTTTCCTCGGCCTGCCCCTGCGCTGCCGTCGCAGCTGCCGGCCGAACGTACAGACTAATGTCCAGATGAGCACAAACGTGCAAAGAGCCTGGCCTCCCGTGCCCACGGGCGGGGAAAGGAGCGAACGATCATGTGCGGAATAATCGGATATGTCGGGCCGAGCGAAGCGTACCCTATCCTGCTGGAAGGGCTCGGCCGGCTGGAGTATCGCGGGTACGATTCGGCTGGCATCGCAACTTTAGTTGACAGCAAGCTCGAAATTCGCCGCGCCAAGGGCAAGCTCGAAAACCTGCGCCATCTGCTGGCCGACTCTCCGCTTGCAAGGCCATATCGGAATCGGGCACACGCGATGGGCGACTCACGGCCGCCCGTCGGAAGAAAATGCGCATCCGCACAAAGCCGGGCCAGTCGCCGTCATCCACAACGGCATCGTCGAGAACTTCATCGAACTCCGCGCCGAACTGCTCGCTCGCGGCCACAAGCTCCGCTCCGAAACCGACACCGAGCTGATCGCGCACCTGATCGAGGAAAAGCTCAAAGGCGGCCGCGGGCTGACCGAGGCTGTGCGCGAAGCCGTTTTGCGGTTGCGCGGTTCGTTCTCGATCGTCGTGCTCTCGGAGACCGAACCCGACAAGCTGGTCGCCGCCAAGACCGCGACGCCGCTGGTATTGGGGCTGGGCGATGGCGAGAACTTTGTCGCTTCGGATATTCCCGCGATTCTCGAACACACGCGCTCCGCTTTGGTCCTCGAAGACGGCGAGCTTGCCGAGGTCACCGCCACCGCCACGCGGCTGATGAAGTTCGATGGCACTCCGGTTACTCGCCGGCCCCGCCAAGTGGAATGGGACGCAGTCGCCGCCACCAAGGGCGGCTTTCGCCATTACCTGCGCAAGGAAATCAACGACCAGCCGCAGGCGTGGATCGACACGATGGCGGGGCGGGCGGACGGCGGCTCGACCAGCGTCCGCTTCGAGGGCGAATTGATCCCGGCGGGCGGTCCTGCGTCGATCGGGCGAATCGTGATGCTGGGGGCGGGCGCGTCGTGGATAACCGCGCAGGTGGCCAAGTTCATGATCGAGGAACTCGCCGCGATTCCGGTCGAGGTCGATTACTCATCCGAGTTCCGCTATCGCCGGCCGCCGATCGACAACCGCACGATGATCATCGCCGTGTCGCAGTCGGGCGAGACCGCCGACACGATCGCCGCGATGGAAGAAGGACGCGCGCGCGGTGCGCATCTGCTGGCGATCACCAACACCGTGGATTCGTCGATCGCGCGCAAGGCCGACGCGCAGTTGTACACGCGATGCGGTCCCGAGACGAGCGTGACGACGACCAAATGCTTTCTCACGCAGCTCGAGGCTTACTATCTGTTCGCGATTCATCTGGCGGCGCGGATGGGACGCCTGTCCGCCGCGGACGCCGGCAAGTTGCTGCAGCCGGCGTTTGCGATCCCCGGACAGATCGAAAGCTATCTTTGAGGCGCGAGCCGGATATTCAGCGGATCGCGCGCAAGTACGCGCCGGCGCGGGACTTCCTGTTCCTCGGCCGCGGCATCAACTATCCCATCGCGCTCGAGGGCGCGCTCAAGCTGAAGGAAATTTCCTACATTCACGCCGAGGGTTACTCCGCGGGCGAGATGAAGCACGGACCGATCGCGCTCATCGACGAAAAGATGCCGGTGGTGGTGATAATTCCCAACGACGACCTGTTCGAGAAGTCGATGTCGAATCTCAAGGAGGTCGAATCGCGCAACGGCCGGATTATCGCGGTGACCAATCGCGCGACCGCCGAGCTGAAAAGCGTCGCCGCGGAAATTATCGAGGTGCCGGAGACCAACCGGATGCTGACGCCGGTGCTGATGACGGTGCCGCTGCAGTTGCTCGCGTATCATATCGCGGTAGAGCGCGGCACCGACGTCGATCAGCCACGCAATCTGGCGAAGTCAGTGACGGTCGAGTAGGCAGGGGTGACCCCTGCACCCAGTGTTAAGAAAAGATGCGGGCTTCGCCCTGTTAGAAGTGGGATAGGGAAGAGGCGCGGGTTGGTGGAGCATCCGATGCCCTTAATCGCGCAGCTAGCGCGCAGATCACCCGCCGAGTTAACGTTCCAGACAGGAATTTGCATCGGGCATGATTACGATACGGGAGCTGGGATGGACTGTCGCTGGCGCGGCGTCGGCGGTAATCCTGGCAATGGCCGGTGCGCGCCCTGCGTTTTCAGCCGATGCGCTCAACTTTCCGCCGACCAGTTTTACGATTCTGGATCCTGATACCGGCATTGCGATCGGGCGCAGCAGCTACCGTGTGGAGAATGCCGGCGCGGACGCGACGCTGCACGGCGAGAATAGCTACTATGACGGTCAGTCCGACGTCGAGACCGCGCAAATCCGGCTGGGAACCGGTGGCGAGCCACCCAGCCTGGCCGAATTCGATCACACGTTCTTCAACGCCGACGGATCGATCCAGCGACGCGGCCATCTGGATCTGAAGTCGGGCGCCGCGACTTGTATCGACAACTCAGGCGCACAAAATAGCGAGCAGTCCGAGCTGCTAAGCATCCCGGACGACACCTGGGCCGGCGCAAGCATAGTGATTCCGATTCAGGATTTTTTGCGCGCGCGCGACAACGGATTGGCTCGTGCAATCCACGTCTTCAACTGCGCGCCCGGCCCGAAGATATTTGCGATCAGCGTCAAGATCGATCCGGCAAATGCGGTGTGGGCAGCCTGGGGCGCCGAGGCGATCCGAGTCGAAGTCCGGCCGGATTTTGGATGGTTTAACGTGATCGTCGCGGCCTTCGTGCCCAAGCTTCACGCATGGTTCGATCCGAACGACGGATTCGCGTTCGTCGGCGACGAAGGCGCGCGATACTACAAGGGCCCGCGGATCATGCTCGTGAAGACCCGTTGAGACGGGTCCACAGGGGCCGCGACGCTTGAGATGCTTGAGCCAGATTGCTCGGCAACGTGACGCCCGTTGAGACAGGAGCGGTCGTTGCGGTAGCGGGGCGGTCGTCGCTGCGACGACCACGCAGGGAAAGAGGTCGGCTGAGGGCGCGAATAGGATGTGTTTCGCTGAGCGACAGCCAGTGAAAAACTAAAAGTGGACGATGCCCTCGCCGTCGGGATGGCGCGCGTTTTTTGAGGGTTTGGGCTTTCGATACAGAAACGAAGTCTTGCACTGCTGGCAGGTGCCTTCGGGCTGTTGGCCGCTGCGGCGCACCAGTTTTACGTAACGCACGGTTCCGTCGTCGCACAGGTGAGCGGCGACGGGAAAGTCGTACACGGTACGGACCGTGATTTTCTCGCTCATTTTCCGCCAGCGCTCCTCGAGTCAGTTGGTCTTTCCCGCCATTTTTTTGGTACGCATGACAACTTTTCTCGTTTCAACTTTTCAACCACGCGCCCGAGTCGAACTCGGATCAAACAAGATAGTGAAATCCCGTTGTCGATCAATCCTTTTTGACGATCAATTCAGAAAATATTTTTTTCATGTTCAGTTTTTCGGTTCTCACCGAAGTCTCGAACGCGCCGCTTTATGTGGATGCGGCTTGTGCTAGTTTTTTTGGACAAATCGATGGAACGCCGGCTCACAAGACTGCTGGTCGCCAATCGCGGCGAAATTGCCCTTCGGATCGTCCGCAGTGCGCGTCTGTTCGGGCTGAAAACCGTGGCTGTCTATTCGGCGGCGGACGCAAAAAGCGCGCACGTCGGCGCGGCCGACGAGGCAATTGCCATCGGACCAGCCGAGGCCGCAAAAAGCTACCTCGACATCGCGGCGATAATCGCGGCCGCAAAACAATCCGGCGCCGACGCGATTCATCCGGGCTGCGGATTTCTCTCCGAGCGTCCCGAGTTCGCACAGGCTGCGGCCGATGCGCAGATAGTGTTTGTTGGACCGCGGCCGGAGGTGATCGCGGCGCTCGGCGACAAGGTCGCGGCACGGCGAATCGCAGTTGCAGCCGGAGTTCCGGTCGTGCCGGGAATCGAAGCCGCGGGAGTCGCCGAGACGCGCGAGTTTGCCGCGCTCGTCGGCTACCCGATCGTGGTCAAAGCTGCGGCCGGGGGAGGCGGACGCGGGATGCGCGTGGTGGCTGAAGCCGCGCAACTCGAGAGCGCGCTGGGAGCGGCCACGCGTGAAGCCGCGGCGGCATTCGGCGACGGGCGGATATTCGTCGAAAAATATCTCGCGCATCCGCGCCACATCGAAATACAGATTCTCGGCGACAATCACGGCGCCGTGGTTGCTCTCGGCGAGCGTGATTGCTCCATCCAGCGGCGTTATCAGAAGATTATCGAGGAGTCGCCGGCGCCCGGACTTTCCGGCGAGATGCGCGCGAAAATGATCGACGCGGCGCTGAAACTCGCGCGCGCGGCGCATTACACCAACGCGGGCACCGCGGAGTTTCTCGTCGAGGGCGACAACTTCTACTTCCTCGAAGTCAATGCGCGCCTGCAAGTCGAGCATCCCGTGACCGAGATGCGTTATGGATGCGACCTGGTATGCGAGCAATTGCGGATCGCGTCGGGCGGTAAAGTGTCGGAGCCGCCGGCCCCGCGCGGCGCGGCGATCGAATGCCGAATCAATGCCGAGGATCCCGAGCATGACTTCCGTCCGGCGACGGGAACCGTCCTTCATCTGAGCGTTCCCGGCGGACCGGGCGTGCGCTTCGACTCGCATCTGGCGCGCGGCACCGAAGTGACGCCATGGTACGACGGTCTGCTCGGCAAGCTGGTCTGCTACGGCACGAATCGCGAAGAGGCGCGCGGCAGGCTGGTCAATGCGCTCGACGAATTCGCTTTGCTTGGGGTGACGAACAACGCCGCCTACTTGCGCGATGTCGTAGCGAGCGAGCAATTTCGCGACGCGAAACTCTCCACGCACTTCATCGACTCATTCTTTTCAGGGTGGAAGATCGGCAAGTCTGAAATCGATGCGGCAATTGTCGCAGCGGCGATTACCGCCGGCGGCGCGATGGGCGATATCCCGTCAGACGGCGCTGCGTTGCCGTTGCCGGCCGGCACTAAGCGTCGTTCGCCGTGGGACGGCCTGAAAAACTTCGAGCTGTGGAAATCGCGGCGATGAAACTCACGCGCGCGGGTGGCGAGATCGACGCCGAGGTGATCTCGCGCGACGGCAGCACGATTCGGGTCCGCATCGGAGATCGGGAACTCGCCGCGGAGTTCACGCCGAATGCGGACGGCGGCGGGATTCTTATGATCGACGGCCGGCGCTACCCGGTTTTCGGCGCGCGGCGAAAGGATTCGATCCTCGTTTCAGTCGGGCCGGCGTCTTTCGAGTTCAAGCCGGCCCAAGCGACTTCCCGGCGCCGCGCGCGCGGGCTCGCAGCGGCCGAAATCACCGCGCCAATGCCCGGCAAGGTGCTCAAGGTAATGGTGGGCGATGGCGACCTGGTCGAGGCCGGACAGCCGCTGGTCGTGATCGAAGCGATGAAAATGGAAACGACGCTCGCCGCCGAGAGCGCGGCGATGGTAAAACATGTTCGCGTCGAGGAGGGCCAGACGGTCGATCACGGCGCGGTACTGATCGAGCTTAGTCCGTCTCCGGCTTCATCAGTTCGCGAATCCACGCCCCGAGATGCGTGATCCAATCCTCGAAATCGCCGTCGCGCTCAACGACTATCTCCAACTTGCCGTCTTTCAAAATCGAGACGCGCCCCGGATGCTCGGTGCGGAGCGGAATCACAACCGCCTCGCGCGAAATTCCCATCGGATCGATCACTGCGAAAATTCTTTCAATTTCCTTCAATGTGACGGCCTTGAGCATGAGCGCGCCTCGTGCGGGAACGCTCTTTACTTAAATCGTCAGCGTCGTAAGCTCAAGGCGCCGGTGCTACATCGTCGGCGGAGGATCGCGTGTTTGGCACAATCAAGAAGGTAATCAAGGACAAGGGCTTCGGCTTCATCATCGCGGACGACGGCGGCGACGAAGTTTTCTTTCATCGCTCGGCGTTGTCGCCCAAGGTCTATTTCGAAGACCTGCGCGAGGGCAACGAAGTTCAGTTCGACGTCCGTCCGGGCGAGAAGGGCCGTCAGGCATTTAACCTGCGCCTGCGGTAATAACTCGCGGGGCGGGGCAATTTTTTTTGATTTCCGCCGCGAGCATCGCGGACGCGTGCTGCTTATAATGGCGGCCGGGGTTGTGTAATCCTAATCCGCATGTCGGTCCACGATCACCAAAGACACGCGCGCGCAAATCTCAAGGTCGGCGTCATCACCACCAGTGATTCGCGCACCCCGGAAACTGACGAGAGCGGCAAGCTCATCCGCACTTTGCTCGAGGAAGCCGGTCACCTGGTGGCCTACTACGAAATCCTGCCGGACGACGGTGAGAAGATTTCCGCCGCGCTGGTCAATAATTTGGAGAATCTCGATGCGATTATCGTCAACGGCGGCACCGGTATTACCGCGCGAGACGGCACCGCCGAAGTCGTGAAGTCGGTGATCGACAAGGAGCTCGAAGGCTTCGGCGAACTGTTCCGGATGCTTTCGTTTCAGGAAATCGGTCCGGCCGCGATGACGAGCCGTGCTGTTGCCGGAGTGCGCCATGGCAGGTTCGTTGCTGCGATTCCCGGCTCCCCCGACGCGTGCCGGCTTGCGATGGAGAAGCTGCTGCTCCCCGAACTCGGGCACATCGCCTGGCTGCTGAGTCTATGAATCGCTTCACGATCAAACTGTTCGCGACGCTTCGCGAGCGGGCGCATGCTGCCGAGCTGACGCGCGAGTTTCCCGACGGCACAACAGTCGCCGAGATCTGGAAGCATCTGGTCGGCGAATTTCCCGCGCTCGGCGGGCATCACGACTCAGTTGGATTCGCGGTTAACCTGGAATATGTCAAAGGCAGCTTCGAGCCGCGCAAAGGCGACGAAATTGCCTTCATTCCGCCCGTCGGCGGCGGCGCTGACACGCCCGCGTACGTCGGCAAAATCACCATCGGCCGCCATCCGATCGACTTAGCCGCGCTGGAACGCGAAGTTGCCGACCCTGCGGCCGGCGCAATCGTATCGTTCGTCGGCACCACTCGCCGCGACAACGCAGGCCGCATCGTGATTCGCCTCGAGTACGAAGCCTACGAGCCGATGGCGCTGTCCGAGATGCGCAAGCTCGCGGCCGAGGCCGGCGCGCGATGGAAAATCGTGCGCATCGCGATCGCGCATCGCATCGGCGTCGTCGAGGCCGGCGAAACTTCGGTGGCGATTGCGGTCTCGGCGGCGCATCGCGCAGAAGCATTCGAGGCGTGCAGGTTCGCAATCGATCGGTTGAAGGAAATCGTACCGATTTGGAAAAAAGAGTATTTCCAGGGCGGCGAGGTATGGGTCGGCTGCCAAACCTCGCATCCACCCGCGCTTGAATAGGCACCTCGGCGCCTATTATTGACCGGGCGGACAGTAACCAGTTACAAAGATCAGATGGCGTTGGGCGAAACATTGGTCGAAAAAATCATCCTCGCTGAACCGCGCGGCTTCTGCGCCGGCGTCGATCGCGCGGTCGAGGCGGTCCGCAGCGCGCTGCGCTCCTATGGCCGCCCGCTCTACGTGCGCCATCAGATCGTCCACAACCGTTTCGTCCTCGAAGCGCTCGAAAAAGAAGGCGCGATTTTTGTCGAGAGCCTCGACGAGGTTCCCGCCGGCCAGCGCGTGATCTTCAGCGCTCATGGCGTCGCGCCCAGCGAATGGGACCGCGCCAGGGATCGCGCTCTGCGCGTTATCGACGCCACCTGCCCGCTCGTCACCAAGGTTCATCTCGAAGTCAAGAAATACGACGACGAGGGCCGCACCGTGATCCTCATCGGCCATGCCGGCCACGAGGAAGTAAAGGGCACGCTGGGCGTCGCGCCCGGCAAGGTGGTGCTGGTCGGCAGCGTGAGCGAGGTGCGCACCGTCGAAGTCGAGAACCCCGAGCGCATCGCGGCTGTCACGCAGACCACGCTCAGCGTCGACGACACTCGCGAGATCATGGAGGCGCTCAAGCAGCGTTTCCCCTCGATGCAGGCGCCCAAGAGCGACGACATCTGCTACGCGACCCAAAACCGCCAGAACGCGGTCAAGGAACTGGTGCAGGTCAGCGATGCGGTCCTGGTGGTCGGCTCGAAGCAGAGTTCAAACGCGAATCGGCTGGTCGAGGTCGCGCGAATGCGCGGCGCGCGCGCGTTCCTGGTCGATTCGATCGCCGACGTCGAGCCCGCGATGCTCGACGGTGTGCGCGCGCTCGGCCTGACCGCCAGCGCGTCCTCTCCCGAGTGGCTGGTCGAGGAAATTATCGGTGCGTTCGCGCGCTCGGGCGCCGAGGTCGAGCTGCTCAGCGTCGCCAAGGAGCGGGTGCATTTCTCACTGCCGATGCCCGCCGACTGAGCCGCGCCGCGATTCCCGCCAAGCATCTGGCGCTGCTGGCGCCCGTCGCATTTCGCCTTGACAATTCCGCGCCATTGCTTGCAGACTCATCCGGATTTCGCCAAACCCTGAGAGGAACACTCTGATGCGAACAGCTATCGTGCGCGCGCTGGTACTGCCCGTCCTGCTGGCCATCCCGTTCGTCAGCGGATGCCAGTCCGAGGCGAAGCGTCATCTATACAAAGCTGAAGATCTGTTCGAAAAACGCGATCTCGATGGCGCCAAAAAAGAACTTCAGCTGTCGATAAAGGCCGATCCCACCAGCCTCGACGCGCACAAATCTCTCGCCCATATCGATGAAGCCCTTGGCGACGAAGAAGGCGCGGCGCGCGAGTACGACGCCGCCTCGGCACTCGATCCCACCGATCAGAAACTCCTCGACAAGACTCGGCTCTACAAGCAGCTCGAGGCCATGGCGAATTCTTCGGGCAAGGCGCTCGATGACATCAAGGCGGGCAAGGTCGAGGATGGCGTCCGCGCTCTCAAGGACATCATGCTCACTACCAAGATCCCGGCGGCCCGTCAAAAAGCGGTAAGCGCGCTCGCCGATGCGATCCCGATCATCGAAAAACTGGGCGACCAGCAGGTCCAGGACAAGAAGTACGCCGACGCCATTAATATTTACGAACAGGGCATCCGGGCTGCGATGCTCCTGGCCAGGGCGCACAAGATGGAAACGCTCGGGCCCGAGGCAGACCCGATGATGCACAAGATCAACGATGCGGCCAAGGCCGCAGGCACGCCCGATGCGACGTTCAAGCTGTTCAATGACGTGATCGCCATCTATCCCGACGACAAGATCGCCAACATCGAATTTGCCCAGGTGTACCTGCGCAAGACTCCGCCCGATTATGACACTGCCGCCGATTTGGAAGATCGCGGCGGCGCGCCCGACGACGAGGTTCGCAAACTCCGCGACCAGGCCAAGAAGCATCGCAAGTGACTGGCATGCGTGGCCCTCACCTGCCCCGCTTCAATCTGGATTTGCGATCCACCCTCGCGACCGCGATGAGCTAGTGTCACAATCAAGGCCCGATGCGCCGGCGCGGCTATATCGCGGTCGAAGGCCCGATCGGGGTTGGTAAAACGAGCCTCGCGCAGGCGCTCGCCCGCGAATTGGGTGCGCGCCTGATGCTCGAGGATGCCGACAACAACCCGTTCCTGCCCCGCTTCTACCAGGATCCCGACAAGTACGCGTTTCCCGCGCAGCTTTATTTCCTGCTCACCCGCCACAACCAGCAGCGCGAGCTCAAGCAGCAGGATCTCTTCACGCAGGCCACCGTCGCCGACTATCTCTTCGCCAAGGATAAAATCTTCGCCGCGTTGAATCTCGCCCCCGACGAACTCAAGCTCTACGACAACGTGTACAAGCTGCTTGACGCCGAGATGGCCAGGCCCGACCTCGTCGTTTACGTGCGCGCGACCATCGAAGTGCTGGCCGAGCGGCTGCGCAAGCGCAACCGTGATTTCGAGCGCCACATCAGCTTCACCTACCTCGAGCGCGTGTCATCGGCCTACCGCGATTTCTTTTTCTACTACGACGAGGCGCCGCTGCTGGTCGTCGATACTTCGGACATCGACTTCGTCGCGAATCCCGAAGACCTCGGCGAGCTGATTCGCGAAATTGATCGCGCCGGCGCCGGCACTCAATACTTCGTCCCGCGCAAAAGCTGAGAGGCCTTGAGATCACTTTGGCCGGGTGATTCCTGCGCGCCGCGCTCGTTGTGTGCGATCTCGATATCGGCCGCCAGCTTGAAGTCCTTATCGGTCACGCCGCCGGCATCGTGCGTCGTGCATGAGAACGTTACCCGCGTGTAGTTGATCGTAATGTCGGGATGATGGTCGGCGGCCTCGGCGATCTCGGCGACCCTCTGCACGAATCCGATGCCGTGCAGAAATTCTTTGAACTTGAACATTTTGCTGATGGCGTTGTTCTTGTACTCCCATCCAGGGAGCGCCTTCAGCCTCTCCGCGATCTGCTCCGGGTTGAGCTTCGCCATCTTGGGATCATCCGCCGGGCGCCGGTCGCGACCGTCGGCTCCTGCCGGTCCTCATTTTAGTCCCGCGCATCCCAATCGCAAATGACGCGGCGTTATACCCGTCGCGCGCGCCTGTGGTAATAGATAGCCGATGCATCCATAATCCACGAGGGAACAAACGATGGCGAACAAATACGTTACTGACGAAGCTCGAAAACAAATCGGCAAGGTCTCCGAGCCACGCACTTACGAGGTCGAGCGTGGCGCGATTCGCCGCTTCGCCGAGGCGATCGAAGATCGCAATCCGCTGTTCAACAATGAGGCCGAAGCGCGCAAGACCCGCTTCTGCGGCATGATCGCGCCGCCCACCTTCTGCCGCTCGATGGGCGCGCCGATCCCCAACATCCAGCTCGACATGCCGGCCGTCCGCGCCCTCGACGGCGGCTCGGAGTGGGAGTACTTGGTGCCGATTCGCGCCGGCGACCGCATCACCTCGCAGGCCAAACTCGTCGATTTGCGCGAGGCCCCGGGCCGGCTCGGCCCGATGGTCTTCACTGTAGTCGAGACCACTTACACCAACCAGTTCGGTGAGGTCTGCGCCATTCAGCGCTCGACCGGAATCCGTTACTAGAGTTATTGGAAAGGATGCCCACGATGGCGAAGCAAATTTATTTTGAAGATGTCGAAGTCGGCACTGAGATCGGCCCGCTCGAAAAAAATCCGACCACCCAGCAGCTCGTCAGGTACGCCGGCGCGTCGGGCGACTTCTATCAAATCCACTACGACAAGGATTTCGCGCTCGGCAACGGTCTCCCCGGCGTGATCCTGCACGGCGCGTTGAAGAACGCCTTCCTCGGCCACCTGATGACCGACTTCGCCGGCGAGCATGGATGGCTGCGCAAGCTCGGCGTGCAGTACCGCGGGATGGATCAGCCCGGCACCAAGGTCGTCGCGCGCGGCAAGGTCTCCAAAAAATACACCGAAGACGGCCATCACATGGTCGATTGCGAAATCTGGCTGGAGAACGCCAAGGGCGAAAAAACCACCCCCGGCTCCGCTACTGTCATTTTGCCCTCGCGCGCCGCGAGCTGATGAGGTAAACCGCGATGCCGATCCGGCGCGAGTTCCCGCCGCGATCGCTGGACGCCGCGGCCCTCAACGAGGGCCGCGTCGATCCGCATTACACCAGGGTGCTGCTGCGGCTGCTCGCCGCGCACGCGATGGCCGAGAAACTCACTGCGCTCGGCTACCAGCGCGCGCTCGCGACCGTTGAGAATCCCGCGCTGCGTCCCACAGTCGAGAAAAATTTCGCCGAAGAAAAAAAACACGCGCGGCTCATCTACGACGCGCTCGAGGAACTGGGAGTTACCCAGCAAGCCGCCGACCGATCGATGATTTCCGTGCTCAAGGCGCCTTCCTTCGATGCGCCCAATTACTTCGCCGCCAAGGCCGCCGGCGAGCTCGACCTCCTGATGGCGTCGCTGAGCCTCGACATCACCGGCCTCATCATGATCGGCGAAAACTACCGGGAGTCCAGCTATGCGCCCCATGCGCGCGCCGCCGAAGTAATTCTCGACGAGGAAACCGATCATGAAATCTTCGCCTCGCGGCAACTTGGCGACGCCGTCGAGCGCTTCGGCGCCGAGCCGGTCAACGACGCACTGCGCCGATGGATTCCGCGCGCGGTGAATTTCTTCGGACCGCCCGGCACCGGCTTTACCTACGATTGCATTCGCTACGGTCTAAAGGCGCGCGACAATGAAGAACTCGCCGAGCTATACGTCACGATGCTTTCCCGCCGCTGCGAGCAACTAGGCCTCGACATGCCGGCACTCACGCCCACCTACCCCCACTCCCTCGCCTAACTCTCACATCCCCAACGCGATTGTTCCCCTTAAGGGGTCAGGGGTTGGGTCAGCCCGCATCGTTCGCAGCGCGAGGCCGTGCGCGACCCTCATGCGTTCACGATCGAGGCGGGCCGCGCTCTTGTCAACGTTGAGCAGCGCGCATATGCTGGCTAATCTTTAGGATGACGATCGCAGTGCGACTGCTCATCCGCCACAACCCGGTCCCTTAGCGGACGAGATTTCCTCGTCCGCATTTTTTTCTATCGCGCATCGCCATTGCGCGCAGGAGGAAAGAATGCCGCCGGAAATTCGTGAGTCTGAAGTCGCCGCGCAATGGGATCGCAATGCCGATGTGTGGGCCGACCAGGTTCGCAACCGTTGGGACATCTTTCGCGAGCATTGGAACAATCCCGCTTTCCTGGAATTCGCCGGCGACTTGGGCGGCAAGACCGTTCTCGACGCCGGATGCGGCGAGGGCCACAACACGAGGATCTTCGCGCGGCGCGGCGCTCGCATGACGGGCGTGGATCTGTCCGCCAAAATGATCGAGTTCGCACGCGAAGAGGAACTTCGCGAACCGCTGGGAATCCGCTACGAACGGGCGTCGTTCAGCAACCTGGTAACTTTGGCGGCGGAATCATTTGACACTGTAATCTCGACAATGGCGCTGATGGACGGTCCTGATTTTCCGGGCGCGATGCGGGAAATGGCACGCGTGCTGCGCCCGGGCGGGACGCTCGCGTTCAGCATCCTGCATCCATGCTTCGCGACCAAAGGGATGGGCTGGATCAGGGATGATTCGGGGCACGCCATCAAATTCACCGTCGCGGATTACTTCAACGACGAAGCGTGGGTCGAGCGCTGGAAGTTCGGTCACGCGCCCAACGCGTCGCAGGTCGAGGAGTTCGGCGTGCCGCGCTTCGATCGCACGCTGGCCGATTACATCAACCCGACGATCGCGGCTGGGCTGCAGCTCGAGGAGATTTGCGAGCCGCGCGCGCCCGAGTCCGCGTGCGCCCTGGATCCGGAGGCCTTCCGCAAATTTCGCGATCACATCCCACTGTTCTTCTACGTTCGCGCATCGAAGTCGTGAGACAAAGAATGATTCGTACGCTGACAAGAATCCTTGCAGGAGCCGTTTGCATGATGCTCGCCGGATGTGGCGCGCAGGGCGAAGAGTATCAGCCGATGGCGATTCCCGCGTCCAGGAGCGTTATTTACATTTACCGGCCGTACAAGGTTCTCAGTTCGGAGGCGACTCCGATGATCACCTGCGGGCATGAGAGTATTGAATTGGAACCAGGTGGTTATTACGCGTTCGTCGAGGACAGCGGACCGGTGACTTGCGCGGCCGCGACCGACACAAAGACGGCGTACAAGTTCGATGCGCGCGCGGGCGAGCAATACTTCATCAAGGAGGATGTCGATTCCAGCGGGCTGAACAGCCACGCGCGATTCAGCCTGATGAATGCCGCGGTGGCCGGCGACGAAATCAAGGAATGCCGCCGGCAGGGAATTAAACAGTGAATCCGGCAGGCTCGGGCTGGCGCCGATTGTAGCGGGAGCTATTTTTATTTTTTCGCGAGATACGCCATCCCGATGCGGGCCGGCGTGAGATTTATTCCGAACTCATCGATTAGCGGCTTGATGTTGCAGGCATTGTCAGCCGTGACAAACGTGACCGCGTCGCGCGACAGCATCGGCTTGGGCAACTTTTCAAGCCAGCCGCCAACGGCGCGCATGATGCCTTCCGGAATATGAAACAGCGGGCGGCGATGTCCGCTCACGTCCATGATGATCCGCATCATCTCGTCGAACGTCATCAGATCCGGCCCGCCGATTTCGTAAGTTCCGTTACGGCCGCGCCCCGACACCGCGAGCATCACGCACGCGGCAAGATCATCGACGAGTACCGGCTGAACTTTCTGCCGTCCGGTGCCGGGCACGCCAAAAACCGGCGCGAAACGCAGTGCGCGGGCGAAACGGTTTACGACTTTGTCCTCCGGTCCGTACACCAGCGAGGGGCGGAAAATCGTGTAGGTCAGGCCCGACTCACGGATCGCGCGCTCGGCGCGGCCTTTGGCGCGAAAGCCGGGATGGGTGCTGTTCTCGTCAGCGGCGGCGCCGCTGATGTAGATGAATTGCTGTACGCCGGCCTGCTTCGCCGCGTCGATGAGCGCGACTGTGCCAGCGTAGTCGATTCGCTCGAAGGTGAGGCCACGGCGCGGATTTTCGACCGGAAAGCCATCGAACTGGATCGCATCGACGATGATGTTCGCGCCCCGGAGCACATCGTTGAGCGATGCGGGCTGTCCGATTTCTGCGCGAACAAACTCGACGCCGGGTAAATCGAGCCGCGCGCGCGCCGCCTGGGGACTTCGCGTTAGCACGCGCACCGTGGTTTCGCCGGAAGCGAGCAGGCGCCGTGCGATCGCGCGACCGATGAATCCCGAGCCGCCCGCGAGAGCGACAGTTTTTGCGTCCATCGATTGATTGTGAGCTTGAATACGTGGCAAGGCTACTGGCTTCGCCCGCCGGAGAAGAACAACTCGCGCGCGATGAAGCTAGACGTGCTTTCGATGGGGCCGATGAGTGACGGGGCGCGGCGTCCGGCGGCGGCGCACCCGCTTCAACAGATGCAGTTTCGCGGTCGAATCCGATTTCTCGGCGTGCGGTACGTCGGTGAGAGGAGTCAGCGAGAAGCGCGAGACTTCCGGCCGACAATTGATGCGGATCCTGAGCCAGAACGTGCCGAGACCGCGATTGGTGTAGATGTAAAAGTCTTCGTAGCGGTTCAGGCCCGCGTAGAATTCTTTGCCGATGCGCAGGACCGATTTGAGCGGCGATCCGTAAAACGGAATTCGCACGACACCGCCATGCGTGTGGCCGGAGAGCATCACGCCCGGCTTCAGATGGCGCGTGTACAGCGCAGTGTCGGGATTATGGGCAAGCACGATCGTGCAGTCATCGCGGTTGACGTCGCCAAACGCGCGCGCAGGCTCCGCGCGCCGCGACCACAGATCATCAATGCCGACGACTACGAGTTTCTCATTGCGCAGTGAGAGCCGACGGCTGTCATTGGCAAGCACGTCGGCACCGGCGCGCTTGAGCGCGTCGGTGATCCGCTCGGCCGACGACCAATGGTCATGATTGCCGAGGATCGCAAACAGCCCCGACTGCGGGCGCAGATTCCTGAGCGCGTCGCAAAACGCGCCGAGATAGCGATGCATCGTGTCCGGGCCGGAAAAATAATCACCGGTCAGAAAATGAGGTCGGGGTGCTGTTGATTGATGGCTTCGACTGCGAGCACCAATCGTTCGAGATCCTCGTCGCGATCGACGTGGCAGTCGCTTATCTGGCATGCGACCAGTCCGCGCAAAGCGCCGGGCAATCCGCGCACCGGCAGGTCTACCTGGGACACCTGAATCGCATCGATAGTCCGCCGCCACATTCGATGCAGCGGCCGGAGCGCCAGGGGAGGCTTGGTCTTTGCACGGCCGCCAGCGGCAGCGATCAGCTTGTGCGGGAGTAAGTTGTCTATTAGTTCGGCAGTGGACATCGAATTTACTAGAATACTTCGACCAGGCGGCGAAAGGAAGTTAGTTCGATAATCCTGTCGCCGGCATCGTTGATTTCTTCGTGCTCGAGATCCCAGGTATGCGGATGCGGTATGAAAACGGCGCGCAGACCGGCCGCGATGGCCGGATTGATGTCCGAGTGCGGACTGTTTCCGATCATAAAAGTCAGCGACGGATCGAGGTCGGCGTCGCGCACCAGGCGGCGATAGGCAGCGACGTCTTTCTCGCGCGGGGTCTCGACGCGATCAAAGAGCGGACCGAGACCGGAACGCGCGAGTTTGTGCAACTGTTCGTCGCGCTGGCCCTTGGTGAACATCAGGAGGCGGTGACGCTGCGAAAGGTCTTGAAGCGTGGGTTCGACGCCGGGCAGCAATGCGCAGTCGCGCTCGATCAGATGCGCACCGATTCGCTCGATCTCGCCGCGCAATCCGTCGTGACCTGCGGGCGCGAGTTCGGCAGCCGCCTGATGCAGCGCCATCACGTAAGGACGCCGCCCGTAGCCATGCGTTTTGATAAGCCGGAGTTCGGCGCGGCGCACCGCGGCCTGAATCTCGGCGCGAGCGATACCGAGGATCGCATCGCCAACGGCCGCCGCGAACAAATCGAACGCCTCGAGAAAATGGATATTGGAATCCCAGAGCGTGTCGTCAGCGTCGAATACGAGGTTCAAAGACTCAGTCGCAGAAGAGGACATCTGCCTAATAGGGTACCGGCGCGCGCTCGAGCGGGCAAACGGCCAGTCGCCGCGCCGAACAAGCTATGCGCGTGCGTTGGGAAGTGCGGCGGGCAGAATTATGAGCGCACCCGTCGAGGGATTGCGCCCGACGTACACTTCAGTCTCGTAAACGCGCCGCAGATTCTCCGCGGTCAGAACTTGCGCGGGAGTTCCATACGCGGCGGCAGCGCCATCGGCGAGCAGCAGCACGCGATCGGCATAGAGCGCGGCGGCATTGAGATCGTGAAGCGTCGCAACTACGGCCATGCCGCGGTCGGTGCACAGCTCGCGAAAGCGCGCGAAAATTTCGGCGACGTGCTTAAGGTCGAGAAACGCGGTCGGCTCGTCGAGCAGGGCAATCTTCGGCTCCTGTGCGAGCGCGCGGGCCAGGAACACGCGCTTGCGTTCGCCGCCGGACAGTTCCTGAATGTGGCGGGCGGCAAGATCGAGCAGGTCGAAGCGGTCGAGCGCGGCGGAGGCGATCTCCAAATCGTGGGGGCTCTCGAAGCGCAGGGCGCCGAGATGCGGCGCGCGTCCCATCAGCACGATTTCCAGCACCGTGAAGCGGAATGCGACCGCGTTTTCCTGGCCAACCGACGCAACCGCGCGTGCGAATTCCCGGCGATCGATCGAATCGAGCGGGCGGCCGAAGAGTTCGACGCTTCCCGCACCTGGCTTCATCGAGCCGCCGAGCACCTTGAGCAGCGTGGACTTGCCGGCCCCGTTTGGACCGACGATGGCGAGCATTTCGCCGGCAGCCACTTCGATCGAGACGCCATGCAGCACGGGCACTCCCGGATATCCCGCGTGAATCGCGCTCGCACGCATGGCGGTGACGGTGTCGCGCGATGTCGTCGTCATAGGGAAAGGGGTCTCCTGCCTTCGCGGCGCAGCATGTAGATGAAGAACGGGCCGCCGCACAGCGCCGTGATCGCGCCGACCGGAATTTCGGCCGGGGCGATTGCGACGCGCGCGACCAGGTCTGCCGCGACCATGAATGCGGCGCCGCCGATCAGTGACGCCGGCAGAAGCAGCCGATGATCCGCGCCGAACACCAATCTCAAAGTATGCGGAACGATCAGTCCGACGAACGAAATGATTCCGCTGACGGAGACCGCGGCGCCGATCATGACCGAGGTCGCGACGAAGATCGTGCGCCGAAGCCGGTCCACGTCGACGCCAAGTTCGCCGGCCGACTCGTCGCCGAGACTGAGCAGGTTCAGATCGCGAGCTTGAAACATCAGGACGGCGAAACCGGCCAGTCCCAAAGCCGCGACGATCGCCTCTTCGCGATAGGTCGGCGCCTCGAGGCTGCCCATCAGCCAGAACAGAATGCTGTGCGCGTAGTAGAAGTTGACGACGCTGTTCACGAGCATGATTGCCGCGCCCCAGAACGCGTTGAAGATCACGCCGACCAGCAGCAGCGTGAACGGTTCAAGCTGCCCGTCAACCGTCGCGAGCCGGTAAACCGCCACGGTCGAAAGCAGCGCCGCGCCGAATGCGCAAAGCGGGACGGCCGCCTCGCCGCCGCCGAGTTTCGCGGACATCACGAGCGCAAGGATCGCACCGAGCGCGCCGCCGCCGGAGATTCCGAGGATGCCGCCCTCGGCCAGCGGATTCCTCACCAGCGCTTGCAGAGCCGTTCCGACTGCGGCCAGCATCGCGCCGACGATCACACCCATCAGGACCCGCGGCAATCGGGCGCCGAAGAAAATCGCGTGATCGGGACTGGTGGGATCGGAAAATGCGCGCACGAGGCTGATATGCGCGCTGCCAAACAACGCGCCTGCGACCGCACAAACGACTAGCAGAATTGCGAGCGCGGCCAGTATCGAGAGCAGCCGGGTGCGTGTCAGGTGCGCGGCGGAATTGCGCTGCGGCACAGGATTGCCGGCGGTCCGATTCACTGGCGGGCACCGCCGGCGGCGCGATCCCATGCTTCGGGATGAATCATCCGCGCGATTATCTCGAGCGACTGTCCCACGCGCGGGCCGGCATGGACAATGGGATCCTGCGCATAGCCGAAGACGCGATGGTCGCGCACCGCCGGAATCGCGGGATATTTTTCCCAGAAGCCGCTCGGCGACGGTGCATCGGTGCCCATCGAACCGTCCAGGACGACCTCGGGACGCATCGCGATGATGTACTCCATGCTCAGGTGCGGCCACTGCTCGCCGGCGGCCGCGGCGATGTTGTCGGCGCGCGCTATGCGCATGAGCTCATCGAGATAAGTGCCGGCGCCAACCGCGACGATCGGCTGATGACCGACGAGCATCAACACACGCTCCGGCTTTACGTTTGCCAAGCGCTGTTGGACTGCGGCGATCTGCGCCTCAATCTGCGCGACGAGCCGATGCGCTTCGGGCCGGCGATTGATTCGCGCACCCACCGTTTCGATACTGGTTTCGATCTGTTGCAAAGAGTCGTCGCTGACCAGCAGCACCGGATAACCCATCGAATTCAACGCGCGAATCTGGCGCACGTTCGATGACAGTTCAAGTCCGACGACCAGCGTGGGGCGAAGCGCGATGATCGCCTCGAGATTCGGAGCCAGAAAGGAACCAACCCGCGGCAGATCACGCACCTGCGGAGGGTAGTCGCAATACTGCGAAACGCCGACAACGTCGGAACCCGCGCCGAGCGCGAACAGTGTCTCCGTTACCGACGGCGCCAGCGATACGATCCGCATCCGAGCGGCCGCGTTCGCCGTCGGCGCGAGCGCCACAGCATACGCACACAGCGCGGCGGCGGCCGCGAGTCGATACAAACCCACATCGCGAAACTACCTGATCGTACCGGCGCCGGTAAGCGCGACCTCGCGCTTTGTTGCATCCGCTCGACGCGCTCAACTAGCCTCGCCGGGACGGGGAGTGTCGCTGTGCTCAAGATCGCCGTTTGCATCAAGCAGATACCGCTGGTCGAGGAAGCCAGCTTCGACGCCACGACCAAAACCATCAAGCGCGACGGTCCCAATGTGACGAGCGCCTTCGATCTGCGCGCGATCTCGCTTGCCGTCGAGCTGAAAAATCGCCACGGCGCCGAGACTACTGTCGTCACGATGGGGCCTCCGCAGGCGCGCGACGCGCTGGTGGATGCGCTCGCGATGGGAATGGACCGCGCGGTGCACCTGGAAGACCGCGCGTTCGCGGGCGCGGACACGCTCGCAACGGCGCGTGCGCTCGCGACTTGGCTGGCGCGTGGAGGTTTCGATCTCATTGTGCTCGGCAAGTACTCGCTCGATGCGGAAACGGGGCAGGTCGGCCCTGAGATCGCGGAACTAATCGGCGCCGCGCAGATAACCGGCGCACGAAAGCTGGAAATCGACGGCCGCCGACTGCGCGCCGAGCGTGAAAGCGACGAAGGATTCGAAGAAGTCGAGGCCGGGATGCCCGCGGTTGTCACCTGCGCCGAGCGTATCGCCCAGCCCGTCAAAGTGAAGCCGGGCGCTTCCGAGGAAGCGAAGACCAGGCCGATCCAATCCGTGTGCGCGGCGGAGCTCGGCGCCGATCCGAAAGAATTCGGACTCACGGGTTCGCCGACGTGGGTGCAGGAGGTTCGCGTCGTCACGACGCCGAAGACCGAATGTAAATTTATCAACTCGACCGACGCCGAACGCGCCGCGACCGAGGTGATCTCGGCGCTCGAAACAATCGGCGCGCTCAACCCGCGCACGCACAATCGCCGTTCGATCGGATCGGCGCGGCGTGCGAGCGATCGTGGTCATGACCTGTGGATCGCGTGCGAGACCGACCTTGAAGGCCGCGTCACGCGCGGCACGCTTGAGTTGCTTTCACGCGGCGATGAACTCGCGTCGCGATTGGGCGGCGCGATGGTCGCGGTGGGATTTGACGGCGCCATCTCGCGACACGCGGGACTGCTTGCGAGTTTCGGCGCCGACCAGGTGCTGATCGTCGAGCATCCGGCGCTGGTTTCGTACACCTCCGAAGCGGCGGCCGAGGCTGTTGCGAAGCTCGTCTTGATGCACGCGCCGTGGGGAATTTTGATTGGCGCGACCGAGCGCGGGCGCGACTGGGGACCCCGGCTGGCCGCGCGCTTAAGCCTGGGGCTCACCGGCGATGCGATCGATATCGAGCTCGACTCGGAGAATCGGATGGTCGCGCTCAAGCCGGCCTTCGGCGGCAACATCGTCGCGTCGATTTGCTCGAAAACGTTTCCTCAGATGGCGACGGTGCGGCCGGGCGTGCTCGAACTCGCGGCGCCATCGCAAGCCAAACAAGCCGAGATTCAGATCGCGCGCGTTGAGCTGAGCCCGCCGAAAAGCCGGCTCATAAAGGCACACTCGATCCTCGATACCACCATCGTCCCGCTCGAAGGCGCCGAAGTTGTCGTTGGCATCGGCGCGGGAGTCGGTGGACCCGATGGGGTCGCGAAAGCCGCCGCGTTCGCGCGAGTGCTCGGCGCCGCGATGTGCGCGACGCGGCGCGTGACGGACCAGGGGTGGGTGCCGCGGCAGTTGCAGATCGGGTTAACCGGCAAATCGATCGATCCGCGCCTGTATATTGCGATTGGGGTGCGAGGCGCGCCCAACCATACCTGCGGTCTCAAGCGCGCGGATACGATCGTCGCGATCAACAACGATGCCGACGCGCCGATCTTCGAGCGCGCGAATATAGGATTGGTCGCCGATTGGCAGACCATCCTGCCTGCTTTGCAGGACGCCTTCCAGCGGCAGCTTCAATGATCGGCTACAACCTTTCCAGCCTTGGGGCTTTGACCCTGCTACTTTTGGGGCTCCACACTCTGTTCTTCGGACCTAGTTTGCGCGTCGGCGAACATCGGGGGCTGAACCGGCTTGCCCTTGTCTTCCGCGACGGCCGCGAACTTGCCGGAGTCCTTACGAATTGGAGTCAGCCTTACGAATTGGAGCCGGCGGCGGGTTCTTCGAGCAATACCCGAGTGGCAACACCCCAAGGCTGCGGGAGGGATAGCTTTCTGATGGTGATCGGGGCTTTGAGCTCAGAGATGTTCGTATTCCCAGTTTCGTCGACCGCTTGCCAGGTGTTGTCCGGATTGTATTCCACCATTTCAGAAGCGATCTGCGCGGTCTGCGGACCCAGGTCCTTTTGATAGATCTGGCCGTCTTGATTGACCACGAAGGTCATCACTCCTGAGTCCCGATAGCGAACCGGATAAGCGACTAGCGCGAACCCACCCGTCATCTTGCCATCGACGATATAATCTTTGGCGCCGCCCTTCGCAGCGGCCCCTTGACGGGTCAACAGCCGGTAGATGTAGTCGTGGAAAGGATGAGGTTGTCCCGCGGCACGATGAGCGTGAGGTCCGTAGCCTTCAATTGCGGCTTCGGCTACCAGTGGCCCCAGGGGACTTTCCGGCTGCTCGCCTGACTTGACCTCCCAGTGGAGACCGTCCTGCTTCTGAGCGGTGCTTCTGAACTTCTGAGCGTATTGATGCACCGGGTCGCCGTTATGAAGAACCGCGTAGTATTCCTTCTCGGCTTTGACTATTTCCCCACATACCTTGATTACATTCAGTTCATTGAAGCCAATCCGGCGATATAGAACCTCCTGCTCGCCGTAAGCCGTGTCGAAATACCATTGCGCGCCGCTTTTTTGGAGCGGGATTGCAAGCGGGTAGTTCTCCGCGCCTATGTATAGCAATACTCGTCCCGAGCCGGTGGCAACGAACCGATGCATCTGATGATATTTCTCGACGAAGCGATCGTTGTTTTCCTTGTCAGCAACCCGGTCGCCAGAGGAGACCAGGTCCTCGGCGGAAGGACCTAAAATCGCCAACATTTCCTGCTTATCGTGTTTCGCTGTAGCCGCGGCCAGCGCATCGGCCGCGGCGGCGGGCGAACTGAAGGTCTTTTGGCCTGACTCCTGCGCAAAGCTCGGCTGCCCGCTACCAAGTCCCGTACTTAGCAGGCCGATGAGTAAGACCTTTAGGGTTAGGCGGCCGATGCCACTTGCTCGATTATCGTCTCTCGCTTGAAGCATTGCTCTTTCCTTAAGCTAGTAATCCCTCGTATCGACAGGGGCTTTGCGTTGCCTATCCTCCAAGCTTCTCCGTTCAGCGCTTATGACCACCACCGCCGCCACCATGACCACCACCACCACCGCCACCACCGCGCGCCGCGGGACGGCCGGATGGCGCCGCACGGCCGAAGCTGGCCCGACCGCGGGCGCTAGCTCTCTGAGCCTCGCCACCCGGAGAGATCCGGGCGAATGCGCTTCTGTTTAGACCGGTTTCCGGAGCCTTGGCGAAGCCTCGGAAGGGATTTGCCTGCGGCCTGGAGATATTTCGCGTAGCTGGCGCGTTGTACCTGTACGACGGTCCGGCGCCGGCCCCCGGACGGGCCTCGGCGGGGGCGCCCATACGGCCTGCCTCGCGGCTTGCCATCTCACGATTCGCAATGGCCGGACGACTCGGCGACGTGCCGGCTCCGTAGCCTGCCGCGGCGCCTCCCCGCTGAGCGCCGGCGTAGCCTCCAGCCGGGCGATTGAACGTGCCTCGGCCTCCGCGATACCCGCCTCCGTAGCCGCCGATAGAGGCAAAGCTGCTGCTATTCGAAACCCACACATTATTTTGATAAATCACGTGATGGTGGTACCAGTCGGTGTTCCAGTAATTCCATCCCCAAGGCTCATTTGCGAACCAACCGACCGCCACACCGGCGAGGAACCCCAATACTCCGGCGCCAAGCAGCTCTCCCATCGAGTATCCGGGATATACCGGGACTGGCGCGCCATACACAGCAAAAGGATTGTACGTCGGAACATAAACCATGTCGGGATTGGCCGGTACGATCGTGACCAGGCCATTTTGGTTGAGGACTGTTTGCTGAGGTGTGGTTGCCAGCGTCCCCGCGGCGAGCGCTCTTTGGCGCATCACCTGAACGGCGTTGAGCACGTCGTTAGGCTGATAATAGTAGGCTTGGCCGAGCGCGGAGGTCCACGACAGGTTGGTGTTCATATTCGCCAACACCGATGGAAACTGGGTCAGCGCCTTGATGCTGGGATCCCAATCCTGGCTGTCGACAGCCGCCGCCAGGGCGGCCCCGCTCAGTCCGGCGTTTGCGCTCTGCCAGCGAGCCGCCTGGACGACCTCGATTGGATAAGTCGCGCCCGCCAGGATTTGTGCGACGAGTGCGTCCGGATACAGTGCAATCGGCGCTACCAACTGTTCGAGTTGGTCGCTTGAAAGCGGAGCCGGCGCCTCCGGGGCTCCTGGTGGAAGCGGAGCCGCGGCCGGCGGTGGCAGCGGAGCCTCTCCCGGACCTGCCTGCGCCCAGGCCACTGAGAGCGGAGGGCCACTTGTCGATAAGACCGCCACGAGACAGCAACTGAGCAGCGACGACCAGCTTCGACGCTTCAGCGTTATCATCGAACGCTCCTTTCAAGAGCCCCACGTTTGCCGCCAGATGCGCAAGTCGTTGGAGGCATCAAGGAATCCGCGGCGCTTTCTCCCACTTTATCAAATTGGCAGTTCACTTAGAACGAGGAAATCCGGTTTAATTTCAAACGGTATTCCCGACAAAACCTAAATTGCGTTAAGTAGATGCTCCCCCCTACTTTTCGGGGTCCACGCTCTGTTCTTCGGAGCTGGTTTGCGGCTCAGCGAACATCGAAAGCTGAGCGGGCTTGCCCTCCTCTCCCGCATCCGGCGCGAACAGACCGGGGCGCTCGGCGAACACCCGGAATTTTTCAAAAAGGTCGGCAAGCTTGGCCTGGTAGTACTCGACGTTTTCGTCCGGATTGTCCGGATCGTACTCCGCCGCCATCTTCGCGGATTCGTTCACCGCCGCACGCGCGCTGCGCCCGGTGACGTAGTATGAAATTTGATCGCCGGCCAGGTACTGCCGCTCGGCCTTGAGCGCGAGCTCGTAGGCCGCCGCCGGATTGCGGCTGCCGTCGCTGATCTTTTTGCGATAAGTGTCGAGCGAATCCTGTATCGTCTCGGTCTTCATCAGATCGGCGATTCCTATTTCGTGGCGGGCCAGCCGCTCGCGATAGTCGCCGTGGAGTTTCTCGATTTCGCCGCGCCGATCCTCCAGCAGCATGCGGAACATCTCCTCCATGAAGCGGCGCTGGAAGCGTTCGAGCCCCCGCGAGCGCAGCCCCGAACCGCGAACGGTCATCTTTCCCGCCTCGTCCAGCAGGACGTAATTTTTCATTTTGTAGGAGAACATGGCGCGGTAACGGCCGTCGATTTCCAGCCGGATTCCCTCGGGCATAATCGACCCGACCTGCTCCAGAAGCCTGTCCGCGCCTTCCCGGCTGGCGGCCTCGGGGGGCGGGGTGAAATAGATTCCGTCGGTATCGACCTCGATAACCTGCGCGCCGTGATGTTCGAGTTCCGCCACTGCGCGCTGAATCAGATCGCGTCCGCGCCCGGTTACAGCGTTGGCCGCGCCGAAGTCATTGAAATGGCCGAGCGAAAACCCCAGGTAGCCGTAAAATGAATTGATCAGAATCTTGAACGTCTGCTGGAGCGCGTCGGCGTTGCGCCGCTCGGCCCCCTTGAGTTCGCGCGCGAGCGCCTTGGCCTGCACCCGGAAGCTGCGCAGGTCGCCAAGCATCTTGAGGAACACGCCCAGCCTGTCCGCCGCCGGCGCATGCCGATATTGCAGCATCAACGACGGATACAGCGACGTCACGTCACAGTGCAGGACGCCGTGGGCGACGCCGCATCGGCGAACCTCCGTGTAACCGCCCGCGACCGGCGTCGGCTGCGACGGCTCGGCAATGGAATGCCCGGCCGCCAGATACGCGCGCATCATGAGCGCGTCGATCTTGGTCGCATTCCCGCGCAGCACCGTGCTCTGGTACGAGTACGGGAATATCTGCGCTTGCACGAAGTAACTGGGAGACAGCGTCTCGGCCAGCGCGCGCGTCTCGCGCGCATCATCGAGCGCGTACTCGTAGAGCTTTTCCGGTTCGTGTTCGAAGTAGTGGCTGATTTTCGACGCGTCGATATACACGCGACCCTTGCGCGCCAGCCCGAAATGTTGCGCAAGCTGCTTCAGTCCCAGGCTCTCCAGTTCACGACTCGAGATATCGTAGTGCTGCGCGAGGATCCACGTATCTATGATGCTGCGGCCCAGGATGTCGTAGCGGCGGTAGGCGATCGATCGTTCGGCAATTTGCATCCGCGACGGGCGGGCACGAAGCTCGCCGCCATCGCGCCCCAGCTTGAGCTTCAGCTTGTGGCGGCGCGCCCGCGTCTCCAGGTATTCGAGATCGAACCGAAACAGATTGTGGCCCTCGACGACGTCGGGGTCGCGATCCTGGACAATTCGCACCACCTCCTCCAGCATCGCGCGCTCGTCCATCTCGGTGCCCCTGAGCAGGCGCTCGAAACCGGTCGAGTCGGTGAGCGAGATCGCGATAATGCGATCGCCCTCGCGTGCCGCCGACGGAAATTCAAACCCCGGCGAGATATAGGTCTCGATATCGAGCTGGAGGCGGCGCAGCTCGCTGAAATCCATCCCGATGAAAAACGTGGTCCCGGTCAGCATCAGATGCTGCTCGACCGGATCAGCCAGCACCAGATACGGTGCGTCGGGCGCGTTGGGCGCCTTGCCTGTCCTATTCCTGAGATGGCGCCTGGCGGCTTCCAGAGCGTCGAGCGAATCGAAGGTGACGAGCAGCCGGTAACGGAAATCGCCCTCAAGCGCGCGCGTCTCATGTACGGGCCTGAAACCTTCGAGCAGGGCCAAATCCTGGACGAGCGCAAAGAGCCGAATCGGACGGCGCTCGCGCGCAAGCTTGCCCGACAGGCGCCGGTAAACGTCGACCTCGGTTTTCGATGCGATCTCGACCGCGACCACGCCCGGATCGGCGGGATCGCCGAACAGCAGGCGGTTGCTGTAAAACTGCGCCGAAATCTCCTGGTAAGTAGTCATCGCGACCCCGCGTCTCTCGATTGTGCACCCGCAAGCTCGCGTCAGACAACGCGTCTTCGCGCCTCTCCCGGCCGCGGCCCCGGCAATATGCAACCGATGCCCCGCAGGAAAAGATCGGCCGCGATGCAGCCAAACGGGCAAACGATGCGTATAATATTGATAGCGCCCAGCGACGAGCGCGAATTCGCGATAAGGCCGGGACTGTGGAGGCTAATTCGCCTAATGATCGCGCGGGCGACGGCGATGCGTAAATTGACTCTCGTCGCAGCGATCTTTAGACTTGATTCTTTGGTGTGGCTCACTTGCCTTTGTATTCTCGTCTGTATAAATGAGGCTACCTGATTCCCGGCTCGCGGTCGCAATGACGGCCGCATTGCGCGCCGATTTTCACGCATCGCATCGGCGGCCAACGCCCGCGCAAAACGGAAGCAAAACGAATGAAGCAGAAGTACGAAGGTAAAGACCTACAGGGTCTTGTCGATCTCGGCCGTGAGCAGGGCTACCTGACTTTCGAGCAGGTCAACGACTACCTGCCGCAGGATGTCGCTTCGCCAACCGACCTGCGCGCCGCGCTGGACAGCTTCGAGGACCTTGATATCAAGGTGCTTGAGGAAGTCCCGACCGACGGCGCCGAGGACATCGAGGTCGAGGGCAAGGAAGAGCCCGAAGAAGCGCCCGAGGCCGCGCCGGCGGCTGCGGATTCGCTTGGTGAGTCGTCGGACCCGGTCCGGCTCTATCTCAAAGAGATGGGCAACTTCCAGCTTCTCTCGAGGGAACAGGAAGTCGAAATTGCCAAGCGCATCGAAGCCGGCGAAAACGAAGTCGAAGAGGAAGTGTTAGGCTCGCCGATCGCGCTCGATTTCGTGATTCGAGTGGGCGAGCGCGTAGAGGCAGGCGAAGCCGATCTGCGCGATGTCTTCGAGGAGGCCGCCGAAACGCCTGACGATACCGACGAAGAGCGCGGACCCGAAGCCGACGAGCGCCAGCTCAAGAAATTGATGCTCGCGACCAAGAAGCTCACCGACCTGCGCACCAAAATCGAGGCAATCGAGGAAGAACTCGGCAACAAGCCCGGTCCGCGCCGCAAGCCCAAGCTCGACAAGAACCTGACGCGTCTGAACGAGCGCGTGAAAAAGGAATTGCGCGCGATGCAGTTGTCGCGCCGCCTGATGGAAGCAGTGATCGCCGAGATGCGCGACACCTTAGAACAGTACCGCATCGCGCATCACACGATTGCGAAATACGAGGAAGCGACCGGCCGCTCGCGCACTCACCTGCTCAAGGAAGCCGCCGAAGCCGAAGACCGCCGCCACGTGCTGAAAATAAATGATGTCCGCGAGAACCTGCTCGATATAGCGGCCAGAATTCGCCTGGCACAAAAAACTATTCGCGAAGTCGAGAAAAAAGCCAAGGACACGGGCGAGGAATACGCGCGCAAGCTCGAGACAATTGCCGCCGGACAGGACAAGAGCCGCCGCGCGAAAAAGGAACTGACCGAGGCCAATTTGCGCCTCGTCGTCAGCCTGGCCAAGCGCTACACCAATCGCGGTCTTGGCTTTCTCGACCTCATCCAGGAAGGCAACATCGGCCTGATGCGCGCGGTGGACAAGTTCGAGTATCAACGCGGCTACAAGTTTTCGACCTACGCGACCTGGTGGATTCGACAATCGATGTCGCGTGCGATCGCCGACCAGGGCCGCACCATTCGCATCCCGGTCCACATGGTCGAGACGATCAACAAGCTGCTCCGCGTCACGCGCCTGCTCGTGCAGCGGCTCGGCCGCGAACCCGGCCCCGAGGAAATCGCCGAGCAGATGGAGATGCCGCTGGACAAGGTCCAGAAGGTGCTCAAGATCGTCAAGGAACCAATCTCGCTCGAAACGCCAATTGGCGACGAAGAGGAAAGTTCGCTCGGCGATTTTGTCGAGGACGAACTCGCGCCGTCGCCCGTCGAGGCGGCAATTCAGGGCAACCTCGGCGAGCAGACCCGCAAGGTGCTGGCCACGCTCACGCCGCGCGAGGAGCAAATCCTGCGCATGCGCTTCGGCATCGGCCAGAAAACCGACTACACGCTCGAGGAAGTCGGCAAACAATTTGCTGTCACCCGCGAGCGTATCCGGCAGATCGAGGCCAAGGCGTTGCGCAAACTGCGCCAGACCGGCAGATCGCGCAACGCTCGAGGGCTTCCAGGAGCGCGAGTAGCGCCCAGAGATTCCAGCAACGTGATTTAAGGGCTCGGATGCAATCGCATCCGGGCCCTTTTTTTGTGCTACGAAAGCAGGGATGACCCCTCCCGTTCCGGTTCCATTCATCGTGCTGATGTTTCAGGGCTGAACAGTTCAGCCTGCCCCCGGCCGATTTGGCGTGCTACGCGTACGCTATGGTCAACCGCCAGGATGCCGCATGCTCGCACGCCTCGCCTGCCATCGGGCGGCCACCGCTTGCGGCGAAAATTAATTTTGACGGAACGAAGCTACCGATGGTACGGAGCCGCCCCAAACTACAACGCATGGTATGAAATTGCTCTTTTCGCATGTTTCTGATCAATCAGAATCGCGCCAGTCTGCCAGCTTGGCAAAGTGAACCAGTACCGCGCGGTCGCGACCGATTGAATTCCTCCGCGGTGATCTGATTTAAGAGTCTGTTACAGGCGCCTTCGCCCCCGTTTTTCGTTTTTCGTTCTTCGTTCTTCGACGCCGGCCGCGTGGTCCTGATGGAGCGCAAATGAACGAGCAAGTTACCCGCCAGATTCTGTGGAACGTTCCCGTTCCGTTCATCGTGCTGATGTACGGTCTGCTCGGACTGCTGATCGCCGGGTTCATTTACGCCGGTGTCAGGTGGTACCGGCTGGTAAGTCTCGGCGTGTCCGAAAATCGTCTCGATCATCCACTGGAGCGTCTGCTCCTGGCAATCCGCGATTCGTGCGGCCAGGGCAACGTGATTCGCGAGACGTGGGGATGGATGCATTACGCGTTTTACGTCGCGTTCGCCGGACTGTTCATCGGCACGACCATCGTCGCGATCAACAGCGACGTGCGCGATCTATTCGATTGGTTCGGCCTCGACTTCTACTTCTACTACGGCGATTTCTATCTCTACCTCAAAGCCGCGATGGACACCTTCTTCCTTCTGCTGATCCTCGGCGTGCTGATGGAAGGTGCGCGGCGCGCGATCCGCAAACCCACCGTGCTCAATGAGCCGCCGGCGGAGAAGGTCCGGGACAATCTCGAGAACCGGCTCGGCTACTGGTTCCCGATGTCGATGATGGTGCTGGCCGCGGTCACGGGCCTGATGCTCGAGGGCGCGCGGATCAACGCCGCGCATCCCGCGTTCACCGAATGGGCATACGTTGGACGGGTCGTGGGCGGTATCGAAGGCGCGCTCGGCGCCGGTGCGACTTACCATCGATGGCTGTGGCTGGTGCACGTGCTGTTCGTGTTCGTGCTGCTGTTCTGTTTTCCGTTCACCAAGCTGCGTCATTTGATCTTCGGCCCGCTGAATCTGTTCTTCCGCAACATCGGTCCGCGCGGACGGCTCGCGCCGATCAAGGATTTCGAAAACGCCGAGACGTTCGGCGTTTCGCAGGTCGAGCAGTACACGTGGAAGCAACTGCTCGACATGGCATCGTGCCTCGAGTGCGGCCGCTGCACGATCAACTGCCCCACCGTTAACACCGGCAAAACGCTGAATCCCAAGTATCTTGTGATCGAACAACGCGAGCATCTGCTCGACAAGGCGTCCTTTCTGCTCGCGGCCAAGGCAAATGGCAAGAAGGGCGACGGCGCCGAAGCGCCCGCATGGGACGGCCCTGACATGATCACGCAGGTCGCGACCGAGGAAGCGGTGTGGGGATGCACGTCGTGCGGGTGGTGCGAAGAGGGATGCCCCGTCGGCATCGAGCACATACAAAGAATCGTGGATATGAGGCGCTACGACGTCCTGATGGAGTCGAGGTTCCCAACCGAACTGACGGCAGCCTTCAAGGGAATCGAGAACCAGGGAAATCCGTGGGGCCTTGCTCAGGAAAAGCGCGCCGAATGGGCACAGGGACTTGAAATTCCCGAGATCGCCGAGCTCGACGATCCGTCAGAGATCGACGTGCTGTATTGGGTGGGATGCGCTGGCTCCTACGACGAACGCATCCAGCGCGTAAGCAAGTCGTTCGCGGGCTTGATGAAACAAGCCGGCGTCAAGTTTGCGATCCTCGGGCGCGAGGAGACCTGCACCGGCGACCCCGCCCGGCGCCTGGGCAACGAATACCTGTACGCGACGGTCGCCGCGCAGAACGTCGAGACGCTCAATCGCTACAAACCGCGGCGAATAGTCACTCAATGCCCGCATTGCTTTCACAATCTGAAGAATGAGTATCCAGACTTCGGCGGTAACTATACCGTCGTGCATGAGGCCGAGTTTATCGACGAACTAATCCAGGCCGGACGTTTGAAGCCTCGCGCCGAGATCAACGAACGCATCACCTATCACGACCCATGTTACATGGCGCGCCACAATCGCAAATGGGACAGCGCACGAAGCGCGCTCGGCGCGCTCCCAGGCGCCGAGGTGGCCGAGGTCGAACAGTCGAAGAACCGCACCTTCTGCTGCGGCTCGGGCGGTGGATGCTTCTGGAAGGAGGAACACGAGGGCACACGGATCAATCAGAAGCGCTTCGATCAATTGACCGAGGCCAAGCCCGAGTGCATCGCGGTAGGATGCCCGTTCTGCATGACGATGCTCGAAGACGCCCTGAAGTCGCGCTCGCTCGAAGATACCATGCGCGTGCGCGATCTGGCGGAACTGGTCGCCGAATCCACCGGCCCGGACACGAAGTGAATAGCACCGTGATATGATGCCTGCGGCATTGGAAAGCCAGCGCGCGGGGGCGGCAAGAAACCGCATTGACAATTCCGCGGACCGCACCTTAATGTTTTCCGTATCGACAACGGGGCGCTCACTTGCCAAGCGCGGGTTTTAACCAGGGTGGAGGAACGCCGGATGAACCGCGATTTTGAATTCAAACAACTGCTGAGAGCCTACCGCAGCGGAATTATTTCCCAGTCGGCGTTCGAGGCCGAGATGGCATCGCTCGAAGCCGGCACGCCGACGACCAACGGCAATGGCAGCGCCGGTTTCAAGGCGTTCGGCCACACTTACAAATCCGAACGCGCGGCGGTCGTCAGTTTTCTCGACAAGGTTCGCGCGGGCGAGGCCGATGGCGGCGAAGCATTCGCGGCGTGGGCGGAGGTTTGCACGACCGATTGCATCCGCACCGGCATTCGCATGGTGGCCGAGCGCGAAGCCTATCATTCGCGGATTTTCGCGCAGCGCCTGGTGGAACTCGGCGGTGAGACGCGAGCAATGGCTACCGAAGACGGGCGCAAGTTGACCGCCTATTTGGGCAACCCGTCGATTCCCGACAACGAAAAACTGCTCCGCTTCACCGAGCGCGTCGGCAAGCCCGAGAATGCCATCAAAGCCATCTGCGAGTTCGCCGAACTGTTGAAGGAAGATCTCTCGACCAAGCAAGCATTGCGGCTATTTGCCGAAGACGAACTCTCGACGGCGAAATGGATCTGGGATTCGTGCGCGGCGCTCAACGCGCCCAAGCAGCAGGCATCCGCGTCAACAACGAAGTAGTTTCCCGCGTTACATTGAAACGACGAGCGGGGCCCGACGGACCCCGCTCTTTTTCTGGTGTTTAACTCACTCGCGACGGTCGAATGAATGCGCGCGCGCGTTCGCTTGGGCGACTCACTGCGCCGTCGGCGACGCGCCCGCACCCGGAGCACCTGCACCCGGAGCGCCCGCACCTGGGGCGCCCGCACCTGGGGCGCCCACACCCGGAGCACCTGCACCCGGGGCGCCCGGATGGCCTGGCGGCATCTTCATCCCGCCCGCGCCCGCCGGTGCGGTCGGCAGTTCTCTCTTGGTGAGGCCTGCGGGAATCGCAAAATCGCTGTCTGCGAGTGTCTTTGATTCGATCTTCTCGACCATCGTGCTGGTCACGACCGGCGGGCGTTTCGCCATCATCTCATTAATTTTGGCCGCCTGCTCCGGCGCCATCCCCGGAATCGAGATGTTCCCCATCTTCATCGTCGAGTCCAGCGCGAGTGGCACTCCGCCTGGAATCTCGCCACCGCTGGCCTGACTGGTGAGTGCGCTCTTGAGCTTGTCCGCCATTTGTTTCTCGAACGCCGCAAACTCCCCGGCACCGGGCGCGTCGGTCGAGAAGCATTCCTTGACCGTATAATCGCCCTGCATCATGTGCCCGCCGCCGTTGTAGTCAGTGCACTTGTAGCCCGCGATCTCGCGCGTGGTGCCGACCTTCTTGAAGTTCATCGCCGCATTCGTGCTCGCCGCCATCATCTCCGCCATATGCCCCTTGGGCGGAAACTCGATCTCGAAGTAGTTCTTCGCCTGCGGATCGATCACGTACATCATCCCCTTGTCGAGGTCGGTGATGATCGTGTGACGGTCGCTCACCATCTTCTGCTTGTTGCCCTGCACCGAAATGGTTTGTTCGGCGTCGCGGGAGTTGCTCCCACTGGTCACGTGCTGCTTCTGCGTGATGACGACCCCGGCGGCCGCCGGAAGCGTGGTCATTGCGAGCGTCATCCCCGCAACCAGGGCGGTTAATTTTCTCATAGCGATTGCTCTCCTTGTGCTCGTTGCATTTTCATCACAGAGTCGCGCCCCGCGGCGGCGCCCGTCATATCACCGCGCTGCTGCACGACCATCCGATGTATCATCAGGCTCAGCAGCCCGAGCAACACCCATACCATTTCCTTGATTCGACGGAGAAACCCGACTGCGAAGCCTATTCCCGGCGGATAACCGAGCATCCCCACAATCAGCGCCTTACCGCCCTCCTGGCTTACCAGCTTGGCTGGAATCAGAAAGGTCGCGCGTTCGATCAGCAGCCCGACCGCTTCGACCAGCAGCGCGATCTGTAATGACGCCGGCTGATGCAGCAGCCGCAGCAGGATATAAATTTCGAGCGGCCCGAAACTCCACGCGGCTGCATAGCACAGGCACGACGCCACCAGCCGGCTGCGATGGCGCGCGTAAAGGTCGAGCAGTACCGCGTCGGCCTCCTCGGCGGACCCGCGGATTTCGTCGGTGTTGATTCGCGCGATATCCAACCTGGTTGCGGCGCGCCACAGATACGAGAACGGCCGCTTCATCTGCACAAAAAAGAAGCTGCCCGCCAGCGCCGCCGCCAGCGCAAACCCGCCCACTATCGACCAGTAGAGGTTGGCGGCTACCGGTATCAGCCGCAGCGAAATCACCAGCGCGATCGAGATAAACACGATCTGCCCGACCGCTTCGGCCAGCGACGCGACGGCTACCGTCGCCAGCCCCACCGGCATGCGCAGTTTCTCGCGCACATCCACCGCCATCACGAACTGCCCCCCGAGCTGCGCCGACGGCGTCACATAGTCGATCGCCTCGCCGCCAATTCGCGCCGCAAACAACTCGGCGAACCTGAGCTTCGGTGGATAGTGCTCGATCGTGACCCGCCAGCCGAGCGTGTTTGCGATTCGCGCCAGCGCCTCCAGCGAAATTGTCAGCGCCAGGCCCCATCCTGCCATCCGCACGTAGCCAATCACCTGCCCGGGCCCGTAATGCGTCAGGAACCAGACGTAAAACGCAATCGCTATAACGATGAAGTATGTCTCGGCGCGGCGCATCGGCAGGTGGATGGCCGCCTCTATGGACGAGCGGCAACCGATGCATTGTTTCAGTCGCGCCCCACCTGCGCAACCCAATATCGTGCGCTCATCTGCCTCCTTTACCTGTTCTAACAGGCTCCTTCGACTTCGTTCAGGGTAAACTACGGCCACCGCATCTCTGCAGAAAGTTGTCTGAGCATAGTGAAATCCTGTTTTGGCGTCTCCCTTGATGGATTATTTTATCGTTAAATATCAGATACTTAGAGCAACTTTACGAGAATTTAAGGAGCATCGTTGACACGGTTCGAGCGCGTCATCTAAAGTAAAACACTTTTACATACCGCGCTGCGCCATATTGAGAACCGCCAGCGTGGCATCGGAAAGCCGATGGTCAGACGCGATAAAACCAACTACGTCATCCAATCCGTCGCGCACGCGCTCGATGTGCTCGAGCAGTTCTTCGGCGACGTCGATGAACTCGGCGTTACCGAACTCTCCAAGCGGCTCAAGCTGCATAAGAACAACGTCTTCCGATTGCTCGCGACGCTCGAAGCGCGTGGCTATATCGAACAAAACAAAGCCACCGAGAATTATCGTCTCGGCATCAAGTGTCTGCACCTCGGACGCCGTTACATTCATCATATGGGCCTGGTGAGGCAAGCGCGCCCCATCCTCGCCGATGTCGCCCGCAAATGCCGTGAAAGCGCTTACGTCGCGATCGTCCGGCGCGACGGCGTCGTCCCGCTCGAAGCGGCTGAGGCCGAAGATCGCGCGGTGCGCATCATGCCGCCCATCGGAATTACCCTGCCGCTTCATTGTACGGCCGCCGGCAAGGCGCATCTTGCCTTCGACGCCGAGGAGCA
Source organism: Binataceae bacterium (SeqCode) (assembly GCA_963803045.1). Taxonomy (GTDB): domain Bacteria; phylum Desulfobacterota; class Binatia; order Binatales; family Binataceae; genus Binatus. The sequence continues at coordinate 113,436 of CAWDLC010000014.1, read as the reverse complement.
GCTCAAGTCCGCGTTGCCCGAGACGCTGCGCCGCTTCACCGATCGCACAATCGTCGATCGCGCCACTCTGCTCGCGCAGCTTGAAGCAGTCGCGCGCGACGGTTACGCGGTGGATTCGGGCGAGTTCATCGAAGAAGTGTCGTCGGTCGCGGTCCCGATTCGCGATTACACGCGCTCGGTCGTCGGATCGGTCGCGGTCGCTGGCCCGACCTATCGCATCGGCCCGGAGCGAATCACCGCCGAAATCGCGCCGAGCCTGCTCGAAGCGGGGCGCGAACTGTCGCATCGCCTCGGCTACAACGAATAGTCTTTTTTGCCCGCAGAGCCCGCCGGTTGCCGGGCTTTGCGCCGCAGCGCCGGTTGACGATCAGATGTGAAACCCACCGTGGGTTTCACACTTCCTTGGGCAGGGGCCAGCCCCTGCACCTGGAGCGAGTTGGGATTTGATTTCACGCCGGTTCATGATATCGCTGACACGTCGAACTCATCAGCGACGCGCGATCAGTCCGGCGACCTTTGCGCTTCTGTTCGCGCGGCTCAGGTTTTAAGGAGCCAAAGGAGAGGGGCCGCATGGCAGTCGAAGCATCGCGCGACGAATTCTCCGAAGAAGACCTTCCTCCCCCTACAGGCACGACCTTCATATTAGGAACGTACATGCTGGCGCTCGCGGCGGGATGGGCCGCGATGTTCTGGATGCTGCTGGGCAGATAAATGGAACGGTACGAGAAGGCCTTTCTTGCGGCATCCGCCGTAGTACTGGTGATTTTCCTGTGCATGCTTGGCTACAGCAGCGTCGCCATGGGCGTCCATCTTCCTTCGCGTAGCGGGGTGGTCTACTGCGGGGTCGGCCAGAAGCTTCGCACGGTACTGCGCAAAACGCCGCCTTTCGATCACCCAGGAGTGCAGGAAGTCGCGCCGGGGAAATACCGGGCGGTGGTGATCGCGAAGACCTGGACCTTTACTCCCAATGAGATCGACCTTCCGGTTGGCGCCGAGGTGAGCTTCGTCGTAACGTCGGCTGACGTAACCCACGGATTTTTCATCGTCGGCACGCGAGTCAACATGATGCTCATGCCCGGGCAGATTTCTGAATTCGACTATCGCTTTACCCAACCCGGCGAATACTTGCTGATTTGCCACGAATACTGTGGCGAGCTGCATCACACGATGTCCGGAAAGGTGGTGGTCAAGTGAGTACGGCGGTCGTCTCGGAGCCATCCGGCTTCGCCCTGCCACAGGACCAGTTGAACGTTATCCGATGGAACATTTATTTCGGATTCGCGGTGCTTGCGATCGGCGTCATCATGGGACTGGGCCAGGCGCTCAATTATGCGCGAGTGGACGTCGTCCAGTACTATCCGGTAGTGAAATCCTACTACCAAGCACTGACGATCCATGGCGTGTTCAACGCGCTGGTGCTCACGACGGCGTTCGCGAACGGCTTCATCGCGCTGACCACGGCGCGAGGTCTCGGGCACAAGCTCAATAGTGCGCTCCTTCATGCGGCGTTCTGGACGCTTTTTATCGGCTCGCTGCTGGCGGCGTATGCGATGCTCGCCGACAAGGCCTCGGTCCTGTACACCTTCTATCCGCCGCTGGAAGCCGACTGGACGTTCTACCTGGGCCTTGCGCTGGTGGTGGTGAGCACATGGATCACCTCGGCGGTCCAGCTCGTGGCGCTGCGCGGATGGCGCAAGGATCATCCGGGCGAGCGAGTGCCGCTGCTCGCCTTCATGTCGATCGCGACCTACGTGATGTGGGATATCGCATCGGTCGGCCTGGCCGTAGAGGTCGTGGTGTTCCTGCTGCCTTGGTCGCTGGGTTTGCTTCCGGGCGTCGATCCGATGCTCGATCGCACGCTGTTCTGGTTCACCGGGCATCCGATCGTGTACTTCTGGCTGCTGCCGATTTACGTTTCATGGTACGGGTTGATTCCGAAACAGTCTGGCGGCGTTCTTTTCAGCGACACCTTGACGCGGGTGGCCTTCATACTTTTTATCCTGCTGATCCCGGTCGGCTTTCATCATCAGTTCGTCGATCCGGGAGTCTCGCAGGGACTGAAGTTCAGCGTCGCGGCCCTGACCTTCGCGATTTTCTTCCCCAGCCTGATAACGGCGTTCTCGGTGATGTATGCGCTGGAGATTGGGGGACGCCGTCGCGGCGGGAGCGGGCTGGTCGGATGGTTCTTCAGGATTCCATGGAGCGATCCCTCAGTGGCGGCGCAGGTGCTGGCGATGATCGCATTCCTGCTCGGCGGCATCTCCGGCCTGATGAACGCGAGCTACACCATGAACATGGAGATTCACAATACCGCGTTTGTGTCGGGGCATTTTCATCAAACCATCGGCTGCGCGGTGGCTCTCTCCTACATGGGAATTGCCTACTGGCTGATACCGTATCTCGAGCGACGCGAGCTATGGTCGCCGCGCCTCGCACTGTTCCAGGCGTTTTTTTATTTCTTCGCAGTGATGATTTTCTCGCACGGCCTGGAAGCGGGAGGCATTGAGGGAATGCCGCGGCGCACCGACATGGTGCATGCCAGCTACGGCCTGGCGGCGTGGAAGATTCCGGGAATAATGACGGGCGTCGGCGGCTCGCTGATGTTCGTCAGCGCGATGCTGTTCTTCTTCATCCTGGTGATGACGATAGTTGCCGGCAAAAAGACTCAACCGCGCGACCTTCCCTTTACCGCGACGGTCCAGGCACCATCCACCATCGGATGGCAGCCGCGGCTTGATCGGCTTAGCTACTGGGTTCTCGCTTCGGTCATCCTGGTAATCGCCGTCTATGGCCCCTTCATCCTTGGACACTTCCCGCTCAGCCTCACGACCACGGGCCTCCGCTATCCTTAAGACTGTCGCTACTAAAACTCCGAAAGCGGTGAAGCGTCTAGAGGCCGCGGCTCGACCATTAGTATGGTTTGACTAACGGTCGGACCGCTGTTAGAAATCCTTACGTTCCTCGGGTCTATTCCGGGCGACCTCGTCTGTTTTCAGATTCAACCGATGCATCAACGAATGCGTGGAGTTATAAGGCCTTGAAGATTCTAGTACCAATCAAGCGAGTTCCCGATCCCGCGACCGCCATCCGCGTACTCCCCGACGGCACCGGCATCGCCACCGACAACGTCAAATGGGTCATCAACCCGTTTTGCGAAATCGCGATCGAAGAAGCGCTCCGCATCAAGGAGAAACAGACCGGCGAGGTCGTCCTCGTCACAGTTGGCCAGTCCGCCTGGCAGGAGCAATTGCGCACCGGGCTGGCGATGGGCGCCGATCGCGCAATCCTGGTCAAGACCGACGCCGCGCTCGACTCGCTCGCAATCGCGAGAATCCTCGCGAAAATTGCCGGCAACGAGAAGCCCGAGTTGATCATACTGGGCAAGCAGGCCATCGACGACGACGCGAACCAGGTCGGGCAGATGCTGGCCGAGATGCTGGGATGGCCCCAGGCGACATTCGCATCCAAGATCGAGATTACGGCCGACAAGACCTCGGTCGTGCGCGAAGTTGACGGCGGCCTTGAGACAATTGCGTTCAAACTGCCCGCCGTCATCACCACCGATCTTCGCCTCAACGAGCCGCGCTACGCCTCGCTGCCTGGGATCATGAAGGCGCGCAAGAAAGAACTGAAAGAGATTGCGGCCGACAGCCTCGGCGTCGATCTCGCTCCCAAGCTCAAGATAAAGACTCTCGCCGCTCCGCCCAAGCGCCAGGGCGGGCGCAAGGTCGCGTCGGTGCAGGAGCTGGTGTCGCTTCTTCACACCGAAGCAAAGGTTATTTGACTGCGACTTTTACGATCGCGAACGCCGGAGTGAATTGATATGGGTGACGTTCTGATTTTCGCGGAGCATCAGGCGGGACATTTCCCCAAGGCCACGCTGGTCGCCGTTCACGCGGGCCTCGAGCTGGCGAAAAAGCGCGGCGGCAAAGCCATCGCCGTCGTGGCAGGCGACGCGCCCGACGCGGCCGCGGGCGAAATCGCCAGGTATGGTGTCGCCAAGGTAATCGCGCTCGCGCATCCCGCGCTGAAGAACTATCTCGCCGACGCGCACGCGCAGGCTCTTGCCGCACTGGCGAAGAAGGAAGGCGCGGAATTTGTAATCGCTACGGCAACTGCGATGGGCAAGGACCTGTTTCCGCGCCTCGCCGCCCGCCTCGACGCTCCCATGGCGTCGGAAATTACCGCAATCGGCGACGACCACACCTTCGTGCGCCCTGCGTACGCGGGCAACGTGATGGCGACGGTCGAGATCGACGGACCTATCAAAGTACTGACGGTGCGTGGCACCGCATTCGACGCCGCCAAGCCGGCCGACAGCGCCGCTCCCGTCGAAAAGCGCAATGCCGAGATCGACGCGGGCGCTCTCAAGATGGAATTCGTTTCATTCAACGCGACCAAGAGCGATCGCCCGCAACTCACCGAGGCGCGCACAATCGTTTCGGGCGGCCGCGGCCTCAAGGCGGGCGAAAACTTCAAGACCGTGCTCGAGCCGCTGGTCGACGAGCTGGGCGCCGCGATGGGCGCGTCGCGCGCCGCGGTCGATGCGGGCTTCGTGCCCAACGATCTGCAAGTTGGACAGACCGGCAAGGTGGTTGCGCCTGAACTTTACATCGCAGTCGGAATTTCAGGCGCGATACAGCATCTGGCCGGGATGAAAGACTCGAAAATCATCTGCGCGATCAACAGGGACGAAGAGGCGCCGATTTTCGCCATCGCCGACTACGGCCTGGTCGCCGATCTGTTCAAAGCGGTGCCCGAGATGACCGAGGAAATCAAAAAGCTCAAGCATTCGTAGCACCGCGCGCGCGGCAAGAAGTTTTCTTTTTCGATGCCTGAACTGGAACACAAATTCGTCGCCAGCAACGGCATCCGGATGCATTACGTCGAGCAGGGCGCGGGTCCGCTGGTGGTGCTGTGCCACGGATGGCCCGAATCCTGGTACTCGTGGCGCCATCAGATTCCCGCGCTCGCGGCGGCGGGCTTCCGCGTCGTCGCGCCCGATCAGCGCGGCTACGGACAGACCGACCAGCCCGAGCCGATCGAGTCGTACAACATTCTGAATCTGGTCGGCGATATCGTCGGCCTGGTCAACAGTCTCGGCGTCGAGTCGGCGGTGATCGCCGGCCACGACTGGGGAGCGCCGGTGGCGTGGTATTCGGGACTGTTGCGCCCCGACATCTTTCGCGCGATCGCCCTGCTGAGCGTTCCTTATATTCCGCGCACTCCCATGCGTCCGACCGACGCGATGAAGGCCCTGGCCGGTGACCAGAATTTCTACCAGCTCTATTTCCAGGAGCCGGGCAAGGTCGAGAAGGAACTCGACGCCGATCCGCGCCGCTCGATGGCGATGATCCTCTACTCGGCGTCGGGCGATGCGCCGAAGACCGGAGAGTTCTCTTTCCTGTTCCCCAAGACGAAAAAGTTTATCGAGACCGGCGTCGTGCCCGACAAGCTGCCGCCGTGGCTCACGGAAGCCGACCTGGATTTCTTTGCCGGCGAGTTCAAGCGGGCAGGCTTTCGCGGCGGCGTCAACTGGTATCGCAATTTCGATCGCAACTGGGAGCTGACCGCTTTCCTCGACGGCGCGAAGCTGCGCCAGCCAGCGGTGTTCGCCGCCGGTGAGCATGACCTGGTCGGCAAAATGTATGCTGGCGCGTACGAGATGGCGGGTGCGTTCACTCCCAATCTGAAAAAGAAAGTGATCCTTCCCGGCGCCGGCCATTGGGTGCAGCAGGAACGTCCCAAAGAGATCAATGAGATCCTGATCGAGTTCTTGAAGGGTCTGTAGCAGGGCACAGCGCGGCGGGGGCGCGTTTTCTCCCGCGACGAATGACACGATGGGCGTTGACGTTGGTTGCGTGCCTGGCCGGATGCGCACTCCCGGCGCATCGCGAAGCCGCCTACTCCAACGCCAGCGTCGCCGGAAAGTACCGGCTAACCTCGACCATCAAACCGTACGTCAAATACGCCGGGGGTCCGAAAATTGGCGAAGGCGAAGTCGCTTTCGACGGGCGGGGAAATTTGTCGGGCTGGCAGGTTTTTCTGGGCAAAAAAGGCGCCATCCGGGGCGTCTACCGGATTGAGCCTGACGGAACCGGTACGGCGTCGATGACTACAGCGCTCGAAGACGGCGGTTCTTACAAGAGCGCAATTGCGCTTCAGATCCAGAACGACAACCGAATCAAATTCGTGTCAGAGGGCCTGCCGCAACACAACGACTGGGTCAGCGCTCAGTCGCTGATCGCGCACGGGCAGGCAGGCCTTCAGGGCGTTCTTGAAAAGGAATGATCAACCCGGCATTTGTCGCGCGGATATTTTTCAACCAAAATATTGCGGCGGCGCTGGAGAGTCCAAAATGGAAATTCCGGGTTAACAAGCCATGTTCATTGTTCTTGCCAATGCCACCATCGCCCTTTACCCCGAAGGCGGCGGGCATTGGATGTGGTTCCTGCAATACCCGCTCGGATTGAAGGCGCTCGGGCATCGCATCTTCTGGCTCGAAATTCTGCCTTCGACCGGCAATCCGGAAAAGGATCGCAATCTCGTCGAGAACTTCTTCCAGCGGCTTGCGGCGTATGGTCTCGACGGCCAAGCGGCAGTGGCGGTGACCAACGACCCGCCTCTGCGGAGCTTGGAACAGGCGGAATTCCACGGTGCGAGCCGGGCCAAAATCCTGGAGCTCGCTCGCGACGCCGATTTGTTGTGGAATCTGTGGTATGCGCTCGGCGATCCGCTGCTCTCGCGCTTTCGGCGGCGGGCGTTTATCGACGTCGACCCGGGAGCTCTGCACGTATGCGTAGCAGAGCGTGTCATGGACATCGGCAAACATGACGCCTACCTGACGGTCGGCGCCAACATACATGAACCCAATTGCGGGATACCGACTGCCGGACTGAAATGGCGCCCATTCCACCCGTTCGTTTACCTGCCCTTATGGGAATTCTCTTCCGATCCCGGGCGAGATGCGCCGTTCACTTCGATAACGCAATGGACATGGGAAATGCTCAGATACGGCGGCCAGTTGATAAGTGTCTCGAAGCGCGATGCTTATCTCAAATACGTGGAACTCCCGCGGCTTACCCGCCGTCCTTTCGAACTGGCCGCGAATATCGGCGAGATTGACCCGGCGGGTGACCGCATTTTGCTACGCGAGCACGGTTGGAGGCTCGTCGACCCACACAAAATTGCGCCCACTCCCCACGCGTATCGCGAATACATTCGGAACTCCCGGGCCGAATTCATGTGCCCGAAACCGATCCATGTCGATTGGAATACGGGATGGTTCAGCGAACGCAGCGCCGCTTATCTCGCCAGCGGCCGTCCAGTGGTCGCCGGCGATACCGGATTCACAAACTATTCGCCGACGGGCCGCGGCCTTTTCGCGTTTCGTGATCTGAAAGAAGCGGCGGCCGCGGTCGCGGAAATCGATAGTGACTATTCGCGGCATAGCCGAGCCGCGCGCGAGATCGCCGAGGCGCATTTCAATTCGCGCAGCTGCCTCGAGGCCATGATCGCCGCGTCGCAGGCGTAATCTGCGGCAATGGGAGTTCGCAAGCCGAAACCCAGTGTGGGTTTCGGGGATCCAAATTAAGAGGGTTTGGGGATTATGCGATCGTGCCGGAGGTGCGCAGGCGTTTCAAATCGTCGGGCGAATAGCCGTGCGCGGCGAGCACCTGGTCGGTGTGCTCGCCGACTAGCGGCGGGCGCGTGATCCTGCCCGGCGTCGCCTCGAGCTTGGCGGCCAGCCCGGTGGTCTGGTACTCGCCGAGTTCGGGATGCGGCAGCTTTACAAGCATCGCGCGCGCGGCGGTCTGCGGATGCGTGAGGATTTCCTCGACGGTGAGAATCGGCCCCGACGGGATGCCCTCGCGATTGAACAATTGAATCCAATGCGCGGCGGGGTGCGGGGCGAGCGCGCGATTTATTTCCAAGGTCAATGCGGCGCGATTTTTCAGGCGCCGCCCGTTGCTGTTGAATCGTTCGTCGGCAGCAAGTTCCGGCCGTCCGATGGCAGCGACCAGCTTTTGCCACATCACTTCGTTCCCGCATGCGAGGTTGAACGGCCGATCGGACGCATCGAACAAGCCGTGCGGCGACACCAGCGGATGATGATTGCCGGCGGGCGCGGGAGTCTTGCCGGTTTCGAAATAAATTCCCGCCGACCAGGTCAGGATGCTGACGATGGATTCGAGCAGCGAGGTCTCGACGCGCTGGCCGCGGCCGTCGCGATGGCGCGCCTCAAGCGCGAGCAGGATGCCTTGGGCAGAAAAAATTCCGGCGAGCAGATCGCAGATGGCGATGCCGACCCGGGTCGGCCCGCTCTCGACGGTTCCCGTCACGCTCATCAGGCCCGACATCCCCTGCGCGATCTGATCGAAGCCGGGGAAATCGCGCAGCGGGCCGGTCGAGCCGAAGCCCGAGATGGAGCAGGTGATGATGCGCGGATTGCGCCTCGCGAGCGTTTCGTAGCCGAGGTCGAGCGCTTGCATGACGCCGGGCCGGAAATTGTCCACGACCACGTCGGCGGCGTCAATCAGGCGCATCAGGATTTCGCGGCCCTCCGGTTTTTTGATCGCGAGCCGCAGACTTTTCTTGGATCGATTGACGCAGAGAAAGAAGTAGTCGTCGGGACCTTTTCCCAGCTCGCTGCGCGGACTTTCGACCGGTTCGATCTTGAGAATCTCGGCGCCGTAATCGCCGAGGATTTGCGTGCAGAACGGACCGGCGAGATACCTGGTCAGATCGACGACTTTTATTCCCGCCAAGGGCGGCGGCTGTTCGGCCATGGCGGTCAACCTTCTCGAAACTTCCGCGGCGGAGCTACGTCTAATAGGCGATAGTCCACTGTTCGTTTTTCTTCTTTCGTTGGAAACCGATGAATGATGGTTATAATAATTGAGCATCACCCATGAAATTGTCCAGCATGAAAAATAGCGCGTGGATGCTTGCGATCGGCGCGGTCGCGGTCGTCGCAGTTGGCTGGTATTTCCTTGCCGGGAATTCGTCCGCGACCCGGATCGTTACCGCCAGGGCCACAGAAGGGCCGATCGTGCGCTCGGTCACGGCGACTGGAACGGTCAATCCGGTGATCACGGTGCAGCTCGGCACTTACGTGTCGGGACCGATCATCGCAATTTATAAAGACTACAATGCGCCGGTGACGAAGGGGCAGTTAATCGCGAAAATTGACCCAAGTACCTACCAGGTGACGGTCGATATTGCGCGTGCGACGCTGGCGAACTCGATAGCACAGCTGGGCAAGGATACCGCCGACCTCAACTACAAGAAAGTCACCTACGATCGCAACCTGGCGCTGTACAAGGCCAACGCGGTCTCGAAGGACACGCTGGATTCGGCGTACAGCGCATGGCAGATGGATATCGCGCAGATCAAGCTCGATCACGCCAGTATCCAGCAGCAGACGGCCAATGTGAAAGCGGCCGAAGTCAACCTGAATTACACCAATATCGTGTCGCCGGTTGACGGCACGGTGGTCTCGCGCAACGTGGACGTCGGGCAGACGGTGGCGGCGAGCTTTCAGACGCCGACGCTGTTTCTGATCGCGAAGGACCTGACCAAGATGCAGGTGGACTCGAACGTCAGTGAGTCCGATATCGGCTACGTGCGGCAAGGTCAGAAGGCGACGTTTCGGGTGGACGCGTTTCCCGACCGCGATTTCGCGGGCGTGGTGAGCCAGGTTCGGCAGGCTCCGATCACGGTTCAAAACGTGGTGACCTACGACGTGGTGGTGGCGGTGGAAAATCCCGAGCTGTTGCTGAAACCGGGGATGACGGCGAATGTGAACGTCGTGACGGCGTCACGCGACAAGGCGGTGCGCGTTCCGATCGACGCGCTGCGTTTTGCGCCACCCGGAGAACCGCCGGCGGATTCCGCGGCGCTTGACGGAGTGCCAGGCCGCCAGACACGAGTCTGGGTTCTCGAGAACCGCAAAGTCACACCGGTGACGATCACCACCGGGCTCAGCGACGGATCGTGGGTCGAAGTCGCCGAGGGCGACGTGCACGCGGGAGATCGCGTGGTGACCGACGAAGTTCGCAGCGCCGGATCGCATGGCGGGGGATCATCTTCGTCGCACGGCGGCGGAATGACCGGGATGATCCATATGCCCCACTAGGGGCGCGGTTATCCGATGAACAGCGTGATTGAACTGGTCGATTTGACCAAGACCTACGTGCTTGGCGAGGTCGAGGTTCGCGCGCTGCGTGGCGTCAACCTGAAGATCGAGCGCGGCGAGTTCGTCGCAGTGATGGGTGCGTCGGGGTCGGGCAAATCGACGCTGATGAACATGGTGGGATGCCTGGACCGGTCCACCAGCGGACGCTACTTCCTGGAGGGCGAGGACGTCGCGCAACTGAACGAGTCGGAGCTGGCGACGATCCGGAGCCGTCGAATCGGCTTCGTGTTTCAGAACTTCAACCTGCTGTCGCGAACCTCGGCGCTGGAGAACGTCGAGCTGCCGCTGTTCTATTCGGCGTGGACTTCTGACGGAGAGAATCGCGCCGCCGACCTGGTGAAACTGGTCGGGCTGGCGGGCCGCGAGCAGAGCCATCCCAATCAACTCTCGGGCGGGGAGCAGCAACGCGTGGCGATCGCGCGCGCGCTGGTCAATCGCCCGTCGATCCTGCTCGCCGACGAGCCGACCGGCAATCTCGACTCGACCAACTCGGCCGAGATAATGGACGTGCTGACCAAGCTCAATCGCGAACAGGGAATCACGGTGATCGTGGTGACGCACGATCCGGACGTGGCGGCTTACGCGGACCGGATCGTCACGTTTCGCGACGGCGTGATCATCTCGGATACGCGAAAAGACGGCGCCGGCGCGCGTGGTGGCGCCGGCGGCAATGTGGCGGCGCCGGCGACGGAGGCGGCGGATCGAGCGGGATCGCTCGCGGACGAGGCGTGGACGTTTGCCAGCATGGCGGTGGTGGCGGCGGGTCGCGCGATCAAGCGCAACAAGCTGCGCGCAGCGCTCACGATGCTGGGTATTTTCATCGGCGTCGCGGCGGTGATCACGATGGTGGCGGTGGGCGACGGAGCAAAATCGTCGGTCGAGGCACAAATCAACAGCCTCGGCACCAACCTGCTGATAGTGGTGCCGGGCGCGACCACCGCCAACGGCGTGCGCGCAGGGCTGGGCAGCAATTCCACGCTTACGGTCGGCGATGCGCAGGCGCTTGCGCATGCCGGAGGGCCGGTGGCGCTGGTGACGTACATGGATCGGCAGGTGGCGCAGGTGGTCTCGGGAAATCGCAACTGGAGCACCAACATTCAGGGGACGACGCCGAGTTATTTTGCGATCCGAGACTGGCCGCCATCGATCGGCCGCATCTTCACCGACTCGGAAGAGAAGGCGGGCGCGGCAGTATGCCTGCTTGGACAGACGGTGGTGAACAATCTGTTCGGCGAGGGACAGAATCCGGTCGGCGCGACGATCCGGGTGAAAAACTCCCCGATGAGAGTAATCGGCGTGCTGTCGGTCAAGGGACAGTCGAGTTACGGGCAGGACCAGGACGACGTGGTAATCGTCCCGTTCAACACCGCAGAGCGCAAAGTGCTGGGCGTGTCGGCGCCGTCGGCGACAGCTTCGTCGCCCGCGGCGGTAGCCACGGCGAGCGCGACCAACCCTTACGCGTCGGTACCGACGACCAATTCGGTTTACAGCTCGAGCACCGAAACGACCAGCGCGCCAAAAATCACCGGCGTCGTCAATGTGATGTTCATCAAGGCAAGCAGTTCCGACCAGGTGGACAACGCGGTTTCGCAAATCACGCGCACGTTGCACGAGCGCCATCACATCCAGCCGAAACAGGACGACGACTTCACGGTGCGCGATCTAAGCGAAATAGCGGCGGCGTCCGAGGGCGCCACGCAGGTGATGACGATGCTGCTTTTGGCAGTGGCGTCGATCTCGCTGCTGGTGGGCGGAATCGGCATCATGAACATCATGCTGGTATCGGTGACGGAGCGCACGCGCGAGATAGGAATCCGCATGGCGATCGGCGCGCGCCGCATCCATATCATGCTGCAGTTCCTGGTGGAGGCGATGCTGCTGTCGTTGATGGGCGGGTTCGCGGGGATAATCCTGGGCATACTGGTGTCGAAGCTGATTTCAGCGCTGGCGCAATGGCCGACGCTGGTCTCGCCGGTAGCGATGGTGGGCGGTTTCGTCTTTTCGGCGGCGGTGGGAGTATTCTTCGGCTATTACCCCGCGCGCAAAGCGAGCCTGCTGCACCCGATCGACGCTCTACGCTACGAATAGCCGAACGATAAAGTTTCCGCACATTACTTTTAGATAAGCTATTGTGCCTTCTTGTTTCGTCCGAAGGCATGTGCTTGACTAGTCCGGTAATTCGGGCAGGCCTGCCCTTTCGCAGCCGCCAAGAGGTTTCCCAAGAATGTTTTTAAGGCGTGCCTTGTGGAAGAAGTTGTTGAGCGTGGGGACGCTAACGCTCGGGTTGTGTTTCATCGTGGCATCAGCAAACGCGACAGTGAAACCAGGTGACGTCGTAACACCCCAAAACGCGGCACAGGTCAAAGACCTGGTCTCGCCCGGGGTATTTTACTCGGTGACTCATGGAATGCGGATGGACATCGTCCCGACCCAGCGGGTCGATTGGCCGCCGCCTTACAAGGCCGCGACGGAAAAGTATTCCCAGCAGGTGCGGCTCACTGATGATCATCGCAGCATAATCGGCTACATCGCCGGCCAGCCGTTTCCATTGATCGATCCGAACGACCCCTACGTGGGGACGAAAATCATCTGGAACAACGTGTTCCGGCCCATCCAGAGCGATGACTACGACCTGCGCTTCTACGATTGCCAGAGCGAGTACGTTCGTCCGGGCCAGGAACAGCGCATGATCGACGACATCCAGATCGGTCATTACGCCGGATACAACCTCGTCGGACGGACCGAGGTCGAGCCGCTGCCGGTCGATCCGGACTTCAAGCAGTCGGGGCGCCTGTGGTTGTTCGGTCTGTACCCCGTGCTTTCACCGCAGGAAGCGCGCGGCCAGGGCCTGATCCGCTATCGCTACGCGGATCCGAACCGCGGCGATGACAGCTGGGATTGGACGCCCGGCACCCGTCGTGTGCGGCGCCTGAACGAGGCGATGCTCTCCAGCGCCACCGGTGCGCAGAGCTACGATCCTGATCACTATTCAGGCTTCAACCCCAAGACCGAGCAGTACAACTACAAATTCCTGGGCGAGAAGCAGATGCTCGCGAGCGTGCACGCGGAGCATTCGCCCGAAGAGACCTGTCCCTACGATGGCGGTGCGACCGCATGCCCCGAGGCTTGGGAGCTGCGCCACACGTACATCGTCGAGGCGACACCCCGGCGCGATACGAACAATTCCGGTGCGCTCGACCAGCAGACCGACATCTATCTGGACGGAGAAGTATGGTTCGAGCCGTACGTCGACATGTACGACCAGAGGGGCCATTTGTGGCGCACGCACATCTACTGGCTGGCCTATCGTGACCGCCCGGTGCCGGATGCCCGCATTGCGGTCTACCCGTTCAATCGGGAGTTCATAGTGGGTACGGCTTCGATCGACACGCAGGGTAACTTCTCGACAATGTGTTACCTGCCCGGCCAGCACTCGCCTGAGCGTGAATGCTGGTACATCAACATGGGGGCAGTCGATAAGGATTTCTGCACCGTGAAAGCGATGGTGGGCGCAGCTCCTTAAGCCCAAGCTTTAAGAAGCCTGATTGATTGCTGAAACCGGCGCGGAGCAAGACGGTTAGTCGCCGTGGCGCTCCGCGCCTTTGTTTTTTCCACAGAGTGCAAGTGTGAATCGTTTACATATCCCGGATCCCGGAATATTGTAGGCGGAGTATCGTGTGATGGGGGTCTTTGCACCCCAAGCGCGATCGCAAGAGAAGGTCCCGTGTCCGAAGCCGGCGCGGATGCGCCTCGCAGGTCCAACGAGTCGCTCTGCGCCGGCAACTTTCCCGCCGCACCAGCGTAGTTTGCGTCGCCGAGGCGCGCCGTCGGCAGCGCCCGGTCTGCTCCTGTCGGCAAACAGGCTATTTCGCCTCGCATGGGCTCGTGCCGCGCGGAATGCAACAAGCAAATTTCATTTGATGACTATTAAATGGTTTGACTTCCGCATGCTTTTTTTCTAATGATGGTTCCTCAAAAATTCGCGGCAGCACAACAAACTTTTGGCGAACGAGGAGACCAAATGGCATCTGCTAAACCAATCGGGGAATTCTCACTGAAGATGATCACTATTACCAACGCGGCCGGACCTGCCGGTAGCATTCTCACCCAGGTCAATTTCGAAGGAACGGCGACCGGATTTGGAGCGGTCTACGAAACGGCCACCTTCATAGGCGGCACCAAGGACGGGACCTTCAGTTTGGTCGGGCAGGCATTCCTCGAAAACGGCGAGGCTCTCAGCGGCATCGGTCAAGGGACCTACGAGAGCAAGGGCAAGCACCGGTGGTCCACGGCGTCCATTATCCAGATCTCCGATGGGCGCCGAATCGCAAGCGAGGGTGAGATAGATCTGGCCGCGCGGACTTGGAAGGGGAAGAATTCCGAATAGAGCTGGCCCGGCGCATCGCCGCGCAGCCGGGTCAGACCTTGAAGCGGACGTGAATCATGTCGCCGTCGCGCATCACGTAGTCGCGGCCTTCGAGTCTGAGTTTGCCGGCCTCTTTGACCTTCGCGTCGGACTTGTGGATGGCAAAATCCTCGTAACTGACAACTTCGGCCCGGATGAATCCACGCGCGATATCAGTGTGGATTACGCCGGCGGCATCGAGCGCCGACTCGCCGCGGCGGAGCGACCATGCATGCGCCTCGGGCTCGGCGGCGGTGTAGAAGGTGATGAGCCCGAGGTGATTGTAGAGCGCGCCGATCAGCCGATCGCGCGCGGGCGCGTCGAGTCCCGCATCTTTGAGCATCTCCTTTTGGCCGGCCTCGTCAAGTTCCCATAATTCCGACTCGAAAGCGGCCGCGAGCCTGAACACCTCGAGTCCGTGCGCGCGGATGGCGGCACGCTCGGCGTCGGTGATATCGGCGGCGGCGCGTTCCATCTCGCAGTTGACGGTGACCAGCGCGGGCTTTCGCGAAAGAAACCCGAAGCTCGAAAATGCCTGGGTCTCCTGCGCCGTCAGTTCGAGCAGTCTCAGTGCTTTGCCGTCGCCGAGCCATGCAATCACTTTCTCGAGCGCCGCGCGTTCGAAGTCGCTGCCGCCCTTCTCCTTCTTTAGCCGCTCGAGGCGGCGTTCGGCTTGATCGAAGTCCGCGAACACCAGCTCGCCCTCGATACTTTCGAGAGTCGCGACCAGATCTTTTTCCATGCCGGCGAATTGCGGAATCACGATCAGCAGTGCGTCCATGTCGCGCACCAGCGGCAGCAGACTCGGATCGAGCGCGGCGCCCTCCTTCTGCTCCTTGGGATTTGGCGCGAAATCGAGGATGGTGAGCTCGACCGGGATCTTTTTCTTCGAACCGTACGCCGATTCAAGAAAATCGAGACGCGGATCCGCGACCTTGATTTGTCCCGGGCGCGCACGATTGCGGCCCTCGGCCGTGCCCGGAATCGGCGCGAGTCCTGTCAGTGCGTGAAATACGGTTGATTTCCCGGCGCCGCGTGCGCCGATGATTCCAGTCTTCAATTGCTCCAACCTCGATCTGACGAACGTGCGCCCAGGGAACCTCAGTCTTCCGCGTGGTCGCCCTTCATCCGATGGTACGCGCTGTTGAAAACGCCGTAGGCGCCACAGCGCGCGCAGTCGACATCGTTGCCGTAGCAGCAGAAGGTTCGCTCGAAATTCCCGCCATCGCCCATGTAAAGCGGCAGCATCGCGCGCAGCGCGCAATGCTCACCGCGCTCGCCCGTGTAATTGAGCGCGCGGTCGGACTTCATCATTTCCAGCGTCTCGACGTTGCTCTTGACCAGCGTCGGGTTCTTCCGCTTGAGCGCGATGACCCGGTCGATAACCGCGTCGCGCTCGCGCAGGTCATCCCAGGCAAGCGGGCCGTGCTCTCCCTTGGAGGGGACATGAAACGTGACTGCGACGCCGTCGACCGGCCAGTCCTTCACTTCTTCGACGAATTCCTCCAGTCCCGGCGCGTTCTCCCTGGTGATCGTCATCTGGATGATGACGGTCGTGCCGTCGCGAGGATCGCGCGCGAAGATCGCCTCCTTGACCTTGCGGAACACGCCCTCGCCGCGGATCGGATCGTTGATCCGCTCCGGTCCGTCGAGTGACACGGTGACCAGATGGCCGGGAACGGACGGAATCCCGTAGGTCCCGTTGGTCACGATCGAGGAGCGCTCGAACAGTTTCATCGCCTCGAATACCAAGCGCTTGCGAATCATGGGCTCGCCGCCCATGAACAGCATCGACTTGATGCCGTGCTTGTCGCGCAGCGTGCGCAACTGATGGAGCATGGTCGCGTCGTCCATCTTGTCGCGCGCGAGGTTGGGATTGCCGTCGCGGTAAACGAAGCAGTGGCGGCATTCGAGGTTGCAGACGTTGGTCACATTGACCAGTGCCCCACGAAACTCGCGCCTGCCGAAGTCCGTCGGCTCGCGAAGTGCGCCGTGGTGCGTGGCTGCCATAATTTTAAGCTTACCACGGCTCTCGCGGCGTGCGCGAATCCTCCACCCGCCTCGGTGGCGGCGGCAGCAGCCCTCCGATCCCGCGCCAGATTGCTCCACAAACGCCACCCGCTGTATGACTGGATCTTGGGTGTCTCCCTCGATCTGATTCCGAGTGAAGGGTCCCCGTTTCAGCTCATCCAAAGCATTGAGCGGCCTCCTCCGCCGGAGTTCCACGCTGCACCGTCCGGGTCGCTAAGTTTCCCCCTCTGCGAAGGGCTGTTTCTTAGCTTAACTGCGCCCGCGGTCGTGGGTTGCGGGGTCTATGGCTCTCTTTGCCTCGGGGGCGGGCTGCCGGCGTGCGCGCTTGCATTCGGCACATGCGGAACTGAACTCGCCGGTTTAGGCGGCTGCTACTCGCAGGCTCATGGCGGGAAGTTCCCTGGTTTCGGTGAAGATCTTCCTCCAGGCGCCCTAACGCCGCAGGCGCCGACTCCTCCGCTACAGCCAAAGCGGTAACACGAAGGCGGGACATTTGGCATTATGCGATCACTAAGGACGGGAATTTATATTGCGCTGGGTTTGCTGGTATTCGCGCTGCAGTTCGCGCTCGCGTATCGGGTACAATATTGGGGATTGAGGAGCCCGTTCCCCTTCACGATCCTGCGAAGCGTAGCAATGCCAATCCTGCTCGGCCTCTGCGGCGCCGTATCCGCCTTCTCGGCCAAATGCGCGGCAGAACGAAGGCTCTTTTACTCGGTCATTGCGGCTAGTCTTGCGGAGATTGTGACCATCAAGGCTATGCTGTGGCTCAGTCAGCCCTTGCTGGTGCTACTGGTTTTCTTTTTGAACGCCTTCATGACCGTCCAGTTTCTACGGTATGGCAGATTACTGTTTGCGCTGAACCGGCTTCAAATGGACTGATCGAGTTTCCGTATGGCAAAAAAACCTGCGACCGTTCTCGGCATGATTTTCAGGCTTGCGTTGATGGCGGTCTTTACTCCTGCGTTCGCATACCTGTTGGTGGGCCGAATAGTTTCGCTCAAAGTCGGAGCAATCATGACCGCCGTAGTATTAGCTCCGGTCGTCCTGCTGGCGATCTTTCAACAGATCAGGTTAAGAAGGGCGCTGTCTCGCGAAAAGGGTCCGTGAAATCGACCAGATCGCGCACGAGTGTACCAACCCTTCGATACCGCTGTATCTTACCGGCGGTGGCCAGTTTTACGATGCGCAAATTATGCGCTCGCTGTCGGAAGTCGGCCAGACCAGCAGCAACGGAACCGGCGGCGGCCCGTCGGGTGATGCCATCGCCGCGCCCTCCGGCGGCGGCGCAAAGCGCACTCGCTGAGAAGCCTTAAGCGGCGTCGCGCGCCGCTCCAGGTCGTCGTTTACTCGTAGTCCGACAGTTCGTGAGTTCCCAATCGCGTCATCGAGCGGCTGGCTGCCCTGCGACGCGGCCTCGAAAGTCCTCGTATCGTCGCTTGCACTGGCCGCACGGAAACCGAATCCAGAAATTGTGGGCAGTTTGTGGGCACTCTGGCCGATCTGCGGGTTGTGCGAATCGCCGTAAGTGCCTAATAAATAAGGGCTGGAGGAGGAAAAGGCCCGGTGGCCTTACCGGTCTTCAAAACCGGCTTGGCGGCTAATACTGTCGCCGGAGGGTTCGACTCCCTCCCCCCTCCGCCAGGAGCATGAGCCCGCTACACCGGCGTCGTAAAGGAGGGCGGAATTTTCTGATACTATGGCTACGTGGCGTCGCAAGGAATTGAATCAGTCAATCCCGAGTATCCGGCTCGCGACGCCGACATGTCATGAGATACACATTTGCTCTCGCGGCGCTTTTCATTGCCGCGGCTGCCGCGTTCGGATGCAGCACTCAGCAACCGGAACAATCGCAACCGGCCAGCGCGTCTCAATCGCAATCGCAACTTGTAATCGCGCCCAAGGTCGCCGGCGAGCCGGCGCATCCATTGCCATTCAAGGGGCGATTGGTGGCCGGAGACCCGACTGAACTTCCACCCGCGGTGGCGATGTCCCTGTCGAGCACTTCACCCGTGACATTCACCTATCGCGAGGAATTGACGCACGACGACTATCACGTCCCACTGATTGTTTCCGCGCTCGACCCGGCTAATCTGGTCGGTGCTCCGCTCGGCGATATTGGCGTGACCGCGTTTGCGTCTTTGTCGATCAGCGACGGCGACAGGATACTCGGCGACTACACCGCCAAGGAGCACGTTTCGAAATCCTACAACCTGTACTCGCATCCCACCCACAAGGAGGTGGACGACGCTGCGCGCGCCGCGGTCAGGGCCAGGATCGATCAAAAGCTCTATAGCGATGAGGCCAGGTTGGCGGATGCCGTCGCCATCGCGGGCAAATCTCCAACTGCTTCGCTTGGACAATGAATCGCCGGCTTCTGGTATTCTTGCCCGGCGTCGTCGGCGTTTTTGCAATCGGATGCGCGGTCCAGGGCCAACCGTTTGAAAAAATCCCGGCACCTCCGGGCAACGCGGTGATCTACGTGTACAGGCCTTACAGCTACGGGGGATCGGCGCTTCGCCCCGCGGTTACATGCGGTGAGGACACGGCGCGGATCGGTCCGGGCGGCTATCATGCTTTCATCGTTCCCGCCGGGGAGCAGGTCGTTTGCAGCATCCAGACTGACACCGCCGACGAAGTGGAAATCCAAACCGAGCCGCGTGTTTACTACATCAGAGAAGAACTTGGATGGGGCTGGCTGACTGCCGTTCCCCATCTCAATCCGATCGATACTGATGCGGCACAGACCGAGATCCAGAGCTGCGTGCTGGAACCTCAGATCGGGAGCACGAAATAATGTCGATCGAGGATGACGTCACACCGGTCCGCGCGAATAATCGTTTCGATGAAGCCCGCCTCGAACACTATCTGAGCGGGCAGATGCCAAATTTTCGCGGTCCGCTTGCGGTTCGACAGTTCATCGGCGGGCAGTCGAATCCCACTTACCTGCTTTCAACTCCGGACGCGCGTTTCGTCATGCGCAAGAAACCGCCGGGTACTCTGCTCCAGTCGGCTCATCAGGTCGAGCGCGAATTTCGAATCATCAAGGCGCTGGCGGCAACCGATGTGCCGGTCCCGGGCGTGCACATCCTGTGCAAGGACGCCGGCGTCATCGGCACCGCATTCTTTGTGATGGACTTTGTCGAGGGGCGTATCATGCGCGATCCGATGATGCCCGACTCGAGCCCGCACGAACGCGCGGCGTGCTACGACTCGATGAACGATGTGCTTGCGCGGTTGCACAAGGTTGACTTTCGCGCGGTGGGACTTGGCGACTACGGCCGGCCGGATGCGTACGTCGCGCGTCAGGTTGCGCGCTGGTCGAAGCAGTACGAAGCCTCGAAAATTGACGAGATCGCGGAGATGGATCGCCTGATCGAATGGCTTGGGCGGCATATCCCCGCGGCTGACGACACGACGATCGCGCACGGCGACTATCGCATGGAGAACATCGTCTTTCATCCAGTCGAGCCGCGCGTGGTCGCCGTGCTTGACTGGGAGCTCTCGACGCTCGGGCATCCGCTGGGCGACCTGGGGTGGGCCTGCCGTCCTTACCATTGCCCGCCCGGCATCGACGGCGTGTTGAGTTTTCAAGGCATCGATCTGAAGGCGGCTGGCATTCCGAGCGAGGAGGAATTTGTCGCCGCATACTGCCGGCGCGTCGGCCGGACCAGCGTCCCCGACCTAATGTTCTTTGTGGCGTTCTCGTTTTTTCGTGCCGCCGCCATCCTACAGGGAATTGCGATGCGCGCGAAACTTGGCAACGCGAGCGGTCCCGATGCAGCGGAGCGTGGCGCCAGGGCGAGACTGATGGCCGAAATTGGATGGAATGTAGCGCAAGCCAGCGAGCTCCACAACGAAATCATGAACAAGGCGGCCGAGATCCCCGAACTTGTCAGCCTTGGTGCAAACGCTCTTTCGAGCGCGATCAAGTCGAAGCGGGTCTCGTGCGTAGAGGTGATGAACGCGTATCTCGATCACGTCGATCGCGTGAACCCGCGCGTCAACGCGATCGTTTCGCTGTTGCCTCGCCGGGATCTGCTCGACCAGGCCAAAACCCGAGACGCGCAACTGGCTCGCGGCGACCATCTTGGCTGGATGCACGGCTTTCCGCATGCGATCAAGGATCTCGAGCCGACCAGGGGCATCCGCACCACGATGGGCTCGCCACTGTTCAAAAATCTGGTTCCGGCTGCGGACTCGATCCTGGTCGAGCGAATCAGGCTTGCGGGCGGGATCATTATTGGGAAAACAAACGTCCCGGAGTTTGGCTTGGGATCGCAAACCTACAATCCCGTCTTTGGCACTACGCTCAACGCGTACGATCAATCGAAGACGTGCGGCGGCAGCAGCGGCGGCGCGGCAGTCGCGCTCGCGCTCGGGATGTTGCCGGTTGCAGACGGCAGCGATAACGGCGGGTCGATCCGAAATCCCGCCGCGTTCAACAACGTGTTCGGATTGCGAACTTCGTTCGGCCGGGTTCCATCGTTGTTCAACGAGGTCTTCATGCCGTCGATTTTGGTGCACGGCCCGATGGCGCGGACGGTGCCGGATCTCGCGATGTTTCTATCGGTGATTGCCGGATACGACGCGCGCACGCCACTTTCGATTCGCCAGGATCCGGCTGGGTTTGCGGGACCGCTCGGGCGCGACTTCAAAGGGACGCGTATCGGATGGGTCGGAGACTTTGGCGGACACATCCCGTTCGAATCAGGCGTGCTCGATCTCTGCAAAGGCGCGCTCAAAGTGTTCGAGGCGATCGGATGCACGGTGGAAGAAGCGATACCCGACTATCCGCCGGAGCCGGTCTGGGATAGCTGGCTCAAGATTCGAGCGTGGCAGATTGGAGCGCTCCTCAACGGGCTCTATGCCGATCCCGCCAAGCGTGTGCTGATGAAACCCGAACTGCGGTGGGAGATCGAAAATGGCCTCAAGGCCGGCGCGTTCGAAATCGCAGACGCGCTCACGGTGCGCACGGCGTGGTATCAAGCGGTGCGCACATTCTTTGAGAAGTATGATTTCATGATCGCGCCCGGGGGTCAGGTTTTCCCGTTTGACGCGACGATCCATTGGCCGAAAGAGGTCGGCGGCGCATCCATGGATACTTACCATCGCTGGATGGAAGTGATGATTCCGATCTCGATGTCGGGTTGCCCGGCGCTCAGCGCACCAGCCGGCTTCAACGAACGCGGATTGCCGATGGGTATTCAGATTGTAGGCCCGAATCACGCCGAGCTTGCCTGCATGCAGCTGGCGCATGCGTACGATCAGGCGACCAACTGGGTGACAAAGCGACCGCCGTCATTACTAAGCAGCAAATGAACCGGCAATTCGATTTTGAATAGCCGGATGGTGCTGGCGGTCGCCGGATCAGGCGCGCAAGTCGGCCGGTGCGGCAGGTGAGCGGCCGAGGATCCGCCGCCACAATCTCGACCATCCCGCACTGAGCCGGTCCATATACAGATAGATCACCGGCGTCGTGTAGAGCGTCAAGACCTGGCTCACGAGCAGTCCGCCAACGATCGCGATGCCGAGCGGGCGCCGCATCTCGGAGCCGGTGCCGACGCCCAGCGCGAGCGGCAACCCGCCGAGCAGCGCGGCCATCGTGGTCATCATGATCGGGCGAAAGCGCAGCACGCACGCTTGATAGATCGCGTCGTGCGGCGACTTGCCCTCGCCGCGTTGAGCCTCGAGCGCGAAGTCGATCATCATGATTGCGTTTTTCTTGACGATGCCTATCAGCAAGATGACCCCGATAAGCGCGATCACGCTCAGCTCGACGTGGAAAATGAGCAGCGCGAGAATTGCGCCGACGCCGGCCGAGGGCAGCGTCGAGAGAATCGTGATCGGATGGATGTAACTTTCGTAGAGAATGCCGAGCACGATGTACACGGCGAAGAGTGCGAAAGCGATGAGGAAACCTTCGTTCTTGAGCGAGGCCTGGAACGCCTGCGCGGTTCCCTGAAATGTTCCGCGAATGCCGGCGGGCAGGTGAATCTGCCTCTCGGCTTGCATGATCGCGTCAACCGCATCGCCTAGAGCGACGCCTGGCGCGAGATTGAACGAGATCGTCACCGACGGAAATTGACCCTGGTGATTAACGGCAAGCGCGGTCGTAGCGGACGCGAAGTGCGTGAAGGTGCTGAGCTTGACCAGCTGCCCCTTGCTGGAGAGCACGTGGATCTGGTCAAGCGACTCGGGGTTCTGCCAGAACTGCGGCGCGACCTCCATCACGACATGATACTGATTCAGCGGCGTGTACATCGTGGACACTTGCCGCTGCCCAAACGCGTCGTAGAGCGTATCGTCGATCGCCTGTTGCGAGAGTCCCAGGCGCGAAGCAGTGTCACGATCGACGACGACGTTGGCTTCGAGGCCGCTATTCTGCTGATCGCTGCTGACGTCGGTGAGAATGTGAACGGTACGCAATTTCTTGAGCACCTTCGGCGCCCATTGGTTGAGCTCATTGAGGTCGTCGCTCTGCAGCGTGAACTGGTACTGCGCGTTGCTGCTTCTGCCGCCGATCCGCAGATCCTGCACGGCCTGCAGGTAGAGATTGACGCCGGGGACGTGGGAGACCTCCTTGCGGATGCGCCCGATAACCAGATCGGCGCTGATCTTTCGCTCGCTTAGGGGCTTGAGGCCGATGAACATGGTCGCGGTATTGGTTGCGCCGTTGCTACCGGTGAATGCGAGCACGTTGTCCACGGCTGGGTCTTTATAAATGACCGCTACCAGTTGGGTAAGCCGATCGTGCATCGCCTGGAATGAAGTGTCCTGGTCGGCCTGCACCGCGCCCGCCAGGCGCCCCGTATCCTGCTGCGGGAAGAATCCTTTTCGCACGACAAGGAACAGAGAAATGCTCAGGCCGAGCATTCCGAGCGCGACCAGCAGAGTAAGCGGCTGATGGTCCAGCACCCACAACAGGCTGCTTTCGTAACGGTCGAGCATCCCCTTGAAAAAACGCTCGCTCGCACGGTACCAGCGGCCATGTTTCTCTTCGCCATGTGGCCTGAGCAGTTGCGCGCTCATCATCGGCGTCGTGGTGAGCGAAATGATCAATGAAACGAGGACGGCGGCCGACAAGGTGACCGCGAACTCGCGGAACAGCCGGCCGACGATTCCGGCCATCAGCAAAATCGGGATGAAGACCGCGACCAGCGAGATGCTGATCGACATCACCGTGAAGCCGATGCCCGCAGCGCCCTTGATCGCGGCTTCAAACGGCGGCATTCCCTGTTCGCGGTAGCGGGAAATGTTCTCGATAACGACAATCGCGTCGTCAACCACAAAGCCGGTGCAAATCGTAAGCGCCATCAGCGAGAGGTTGTCGAGGCTGTATCCGAGCAGGTACATCACGCCGAATGTTCCGATCAATGAGAGCGGAACGACGACTCCCGGAATTAATGTGGCACGCAAATTACGCAGGAACAGGAACACCACCATGATCACGAGGGCTATCGAAATGCACAGCGTGAACTCGACGTCGCGCACCGAGGCGCGGATGGTGGTTGTACGGTCCATGACTACGGAGAGATTGATCGCGGGCGAGATCGAGGCGCGCAATTGGGGCAACGCCGCGATGACTCGATCGACCGTATCGATAATGTTCGCGCCCGGCTGGCGGAAAACGATAACGCCGAGGGCGATCTTGCCATTGACCATCCCTGCGGCGCGAACGTTCTCGACCGAGTCCCTGACCCATGCGATATCGAAAAGCCGGACCGCGGAGCCATTGGTGTAGCGAACGATCAGCGGCTGGTAGTCCTCAGCCTTGAGCAGCTGATCGGTCGTGCTCAGCCCCCATGTTCGGTTGTCGTCCGCCACTTCGCCCTTGGGCCGGTTCGCATTGGCGGCGGCCAGCACCATTCGCACGTCCTCGAGACCGACGCCGAGGTTGCTCATCTGCGTTGGATTCAGTTCGACGCGGACACTGGGTAACGCGCTTCCGCCGACCGTGACCTGGCCGACGCCGTCTATTTGCGAGAGTTTCTGCTCAAGGATTGAATCAGCCGCGTCGTACATCATTCCCGGGCGCACGGCGTCCGAAGTGAGCGCGAGAATCAGGATCGGCGCATCGGCGGGATTGACCTTCCGATACGTCGGCTTGCTCGGCAGAGTCGTCGGCAGTTGCCCGGCCGCGGCATTGATGGCGGCCTGCACGTCGCGCGCGGCGGCGTCTATATTGCGGTTCAAGTCGAATTGCAAAACGATGCTGCTGGCGCCGAGATAGCTGGTCGAAGTCAGTTCCGTCAGACCCGCGATACGGCCGAACTGGCGCTCGAGCGGGGTCGCCACCGACGAAGCCATCGTCTCCGGACTCGCACCGGGCAACGCCGCCTGAACCTGGATGGTCGGAAACTCGACCTGCGGCAACGGTGAAACCGGAAGCAGCCGGAATGCGATCGCACCCGCAAGCGCGAGCGCGATAGTCAGCAGCGTGGTGGCGACCGGCTTCCTTATGAAGGGTTCGGAAATGCTCATGACGCTTGAGCCGGAACGGTCTCGGGAACAACATCCTTCGTCCGCCACTTCGCCACTCGCGTCGCCAAGCGGTCGAAGGTCAGGAAAATCACCGGCGTCGTGTAAAGCGTGAGCACCTGGCTCACGAGCAAGCCGCCGACGATTGCAATGCCGAGCGGGCGGCGCAACTCGGAGCCGGTGCCGGTTCCCAGCGCCAGCGGCAATGCGCCGAGCAACGCCGCCATCGTGGTCATCATGATGGGCCGGAAGCGCAGCAGGCAGGCCTGAAAGATCGCTTCGCGCGGTGGCTTGCCGTCCTTACGCTGAGCTTCAAGTGCGAAATCGATCATCATGATTGCGTTCTTTTTCACGATACCTATCAGCAGGATGATGCCGATGAGCGCGATCACGTTGAGATCAGAACCGCAGATCATCAGAGCGAGGATCGCGCCGACGCCCGCCGATGGCAGGGTCGAGATAATCGTGATCGGATGGATGTAACTCTCGTAAAGAACCCCGAGCACGATGTACACGGTGACCAGCGCCGCGAGGATTAGCAGCGGCTCGTTGGTCAACGACGCCCGGAACGCTTCGGCGGTGCCCTGGAACGCAGCCTCGATACTTACCGGCATCCCGATTTCCTGGCGCGCCTGGTCGATCGCGGAGACCGCGTCGCCCAGCGAGTAGCCCGGTGCCAAATCGAACGAGATTGTGACTGCGGGAAACTGGCCCTGATGGTTGACGGCAAGCGGGGCAGAACCCGGCTTCGAAGTGGGTGAAGGCGCTCGAGCGGCACCTCACCGCCCGCGGTCGAGCGAATATAGATGTCGTCAAGCGCGTGCGGACTGTTTTGAAACTCCGGCGCCACTTCGAGCACCACGTGATACTGGTTCAACTGCGTGAAAATCGTTGACACCTGCCGCTGTCCAAAGGCGTCGTACAAGGTGTTGTCGATCAGATTTGGCGTGATACCCAGGCGCGAAGCCGTCAGCCGATCGATGACGACATGCTCCTGCTGGCCGCCGTTCTGCTGGTCGGTGGCGACGTTGCGGAGCGCCGGCAGCGTCTTGAGCTTATCCACGAGTTTCCCCGTCCAGAGAATCAATTCGCCGGCGCTTGGATCTTCGAGACTGTACTGATACTGCGTGCGGCTCACGCGGTCTTCGACCGTCAGATCCTGCACCGGCTGCAAAAAGAGCGTCATCCCCCCGACGGTCGCCAACTTCGGCTGCAAGCGGTTAATGACCGTGCTGATGTCCACGTTGCGCTGCTCGAGCGGTTTCAGATTGATCAGTATTCGTCCGCTGTTAACGGTGGTGTTGGTGCCATCGATCCCGACAAACGACGACAGACTCTCCACCGCCGGGTCCTGCAAAATGACCCGCGCCAAAGCCTGCTGGCCGCGCACCATCGCGGCGAACGATACATTCTGCGGCGCTTCGGAGACGCCCTGGATAACGCCGGTGTCCTCCACCGGAAAGAAGCCCTTGGGCACGACGACGTAGAGCACGATCGTCAGGACCAGGGTGCTGATCGCGACCATCAGCGTTTCGGTTTCGTGGGCAAGAACCCACTCGAGCGTTCGGCCGTAAAGCGCGATTGTGTCTTTGAATACCTTTTCCGACCTGCGATAGAACCAGGTCTGCTCACGCTCGGTCGTATGCCGCAGCAGCTTCGCGCACATCATTGGCGTCAGCGTCAGGGAGACGACCGCGGACATCAGGATCGTCACCGCCAGCGTGACCGCGAACTCACGGAACAACCGGCCGACGATATCGCCCATGAACAGCAGCGGAATCAGCACCGCGATCAGCGACACGGTCAGCGAAAGAATCGTGAAGCCGATCTGCTCGGCGCCCTTGAGCGCGGCCTGCAGCGGCGCGTCGCCTTCCTCGATGAAGCGCGAGATGTTTTCGATCATCACGATCGCGTCGTCAACGACGAAGCCGGTCGAAATCGTAAGCGCCATCAGCGACAGGTTGTCGAGGCTGTAGCCGAGCAGGTACATCACGCCGAACGTTCCGATCAGGGAGAGCGGCACCGCGATGCTGGGAATGATCGTCGCCGACAGACTGCGCAGAAACAGGAAGATGACCATCACGACCAGCGCCACCGTCAGCATCAACTCGAACTGCACGTCCGCCACCGACGCGCGAATCGTGGTGGTCCGATCTGTCAGGATCTCGACCTTCACCGACGAGGGCAGCGAGGCCTGCAAGCGCGGCATCAGGGCCTTGATGCGGTCCACGACGGCGATGATGTTGGCGCCGGGCTGGCGCTGAACGTTGAGGATCACGGCCGGCGTGGTGTTCATCCACGCCGCGGCCTTGACGTTCTCGGCGTCGTCTATCGCGTGGGCGACATCGGAAAGCTTGACCGGTGCGCCGTTATGATACGCGACGATCAGCGGCAGGTAGTCCTTGGCCGTCAGGAGCTGGTCGTTGGCGCCGATCGTGTACGCCTGCTGCTTGCCATCGAAGTTGCCCTTGGCCTCGTTGACGTTGGCACTCGCGATCGCAGTGCGCAGGTCCTCGAGCGTCATTCCATACGACGCGAGCGAGGTCGGATTGGCCTGTATGCGGACCGAAGGTTTCTGGCCGCCGCCGATACTCACCAAACCCACGCCAGGCAGCTGCGAGATCTTCTCGGCCAGACGCGTGTCGGCCAGATCCTCGACTTGCGGGAGCGGCAGTTCCTTCGACGTCAGCGCCAGGGTGAGAATAGGCGCGTCGGCCGGATTGGTCTTGCTGTAAACGGGCGGGTTGGGGAGGTCCAGGGGCAGGTAGGTCGCGGCCGCGTTGATCGCCGCCTGTACCTCCTGCTCGGCAACGTCGATGTTCAAGTTGAGGTCGAACTGCAGCGTGATGACCGAGCTGCCGAACGAGCTGTTCGAGGTCATCTGGGTAAGCCCCGGCACCTCTCCGAATTGCCGCTCGAGCGGCGCCGTTACCGAAGACGCCATCACGTCCGGACTCGCGCCCGGATAAAACGTCATAGCCTGGATGGTCGGATAATCCACCTGCGGCAGCGCCGACACGGGCAGCTGCCCGTAGGCGACGAGGCCGGCCAGCATCAGCCCGACCATCAGCAGCGAAGTTGCAACCGGCCGGAGTATGAACGGGCGCGAAAGACTCACGGAGTACTCGCGGGCGCTATAGCCGCCGTCTGCACATCCACGTGTGATCCTTGTTGCAGCTTGTCCACCCCGTCGGTGACGACCAGGTCGCCGGCCGCAAGGCCCTTGTCTATCGCGATCACGTCGCCCTGGGTTGCACCCACGGTCACGCTGCGCATCTCGACGGTATGGTCAGGCTTGACGACGTATACAAACGAACCTTGCTGGCTGCGCTGGAGACCGGCCGCCGGGATCAGAAGCACATCGTGCAGGGTATTGACGAGCAGCCTCGCGTTGACGAATTGATTCGGAAACAGCGAGTTGTCCTCGTTGGGAAAGGACGCCTTGAGCTTGATCGTGCCGGTGGACTGATCGATCTGGTTGTCGGTCGTGAGCAGCGTTCCAGCCGCGAGCCGGTGCTCGAAGTCACGATCGTAAGCCTCGACCGGCAACTGGCTGTTGCTCTTCATCGCATTCTCGAGGCGTGGCAGATCGTCCTCCGGAATACCGAAATCAACCGCGATCGGCTGTAGCTGCGTGATCACCGCGAGACCCGTCGCGTCGGTCGCATGAATGATATTGCCCGCGTCCACCAACCTCAGCCCAACCCGACCAGTGATCGGCGAAGTGATGCGGCTGTAGGTCAGCTGAAGCTTGGCGTTATCCACGGCGCCCTTATCGCTCTCGATCGAACCGGCGTACTGTCCGACCGCCGTTTCCTGGTTGTCGAGATCCTGACGCGCGAGGGCATTTTGCTTGAAGAGTTCCTTGTCGCGCTCGAATGTAACCTTGGCGTTTTCGAGCGACGCCAGATCCTTCGCGAGCGTGCCCTCGGCCTGCTCGAGCTGCACCTGGTACGGACGCGGGTCGATCTCAGCCAGCAGATCGCCGGCCTTTACTATTTGCCCCTCGGTAAAGTTTACCTTGTCGAGCGCGCCATCCACCCGGCTTTTGATGGTAACCGTGTTGTATGCCGTCACCGTTCCGATCGCGGATAGGTACTGGTTCATATCACCGAGCTTCGCCGGCACCGCTGCGACCGGAACGATCATGTGCACCGCGGCTGCAGATGGCTCTGTGGAAGAATCAGGGCGGCTGCGGGCGATAAAAAAGTAAAGGCCAATCACCGCGAGGGCCAAAACGACCAGCCACAGACGCCATCGTTGAATGGCTTTGTCGAGCCAACTGCGCACTTCGGTATCCTGCATAAATCGCGAGGCGTCAGGTTTTCCGGTCATCGGGCCGTCTGAATCCATCATGTTCTCCGTCGCACTCATCTCAAGCAAGCAATTACGATCCCTATTGTTGCAATTTTGGACCGGCTAGTCCATATTTCAAATGAGGCCTTGGAGGCGACTACCAATCTACGAATCCAATGGTTGCAGGTTTCCAATCGTGAGGGTCAAGCGCCAACCGGTTTCGCCGCCGATTCGCCACAAAGACGGCCGTGGCAGGCCGTCAACGCCGTTCCTGCGCGAGAGAATCCTCCTGAGTGCCGCGGAACTCTTTGCCGAAAGGGAATTCGACTTGGTGCTGATCGACGAGGTCGCCGCTCACGCCGGAGTTGGCAAGGGCAGCGTTTACCGCCAATTCAAGTCGAAAGAGGAGCTTTACGCGGCCGCGGTAATCAAGGGATTCACGGAACTGCAGAGCGAAATTCGCGCGGCGCTGGCGGGTTGCACGCCGACGCGCGAGCAAATCGCGACGATCGTGCGTCATTCTCTCGGATTCTTCTGGAGCCGCCGCCAGTTCTTCGCCCTGCTGCGCGATCCCAAGGCGTTGCGGCCCTCACAGGAGCGCCAGTATCAAGCTCAGCGCAATGACTTGTCGCGATTGATAAGCGCCGTTCTCGACGACGGCGTCAAGCGCGGTGCGATGAGGCCGGGTATCGACACTCGAATCGCGGCCGAATCGCTGCTGGGCATGATGCGCGGGATCAACCGCTACGGTCGCGAGTACACGATACCCGAGCGCGCGGTCGATATTGTAACGTCGATCTTCCTCGACGGATGCTCCGCGCGATAACATTGCGCCGATTCAAAATTCGAAGAGGCCCACATGCAGGATCTGCTGCCGCTGGCGGAAAAAATCGCTACGATGCTGAAAGACCGGCGCGAGAACGTCGCGGTCGCCGAATCGACAACCGGAGGCCTTATCTCGGCCGCGCTGCTGAGCGTCCCGGGCGCGTCGGCGTATTTCGTCGGCGGCGCCGTCGTTTATACTCTTAAAGCGCGGCGCGCGATGCTCGATGTTGCCGATTCCGCGTTTGCCGGGATCAAATCGGTCACTGAAGAGGGTGCAATGATCCTGGCGCATGCGGCCCGCACACGATTCGCGGTCAACTGGAGCATCGCGGAGATCGGGGCGAGCGGACCCACCGGAAATCGCTACGGCGACGCGGCCGGCCACAGTTGTATCGCGGTCGCAGGACCGGTTGAGCGCTCGATGACTGTCGAGACCGGGCGTGCGGATCGCCTGGCCAACATGCGCACGTTTGGAGCCGCGGCATTGAATTTGTTGATTCAAAGCATGTCGTCCCCGGCCGGCCGTCCAAACTGACTCGCATCGCAATTTCAGGGCGTCACTTCCGCCACCCGATCCAGTTCACGTATTTTGCCAATCGCCACTCATCTCGCGTAGGCTTTACGTCATGGACAAGGCAGCGATCCGAACTCACGTCGAGCGGCTTTGGGATGAATCCATAGTCGCCGAACTGGTCGAGTACATTCGTATTCCCAACAAGTCGGTCGCGTTCGATCGCGACTGGAAAGCGCACGGTCACATGGACCGCGTCGCCGCGCGCTTCGAGGATTGGGCGCGCCGCCAACCGATCCGCGCCCTGAGGTTGGAAGTCGTGCGGCTCGAAGGTCGCACCCCGCTGCTGTTCATCGAAATCCCCGGCGACTCCAAGGATTGCGTGCTGCTCTATGGGCACATGGACAAGCAGCCCGAGATGTCGGGATGGCGCGAAGGGCTGGGGCCGTGGCAGCCGGTGCTCGACGGCGAGCGTTTGTATGGCCGCGGCAGTGCCGATGACGGGTACGCGATGTTTGCATGCGTGGGCGCGATCGGCGCGCTGCAGGCGAACTCGATTCGACACGCGCGATGCGTTGTGATCATCGAGGCTTGCGAAGAAAGCGGCAGCTTCGATCTCCCGCACTACATCGAGCATCTGGCAGCCCGGATCGGGCAGCCGAGCCTCTGCATCGCGCTGGACTCGGGATGCGGCAACTACGAGCAACTTTGGCTGACAACATCGCTGCGCGGCCTGGTCGGCGGGAAACTCCAGGTCGACGTGCTCACCGAGGGCGTGCATTCGGGCGACGCCGGCGGAGTTGTGCCCGACAGCTTCCGCATCGTGCGCCAGTTGTTAAGCCGCGTCGAGGATGAGGCAACGGGGAAGGTGCTCGGGCCGGAATTTTACGCGTCGATCCCCGCTGCGCGCCTCAAGCAGGCGGCCGGGGCGGCCGCGGTGCTCGGCGACGACATCCGCGCCAAGTTTCCATTCATCGAGCGCGCGCGTCCCGTGAGCAACGATACGACGGAACTCATCCTCAACCGCGCGTGGCGGCCCGCTCTCTCGATCATCGGCGCGGACGGGCTGCCGCCGACCGGCAACGCCGGTAACGTGCTGCGCCCGGGCACGGCGGTGAGTTTGTCGCTCAGACTGCCGCCGACCGTTGATGCAAAAATCGCGTCGCAAGAGCTGAAAAGCATTCTCGAGAAAGACCCGCCGTATGGGTGCAAAGTGAGTTTCCGGGCGAACTGGGGCGCCAACGGATGGAATGCGCCGGAACTTTCACCGTGGCTCGAGCGCAGCCTCGAGGAGGCCTCGAATGACTACTTCGGCAATCCGGTTGCCTACATGGGCGAAGGCGGCACCATTCCATTCATGGGGATGTTGGGCGCGCGGTTCCCACAGGCGCAATTTATGATCACCGGGGTGCTGGGACCTCACGCCAATGCCCACGGGCCCAACGAGTTTCTCCACATCCCGACAGCGAAGAAGGTAACTTGCTGCGTGGCGAAAGTGATCGCCGATCACTTTGTACGAGGGTAACCTGCGGGAATAGCTTGGCGTTGCCAGTTGGATCGGGCCGGGCCGGTGGTTTGCGATCAGATTCACCGCAATTTCGTCATTGGATGTGAGGGTGCACGTCAGCGCCGCTGAAAATTTGTAAAGAAACCCTCGTGTTCGGGCCCCGCTTCGGCGGTTTGGGCAAACCTGAATTCAAGCGAGCGCGTGGTGCTTCTGGTGAAAATAGAAATTCCGGCTACGAGACGCCGACGCTGAAAATTACATTTAGACCCGTCATTAGGTTTCTTGTAACAAATTTGCTGCACAGCTAATGTTGATCATGGTGTTCGCAACAGAGGTGGAGGTGTTTCGATGAAAACCGAAGACGCACTCCGAATGATCGCACTGCGTAGGAAGAACACCGATAATGAAGCCGCGGCGCCAGAGGCCGAGACTGCGGCTGCGGCCCACTTGCAAGAGGCGCTCATGGAGCGCTACGCGATCACGGCCCAGAACATTTTTTCACGGACGACCGTCTCTCGCTTAACTTGGACTTACTGGCAGGAACTCCTGAAGGAGTTCGGCCTGCGTTTGGACCAATTTGGCCAACGCGGCATGGCCGCGGCCGGGAACAACAGCAAGGTCCACATCAGGCTTGATAAAAACCAATGGTGGATCGAGGAGAGATTCCCGGGCGGCTGGCAAACCACGGCTCGCAACTGGGGTGTCGAATCGCTGCGCAAATACCTTAACGAGCACGCGCCAAGGAGCTAGTCGTTTCTCGGGCGCTGACCGCCGCAACCGTCAGCGCGGGCGTGATTGGTTTCCGGCCTCGGTCACTTCGCGACCGTCCCTATCGCGGTTTCGTTGAGGTTCAATCGACGTCAGTAGCCACCAGTCGCGCGGAAAAATGATCGCCAATCATTTCGCTCGGATTACTTCCTGAGGCGACGTTGCGCCGGATACTACTCATCTCCGGAGTCGTGGTTGGCGCGGTGGTGCTGATCGCGGCTGCGCTCACGGCCTACGCATTCTACAATTTGAGCTCGATCGTCGCCCGCAATGAGAAGCGAATACTGGCGCGCGTGAGCGACGAGCTTGGCCGCCGGGTCGACGTCGGGAAAATACAGGCGCAGATGGGATGGGGCGTGTCGGTCGAAGTAAGCGGGCTCAAGATTGCGGACGATCCGGCATTTTCGGCTAAACCGTTTCTCGCCGCCAATGAAGTGTCGATCGAAGTTGAGTTTATCCCGCTGCTTCGCGGCGCGGCGAAAGTCGTAAAACTCGAGCTGGCCAATCCCGACATCCGGATCGTGATGAACGCGCGCGGCGACCTGAACGTGAGCACGATCGGGAGCAGCCCCGATGAAATACGACGAGAGAGTTCGAAAGCGGCGCGGAGCCGGCGCGCGAAGAAGCGATCGTCGCTTGCCGACTTGTCGATCAAGGCGCTGAGCATCGAGGACGGCGCGATATATTTCAACGATCTTGGCGAAAAGACGGCGCCAATTCGCGTCCATCATCTGGATTTCAGCGTGACAAATTTCGACGCCGCGTCGGCATTCGACGTCGAGACCAAGTTCGCCTTCCCGGGCGAAGAGCAAAACGTCGAGGCATCGGGAAAGCTCGGGCCGCTGCTCAATCAAGGCGTCCTGGATGCGTCGGGAATCCCGGTCGATCTGAAGTTGAAGCTCGATTCGATCCTGCTCGATAGGGTCAGGCCGCTTGCTGACGTGGGATCGGAAATACCGCCGGGGCTCTCGATTCCTGATCCCGTATCGGTAAGCGGGACTGTCCGCGGTTCATTCGGCAAGCTCGCAATTGCGTTGAGCACCGATCTCAGCGCAGACCGGGTCGCGTACGCGGCGCTGTTCAACAAGCCGGCGGGGACCGCGATGACGGTGAATGCGAACGGCATCTGGGCGGAGCAGCTTGAGATAGCGAGCGTGAACTTGAAGCTGTCCGATCTCGAATTGACGGCGAGCAGGTTTTCGGGCGGTGGTCCGCAACCCTTGGGTGCGCAAATCGATTCGAACAGCTTCAACCTTGCCAATCTGAGCCCGATGATCAATGCAGCGGCCGGGTACGGCGTGGCGGGCATGAGTGAAATTCACGGTACCGCGAAACTGGACATCAACGCGCCGGCGATGGATGGAACCGTGACGCTGAAACAGGTTGCGGTGAAGCTGGCGCCGTCGTGGCCGGGCGCAATCAGCGATCTAAACGGCAAGATTCGTTTCACCGATGGAGTCGAAGTCATCGAACCGACGAGTTTCACGCTCGGTTCTGCGCACGCAACTCTTGAGGGACGCGTCGAATCCATCAGTCCGCTGAAAGCAAGCTATGCGCTGAAGGCCGACTCGGTGAAGCTCGCGCAGATATTCGCTTTCGATAGCCGTCAGCCCGGCGACGTTATCAATCAGTTGGTGGTCAAAGGCACCGCCGACGGCGAGATAACTTCGCCGCGAATGAGCGCGACGATCCAATCGACGGACGGATCGCTCGAAAATGTTTCATACCGCAATCTCGATCTGACGGCGGCATACTTGAACGGCCGCGCGTCGGCGCGTCCACTCAACGTTGGCGTGTTCGGCGGCTCGCTGACGGCGGATGCGGACGGAGTTTTCGGTACCGCGCCGAGATTCAATATCACGCTCGGGATGAAGAATCTGAACATCGAACAAGCGCTGCGCTCGCAAAATATCGATGCGGCCAGCACCGTGCACGGCTTTCTGACCGGCAACGTGGCGGCGTCGGGCAGCGGTGCGGATTGGAATCGAATCAAGCCGACGTTACGCGGCAGCGGGCGAGTGGCAATCGCGAACGGCAAGCTGGTGGGCGTCAATATCGTGGCGGACGCGGTCAACGCAATCGCCGCGGCGCCGGGAGTAAGCCAACTCGTGAACGTGGCATTCATGTCGAGCCATCATGGGTTGCTGGTCGATCCCGACACCGAGCTGCAATCGGCGAGCATGAGCTATCAGCAGGCCGGGCCGCGGTTCACGACGCATGACCTCTATGCGGAGTCGCCGGATTACAGGATCACTGGCGACGGCTGGTTCGACATGGACAAGAACATCAGCATGAACGCCGACATCCGGCTCACGCTCGGACTGCAGGTCGCGATCCCGGTCACGGTGAGCGGGGAACTGCCGGGAGTTCGCGTGCTGCCGGACGTGCCAACATTGGCGGAGCGCGTGGCGATGGGCGCGATTAACACGCCCGGCAACATAATCCGCGGCGGAGTGAACGCGATGGGTTCGATCGTTGGCGCACCGTCGGCGGGATCGTCGATTCCATCGATTCCGAACCCGATTAACGCTCTGAAGAACCTCCTGCCTTGAGCAGGTTGCTCGCGCGAGTCAGCAGAGGAGCAAACCCAAGGCGACGACGATCCACCGTCGCGGCGGTTGCAAGCCAGGCCGAAAGACGAGCATCTTTCGAGCGAGGAGGCCGGATGAAGACAGCCGTGACGACAATGTTCCTGCCGGACTCGCCGCTTTCGCTTTGGCTCGACACTTACGGGCCGTACACGCCCGAGCCGCTGCTCAAGGGTGAAATCGATGCCGATGTGGCGATCATCGGCGGCGGTTTCACCGGCCTTGCCACCGCGCGCGAACTCAGGCGCGCTGACCCGTCGCTCAAGGTCGCAGTGCTCGAAGCGAAGACCGTTGGCTACGGCGCGAGCGGCCGCAACCGCTCGTTCGCGATGACGGTGGTCGGGCTTGGGCTGGGCGTGAGCGCGAAGCTGCACGGCAAGCAATTCCTCAGAGACGCCCATGCCTACATGGAGCAGGCGGTTGATAACCTGGACCGGCTAATCCTCGATGAAAAGCTCGAATGCAGCCGTATTCGCCCCGGCTTCCTGCGCGTCGCTACCGCACCGGCCTACGTTCGCCGTCTCCAGCACGACATCAAGCTCATCCAGTCGCTGGGCTTCAGCGGGATCGAATGGATCGGCCGCGACGAAGTGCGCGGCCGGGTTAACTCGGAGTGCTATCTGGGCGCGCTGTGGGAACCGCGCCTGGTCCTGGTAAATCCGGCGCAACTGGTACGCGAGGACAAGCGGCTCGCGCTCGAAGCGGGTGCGTCGATTTACGAAGAGACCCCGGTGCTCGAGATCACCTCGCGGCCCAATTTCAGGCTCATAACTCCGGGCGGAGCAGTTAACGCCGCCAAGCTCGTGTTCGCGACCAACGCCTACTCGCACCTCTTTCCCGCACTCAGGCGCAAGCAAGTGCCCGCCTTCACCTACATGGTCGCAACTGAGCCGCTGAGTGCCGAGCGGCTTGAGCCGATCGGATGGCGAGGGTTGGAGGGAATCGAGGACGCGCGCAATCTCATCCACTATTATCGGCTGACGCCCGACCGCCGCTTGGTGATGGGCGGCGGTCCGGTCGGACTGACTTGGGCGAACGGCCTGGACGGCGATCGCTCCGAGTCCGCGTGGCGTCATCTCGAGGAGCACATCGCCTTCCTCTTCCCGTCGCTGCGCGGGGTTCGGATCACCCATCGATGGGGCGGACCGTTTTCGGTCACGCTCGATCTTACCCCCGCAATCGGCCATCTGGGTGACCAGCGCGCAGTTTACGCGCTCGGCTGTATCGGCCACGGGGTCTCGATGAGCCACCTGAACGCGTGCGTGCTGCGCGACCTGGTGCTGGAGCGCAAGAGCGAACTGCAGTGCCCGTTCGTTGATCGAAGAGTGATTCCGTGGCCGCCCGAACCGCTCCGGATCGCGATCGGCGCTGCGCTGAGGGCCTACCTGAGAACCGAGGACTGGGCTTACGAGCGGCGCATCGGCGGCGCCTGACTAGCACTCGCTCCCGGCATCGACGCTGCGCGGCATGGTTCGCGATGTGGCCGCTCTCGTTCCTGGTCGGCGGAACAGGCGACTATGCCTAGCCCCGGCGGATCAGCTTGCGACCGCGTCCTTGTACAGCGGCGACGACGCTTTCATGAAGCGCAGCTGCATCCTCATCTCGGCGATGCGCTTGCCGGCCACTTCATTCAGCGCGGTCTCGAACCACATGAATTCGGTCTTGGGGCTCTGACCCAGCGCCACGATAGTCCCGGTCACACGGTATGGACGTTCGACCAGGACCGGGCCGCTGATGTTGCGCAGTTCGATCGCACCGAACAGTCCCACTGCCGGGCCGAGTTTGTCGCGCAGAGTCGCGATCGATTTTGCGTAGAGAAGCTGCACCATCGCCGCCGGAGTGGCGATTGCACCGCCCCATGGCGAGGGCGTGGTGTACCATTCCAGCGGTTCGGTGATGACTTTCATCCGTTCGGTCATCGTATCTTTCGTCAGAAATACGTCGCATTCCTCGAAGCGATCGCCGACCTTAAGCGGGCCCAGTATCCGCAATTGACCCGCATCGAATCGATCGAGCGGACGGCGCAGCAATGCGGTTGGCTCCTCGGGGCGCCCGACGGACGCGGTGCCTTCCGCGACGCGCATGCCGTCATCGCGCTCGACCCAGACATCGACCTGCGCGTCGGTCGCGTCGGGGGGCGGCTCTTTGAGGAACGCGCGGACCGCTTCACGGTCGGTCGTCGCGTTCAGGAAATACATCGAGATAGTGCCGCGTTCAAACCATCGCTTGCCGAACGCTTTCAGCAGCAGCGGCGGAAACAGCTCCAGGTGGATCGATCCGGCGACGGTGCCGCCGCGAAACCCGAGCTTGGTCGCCATCGCGTCATCATGGATGCTCCCCGCGACATTGCGAGCGTTGTTCACCGATCGGCGCAACGGGCCGGCGAACACGTGGTCGCGCAACTCGATTTCTGAATTCATGTTGTCGTCCTCGAAGCGAATTCAAGCAGGTTCCGCAGCGTTCGGCAAACTCCTCAAACCCGGAGCGATCGAGCGTTTTCCGATCCGTTTGTTCCAGTGCTAGCTTCGGCGCATGGCGGCTTCGCAGACGGCCTCTTCACCGGTGGAACCGGTCAGGTGGATGAGCGATCTTCTTGCTCCGCTCGGAGGCGCGGGCAATCCGAATCAACACGCGCTACAAATCACCGGACGTGATCCGGTAATCGCGACTCGATTTCGCGCCGGTGAGGCAGCGGCCGCGGTTCTCGCCGCGAATGCGACCGCCGCCGCCGATCTGTGGTGCACGCGCGGCGGCCGTCCGCAGCGCATCGAGGTGGACGTGCGCGCCGCGGCCGCGTCGCTCGTGTCGTTCGCATACTTGAGGTATCAAGGTGCCCCGTTTGAGCGGCGCGGGCAGCCCACGACCGCGCTCTATCAAGCGCGTGACGGGCAATGGATTCATCTGCACGGCGGATTCCGTTCGCGTGAAGGCACGCTTGCGCTTTTGAGATGCGATGACGTTCCCGCCGCGATCGCGAAGGCAGTCGCATCCTGGGATGCCCAAGCGCTTGAAGATGCGCTCGCCGAGCGTGGCGTATGCGGAGCGAAGCTCCGCAGCGCCGACGAGTGGCGCGTTCATCCGCAGGGGATCGCGCTCGCGCGAGTGCCTGTGGTCGAGATGCTTCGCCTCGGCGATGCGGCCCGTGAGCCGCTTCCCGCACCTCGGGCCGCTGAGCATGGCGCTCGGCCGCTTTCGGGCGTGCGCGTTCTCGATCTGACGCGCGTGCTGGCGGGACCGACCTGCGCACGGACCCTGGCGGAGCATGGCGCGCAGGTGCTGCATGTGCGAGGGCCCAAGCTGCCGTCAATTGAGCCTTTCGTGATCGATACCAATCCTGGCAAGCACTCGTGCTATCTGGAACTCGATCGCAAGGAAGACGCCGAGCAATTGCGCGCGCTGGTCCGCGACGCGCACGTGTTCTCGCAAGGATACCGTCCGGGGGCTCTCGCGCGGCGCGGCTTCGCGCCCGAAGCACTGGCGCAGATGCGGCCCGGCATCATAGTGGTATCGATCGACTGCTACGGACATGAAGGTCCGTTCGCGGGGCGCCCAGGATGGGAACAACTCGCGCAGACTGTTACCGGCATGGCGCACGAGCACGCCGGCGACGAGCATCCCGCGCTGGTGCCGGCCGCGATCACCGACTACACGACAGGTTATCTCGGCGCGCTGGGCGTGATGTGCGCGCTCG
Source organism: Binataceae bacterium (SeqCode) (assembly GCA_963803045.1). GTDB lineage: Bacteria > Desulfobacterota > Binatia > Binatales > Binataceae > Binatus. The sequence goes on along the minus strand of CAWDLC010000014.1, from coordinate 74,135 downwards.
CGCGCCGCGCAGTTGAAGGCGGCAGCTGGCACGTTCGGGTGTCGCTGGCGCGCACTGCGATGTGGATCATGTCGCTGCCGCGCACCGCGCCAGACGCCGTACCTGCGGGACTCGATGCGGCGGCGATTGCTCCCTGGATCATTGAGATGAATAGCGCTTGGGGGCCTCTATCGCGGCTGGGGCCGATTGCGCGCATGTCGGAAACGGCGCCGCGATGGGATATCCCGCCCGCGCCGCTCGGCAGCGATTCCCCGGCCTGGCGTTAGCCGGGTTCGCGCGAGACGCCAATGTTTCAGGGCGCCGGCCATCTCAATTGCATCTACGAGAAACAATTCACTGAAGAAATCGAGAAGTGTTCATGTCGCATCGCCCTGGCTTCTGGCGCGCGAGCGTGGCAGCTTCGCCTATTTGCCCGGGCCGCGTGAGCGAGTAAGGCTCATCGCGATTGCGCCCGCTTGATCAGCCGCGACAGGGCGCGCATGCTCTCGAAATTCTCCGGCAGAACTTCCTCGTCACGGATCTCGATTCCGAAGGTCTCCTCGCAAAATGCCACCGTCTTGATGACTCCCATCGAGTCGAGCAGGCCGCGTTGGAACAGCGAGTCGCCGGGCTTCAGATCGCGGATTTTCCGCGCGGCGGGGAGCTGGAGTAGAAACTCGCGCAGCCTGCTTTCGATGCTCTTCATCAGTATCAGCTCTCGCTGGCCGAACGCGCGGCGCTCTCGCGCAGACTGCGCCGATCGACTTTGCCGTTGCTCATCAGGGGCAGGCTCGCGCGAAATTCGATTGCCTCGGGCACCATGTAAAGTGGTAGCTCCGCGGCGCAATGACCGCGCAGCGTTTGTTCGGCGGCCTGCGAACCGTTCTTCAGCACCACAACTGCTCTCAGCCGATTGCCAGTCTCCGGATCGGGCACGGCGATCACCACCGCCGCCTGGACCGCAGGATGACGACAGAGTGCGGTTTCGATCTCCCCGGTTTCAACTCTGTAGCCGCGTACTTTGACCTGCTCATCAGCACGGCCGATCAGCTCCAGCGTTCCGTCCGCGCGCCGGCGCACCAGATCGCCCGTGCGGCACGCGGGCACGCTCTCACTCGGGCCGAGCCTGATGGTTCGCAGAAACTCCGCAGTCATCTCCGGAAGTCCGTAGTAACCGAGCATCAGGCCCGGTCCGGTGATCCAGAGCTCTCCAATCGCGCCGTCCGCGACCGGCTTCTCATCCTCGCCGAGCACCAGCAGCCCCGTATCCGCCGCCGTCTTGCCGATTGTGCGCGTGTCAGTCTCTTCGGGCGGAAATTTCACCTCGTGCAAGGAGCGAAGCTTCGCTTCGGTGCGGCCATACGAGATGACGAAACGAACCCGGGGCAAAAGCCGCATCAGCTCGCCGAGCCGCTGCGCCGGCAAGTGTTCGCCTCCTATCACGATGATTCGAAGCGCGGAGAAGTCGAGCGCGCCGAGATTTCCGCGGCTTAGCAGCATCTGGAGCACGCTCACCACCGCAAAGACGGCGGTGATCCGCTGATCGCTCCAGCTTTTCGCGACCGCGGCCGGGAACGGCGCCAGCCGCGGCGGGACTGGATACACGGCAGCGCCCGCGCGGACCCCGCCGAAGATCTCGAACGTTGACATCGCGCTGCTGAGCGGCGTGTAGCCCGGGATGCGGTCCTCGCTCGAAAGCCCTAACGACGTTACGGTCCACTGGGCCTGCCCGGCCAGAGCGCGATGCGACACCATCACGCCCTTGGGCGTCCCGGTGGAACCCGAGGTGTACTGCACGACAGCGAGACCGGCATCATCGATGTGAACCGGCGGCGGCTCCGCACTCTCGGCCTCGACTTCGTTCCATGTCTGGGAGGACCATGCCGCCGCGGGAGCTGGATGAGCCCCATCGCCGGCATAGATAACCGTGCGCATCGGCGCGCTGGTACTGAAGGCCTGCTGCAGATCGTCGGCGCGGTCCAACGCCGTGACCAGGGCTCGGACCCCGCAATCGCGTGCGATGGCCGCCAGGCGCGACGCGGGCGCGGCCGGGTCAACTGGCACGAAGGCTGCCCCAGCCTTGAGGATGCCCCAGATGGAGACGATCGCCTCGAGCGACTTCGGCAGCCAGAGAGCCACGCGATCTCCGGTGCGGATTCCGTGCCGAATCAATGAGTGAGCAATTCGGTCGGCGCCTGCGTCGAGTTCGGCATAAGTGAGAACCCGATCGTCTATCAACAGCGCTGATCGCGCGCCGTGACGCGACGCCGTCGCGGTAAGGAAAGATGGCAGCGTCGGCATCGAGCTACGACTCCTGAGAGATCGGCTGGCGCGGTTCGCGCCGAGCACCGCTCTCGCTGCGCGCGGGATGAAATTCGCGCAGCCACGATATTGCGCGCTCGATGACCGCGGGCTGGCTCTCGACGGTATGAATGCGGCCGGGCCAGATCTCGATCTGGAGCCGCCCGCGCGCTTCGCTGTCGAGCTGCGAGAACAGAACCTCCTCGGCGATCCGGAACTCCGCGCGCAGCCGGTCCTGCTCTCCGTAGAGAAAGAGCGCGCGCGCATGCGAGCGCGCCAGCGCTCTGAAGGAAATCTCGAAACTGTCCAGTATCTTTGGGGCAGGCGCGCGCCTGACCATTGAGCGCAGGAGCGATGCGGGGCTGCGCGCGCGGTTGTTCGCGGGCGATCCGCCAGGCTTCTCCTCGAGGACCGCGGCGGCGGCAAAGAACAGGCCAACGATCGCGCCGGCTTCGTCCTTGAATGAGTCGAGCGCGCTCAGCCCGTCGAAGCAGTAACCGGCGAGAATAAACTGCTGCTGCCCGTGCGCTTCACGCAGGTGACGAATCGCGGCAACCACGTCTTCACCGAGCGGCTCCATCCGGCTCGGCAGCGCAACCTCGCCGGCGCTCTCGCCGCGACCTCGCAGGTCGAATCTGAGGGCCGCGAATCCCTCGGCGGCAAGGATTCGTGCGGCGAGTACCAGAAGACGGCGAAGCCCCGAACGCGGGCGGCCCGGGAAAACGACGCACGCGCTCGCCGGTGGAGCGTCAGGGGCAGGTGGCGTGAAGATCCCGTGCAGAGCGCCCTTCGGGCCCTTGAATACAAGAGGCTGCTCGGCGCGTGCGCGGCTTAGGGTGGCAGGAGTTTCACGCCAATTCATCGAGCCAGTCTCCTGTCTGTCGTGCGATTGCTTCCGGCGTCCACCAGGGGTCGCTTCCGCCCGGCCCGCGATGTAGAAGTGCGCGCACGCTTAGACCGCGCCGGACGAGAGTCTCACGCAACCGGTTGTGTTCGCGCGAGAGCCGGGAGTGCTTCTGAAACTGCGCGATCAGGGTCGGGCCGCGCCAGGGTTGGAGCGCGTCCAGCAGGTCCACCCCCTGGGCGCTCTCGAAGAACTTCCTGTAGAGGTCGAATCCGAGCACGGAGATTTTGCCCTCGCGCTTAAGGCGCTCACTCATCTGATCGACCGTCAGCGACGGCCGCTCGCCTTGCGACATTTCGTAATACATGACGTGGCGCATCGACTTGAGGAAGTAGTCGCGCGCGCTCAGCACGGGCTCCCAGAGCGCAAGCCCGATTGAGTCAGTAATTCTGCGGATCGCATGCGCGGCAACTAGCGCTCCGAACCGAACGCCAACCCACACGATTTGCGGCGCGTCGCATCGACTGCGCGCGTAGGTCGCGGCGTTCACTGCGTCTTCGATCAGACCCTCGAATGTGACGTCCTCAAGGTCGCCGGCCGAATCGCCATGCGCCCGCGGATGATACAGAAAGGCGGAGTAGCCGTTTGCCGCGACGATCCGCGCCGCGATCGCCTCCGCTCTCCCCTCGCAATGATTCTCGGAAAAGCTGTTGCAGAAGACCACCAGCAGCGCGCCCCGCCGTGCCCGATGCATCACTCCGTACAGCGGGCGGCCGTCCGATTCGAAATATCGGCGCTCCTCGGTCCACTCCTGCTTCGTGGCTTTTTCTTGCCGCGACAACATCGTCCGCGAAGAATAACACTCAGGCGAGCGCTTGATCCATTGAGCTGTTATCCGGGCTTGCCTCCGCATCCAAGTGGTGCGATCGGATAGTCAGCAGGAGGTCCACCTTATGCCGGTCGGTGTAGTCAAGACTCCAGAAGACGAGATCGCGTGGGAACGCGCGAAGGCCCGCGCCCGAGAGGAATATCCGAACGCGCGCGGCAGGCAGTTCTACAGTATAGTGATGGCCATCTACAAAAAGATGACCCACTACACGCCTGCTTCGCGGCGCCGTACAGAGATCCCCAGGTAATGGGGCCGGGAAACGGACAGTACATGTACGAAACCGAATACAAATCCAAGTTGATGATGCCGGCGGCGGCGGCGGAGTTGATTCCATCGCGAGGCACCCTCTCGATGGGCATGGCGATCAGCGAACCGCCCGCCTTGTTAGGAGCGCTCGAGAATCGAGTGAAGAGCCGCAAGATCGAGGAGCTTCGCGTTTACTATTCGCACTCAGTCGCAGCCGCCGCCGCCACGATCCTAAAGTACGAATACATGGACGTCATCAAGCCGCATCCCTTCTTCCCTACGATTATCGAACGAATGCTCTTCGAGCGGGGCCAACAGGATAATCGGCGCGTCGTCTTCTACATGCCGGGCAATTTCAGTGCGATGCCGCGCGTGTTGCGCGAAATGGGAATCGACGCATTCATTATGATGGTCGCGCCGATGGACAAAGGCGGATTCTTCAGTTGCGGCACCAACTCCGACTACACGATCCCGACCGCACGAATCGCAAAGAATCTGATCGTTGAAGTCAATCCCAGGATGCCGCGCGTGTTCGGCGATTCGTCGGTGCACATATCGGAAGTCGCGGCGATTGTCGAAAATGAAAGTCCGCTGTTCTCGGTGCCTTCCCGGCCACCGACGCCATTGGACAATGTGATCAGCAAGCACATCGTCGAGCTGATCCCGGACCGCGCGACGCTCCAGGTAGGAGTCGGTGGAGTACCCAACGCTGTATGCGCCGCCCTGCACGGCCACAAGGATTTGGGCATACACAGTGAGCTCGATGATGCCCCCCGTGGCGGCGCTGATTCAGTCGGGCACCGTCACGAACAGGTACAAGAACCTGAATCGATACAAGAACGTGTACACCCTGGCGGTCGGCGACCAACCTTTCTACGAATTTCTCAACGACAATTCGAGCATGGAGGCCCGCCCCGTTGATTATGTGAATGACCCGAACGTCATCGGACAGAACGATTGCGTGATCTCGATCAACGCGTTTCTCGAGGTCGGCCTCGACGGCGCCGTCAATTCCGAAGCGATCATGGGCAAGCAGTACAGCGCTCCCGGCGGCCAGTTGGATTTCGTGCGCGGCGCTCAGCTATCGAAGGGCGGCAAATCGATTCTCGCCGCGTACTCGACCGCGGGCAAAGGCACCATCTCGCGTATCGTCCCAAAGATCGAAGGACCCACTACCGATCCAAGAACCGATACTCAGTATGTCGCTACCGAGTATGGAGTGGCTTGCCTCACCGGGAAATCGACAGCGGACAGAGCCGAAGCGCTGATTGCAATAGCTCATCCGAAATTTCACGAGCAACTTCGTCTCGGCGCCCGGCAATTAGGCTACCTGTGAAGCACTCGCAGCCCGTCGCAGATGCGCCTAAAGGTGCGCAGACACCAGCTGACACCGGGACGATTCAAGAGACGCTCGCCAAGTTCCATTCGAGTCTCGAACATGGACTGACCCAGGAAGAAGCGGCAGGCCGTCTCAAGAAGGACGGTCCGAATGCGATCGAAGAAAAGCGCATCAGCCCCCTCAAGCGGTTCCTGACGTTCCTTTGGGGACCTATCGCGTGGATGATCGAAATTGCCGCGATACTCTCCGCAGTGGTTCGGCGTTGGGAAGACTTCGTCATCATCTTTTTCATGCTGGCGCTGAATGCGGTCGTCGGCTTCTGGGAGGAATTTAAGGCCGACAATGAGATCGAGGCGCTGAAAAAGAATCTCGCACTGCATTCACGAGTGCTGCGCGACGGCAAGTGGAGCGACGTCGAGGCAAAGACTCTGGTGAGCGGGGATATTGTCATGGTCAAACTCGGCAACGTCATCCCCGCCGACCTGAAGCTGGTCGATGGCGACTACCTCAGCATCGATCAGGCGGCGCTGACGGGCGAGTCACTGCCGGTCGACAAGAAGAAAAATGACGTCGCGTATTCGGGATCGATCGTGCGAATGGGCCAGATGAATGGGCTCGTCGTCGCCACCGGAATGAACACGCTCTTCGGCCGCACCGCGCGACTGGTCGAGAGCGTTCAGACCGTGTCCCACTTTCAGAAGGCGGTGCTCAAGATCGGTAATTTCCTCATTCTGATCACGCTCGGCCTGGTCGCATTGATCCTGACAGTCGCGCTATTTCGCGGCGACCCGCTGGTCGAAACCCTGCTATTTGCACTGATTCTTACGGTAGCTGCAATCCCGGTCGCCTTGCCCGCGGTCCTGTCCGTCACGATGGCCGTCGGCGCATCCGTGCTTGCCAGGATGAAGGCTATCGTGTCCCGCCTCGCCGCGATCGAAGAGATGGCCGGCATGGACATTCTCTGCTCGGACAAGACTGGTACGCTCACCAAGAGCGAGCTCAAGTTGAGCAAACCCGTTGTCTTCAAGGCGAGCAGCGATCAGGACCTGATCCTGGGCGCGGCGTTGGCCTCGCGAAGGGAGGGCGGCGACAGCATCGACGAGGCCGTCCTCAAAACTCTGAGCGATCAGTCGGCGTTAAAAGCCTATCAAATCACTCATTTCACCCCTTTCGATCCTGTCAGTAAGCGAACTGAGGCCGAGGTGAAACATGACAACGCCACTTTCAAAGTCTCGAAGGGCGCCCCGCAGGTGATTCTGGATCTGGTCCATCCCGACGCGGACGCTCGCAAAAAAGCCGAAGGGCAGGTTAACGAGCTTGCGGCCAAAGGCTATCGCACCCTTGGCGTCGCCCGCACCGATGCCCAGGGAAAGTGGGAATTCCTTGGACTACTGTCGCTGTCCGATCCGCCGCGCGACGATTCAGCCTCTACCATCGCGACCGCGCGAAAGATGGGACTGCAGGTTCGCATGGTAACCGGCGACAACCTTGCAATTGCTCGCGAGGTATCGCTCGAACTCAAGCTGGGACCGAACATCGCGGTTGCCAGCGATCTATTTCCTGACGGTAAGGCCGACGACAGTGACAAGATAGACGCGGCCGACGGCTACGCACAGGTTTTTCCCGAGCATAAGTTCAAAATCGTCAAGGCCCTCCAGGCGCGTGGACATATCGTCGGAATGACCGGTGACGGCGTCAACGACGCTCCCGCGCTCAAACAGGCTGATTGCGGAATCGCGGTAAGCGGCGCGACCGACGCCGCTCGTGCGGCCTCGGATCTGGTGCTCACGGCGACCGGTCTCTCTGTAATCACCGCCGCCATTGCAGAAGCACGCAAGATCTTCGAGCGCATGAACAGTTACGCAATCTACCGGATTTCCGAAACCATCCGCGTCCTGCTCTTCATGACGCTCGCGATTGTGGTGTTCAACTTCTACCCGGTAACCGCAGTCATGATCGTTCTCATCGCGGTCCTCAATGACTTCCCGATCATGATGATCGCCTACGACAACACCATCGTAGCTCCACGCCCAGTGCGCTGGGACATGGAACGCGTACTCACGGTCAGCTCGGTTCTCGGCGTGATGGGAGTTATCTCTGCATTCGGCCTTTTCTGGATCGCAGAGAAATACCTTCACCTGCCCCGGCCCATGGTTCAGAGCCTTATCTTCCTCAAGCTGCTGGTCGCCGGTCACCTCACCATTTACATCACGCGAAGCGTGGGAACGTCTTGGCAGCGCCCGTGGCCCAATTGGCGCCTGGTCGTTGCCTGCGAAACAACCCAGGTCATCGGAACCCTGGCCGCGGTCTATGGATGGGGTATGACGCCGCTGGGATGGAAGTATGCGATGGCGGTGTGGGGATATGCGCTCGTATGGTTTGTTATCAACGACTTGGCGAAGGTTGAAGTTTACCGCCTGATGCATCTCGGGACGGCACGCCATCAGCGCCACTTGGCCAGAGTCAACACCAGCCTTTATCCGGCCCCGGTCGTGAAGTAAGCGATCAACCGCAAGCGCAGCCGTTCGAAGGATTTCGACGCCGTAGTCATGCTCCTCGAGTTCGACGCGCAGCCTGACCAGTTCGCCCCGCATCCGGCTCCGGGGCACGATTAGTATTCGCGCAGTCGGCTACTGAGTAATGGTTTCCATCACGCGGCCGCTCGCACCGTCCACGATATTGACTTCGACCGGCGATGAAATGTTGTTGTCTTTCTTGGCGGTGTCGATTTTCGCCTTCAGCTCGGCCAGGAACATTTTTTTCGCAGGCGCAGGCATTTGGTCCATCGGAAAGTTGTCCATCAGGATCCTGGCCTTGAGCTTGTCGGGCCACTGGACGGAGCCGACCTTGGGTCCCGCGGTCGGCATCCCCCTGAACATCTGCTCGATAGCGCCGTGAAAATCCTTTGCTCCCGCCGTTGGCGCAGCCGCGGGCAATCCGGATGTTTGCGCGCCCATCGCTACCGACGCGGACTCCGTCGCGGCAGATGCGGCCTGCATCGACGCGCTTGCGGCCGGCGCACCGCTGAGCTTTGCGAGCAGATCCTTCACCTGGGCGCGTGCGGTGTCGTCGGGCGCGAGCGCCAGCGCCTGCTTGAACGCGGCGGCCGCGTCATCAGGTTTGTTCTCCTGCGCGTACGCGGCTCCCATGTTGTAGTACGCCTGGAAAAATCCGGGCTTGGCGGCGATCACTTTCTTGTACTGCACGACCGCCTGATCGGCGTTGCCCGTGTAGAGATACATCGTGCCGAGGTCGGTGCGAACTTCCGGATCGTCCGGCTTCTTCTTCAGGTAATGCTCGTATGCGGCGATCGCTTCGTCGTAGTGCTGCTTGTCGTAGTCGATATCACCGATCCCGCGCAGCGCGTCGAGGTTGTCGGGCTCCAACTTCAACACGTGGCCGTACGCTTCCTCGGCCTTGCCGTAGTAGGTTTGATCGAACATCGCCGCGCGCATCGAGACTGCGCCGAATTTGTTCCATGCCGCGACGTCGCCGGGTTTCGCGTGCGCATCTTTTTCGACCTTGTCAACAAAAGTGCGAGCCTCCGTCGGCAGCTCGATCTTCGGATGCCCCGCCGGCAAACTGCCGCTCTGACTTCCACCTGCCGCTGGATTCGCCGTGACATTCTGCTCCGGTGCAGCCGCATTGGGCGCGCCAGCGCCCGGGGCGTTGGCGACAGACGGCGCGACGGCGACTTGTTCGCGCACCACTTCGGGCGTCCGCATCATTATCCACGCGGCCGCCGCCAGACCCACTATGGTGATCGCGACGAACACAAACACAAACGCAGTTGTAATCGGTATATTGCGCTCGCGTTCCACGCTGCCCCTGGGGTTGCCCGATTCTCCCGCGCTCGATGCTGTGCCCGCGAGCGCGCTGCCGCATTCCACACAGAACTTCGCCCCAGCCGTCAGCGCCGCGCCGCATTCCGGACAAAATCGCATCAGCAAATTCCTACATGACCGCTTCCCCCCAGCGCAACCCGCCCCGGATTTGGGTTCCCGCTTTCGAGCCTCCTGTTGTATAGTCCCATCGGAGTTTAATCGTAGAGTTGCGCGGCTGGCTGCCGCGCAAAAATATGCCCGGAAATTTCGAACAACTAACCGCGCAGCTTACGGGCTTGGTGCGCGCGAAAACCGGTGACGCCGGAGCGCGAGTGCATTCGCTCGAATCGCTGCCGGGTCACGCCGGCTTCAGCTACAGCTTCATCCTCGAGCGCAGTGCGCCCGGCGCGACGCCGGCGGGGAAATTCGTCGTGCGCATCGCGCCTCCTGGCGTCAAAATCTCGGGGCCGGCCGACATCGTGCGGCAGGCGCGCGTGATGGCGTCGCTGGCCGACACGCCGGTCGCGGTGCCGCCGATCATCTGGTACGGCGACGAGCCCGAGTTCTTCGATCGGCCGTACTTCGTCGGCGGCTTCGTCGAAGGATTCAAACTCGGCGAATCCGCGCTGCCGGCCGCGCACTTGAAACGCTTGGCGCGCAAGGGTATCGCGACCATGGCCGCGCTGCACAACGTCGCGTGGGAGCCGCGCCGCGCCGCATGGGGCGAGCCGTTCCCGCTCGGCGAAGAGCTCAAACGCCTGGACTACCTGCTCGACCGCCCGACTCTCGATCCCGCCGTCGTCGCGCGCGCACCCGAACTTCGCGGGCGCCTGCGCTCGAGCCTGCCCGCAAACGCGCGCCTCGGATGCGTCCACGGCGACTTCCAATGGACCAACGTGCTGTTCAACGAAGAACGCGTCGTCGCGCTGATCGATTGGGAAATCTCGCTCATTGGCGCAACCCTGCTCGACCTCGGATGGATTTGCTTCTTTTCCGATCCTGCGAGCTGGGTTGGCGCCGCCGGCCGGGGCTCGCTTCTCGCCGCAGGCGAAATCGTCGATGCGTACGCTGAAGCCGCGGGCTTTCCGGTCTCCGCGGCGGAAGTGCGATGGTTCCGCGCATTCTCGGGTTACCGGTTTGGCGTGATTACCTGTTTCAATTTGATGCTGCATCGGCGCGGCAAGCGCCACGATCCACAGTGGGAAAATACCGCGCTGTCCGCTCCTAGAATGTTCGAACGCGGCCTCGAATTGCTCGGCTGACCCGCGCGTGGGCAACCTGTCACACCGACGCCTATACTCGAAGTGCGATGACGTTTCAGGCGGCGGAGCGGGAGCACTGATGCCAGCAAAAATCAAACGCGCGATCGCGTTGTCAATTGCTGCGTGTGCAATAGCGCTGGCGGGATGCTGGCCGTTTCGTTCCAATCAGGAAACGCAGCAGCAAAAATTTATCGAAGCGATGAATCACGGCAATGGCGCGCAGGCCAGCCAGATCTGGCTCAACATGGACGCCAAGAGCCGCGCCGACTTTGCGCACAGCCAGGGAATGCGGCCGAACTTGTCGCCCGATGAAGTGCAGAAGCAGCTCACGCAACACTACGCCGGCAAAATGGGCGCCGGCGACAGCAACGAATCGATCGAACAGCCGACCCCGAACGTCCATCTCGGCGGACTGGAGAGTCTTCCCGAGTATGTCGGCCCGTCGGGCGCGGCGCCGCAGTCCGTAACGGTGCCGACACAGGACGCGCCGTCCAACTGAGGGTTGCGACGATGGAGTTTGCCCTCACAACCGAGCAGAAGTTACTGCAGGAAACGCTGCGTGACTTTGCGCGGCGCGAACTGCTTCCCAATTACGCGTCGCGCGACGCGGATAGAGACCTGCCACCGGCGCTGGCGAAGAAGCTCGGCGAGCTGGGCGTGCTGGCGCCGATGGTCGGTACGCAACTCGGCGGTTCCAGCCTCGATTATGTGTCGCTTGGAATCGCGCACGAGGAAATCGCGCGCGGGGATTTGAACGCCGCGTACGTGCTGCTGCTTGCGGCGCTGACTGGCGCAATAATCTCCCGCCGCGGCGACGCGCGTCAGCAGGCCGCGTTTCTTCCCCCGATTTGCCGAGGCGAAATTGTCGCGGCGCTGGCTGTGACCGAACCCGGCGGCGGCTCCGACGCCGCACATATCATGATGCAAGCGCGCCGCGACGGCGACCATTACGTCTTGAGCGGCGAGAAAACTTCCATCTCATTCTCATCATCGGCCGGCGCTGCCCTCGTCCTGGCCCGAACCGGCACGGCGCAGCAGGCTGCTCGGGGTGTGAGCGCATTTTACGTCGACCTCAACTCACCGGGCGTATCGCGCACGCGCTTTCGCGATCTGGGCTCACGCGCAATCGGCCGCGGTCAGCTTTTTTTTGACAGCGTCCGCGTGCCCGCTGCTGCTCGCATCGGCGCGGAAGGCGCGGGCTTCGCCGAGGTGATGCAGGGATTCGATTTCAGCCGCTCGTTGATTGGCCTGGCGTGCATCGGCGCGGCCGAACAGAGCGTCGATGAGACTTGCGCCTACGTCGCCGCGCGCCAGGCGTTCGGCGCCCCGCTCGCACGGTTCGAGGGGGTATCGTTTCCTCTGGCAGAGGCGGCAGTTCGGCTGCGCGCCGCGCGTCTGCTCTGCTACGAAGCGCTATGGCTCAAGGACCGCGGAGAGCCGCACGGATGGCTCGCGGCCGGAGCCAAGTGGCTCGCGCCCGAACTGGCGGTTGACGTTTTGCATCAATGCCTTCTGCTCCACGGGCATCCGGGGTTCAGCCTCGACCTGCCGCATCAGCAGCGAATGCGCGACGTGATCGGACTCGAGATCGGCGATGGCACTGCGCAGATCATGAAGACGATTGTCGCGCGCGAGATTATTGGCAAGGCTGCTCGCCCTTACTAGACAGCTCTTTGCGTCGCATTAATTACGGCTAATTTCTCAAAAATCACGTTATTTCCCAGGATCCAGACACGAATGTTTCACGTGAAACATTTTTTAGTTCAGGAGAAAGGAATACGAACACGATTCTCCCGACCGGCGGAGGCTCTCCGTTCGTGCCTGCGCTCGCGCGACTCAAGACAACCGGCGGCGTAGCGTCTAGAATTGCCGCCATGAGTAGCGACCGCGCAGAGCAAAATCGAGGCAGGGAGCGGTCGAAGATCCCCGGCGATTTTCCCGCCGCACCTCTGACGCTCGAAGGTTACAGCATTCTCCATCAGATGTTCCGCGTCCGGCGCCGCGAATTGCGCATGCTCGCGGCTACGAAACGCAACGCTGCCCTCGAGGGCGCGTCGAAGCTGTTCGGCGAGATGGCCCGGCGCGAAGACGGTGAAACCGCGCTCTTCTCCGCGCTCGGCCACAAGGGCGATCTGATGATCGTCCACTTCCGCCGCAGCTTCGAGGAACTCGGCCAGGCCGAGCTGGCCGTCGCCGGGCTTGCACTCAGCGACTGCCTGGAACCGACTACGTCGTATCTGTCGGTAATCGAACTCGGTCTCTACGAAGCGACCGTTGCGCTCTATCGCCGGCTCGTCGAGCAGGGCATCGGACCGCACACGGCGCAATGGAAGTCTGAAATCGATTCCGAGATTGCCCGGCAGCGGGAGAAAATTTCGCCGCGCTTGTTTCCGAAAATCCCCGCGCGACCCTACTTGTGCTTCTATCCGATGGACAAGAAGCGCGAAGGCGCCGATAACTGGTATCGCCTGCCAATGGAGGATCGCCAGCGTCTGATGCATGACCACGGCCTGGTCGGGCGGCGTTTCGCCGGCGAAGTGACGCAGATCATCTCGGGCTCGATGGGATTCGACGATTGGGAATGGGGCGTCGATCTTTTCGCCGACGATCCGCTGGTATTCAAGAAACTCGTTTACGAGATGCGCTTCGACGAGGCCAGCGCGTCGTATGCGAAGTTCGGCCCCTTTTACGTCGGCATCCGCCTCGAGGCGGCCGAACTTGGCAAACTCTTCCCGGCCTGATTGGCGAACGCGTTTCAGTCACAGCAGGAGACAACGATGATCACGCAGGGCGACGACTATCCGATTCATCAGACGCCGGAGCCGGTCCAGCAGGTCTTCACCAGCGATCGCAACTTTTATGATCGGTTTTTTTTCAACGGTTACTTTCGCGAGGGCGAGCCATACTTCGCCGCCGCGATGGGAATTTATCCGAACATCGGGATTATCGATTGCGCATTCAGCGCGGTCGCCGATGGCGTGCAACATTGCGTGCGCGCATCGCGGGTGCTCGGCGCCGAGCGGCTGGACACGCGGGTCGGCCCGATCTCAATCGAGATCGTACGGCCGATGCGAACGCTGCGCGTTCGCGTCGATCATGAAGCTGTAAAGGCCGACCTGACGTTCGAGGCGCGCACCGCGGCAATCGAGGAGCCGCGCTTTTCGCGCCGCGCCGGTCCGCGGCTCGTGATGGACCTGACGCGGTTCACACAGCACGGCGGTTACCGCGGCAGCCTGACGGTCGCGGGCAAGACCTACGAGGCAAAACCGTCGCGAGTGTGGGGTTCGCGCGATCGCTCGTGGGGCGTGCGCTCAATCGGGCCGCAGGATCCGGCGGGAGTGCCTTCGTCCGCCATGGGCCAGTTCTACTGGCTGTGGTCGCCGACCAATTTCGAAGATGTCTGCACTCTTTGCGACGCCAACGAAAACGCCGACGGCTCGCGATGGCACGAGTTCGCCGCCGTCACCCAAGCCGACCCCGGCGCGCCACTCGATCTCTCAACCAGCGTCGATTTCAACATCAACTATGCATCCGGAACGCGCCACGCCAGGACCGCCGAGATAATTTTGCGCACCCCGCGCGCCGGCCAAAGCCGCATCGAACTGAAGACGCTGTACAACTTCTACATGCAAGGCATCGGCTACCTTCATCCGAAGTGGGGGCACGGAATGTACGTCGGCCCCGACGTCTCGACCTACGAGTCGTTCAAAACCGCCGACGTCGACGAGCGCGATTTCTTTCATCAGCACATCCAGGCTGTATGCCAGGCGAAAATGGGTTCGCGCGAGGGGATGGGAATCCTCGAGATGATAATCCTGGGGCCGCACGATCGGAGCGGCTTCAAGGAATTCCTCGACATGCATCCGTAGCGGATTGATCTTTTGTCAGGACGGTTCGCGGTCGCCTGCCGATTCGCTCAGTTCCTGAGCTTTCCGAGCATGCGCCCGAGAAACCCTTCCGGTTTCTTTTCTTCCACCGGCGCAGGCTCGCGGCCTTCTTTGAGAGCCGCGAAGATCTCTTCGACTTCGCCGTCAAGCGGGAATCGGCCTGTACTCGCCTTCGAGAAAACCAGCCGCCCGTTCACGATCACGTCGAACTGACCGGACTTGCCGGCCGTGATTTCCGCCTTCTCGCCGAACCTGGAATTTAATGACGCGGCCAGACTGGCCGCGCGCGGCTTATAGCCTCAAGCAGCGCAGTAGAGAATTTCGGTAGCCATGATTAAAGCGTACGCACCGGTCTCGCGCCGGTCAAACGCGCGGTGCGCTTCGCTCGCGAACTACTTGCCGTTGGGGATATCGACGAACACCGCGGCGGCGACCACCGACGACCACAGCCCGTCGCGATCGCCTATCGCCGACTGCGTCACGTTGCGCGTCGTTACGATTTTGTCCGACATCCGCCACAGATCCTTGCGCTCGTCGTAGCTCAGATTCGGATCGAAATCGACGCCAAGAATTGTCGCCAGCATCATCGCCGCCAGATCCTCCGCGTAGTCGCCCGCCTTCTGGTCCGTCTCTCCCGTGCTGTGATGCTCGGACAGGTATCCGTACTGCGCCGGATTGCTGGGAAGCGCGACGCCCACCGACGCCGCTATGAGCCGATGCGGTTCGTTGGTCGCGTTATCGCTCATCACGGCAAAAACAATCTGCCCCGGGGTCAAGTACTTCAAGCCTTCCTGCTGGCTGAGCAGTTTGCAATTGGGCGGGAAAATCGATTTGACGCGCACGAGGTTGAACTCGGCAATTCCCGCCGAACGCAGCGCCAGCTCGAAAGAAGTCAGCTTCTCTCGATGCCGGCCCACGCCCCTGGTCAAAAATGCTCCCTTCGGGATCGGCCCCATTTATTTTTTCTCCGATCGAATGCGCGGGTCGCCGCGGTTGGTTGTCACAACTCCAGTTGCTTTGCGACGCTCGCGAAATCCGCCACGCGCCGCCCCTTTCCGATTCCGGTCTCCTTGATATGAATCCGCCCGCCGAACGCGATGCTACACCGTATTCACCGGTCTGTACTCGCCGAACACCTTGCGCATCGCGTCCGATATTTCTCCAAGCGTGCACCATCCGCGCACTGCATCGATTATCGGCGGCATCAGATTTTGCCCGTCGATTGCCGCCGCCTCGACCCGTGCGAGCGCCTTGTTCGCCGCCTCCGCATTTCTTTCTGCCCGCACGCGCGCAACGCCTGCCTTCTGTTTCTCCTCGAGCTCCGGGTTGACCCGCAGAATTTCCCCCGGCGGTTCGCCGCCCCCGGTGAACTGGTTGACCCCTACGATAATTCGCTGCCCGGTTTCAATCTCGCGCTGGTAGATAAATGCGGCGTTCTGAATTTCGCGCTGCATGTAGCCGCGCTCGATTGCGGCGACTGCGCCGCCAAAGTCGTCGATCTTTGACAGGTACTCGACCGCCTTTTTTTCCAGCTCGGTCGTCAGCCGTTCGACGTAGTACGAACCGCCGAGCGGATCGATCGTATCCGCGACGTCCGACTCGTGCGCGATAAGCTGCTGCGTGCGCAGCGCGAGCAGTACCGAGGATTCCGTCGGCAGCGCGAGCGCCTCATCTTTGGAGTTGGTGTGCAGCGATTGCGCTCCGCCCAGCACCGCCGCCAGCGCCTGCATCGTCACGCGCACGATATTGTTGTCCACCTGCTGCGCGGTCAGCGTCGAGCCCGCGGTCTGCGCATGAAACCGCATCATCATCGAGCGCTCATCCTTGGCGCCGAAGCGCTCCTTCATTATTTTCGCCCACAGCCGCCGCGCCGCCCGAAACTTCGCGACTTCCTCGAAGAAGTTGTTGTGCACGTTGAAGAAGAACGAGAGGCGGCTCGCAAACGCGTCGATTTGCAACCCCGCCTTCAGCGCGGCGTCAACGTACGCGATCCCGTCGGCAATCGTGAACGCGAGTTCCTGCGCCGCGGTCGAGCCGGCCTCGCGGATGTGGTAGCCCGAGATCGATATCGTGTTCCAGTTCGGAACTTCCTTCGACGCAAAACTGAAAATGTCGGTGATGATCCGCATCGAGCCGCGCGGCGGATAGATGTACGTCCCGCGCGCGACGTATTCCTTCAGGATGTCGTTCTGGATCGTGCCGTTGACCTTGTCCCAGGTGTTCCCGCGCTGCTCCGCCACGACCAGGTACAACGCAAGCAGGATCGACGCGGTCGCGTTGATCGTCATCGAGGTCGAAATCTTGTCGAGCGGCAGCCCGGCGAGCAGCGTCTCCATGTCGGCCAGCGAGCATATCGGCACGCCGACGCGTCCGACTTCGCCCTCGGCCAGCGGATGATCCGAGTCGCGGCCCATCTGGGTGGGCAGATCGAACGCGACCGACAGCCCCGTCTGACCCTGCTCGAACAGGTAGCGGTAGCGGCGGTTCGATTCCTCCGCGCTGCCGAAGCCTGCGTACTGGCGCATCGTCCACAGCCGTCCGCGATACATCGTCGGCTGCACGCCGCGGGTAAACGGATACTCGCCCGGAAAGCCCAGCTCGCTCACGAAATCGAAGTCGTTCAGGTCTTCGGGATCGTACGCGCGCTTGATTTCGATTCCGGAGCTGGTGACGAACGCGGGCTTGCGCTCGCCGCCGCGCTTCAGCGCAGGGTTGAGCTTGCGCTCCTCCCAATGCTTGCGGGCGTCCGCGATTTTGCGATCGTCTTCAGCCATCGTAACCTGCCCCTACCGGTCGAATCCGGCTGCCGCTGCTACTCGATAACGATCATCAGTTGGCCCTTCTCGACCGCCTGGCCCGCGACCGCCTTCACTTCCACGACTTTGCCAGCCTTGGGCGCTTTGACTTCGTTTTCCATCTTCATCGCTTCGACGACGATGACTCCCTGTTCCGCTTTGACTTCGTCGCCCGGCGCGACCAGCACATTGACGACCCGGCCCGGCATCGCGGCTTTTATTTCCACGCGGCCGCTGACCTCGCGCCGCGGGCCTGCCGCGCGCGCCGTCCGTCGCGCCGCATCGGCGACCGTAAGCCGCGTCGACCGGCTGCGCGATGCGACAACAGTTTCCTCGCCGTCGCGCGCCACGTCGAAATCGAACGAGCGATTGTTGACGATCACCGAAAAGGATGCGGGCCCGAGCTTGCGCAAATCGGCTTCGAAACGATTCTCACCGAAACGAATCGCGAACGAGCCCGCGGCGAGCTCTTCAATCTCGATTTCGTGTTCCTGACCGTCAAGCGTCGCGAGGTATCGCATCGATAAGAGTCCCGGCTATCTCCGCAGCATCTCGAGCCGGCCGATCGTCCGCCATGCGGACGCCCGCGCCGCGGCCACCGGCTGCGCGCCGGCGCCATTGCCGTGACCGGTGCTTTTCTGCGCTGCGACCGCGGCGAGAAAAATCGCCGCCAGCTCCGCACCGCGCGGCGCGGCGCCGTTTTCGATTCGGATGGTATTCGTGGTCGATAAAATAGGTATCGAAATCACCCTTCAAAAACCTGGGATGCTTCATGAGCCAGCGATGGAAGTCGAGGTTGGTGCGCAGATCGCCGGAAATTACGAATTCGCCGAGCGCGCGCCGCATCCTGTCGATCGCAAGCTCGCGACTGGCACCCCACACCGCCAGCTTCGAGATCATCGGGTCGTAAAAGACCGGCACTTCGGCGCCCGTGATAAACACCGGCGTCGTTGCGCACGCCCGGACCGTCGGGAAATCTGAGCGTCTCGATCTTTCCCGGCGCCGGTACGAAGCCGGCCGCCGGATCTTCCGCGTAGATTCGGCACTCGATCGCCCATCCGCGCTGCGCGAGATCCGTTTGTTTGAACGGCAGCTTGGCGCCCGCGGCGATTTCGATTTGCGCGCGCACCAGATCCACGCCCGTCACCATCTCGGTCACCGGATGCTCGACCTGGATGCGCGTGTTCATCTCGAGGAAATAAAAGTTGCGCTCCGCATCGACCAGGAACTCGATCGTCCCCGCACTGTCGTAATTCACCGCCTTGGCCGCGCGCACCGCGACCTCGCCCATCTGAGCGCGCATCTCCGGCGTGACAAACGGCGACGGCGATTCCTCGACGACCTTCTGATGGCGGCGCTGAATCGAGCATTCGCGCTCGAAGACGATGGACGATGTTGCCGTGCGCGTCGCCGAGCACCTGCACTTCGATATGGCGCGGGTGGTTGAGAAATTTCTCGACGTAAAGGCGCCCGTCGCCGAATGAGGACCTGGCTTCGCTTGCGACCGTGCGCACCACCGAGGCGAGGTTCTTGCCGTTCTCGACGAAGCGCAGACCCTTGCCGCCGCCGCCCGCGGCCGCCTTTACCATGATTGGAAACCCGATCTTTTTCGCGACCGCGGCTACTTCTGCTTCGGTCTCCAGCGTCCCCGGCGAGCCGGGCACGACCGCCACTCCCGCCGCCGACATCAACTTGCGCGCCTCGACCTTGTCGCCCATCCGCTCGATTGCGTCCGGCGGCGGCCCGATCCAGGTCAGACCGGCGTCCTGCACCGAGCGCGCAAACGCGGCGCGTTCGGAGAAAAAGCCGTAACCCGGATGAACCGCGTCGGCCTTGGCGTGTTTCGCGACTTCAAGAATCTTGGCGGTGTTAAGATAGCTCTGGGCCGCCGGCGCCGGACCGACCGGTAGCGCATGATCGGCTTCGCGCACGTGCAGCGCGGCGCGATCGGCGTCCGAGTAGACGGCGATCGATTCGATTCCCAACTCGCGGCATGCGCGGATGATCCGCACCGCGATCTCTCCGCGGTTGGCGATTAGAATCCGCTTGAACATCAATTTCCTCTGGCTCCCGGCCACCTTTCAGACCGGGGCTCACGCGCTCCAGATTGTATACTGAATCCAGCCCACGCGAGCTAACCGCGCGGCAGGGGTGACCCCTGCACCCAATGTTAAGACCGCGCTCCGTTGTCGCGCGCGACCAGTGCTGCTCGGGACACTTTTGGTCAAAGTGGAATATTGCCGTGCTTGCGCGGCGGATTCTTGTCGCGCTTGTTCGCGAGCGCCTTCAATGCGCCGATCAGCCTGGGACGCGTGTCGCGCGGCATGATCACTTCATCGATATAGCCAAGCTCAGCCGCCTTGAACGGATTGGCAAAAGTCTTGCGATAGTCCTCGGTCAGCCGCGCGCGCTCGGCGACTGCGTCTTTGGCCTTGGCGATCTCGTTGCGAAAAACAATGTTGATGGCCTGCTCGGGTCCCATCACCGCGATCTCGGCGCTCGGATACGCAAAGTTGAAATCGCCGCGAATATGCTTAGACGACATGACGTCGTACGCACCGCCGTAAGCCTTGCGCGTTATCACCGTCACCTTGGGCACGGTGGCCTCGCAGAACGCGTAGAGCAGTTTCGCGCCATGCCTGATAATTCCGGCGAACTCCTGCGCCGTACCGGGCAGAAAGCCCGGCACGTCCACGAACGTGACAAGTGGAATATTGAACGCGTCGCAGAAGCGCACGAATCGCGCCGCTTTCACCGACGAGTCGATATCGAGGCATCCCGCCAGAAAGGCCGGCTGATTCGCGACCACGCCAACCGAGTAGCCGCCGAGCCGCGCGAACCCGATCAGCATGTTGTGCGCGTAGTCCTTCTGCACTTCCAGAAACTGGCCGTCATCGACCGCGCGCCGGATGATCTCGCCCATGTCGTAGGCCTTGTTGGGATTTTCGGGGACGATCGAATCGAGCGCGGCATCGATCCGGGCGGGATCGTCGCCGCCCGCGACGAACGGCGGATCATCGACATTGTTCGACGGAATAAACGAAAGCAGTTCGCGGATCATTGCGAGCGCGCCCGCGTCGTCGTCGGCCTCGAGATGGCACACGCCCGACTTCTGGCTATGCGTATCTGCGCCGCCGAGTTCCTGCATCGTGACCTCTTCGTGCGTGGTCGCCCGGATCACGTCGGGGCCGGTGATGAACATGTACGAGGTATCGCGCACCATCACGATGAAGTCCGTCATCGCCGGCGAATACACCGCGCCGCCGGCGCACGGTCCCATGATCGCGGAAATTTGCGGGACCACTCCCGACGCCATTACGTTGCGCAGAAAAATATCGGCGTAGCCCGCCAGCGACACGACGCCCTCCTGGATTCGCGCGCCGCTGCCGTCGTTGAGCCCGATCACAGGGCATCCGGTCTTCATCGCGAGGTCCATCACCTTGCAGACCTTCTCCGCGAATGCGCCCGACAGGCTGCCGCCGAAGACCGTGAAATCGTGGCTGAAGATGCACACCTGCCGCCCGTCGATCGTGCCGTAGCCCGTCACGACGCCGTCGCCGGGGATTTTCTTCTCCGCCATGTCGAAGTCGGTGATTCGATGGGTCTTGAACTTGTCGAGTTCGACGAACGAATCACGGTCGAGGAGAAACTCGACCCGCTCGCGCGCGGTCATGCGGCCCTGTGCGCGTTGCTTCTTGAGCCGCTCCTGGCCGCCGGCCGCCTCCGCCTCGCGCGTGAGTCGCTTGAGTTGTTCGAGATTTTCTTTAAGACCCATTTGTCACAACCGCGATAAGACGAGATCGGCGACAAACAAAAAGGCGCCCGTCACGCGCCACCGGCAAGATAGATACCGCATGTTCGCGGCCGGTTAAAGCGCCCGATTATTCCGACGCGTGGGGTGGAAACCCGGAGAAATCGAATCGGTCACCGGGCTTGATTCCGTTTTTCGCGCAGAAACCGCGGTTCACTTCGAGCACATACTGCGAGTCGCCTTCGACGCCGAGCAGCTTGTCGGAAAACGGCTCCGCGTTCGTAACGATTCCCGTCACCCGGCCCGCCGCGTCCGCGAAAATCATATCGAGCGAAATCGGCGTATTGTGCATCCAGAAATTCCGGCGCGCCGCATCCGGGAAAACAAAGATCATCCCCGCATTCTCGTCCAGATGCTTGCGATACATCAGGCCGAACTCGCGCAGCGCCCCCGTGTTCGCCACTTCAACCGCAACTGTGGCGCGCGGCTTGCCGTCAGCGCCGACTATCGTGACGCATGGACCCCGCGCGCATCCGAGCAACGCGGGCAGGATGACCCCGAGCGCAAGCGGGCCGAATTGGATGCGCAAGCGACGATGCAACGTGAATCCAGGCACTCAGCGGCCCCTGAAATTCGGCCGGCGCTTTTCCAGAAATGCGCGCACGCCCTCGCGATAGTCCTCGCTGTCGAAGCATCGCGCGACCATCGTCGAAACCGCCTTCGTGTCGCGCTCCTCGCGATCTTTCAGGCTCTCGCCAATCGCCAGCTTGGCGGCAGCCATCGTCAGCGGCGCGTTGGTCGCCATCGTGAGCACGTAGTCGCGCACGTTTTCCTCGAGCTTTTCGGGATCGACCACGCGGTTGATTAGCCCCATCTGCAGAGCCTCTTCCGCGTCGAACAGCCGCGCCGACAGCAGGATATCGCGCGCGTTGGCGGGACCCACCGTATGCGCGAGCACGTTGACGCCTTCCAGCGGATACGCCAGTCCAAGCCGCGCGGCGGGAATCCCGAAGCGCGTGCCGCGTGCCGCTATCCGGATGTCGCATGCGAGCGCGACCTGTACGCCGCCCCCGATGCATACCCCGGAAATCATCGCGACGATCGGCTTGCGGCATTCGACAATCGCCGCGATTGCACTGTTGGGCGCGTCGCGATAGGCACGCGCCTGCGCCGCATCGGCCCGCATGGCAGGGAACTCCGAGATATCCGCGCCCGCGATAAACGCCTGCGGCGTCGCGCCGCGCATGACGATCACGCGAACCGCGTCGTCGCTCGCCAGTTCCGCGACACCTTCCGCAATCCGCTGCCAGGTCCTAAGATTGAGCGCGTTGCGAACTTGCGGCCGGTTCAGCACCATCCATCCCAGCGGTGCTTCGCGGCGAACTATCAACGGATCGACTGAAGTTTCATCCTTCACGGAAATCGTACCTCTGGCGGGATTCATGACGATAATCGAGCGGGCTTCCGGTCAGGATTTTGAGCACATTTGCGCGCTGGACGAAACTGTCCATGCGGGCGCCTCACGGCGCAGATTTATCGGCGAGGCCTGCGCCCACGGCCGCGTCGCAGTGGCGCGCGTCGACGGAGTCGTGCGCGGCTTCGTCATCGCGGATGAGAGTTTCTTCGACCAATTTTTCGTGCGCCTGCTGCTCGTGCATCCCGATTTCCGCCGTCGCGGACTCGCGAGCGCCCTGATGCGCGCGGCCGAGCTCGATTGTCAGGCTGCAAAGCTCTTCACTTCGACCAATCAGTCGAACATTCCGATGCAGCGGCTGTGCGATCGATTGGGCTTCGTCAAGAGCGGCTACATCGAGAATCTCGACGAGGGCGACCCGGAACTCATCTATGTAAAGCTTCTCGCGCCGGTTCCGGGCTCTGGCTCGTTTTCTTCCTGACTCGGGCGCAGGGGCTGGCCCCTGCCTTGTTCAAATTTCGCCGACGCGTTACTTACTTGAGTCATGGATATCGGAAAAATCGGAATCTGGTTCTTCCTCGACGCGATGGCCGCGGCAGATACCGCCGAATTCGCCAAACTGGTCGAGAAGCTCGGTTACAAGGCGCTCTGGATTCCCGAGGCCGTCGGCCGTGAGCCGTTCGCACACGCCGCGTACCTGCTTAGCCATACCGATCGCCTCGCCATCGCAACCGGCATCGCGAACATCTGGGCCCGCGACGCGGTTACGATGGCGGCCGCGTCGAAGACCGTCGCCGAGCTTTCCGGCGGCCGCTTCCTGCTCGGCATCGGCGTCAGTCACAAGCCTCTCGTCACCAACCTGCGCGGCCACAATTACGACAAGCCCTACAGCTACATGAAAGAGTATCTGCCGAAGATGAAGAACGCGCTCTACGTGGCGCCGGCGCCCAAAGAGCCGGTGCCCGTGGTGCTCGCCGCGCTGCATCCCAAGATGCTCGCGCTGTCGGCGGCCGAGGCCAACGGCACACACACCTACTTCGTTCCGCCCGAGCATACCGCCAAAGCACGCGCGCAAATCGGACCGAACGCGATGCTATGCGCGGCGCAGGCCGTCATCCTCGAAACCGACGCCGCCAAAGCCCGCACCGCGGCGCGCGCCTACATGAAGACCTACGTTCCGCGCCTGCCCAACTACACCAACAACCTCAAAGCGCTCGGATGGGCTGACAAGGAATTCGAAAACGGATGCTCCGATCGGCTCGTCGATGCCATCGTGGCGTGGGGCGCCGAGGACAAGATTCGCGATCGCATCGACGCGCACCTCAAGGCCGGCGCCTCTCACGTCTGCATCCTGCCGCTGCGTTCCGACGGCGCGCCGCAGCCCGACCTTCGCGCGGTCCAGGCGTTCGCTCAACGCTGAGGTGTCGCTTGCGCCAACTTTTTTCCAAATTGCCGGTGCTGGTCCTAGTGATCGCTGTAGCCGGATGCGCCGCACAAAAGGAGCAGCAGGCCGAGCAGGCCGAAGCCGCGGCCACGAAGGCGGAGGAAGCCGCCGCGCGCGCCGAAGAGTCCGCGACCAAAGCGCTCGACGCCGCAAACAAAGCGACCGAGGCCGCCAATCGCGCGACCAGAGCGGTTGAAGACGCGACCGGGGAAATCAACCGCGTCGCCGACCGTCTCGACCAAATGCAACGCGAACGCGAAGCGGCAATTCACAGGCGCCGGGTCTCGCACGTGACGAAGCCGGCGAGAAAGACCCTGGCCGCGTCGGGGGCCTCCTCCGCGTCGGCGTCTGCGTCTTCGAGCGGCGCCCCGGCGGCGGAAGCCTCGGTGTCGTCGGGCGCGGCCGCCGCCGCATCCGCGACCTCCGGCGTCGGCGCCGCCGCTGGCGTTCCGTCATCGGCCGAGGCGCCAGCGGCCGTGCCGCCCGCGCCGGGAGTGCCCGCGCCGGGGGCGATAGTGCCGCCGCCTAAGAAATAGCGCGCAACGATCGAACGCAGTGGCTGAGCCAATCAAATCGCAACCAGCCCGCACGCCCACCGAAGCCGACATTCGCGCCGAGAATCTCGCTCCGCAAGTCCGCCTCCACACCTGGATCAATATCGCGGGCCCGCTCGCCGCCATCTTTCTCGGAATCTTCGCGGCTGCGATGTATCTGCGGCCCATCGATGTGCTGCGCTGGATTCAGATCTCGCACCTGGGATGGTCCGGGGTAACGCAGAACGATCTTGCGCTGAAGGACGGACTGATCACGTACCTGATCACCGGTGGCTATTGGGACCAGGAGCCGGTCGTGATGATTCACGGGCTCGGTCCGAACGCTGCGCTCGTGTGGCGTGGGATCATGCCGCCGGTTGCTGCCGCGCACTTCAAAGTGATCGCGCCCAACCTGCCCGGCTTCGCCTCATCCGATCACAAGCAAGTCCGATATTCGATCGCATACCAGGCCGGGGCGGTCGCGCAGATGATCGACGAGATGAAACTCGATCACGTCAACCTGGTCGGCAACGATCTCGGCGCCGACGTCGCGCTCTACTACGCCGTCGAGCACCCCGACAAAGTCGAACGGATAGTCCTGGTGTCGGGCGGTCTGGTGGGTGCGCGCGGCGCCGAAAAGCTCCGCAAGGGGATGCTGCCGACGACGGTCGAGGCAATCCGCGCGCAGGTCGAGGCGAGCTTCTTCGATTTGCCGCCGATGCCCGAATTCATTTACCAGCGCATGATGGCTGAACTCAGCAGGGACCTTCAGGCCGAGACCGACATGATCAATTCCGTCCCCCGCGACGAGGCGCACATCCGCTCAAAACTAGGCCAGGTCTTCAACACGCTCACGATCATAATCTGGGGCGCGAAAAATCCGTTCTTCTCGGCGGCTGAAGGCGAGGCGCTGCACGATGCGATGCCCGGTTCGGCCACCGTGGTCTTCAAAACCTCCGGCGCCTATCCTCAACTCGAGCATCCCGACGATTTCGCCGAGTCGCTGATCTTTGTGTTGAAACAAACCGAAGGCGGCCGCTAGCCGCGCGCAGACGTTCCCGAAAAAAACCTCACGCAGGTTTCGGGATCTGAAGTCCGCATCTTTCCACCGACCCGGTCGCGGTTGCGTTGCGTGAATCGCGGCTTGCGCGGCGCGCGGTCGTCTGCGATAAGCGAGTTTGAAATTTAAGCCCGCGAGGACGACAAAATGCCTTATCTCGATCGCGATGGCTTGCGCATCTACTACGAAGAACGCGGCGCCGGGCCCGCCGTTTTGCTCTCGCACGGTTACGGCGCCAGCGCGCGCATGTGGCAGGGTCAGATGGATGCGCTGTCGGACCGCTACCACCTGATCGCCTGGGATATGCGCGGCCACGACCGCTCCGACTCACCCGACAATCCGGCGCTCTATTCGCACGAAGCCACCGTCGCCGATATGGCCGCGGTGCTCGACGCTTGCGGCGCGAATCGCGCCGTCATCGCCGGCCTCTCGCTGGGCGGCTTCATGTCGCTGGCGTTTTATCTGGCGCATCCCGCGCGCGCGACGGCACTGATGCTGTTCGACACCGGCCCCGGCTACAAGAAAGACGACGGGCGCGAGGGATGGAACCGGCTCGCGGAAAGCATGGCAGTGGCGTACGAGAAAAAAGGACTCGCGGCAGCCGGTGCCAGCGCCGAAGTGACCGTTGCCCGCCATCGCAGCGCGCAGGGCCTTGCGCATGCAGCGCGCGGGATGCTGGCGCAGAAGGACAGCCGCGTGATCGAATCGCTACCGGCAATCAAGGTGCCGACGCTGGTGCTGGTCGGCGAAAACGACAAGCAGTTCCGGGCGTCAGCCGATTACATGGCGGCAAAAATTCCCGGCGCGGGGAAAGTGGTCCTTGAGCAAGCGGGTCACGCCTCCAATATCGATCAGCCCGCCGCGTTCAACGCCGCCGTGCGCGCATTCCTCGATCGCGTGACCGCGTAGCCGCAATCGTCAAGCGTCAGTCCGCTTCGTTGCCGATGACCTTCTGGAGAACCGTGCCGCGAAGCGGCATGATGTAGATGTGTTGCCAATATCGTTTCTATGATCTGAACGGCGACAAGTTTGCAAACCTGATTGACCATCCAGGAGGCTGCTCCGAGATTCCTCGAGGACCGACGGGACCGACGCAAGAATGGCTGTTACTCCACTTTCCGAAATCAACCGCAACCTGTTCAACAAGCTTATCGATCATCACATCCGTTTCTCGCTGGCCAAGCGGCGGATCGAGTTGTCGAAGCATGACTGGTATCGCACGACGGCGCTGGTGGTTCGCGACATGCTGGTTGAAAAAATGCTTGCGACGCGCTTGCGTTTCGATCGCAACAATTCCAAGAAGCTTTATTATCTGTCGCTCGAATTTCTGATCGGCCGCTCGCTGGAAAACAATCTCTTCAACCTCGGCATCATCGACACGTGCCGCGATTTTCTGGCCGAGAACGGAATCGACCTGCAGATCCTGTTCGATGAGGAGCCCGACGCGGCGCTGGGCAACGGCGGCCTGGGCCGGCTGGCTGCATGTTTCCTCGATTCGTTGGCGACGCTCGATCTGCCCGGCTACGCGTATGGAATCAACTACGAGTACGGGCTGTTCCGCCAGGAGATTCGTGACGGTTACCAGGTCGAGCGACCCGACGCATGGCAGCGCGAAACCTCGCCGTGGCTGGTGGCGCGCCCCGAGCAGTCATGCCGGATTCCGGTTTACGGGCGAATCGAGCACCGCATCGATCGCAACGGCGAATACAATCCGGCCTGGGTGGATCGGCGCGTGTTGGTCGGCGTGCCGTCCGATCTGCCGATCGCGGGATTCGGTGGGCGCACGGTGAACTTTGTCCGCCTGTATTCAGCCGGCGCGTCAGATGAATTCGACATGCAGATCTTCAACGCCGGCGATTACATGAAGGCCGTCGAGCAGAAGATGCTTTCCGAGACCATCTCGAAAGTGCTGTACCCGTCCGATGCGGTGGCTGCGGGCCGCGAGCTCAGGCTACTGCAGGAATATTTCTTTGTGGCCTGCGCGGTGCACGATATAGTACGGGAATTCGTCGCTCGTGGTGAAGACTTCAGTGCTTTCCCATCGCAAGTGGCTATTCAGCTGAATGACACTCATCCCGCATTGACTATTGCGGAGTTAATGCGCGTCTTGATCGACGAGTACGATCTGCAGTGGGCAACCGCGTGGCAGATTACGCGCGGCACGGTCGCATATACTAATCACACTCTTCTGCCTGAAGCGCTGGAAAAATGGCCGGTGAGCCTGCTTGAACGAGTCGTGCCGCGCCATCTGCAGATCATTTACGAGATCAATCGGCGCTTTCTGGCCGACGCGGGGTCGGTCTGGCAGGACGATCCCGAACGCCTCAAGCGCGTATCGATCGTCCAGGAGGGCTACGAAGGCGAGATCCGCATGGCGCATCTGGCAATCGTCGGCAGCCATTCGGTGAATGGCGTATCAAAGTTGCACACGGAACTCCTCAAGACCCGCCTGGTGCCCGATTTTTATCAACTCTGGCCCGAGCGGTTCAGTAACAAGACCAACGGCGTCACGCAACGGCGATGGCTGTTGATGGCGAATCCGGGTCTTGCAAGCCTGCTCGACGCGACGATCGGTACCGGATGGGCGACCGACCTCGCGCAGTTGAGCGCGGTCGAGAAATTCGCGGACGACGCCGAGTTTCAGCGCCGCTTCAGGGCGATCAAGCGCGCCAACAAGCAGCGGTTGGCCAGAATCGTGAATCAGCTCGCCGCGGTGGACATCGATCCTGCCGCCATGTTCGACATCCAGGCCAAACGTATCCACGAATACAAACGTCAGCTCCTGATGGCGCTGGGAATAGTGCATCAGTACCTGCGGCTCGTGGATGACGGCGCCGAACCGCCGGTGCCGCACACCTACCTGCTCGCGGGCAAGGCGGCGCCAGGCTATTGGGCGGCGAAAATGATCATCAAGTTGATCAACAGCCTCGGTGAAGTGATCAACAACGATCCGAAGACACGCGAATTGATCAAGGTCGCCTTCCTGCCGGATTATCGGGTCTCACTCGCGGAAAAAATCATTCCCGCCGCCGACGTTTCCGAGCAGATTTCCACCGCCGGCCGCGAAGCATCCGGCACCGGCAACATGAAGTTCGCGATGAATGGTGCGCTGACGGTGGGGACTCTCGATGGCGCGAATATCGAGATTCGAGAAGCCGTCGGCGCGGAAAATATATTCATTTTTGGCCTGACCTCCGGCCAGATCGAGGAACTCACGTTGAATGGTGGATACCGGCCGCGCGATTACTACGAGGCTGACCCGCGCCTGAAGCGGGTGCTCGATGAGTTGGCGTCCAATCGCTTTTGTCCCGGCGAGCCGGGACTGTTCAGGTGGGTTCGCGACGTGCTGGTCAACCGCGACGATTATTTCCTGATGGCGGATTTTGGCTCATATGTCGATATCCAGTCAGAGGTGTCGGCTGAGTATCAACATCCGGAGGTCTGGACGCGCAAGGCTATACTCAATCTCGCGCGGATTGGTGCGTTTTCGAGCGATCGGGCAGTTGCGGAATACACTCGCGAGATATGGCATCTCGGCCAATCATGACTTGACCGGAGGCGATCGAGCCGCGCGCGAAGTAACCCGCCAGGCCGATTACAGTACCAAAAGAGTTCGAAAAGACGACCAGGCTGCATTGAAAGGGGCGATAAAACTGCCAGCCGCGGCCGCTGACCCGTTCAGCGGCCTTACCGGCGACGAGGCGGCGCGGCGCCTGAAGAGGTACGGGCCCAACCGCCTGGTGCGCGCAGCGCGCGGCGCTGCAATCCTGGCATTTATCAGAACCGTTGCGGACCCGATGGCAGTAATGCTGGCCGTGGCCGGCGCGGTTTACTACGCGCTGGGCGAGCGGACCGACGCTTACGTCCTGTTCGCAGCGATCGTTCCTGTCCTTGCCGTCGATGTGATCCTTGAGGCGCGATCGCGCACCGCCCTCAAGAAGCTTGCGGGCGTCGTCGCGCCGCGTGCGCGAGTGGTTCGCAGCGGCGTCCAGACCGAGACCCCGACTGCGGACCTTGTCCCCGGCGATCTGCTGCTCCTGAAAGAGGGCGACATCGTTCACGCCGATGCTGTTGTGCGTTCGAGTTCCAATCTCGCGCTCGACGAATCGCAGCTCACCGGCGAAGCAGAACCCGTTTCGAAGCGGCCATGCGAAATACCCGGAGCCATCGCAGATGCACCCGAGGTCAGCCGCGTGTATGCGGGTTCGCGCGTGCTCGAAGGGCACGGGTTTGCCGAGGTAACAGCGACCGGGGAGCGCACCCGCTATGGCGATCTGGCGCGACTGGTCGCCGAGGTTGGCCCGCGTCCGACACCGCTTGAGCGCAAGACCGGGCGGATGGTGCGCCTGATGGTCAGCGTGGCGATTACCGTTTCGGCTCTGCTGTTTGTCGTGCGCATGCTCAGCGGTGCGCCAGCGGGGAATGCGTTTCTGTATGCGGTCAGTCTCGCGATGTCTGCCGTTGGCGAAGAGTTCTTGCTGGTGCTGACGATGTTCCTGAGCATCGGAGCATATCGCCTTAGCCAGCACGGAGTCCTGGTGCGCCGGTTGGCCAGCGTCGAGACGCTCGGCTCAACTACCGTCATCTGCCTCGACAAGACCGGCACTCTGACGGCTGGCGAGTTCGTGCTCGAGGAGCATCTGCCGCTGGGGCCCCAGATGTCGGAGGACGCGCTGCTCGAGGCGGCCGCGCTCGCCTGCGAGCCCCACGCCGCCGACACGATGGAGAGAAAGATTCTTGCCCATTGCACGGAACACGGGATCAACGTTGATGCGCTTCACTCGCGATGGCGTCTGGTGCACGACTACCCGTTCGACCCGGTCGGCAAACACATGTCGCACGTCTGGAGCAGCGCACAAGGCGCTGACGCCGGGTGCGCACAGCGAATCGTAGCGAAGGGCGCGCTCGAGGGGATAATCGAGCATTGCGATCTGGCGCCGGCGGATTTCGCTCGTGCCGAGAGTGCTAATGCCGAGATGGCGGGGCGCGGAATGCGCGTGCTCGCCGTCGCCGGACGCGATGCGCCGCCGGGCGGATTCACGGGGGTGCGCGCGTCGGATGAGCACGGGTTTCGTCTGTTCGGCCTGCTCGGGTTTCGCGACCCTCTGAGAGCTGCGGTTCCTGAAGCGGTGGCACAATGCCAGCGCGCGGGGGTGGAGCTCAAGCTGATTACCGGCGACCACGCGCTCACCGCGCACGCGATCGCCGACGCCGCCGGGATCGCGCACAGCGACGACGGCATCGTCACCGGCGCGCAACTCGACAGCGTTGACGAGCCAGCCTTCGACCGGCTGGTCCGCCGCTGCAGCATCTTCGCGCGGATCCGTCCCGAACAAAAGTATGCGATCGTCGAGGCGCTTCGGCGGGCGGGCGAGGTCGTCGCGATGACGGGCGACGGGATAAACGACGCGCCTGCGCTGCGCCGGGCGGACATTGGCGTGGCGATGGGCCGGCGTGGAACGGAGGTCGCACGCGCGGCTGCGGACATCGTGCTGCTCGAGGACGATTTCTCCGCGATGGTCGCAACGATTCGCGAAGGCCGCATTCTGCTCGACAACATTCAGCGCGCATTCCTTTATCTGGTCGGCTTCAAGGTAATGCTGGTGTCGCTCACGCTGTTGGCTCCGGTCTTCGGCCTTCCGCTGCTGCTATTGCCGGTGAATTTGGTGTGGCTGGAGATGATCGTACATCCGGTCTCCGCGCTCGCATTCGAGGGCGACCCTGCGGTCGATGATGTGATGCGAAGGCCGCCGCGTCCACCAGCATCGCCGATTGTCGAGAGACCGGCGGCTAACCGTGCGGCTCTATCCGGGGCGCTGCTGACGGTGATGGCACTTGCGCTCTTTGCACTTCGACTCCGCCAGGGCGAGAATTATGCGCGCAGCGTCGCGATGGTCGTCGCCGTGGTGGGAAGCCTGTTTCTCGTCTGGGCCGAGTACGCAGGGAGCCGTCGATGGTGGCGGGTTCGGGCGCCGCAGCAGTGGCGATTTTGGGTTGTGATCTTTGCCGTAGCCGTCAGTCTGCCGCTATTCATGCTGGTGCCGCCGCTGGCCGCGCTGCTGATGATCCGCCCGATTGCTCCCGCCGATTGGGGGATCGCAATATTGGCGGCGACAGTCGCCGTCGGTTGGCGGGCCTCCGGCACCGGCCGTGTCAGCCCTTAGGTAAGCCCAGCACGCACGAGGGCGAACCGATTTGCGGCGCGATCGGGAGGCGATGACGAGGCAAGAAGAAGGCGGCTGCCGTTGCGCGCTCAACTGCGGCGGGATAATTGTTGCGGAAGTTGGGCTGCGATGGATCTGGCTAAGTACGTCCCGCTTCACGCGGTGCTATTTGCCGCTGGGCTTACGGGGATGCTGGCGCTCTTGGGGCAGTTCTTTCTTCGCGAACCCTATCGGTCACAATTGCATCTCGACTTTGGAACAGGTTGGTCTGTGGCGATCATAGTGATCGTCGTCTTCTGCTTCGTTCTGTGGGTTCCCGCGCTCCGATCCACGCAAAGCAAGCTCCACGTTCCCCACTCGTTTGAGGATCGGGATCGCTAACGGCTCGGCCTTTCGCTAGCCCTTAGCCAAGCCCAGTACGCGCTCGCCGATGATGTTGCGCTGGATTTCGCTGGTGCCGCCGGCGATCGTGGACTCCCGGGCGGCGATTATGCGGCTGGTCCATTTGCCACCTTCGACAGTTCCGGGCGATCCGCTCTCGAGATTCGCGTAAGGACCAAGCATCTCGTCCGCGAACATGGCCAGGCGCAGGCTGAGTTCTGTCGCGCAGAGTTTTCCGATCGAACTCGCCGGTCCGGGCGCCCGCCCCTTGATCTGTGCGGTCATCGCACGATAACGGCCAAGCCGGATACATCGTGCCTCCGCGGCAAACTGAGCGAGCTTCTGGCGGATGTACGGGTTGTTCCACGCGGGCGTGCCGTCAAAGGCGACGGTCTTTGCAAGCGCGACCAATTCGCCCACCGTGCGTTCCACCGGATGGCGCACTCCGCCCGAGGCCCGCTGGAACATCATCGTCGCGATCGACACTTGCCACCCCTCGTTCAGCTTGCCGACCAGGTTCTGCCTCGGCACTCGCACTCCGTCGTAAAAGACCTCGTTGAATCCCATCTCGCCGGTAATCTGCATGAGCGGCCGGATCGCGATTCCCGGACTGCGCAGGTCAACCAGGAGATACGAAATTCCTCTGTGCTTGGGCGCATCCGGATCGGTGCGAACCAGCAGGACCTGGTACTGCGCGCGATGCGCGTTGCTGGTCCATACCTTCTGGCCGTTGAGCACAAACCAGTCGCCGTCGAGCACCGCCCGCGTCTGCAGTCCCGCCAGATCGGAACCTGCGTTGGGTTCGGAGTATCCCTGGCACCAAATTTCTTCGCCTGTGAGCATCGGGGCCAGAAACCGCTTCTTTTGCTCCTCGCTGCCGAGCAGCATGATCGTCGGACCAATCCGATCGATCGCGAAATTGTTCGCGCCGTATAACGGGAGCCCCAGACGCAAAGCCTCGTCCTGGTAAATCGATTGCTCGACCACGCCGGCTCCAGCCCCGCCCCAATCCTTCGGCCAGTGAAGAGCGAGGTACCCGGCGCCGTGGAGCCGCCGATGGTACGTGAGCATCTTCTGCCAGAGTTGGTCGTCGCGGCTGAAGATCAGGCTTTCCAGAGTTACACTCGGCGAGTCAACAAGATCGCCAAAAAGTTCCGACGCCGTCGTCTCCAACCATGCGCGAACCTGGCTGCGGAATTGCTCCTGCTCTGGTGTGTAGTCGAAGTTCATCGAAATAGACGTTTGAAAAAAGCAGCCCCCGCGCAGCTAGGCGAACAACATCCTTCTGAGCGCTGGCAGCAGGCGCATTTCCTCACTATCGATCAAATCGTCGAGCTTCACCGCAAGTGCACATAGAGCCTTGCCAGCCACGGCGACAACTTTGTCCGGATCTTGTTCGAACGACACGCCATTAAGCTTGCTGATGAGCGAACGCATTTCGCGGTGACTCTTCTTGATTCGATCCATGACCTCGGGAGGAAGACCGTCCGCATCCTCCGCCCAGGGCAGCACTGTTTCATCTTCGCTCAACAGATGCTGATTAAGTTGCGGCTTCAGAATTTCCCAACAGCGCCGCGCCTGCGTGCGCATCTCGCGATCCGATGGCTTGAAGCCAAGAACCACGCCTGCCACTGCCGCGTCGAGCAGGGGCATCCCGAGGCTGTGTTCTTCACGGCTTAGTTCTTCCGTGAGCTCTCTGATCTTGCGCGTGTCGGAGAACTTTTCAGCCTGGATTGCTGACGGCTTGTCGGCGGTAGTCATATTCATCCTCCTCACGAGTTTGCTTACGATACCATGCTTTGTAGCGATTTCGTATCGAGACGAAGCAGCGCCAGCGTTTGGTGCTTTCGAGGAACATTAGATGGGGATTTAGATGGGGATTTCCGTTTTCTAAGTGAACTGCCAATTTGATAAAATGCGAGAAAAGCCCTGATGGATACGGGTTTGGATGCGAGCGGGGTGGTGCGGAGGAGGTCAGCCAGTGGCTGAGACGCAAAAACGGCCCTTTCGGTTCTCGTTCAACAACTCGTTGAGGGTCGATTTCCAGGGTTCGCGAGTGACTTCCGATGGTGGTTTGATTCTGGTGCGCGAGCTTGACGAACGTCTGGGCTTGAGCGCGGTCATGCAGCGGCACTTGACCGATTCGCGCCGGGGCAAGAATACCCAGTTGCCGCTGGCCGACCTGCTGCGGCAATCGATTTTACAGCCGATTGGCGGGGGATATGAGGATGTCAACGACGCCCAGCGACTCTCTCAAGATCCGACCTTCCGGCTGATCGGTTCGGAGAAGATTTGGGAGCGCGGCGCGGCTTTGACCTCGCGTTTGCAGTCGTTCGAGACGGAAGTGCTGGCGCAGGAGGAAAACCTTGCCGGTCTGGCTGCGCTCAATCGGGAGTTGCCCGCCAGAGCGGAAGCTATCGATTCACCTCGCCGGGTAGTGCTGGACATGGACAGCACCGAGATCCCGGTTTAGGGCCAGCAGAAGCAGAGCGCCTACAACGGACACTTCGAGTCCACCTGCTATCATCCCTTGCTGCTGTTCAATCGCGAAGGCGACTGCCTCGCCGCCAAGTTACGGCCTGGCAACGTCCACAGCGCCGAGGGCTGGGAGGAACTGCTGCTGCCCGAGATCGAGCGCCAACAGCAACAGGCAAGGAGGTGGTATTCCGCGCCGACGCGGCTTTCGCCAAGCCTAAACTCCACGCGGTGCTGGAAGAACGAGACGTGAAGTATGCTATTCGCCTTCCTGCCAACGACAATCTGGAGCGGAACATAGCGGGGTTGTTGACCCGGCCAGTGGGAAGGCCGACCTATAAACCGCTGGTCAGGTACAAGAGCTTTCTCTATCAGGCGGCGAGTTGGAAGACGGCATGGCGGGTGGTGGCGAAGGTGGAGTTCCACTTTGGGGAGTTGTTCCCCCGCGTCGGCTTCATCGTGACAGCCCTGGCGGCTGACAACCGCGCGGTCGTGCGGTTCTACAATAAGCGCGGCATGGCTGAGCAGTGGATCAAGGAAGGCAAGCAGGCGGTGAAGATGACGCGGCTAAGCTGCCGCCTTTTCCGCTCCAACGAGGTGCGGCTGTGGCTGAGCCTAATCCCCTACAACCTCGGGAATCTGTGGCGGCGGCTGGTGCTGCCGGAGCGGATCGGCGCCTGGTCGCTGACCAGCTTGCAGCGCCGCCTGGTGAAAACCGGCGGACGTTTGATCAAGCACGCGCGCTACTACTGGCTCCTGCTGGCGGAGAGTCATCTTACGCGCCGGCTCTTCGCAAGCATGCTGAGGAGGATCGCGACGCTGCCGTCGCCAGCCGGATAGGCGGCCCGCAGAGCGCAGCCGATTCCGGTGATGAGATAGGGAGGGAAAGGGATAAGTGTCTGAGAACGCGGTCGGGAAAGCGGCAGGTTCGGGTATCTTATGTCAACGCGAGGCAGAACTGGTCCGTTGTGACGCCGTGGAAAGCCCTTTGGCCTCAAGACCGGGCTCGAACTTCGCGTTTGCAAACCGCCTAGTGCCGGTGCTAGTCCGAATCAGGATTCAAAATGGAAATTCCGGCTGGATCGAGAAGCAATACCTGGAAAGGACTGGCGCGGTTCCCAAGTCATTCACGTCGGCGAGGAGTTAGATATGACGGTGATTCGGGAGATACTGGCCCGGTTGGCCAGCCACTTGGGATACATGAGAGAGCGCGAGCTATTCGAGAACGACTACCTGAGATCGCTTGGATTCGACGTGAAGACCGTCATTGATGTCGGCGTGAATCGGGGCACCAAGCCACTGTATGATGCGTTTGATGACTGCTTATTTGTGCTGGTCGATCCGCGGCGTGAAGCAGAGTCATTCCTTCGTGATAAGCCTGGCCGGTATGTGTTCGTCAACAAGGGGCTGGCGGCTACAGCGGGACGGCGCACCCTTCGAGAACAGGAGGCCGGCAAGACGACCTTTCTTGAGCGCACGGCGCTGACAGCGTCGCCAACCATCGCGCAATATGAGGTCGATACGACGACGCTTGATAAGCTGCTAGACTCGATCGACTGCAAGCCTCCGGTCGGCATAAAGATCGATACCGAAGGATATGAACTAGAAATCATGAAAGGCTTGACGAGGCACTGGGATCTTGTGCAATTCGTTATCTGCGAAGCAAGTATACGGAGGCGATTTGTAAATTCGTATCAGATGAGCGAGCTTATCTCCTTTATGCTGCAGCATGATTTCATGTTTTTCAATTTTCTTAATATAGTAAAAAAACGTCCTCGATATTATGATGTTCTTTTCGTGCCGAGGACAAGCCACCTGTTCGATTAGAGTGATTTCGGCCGATACCCTTTAGACCGATGGCGTTCAGCAGTGCGATGGTCACCTCGGAATCCCGATTGTGTCGCTCACAGTCTTTTTCGCCGGTCCGGTCGCCCTTTCCATCTGTAGAATCTGCGCACAATTCTCTAAATACGATGGGTTCGCTAAGATTTGGCGGACCGGCAGCTCAAAAAAAACCCAGCAAAAGTGCAAAAAGTAGCCATCTTTATACCAGGCATTCTTGGAAGTACCCTGAGGGTCGCCGGCGCGCCACCGACGGAGATCTGGATTAGATCATCTGGTAATCCGATTGCCTCGACACTTGCGGCATTCCGATCGTTATGCCAGAAATTCCGGTGCTGTCGGTCGATGCCGTGATGTTCAGCGCGACTTGATCTTCTGATCGCAGTGGGCAGTTAGCGCATTCAGGCGATGGCCGGGGAACAAAAAAAATATTGCTCTGGGACAGATGGTGCCGAATGTTTCGGCGCTGATTGGGGAAATTATGCCAGCCAAACGAATTTTGTCGATATTTCTGTTCGCATTTGGCGTCGCAGCGTTATCGCTGGTTGGCCTGGCGCGCGCGGCCGACAGCGACGGCGGCGACGCTGCCGCGATGAAGGAAATCAGAAGCGAGCTGCGTCAGATGCGGGAGGAGCGCAAGCGTGACCGCGAAGTAATTCGCTCGCTCGAGATCAAGGTTCAGCAACTTGAGACGAAAGATTCAAGGGTCGAGGCCACCACGCAGCAGCTGCAGAACACCGATCTCAAGCTGAAGGAGACAACGCTCGAGCTTCAGCAGACCAACGCCCAAGTGAAGACTTTGCAGACGAAGGTCGATGCGCCGATCGCGTCGTCAGAGTTTGGCGATGCCTTTAGTCGATACCTAGGAACGCACTCGTTCACTGTGGCCGGGGCCGCCGGCGGCAACTTCATCTTTGACCAGCAAAGCGGCGCCCTCGACGGCCTTCATCATGCATCGCAGAACTCGTTCTTTTTCGACTGGGAGCCGATGATTCTGTACCGCCCGACCGACTGGATCCTGTTCGAGGGCGTGATCAGCACGGCGTTTGGAAGTACCGGGACGGGAGTCGACCTCTCGACCGCCGATTTTCAGATTTTCCTTAACGATTATATGACGGTCGTGGCCGGGCTTTTCGACCAACCGTTCGGTGACTGGTACGAGAACCAGAGCCCGATGTGGGTGAACCGGTTTGTCACGGCACCGCTGCCATTCGGAGTTGAGCCCGTGGTTCCGCCAGGGGAGCTTGGAGTCCAGCTTCGGGGCGGCATGCAATTCGGCGCGCTCGGTCAGGATTTCGACTACACGGTCTGGGGCGGAAACGGCCCCAACTTCAGCTCAAACGTCCTTGGTGCCGCGATGTCGAGTCCAACCGCGGTCGCAAACAGCCAGACCAACGGCAAATCAATCGGCGCGCGTTTTCGCATCTATCCCCTCCCGGTTGATTCCAAGCTGGGCCGGCTCGAGCTCGGAGCGTCCACTTACAACGGCAAGTGGGCAAATGGAAATTGGTTCAACTCGTGGGGCGTCGATTTCAACTATTTCGTGGGCAACTTGCAGACCCGCGGTGAATGGCTGGAATCGTATCGCCAGATGCCCATGGGACAGAACACCGACCATCGCCAGGGATGGTACCTGCAAGCCGGTTACTTCCTGACCGATGTTAATGTCCCGGGCCTCCCCGACAAGCTCAACGGCTATCTCCATCGATTTGAGCCGCTGGTGCGTTATTCGGGAGTCAACCAGCGCGGCATTTCAACCGACGACATCGCGGCCGCCACCGGCGTCGGCTTGGGCGGCATGCAGGTCGGACTGGTTCCCGATTTCGGCATCAACGGTTCGCCGGCCACGTACGCGCCGCACGCTCGCGAAGTGGCGTTGGCTCTCGACTATTGGATCGCCCCATCGATCGTTTGGCAGAACGAATTCGACATCGAATTGCCGCGCGCAGGAGGACTATTCGTCTCGCCGGAAACCGGCGCCGAGACACCCGCGGGTTCAATTCCGAACGATCGCGCCTTCCTGAGCCAATTCACGATCGGATTCTGAGCGGAGTCATGGCCATGAGAAAAATATTCGCCGCAATCGTACTTGCGACTCTCGCGATCGGATTGGCGGGCGCTCCCGTTTCGGCCGATGAGAATCCGAGCGCGGCCGAGCACAGACGCCTGTTCCGGGAGGGTGCCAAGCTGTGGCCGGTTTACTGCAACACCTGTCATAATGCGCGGCCGGGATCCGAGAAGGTTCCGTATGAGTGGGACCAGATCATCATGCATATGCGTACGCTCGGAAATTTACCGGCCGGCGACGTCAGGGCGCTGGTGGAATACCTCAAGAGCCGTTGAATCGGCCCGGGCCGCGCGAACATTGAAACGGAGGACAACGATAACGTGAATCGACTCATCTCAAGCCTTGGCGCGTGCGCAATCATCGTATGCGCGTTTGCGCCTGTGCGCGCGGCCGACATGGCTGCCGCCAAGCAGAACTACGATACGTTTTGTATGAAGTGTCACGGCCCCGAGGGCAAGGGCGACGGTCCTGCCGCGGCGACACTTACCGTCAACCCTCGCAATTTCACTGATTGCGCCACGATGGGCAAGATTACCGACGATACGCTGTTCAACGTGATCAAGAACGGCGGCGGCTCCGCAGGTCTCAGCAAAGACATGCAGGCCTGGAGCTCGGGTTTCGCGGACGACGAGATTCACGACCTCGTCGCCTACGTCAGGACCTTCTGCAAGAAGTAAGCACGGCCGCGATGCCCGATGGAAATTCGATCGACGCGCTGCCGCGCGACTTGTGGTGGTTCCGCAAGAATGTGCCGTGCCTTGATGCGTGCCCGGTCAAGACCGACGCGGGCCGCTACGTTCAACTGATCGCCGAAGGACGCTTGGCCGAAGCATATCGCGTAGCGCGATCGCCCAATCCGATCGCGTCCATATGCGGCCGCGCTTGCGGCGCGCCATGCGAGGACGCGTGCCGGCGCGGCAAGATCGATGCGCCCGTGACGATTCGCGCACTCAAGCGTTTTCTCACCGAGCAATTCGGCCCCGAAGCACTCTCAGCCAGGGGAATCCGCGACATGATCGCCGGCCCATCCGGCGGCGGCAGCGTCACTCCGGGTCATCTCGATATTCTCGGCGCGCGGCCCGATGCCGCGGCGTCCAAGCGTAAAGTCGCAGTCGTCGGCGCGGGGCCGGCCGGTCTGGCGTGCGCACACGATCTGGCCGTGATGGGCTACAGCGTGACAGTTTTCGAGGCGATGCCGCATGCGGGCGGGATGCTTCGATACGGAATTCCCGCCTACCGGCTGCCACGCGACGTGATCGACTGCCAGGTCGGCGAGATCGAAGCGCTGGGTGTCGAGCTTTCGCTACTCAACGCCGCTTCGACCCGGCTTCGGAGTTCAAGAACTGAAAGAGCAGGGTTATGAAGCTATTTTTCTCGCCGTTGGAGCGTCGCGCGGCCGCGCAGTGCCGATCGAGGGCAGCGATGCCGACGGGGTGATCAAGGCGATCGACTACTTGCTCAATATCCATCGCGGCTACCGCGTTCCGCTGGGCGGCAAGGTTGTCGTGATCGGCGGCGGACTGGTCGCGATCGATGCGGCCCGAACCGCGGTTCGCACCCTCCTGCCCGGACTCGTCATGTCGCAAGAGGAAGAGCAGAGCGTCGCGGTCGGCACGATGCGCGTGGCACTCGATGCGGCGCGCGAGGCGGCGCGGCGCGGTGCGCTTGAAGTTATGGTCGCGAGTCTTGAGTCCGAGCCCGAAATGCCGGCGATGAAATCCGCGCAGGGTCGCGAGGAACTCGACATCGCGCGCGACGAGGGTGTCAGTTTTCTGCCCGGTTGGGGCCCCAAGCGAATCATCAGCCGCGACGGCCACGCGGTCGGAATCGAATTGGTTAAATGCGTCAGGGTATTCGATGATGCGGGCCGCTTCCGGCCGCAATTTGACGAGAACGACCGCCGTGTCGTTGACGCCGACGGAGTGATCCTCGCCATTGGGCAGGCGCCGGACCTGTCGTTTATCAAGCCGGAAGACGGGGTCATGATCACGCCCGCGGGAACGCTCAAGATTGACCCCGTCACGCTCGAAACCGGCATCGCGGGCGTATTCGCGGGCGGCGATGCGGCCTTTCCACCGTCGCTGCTGATCACCTGTGCACAGCACGGCAAGGTCGCCGCGCGCGGCATCGACGCCTATCTGCGCGGGAAGCCGCACGGCCAACCTCGGATGCACGTCACAATCGAGGAGCTGCCGACCGACACATACAGGATGGTCGAACGCTACGAGCAGAAGCGTCGCGAAATTCCGCTGGTACCACTCTCGCGCCGCACCGGAATCACAGAAGTCGAGTCCACGTTAACTCCGAGCGACGCGCGCGAGCAGGCCCAGCGATGCCTCTACTGCCATATCCATCCGATCTACGACGGCTCGAAATGCATTCTGTGCAATCGATGCGCGGACATTTGCCCGGAACATTGCCTGCATTTCGCGCCCGCCGGGGAAATCGCCGATCAAGAGCGGGTTGCCGGCGTGATGACGCAAGCGCAGACGCTTAGCGCTTTTCTCTACGACGAGGCCAAATGCATTCGTTGCGGCCTGTGCGCGATCAGGTGCCCGACCTCGGCAATTACGATGGAGCGCTTTCAGTTCGAGGAGACGGCCGGCTGATGGACAGCGATCGGCGAAAGATTCTGCGCTTCATCGGCAAAGGATCGGTGTTGGCAGCCTTCCTTGGGCAGATCGGCGCGGCGGGCAGGGCATTCTTTCCCAACGTACTCTACGAACCGCCGAGCCGCTTCAAGATCAAGCGCCCCGACGATTATCCCAACGGCTACACCCTTGACGCAGCGCACCGGCTGTATGTGATTCGTCAAAAGGATGCGTTCCACGTGATCTCCGCCGTGTGCACGCATCTCGGATGCAACGTGCAGTGGAAAGATACCGAGTTCGATTGTCCGTGCCACGGCAGCCGCTTTCGTCCCGACGGCACGGTGATAGGGGGCCCTGCGCCGCGTCCGCTCGAATGGTTTGCGACGACCGTTTCGCCCGATGGGTTCCTCGAAGTCGACAGCGCAGAGGAAGTTACGCGCGACTTCAGGCTGCTCGTCGGAAAAGGCAAGGCCTGATCGGTGGGCGATAAGATCAAGGCGCTCTGGCGCAAGACTTCCTGGGCGTGGTCCCCTGAAAGCGATCGCGAATCGTCAGAAGCGATCGTCAAGAACTTCTGGCTCCACTGGTTTCCGGCTAAAGTGGCGCGCGTCAGCATGGACTGGAACTACTCGTTCTGGCTCGGCACCGCGTCGGCAGCGCTGCTGCTGATTCTGACCGTTACGGGCGTGATGCTGATGTTTTTCTACTTACCGTCCACCGAGCGCGCATACGGGAGCATCAAGGACCTCCAGTACGCCGTCAGCTTCGGCCGCCTGCTCAGAAATCAGCATCGATGGGCGGCGGAAGGAATGGTCGCCGTCGTGTACATCCACATGGCGCGGGTGTTCTTCACTGGCGCGTACCGCGGCACCCGGGCGATCAACTGGGTGGTCGGGGTCATTCTTTTTCTCTCGACTTTGCTCCTGTCCTTCACCGGTTACCTGTTGCCGTGGGATCAGCTCGCATTCTGGGCAATCACGGTTGGGACCAGTATCGCGAAGCAGGCACCGGTGGCCGGACCGACGATTCAATTTCTTCTTCTTGGTGGCCATGAAATTGGGCAGCAGACCCTGCTGCGCTTTTACGTGCTGCACGTTTTCTTCCTGCCGCTCCTCGCGTTGGTGCTGTTCGGCTATCACATGTGGCGCGTGCGCAAGGACGGCGGTCTCGCGGCGATCGAGCGCGTTCGCGATGAGCGCGCGATGGTGCCGAAGGCGGTTCCAAAGACGAAAAGTTATTCGCTGTTCGGAATTACGCCGGGCACCTCCGTGCAGGTGATGAGTTCGACCGGACTCGAAGAGTCCGATCAGGTTTTCTCGTCGCCGAATATGTCGCGGCGAATCGCGCTGGTCTTCCTGATCGTGTTCAACATCACGCTGGCTGGCCGCGTTGCTGTTCAACGCACCGCTGGAGGGTCTCGCCAATCCATCGGTCACGCCGAATCCGGCGAAAGCGCCGTGGTATTTCGTCTGGCTCCAGGAGTTGGTCGCTTCAACGACTGTTCGCATGGGTGGGTTTACAGTCAGTGGCGCGTTGCTGGGCGGAATACTGCTGCCTGGATTTCTCCTCGCGGTGCTCACGCTATGGCCGTGGATCGATCGTTCTTCATTTCGTACCGAAGGGCGATGGCTCGCGCCCGAGCGCAGGCGGCAGAACGTAACCTTCGCCGTCGTAACGCTCGTGATCATCGTGCTGATCATGGTCGGGGTTTACTTGCGCGGTCCCTACTGGCGGATTTACTGGCCCGGCCAGCCGCGCCCCGAGATGCCGCGGCTTTACTGATATGGCCGACAAGAACGAATCGTTCGAGGCGAAGGACTTCGGCTGGTTGGTCGCGATGTCGATCCTGTTCTTCGCGCTCGTCGCGGTTGGCTTCTGGCATGAGTACAGCACCGATTGGGGAGCCTATCAGCAGGAGTTTCCGAAACTGCTCGGCCACTACGGTAAAGTCGAAGAAGCGCGCAACTTCCGCGCCGGCATCCGGCAGATCTGGATACCCAAGATTGGCGTCACCGATCGCTGCATCACGTGCCATCTCGGCTACGAATGGGCTTCGGTTCTTCCAGCCACGATCGCTGAGCCGCTGAAACCGCATCCGACGAACGATTGGCTCGTGAAGCATGAATTCGCGCGATTCGGATGCACCCCTTGCCACGGCGGCGACGGATCGGCAACGACTGTCGCGGGGGCCCATGAAGGCGGACGGGGATGGGAAGATCCCATGCTCTCGCGAGCACTGGCGGGACGATACGGGCTCACGATGAACGAGATGATTCAGATGCGATGCAATTTTTGCCATCGCCATGATGTCGCCACGCCGGGGATGGAAGAGATCAATCTCGCCAAGCAGCTCGTCAAGAAGAAAAAGTGCATGCTCTGCCATGTCGTCGAAGGGAGTGGCGGCGCCACCGGACCCGAGCTGACTTACGAGGCGGACCGGAACCCCGAACTGCTGAACTTCGCGCACGTGCATGGCGAACGCACGATGTTCAACTGGAACGT
Source organism: Binataceae bacterium (SeqCode) (assembly GCA_963803045.1). Classification (GTDB taxonomy): domain Bacteria; phylum Desulfobacterota; class Binatia; order Binatales; family Binataceae; genus Binatus. The sequence continues at coordinate 30,544 of CAWDLC010000014.1, read as the reverse complement.
GCAGCATCTGACGCAGGCAGGCGTAGTTTCGCCGCACACGCAGATGCCCGATTTCAACTTCAAGCCCGAGGAATCGAGAGCGCTGACGCTCCTGTTGTTGAGCTGGCGGCGGCTTCCGTATCCCCCGGAATACATCCCGGATCCCGAAGCGGCCGCAGCGGCGATGCAACCGTCGCCTGCATCAACCGCGACTCCGGCTCCAGCCGCGACGCCTGTGCCGCCTTAATCATGCCAAATTAACTTAAACAAAGGGGGGAACGATGCTCGAATTAAGATGGTTGTGGGCAAGAAGATCTGTGAGAAGCCTCGTACTTGTTCTGGCGGCAGCCGGCGTCGCGGCTCCGAGCCAGGCCGGGGAAATCTCGACGCCGGCGCGGCTTATCGCGGCTGAGGTGCAACACGATGTTTCACCGCCATTGCGCACGCTGAGCGCGACGACAGTCAGGGGTCAAGCTACCCCCAGGATTATGCCGTTACACCGTCTTCCACTTCCGCCGGGTGGGCTTCAATCTGATGGAGCGCTGCAATCCAACGCCAGCATTCCATTGGCTGCCTCTATCGGAATGAATTTCGACGGCCTCGGGGTGAACACCGTCGCTTTCAAACCGTATTGGACACCTCCAGATACCACCGGTGCGGTTGGATTGACTCAGTACGTCCAATGGGTGAACACCTCGTTCACCGTGTTTGACAAGAGCAGCGGGCAGATGCTGATGAGCCCGCTCAATGGGAACGCGATCTGGTTCGGATTCGGCGGGGGCTGTGAGCTTAGAAACGACGGCGACCCGATCGTGAATTACGACAAGCAGGCAAAACGCTGGGTGCTGAGCCAGTTCACGAACACAGCGCCGTACCTGGAGTGCGTGGCGGTCTCGGCCACTGACGATGCCACCGGGGTGTACTACCGGTACGCGTTCGAGATGGGCCCGAATTTCGCCGATTACCCCCATATGGGTGTATGGCCCGACGGCTACTATTTCTCGTTCAACATGTTCAGCGGCGACACTGTGCTCGGAGGCCGAGCGTGCGCGTTTGACCGAACCGCGATGCTGACCGGTTCGACGGCCACGCAGGAGTGTTTCGATAATGTTGCCCTGTTCGGAGCCGTGCCGTCGGATTGGGACGGCGTCTCCGCGCCTCCTCCCGGGTCGCGCAACTATTTCGTGACGTACGGCAGCAACTTGCTGAATATCTGGTCATTGCACGCTGACTTCACCAATCCTGCCAATGCGAATCTGAATGGCCCAATCGCCCTTCCGGTGCAGCCCTTTACTCCCGCGTGCAAGGAGGTTGAACCGGGACCGATCAAGAAAGGCAACCCTGAGGACGCCCCGGGATGCGTTCCGCAGGCTGGCGTTGCGATGAAGCTGGACGAGATCTCGGATCGGATGATGTACCGCGCGGCCTATCGGAACTTTGGAGATCACGAGGCTCTGGTGGCCACTCACACAGTGGCCCGCGTAATCGAGAAGAAGAAGGCGAACGGCGCGGCGCTGCGATGGTATGAGCTCCGGGGACTGTCGACGGCTCCGAGCGTCTATCAACAAGGTACCTACGCGCCCGACACGAGCTGGCGCTGGATGGGCAGCATCGGGATGGACTACGCCGGCGATATGGGAATCGGTTATAGCCTCTCGGGACCGGGAATCCATCCGCACATCGCATACACCGGCCGTACACCCAGCGATTCGGCTGGAACGATGGAATCCGAGGGCATCATCATGGCCGGCAAAGGCTCGCAGCGTGAGTCGGAGCGATGGGGCGATTACAGCGCGCTGTCGATCGATCCCATTGACGATTGCACCTTCTGGTACACGACTGAATACATCCCGAAAACCGGAAACGCGCCGAACTGGCAGACGCGAATCGCTTCGTTCAAGTTCCCAAGCTGTACCGGAGCCGGCTCGTATTGACCAGCTAATGACGGTGGGCGGCCCGCTTTGCGCGTTGGTATCGGACTTGGCGGTTGTAGCGGCCCGAGGGAGAGGTCGCCCGCACAACGAGAATTCTGATTAAATATCGCTGGGTGAATCGATGAAGCTAAAAGTGTTGCCGTCAATTATTGCGCTAGGCGCCGCGCTGTTCGTCTCGCAGCCCGCGCTATCTGCGGACAATGACGTGAGGGACGGGCACCGCTATTTCTTTCGCTACTGCGCGTCATGCCATGGTCTAGAGGGTCTCGGAGACGGTCCGGTAGCGCAAAGCCTGTCCACGCCGCCGACAAGTCTCCGCAAGCTCGGCGACAAATATGGCATGCCACTGCCTGCTCATCGCATAGCCGAACTGATAGACGGCCGAGATACACCCAGAGCGCATGGGACTCACGAGATGCCCGTATGGGGAGAGCGCCTTTACGAGCTTGGTCAGGGTGAAAGGGGTGAATACGGGATCGGGGAGGTGATCGGCAAAATAATCGCCTACCTCAATACGATTCAGGATCGCCGAACGGCGATGCGATAAGGTGAGCACGCGCGGTCTCTCGTGACCTAAATTAAGCCGCGCTAATAAATTCCCGCCGCCAGATCCGCTGCCGGGATCTGTTTTCCGCTGCGCATTGACAGCGCAAATGGATTTCGTTGTGGGCGTGTGCTAGACAGCCGCGGAAGTGCCTCATCAACGGTTCAGCCGTATCGTGCCGCGCGTCCTGCTCGTGGCCATCGCGACCGCCTGCGTTGCTTTTGCGCCAGGGACGAAAGCTCGCGCGGCGGCACTAAATCCGACAACCGATCAGGCGCTGCTGGAACCGCCGGGGAGTCTTGGTGCGCCGGTGCCGGTGAAGGTCGGTTTGTACATCACCAACCTCGCCGACATCGACGAAGTGCGCGAGCGGGTCGAGCTGGATGGCTATTTGATCGTCAGCTGGAAAGATCCCCGGCTCGCCACCGCGCCCGCCACCAGTAACAGCACCAACCATTGGCAACGCTATCGCGAAGGGCAAATCTGGATGCCCTCGCTGGAACTCGCCAACGCAGCAGCCCGTCGCGAGCGCCTGTCTTTCAGCATCCTGGCGAACGCGCAGGGTTTGGTCCGCTATGTCGAGCACTTCGACGCACAAGTCTCCTCCGATTTCCTCTTGAGACAGTTTCCCTTCGACAAGCAGAACCTGCAGGTCATCGTGCAGCCATTTCTCACTGACAGAACTCAGCTCGCGCTGAGCGTGGACCTCGGCTCTTCCAGCGTCGGCGAAGAGACCTGGGTGGAATTGCCGGATTGGAAAATCCAAGGCCTGGCAGCGAGCGCGGAGACGCTCAAGATTCGAAATGTGGTGGGCGATATCCCGCAGATCAGGTTCGATTTGAAAGTGCAACGCAGGGTGGCCTTCTATCTGTGGAAAGTGTTCCTGCCAATTCTGATCATGGTGCTGGTATCGTGGTGTGTGTTCTGGATCGAGCTGTCGGAGTTCGATTGGCAGGCGAAGATTGTGGTGATGACCATGCTGACGCTGGTCGCGTTTTCATTTGCGATCGAGAGAAATCTGCCGCGGATCGGCTACCTGACTTTCTTCGATGGGGTATTCCTGACGAGCTTTGTCTCTATTTTTCTCGTAATGATCGAGATAACGCTCATTCATGTGCTGCACTTGCGCAAGAGGGAAAGCGCCGCGGCCGCTATTCACTCCGCTTCGCGATGGATATTTCCGCTCGCCTACTTTGCCATCATTGCGCTGATGGTCCCGATCTTTCTCATGTGAAGCAGCGATGTTCGTCAGGTCATAGGATGCAGCAGGTGCTCGAGCGCATCGTCGATTTCGATGAGAAAGTATTCTCGTTGGCGGGTGGTGTCGATGCGCAGGTGGTTTTGCGGCGGAATCTCGCGAATCGGCTCGAACTCGGCGCGCTGCCGCTCGTACACCTCTGGTGTAGCGTCTGACACTTCACCGTGTATCGATTCGCGCCGCTCCAGCCGGCGTATCGCTTCGTCTTCGCTGACTACGCATTCGACAAACAGCACTGGTACGCCGCACCGTGCCGCTATCGCGAGGACGAGCTGCCGATCGGCAGACGCCTTGAACGTCGCGTCAAGAATCGCTCCGCGGCCGTCGCTCAGGAGGTTCTCCGCTTCGTCGAGCATCGCGTCATAGGTGATTCTCGTAAAGCGATCGGAATATATATCCGTTCCGTAATCCGTACGGACGTGCTCGTGCGCGGAGACTGCTGCCAGGCGCTTGCGGACGCGGTCCGAGTTGATGATTTTGAAGCCTTTGCGATGCTGAAGCATGCGGGCGACGGTCGATTTGCCCGTGCCCGAAAGCCCGCACACCACGATCAGAGCCGGCGATGCGCCACGCGCATAGCGCCACGCAAGCTCGAAGTAACCATGCGCGAGCTGGCGGGCGCGCTCACTGTCCGCCGCGCCAACCTCGCGCTCGAGGCTTTTCAGGCTCTCGACCTTGCCCCGCACGCATGCGCGATAGCACTTGTAGAACGGGACGAACACCGCAAGCTCTTCGTCGCCGATGATCTCGGCGTAGGCCTCGACCAGCTCCTCGGCGAGCCGAGGCGCGCCGAGCCGGTCGAGGTCCATCGCCAGGAATGCGATCTCCGAAGCGACGTCGCCGTAGCGCAGCCGCTCGCTGAACTCGACGCAATCGATCACATCAATTTCGTTTTCGTTGCCCGTAAGGCAGATGTGCTCGGCGCGCAAGTCGCCGTGGCCTTCGCGGACGCGGCCCTCGCGCGCCCGCTCATTCAACGGCCGCCAATGAGCCGTGATAAAGGCGCGGCAGAAGGCGTCGATCGCCGTGAATTGGTCTTGGTGACGCGCGTGACCGATAAAACCCTCGTTCTGCGCGATTTCCTCGATCACGCCGCGCCAGATCACCGCGGCTGAACCGTAGGTCCATCCACGATTCGACGCCGCGCTCGCGTGAAATTCCGCGATGCGCGCCGCAATAGCGCGAATCATGACGCTGTCCACCTGGCCCGCCGCGAGGAGCCGATCGAGCATTCGGTCTTCGGGCAGCCGGCGCATCTTGACCGCGTACTCGACGGCTTCGGGATGCTCCACGCGAACCTCGGGTCCGAGCACGAAGGAGTCCGCACGCTTAAAAATCGCGGACACGCCGAGGTACACACGCGGCGAAAGACGCGCGTTTAGACGCACCTCCTCGGTGCAGTAGTGGAACCGTTGCGCGAGCCTGGAACAATCTAGAAATGCAAAATGAACCGGCTTCTTGACCTTGAAAACCGTCTCTCCGGCGACAAAGACGTAAGATATGTGCGTCTGCTTGAGTTCGACGCGAGCGGGCGAATCCGGGTAGAACCCCGGCCGCATCATTGCCTCGACCAGCGTCGAGCCGCCGCCGGCTGAACGTCCGTCAGGCCTCGGCGCCCCGCCTGTTTCCATCATTTCACCCGGGTCCACGCATCGCTCCCGGCTACTCGCCGTCCTCAGACTCGTCCGGTCAGCGCCTCGAGCACGTCGGCGGTGGTTATCACGCCGGCGAGCTTGCCATCTTCCAGCACCGGAAGCCCTCCGATCTTCCGCTCGCGCAGCAAGCGCGCAGCCGCCCGAATATCGGTCGACGGCGTTACAGTTATCAGCGCTTCAGTCATCGCCTTGCACGCTTCGGTTTGATCCAGGAAACCCATGTGCTGGCGGATGTCGCGGTCGGTCACAATTCCGACCGGGGCGCCGTCACCACCCAGGATCGGCACGCATCGAAAGCCTCCCGCGTGCATCTTTGCCGCGATGGAGGCGAGCTTCTCGTGCGGAGTCGCGGTGACAGGATTTTTGGTCATCCAGGTGCCGACCTGGTCGTTTTGCGCCGGAGTGCAGCGCACGGTCAGCACCGGGCAGGTGGATTCGCGCAAGACGAGTTCGGCGACGCTGCCAAGGAAAAAGCGCTTGAAGCCTCGCCGCCCGTGCGTGGCCATTACGATCACGTCGGCGCTCATCTTCTTTTCGGCGTTTAATATAGTGCCGGCCGGCTCGCCCGTATGGGTCAGGAGTTCGTACTTGAGCCCGGTCAGCCGCTTGTGTGCGATCTTGAGCAGCTTCGCGCGAGCAGTCTCTTCCTGCCCCTTGTAGAGATCCACATAAACCGGCATTCCGGTCGGCGCGAGGATCATCGGAACCACGTGCAAGACAAAGACAGTGCCGTTGTTCTCGCGGGCGAGTTCCGCCGCAGTATCCAGCGCTTGCATCGAGTTATCGTCGAAATCCACCGGGCAAAGAATCCTGCGGAATGGATGTGCCATAGGAATCTGCTCCTTTGGTGCTGGGCGTGCCGTTTATACTAGCCAATGCCGTGCCATCGTTGATTTCGCGGCTCGCAAAGAGGATTCGATCTCCTGCCGCGCTCGCCTGTATCCGATTGCATCACTGCTGTTTCGAGACAATTATTTCGGCGGGCTTCTGGCAGGAGTGACGTTGCAATCACTCTGTAACCTTTATCAGTTCCGATCGTCTTTTCTAACGAACACTGATTTGCGCGCCAGCGTTCGTTAATTTATGAAACGTATCGCTTCAATATCGTTTGCTGCGGCGCTTTTAATGCTGGCGCCGACTCTGCCGGCGCAGGCTCAAGTGAATTCAGTAGCAACGCCGTCCGCTCGCAGCGAAACCCAGAGCGCTCCGTCCAGGAGCGAGACGGGTAAACCGGCAGCGGCCGAGACCGGGAAGCCGGCGGCTCACAAGGCTGCTCACCCCAAGAAGAAAAAGTCCTCCTTCATGAATAAAATGCGTGACAAGGCCCTGCAGCAAGCTCAAAAGCTATTTGGCTCGAAACAGGGATCAAAACAGGAATAACGCCCTCGAGCAGCACCTAGCTGCTCTCGCAGCCATTCGAGTGGCTGGCGGAATACCTGCATCGATCGTGAAAATGCACCGGATGTATCGGATCGCGTCATCTCGCAAGTGTCGATGCGGCTAACGGGCAGGGTAAAGGAGGGGTGCATTCACCCTGCAGCTCACAAAAGTCTTCATCTTCATCGCAGCCCGCACCATCGACGCTTAACCCCCGATGGCAAGCGAATTGCAGTCTCACCAATTGCACGAACCGACTGCCTTGGAGGACAACAAGCCATGCAGATTGTCAACCTGATGACCTCGGACCCGGTCACCATCGGTCCGCACGAGACTTTGTCGAAGGCAAAGAGCATCATGGACGCCGGTCACTTCAGGCGTGTGCCGGTGCTCGATAACGGGCGGCTCGTCGGCATCCTGACCGAACGCGACCTGCGCGAATACACGGGTTATCTGGAATCGACGCGTGTGAACGCGGCGATGCGCACCGCGCTCGTCACCGTCACGCCGTATAACACGGTGGAAGACGCGGCCCGGCTGATGCTGAAGCACAAGATCGGTGGACTGCCGATTGTCGCAGACAACGGCACGCTGGTCGGCATCGTCACCACGAGTGATCTGCTAAGGGCGTTCTTACTGGTCGTTGCCGGAGCCAGCCAGATCATGAACGGCTAGATAAGGGCGCCTAAGGAGAAAGCAACAAATCGCGAAGGGGAATCTAATGAAGGAGCGGATCACTGGCAACATCCCCCGCAAGGGAGTCACCCGGAGCATGGACCGCCGCGGCACGCGCTACGACATGAGCCCGCCGGTCGCACAGAAGCTGCGCACACCCGAAGATCCCTCTGTTTGCGACGTCTGCGGGAGCATTTATACGGCCAAAACCTGGCGGCGCAATCGGCCGCTCCCTGCGAAACTGATCAACGCGGCGGCATGGACTATCTGCCCGGCGTGCAAGCAAGCGAAAAGTGGCGAGTACTTCGGCCGCGTGTTGGTGCGCGGCTCGAAAGCAATCTCAAACCTGGACGCGATCCGCTCGCGGATCGCCAACGTCCAGCGGCGCGCCGAATTTACTCAGCCCGAGCGGCGAATTGTCTCCAGCAACTGGGACGGCGCGACGCTCGAGGTGCTGACCACGTCGCAAAAACTCGCGCATCGTATCGCCCGCGAACTACAGAAAGCGTTCGGCGGACGCGCGCGTTATACGTGGTCTGAGCAGGACGGCGCCCTCACGGCCATCTGGCAGGCTTAAACGCGCCTGCCGAGCGCCTGATCATTCGATCCCGTACTTCGCGATCTTGGCGTAGAGCTTCTTACGAGAGATCTTCAGCAGCTTGGCAGCCTGCACCTTGTTGCCTTCAGTTGCATCGAGCGCGCGGCGGATAAGGGCGTGCTCGGCGTCAGCGAAGCTGCCAACCGGACTTCCCCTGCCGATGGGCACGCGTTCGGCGGCGCGCGAACCGGCGATCGATGGAGGCAGGTCCTGCAATCGGATCACGGGCGAGCGGCTGAACGTGAATGCGGTTTCGATCGCGTTGGCAAGTTCGCGCACGTTGCCCGGCCACGAATACCGTCGCATGGCCTCGATCGCTTCGTCGTCGGCCCCTGTGACCGGAATTCCCCGCATCTGCCTTGCGTTGAAGAGCTCAATGAAATGTTCGACCAGCAGCGCAACATCCTCAAGACGCTCTCGGAGCGGTGGTATATGAATGACGCCTGCCTGAAGACGGTAGTAGAGGTCGTCTCGAAGGCGCCCCGCCTTCACCTCCTCCTGGGGATCGCGGTTGGTCGACGCGATCAGGCGCACGTCCACTGCCACCTCTCTGGTCGAGCCTACAGGACGCACCGCGCGCTCCTGAATAGCGCGCAGCAGCTTGCTCTGCGTGTCGGCACTCATCTCCGTGACTTCGTCCAGGAACAGGGTTCCGCCGTCAGCCGCGCGGAACAGCCCCAGGTACTCGGCGTTCGCTCCGCTGAACGCGCCGCGCTTGTATCCAAACAGCTCGCTTTCGATCAGGTCCTTGGGTATAGCCGCGCAGTTGAGCGCGACGAATGGCGCCCCCGGCTGCGGGCCACATTCATGAATGGCGTGCGCTACCAGCTCCTTGCCCGTGCCGCTCTCGCCGACGACTAGAATCGTGCCGCGCGTGACGCCGGCCGCTTCCACCCGGTCGTACAGTTGCCGCATCGCCATGCTTGCGCCGACCATCCCGTGGAACCGGCTGCGAGAATAATTTGGAAGGACTCCGGCCTCGCGTTCGAGCGCCAGCATTCGCGTTCCGGAGATGGCGGTCTTCGACCGAAAGTAGGTATCCGCGAGCACGATTATTCGGATGTGACTTAGCTTGTCGAACGACTGGTACATCCGCGCCATTAGTGGCGGAAATGCGGTGGCCGCGCTCTCCTCGAAAAGGTGGAGCGAGACGATCAGCTCCGAGAACGGCACCCTGCGTTCGGCGAGCAGTTCTCCGATTCGTGCGATGTCGGCGGCGAATTGGTCCATGTCTTTGTCGAGTAGATCCTTCAGCGTGGCATCGAGTTCGCTGCCGAAGATCTCCATGAATTCCGTCTTCGTCAGCGCGCGGCTGTCGGCAAAGTGCAGCACGTAGAGCTGGTACCAGTGTTCCAGCACGCGGTTGCGATGTTTCTGGATGGACTCCAGGACCAGGCGGAGCTCGTCGAGTTCCGTGTCCCACAGCAAGTGAAAATAGCGTGGTCCCACGCCGGGCAGGGAAACAGGAGGCGGTGGGTTCGTGTTTGTCTTCATTCGCTGGCTTTCCGGGGAGCTGGCTCGAAAAGCGTCACACCGGTTAAAAACTGCGCTCAGCGGGGCAAATCTTTTCTAACATATGTCCCTGAAAAACCAAAATTGTCCGGATTTCAGCGGCGTTTTGCCCGAGCAATTGCGCTGGCATGCTTCAAGCAAGAGTGGGATCTCAGCTTGGTAGCGTGGCAAATGAATGCTCCGGCGCATAATCAACTGAAGCTCGAATCAACCTCCTCGCGGGGCAAAGTAAGCCGCGAGTCTGCGTGCCGGGGTGCGCTTGCATCACAGGCGGACCCGGCAGGAACCGCGGTCGAAAGGCCTCGGGCGATAGCGGTTTTTTCGCGCGATGAATCGATCGTGAAGATGATCGCCGAGGGCATGAGCGATTCCTGGGTCATCGAGAAATTTACCGATCCGCATGAGGCGCGCGCGTTTCTGCTGAAGCCGGGCGTCAGGATAGTTGTAATCGACGACGAGGCTATCGAGGAATCGACGCGCGGCTGGCTTCTTGACCAAGTGCGAAAACGCGCCCGCCACGCACTTGTAGCCTACATCGCCGCGATTCACAGTCCCGAGACCGAGCGGCGCGCGCGTGCACATAGCGTCCAGTACTACACCTCGAAACCGATGGATCGAGAACGCACGCTCAGGGTTTTGCATTCGTTCGAGCACGCGGCTCATTAGGCCGCAAAATAACTGCTTGCTTGGCGCTGCGCGAAGCCGCTAACGGACAAGCGCTCGCGTGTTGCGTCACTTCTGCTGGAGGTGCTCGACGTATCGCGCCATCGATTCGATTCTTTTCTTCACGTCGGCATTGCTCTCGGGCGTAAACTCCTTGCCCGGTTTCTGAAGGGTCGTTCCCCAAAAAGGCATCTGGAGTCGCGCGTGCGACGGTATATTCTTGCGGCCGTCGACCGAGGCCACGACCTCGATCGAAGGGAAACTGTCCGCCGTTCTTCTTCGCCATCTGAGTGAGGTCGGTCGGCGGCGGGTTCATCGGAATGGTCAAGCGTGAGGGGCCGTCACCCTTACCGCCAAGCCCATGGCAGTCAGCGCAGTAATTTTGGTAATCCTGTATTCTGGACTGCGCTGCGGCGCTCCGGGCGGTAGCCGCGAGCACCAGGATCAGCAAAAGGAAAGCGGCCCACGCCTGCGCCGTTGCGGTGAGTACTCTGCTTAGGAGCGCAATCGCGCCGCGATCATCTGGGCCTATCATTGTGCGGAGTCCTTTCAGTGCTCACTTGAAATTGCGGTTACACCCAATTCATTAGGCGCCCTTTGCGTCTTTTCAGCAACCGTCATGCCGGCCAGGGTTCGGAACTCGCGAGTCTTGATTTCCCCGTCCAATGTTTTTTCTGAGGCGTCATTCGTTTGCTCTGTTACCCGCCGTTGACTACGGCGAAGCAGGGGAGAGGCGCCCGCGAGTCATGATGCCAACGGCACCACTTGTGGCGCGATCGGCAACATGATTCATTCTCGGACTCCGACCGATTCTGGTGCTCGCTTAATCGAAGAAATCCGATGGCGACAAGACGGCCGGGCGACGCAGTAAGCAGCGAGGAGCAAAATCTCTGAAAAACCTTTTGTTTACAAGAGGAAAAATGGTGGAGCAGAAGGGATTTGAACCCTCGACCCCTACGTTGCGAACGTAGTGCTCTCCCAGCTGAGCTACTGCCCCATCCAAGACTTAAGACGCGATTACTATTGTGAGATAACTGACTTCAAGTAAGCTCGCAACCTGTCGGCCAGATCGGGGCGTTTCAATCCAAAGCCGATTTGCGCGGAGATGAACCCCAGCGCGATCACCCAGGTCATAGCGGACGCCCTCGAATTCGTAGCCGTAAATCTTGCGGCGCCCCGTCAGCGCCATCAGCGCGTCGGTCAACTGAATTTCGCCTCCGGCGCCAGGCTTGCCCGCGGCGAGCAGTTCGAAGATATCGGGCGTCAGCACGTAGCGGCCCATGATTGCGAATTCGCTCGGCGCTTTTTCGGGCGCCGGTTTCTCGACCATCCCACGGAGTTCGTAAGTTCGCTCGCCGACGGCTTTCGAATCGACGATGCCGTACTTCGAGATCTCGCTGCGCGCGACCTTGAGCAGCGCGACCACCGGCGCATCACGTGCCTCGGCCACATCGAGGAGCTGGCGCAGGCACGGCCGCGGGCAATCGAAAATGTCGTCGGGGAGCATCACGGCGAACGGTTCGTCGCCGACCGCCTCGCGCGCCTGCAGCACCGCATGGCCGAGCCCGAGCGGATGCCGCTGTTCGGCGATCGTAATCCGGGCCGGATTGTTGCTCCGTCGGACGAGTTCAAGGATGTCGTGTTTGCCGTGGGTTTCGAGATAGCGCTCGAGTTCCGCGTTGGGCTTGAAGTGATCGACGAGGGTCGTCTTGCCGGGGCTGATAACGACAATGATTTCCGCGATGCCAGAGGCGACCGCCTCCTCGACAACGACCTGGATCGCCGGCGTATCCACCACCGGCAAAATTTCCTTGGGAACCACCTTCGATGACGGGAGCATCCGCGTGCCCATCCCGGCAGCAAGGATGACCGCCTTTTTTACTTTCATAGCAGCGCGACTTTCCGGGTTGGAGAAGTGCTCAGGTCTTCTGCTCGCGCGCTTCCTGTGCGGATTTGCATGCGATGCAAAGCGTGGTGACGGGGCGCGCCTTCAGCCGCTCGATGCCGATTTCGCCGCCGCATTCCTCGCATCGGCCGTACGAGCCGTCTTCGATTCGCGCGAATGCCTCGCCGATTTTGCTGAGCAACTTGCGCTCGCGATCGCGCATCCGCAGCAGGAAATTGCGATCCGATTCGAGCGCAGCCCGATCGGTCGGGTCTGCGTAAGCCTCTTCCGAGTCGTGGTTCATAGTGCCGACCGCGCGCTCCGATTCCTGGAGAATGTCGCGTTTGCGGCCTTCGAGCAATTTTCGGAAGAGATTGAGGTCTCTTTGCCTCACGGTTGAACTGTCCGTCACGAGCCGAGTTTTTGATTCTATCGGCGCCCTGCTACCATGTAAAGGTCGCGCGATGAAAACTGCTTATCTCGACGCGTTCTCCGGTCTCAGTGGTGACATGATCGTCGGCGCGATCCTCGATTGCGGGGCGGATTTTGACCAATTCGAGCGCGCGATCAAGTCGGTGCCGATCGCAGGTTATCGGCTCTCGACCCGGCGCAAAATCTCAAGCGGGATCTCGGCGCTTAAGTTCGATGTCGCCGTGACGGAGCCGCAGCCGCAGCGTCATTTTGGCGAGATTCGCGCGCTGATCGAGGCATCTACCCTCGCCGCGACGGTCAGACATCGCGCGATCTCGATCTTCGAAGTGCTCGCCCAGGCCGAGGCGAAGATTCACAACACGACACCCGATCACGTTGATTTTCACGAAGTCGGCGCGGTCGACTCGATCATTGACGTTGTTGGCACGGCATGGGGACTTGAGCATCTCGGCGTCGGCGACGTGATCGTGTCTGTGCTGCCGATGGGCAGCGGATTCGCGCGCTCGCAGCATGGAGTCATTCCCATGCCGGCGCCGGCGACGGCGGAGTTGCTGTCAGGATTCCCGGTGAAAATCGGCGACGGTGCGCACGAGATGGTCACGCCGACCGGCGCGGCGGTGGTCCGCGCGCTGGCGCGTCCGGCGGAGCTCCCGCTCGCGTTCGAAGTCGAGAAAATCGGCTACGGCGCGGGCGCGCGCGAGCTTGAAGATCGGCCCAATGTGTTGCGGCTGATGCTCGGGCACGAGCATGCTGCGTTCGACAGCGACGAGATGATCGAGATCTCTGCAAATATCGACGACCTTAGTCCGCAGATTTACGACCATGTGATGCAGCGCCTGTTCGCCGCAGGTGCACGCGACGTGACAATTACGCCCACGATGATGAAGAAGAGCCGCCCGGCGGTGACCCTGGGCGTGATCGCCGAGGCCGCGCGCCGCGACGTGATCGCGGAGATTATCTTTGCGGAGACCTCGACGATCGGACTGCGGTTTCATGCTGTCGAGCGGCTGAAATTGCATCGCGAGATTCACGAGATCGAGACGCGATGGGGCAAGGTTCGCGTCAAGACCTCGGGCGCGCATGGCCGCGAGCCGACTACGATTTCGCCAGAGTACGATGACTGCCGGCGAATCGCCGCGGAGCACAACGTAGCGCTGCGCGTCGTGATGGAGGAAGCGCGGGACGCCGCACGAGCGCGCGGACCGGCACGTTCCGGCGAAAAATGACTTCCGAACGCCTGCACATCAACGAAATCTTTTACAGCATCCAGGGCGAATCCACGCACGCCGGCCGTCCGTGCGTGTTCGTGCGATTAACCGGATGCAACCTGCGATGCAAATGGTGCGACACCGGGTACGCATTCTACGAAGGCCGGCAGATGCCGATTGCCGAGGTCGCCGAAATAATTCGCGACCACCGGTGCGACCTGGTCGAAGTGACCGGCGGCGAACCGCTGCTACAGGAGGGCGTTTATCCGCTGACGCAGGCGATGCTCGAATCCGGCCAGACCGTGATGATCGAGACATCGGGGGCGGTGGATGTGGGACGGCTCGACCCACGCGTCATCAAGATCATGGACCTCAAATGTCCGGGCAGCGGCGAATGCGAACGAAATCTTTGGAGCAACCTCGGCCATCTGACCAGGCGCGACGAGATCAAATTCGTAGTCGCCGATCGTGCGGATTACGAATGGGCCCGGGACGCAATCGTAGCGCACGACCTTGCCCGGCGCGTGGGCGCGCTATTGTTGAGTCCCGTGTTCGGACAACTGGCGCCGGCCGCGCTCGCGGCGTGGATACTCGAGGATCGATTACCGGCGCGGCTGCAATTGCAGATGCATAAGCAGATCTGGCCGGGCATTTTCCGCGGCGTGTGATCACGCGCGGGTTGCTACAGTCATCGCGTCGGCGCCGCCGAATGCTGTCGCACGGGATCGCCCGACAGCAATTGCTGCGCTTTTCGCAGCGCCGCCTCGGTCTCGCGCAGCAGATCGGCAAACACTTCCGCCGCCGGCTTGATCTCGCGAATCAGTCCTGCGCCCTGTCCGGTCGGCATGAATGTGCGATTGGGATCGAAGCCGTCGCGTCCGTCAAAGTTCATGACTCCGTTGCGCCGCGAAGTCTGCGCCTGGAAGGGAAAAGGCTGAATCTTCGAGGGGTCCTTCTCCCACTCGAGCGCATATTCGGTGCGGATGACGCGGCAGGTCTTGCCGGTGTACGCGCGCGTGCGGATGGTGGAATCCTCGTGCGCCGTTACGATCGCGTCGCGGTAGCCCGCCGCCGCCTGCGCCTCGGGCGTTGCGATAAAGCGCGTTCCGATCACGACGCCCTGCGCCCCGACCGTGAGCGCCGCCGCGATCTGTCGTCCGTCAGCGATTCCTCCGGCGGCCAGCACCGGCAGCTTCACCGCGTCGATCATCTGCGGCAGCAGCGAGAGCATGCCGATCTCGCCGGTATGTCCGCCGGCCTCGGTGCCTTGCGCGACGACCACGTCGGCGCCGGCGTCCTGCGACTTGAGGCCGTGATGCACCTTGCCGCACATCACGACGATCTTCATCCCGTTGTCGTGCATCACCTTGACGAATTCCTGCGGCACCGAGAGTCCGGCGACGAACACCTTGATCTTTTCCTCGATCATCACGGGTACGTGCGGGCGCATCATGTCGGGAATCGGCGCGAGCATATCGACGGCGAACGGCTTGTCAGTCAGCTCGCGAGTCTTGCGGATTTCCGCGCGCAGATCATCGGGGCTCAGCGACGCGGCGCCAATAACGCCAAGTCCGCCGGCGTTGGAAACCGCGGCAACCAGCTTGTGCATCGCGACCCCGCCCATCCCGGCGAGCAGAATCGGATACTTGATTCCAAAGTAATCGCAAATCGGCGTGTTCAGCATCGCAGTGTTCTCCCGTGGTAAGCCGTCTGTGCGACTGGCTCCTGATGCCTTCTTTAGTCTGGTCGGTGAGGCGCGATCAAGCGCGCGTGTGGCCCCGCGCGTTGGCGTGATGCATAATCGCGTTCGCGCGCGGAGAGGTGGCCGAGCCCGGTTTAAGGCGCACGCCTGGAACGCGTGTAGACTCGAAAGGGTCTCGGGGGTTCGAATCCCCCCCTCTCCGCCACCCAGTCTGGCATGTTTCCCTACATTTTGGAGAAGCGATGAAATCGGCGCGTGGGGCGCGATTCACGCGCGGTCGTGGACCCGGAGAATGCCAACCGCCGCGGCTGAGCGCGAAAATCGCGTCAAAATTCTCTGTTCGCGATTTTGGCATGTCCATCTGCGAACCGGCCAACATCTTGCGGGAACCCGGTACGTGCTTGGGAAGAACGCCGGAAGCAAGCAACTCCGCCGCGTGAGTCTATCGGATGTCCAGAGCTTGCTCCTGCGCGCGTCCAGAGCGGGGGCAGTTCGATTCTTTGGGTCATTGCGAGGGTGCTGAGGTCCGCAGGCTGGCGGCCTTCGGCGATCGCCTCGACGATCCTGGGCGCCAGAAACGCCAGCCGCATCTACGCGCCGCACGTGACGGCCCGTAAGATGTTCTCGCTTGGCGATCTCGCCGATCGACCGCACCCGGCCCGACACCAGATCGTCGGACCATCGATACGCACGGGCGGTCGCCTTGAGCAGCGGCAGATCGACGCGGGCCGTTGGTGTGGCGTCACCATCAATGATCAGCCGCATCTCAACGCCGCGCCGCTTCATCCGCATCGGGACGAATCGAGCGAGGGCAAGTTCGTTCGGAGTCGCGGCATCTCGCTCTTCGCTGGCCGGGATCGGCAATTTGATCGAAACTTGGATGCCGTCCTGCTTGAGCCCGACCCGCTCGATCAGCCGGGTCAGCGCTGGTGCAGCTTCCGATTCGGACCGCAGGCTTTGAATCCAAGCCTCGGCGGCCTTGAATATCGAAGGCAATCGGCTCGCATCGATGTTGAGTTCTTCAATCGCTCCGGCGATCGCCGCTCGATCGACGAGAATCTGCAGAGTCGCAGCGCCAACGGCTCGCTCAAGCTCCGGCGCGGCTAGGCGCCATCCGCGCTGGTCAGTATATTCTGCGGAGCCCCTGACCAGCTCCCGCGAGACGTAGTAGCGATAATGGCGCGCGCCTTTTACCGCGCCTTGCACATACAGGGGCTCGCCGTTCTCGTCGAACAGTTTCCCCGCAAGCGGGCTGGGCGGCGCCTTGGTCGGGCGTTCGCGATGCGTGGCGGCCTGATCGCGCAAGCGCCGCTGGACCTTCTCCCACAGCTCGCGGCCCACTATCGGCTCGTGCTGCCCCGGATGGCGTTCCTTCTTGTGGCGGATTTCGCCGAGGTAGATCGGGTTCGACAGCAGCTCGTAAAGAGCCCCGCGCGAAAATTGCCGGCCTCCCGATCGCGCGCCGCTTTTCGACACCCGGACTTTGGAGACGATCCCGCGGCGCTCCAAATCGCCTCTCAGGAGCCGGACGGAACCGAGTTCGAGATATCGCTCATAGATGTGTTTCACCGTCGCGGCTTCGGCCCGGTTGACTACCAGCCGGCGATCGCGGACGTCATAGCCCAGCGGCGGCACGCCGCCCATCCACATTCCCTTGCGCTTGGAGGCGGCGATCTTGTCACGGATCCGCTCGCCCGTTACCTCCCGCTCGAATTGCGCGAATGACAGCAGGACGTTGAGCGTCAGGCGTCCCATCGAGGTGGTCGTGTTGAACTGCTGGGTGACAGCAACGAACGAGACGCCGCGCGCGTCGAACACCTCGACCATCTTGGCGAAGTCGGCGAGCGAGCGGGTCAGGCGATCGACCTTGTAGACGACCACGACGTCGACAAGTCTCCGCCGGATATCTTCCAACAGGCGCTGTAGGGCGGGGCGCTCCATTGTCCCGCCCGAAAGGCCGCCGTCATCGTAGGCGGTCTTGATGAGCCGCCAGCCCTCGCCCGTCTGGCTTTTGATGAACGCCTCGCACGCCTCGCGCTGCGCGTGCAGCGAGTTGAAGTCCTGCTCGAGACCCTCCCCGAGGACTTCCGGGTGTAGACTGCGCAGCGACGAATCGGATGTTTAGCGTGCTCCATCGGCGGATGCCTCCTTCGGGCCGGTGCCTTCAATCCGAAAAACAACGGCCCCGACCAGCGGTTGCCGGTGATCGCGCGCGCGACTTCAGAAAGCGAACGATAACGCTTGCCGCGGAACATCACGGCGCTCTCCAGCACCGTCACCTGATGCTTGGTCCCGCCCCACTCGCGGATCAGAACCGCTCCCGGTGCGAGCTTGCGCACGGGCGCGACTGTTATTGGCCGCCGGGCGCGCGCATCCTCGGCCATGCGCTCGAGCAGCCGGCGCGTGGAAGGCTTGAGACCGCCGAGCACGCGCTCCTGTATCCGGTAAGCAACCGCGCGCCTCAGCAGATCGCGGCTGAAGCGCGTCGGTGCCTCGGTTTCGTAGAGGATCTTCCAACGCGCTCTCACTATTGAGACTCGAGTGATTCGAGCACCGCGATCTCAGCCGACAGCTTTTGGGGTTCCTTGTCTAGATGTTTCGGGTCATAGACTACCCGCCTCCCCGGCAGTACACACACATTGCTCTGCGCCCCCGCTCAGTCGAGTCGTGAACGGATAGTTCTTCCTATTCCGAAGCTGGCTTTGGAGGAGCAGAACCTAGGAATGTCACCAGTTACGCCTTAGAATCGGAGCTATTCCGTCGAAACGGGCTACCAAAGCGGGGAGGCGGAGAGATACCAAGGACCTTATCGGGACTGGGTTGCGAACTTGGAGCGCCACTGACATTATCCAAGACACCAACCATCAGGGAATCACTTCGGAATTGGCCGGTTAAGGCGGTCGGCTAAACGAAAAGGAGCGTACCTTGGACCTACAGAGAATCGTGTCAGAGTTGAAGGCAGAAAGGGACCGGCTTAACTGGGCTATCGAAGCGCTGGACGGAAGAGCGTCGTCGTCGGCTGCTACGAAGACGCGTGCAGGCGGCGCGCGAGCGTCTGGCCGGCGTCGTGGCGGAATCACGCCGGAGGGCAGACGGCGCTTGTCGCTGGCGATGAAGAAGCGCTGGGCGGAGCGCAGAAGGAAGAGTTTGTAAGTCCTCATCGACACTAGCGAATTGTTCGCAATGAACGGTCTGACCTCGTCTCGCGGAAGGCGGTGGCCTGCACCCCGATAACGTGGCCAATTTGAGTTAGGGTCCGTCGACTTTTGATCCGCCCCGCGAAGCAATCCTTCGACGTTCCGGATTCTCTGATGAGGTGAACATGATCGTCGCGCAGATCACCGATCTTCACGTAGTGGCAAGAGATCGCCTGTGTTATCGCAAGGTGCCGACCAATGCGCAGCTCGCGCAGTCCATCGCCCATATCAATAGTCTCGATCCCAGGCCGGACGCGGTGATCGCATCAGGCGATCTAACGGACCACGGACGCCCGGAGGAATACGATTTGCTGCGCGAGATCTTATCCGACTTGATTCCTCCCGTGTTCGTGATTCCGGGAAATCACGATCGGCGCGAGGTCCTGTTGAAGGCATTTGCCAGCGAGGACTACATGCCGCCGCCTGATGCGGCGTTCGTGAACTATGCGATCGACAGGTATCCGCTGCGGCTGATTGGACTCGATACCAGCGTGCCGGAACACCATCATGGAATGGTGTGTGAAGAACGGCTGCGATGGCTCGACGCCACGCTCAGCGCGCGGCCTGATTCTCCGACGCTGATTTTCATGCATCACCCGCCGTTTCGCACCGGAGTGCAATGGATGGATGCGTCGGGGCTGCACGGCGGCCGGATGATGGAGGAAATTGTGCGGCAGCATCGGCAGATCGTGCGAGTCGCATGCGGCCATATTCACCGGCCAATCCACGTGGCATGGGGCGGCACGATCGCGTCCACATCACCGAGCACCTGTCATCAGGTTTCGCTGAATCTGACGGGGCAAAACGGATTCGAATTTACGATGGAGCCGCGGGCGGTGCAGCTTCATGTGTGGGACGATGGTTACGGACTGATTTCGCATATCAGCTACGTTCCTGCCGGCTACGAGGAAGTAGCTATGCTCAGCAGTCTGACAGATGAGGCCCGTGCGAAGCTGCTCGCGCAGAACCGATTAGATTATCAGGAGCTTTGCAAGAGCGAGTACGACACATAACGCGGCGCAGATCGGCATGGACTGATGGGCGCGATTGCATCTCGTTGCTGGTCCGTTTCACTTGGAAGGCTCATAGCGTTCGCTACCCTGTGTTCGACAGCGCGACCGAGGTTCGGCTAAGACTAACTGAGCGCAACAGCGGGAGGCTCACATATATGGCATCTTCCATGGCATCGACTTCTCTGCGCGAGGGGGCGCCGCAACCGGTCGTCGAAACCACGCGCGGCAAAGTTCGCGGAACCACCGCCGGCGGTGTCAGCATCTTCAGGGGAATTCCCTATGCCGCTTCAACCGCGGGTAAGAATCGTTTCATGCCGCCAATTGCCCCGCAGCCGTGGGCCGGCGTGCGTGATGCATTCGACTACGGACCGAGCGCACCGCAAAATCCGTCCTCGATGCGTGGCGCAGTCGATCCGCGTGGAGGGTACGCCGCGTATGGTGACGCTGACACCATAGAGGAAAGCGAAGACTGCCTGGTACTCAATGTCTGGACTCGAGGACTCAGCGACGGTGGCAAGCGTCCCGTGATGTTCTGGTGCCACGGCGGCGGCTTTGCGTCGAGCTCGGGCTCACCTCTGATGTACGGCGGCGAGCGCCTCGCGCAGCGCGGCGACGTGGTGGTGGTGACAGTCAACCATCGGCTCGGCGCCCTCGGATATACCTATATCGCCGGGGTTGGCGGCGAGCAGTTTGCATCGTCAGTCAACGTCGGGATGCTCGACTTGGTCGCGGCGCTCGAATGGGTCCGGGACAACATCGCGCGATTCGGCGGCGACCCGCGCAACGTTACGATCTTCGGCGAATCGGGAGGCGGCGCAAAGGTCTCCACCCTGCTCGCGATGCCGTCTGCCAAGGGGCTCTTTCATCGCGCGGTGATCCAGAGCGGTCCGGGATTCCGGATGATCGAGCCCGCCAGTGCGGTCGAGGTCGCCGACCTGCTGCTGGCGGAGTTGGGGCTCGATCGCGCGCGCATTGGCGAAATCCAGACCGTCGCGGTGGAGCGCATCGTCACTGCACAGGCCGCGGTCGAGCGCAAACTCGGACGGCGGCTAGTGGGATTCCGGCAGGGCTTTGCTCCGGTAGTCGACAAACGGACTCTCGAGCAGCACCCGTTCGACCCCAAGGCCTCCCCGCTGTGCGCCGACGTGCCGGTAATGATCGGCTACAACCGCACCGAACCAACGCTGTTCCTGGCTGGCGATCGCGAGGCCTTCGCGCTCGACGACGAGGGTCTTCAGCGCCGCGTCAAGCTTCTATTCCGCGACCAGTCCGAGCGGGTGATCGAAGAGTTCCGCGCCGCCAATCCCGGCGCAACCCCATCCGACCTGTTCTTCCTAATCGGCGCCGAATATCCGACCGGTGCGTTCTCGCGCAAGATCGCGCAGCGTAAGAGCGAGCAAGGCCGGGCGCCAGGCTACCTCTACCGGTTCGAGTGGGAGACGCCGATTGCAGGCGGCCGGATGAAGTCACCGCACGCGCTGGAGATCACCTTCGTGTTCGACCACGCAGGTGAGCCGCTCGCGCCCCGCCTCGCGCCCGACAGCCCCGAGGTGCACGAGCTGGCCGCCGAGATGAGCGGCCGCTGGATCGCCTTCGCTCGCACCGGCGATCCCAACACCGGCAACGCACCGCACTGGCCCGCGTACTCCACCGCGGAGCGCGCGACTATGATCTTCAACAGTAAGTGCCGGGTCGAGAACGATCCATCGCGCCAGGAGCGGCTCGCGATCGATCGCATCCTCTTCCCGTCGGAGACGCCCTGAGCGGCGGCTCGCCGTCCGAAGCACTAAAGCCGGATAATGGCGAAGCTGTGAATTGACTTCGGGCGCGAAGCGCCCTCATCTTCGGCAAGGTCCGTTGAATGGCAAGCGCATCACGCGGCCTCGAAGGAGCAAGCACATGATCGATCTGTATTTTTGGCCCACTGGAAACGGAAAGAAACCTGTGATCCTGCTCGAGGAGTGCGGGCTTCCCTACACCATCAAGCCGATTAATATCGGCCACGGCGACCAGCTCTCGCCGGACTTTCTCAGGATCTCGCCGAACGGCCGGATGCCGGCGATCGTCGATCACGAACCGATGGGCGGCGGAGCTCCGATCTCGATCTTCGAGTCGGGAGCGATCTTGATGTACCTCGCCGAAAAGGCCGGGAAGTTCTTCCCTCAGGAACCGCGTCGCAAATACGACGTGTGCCAATGGGTCCTCTGGCAGACGGGCAATCAGGGACCGAAGCTGGGCGAGCAGGGTCATTTCCGGCGCGCCGCGCAGGATCCTAAGAACGGCGACCTCTCCTACGCCGTGCTCCGCTTCGATAACGAAGCGCATCGCATCTATGGCGTGATGAATCTCGGCCTGTTCAACAAGCGGTATCTCGCCGCCGGCGAATACACCATCGCGGACATGATGTGCTATCCGTGGGCGTCGAGTTGGCAATCGCGCGGCATCGTCATGGACGAATTCCCGAACGTGAAGCGCTGGTTGGCTGAAATCGGAGAACGCCCCGCGGTCAAGAAGGCGATGGCGATGGGGCCTGAATTCCGTGAGGACCCCGCCACGATTACGCCCGACGAGAGAGCCCGGCGCGCCAAGCTGCTCACCCACCAGCGAGCACAGCCAGTGCCGAAGGAGTGGCTGCACGCTGCGAGCTAAGCGTCCACGCATGGCTGAGTACGACGAAACCACTTACGGAGAGCGAATCGCCGAAGTCTACGACCTCTTTTACGGGAAGCGCGACAATCCCGAAACGGTCGCGGATTTTCTCGCGCCGCTCGCGGGCAAGCGCCGGGCTCTCGAACTCGGAATCGGCACCGGTAGAATAGCGATATCGCTGGCCGCGCGCGGCGTGCGCGTGATGGGAATCGATGCGTCGCCCGCGATGGTCGCGAAGATGCGTGACAAACCGGGCGGCGCGGACATCCCGGTCGTAATGGGCAACTTCGCCGATGTGAAGGCTTCCGGCGGCTTCGGTCTTGTCTACGTCGCGTTCAACACTCTTTTCGTGCTTCCAAATCAGGAAGAACAACTGCGATGTTTTCAGCGCGTAGCGAAGCGCATTCTTCCGGCGGGCGCGTTCGTAGTCGAAGCATTCAATCCCGACCATTCGATTCTTGCGCAGCGCCAGCATGTCACGGCGGTTGATGTAGGAACCGATCATGCCCTGCTCGATTTGGTGACCAACGATGTCGTGAACCAGACTGTCCGCGCACAGCACATCCTGTTCACCGCGCGCGGAGTGCAGATGTATCCGGTGCAGTTGCGCTTCGCGTATCCGAGCGAGTTGGACCTGATGGCGCGCCTTTCCGGAATGCAGCTGCGGGAGCGATACGGCGGATGGAACAGAAGCCCGTTCACCGCGGCGAGCCCGGTTCACATCTCCGTTTACGAACTCCAGCCAAAAGCCGTGACTCCATCGCCCAGGATCACTTCGAAACGAGCCATGACACGCAAACCCACTCGCAAATCGTGAATACAGTCTTAAAGATAGGCAGACCGACTGATCGCGCTTGCCGTCGATTCTGGAACCGCAAGTTACGGTAGGGCGTCATTGAGTCAAGACAAAGGCACCTGGCGAGAATAGCTTCGTCTTTGGTTTAGCCAACGCAAGTTCTCCGGAGAAACGAAATGTCCGCTGTTCCTTCTCAAAACTTGATCTGCGGCCGATCGAAACCACCAATAAATCCGCTCGGATCAAGTTTTGAGAAGGGACAGGGCGAAGGCGAACGAATTTCCGTCGCGATTCTGCTCGCGGAATGGCCTGCAAGCCGCACAACGCCGGCGACGTTGGATCCTGATTATCGAGGAGGGTTTACATATGAGCGAATTGGCAAAACGAAGGCTGGGCCGCACGGGCCTTGAAGTTACGACACTGGGCTACGGCGCGATGGAACTGCGAGGGGCACCACGGGGGCCGGAAGTCTCCGATGAGACAGCAGAGAGAGTTCTCAACGCGGTTCTGGACGCTGGCATCAACTTTATTGATACGTCCATCGATTATGGACGCAGCGAAGAATTGATCGGACGTTTCATCGCGCATCGGCGCGCGGAATACTTGCTGGCATCCAAATGTGGTTGCGTGCCCGGGATGCCGGGAGGCTCCGACCACGTTCATACGCCTGAAAATATTCGAACCGGCATCGAGCAGAGCTTGCGCAAGATGAAGACGGACCATCTGGATCTGGTGCAGTTTCATCGGAGCCTCACCCGCAAGGAGTTTGAGGAAACGGGTGCGCTGGAGACGGTCTTGGCGCTCAAGAAAGAAGGCAAGGTGCGCTTCATCGGGGTGTCCGCCACCCTACCCAACCTGCTTGAGCAGATTGATATGGGCGTGTTCGACGAGTTCCAGATTCCGTATTCAGCGCTTCAGCGCGAGCATGAGCAGGCGATCTCTCGGGCCGCGGCGGCCGGTGCCGGAATCGTCATCCGCGGCGGAGTGGCGCGGGGCGCGCCTACCGACTGGGAAGGGCGAACATACCGAATGATGCCGCGGAATACGATGCGCGATCGTTGGCAAGAGGCGCATCTGGACGAATTGGTCAATGGCATGAGCCGCATGGAGTTCATGTTGCGTTTCACCCTTTCCAATCCCGACCTGGACACGACGATTGTAGGAACAAGGGACGTTGGGCATTTGCAAGATAATATTGCTGCCGCTCTTAAGGGGCCGCTTCCCGAGGACGTGCTACAGGAGGCGAAGCGGCGCCTTGCACAAGCAGGTTCTCGTCCAGCCTGATAAGTACGCGTGCCCAGTGAGACGATGCCGTACGGCATCCTGATTCGTGGCGGAGCGGTGTACGACGGCAGCGGCGGGCCGGCCGAGTACGGGGACGTTGCCATAGCCGACGGCCGGATCGCGGCGGTTGCGCCTAGACTGTAGGGCGACGGCGTCCAGAGTAATTGACGCCGAGGGCCTCGCCGTCGCGCTTAAGAAAGTCGGTTCAGCTGTAGCTATCCGCCTAGAAGAGAAATTCCTCCGCCGGCAGTCCGAGCAGCAGGTGTCCCTGTGGCTCCTCAAAACCTGGTCCGCGCGAACGGAGACACAAAGGGTCGCCCGGGCGGCTCGCGGAGTCGCTGATGAGTTGAGGTGTCAGCCCTATCATGGTGTGCCTTCTGACAACTCCGAAAGCTGCGAAAAAAATAGAGTTTAGGGCCGTTTTTGAGTTTTTCAGTATGCACAGGTACTTCAGCGAGACCATCGTCACCTTGGAGGGGATCGAAAACAAGGATCGCATCGAGGTCTTGAGTGGCACGCAGCTCGAGCGGTCGTCTCAGGAAACCGTGGACCAGGTCAGCGGCCAGACAGTGATCGGCTTGACCAACACCATCGCCTCCAGACAGCGCGGCCACAGTCGGTAGCGCAGGACCCAGAGCTACGGAATCGGCGGGCAACAACCGATATGACGGATTGCTCGAGCTTATGCATGCCGGCGACACTACGGTTGTGATTCTCAAAACTCTAGACTTTTCGCTGATTTCGGAGTTTTCAGTAGGCACAACCTTCAAAATAGCCTGAAAACCGACCAATCGTTCAGCCGCCAGTCTCCGCCGACCTTCCGCGCCGCAATCATGGCTTCGTTTGCGCCGGCGCCGACAACAGAACTCGCTACCGGAGATCGACTCTGTGGCGGTGAAGAAGTATCGCCGTGCCCCAGCTGAGAGCGAAAGCAAGAATGATATAGACCGTGTCGAAGATCATCTCGCTCTGCGAAGCCGGCGGTGGATTCCTCACCGAGAAAAGCGCCAGGTTGAGCGAGACGTAGATTGCATATGCGTAGCCGAGGTACATCGCATAGCGGCGCATCCGCCAGATCCCGGCTGCATAAATCAAGAGAATAATTCCCAGCAGCGGCCCAAGGATCGCGTCCGGCGTGCCGCTCAGCCGTTTGCCAAAAAAGACCAGGCCCGTGGTCGGACCCTCGAGATGAAATGGCTTCAAGATGTCGGTCAATGCGAGAATTGCGAACAGGATCGCAAAGGTTGTGAGTCCGCCGCCACGTCGGGAATCGGCCATCGTCATGAGCCTCCGCGTATCTCGATGTAATACGTTCCAGGCGGCAGCGATAGCCCCCGGCCAACCGACGCCGCTGATTTGTGCGTCACCTTCGAGAGTGAGCGCTAGTAGATTGTTCTGAGATCCTGATAGAGAGTGCCCCAGTCAATAATTCTTGGGAATGCGGTTGGAGGCAGGCAGGAGACGAGGGGGGCGACCCTCCCGAAAACTGCACCGATCTGATTCAGGGGTTCATGGCTGGTGAGGGTCCCCCAATTCTTCATCCAGTCGGAGAGTTAAAGATCCGGGTTCATGGGCCGAGGTTCCGTGCGGCCTGTTGAGCAAATTCCCTGGGTGGAACGTAGCCCAGAGCAGTGTGAGGACGACTCTCGTTATAGTGCTCGCGCCAAGCTTCGATCTTGCGCTTGGCGTCGTCAAGGGAAAGGAACCAGTTAGTGTTCAGACACTCGTCGCGAAGCCGTCCATTGAAGGATTCAACCAGGGCATTGTCGGTTGGTTTTCCCGGACGGCTGAAGTCGAGCGTGACCTGATGCAGGTAGGCCCACTGGTCGAGTGCGCGCGAAACAAACTCGGGGCCGTTGTCGACGCGAATGCTTTTCGGTGCTTCACGCACGGCAACGATCCGATTCATCACTGCCACCACCTGCTCGCCGGTGATGCCTTGTCCCCCCTCGATTGCCAGACTTTCTCGGGTGAAGTTATCGACCACGGTCAGCGCGCGGATGCGGCGGCCGTCAAAGAGTGCGTCGGAGACGAAGTCCATCGACCAGCATTCGTTAACTGCGCGGCGGGGCTTCATAACTCACGCTTCTAACGCACGAAATCTGAAAGCGAAAGGCCAACCCTCCCTGATCTGCCCATCGGCAGAGTTGGCGACATGTCTTAATTTCCCGCGCTCGGTGTCTTAATTCAGACAGTACCAATCCCAGCGGCATGATTGCGCAGGAATGTATTCCAACCCTGGGAGGGCGGCCCCCGCCTCCTGGCCATGTACCTCGCCACCGTTGATTCGGCAACCTCGATCCCGAGCATCAGCAATTCGCCGTGTATTTGCGGCGCTGTCCCTCCTCAAAACTTAATCCGCACGAATTCATTGGTGGTTTCGAACGCCTGGCGATAGCCTGCCTTCATGGCGATCCGGCAAGCGGAGCGGTCCCGGTCGCCCGAAGCGACCCCCGAACCCGCACCGCGCTGGTGCTGGAATCGATCGCCCTGCGCCATCAAATCGCTGTGCTGGAGCGCAGCCGAACTCGTCGCCCCTGCTTCCGTCATTCGGATCGCCCGCTTTGGATCTTGCTGTCGCACTGGTTGCCGAAATGGCGCGAAAGCCTGGTGATAGTCGAGGTTCGAGTTCCTGAGTCGATCTAGCTGAAAGCTATCGCGCCGTGGCCCGTAACGTCAAAAGGGCGGCAACTCGATAGCAACCGGGCGGCGCGTGGACGCTGCCGGAATCGACGGGGCGATTCACTTTGTAGTATTGCGCTGACTTGAGGGTCTGACGAATCGGGGAGGTACACCCGCATGAGGCGCGAAGATTTTTCTTTCTCGAGCAGTGACGGACTGGAAATCGCTTACTATCGATGGCGGGCTCCCGGCCGGGCGACGGGGATCATTCAGATTGCCCACGGCATGGGAGAACACGCGCTGCGGTATGCGCATGTGGCAGAGTTTCTCAACCAAGCCGGGTTTCACGTTTATGCCAACGACCATCGCGGGCACGGGCGCAGTGTGAAAGGCCCCGAGTCGCTCGGCGATTTTGGAGCTGGCGGATGGAACGGATTGGTCGCCGATGTGCTCACGCTGAGCCGGCTCGCGCGCACACGCGAAGGTGGATTGCCGTTGATCCTGCTCGGCCATAGCATGGGTTCTTTCGCCGCGCAGCAGTACGTGCTCGACAACAGCGCGCTTATTGCGGGCCTGGTGCTCTCGGGATCGGCGTCGGCTGATAGGCTGGCAATCAATCCGTCGCGGCAAGCGGATCTTACCGCGTTCAATCACGCTTTCGAGCCGGCCCGGACCCCTTACGACTGGTTGAGCCGCGACCCGGCGGCTGTGGATGCGTACGTCGCAGATCCGCTTTGCGGCTTTGGAATAAACAAGCGGGCGATGGAGACGATGGCGGCTTCTGCAAGCCGGTTGGTCGATCCGGCGGAACTCTCGCGGATCCGCAAGAATCTTCCGATCTACATTTTCGCCGGCGACAAGGATCCGATTAATCGCAACCTCGAACGGCTAAAGCCGTTGGCCGAGCGATATCGCGCGGCGGGAATCGCGAACGTCAGCGAGAAATACTATCCGCAAGGCCGACACGAGATGCTGAACGAAACGAATCGCGATGAGGTGCTGCGCGACCTCGTGAGCTGGCTTCAGCGCTCGCCCGTGCCATGATCGTCGCGCCAGACGTGCGGCCGACTGAGCGGCGGGATGGAATCTGACAACGTAAATGACCGTCTTAGGGGCAAGAGGAGACCATTATGGCGGCTAGCAAGCTGGAACGCCTGCTGCGGACGGACAAACAGAAGAGATTCGAGTACGACTTCCTCAAGGACACCGAGAAGCTCGAGTGCTGGGAAGATGTCGTGGTCGGCGAGGAGTACGATTCGGAGCTGACCTTCGAGGTGACCAGGGATGACCTCGTTATGTTCGCCGAGGCGTCGCTGGACTCGAACTCCCTGTTCTACGACGAGCAAGCCGCCCAGGCTTCACCCTACGGCCGTCTCCTGCCGCATCCGATTTTCCTGGTGGAAATCGCTTTTTGGTGTATCGGCAAGGGGCGCGGGAACTGGCTGCGCACGCCGGGAGCGATGAATCCCGGCCAGCACATCGTGTGGTACGAACCGCTGCGCATCGGCGACATCATCACGCTGAAGCAAAAAACGCATGACAAGTGGATTCGCAGGCAGCACTGTTACATCACGAATGAACTGAACTTCTTCGACCAACGCCACGTGAAAAAGGCCACCTGGTGGGCCACGCTGATCCTGCCCAGGACGCGTGAGGACATTCGCAGGTTCGCGCGGGCGTGAACCCAACCGCGCCTGCGACAAGGCCGCCGGCAAACCGACGCGGCCGGCCAGGCGAAGCGCAAGGCGACCAAATGGGAGAAAATCGATGAGCGAGAGGCCACGGCTGGCGGAGCTTAAGATTGGCACACGGCTGCCCGAGCATCGGCGCACCGTATCCCAGGACGATTTCGACCGCATGGCGGTCGCGTCGCTCGACTACAACCCCGTGCACACCAACGTCGAGTGGGCAAAGCGGGCGAAGGTCTTCGGCGTTGAGTCGACCGTCGCCCACGGCATGATGACCATGGCGTTCCAGGCGTCGATGATAACCGAGTGGATTTATCCAGTGGGCGGGAACCTGCGCTCGATGGACTCGAAGTTCACCAGACCGGTGCTTCCCGGCGACACTGTAACCTCAACCGGCGAGGTCATCGAAATTCATTACTCGGGAAGGCAGCCCGTCTTCGCGGTCGTCGCGATGACCTCGGTCAACCAACGGGGCGAGACGGTTGCCACGAGCAAGGCCGAGGTGGTGATCCCATAAGCTTCGCCGGCGCAACCTATTCCAGAAGGGACGACCGAAGTCACCCTTCATCGCCCACTGCGAGTAGAAAGTCTAGCCAATGTTTTGCTGAGAACAAGGGGGTATCGTCTGCTTCGCGCAGGATGCGGTCTGGCGCGAACTGTACCCCGGTCTTTACGTTCTCGTTCGGCGCGCGCGGCGACATGTAGCGGATCGATCAAGCGCCGGAATTGCGCCAGATGCTGGGTCCACCATTGGTCCGCGTTCCCTACCGCGGCACTATCGACTCGGGCCCGGGATTCCGACCTATCACGCCACCGGCGCCAGTCGCGATAAAGCGCGTCCATGCTGTCGGTCATGTCGACTCCCGCATTAACAAGTGCGGCTCGCGTCAATCGATATTCCTCATCAAGCTTGAGGGTGGTGGTCACAACAACTCCGGATAGCCGTGTGTTTCGCCAGGGCCAATTCCACGGCTATACGCATCATACTCTATGCCTTTCGAGCCGACCATGATACGCGCGTTGAGTTTCTTTGTAGACTGCCTTCCTGAATGGTTCAGCAAAATGATTCCTCCATGCCTTCCCGCGAGAAAAAGGGAAGATATAAGTCCTACCTGCTCGCGCCTACCTGTTCGCGGTCATCGGCGACACCGCCGTGGGCTGAGCGCGCTCCATAGGCGAACTGCAGGGTTTTTCACTCATTTCCGTGAAGCGCACCGGGAGTTTGTGCCTGCTTGCTGGATGACGCAGTCCGATGCGTACTGCTCTCCGCATCAACCCGTCAACCGGTTGACACCCATACGGCGGTTGACAAGTGGCGGTTGACGCCCGGTGGTTGACACGCGCAGCCCGGTTCTTAAAACGATGTTATTCCCCGTTTAGCACCCCCTGCGCTACTGGGCCTACACGCCGAGAAACAGCGACGATGACGGGTCGGCGCCGAGCGCTTTCGCATTGGCCATCAGCTCGTCGCGTGTGCCGGGCAGGCGCGGCAGCTTGCGGATGTCGTCAGTCGATTCAACTCCGCGCACGGCGAGCATCGCGCCGCGCGCATTAACGGTCAGTGCCATCGAGCACCGGATCGCCCACGCCGATAAACGGCTCGGTCGGCGCAGTCGGCAACGCCGCCCTGGTCTGGAAACCGCGAAGCACCCGCAGCGAGGTCGCGGAGGGAAGCTCGCTCAGCGCAAAGTTCTCCTTCGCAAGCCACGCGATGCGCGGGTACTGCTGCTTCAGTTCCTCCGGCACGGCGCGAGCCCCTTGCAGTAGCCGTCGGTGAGCAGCGCGTAGTCCGGACCCTGATCGCTGGTCACCAGCGCCGCGAACGGCACCGCCGCCGCCAGCAGCACGTACTCGTAACGAAGAACAGGCACAG
>CAWDLC010000013.1:0-168680 GCA_963803045.1 Binataceae bacterium (SeqCode) | reverse complement strand
CGGCCTGGGATTCATCAGCCCGGCAGGCCTGGGCAAATTCGAGTTCT
The DNA here is from genome assembly GCA_963803045.1 of Binataceae bacterium (SeqCode). Classification (GTDB taxonomy): domain Bacteria; phylum Desulfobacterota; class Binatia; order Binatales; family Binataceae; genus Binatus. Next base: position 168,633 of record CAWDLC010000013.1, on the reverse strand, counting down.
TCATCGACGAAGTGGAGATAAAGTAAGGGAAGAGGGCCATGCGGTGCTGCGCTGTTGCGCACCGCGATTCTAGCTCCGCGACATCCGTCGCTGGCTTGGGCGGGCTCGGAACCCAACGCCAGCGAGCAAGTCAGGCTGGTTGCGCGACGGCCCGCCGTCGTCCGGGAAACGGTCGGGGCCCCAGCGCGTGAAACGAATCGCCGGGGCGATGCGAATGCGGCGTAAGTGGGCCTCGATGCCGGTGCCGGCCAAGGTGCCATATCGGGATGAGTCCGTGAGCGATCCGGCCAGCCGGAAGTTCGGGCCGGCTTCGGCGAACGGCTGCAGGCCGTGAACCCGCAGCGTTTGCGATCCCGACAGGCCGCTCGAAAATGGCAATGGCCGCGGCGATCTGACGCTCTAGTAATGCTCTGTGGGACCGAAGGGTCCGCCGCCCAGTTCGGTGCCCGTCACTTCCAAGGTCTGATTGTTCACGGCGAACATACCGCGCACCGTCAGGGTCTGGCCCGGCTGCATTTTCTCGAACGTGTCCTCCCCGAGACCACTCACGTTGAAGTTGGGATTGTACTGGCGGACCAACTGCCAGACGTCAGCCCAATGGAGTAGGCGCTTGGGATCGTCAACGTAGGCGTCGTTCAGCACGAACTTGTATGTTTTCCCACCCACACCCATCGTCACAGTCGGCTTGCTGCCGTAGATCTGTCCGGGCGCAGGCTTGCTGAGGACCAGCGTGGTGGGAAGCGGAATCATCATCGGGCGCATCTGCGCATCGGCTCCCGCGGCAACAAATACGAGCGCCGAAATCGCGATCGCGAACAGACTGATTCTGGAAATAGTTTCTTTCACCTGAGTGACCTCTGTCGCTCTTTGTCCAAATCATAGAGAGTACGCCGATGAACGATCAAGCAAGGCATTTTCGATCGAGACCTTGAAAGCTTGCAATGGAAGGCCGTGTAGTTTAATCGGCAACTCGGAGCGCAGACTAGCGCAACTCAATGATCATGTCGCGATCAGTCAAAGGTCTCGCCGCCTGCGGCGCAGCTTTGGTGCTGCTCGCCGGACTGGTGTGGTGGATGGCGCACGTGCCGGCGGTGCAGGATGCGCTCCTGAGGCGGGTGGTCGAGCGGGCCCTTGGCGCAACGCGCAATGATCTCCTCGCCGACGACGCGCTCCGCGTTGTCCTGTGCGGAACGGGAAATCCGCTGGCCGACCCCAATCGGGCGGATGCGTGCACAGCGGTCTTCGCCGGCGGCAATATGTACCTCGTGGACACCGGCCCGGGCGCGTGGAAGAACCTCGCGCTGTGGCATCTGCCGGCGCCGAAGCTGGCAGCGGTGATGCTGACGCACTACCACTCGGATCATATCGGCGACCTTGGCGAGATTAACTTGCAGACGTGGGCGCAGGGCCGTGAGAACCCGCTGCGCGTCTTCGGCCCGCCAGGAGTCGAGGTGGTGGTGGGCGGATTCGCGCAGGCGTACGCGCTGGACCGGGACTATCGCGTAGCGCATCACGGCGCCGCACTTATGCCACCGGCCAACTGGGCGATGGAACCGCACGTCGTGAAGGTCGATGCTGAGCCGGGCGCGGCGCCCTGCGCGGGTGGCTCGGCAACCGTTCTCGAAGAGAACGGGCTCAAAGTGACCGCCTTTACCGTCAATCATGCGCCGGTCGTGCCCGCGTACGGCTACCGATTCGACTACAAGGGGCGCTCGGTGGTAATCAGCGGCGACACGACCAAGTGCGCCAACCTGGTGGCGCACGCGCGCGGCGCCGACGTGCTGATCCATGAAGCCCAGTCGGCGCCGATGGTGAAACTTATCGAAGAGGCGGCTAGCCGGCGGGGAAACGCGCGGATTGCGAAGATCATGTCCGACATCCTGCGTTACCATACGACGCCCGAGGACGCGGCCGCCGAGGCGAACGAAGCAGGCGTGCGGCTCCTGGTGCTGAGCCATATCGGGCCGCCGACGCCTAACGCCTTCGTGCGGATGTCATTCATGCGGGGGGTCGGCGCGGTGCGGCCGCGCGGCGTCGCGCTCGGATACGACGGAATGCTGCTCACACTGCCAGCGAGTTCAGACACAATCGATACTTCCAGCGTCAACTAGAAGGCGCGGCAGGACCGCTTCGATCTGCTGCGATGGCGCAGGCAACGAAACGGACTCACCCCCCGCCGCTGAGCGGCGCAAGCGCGATACAAAACCGTCTAGCCGCGAAAGTTTGGCTTTCGATCAAGGCATTTTCGATCGAGCCTGACTGCTGTAAGATAGTTCCCGACGCGCCGGAATCGGCGCTGCGCACCATGGGGGAACTCATGCGATTGTCACCGTTGCGAATCATGACCGGAACCTTGTTGGCGGCGATGCTGTGCTCGTTGCCGCGTGCGCAAGCCGACGTCAGACCCGGCGACCTGATCACCAAGGATAATTCAGACAAGGTGGCCGATCTGGTCAGCCCCGGCAACTACGTGCTGGTCCGCGAGGGCATGCAGCTCAGGATCGTGCCGACCGACAAGCTCGATTGGCCGCCGCCGTTCAAGGCCGCAACCGAGAAGTACTCGGCCCAGGTCCAGCTCGCGCCCGACGGCACGCTCAAGGGTTACGTCTCCGGGCAGCCGTTTCCGCTGGTCGATCCGAACGATCCGCAAGTGGCGACCAAGGTAATGTGGAATTTCAGCTACCGGCCGCTGTACAGCGACGATATCGATATGCGCTATCCCGAGGTTGCCAGCTTCGACAAACACCCCACTGGCTCGCCGCTGAGTTACTACACGGTGGGGCATTTCGCGTTCTACAACAATATCGGCCGCATCGAGGTGCCGCCGATACCGACCGATCCCGACGGCGTAGCCAGCGGCATTCGTTACCGCTTCGGATTCTATCCGTTTCTGGAACCGTCAAGTTTGCGGGGCTACGGAATGGTGCGACAGCGGCATATCGATCCTGCGGTCGAGGACAACGTATGGGTGTTCAATCCGATGGCGCGCAAGCTGCGCCGTGAATCTGCGTCGGTGCTCTCAGACGCCATAGCGGCGCTGCCGGGATTCGGTGGTGGCGGAGGCACCGGAGGCGCGATGGGCGCCGGTGGCGCTGGAGGATCCAGCGCAGCCAGTGCATACGCAAACACGCTCGATCCGGATTCGTATTTCGGTTTCTCGGCCAAAATCGAAGATTTCAATTACAGATTCCTGGGCGAGAAGCAGATGCTCGCGTCGGTGCACGCCGTGCATTCGCCCGAGCCGCAATGCCCCTCCGACGGCGGCAAAACCATTTGCCCCGAAGACTGGGAGATGCGCCATCTGTACGTGATCGAAGCGGACTCGAAGCCGGGCCATGACGTGACGATCCCGAAGCGAATCTTCTACATTGATTCAGAAGGATGGTTCATCACGGCGTCGGATCAGTACGATCGCGAGGGCAAGCTGTGGAAGACTATCGCGACCTTCAACACTTATCGCGACCGGCCGGTGCCAGACGCCAGAGTCGCCATCTATCCGTACAAGCGGATGTTCCAGTTGGGTCTGGTCGACGAGGATCTCACCACCGGCTACAGTTCAGTCGTCTATATGCCGGGAGCGACCGCGCCCGATCGCGAATGCTGGTATATCGATATGGGAATAGTGGACAACGCCTTTCTGGCGCCGCAGGCGCTGGAGAGAGCCGGCCACTGATAAGGAAACAAACGAGCTAGAGCTGCAATACGAACCGGATGTCGCCCAGGCGCAGCCGGCTGCCGGCGCTCACGAACGCCGAGCCATGTATCTGGCGATCGTCCACGTAGCTGCCGTTAGTCGAATTCAGATCCATCAGTTCGAATCCACCGTCGCGGCGCATCAAGCGCGCGTGCCGGCGCGACACGCTCGCGTGCGGAATGACGACGTCGTTGTCCTCGCCACGGCCGATCGATATCTCGTCTTTCATCAGCGAATATTCCGCCGGCACCGGATCGATACGATCGACCGCCACCAGCCGCGCGCCCTGCGTCTGCCCCGCCCCGCGGGGCGCGGTCATCGGTGATTGCGACGGTCCTGCAGGCGCGCGCTGCATCGCGCGCACCGCTGGCGGTGGTGCGGCTGGCATCCGGGGTGCGATTGCGCCCTGTGCCTCGACAATAGCCTTGAGTTCATCGGCCGAGACCCCGAATCTCATTCGCGACAGCCCGAACAGCCCCACGATTGCGATCAACGGTACTGCTCCGTTCCACCAGCTGAACGAGAATTGCCGAAGCCCCGTGCCGGTCGAGTTTCCACCGGCCGTGCCCGCGTCCTCCGGCACGTTAATCGCGGCCCCGCCGAGCCCCCGCACCTGGTACGCAGTCTCAACCTCGCCCGCTTCGCTGTTGTAATCGATCTTCAGTTCGACACTGCGATTGGTGCCGTCTTCAATCGGGCGCGGCGTTCGATAGGTCAGCGAATACTCCGTCGCGATCGAATGGCCGATCTCGCGCACCAGCGACGGGAAGCGGCCTTCTTCGGTGATGATATTGTACGAACGGCCGTGCGTCGCATCGACGATTTCCTGGTACGCGGGCTCGATGAACGGTGGCGGAACCACCGCATACAGAGTGAGCCCATTTTTCTTGAGCATGTCGGCGACTTTGGTGCCCGTCAGATCCGTCACCTGCACGCCGCGAGTGTGATGGTCCCAGAAGGCCTGATCGTGCTCCGTGTAGGCCGAGCCGTCGCCGTCATGATGAGCCGGCGCGTCGGTGATAATAATGAGGATGCTTTCGGCCTCGGGGCGAAACGGAAAGGTCGAAGCATAGGCGAGCGCGTCGAGCTGATCCTCGGGGATGTCGCCGCCGCCGCCCGCGTGCAGGCTGCCCACCCACTCGGTGAACTGCTTCACGTCCGACGTCATCGCGTTGCGATAGGCACAGTTGCAGTCGGGGTACTTCGAGACCACGTAGTCCTCGAACGTCACCAGTCCGAGCCGGTAGTCGCGGCTGTTGGCCTGCAGGTCCTGCGCGAACGCGATCACGTTTTGCTTGACCGCGTCGATATAGGGCTGCATCGATTCCGTCACGTCCATCACGAACACGATATCGACGGGACGGCCCTGGCCGACTCCGCGAAAATCGAGGATCTTGGCTTCCTTGCCGTCTTCAAATACTTTGACGTTGTCGGGCCGAAGGTTGCCGACCGGATTGCCGTTCTGATCGGTCAGACCGAAGTCGAGCTGCACGCCGCCGTCGGTGTCGAAATGCTCGAGGCCCGGATTGCCGGTCGTGATTTTCAAGCTCGCATCCGCCGCGGTCGCTCGAACCCCGAAGCAGAGCAGAAAGAAAAGTGCGAACAGACAGCAGCGGGCGTTTCGATTCGGCGAGTTCATCGGTGGCAGTGATTCTCCGGATCGGGAAGGCGAGCAGTCAAGCTCCGTGATCCATTTGACGTTCACGCAAGCGATTGTATTCTTGCCTTCGCACACTGGTTAGGTTATCCCAAACGTTGACCCAATTCTTCTTCGATGGATTCCGAGTGAAAGATTTTTTTGTCTATCGGACTGCGCGCAGCCCAATAATACCTTTCGTTACCCTGATTTGCGTGCTACTGGCCGGTGTCGGGTCGGCCCGGGCCGCCAAGAATTCGTCGGTCGAGATAGGATTTGTAGGCGTCCCGCCGCCGAACTTTCAGAATGTGCTTCTCAATGTTCTGTCGGTTCGCATCAATAAAAAAATAGACGCGGGCCCCAGCAATAGCGGATGGCAAAAAATTGAGGTGCCTCCGGGGATTGGAGGCGCCAGCCAGAGCGCGGAGCTGCAAATCGATCTCAACACTTCGCAGAACGTACCCCAGCTCTTCAACACTGCCGCTGTGCAAGCCGCCACCTACCGCGTTGCCGAGCTCCTCCTCGATCCGACCAATCCCGGCATGTTGATCCCCAACTGTCCGGGAGCGCCGCCGCTCGGCGACGCCAAAAACGCCGCCGACGGATGCATCAATTACCCCATCCAGTTGGCTGCCGGCGCCGGCGTCATCAGCGTGACGAGCAGCGCTCCCGGCGGGCTGGTCGCGCCGAAAAACGGGAAACTGGCGGCGCTGGTCCTTCAATTGTCGGTGGCAATTAATCAGGCGCCTACGACACCCGGCGGTCCATATATGGTAACGGTCACCCTGGCGACCGTTCCAAATTCCGTGCAGGGCACGGTCACAGGGTCCGTGAACGTCAAAGGAGGTTCGGGCTCGGGGACTTCGCCGGCGGGAAAGGTCCGCAAGTTGGCGATAACGGCCCAAGCGATCGGAACCAATACCCCTATTGCGACCGCTCCGGTCAAAAACGGGCAGTTTACCCTGATCCTTCCGGCGGCCGGCGGCCCGGCGGCGCCTGGGTTTGGAACACTCTATGACCTCGCGGTGGCAGGCGGAGCAAATACCTACGCCGCAGACCGGTTGCTGCCGTTATACCCGGGGCAATCGCTCTCAGACGACTTCACCGTCACCGGGAACCAGACGCTTAGCACTATCACGGGTACGATCACTGACAATTGTGTCGCGACAAAGCCCGTTGTCGGTGCGACGCTGCAGTTGCTGATTCCGCCCAATAGCAACAGCACCGCTGACTGCCTGACGTCCCCCGGCCAATGCGTCACCGTCGCGACCGCGAATACCGACAACGCAGGCAATTTCCCGCTGCCGGGTACGATCACGATTCCCGCTGCGTTCGCCAACGTTCCGACGCGGAAGGCAGGTAACCCCTATGCGATGGAGATTACAGCGCCGGGCTACGATCCTTTAATCGTCCAGGCAATTACGGGCTCGGGCACCAGCAAGAGCGGCGGCACTTGCGCCCCTATCGGCAGCACGACTTTCGGCGCGTGTAACCTCGCGCTAAACACGGGATACATCAGCGGCATTATCCCGATAATACCGCCAATTTCGGCGCAGACCACTCTGGTCCAGGTTTTCGCCGAGGACACCGGAACCAACAATATTGAAAGCGCGCTCCCGATGCCGGTTGCCGTCACGAGCTCGAACCCCGGCTCGCTTGCTTTTACGATTAACGTTCCGCCCTCGGTTCCCACCTTCGATCTGTTCGCGACGACGATCGATCTTTATCAGGGTGTCGCCGATCCGTATCAGGGCCACACTACCGCGGTGCTGTCAGACGTTACGGGGCCATCCCCGGCTCCGACGGCCTCTCCGCATGCGTGCAGTACAGTGACGGCGAATTTTCCCGACGACCAAACGATCGACTGCATCGGTCACGGCAGCGTGACAGGTAGTGTCGCCAACGCCAACCTCGGTACCTCGGTGGTCTTGTCGAAGCAAGATACGGTATCGGGCGATTTCGTGCAGATAACGAATAGTCTCGTGCAGAATCAGGCGCCAAATCCCAGTCCGAGCAACAATTACTCTTTCTGCGTCCCTGCGGATACGTATCAACTGCAAAGGTTCCAGCTCCCGACACCCGATCCCGACGTGACACCGACTGCGATGCCTACGCCCTTCCTTGACGGCAGCCCCGTGACCGTCACGATTCCGCCGGCTCCGCTAGCCGGTGGGCCGAGTCCGACGCCGACGCCAGCGATCAAGTGCCCGACCACCTGCTCGAATCCCGGCGGCTCATGCCCCGGCATCTGCAACAACGTAATCCTGCCGATACCGTGATCGCGATGGCAAGCCAGACTATGCGGTATCTCGTACGAACCTTGTCGATGAGCGCTCTTGGCGCCGCGCTGGCATTTTCAGTCGCGGCCTGCAACAACCAGACTGGATTTTCCGGGAGCGTCGGCAATACGCCCAACGCTCCGACGCTGACTTCGTATGAAATTCTCGGCACCGTCGGAACGCCATTTACCGCCATCGTATCGAACGCGCGATCGTCATGGGTGTTTCAGGGCAACGTCCCGCTTAGCGCCATAATCTGCAACAATATCCTGCCGGCTCGAATCGTCGCGACCAAAACCTTGAGCGACAGCAACCTGCTGAGTCTCGAAATAATCAACGGTAGCAATAACGTGCTTGCTCTCCAGTCGACCAGCGCGCCATTTGGTAATGTGTCGGTGGAGACCGGAGGTACTCTCAACGGGATCTCAGCGCCGGCGTCGACACAACCCGGCGGTGACCTGCGCATTTTCGTCGCCGGTCCCCTCAATTCGCGCTACACGGCGCTGGTCGAGGACATCACGACTGGCTACGTGATCGGCGCACGCGCGCCGACTTTGATTTTGTTCGACGCCCCCGGCGGAAAGGTGGATGCCACTTTTTTCGGAGGTCAGGACTACGGTAGTTTCACTGTCAACATGACGCTCAACGGCGCCGTGGTCGCGACCGTTGTTCAGGGCCCCAACGCAACGATTCGCGAGCCATGACTCGCGCGCCGTGTTGGGTCAGCGCCCGCGGTAGCTGCGCAATTCGCTCGCAGTTCTGCCGCTGCGTCGAATCCGCGCTCGATCGTCCCGGATCGTTTGACAGCCTGCCGCATTCGTCATAGTTAGCCTCTGTAAGCAGTGAGCGAACCATTCGAAAACGCACATAGACCTTCCCGCCTCTGAAATCATTATATGAATTCGCAGCTTGTACGGCGGGGCTTGTTGGTAGTGGCGATCATTGTGGCCGCCGCCGCCGCGATCCCCGGTTTTCACTACTATCGCTACATCGAAAGCCACGTCAGCACCGACGACGCCTACGTCGACGGAACCGTCGCGCTGGTTTCCTCGCGTGTTGCCGGCACCGTCACCAACGTTTATGTCGAGGACAACTGGACGGTTAAGGAAGGCCAGTTGTTGTTGACGCTGGATCCGCGCGACTTCGACGTCCGTGTCCAGCAGGCCCAGGCTCAGCTCGAGCGCGCCAGGCAATCCGTCGACGAGCTCTACGCGCTGGTGGAAGCGGCGCGGTCGGGTGTGGATCTCACCGTGTCGCAGCTCAAACAGGCGCGAATCGATTTCGATCGCGCCAAGGCCTTGAAGGAACAAGGTGTCGTCTCCATCGAGCAATACGATCAGGCCGACACCGGACTGCGCGTCGCGATAGCCGATGAGGCACTGGCGCAGCATCAATTGACGCAGGCCGAGGCCGCCCTCGGAACGCAGAACGACGACCATTCGCGCTACGCACGCCCGGTCGTGAGGCAGGCCGAGGCCACTCTGGAAGCCGCCAGGCTCGATCTCGACTACACCAAACTGACCGCACCGTTCGCAGGCATCGTGACTCATAAGACCGCCCACGTTGGCAATCGCGTCCAGGTCGGAGAGCCTCTGCTGGCGATCGTCCCGCTTGGCAAGCTCTACCTCACGGCGAACTTCAAGGAGACCCAGCTCACCGACGTGCGCGTCGGTCAAAAGGTGGAGATCGTCGCCGACATCTATCCCGGCTACACCTACCAAGGACACGTCGATTCGATCAGCATGGGCACCGGTGCTGCCTTCTCGCTGCTGCCGCCCGAGAACGCGACCGGCAACTGGGTCAAGGTCGTGCAGCGCGTGCCGGTCAAGATTGTTATCGACGGGCCGCAGCCTGAAGACAAACCGCTGCGGCTGGGACTGTCGGTCGAAGTTGAGATCGATCTCGGCGATCGCAGCGGACCCTTGCTCTCCTCGATCGTGCAGCAGCGTTTCCAGAAAGACGGCCAGACTCTCCCCAACGAGACACTCAAGATGGCGCCGATGCCCCGGACGCAGGCCGAACCGCTGCCGGACACCGGAACCCAGCAACATTTCATGCCTCGCCCGCTGTCGCCCTAGCCAAGTTAGGGTGCCGCGTCCCGCGTCCCGGATCCTGGCCTCGCGTAAAGTAACGGGCGAGGTAAATTCCTCCCTTCACCTGTTCTAACAGGGCGAAGCCCGCATCTTCTCTTCTTCCTTACCAAGGTGCAGGGGCTGGCCCCTGCCCAGGGATGCGCGAAACCCACGGTGGGTTTCGCATACAATCAAGCTCTGGTCCAGATTTCACCTGACACGCGGGTCAGTTCAATTGCGACTTTTTCCCGCGTGTATTACGCTGCGGTTCGCGCGGATTTTCCGCCCGCGCTTCATCTAATGCTCGACGCTGGCGACATTGAACGACGACTCTCCACGTACCTTGGCGCACCGGTCGCGCGTCTGAGCATCCTTGCCAGCGGATGGGAAACCACGGTCTTCGAGTTCACGCTCGAATCGGCGTCAAAGTCGTTCGCGGCCCTCCCGGTCGGCCAGTCGATGGTTTTGCGCTTCTATCAAGGCTCCGCCGCCGACGCGAAAGGCGCCCGCGAACACATCACCATCGATCGCCTGTTCGCCGCCGGCTATCCTGTTCCGCGTCCCTACGCCTTCGAAGCCGACCGTCGCGCCCTGGGCGCGCCGTTCCTCATCATGCAGCGGCTGGCGGGCGGTCCGCTGTTCGCGATCCGCAGCTTTCCCAGTGCGTTCAAGACTTTCTCGATGGCATTTTTTTCTTTCGTCCGCACGCAGTCGAAGCTCCACAAACTTGATCCGGCGAGCCCCGGCTTGCGCGAGATTCCGCGCGCACTCGCGCCGCTCGCAGGCTTAAGCGCCGACTCCCCACTGCTGGATCGCGTGCTCGCGATCATCGCGGGTCGCGTCGAGACCGGACCACTGCCCGGCCTTCGCGAAGCGCTCAATCTCGTTACCCAACGCGCGGCCAGGTTTCGCGCCGTCCCGGCTTCGCTCGTGCACATGGACTATCATCCGCTCAATGTGATGGTGGATGGGGTGCGCGTGACTGGCGTGCTCGATTGGGTGAATGCCGATGTCGGCGATCGCCATCTCGACGCTGCGATGACGGCGGTGATTTTGTCGTCGTCTGCGCTTGAGAAACCGCGATGGATGCGCGACAACGTGGTCGGCAACGGGCTTCGCGCGAGCTTCGCGGCGTTGTACGTGCCGCTCTATCATGCGATGGGGCCGATCGACTTCGAGCGCTTCCGTTACTGCCAGGCGGTCGCGGCGCTGCTGCGGCTCTCGATGCTCGGGATGATGCGCGCGCGCGGTCCTGAGGTCGTCGGCTTCCGCCGCGAGGCTATCCACGAAGTCACGCCCGCAGTCGTGAGACTGCTGAGCCGCTACGCCACCCGCAAGAGCGGCGCCGCAGTCCGGCTCGACGCGCCCACCCCCCAGCCCGCCTGAACCGAGCTCGCCTGCCTATCGCATTCAGCCGAAAAAATCGGTAACACCTTGGGGATGCGAAAGTGTTATGCAACTGCGTTGGTATTGATTAGCTGGTACCTGATGCTGCCGCCGCCGGTTTTTCCGCCCGTGAAAGACGCGTCGGGAAATTACAAAATGAATAGCGCGGCGCCGATATCCCAATGGCTCAAGTTCAAAACGCTTGAATCCGAAAACGACTGCAAAGCGCAATTGAAGAAGATGCCGTCCTTCTACAAATGCGTCAAAAGCGGCGATCCCGCGCTGAAGCCTCCCGCAAAGGCCGCGGCGGGCGGCCCGAGCGCCTCGACGGCGTCCGGCGCCGCCGCCAGTCACACCCAATAGGCGCGGCTGCTCACCCCTGCCGAATCAATTCGCGCAGCACAAACGGCAGGATTCCGCCGTGCCGGATGTACTCGACCTCCTCGGGCGTATCCACGCGCAGCGTCGCCTCGAACTCGATCGTCCTGCCGCTGGATTGCGCGCGCACCTTCACCGCCTGGCGCGGCTTGATTCCCGCCTTCAATCCCGTGATCGAGAACACTTCATTCCCCGTGAGTCCGAGCTTCTCGCGGCTGTCGCCGCCCTTGAACTCCAGCGCCAGCACGCCCATCCCAATCAGATTGCTGCGATGGATTCGCTCGAAGCTCTGCGCGATTACCGCACGCACGCCGAGCAGTTGCACACCCTTGGCGGCCCAATCGCGCGACGAGCCCGTGCCATATTCCTTGCCCGCGATCACTATCAGCGGAGTCCCTTCTTTGCGGTAACGCTCCGACGCGTCGAAGATCGTCATCCGCTCGCCGTCCGGGATATGCGCGGTGAAGCCGCCTTCCACCCCCGGCACCATCAGGTTCCTGAGCCGGATATTCGCCAGCGTCCCGCGCATCATCACTTCATGATTTCCCCGCCGCGCTCCGTACGAGTTGAAATCCTTGGGCTGTACGCCATGCGCGATCAGATACTTGCCCGCCGGACTGTCGGCCGCGATCGAGCCGGCCGGCGATATGTGATCCGTCGTCACGCTGTCGCCGAGCACCGCCAGCGCCCGCGCTCCGCTGATATCGGAGAACTCGCCCACCTTGGCCGTCACGCCGTCGAAAAACGGCGGCGCCTTCACGTACGACGAATCCTTCTCCCAGCGGAACAGGTTGCCCTCCGGCACGGCGAGGCTCTTCCATCGCTCGTCGCCGTCAAACACCTGGCCGTACTCACCCTTGAACATCGCGGCGTCAACCGAACCCGCCAGCGCCGCCGCCACTTCCTCCTGCGACGGCCAGATATCGCGCAGATACACCGGGCGTCCGCCGGAACCGGTGCCGAGCGGCTGGCTTTCGACGTCGATATCCATCGTGCCCGCAATCGCGTATGCGACCACCAGCGGCGGCGACGCCAGGTAGTTGAACCGCACCGCGGGATTGATGCGCCCCTCGAAATTGCGATTGCCGCTCAGTATCGCGCATGCCACCAGATCGCCCTGCTTCACGGCCCCCGCTATCGCCTCCGCTATAGGCCCGCTGTTGCCGATACACGTCGTGCATCCGTAACCGACCAGGTTGAAGCCGAGCTTATCGAGCGACTCGGTCAGCCCCGCGCGCTTCAGGTACTGAGTGACGACCTTGGAACCGGGCGCCAGGCTGGTCTTCACCCACGGCTTGACCGTAAGCCCGCGCGCGACCGCCTTTTGCGCGAGAATTCCGGCCGCGAGCATCACCGACGGATTCGACGTGTTCGTGCAGCTGGTGATCGCGGCGATCACGATCGAGCCGTGCGTCAATGCGAACCGCCCGCCCTCGGAATGCACTTCGACCTTGTTGGCGATATGGCCGAGCTTCGATTCGACAACTGCCCCTTCGTTCGCCGCCGCGCCGTTGCCGCTTTCGGCAACCCACTTCGCCAGCTCTTTGCGATCGACGCCCGGATGTTGCTCGAATTCCTTGGCAAGCTCGCTCCGGAAACCGCTCTTCGCCAACTTGAGCGCAACTCGATCCTGCGGACGGCGCGGCCCCGCCATGCTCGGCACCACGCTCCCGAGATCGAGTTCGAGGGTGTCGGAAAATTTTGGCTCGGGCGCATCGGCGGAATTGAACAGTCCCTGCGCCTTGCAGTAGGCCTCGATCAGTTTGACCTGGGCGTCGCTCCGTCCCGTCAGCCGCAAATAAGTTAGCGTCTGATCATCGACCGGGAAAAATCCCATCGTCGCGCCATACTCGGGCGACATGTTGCCGAGCGTCGCGCGATCCGCGACCGGCAACGACGCCAACCCCGGCCCGAAGTATTCAACGAACTTGCCGACCACGCCCTTCTTGCGCAGCATCTGCGTGACCGTCAGCACCAGGTCGGTAGCGGTCGTCCCCGGACGCAAGCTGCCGGCCAGGCGAAACCCGATCACTTCGGGAATCAGCATCGGCATCGAGCGCCCGAGCATCGCGGCTTCGGCTTCGATTCCGCCCACACCCCATCCCACCACGCCGAGGCCGTTGATCATCGTGGTATGCGAATCCGTGCCAATCACCGTGTCCGGATACGCTTCGCCGTTCTTCGAGGAAAAAACCACCGGCGCGAGATATTCGAGATTCACCTGGTGAACGATTCCAGTATCGGGCGGAACGACCCGGAAGTTGTCGAATGCGCCCTGCCCCCAGCGCAGGAAAAGATAGCGCTCGCGGTTGCGCTCGAACTCCAGCCGCGCGTTGGCCGCGAACGAATCGGCGGCGCCAAAAGAATCGACCTGCACCGAGTGATCGATCACCAGGTCAACCGGCTGCAGTGGACTGATTTTCGCAGGGTCACCGCCAAGCTTCTTGATCGCGTCGCGCATCACGGCCAAATCCGCCACCACCGGCACGCCCGTGAAATCCTGCAGCAGCACGCGCGCCGGCATGAACGAGATTTCCCGCTCGCCGCCCTTGCCGTTCCATTTGGCCAGCGCCTCGATCTGCCCGCTCGTCACGATCACGCCGTCTTCGCGCCGCAGCACGTTCTCCAGCATCACCTTGATCGAATACGGCATCCGCGCCAGCGGAAAACCGCGCTTCTCGAGCGCTTCGAGCTTGAAGATCGTGTAGCTCTTGCCTTCGACCGAAAGCGTCGAACGAGCACCGAAACTGTTAGTCGCCATTGATCGAGCCTTGCCCTCCTGCTGCGATGGTGAAGATGGGCGCGGGTTCGAAATCCGACGCGCCCGCCAATCCGATCCAATTTGTTATGCGTTCACAATAGCGCGCGAGCGCGCCGAATCAACCGGCTGACTTCCGCGAGACGACAGCCCTCTAGCCTGGGCCAACGCTGCCGCGCGATGCGCGCGCGGGCGCCGGGCCATGCAATCCGTCGAAGACCAGCGAGCGTCCGTCGGAATGGAATCGCATCGCGGCCAGAATCCCGACCCGCGGCGACTCGAGCGCCGGCACGCCGTCTATTGAATCGATCACGATACGCGGCTTCAGCGCCAGAAGAGCCGCAACCGCCGCGCTGAAACTCTCGTCGTCGGCTGCGCCCTCGCCCGCCGTGATCATCGTGCGTCCCTGCAATCCCGCAATCACCCGGCCGGCGCGAATGACCACCACGTTGGCTGCCTCGCGCGCGATACCGCACCCTGGAATCACGGTGCCATACGGATTGGCGGGATCGATCGCGCTCAACGCAACCGGTTTCTCTCGCGCCGGAATAAGACTGCGCGCCGCGCGCAGCATCTCGACCGCCTGCGGCAGGGCGTATTGTTCCCCGGAAATCGATCTCACGAACCACCCGCGCGCAATCGCGCCGCTATATTCCAGCCGCCGCAGTGCCGACGCGATCTCGTTCCACGAGATATGCGCCGATTCAAGCCCGAGCATCTCCCGGGCGAGAATTCCATGGCGCGCGAGCAATTTAAGCGCAAGATCCCGCGTGCCGTCCGAGCCGGCCGCGCGATGCTCACCCGCGCGTATCAGCGACCATCGGCCCGCCAGGCTCGACTTCAGCCGCGCGCGAACCGCCGCGTCGTGACGAGTCGTCGGGCGCCGAGCGACCGGCCCGAGCGCTCGCTCGGCGCGGCGATCGTCGGCGAACATCCGCAACGGCGCGAAGTTGTCGTTGCTCACGTGCCCCGCCGCCGCCATCCGCCATAGCGCGGACAGCGCGTCGCGCTCAGAAACATTCGCACGCTCCGCGACCTCGTCCAGGTACTGCGCACCCGCGGCTCCCAGCGCCTCCAGCACCGCCTGCTCCTTCGAGTCCGACGGCGCAGGTTTTTCGCACCGCACAAAAAGACCCGCCTTGCGCGCAATGAACGTGACCCGCGACGGCGTGCTCGCCCGACGCGCGCCTTCGATACCTTCGTCGGCGACGGCGACCCACTTCATCTGGCCGCTCATGCAGACCAGGTCGAGCATCTCGGGCCGGTAGCCTGCGATTCGCGCCGGGATAATCGCGTGCTCCCAAATCTCGGGCGTCGCCGCGATTCCTGACAGCTGTTCGAGCACCGTGGCGACACCGCTCTGATCGGCCGGCAGCCGAGCGCCGCCGACGTGCATCCATAGCAGCCGAAACGCCGCGTACTCATGATCCGCGCACGGCTCGATTTCAGCGCGCACCCGCGCCAGCGTCATCCGATGAATCCGTTCCAGGTTGTAGCGGTCGCACCACTGAATCGCGTCGGCGCGCGTGAAATGACCGCGAAAAATCCCGCCCTGCCCTTCCAGCGCCACGAGAATCCGGTCGACGTCCGATTGTTTGATATGCAGTCGCGCCGCGATTTCACCGGCAGTCGTCGGTCCGCAAGTTTTAAGCCGGCGGCGCACGAGTTCGGCGCACGCACCGTCGCCATCGCGGCCCTCGTCGCTCGACTGGGAACCGCCGTCAGTCGATGCGCCGGGGTATGCGGCGGCGAAGACCGCCTTATCCTCGCTGGCGATTACTCGCTCTGCCGATTCGATGCTGCCTAAGTTGACACGTGCGATTCGCCGCTCCGCCTCTAACTCTGCCAGCATCGCACGGCCGCCCTCGCCGGCGCGTTCTTCGACCTCGGCTTGCGTGAGCGAACCGTGCGCCCGAATCAATTCGTACAGTTCGTCGCGCGAGCGCGGCCTGCGTCCGGGAGCGCGGCCCGTCACTTCGGCGACGACGCTCTCGACCGCTTCCGCCGAGAGCAGATCGGAAAGGTCTTCCTTGCGGAACACGTCCTCGGCCATCGGCGCGATTCATCGTCACGGTCCGCGAACGGCGATTGGCGCGTTCGCCGTCGTCGAGAAATGAATAGTCCCACGCGAGCAGGATGCGATGGGCAAATACCGACGGCGCGATCGCATCGACGGCGACGGTACGAATCGCGCCGCTCTCGATGCCTTCGAGCATCCGCACCGTGCGCGGCAGGTCGGTGGACTCCTCCAGGCATTCGCGAATCGTTTCGTCGATCACAAAATGGTCCGGGCAGTTCGATCGTCGGCCGGGCGGTTCTCGAAGCAGGCCTTGCTGGCCGGGAAAAATCGCGGACAGCAAGTTCCTGCGAGCGCAGGCGTTGAATCCAGGCAGGCACCTTCCTGCCGCGCGACGAGCGCATCACCGCCAGCGCGCGCGTCGCGACATGGCGGAAGCGCACCTCGAACATCGGCGCAGCCAGGATCGCCTGGATAAGCACGTCGCGCACGTTGCGCGCGCCCAGCATGCCGAACAGAGTGTCGAGCGGAAAACTATGGCGCGAATTCAGCGCGAGCAGCACGCGCGTCGTCGATCGCCGAAGCCTGGATTTCGAAATCGAACGACTGGCACAGGCGCTTTGCGAATCGCCAGACCGAGCCCGCGATTGACGCGCATCCCGAACGGCGTGTGAATCACCATTTGCGTGCCGCCCAGGCCGTCGAAGAAGCGCTCGACGACGACGGTCTTTTCGTCCGGGAATCGCGCCGAGCGCCCCGACGCCGCGGCGGACATAATCGATCGCCTGGCGCGGCGGCGCGCTCGACATCGCGCATTCGCTCGATCAGCCACTCGGCGGCCGATTCGTCGCCGCTCGAGACGACTCGCAAATCTCGCGGCGAAGATCGCAAATCTCCGCCGATAGCGCCGGCGAGCGGCCCCCCGCCTCGGTCTGCCAGAACGGCACCGTCGGCGCCATCCCGGGCGCCGGCTCGACCATCAGGCGGCCGCGCGAGATGCGCTGAATCTGCCAGGGCATCGAGCCGAGCGCGAACATGTCGCCGCGCGACGATTCCTGCGCGAAGTCCTCCTCGACATCGCCGATCTTGCGGCCCTCGGACTCGATCACGACGTCGTAGTTGCCGGCTTTCGGGGATCGTGCCGCCCGAGGTGATCGCCGCCAGCCGCGCGGATCGGCGCGGCGCGGACGCGGGCGTCGACGCGATCGAAGAAAATCTTTGGCGACGCGCCCATGATTTTCTCAGGAAACTCGGCCGCGAGTCTGTTCCAGCAGATGACGCATCTTATCGCGCGTCGAGATCGCCGAAGTTGTAGGCGCTGCGCAGCACGCGCAGCAACTCGGCTTCGGAGATTTCCTCTTCCTCGGCGGCGATTGCGACGATTTGCTGCGCCGCGACATCGGCGCATCCCATCGGGATTTCCACTTCGTCGAGATGCCCGCGGCGAATCGCGCGCACCGCGGCGCCGCATTCGAGCAAATCGTCGGTCGTTAGCGCGAAGAAGCGGCCCTTGGGAGTCGCGCCGAGGCTGTGCCCCGAGCGCCCGACGCGTTGAATCGCAGCCGAGATGGATTTGGGCGAATCGAGCTGGCAGACCAGCTCGACGGCGCCGACGTCGATGCCCAGTTCGAGCGACGCGGTCGCGACGATCGCCTTCAACTCGCCGCGCTTGAGGCGCTGCTCGGCGAGCAGGCGCTCGGCGCGCGCGAGGCTGCCATGATGCGCCATCACGGCGTCGGTGCCGAGCCGCTTTTGCAGATTGAGCGCGACCCGCTCGGCACATCGGCGGCTCAGCGTGAAGACCAGGGTCGTGCGATGCTCGCCGACCAGCGCGGCGACTTCGTCGTACATCGCCTCCCAGTGCTGATGGGTTGCGAGCGCGCCAAGCTCGGGGCCGGGCGCGATGACCTGGAGATCCATCGCGCGAGCGCGATCGTCAGCCCGCGCGACGCACCACTTTCACCGGGCGCGGGCGGCGCGCGTCGTCGCGCAGCCGATCTCGTAGCCGGCGAGAAACCCGGCCAGCTTCTCGATCGGATTGAGCGTCGCCGACAGCCCGATTCGCGCCGGACGCGGCGCGCCGGCTCGCACGCACCATCCGCTCCAGCCGCTCGAGCGTGAGCACCAGATGCGCGCCGCGCTTGTTGCCGGCGCGAGCGCGTGGAGTTCATCGACGATCACGTAGCGCACGCGCGCGCAAGCTTCTCGCGAAAGCGCGGCGAGGTCAGCAGGATGAACAGCGACTCGGGCGTGGTGACCAGGATATGCGGCGGCCGCCGGAGCATCGCGGCGCGCTCGTTGCGCGGAGGTGTCGCCAGTGCGAAGGCCGGCGCGAATCGCGCGGAAGATCGAAGCCCGTATTCGGCGCCGACGCCGGCGCACGCCGTCGAGCGGCTCTTCGAGATTGAGCCGGATGTCGTTGGCCAGCGCCTTTAGCGGCGAGACGTAGAGGACCGAGACTTCGTCGCGGAGCGGTCGCCGCGCTCGGCGTCGAGGACGAGGCCGGTCGATCGCCCACATGAACGCGGCCAGGGTCTTGCCGCTGCCGGTCGGCGCGCACAGCAGAACGTCGAAGCCGGGCGCGTCGTTGGCGGCGCCGATCACGGGCCATCCGAGGTCTTGCGCGCGCGAGGGAGCGCTCGAAGCGGCGCGCGAACCAGGTGCGAACGGCAGGATGGAAGTCGTCGAGCGCAGCGGGCATGACAAAACTTATATCAACCGCAACAACTGCGAAGAAACAGAAACGGATTTCCCCGAAACCTCACGCAGGTTTCGGACTTCCCGTCCGTTGAGAAAATCGGCACCGCCGCGGGATGCGGCCTTAGCCCTGTTAGAAGGGTAAATGGGGGAATACTCTCGCCCGCAAGCTAAGGCCCTTGCGTCGTGGATATTTCGATGATACTAGAATTGTCGTAGTGAAAGAATTTGTGTCGCAACTGAGCGCACTTGGACAATCCGGCCGGCTCGGAATCTTCCGCCTGCTGGTGCGCGCCGGGCCGCAAGGAACCTGCGTGGAGGAGATCAAGCGCCGGGTCAAGATGCCGGGCTCGACCCTATCTCATCACCTGGACGCATTGACCCGATGCGGGCTGCTGACGGCGCATCGCGCGGGCCGATTCATCTACTACGCAGTCAACTGGCCGAAAGCCGCAAAGTTGATCCGCTTCATGACCGAGGACTGTTGCGCCGGCCTGCCCAAGCGGCTCGGCGCATCGCCGGATCGCTCGCTATCCGCTAATCGCCTCTCCCGCGAAATAACGGGCAGGCGTGGAGGTCACGATGAGTAATGAATCGATAAGGGAAAAGGTCAGGGAGGAGTACGCGCAAGCGGCGCTGCGAGTCGCGAATCAGGGCGGCTCATGCTGCGGACCGGCGGCGCCGGCGGGAAACCCAATCACGTCGAATCTCTACCGCGAGGGCGAGACCGCATCACTACCCGCCGGGGCGCTTGCAGCGTCGATGGGATGTGGGAATCCAACCGCGCTCGCCGAGCTGAGGCCGGGCGAAACCGTGCTCGACCTGGGCTCGGGTGGCGGGATCGATGTGCTGCTCTCCGCACGAAGAGTGGGGCCAGCAGGCAAGGCGTACGGGCTCGACATGACCGACGAGATGCTCGCCCTTGCGCGCGATAACCAGCGCAAAGCGGGCGTCCAGAATGTCGAATTCCTCAAAGGCGAGATAGAGCATATTCCGCTGCCGGACAATTCGGTGGATGTGATCATCTCCAACTGCGTGATCAATCTCTCGGCCGACAAAGATCGCGTGCTAAGTGAAGCGTTCCGCGTGCTGAAACCAGGGGGGCGATTCGCCGTTTCTGACATCGTGGTCCGCGGTGAGATGCCCGGCGAGATTCGCCGCGCCGTCGAGTTGTGGGCCGGATGTATCGCGGGCGCGCTGGAGGAATCGGAATACCAATCGAAGCTGGCTGCGGCGGGATTCGAACAGATCGAAGTAGAACCGACGCGGATCTACACCGCGGCTGACGCGAAGGAATTTCTTGCGGAAAATCCAGACCTCGAGAAATTCGCGCAGATGGCGGACAACAAAAGCAAATTCATGAGCGCCTTCGTCCGTGCCCGCAAGCCGGGCGCCGGGAAGAAATCGTGAAGTCTATAACCGGCGTCGGGGTGGCGGATGTCGTCTCCGTCTATAGCAGTGCGCAGGGCGACCTCTTTCAACTTATGTTTGGGCAGCAAATTCACGTGGGAGGAATGAAGGCGTCGATCGATCTGGCGGATCGTGCCGGAATCAGGGCCGGGCTCAGCGGGGTCGATCTGTGTTGCTGCAACGGCGCGGATATGCGCTTTCTGGTGCGGTTTCGCAATGTCGCCTCGATGGTCGGCGTCGATGCAACCGAAGCAATAGTCGAGCGCGGGCGGCGGCTAACCCACGAAGAAGGTCTGGACGATAAAGTCCGATTCATTCTGGCCGATGCCTGCCAAAGCGGCCTGCCGTCGGCCAGCGCGGATTTCGTATGGAGCGAAGACGCCTGGTGCTACGTCGTTGACAAGCGGAGGTTGATTGCAGAGGCGGCGCGAATTGTTCGTCCCGGCGGCGTGATTGCCTTTACTGACTGGGTTGAGGGGTCTGCAGGACTAACCGACTCCGAGGCCCAGCGCTTTCTGGGCATGATGACGTTCGCCAACGTCGAGAACATTGCGGGCTACGTCAATCTGCTCTCAGGAAGCGGCTGCGAAGTGCGCGCCGCCGAAGACACCGGGCGGTTTCCACGTTATGCGGATTTATATATCGACATGATTGAGATGCAGCTTATGTATGATGCGTTGCGCCCTCTCGGGTTTCGCACCGACCTGCTGGAAACGTTCCTCGAGGGGTTCCGTTTCCTCGGCGAGATGGCGCGCGCGGGCAAGATCGCGCAGGCGCGGTTCATCGCGCAGCGCGTCCAGGAACCTTGAATCGTCGCTTAGGGTCGCAGCAGGTCGGGGAGGCGGGCGGTGAATTCGCTGCGCGAGAGCGTCAACTCGTAGCCCGCGTCGCGGGCCGCGCGCAGCGGTTTCAAATCGACGTGCGAGGCGAATCCAATCACGCGCGCGCCGGGAGCGGCGGCGCGGATTTGCTCCAGGGTCTCGAGTACGGGAAACGCGTCGTCTGAGAGATCGGTGAAAACGATGGCGGGTTGCATCGCGGCGCATCGCGAGCCAACGGCGTCCAGCGTCGAGGCGTACCCGACCTCGGCGCCGACGGCGGCGGCGACTGCGTCGATCTTCGAGCGGAAGAACAAGTCGCGGATGAGGCCGAGTGCGATTTGGCGGCTCATGATCGAGCGGCTCATGCCATGCTGGCGAGTTTGACCGGGCGAGCGGCGCCGTCGCGAAAGCGGGCGGGCGAAAACGGCGCCAGATCGATCGCGGGCGTCCGGCCCTTGACGAGGTCGGCGATCACTTCGCCGGTGAGCGCGGAGAGCAGAATGCCGCTGCGGAAATGTCCTGCCGCGTAGAGCACGCCAGCGACCGTCGGCGACGGGCCGAGCACGGGTAGCAAGTCATCGGTGGCGGGGCGAAGCCCAGCCCATGCTTCGCGAAAGGGGATCGAGGCGATCGACGGGACCATCGCGCGCACCGCGCGCAGAATCCGTTCCATCCCGTCCAGCGTGACGGACTTGTTGAAGCCCGCATCCTCGAAGACCGAGCCGGCGAGCAGCCCCCCGTCGCGCCGCGGCACCAACAATCCGCGGCCCGAGAACAGCGAAGGCACGACCAGGCCCGGCCGCGCCTCGAAGCATAGAATCTGGCCGCGCACCGGATAGAAACGGATTCGATCGTCTTCGAGGCCGCGAATTTCGCCGGCCCATGAGCCGGCGGCGTTGACAATGATATCGCCGGCCTCGAGCGATCCGTCGGCGAGGCGAAGGCCGGTGGCGCGCGCGCCGGTGGTGGTGATCGAATCGACGCGGGCGCCTTCGCGGAAATCGGCGCCGGCCTGGGTGGCGGCGTTGATATAGGCAAGGGTGAGTTTGCGATTCTCGACGCGCCGATTGTTCGGCATGTGGAGCGCGAAGATGATTTTTTCCGACAGCACGGGCGCGAGCTTGAACGCCGCGCGCGGCGACAATTCCTCGACCTCGCCGCCGGCCGCGCGTTGCCATTGCGCGCGCGATTGCAGTTCCGCGCGCGCCGCCTCGTCGAAGGCGACATAGAGCACGCCGTGACGGTCGTACTCGGGATCGACGCCGCTTTCGGCGATGAGCCGTTCGACGATGGCGTCGAAGGATCTCTTGCCGGCGAGAGCGAGATCGAAGAACACGCCGGGTTCGTGCGCCTCGGCCTGCGGGCTGATGAGTCCAGCCGCTGCCCACGAGGCTTCAAGGCCGAGACGGCCGCGCTCGAAGACGCTGACCTCAACCCCGTCGGAGGCGAGCCGCCACGCTATTGAACTTCCGATTATGCCGCCGCCGATTATGAGAGCTTTCACGCTGGAACCTGCGCGTCCATCCGGACCGATATGCCGACGACCAGATTACCGCTGCGACGGAGGCGGTGAAAGCGCACCGCCCGAGCGCATCGGTATTGCGCAAACGCGCCGACGATGATTCACTCGCAGCCGTCGTTGAAGATCAAGAGCTATTCGCTGCTTTCGGCGTCGCGATGGACGGTGGCGCTTTCGATCGCGCTCGCGACGGCTGACAACTTCGCCGATCCAGATTTGTGGATGCACATTCTGACGGGTCAGACGATCCTCCGCACCGGCCATATTCCGCGATACGATACCTACTCCTACAGCGCGGCAGGAATGCCGTGGCACAATCACGAATGGCTGGCGCAGGTGGCGCTGGCCTTCTTTTACACGCACTTCGGGGTAATCGGCCTCAAGCTCCTGAAGCTGATCTGCGCGAGCATCACTATCCTGGCGTTGGCGATCGGGATTTCCGCCACCGGCGCGTCGAGCCGGGCGCAAAGGCTGACCCTGATTACTACCGCCGTTGCGCTGGCGACTCAGATGCAATTTCGACCTCAGCTCTTCACCTTCATGATGTTGAGCGTCGTGATGGCGTTGATCGCGATCGAGATTTATCGGGGCGGGGCAAACCTGTGGCCGCTGATCGCGATGTTCGCGTTGTGGGCCAATCTTCACGGTGGCTACACGATAGGACTTGGCGCGATGATCATTGCGGCTGCGGTTTTGTTTATCCAGGGCCTTGGAGACACCGGCCGCAAGACCTCGGCGCGCCGGCTCGGATTGGTCACGGTTGGATGCGCGGTGGCCACGATTCTCAATCCGTTCGGAGTGGGCTTATGGACGGGAGTGGCGCATTCAGTCTCCGATCCGCTGATTCGGCAGATAGTCGCGGACTGGGTCCCGCTGCCGAAGACGCTGCTATACCTATGGCGGGAATCCAAGCCGGAGCTGCTTCAGGATGTTGCGCCGCTGTTGCTGTTTGCCAGTTTCATCGCGGCAATTGCGATGGCTCCCGACCGTGAGGACGCGGCCTTAGTCGCGGTCGCGACAATCTTCATCGGCAGCGCCTTCTATGCCTCGCGCAACGTAGCACTGGCGGTGATCGCGCTCGCGATTCCGCTGGCGCGCCATGCCAGCTTGGCATTGGAACCCACACCAGAGATCAAGGTTGGTGACCGTTTGGGATATGCCGGCCCGCCGCGACCGGCGGTCAGTAACGAACTGCCGCCGGCGCCGCTGGCGATTTGCGCGTTAGCGGTCGCGCTGGTAGGTGGAACTTTCTCCAATCGGCTCAAGACCTGGAAGCCCGTGCCGGCGGCTGCGGTCGCATTCATGCAACGCCGTGGCCTTCACGGCAACATCCTTAACCAGTTCGAATGGGGCGAGTATCTGGTCTGGCACGTGGGTAATGAGAGCCGGGTCTTTATCGACGGGCGCTGCGAGCTGGTCTATCCGGATAGCCTGCTGCGCCAGTACGCAATCTTTTTCTACGGGTTGGCAGGCGCGGACAATTTGCTGGACGAGTTTCCGCACGATTTCGTGCTAATCGGCACGCACACCAAGGGCTGCGATATCGTCAGGAAGGACGCGCGCTGGCATTTGCTGTATAGCGATCAAACTGCGGCACTTTTCGGGCGTGCCGCGTTGCCCGTCGAGGCGCCAATCGAGGCGCCCACCGGTAACGTTGCCAGCACCTATTTTCCCTGAGCTTTCCGTCGGTGGAATAAAAAATCGGCAGGCTCACGACCTGCGCTACATCCGGTTCAGCAACACGCCAAGTCATGCATTTTGAGACCGCGCTGGCCGGCTGATAAATTTGGGTCGCGAGCAACGCATTTTGGGACACCCGCCGCGACTGCGCAAAAACATTCGGCGAACAAAGCCAACGTCAGGCCGCGATAACAACTTGTTACCGTGCTCCGCAAGGGCATTGAACTTGCTATTGAGGTGTGGACCATCGGATCGATCCGTCTGCCGACGGGTCAGGGATTGGTGACCCGGGCCACTCGGCTGCGTCGGCAACGTGCGGCATCTCTGCTGCGATAATTTACAGCATCGAAGCGCAACGGGCGGGCGGTTGTGACGAAGCCAGCAAGCTCGTGGCGGGCACCGGCGACAATTCCGAGTGGGCGTTGCCGATGCTGCGTGCGGGGGCATTCGCGATCATAGCTTTTCAGATTGGATGCGCGGTGCTTGACGGCGTGGAGTATCCGCAGACTTTCGCGCGAACCCTGCCGCTTCATATCGCGAGCATTACGCTGGGCCTGGTTGCGATCATCGCAACGCTGTCGCCGCGTGCAATGCGGAACTGGCGCGCGATCGCTCTGGCAGTCTGTTCGCTAATTCTCTTGAGCACGGCGTGGATTGCAGCGATCAATGGCAACAGCGACGTGTTGCTCGCGTCTATTCTGCTGTTCTTCTTCGGCGCCGGTGCCCTGGTTCCATGGAACCCGCGCTGGCAAGCCGCGCTGGAGGCGATGGGGGCACTGGCGTTGCTGGCGTACTCGATACGAACCTCGGACCCCAATGCGCGTATCGCGACCAACTGGCTGATGCTGTTCAGCGCGGTGTTGTTGTCCCAGGCAACTGCGATCCATGGCACCCGCTATCGGATAAAACTGGCCGAGCAGCTGGCGGCGCTGGCCGAGAACCATCGTTTGCTCAGGCGCGAGATGGACCTGCGCGCGGAAACCGCATCCGCCCTGGAACGCGATCACGAGCGGCTGCAGGCGAGCGAGGCGATGCTGCTATCGGCGCGCGAGGAATTGTCGCGGCAGGTAAAGGCACTCAGCGCCAGCGAGGAGACCTTCCGCAAACTTTTCGACGCGAACCTGGACAGCATGGCGCTGACCGCGCCCGACGGGACTTATATAAACGTCAACCGTGAGTTCGTCAGATCGAGCGGATACTCGCGCGAAGAGACTGTTGGCCGCCATTTCTCCGAACTCAACCAGTGGATCCATCCGGACGAAATGATCGCCTTCGCCGATCAACTCGTCAGGACCAACGAAGTCCGGAACCTTGAGGCTGCGATCCGCCGCAAGGACGGCTCGGAGCATCCGGTGCTCATTTCGGCGGTGAATCTGGAACTGCAGGGACAGCTCTGCTGCCTGACTATTTCGCGCGAAATATCCGACCTCAAGATGACGCAACGCGAACTGGTCGCCGCGCGCGAGGCAGCGCTGGCCGCGTCGCGGGCCAAGTCGGAGTTCCTGTCAAGCATGTCGCACGAGATTCGCACGCCGATGAACGCGATCCTCGGGATGGCCGACCTGCTGATGGAAACGGAGCTCGGTGACGAGCAGCGAAGATATTTGAGCACTGTCATCAGCAACGGCCACGCCTTGCTCGAACTGATCAACAGCATCCTTGACCTCGCCATGGTCGAGAGCGGACGGATCAGCCTCGAGGCGGTCGAATTCGATCCCAGAGACGTGACCGAGAAGGCGCTGGAGACGCTGGCGATCCGCGCGCATGAAAAAGGCCTCGAGCTGATGGTGCGCTTTGCGCCGGAGGTCCCCGAGCTCGTGCTCGGCGATCCATTCAGACTCAGGCAGAACCTGATCAATCTGGTCGGCAACGCAATCAAATTCACGCAGCAGGGACAGGCGTTGGTGTCGGTCGAGCCCGACCCGAACTCCACAACCGCGGGCAGGCTCAAGTTCACGGTGACCGATACCGGAATCGGAATTCCAGCCGACAAGCTCCAGCTGTTGTTCCATGCATTCAGCCAGGCCGACTCTTCGACCTCGCGCAGATACGGCGGCAGCGGTCTCGGACTGGCAATCGTCGCCAGACTGGTCGCGTTGATGCACGGCAAGGTTGAGGTGGCGAGCCAACCTGGAATAGGGAGCACGTTTTCATTCACCGCGCAATTTGGGACGGCAAGTACCAGGACGGCGCCGCTGGGGCCGCGCAAACGGGCGTTCGGCGATGTAAAAATTCTGCTGGTCGATGACAACTCCGACAGCCGGTCGATTCTCGCGGAACTGCTCATAGCGCAAGGGGCGGATGTGACTCAGGCGTCGTCGGGAACAGAGGCGCTGGGCAAACTTGGTAGCAATGGTTCGCCGGGGTCGCGCTTCCAGGTCATGCTGCTTGACGGCACGATGCCTGAGCCGGGCGGATTCGACATCGCCAAACATCTCATGAGCGGCGCGCCCGACCGGCCGCAGATCGTGATGATGCTCTGCACCAACAACTTGACCAGTGAGCTGGAGCGCCTGCGTGCGATCGGGGTTGACAACTATATTGTCAAACCGGTGCGGCGCGCTGAGTTGTTCGCAGCGGTCGCGCGAGCGTGCGCGGGAGTGCACGTCGAACCGCGCGGCGACAGCTTCGCTTCGCCGGCAACCGCGCCGGCATCAACGTCTTCGGCAATACTCGATCAACCGCTGCAAATTCTCATGGCCGACGATTCGCACGATAACCGCGCGTTGATCCGGGCGTATCTGAAGAAAACGCCCTACCGTCTCGAAGAAGCCGAAGATGGCCAGCAGGCGATCCACAAATTCATCGCCGGGAAGTTCGACCTGGTGCTGATGGACATCCAGATGCCGATCGTTGACGGCTACGAAGCGACCACCAGGATTCGCGGCTGGGAGCGGGAGAACCATCGCCGCCGCACTCCTATCGTGGCCCTGACGGCGTCCGCGATGGAGGAAGCGGGCCATCGCACCAAGGCGGCGGGATGCGACGCGCACGTAACCAAGCCGGTCAGAAAATCGACGCTGCTCGATGCCATTCGCCACGCGATGGAAGGGAACCCGTTGGACAACGCAGCGGGAGACCTTTCCAACCTCAAGGAGGAAACATGCCGGACCGAGTAATAGTGGAAGTGGACGAGGGTCTGGCCGACCTGATCCCGGGGTTCCTGGCACACAAGCGCGCCGACGTCATAACGATTTTCGAGGCGATTGCGCGCCGCGACTACGCCGAGATCAGCCGCATCGCGCATCGGATCAAGGGCGAAGGCGCCAGCTACGGATTCGAAACGATGACGGAGATGGGCCGCTCGCTCGAGCAGGCGGTCGCGATGCGCGACGATGGCGCCGTGACGACGCTCGCGCGCCAGCTGCTCAACTACATGGATCGCCTCGAGATAGTGTTCCAGCCGTCCAAGAATTAGCCGAGCCCTCTTCCGCGCGCGACCTGCCGCGCAACATCGTCAGTTCAGTTTCCGGCCAGCTCGGCGCCGTGCGCGCCAAGGCTCGCGAGGCTCAGCCCCTTGAAGGCGGGCTCCGCGGCAGCCATCGACGCAAACACCGCGTCCGCCGAGTTCGGCCGATCGACGCCGTCGAGCGCATGACCGAGCCTCGCGATTGCCTCGATGCCGGCGATCGCGGCTCCGGGCGGCGGGAAAGCCGCGTTAATTCGCTGCACGCGGCCCTTGAAGTTCGTAAAGCTGCCGTCGATTTCGGGATACGCCGCGATCGGCCAGACCTGGTTGGCCATCTGGCAGGTCTCGTTGGCGTCGGTCGATAGCACCAGCATGTAGTCGAGCGCGCCGAAGCGCCTGACGAACTCTTCTTCGCCGAATGCGCGAACCAGGTCGGCGCGCATCGCGATCAGCATCTTGAGTTCGCCCGATGCGACGGCGGCTGCAAGCCGGTCGAGTCCGTCGGGCGGCAGCGCAAGTGCCGCGAGTCCGCGAGCGTTGGGATTTTTGTTCGCGCGGATCAGCAAGTCGTCATCGCCGCTCGCGCCCGGCGGCGACCAACTGAGCGTCGCGATTCGATCCGATCCGATCGCGGTCTTCATCAACTGCTTCAGCGCGAACGCTTCTTCGTTGGTGGACTGGGCATCGACCACCGCCGCTATCGAATTGGGGCCGTACTGGCGCTTGTAATCCGCGATGATCGACGCTGCGCGCCGGATACCTTCGCCCCACGGCTCGCTTACCAGCTGGTCCTTGGACTGCACGAGCGGCGACGTGAGGCGGGTCTCGGTGTGCAGCGCGGGGAAACTGTGACGGCCCTCGTCGCACATCCAGTAGCTGTTGACGCCGGGGTTGAAGCGCGGCTTGAAGCGGTAGATTCGCCCGCGATGGTGATGGATGTCGATCGAACATCCACGCTCGCATCCGCCGCACACCGACGCGGTGCGATGCAGGTACCACACGCGCATCCGGAAGCGGAATTCTTTTTCGGTGAGTGCGCCGACCGGGCAGATGTCCACGACGTTGCCGGCGTACTTGTTGTTGACCGGCTGGCCGGGATTGATGTCGATGCGGTTATGGTCGCCGCGCTCGAAAATCGCCAGCTCGGAGGTCTTCGTCACTTCATCGAAGAACCGCGTGCATCGCGCACACAGGATGCATCGCTCCTGATCGAGCATCACGCCCGAGCCGATCTCGATCGCCTTGCCCTTGTGATTTTTCTGGGGCAACGGAAAGCGCGACGGCTGCTGATCGTAATCCATGTAGTAATCTTGCAGCTTGCACTCGCCAGCCTGATCGCAGATGGGACAATCGATGGGATGGTTGATCAGCAGGAACTCGAGCACCGCCTTTTGCGCGGTCTTGGCCTTGTCGCTCTTGGTATGGACGACCATCCCCTCGGCGACCCGCGTGTTGCAGGCGATTTGGAGCTTGGGCGCCTTTTCGACTTCGACCAGGCACATCCGGCAGTTGCCGACGACGGACAAGCAGGGATGGTAGCAATAGTGAGGAATCTCGACGCCGGCGAGCTCAGCCGCCTGGATCAGATTCAGGTTGGCGCCAGCGTCAACTTCCTTGCCGTCTATCGTGAGTTTGGGCATCTGGAAATCTCAGCGGCCGGCCGCGGCGCTGAGGCCGCCCGCCTTGCCGTCACGATCTTTGAACGGGCATCGTCGCAGGTTGATGTGCGCCTCGAATTCGTCGCGATACTTGGGCACGAAGCTTTTCACCGGCATCGAGAGGCTGTCGGCAAGCACGCAAATAGTGTTGCCTTCCATGTTGGTGGCGGCGTCAACGAGGACCTTGAGATCTTCCATCTTGCCACGGCCCGCTTCCAGCTCGACGAGCAATTTTTCGATCCAGCCGCATCCTTCGCGGCACGGCGTGCACTGTCCGCATGACTCGTGATGGTAGAAATGCGCGATCGTTTTGAGCGCATCGACCATGCAGGTGTCTTCGTTCATCACCATCACGCCCACGGTTCCCATCAGCGAACCGGCGGCGCGGACGGAGTCGAAATCCATGTTGACTTTGACGGCCTCTTCGGCGGTGAAGATGGGGAACGACGAGCCGCCGGGGATGACGCCCTTGAGCGCCTTGCCGTCGAGGATTCCACCGCCGACATCGTAGATCGAGATCTTTGAGCGGAAAGCCCATCGGCAATTCGTACACCCCCGGTTTGTTGATGTGGCCGGAGAGACAGAAAATTTTGGGACCGGGACTCTTTTCGGGACCGATCGATTTGTACCAGTCGGCGCCGCGGTTGATGATATGCGGGACGTTCGAGAGCGTCTCGATATTGTTGACAACGGTCGGGCATCCGAAGGCGCCCTCGATCGCGGGAAACGGCGGACGGTTGCGGGGATACCCGCGCTTGCCTTCGAGCGATGAGAGCAGGCCAGTCTCCTCGCCGCAGATGTATGCGCCGGCGCCGCGATGCGTGAAGACCTCGAGGTCGAAGCCGGAGCCGAGGATGTTCTTGCCCAGGTAGTTGTTGGCGTAGGCCTCGGCGATGGCGGCGTCGAGAATTCTCTTCTGCACGGTGAACTCGCCGCGCAGGTAAGTGTACGCGGTATGCGCGCCGACCGCGCGGCACGTGATCGCGATGCCCTCGATGATGCAGTGAGGATCGAACTCGATTTCATAGCGATTGGCAAACGTGCCGGGCTCGCTCTCGTCGGCGTTGCAACATAGATAGACCGGCTTCTTGGAATCTTTCGGAATAAAGCTCCACTTCACGCCGGTTGGAAATGCCGCGCCACCGCGCCCGCGCAGGTTCGAGTTCTTGACCTCGTTGATAATCTCCTCGGGCTTCATGTCGAACAGCGCCTTGCGCAGCGCCTTGTATCCGCCGTTGCCGACGTACACGTCGAGCTTGCGAAGATCAGGGATATCCAGCCAGCGAGTCAGTATCCGTTCCACGTGAATCCGGTTAGGCCGGTTGGCGCTTGTCGCTGAGCGCCATCAGTTTCTGCTTCTGGCCCTGCATTTTCCGCTGCAGCGCCATCAGTCCGTCGAGCACGCCTTCCGGCCGCGGAGGACATCCGGGAACGTACACGTCAACCGGGACAATTGTGTCGATGCCGGGCAAGGTCGCGTAATTGTCGTAGAAGCCGCCGGTCGAGGCGCATGCGCCAAACGCCATCACCCACTTGGGCTCCGCCATCTGATCGTAAACGCGGCGCAAAATCGGTCCCTGGCGAACCGTTACGGTGCCGATCACCATCAGCAGATCGGCCTGGCGCGGAGTGAAGCGGGGAAGCAGCGCGCCGAAGCGGTCAATGTCGTAGGGGGTCATCGAGAGCGACATATATTCCATCGCGCAGCAGGCGGTCGCGAACGGATACGGAAAAATCGAAAACTTTCGCGCCCAACCAATAGCCTTGTCCAGCCGGGTCAGGACCGCGGTATCGCCGAGCAGAATCTCGTCGCCCTTCGACGACTCGAGTCCGCTTTTAATTAAAGCCATTGATGCCTCTGGCGCTTGATATATACGTTACATCGCTACAGGTGAAGGGTAGCAAGCATCGCGTCGGCACGTCAACGAAGCCTAATGAATCGGCCGTTCTGAGTGAAGGAAACCTTGCACTCCCGGCGTCCGGCTGTGGCAGCAATGGTTAGAGGCCCCGGCGCTCGCGCGGCGAAGGAGTCACGAGATCCGCAGCACGCCGGCGCCTTTGATCTCGTCGTGCTTGAGCATCTTGAGCGCCACGTTCGCCTCGGCAAGGCCGAAAGCCACGGTACTGGTGCGAACCGGTATCGCGCCCGCCAGCTTCAGGAACTCTTCGCCATCGGCGCGTGTGTTGGCCGTCACGCTGCGAAGTTCTTTTTCGTAGAAGAGATGTTTTCCGTAGTCCAGCGCCGGAATCGGACTCAGATAAATTCCCGCGATCGCCAGAATCCCTCCGCGATCGAGCGCTTCCAGAGCCGGCAGCACCAGATTTCCCGCCGGAGCAAACAGAATTGCCGCATCCAGCGGCGCGGGCGGCGGATCCTCCGCGTTGCCGATCCATTCGGCGCCAAGGTCTTTCGCCAAATCGCGATGCGGTCCGCCCGGCTCATGACAAACACCCGGCATCCCCAATGGCGCAGCACCTGAATCGCAAGATGAGCTGAACCGCCGAAGCCGTAGAGGCCGACGGTCGCACCCGGCCTGACCTCGGCGCGCTTGATTGCGCGAAATCCTATTATTCCGGCGCACAACAGGGGCGCTGCTTCCTCATCGCCGAGCGAATCGGGGATCGCATAAGCGAAATCCTCACGCACGACCGCCCACTCGCAGTAGCCTCCGTCGTGGTCATAGCCGGTGAAGCGCGCGTTCGGGCAGAGATTTTCGCGCCCGCGACGGCAATAGACGCAAACGCCGCAGGTCTCGCGAAGCCATGCGACTCCGACTCGATCGCCCTGCTTGAAACGAGCGGCGCCGACGCCGCGCTTGTCCACGACGCCTACCACTTCATGACCGGGAATGATTCGCGGGTGGCGCGGCGGCAGGTCGCCCTCGGCGACGTGAAGATCGGTCCGGCACACGCCGCAAGTGCGTACCCGCACGAGAATTTCGCCCGGCCCCGGCTCGGGCACGGCTGCGTCGATAGCGTGGAGCGGGTCCGATTCGATCGGCGCGGGCTTTTCGACCACCATCGCCTTCATCGAAGCCATTATCGGCGATTTCCGTTGTTGAGTCTTCAGAAAATTATTCGTCCACGTCCGAGAGGAACGCCGCCACGGCGGCACAAACCCCTACTACTAATGTGGCCTCGTGTCTCGTCGGCCTCTTCCCCTCCTTCCCATGCCGCGCGGAATCAGATGCATAACCCCAGAGTTTGTCCACAGCTATATCCAGTGGCGCCCGCAGACCGAGCTTTGGAATCAATTTTCCCAGTGTAGCCCTTCGGTTCCCGGCCCGCTCGCGGGCGGCGGCCTCCAACGACGCCATGGCGTGCTGCATTGCGCCCGTCGCATCGGCCTTCGGCCGACGCGAAAGATCGTTCAGCGCCTCGCGCATCTCCGAATGCGCAACTGATAAACCCCGCGCTTCCAGGTTATCGAGCGCAGATTGAAATGATTTTTCGAATCCTTCGTCCCCTCGAATCTGGAGTTGCCCCTCAACCAATTTCCAACCAACCCCGTTCTCCTCAAGAGCGCTGTTGACTTGTTCTTCAAACCGCTTGGCCTCTTCGGCTCGGGGCGAAAAGTTAAGAGATCGCTCCGTAAAAAACCGGGAAGTACCCTCCACGCAGTCGTAAAATCTGAACCAAGGACACTCCATAAGCACCTTTTCAAATTTGCTAGAAAACAAGCTATCTAAGCTTCGCTTTAGAATAGGCTCAAGCCACCCGCACAGTCCGTATAGATTGGCTCCGCCGGGATCGCCCAGTTCGTGGATGGCAAAGAGAATGTCTGATCGCAATTGCTTGGGAGCCGATTCACGCGCGATAATTTTTTGACGCGTATATCCGTGTCTTTTTGAAAACGGTGTACTCACGATCAAGTTCCGGATGAACTTTCCCGATAAATCGGCGCAAAGGCTACCTTACCGCTTCTTCCGCGATTGCGGCTTCAATCCCTTCAGCGGCAGCGTCTCGCTGACCTTCTCCTCGGTGGGCGCCGCCTGCAGCGTCACGTCGCGGCCCGGATAATCGACGCGCTTGCCCTTGAATGCTTCCTCGATCGTGATCAACTGAATCCTCGGATAGTCACGGCCCCACGAATCCGAATGCCAAAGTCCCGCCTTCGCGGCCTCCGAACGCATTTCGGCGCTAGGCTCGTACATCGAGAGCAGCACGCCGATGGGCGCGTTTTCGCGCTCGACGGTACCGCGCAAGTCGCGAACCATCCACGGGCCGAGGTTCTTCCCCGCCTTTACCGACACGACGATCCGGTTGCTGCGCTGTGCGGCGGGATTGTCGATGAACCTGATCACCCCGTCCACCCCGCGGTCCATTCCCTTCTTTCCCTTCTTCTGGTCCGGCTCGCCGTTGGCGATCGGACGCGCGCCAATCAACGGCAGCGCCCACCATTGAAAGTCGTAGGGATCGGTTTCGGCCAGTACGCGCGCGCCCTCGGCGTCGGCGGGTACGCCGTGAACTTCGTACTCGATGCCCGGAAAGGCGGTGTCGAGGCGGTTGCGGATGAGTCCGATCGCAAGATGCGTGATGTCGATCCCAATCCAGCGTCGATTGAGGCGTTGCGCGGCGTGCAGCGCAGTGCCGCATCCGCAGAATGGGTCGAGAACCACGTCACGCTCGTTTGACGATGCGCTGATAATGCGTTCGAGCAGTGCAACCGGCTTCTGGGTCGCATATCCAAGGCGCTCCCGCGCCTGTGAGTTGATCGGATCGATATCAGACCAGACGTTGCCGAGGAGAGTGCCCAGCATTTCATCCAAGTAGCGCTTAAGTCGTGGGCGCTTATCCTTCGACTCCGGGTACCAAATGCGGCCCTCCTCATCGAGCCGCGCCATCGTCTCACGCGAGTAGCGCCATCCATACGGCGGGGGTGGAAAGCCGCGCCATTCATAGGTCATGTTCGGCCGGGGGTTCGGACTCGTCATGTTGTCCAGCATGTATCGCCGGCCGTCAGTGTCTGTGTAACGGTATTTTGAAGCTACGTACTCCGGCGAATGCGGATTGTGGATCGGGTTCCAGGTAAACTGGTTGCTCTTCGTGTAGAAGAAAATCGTGTCAGAAACTGGGCTCCAACGTCTCGCATCGCTGTGTACGTTGGTACGGCGCCAGATGATTTCACTCACGAAACGCTCGAAGCCAAACACCGAGTCGAGTACCAGCTTCAAATAATGGCTCGCGGTTGGGTCACAATGCAGATACAGCGATCCTGTCGGCTTCAGCACGCGCCTTAGTTCCGCCAGCCGGATCGCCATCATCACCAGGTAGGCCATCATGTCGCTCTGGCCCAAAAACTGGCGCATCGACTCCATCAGCGTAACCAGCCGCCCAGGGATGCCGCGTTTTTCGGCGTCGGTGTTGGTCAGTTCGGCGTAGGTTCTCTCCGCCGTGATGTCCCAGTGCCAGTAGTCCTCGAAGGCGCGAATCTGCGCCTCGGACTCGGTGCCGTGCTCCTTGAAGAGCACGTTGTAATCGCGCTCGGAGTTGAACGGCGGATCAAGATAAACGAGATCGATGGATTCGCTAGAGACGTTCTCGCGCAAGACGCTCAGATTGTCGCCGTAAAAGAGAAGGTTCCCCGCCATGGGGAGAAAAGCTTATCCGTTTCTTGTCCGCACCGGGAGTGGGTGCTGCGGGCGGGACGGGAAAAAGAACCGGGATTCTTCGCGCGGCAGCCGCGAGAATGACAGGTTAAAAGAGGCGATCGGGGCGGGCTTTTCGACCACCATCGCCTTCATTTTTTTATCTATTTTTATCTATTTTGTTTGCAACGATTGGACTTCGGACTAAAAAATATCATACCCGATGCGCCCGCGCTTGGCTTGCGAAAAAACCCCGTAAGCCATCGAAAGGCAAAGAATTGCCTATGGTTCATCGGCGTGCTCTATTGAGCCGCACGGATGCAGGCGCTCAAACAATCCCAACCGTCGGGCGAACTTTCGTTTGCGCGCTCCGATAACTCGACGCTGGTCGTCCGCCTCGCCGGCGATTGGCATCTTCGGCATGGCCTGCCTGAGCCGGACCTTGTACTGAAACAGCTCGACACCGCGCCCAAGCCCGCCAGGCTGACCTTTGACGCTGCCGGGCTTGGCGACTGGGACAGCGGCTTGCTCACGTTCCTGATGGGCGTCAGCGAGATCTGCCATAAGCGCAACTTGCGCCCGGATTGGAGCGGGCTTCCCGAGGGCGTGCGGGGCTTGCTCCAGCTAGCGGAAGCAGTGCCGGAAAAAACCGGCGCGCGCCACGAAGCGTCACATGCTTCGTTCATCGAGCAGGTTGGCCACGAAGCGATTTCGTATGCGCAAGGGCTGGATGATTTTCTGCGCTTCCTTGGCGAAGTAACGATCGCGTTCGCCAGGCTGGCTGTCGGCAAGGCGCGTTTTCGAAGGGTTGACCTGATGGTCGTGATCCAGGATTGCGGCGCCGACGCATTCGGCATCGTCACGCTGGTCACTTTCCTGGTCGGGGTGATTCTCGCGTTCGAGGGCGCGGTACAGTTGCAACAGTTCGGCGCGTCAATCTTCGTCGCCGACCTGGTCGCAATTGCGATGACCCGCGACATGGGCGCGATGATGGCGGCGATCATCATGGCGGGCCGCACCGGAGCCGCGTTTGCCGCGCAGCTTGGCTCGATGAAAGTGACGCAGGAAATCGACGCGCTGACCACGATGGGAATCTCGCCGCTCGAATTCCTGGTGCTGCCGCGCGTGCTGGCCCTGTTCCTGATGATCCCGCTGCTGTGCGTGTACGCCGATTGCCTGGGAGTGGCTGGAGGAGCGCTCGTCAGCGCGACGATGCTCCATATCTCTCTGCGCACCTATCTCACAGAGACGAAGAATGCGATTACGCTCACCATGATCTTCGGCGGCATATTCAAGGCCGCCGTTTACGGCATAATCATCTCGGTCGCCGGATGCATGCGCGGGTTCCAGTGCGGCAACAGCTCGTCGGCGGTCGGTGACGCGGCGACCGCGGCAGTGGTTACGGGAGTCGTCTATGTAATCGTCGCGTGCGGAATCTTCGCGTTTATCTTCAACATCCTCGGAATTTAGGTGTTTAACTGGCAGTGAGAATCAAGCTGGACAGACCGGCGCAGTAATATGGCCACCACGCCCTCACCAATCAAGTCTTCGGACGGAAAACGCGTCTCGGTGGCCAGGTTTCCCAAGGACGGTCCCCCGCCAATCACGGTCAAGAATCTCACGATGGCGTACGGGACCTTCGTCCTGATGAAGGATATAAACTTCACGGTTAATCACGGCGACATCTTCATAATAATGGGCGGCAGCGGCAGCGGGAAAAGCACGCTGCTTCGCCACATGCTCGGGCTGATCGAGCCCGCGAAGGGTGAGGTTTGGTACGGCGATTTCAACTTCACCAGAGCCGAGCCGCTCGAGCGCGAGGCGATGCTGCGGCACTTCGGCGTTCTGTACCAAGGCGGCGCGCTATGGAGTTCGATGACGCTGGCGGAGAACGTGGGGCTGCCGCTCGGCGAATTTACCGATCTGTCGCCGGCGGAAATTCTGGACGTTGCCGCGCTGAAGCTGGCGCTGGTCGGGCTCAAGGGCTTCGAGGGTTACTATCCGAGCCAGATCAGCGGCGGGATGCAAAAGCGGGCGGGACTTGCGCGTGCGATCGCTCTGGACCCGGAAATACTCTTCTTTGACGAGCCGTCGGCCGGGCTCGATCCGATAAGTTCGCGGCTGCTCGACGACTTGATACTGGAACTGCGCGACAACCTCGGCGCGACGATCGTCGTCGTGACTCACGAGCTGGCCAGCATTTTTGCAATCGGCAGCAACAGCATCTTTCTCGACGCGGAGAGCAGGACCATGATCGCACACGGCAACCCCAAGGACCTGCTGGCGCATTGCACCGATCGCCGCGTGCAAACTTTCCTCACCCGCGGAGGAGAAGACGCGGAACAATCAGCGAGGAATCATGGGTAAGCGAATCAATCCGGCGACGGTGGGTGCGTTCGTTTTGGGCGCGCTGGGCCTGATCCTGGGGGCGGTAATCGTCCTGGAGGGAGGCTGGTTCCGCAAGACGCACGAATTTGTCATCTACTTCGGCGGCGGTGGTATCAACGGCCTGAGGGTCGGCGCGCCGGTCAAGTTCAAGGGCGTCGAGATAGGCGAAGTCAAGCGGGTTCTATTGCGCCTTGAGCAGGAGGTGAACCCCGTCAATAAGAAGTTAACGGCCGAGGTCCGCATCCCGGTAATCATCGAGCTCGATGAGGAAAAGATTGTTTCCCACGGCGGCACCACCATCGACTTGAGCGACCCGCATACAATTCCCAACCTGATCCAGGAAGGGCTGCGCGCGCAACTCGGCTCGGACAGCTTCGTGACCGGCCTGATGTACGTGGCGCTGGACATGGAACCGAATACGCCGATTCACATGGTCGCGCCGCCCGGCTCTCCGCTCCAGGAAATTCCCTCAATTCCAACCCCCCTCGAACAAGCCCAGGCGGTGGCGATGCGAATTTTCGAAAGACTCGATAAGGTGGACTTCGCCGCCGCTTCCCAGCAGATGACCGCTCTGCTGGATTCCATCAGGCAAATCACCACCTCGCCCGCGCTCAGAGAAGTGGTGGCCAATTCTGAAAAAACGCGCGTGCAACTGGACCGAACGTTGGCCGGCGCGCAGCAGACTCTCAGCACGATGAACAGCCAGCTACCGGGGCTGTCGAACTCTTTGCAGAAGACCTCGGTTGCTGCAGACGCCGCGGCGAAGCAGGCCCGGCTGACGCTCGGCACCGTGCAAACGACGATCGAGCCCAACTCTCCCGTGAACTACCAGGTGCTGCAGACGCTGCAGGACGTCTCCGCCGCCGCGCGCTCGATCAAGGAGCTGGCGGACTACCTGCAACGTAACCCGAGCGCAATCGTTCGCGGCCGCGACTTCAGCCAGGATTAGCGATGAGCTTGACCAGACGGATTCTGAAAACTTGTGCGGCTGGCGCGATTGCGATGGCGCTGGCGGGATGCTCCGCCATCTCCAACGCGATTCTCGCCCCGCAGCCGGACATCACGAAGTTTTATCTCCTTACACCCACGGCGGACACCGCGGCGGCGGCGCCGGCGGCTGCGCCGAGCGTCGGCGGTGATTTCGCGATCGGACTTGGGCCGATCAAACTGCCTCCATACCTCGATCGCCAGGAAGTAGTGACGCGGGCGGCGCCCAATCGTCTCGAGCTTTCAAAGGGCGAGCGATGGGCCGAGTCGCTGCAGAACGGTTTCACGAGCGTGATGGCGCGCGACCTCGCCGCACAAGCCGGGACGGGGCGCGTGATTATCTTCCCGTGGTACAACACCACGCATATCGATTTGCAGGTCCAGATTGACGTCTATCGCTTCGAGACCGACAGCCAGGGCAACGCGCAACTGTCGGCGAAATGGACGATTCTCGACTCCACCGGCAAGAACATCTTATATACTGCCGAGTCCAATCTGACCGAGCCCTCCAAGCCCGGCGATACCGCCGATGCGGCGGCGGCGCTTAGCCGAACGGTGGGCGACCTGAGCGGCCAGATCGCGAACATGCTGCACCAGGTGCGCTCGCAACAGGCGGCGCATCCGGCTTGAGGGCAAATGGGCGCGCGCAGATCGACTCCGGAATTTGCCGTACGATGACGGCTATGTTGCCTCCCCGTAATTGATGGCTTATAAGGGCTGATGGCGTCGGTATATTCATCACTCGCTGCCGAGCCGCGCGACCGCGTGGCGATCCGCGACATCCTCGATCGAGCTCTGGCGGGCGCGCGCCTAAGCGATGCCGACGCGATCGCGCTTATCGAATGCCCGGATGGCGACCTCGACGCCCTGCTTTGCGCGGCGGCTGAACTCCGCGATCGTGGCAAGGGCCGCGACGTAACTTACTCGCGCAAGGTCTTTCTGCCCGTCACCAATCTCTGCCGCGACCGATGCACCTATTGCACGTTCCGCAAAGACCCCGGCGACCCGGGCGCGTGGACGATGATGCCCGACGAGATTGCCGATTGGTCGCGGCGGGGCGCCGAACTCGGATGCAAAGAGGCGCTGATGTGCTTGGGCGACAAACCCGAGGTTGCGTTCAAGGAATATCGCGAGACGCTGGCCCGGCTCGGCGTCCGCAGCACGATTGAATACGTCGGCCGCGCCTGCGAAATCGCGCTGGCCCAGCGGCTGTTGCCGCATACCAACGCCGGCCTGATGACGCCCGATGAAATGCGCGCGCTGCGTCCGCTCAACGCGAGCATGGGTCTGATGCTCGAAAATATCTCGCCGCGACTGCGGGCGCACGGCGGAGTGCATCAGGCCGCGCCGGACAAGGATCCCGCGCTGCGGATCAAGATGATAGATGAGGCAGGCGCGCTGCGAATTCCGTTCACGACCGGAATCCTGCTCGGGATCGGCGAGACCCCGGCCGAACGCGCGCTGAGTCTGACAGCGATTCGCGACACCCATGAGCGTCACGGTCATATCCAGGAAGTGATCATCCAGAATTTTCGCGCCAAGCCTGAAATTGCGATGGCCGATGCGCCGGAGCCTGACGCATCCGATATGGCGCGGGCGATCGCGACCGCGCGCCTGGTGCTCGGGCCGGCGATGAACGTGCAGGCGCCGCCCAACTTGTCGCCGCGTCAGATCGAACTGTTCCTGAGCGCCGGAATCAACGACTGGGGCGGGATTTCGCCGCTCAGCAAGGACTACGTGAACCCCGAGGCGCCGTGGCCGCACATCGAAAGGCTCGGCGAGCGATGCGCGCGGGCTGGATTCAGGCTCGGTGAAAGGCTCGCAATTTATCCCGAATACATCAATGATGAATGGCTCGACCCGGCGGTCGCGACTAAAGTGCGCGCGATATGGGATCGACCCGTCGGAGGCCAATCATGAATCTGCAGTACTGGCGAGATTACGTCGATGAAATTGAAGCGACTCCCGTTGACGCTTTGCTTGGCAAGGCGTCCCCCGCGGTGCGCACCGCGCTTGAACACGCTCTCCTGAAAAGAGAACTGACGCCCGAAGAAGGGCTGCTGCTGTACACCGCGGACGGCGACGACTTGCGCGCGACGATCAAATGCGCCGACATCGCGCGCGCCGAGGACATCGGCAACGAAGTCACCTACGTCGTCAATCGCAATATCAGCTTCACCAATATCTGTTTCGTGGGATGCCAGTTCTGCGGCTTCAAGCGTCAGCGCTGGGAGGCCGACGCCTACGATCATTCCGACGAAACGATCGTGCGCAAAGTGGCCGACGCAGTCGTGCGCGGAGCGACCGAGATCTGCATGCAGGGCGGGATCAACCCTGACATGCCGCCGTTCAAGTATCGCGACCTGCTCGATACGATGAAGGGCGCCTTTCCCGAGATACATATTCACGCGTTCTCGCCGATGGAGATAATGTACGGCGCCAGGCGCGTGCGGATGGACTATCCGGAATACATCGCGATGCTCAAGGAGCACGGACTGGGCTCGATTCCGGGCACCGCCGCCGAAATCCTGGACGACGGCGTGCGCGAGATCTTGAGTCACAAGAAGGTCGATGTGGCCGCGTGGGTCGAGATAATCACCACCGCTCACGCGG
The DNA here is from genome assembly GCA_963803045.1 of Binataceae bacterium (SeqCode). Taxonomy (GTDB): domain Bacteria; phylum Desulfobacterota; class Binatia; order Binatales; family Binataceae; genus Binatus. Next base: position 127,643 of record CAWDLC010000013.1, on the reverse strand, counting down.
TTGGCGTGCCGACGACGTCAACCGTTATGTACGGCCACCTCGAGACACCGCGCCATGTGGTGAATCATCTCGACTTGATCCGCACGATCCACAAGCAGACCCATGGTTTCACCGAGTTCGTGCCGCTCAGATTCATCCATCAGAACACGGTGCTTTACCGCAAGGGCCTGGTTTCGCCCGTGGAGCGCGGTCAACTGGATTTCCAGATGTACGCGTTCTCGCGCCTGTTCCTGCGCGGCCAAATCGACAATATCCAGACCTCGTGGGTCAAGTGCGGCGTCGATCTCGCGGCGCTGACGCTCAAGGCCGGATGCAATGATCTTTCGGGCACGCTGATGGAGGAAAGCATCACGGCCCAGGCCGGCGGCGACTCAGGCGAGTTCGTGCCCGTCGATTTGTTCGAGGAAAAAGCGCGCGAGATGGGCCGCGTCGCGGTCGAACGCACCACGCTCTACAAGAAGCTCTACGGAAGAAAGGCACCCAATGGAGCGCGGCCAATCGCGTCCTCTCCCGTCCCGGCAGATCACTACGCTAGCGGGGGGAGTGGGTGCGGCTAAGTTCATCCGGGGACTGGTTCGGCGTATCGATCCCGAAAGGCTGACCGTCGTCGTTAACACCGGCGACGACGAAACCTTTTACGGGCTTCACGTCTCGCCTGATATCGACACCGTCACCTACACGCTCGCGGGCGTGGTGAGTCGCGCGCAAGGGTGGGGACTGGACGGAGAATCGTTCAACGTGCTGCGCGCGCTCGCGCGTTTCTACGGCAAGCCGTGGTTCGGCCTCGGCGACCGCGACCTCGCCACGCATCTGTACCGCACCGAGCGGATGCATCAGGGGATATCGCTCAGCCGAATCACCGCGGAAATCGCGGACGCATTCGCAGTCAAGTCGCGAATCTTGCCCATGAGCGACGACCGGGTGCGGACCTTCGTGAAACTGCGCGGACAACCGGCCATCCCGTTCCAGGAATATTTCGTGCGCGGCCACGCACGCGGCACCGTCGAAAAGATCGAGCTGCGCGGAGTCAGCCGCGCGCGCCCCAGTCCCGCGGTCCTGCAGGCGATTCGCAAATCCGGCGCGGTCATCCTGGCGCCGTCGAATCCGTTCGTCTCGCTGGGCCCGATTCTGAAATTGACGGGCGTGCGCGCGGCGCTGCGCCGGGTGAAATCGCGCGTCGCGGCCATAAGCCCGATCGTGGGCGGCAGGACGATCAAAGGTCCCGCCGACAAAATGCTCCGTGGCCTTGGGCTGGAAGTCTCGCCGCTTGGAGTTGCGCGGCTCTATCGCGACATAGCCGGGCTGTTCGTGCTGGACAACGCCGATCGGCGCTACCTCGAATCGATCGAACGGCTTGGGACGCGCGCGCTGGCAACCGACACGATCATGGCCACTCCCGAGCGCGCCGCCGCTTTGGCCGAAGTGGTTCTGCGGGCGCTTGAGGTGTAGTAGGCTGGTCCCCGCCGATGCGCACGATAAGTCTCACTGCGATCGAGGGAATCCCGATGGTGAAGGCGGGCGACGATCTTGCCGCGCTGATCGCCGGCGGACTCGACCATACCGGCTTCAGGCTCGAACCCGGCGATATTCTCGTCGTATGCCAGAAGGTAGTCTCGAAAGCCGAGGGTCGCGTCGTGGATTTGAAGGATTTCGAGCCCTCCGAATTCGCCCGGAGTTATGCGAAGCGGTGGGAAAAAGATCCGCGCGCGATCGAAATCGTGCTGCGCCAAACCAGCAGAATCGTCCGCAACGATCGCGGCGTCCTAATCGTCGAGACCGGACCCGGATGGGTCTGCGCCAACGCCGGCGTCGATGAATCCAACAGCCTTGAAGACGGCCGCGCCATCCTGTTGCCCGAGGATCCCGACGCGTCCGCGCGCCGTCTTCGCGACCAGATTCGCGCGCGCTTCGGCGTTACTGTCGCGGTGCTGGTGACCGACACCTTCGGCCGTCCGTGGCGCGACGCCCTTACCGAAGTATGCCTCGGAATAGCCGGCATGAATCCGATACTCGACTTGCGCGGCACCACCGACCTGGGCGGCCGCGAATTGCATCACACTGTGGTCGCAATCGGCGACGAGATCGCGTCCGCCGCCGGCCTCCTGATGGAAAAAGCGGGCGCCATTCCGGCGGTCGTCGTGCGCGGATACAAATACGAACCGTTCGAGGGCAGCGCGAAGGTATTGATTCGTCCCGCCGAAGCCGATTTATTCCGTTAACCTGCATCCAGTTGAAAGTTAAAAGTGAAAAGAGCCAAGGCAACCGCTCCCGCATCGACGCCTGAGGCTGTGAACCCCGCGCGCCTGGTCGAAGCCGAGCTGACCGCGGCCGAAGCGAAACTCTCCCGCCTGCTCGACTCGAACGAATCGACCATCGCGGAAATCTGCCACTATCTCGTCGACGCGGGCGGCAAGCGGCTGCGGCCGACATTTATCCTGCTGGTGTACCGCGCATGCGGCGGAACCGAGGCGAAGGTGGATGAAGCGATCGACGCGGCAATCGCGCTCGAACTGATACATTCCGCGACACTGCTCCACGACGACATCATCGATCGCGGCCTGCTGCGTCGCGGCAAGCCATCGGCGTTGGCACGCTACGGATTTGGCCCGTCGTTGATCGCGGGCGACTATCTGTTCTGCCGCGCGTTCGAGGTATGCGGCCGCTTCGAAGAACATCTCGTGCACACCGCGGCGCAGGCGTGCATCTATCTCACCGAAGGCGAAGTGATGGAGGGCAGATTCCGCCACAATGCGGCCGCGACTCTGGCCGACTATATCGCAGTGATCGATCGCAAGACCGCGTCGCTGTTCCACGCCGGCGGCAAGGTTGCGGCGGATCTCGCGGGCGGGTCGCCGCGGACCGTCGCTGCGATGGCGAAACTCGGGACCGTGATGGGCCTGGCATTCCAGATGGTCGATGATCTGCTCGACATCCTGGGGCCGGAAGAAAAAATCGGCAAACCAGTGGGCTCCGATTTGCGCGCCGGCATTCCGTCGCTGCCGGTAGTGCTCGGCGTCGAGCGGATCGCCGAGCTGCGCGCGCTGTTCCAGAACGGAACCAGGATGGAGGGCGCGGTGCTCGAGCGCGCGCTCGCCCTCCTGCGCGATCCTGAAATCATCGCCACCGCGCGCCGTCTTGCCGCAGAGCAGGTCGCTATCGCGCGCTCGATCGTCGGCGAGCTCGAACCGTCCCCCTACCGGAGCGCCCTGGCAACGTTGATCGACGACCAGGTCTCCCGCGAAGTCTGAAGTCCTCACGCGCCGCGGCGGCACTTCTCGACAGGCGAAAAGGTAACGTCCAGATGCCCAATGCAATCGTCGCAGGCGCCGGACCGGCAGGCGCCCTGCTCGCCTGCCTGCTCGCGCGCCGCGGCGTCGCGGTGACGTTGCTCGAACGACAGACTGATTTTTCGCGCGAGTTCCGCGGCGAGGTCCTGATGCCGTCGGGAATCGCGGCGTTCCACGAGGCCGGACTTCGTCAGCAGCTCGACGCTTTGCCCAACCTATCGATTCGGACGGTCGAGATCTTTCGCGGCGAACGACGGGTGGTCGCCATTCCGGTCGGCAACTTAGCCATGGCGCCGCGGGTCGTGCCGCAGCCCGCGATGCTCGAGATGATTGTTGCCGAAGGGGCGAAATTCCCCGACTTCAAGCTCGAGCGCGGCGCAGCCGTGCGCGATCTGATCTATGAGAAAGATCGCGTGGTAGGCGTTTATGCCGACACGCTTGAGGGTCCGCGCGAATATCGCGGCGAATTCGTGATCGCATGCGACGGGCGCACATCTGCGATTCGCAAACAAGCCGCGCTGCCCCTGGACCGCATCATGCAAGGCTTCGATGTCGTATGGGGCCACGTTCCCGGCCATTTTCTCGACGGCCGGACCGCGCGTGCCTACATCGGAAACGGGCACTTCCTCATCGCGTATCCTTCCCCCGAAGGACATATGCAGATCGGATGGGTCATCGGCAAGGGAACCCTCGGCGATATCAAAAAGATGGGCGCCGACGGATGGATCGCTGAGATCGCGCCGCATGTGTCATCTGATCTGAGGAATTTTCTGGCCGCGAATAAGACCGGCCCGGTGCATCCGTTCCTGCTCGACGTCATCTGCGAACGGCTGCGCGAGTGGACCGCGCCGGGGTTGCTCCTGATAGGCGACGCTGCCCATCCGATGTCGCCGGTCGGAGCGCAGGGAATCAACGTCGCTCTGCGTGATGCGGTCGTCACGGCGAACCGTCTGGGTCGCGCGCTCGCGATGCGATCTGACGAGGCCACGCTCGATTTTGCGGCGCGCAATATTCAGGCCGAGCGATGGCCCGAGATCGTGACGATACAGGACATGCAGCAGGTCGGACCGCGCTATGTGATGTCGAATTCGCTGTTCAGCCGTATCGTGGTAAGCGGACCGATGATCGCGTTCGCGAAACTTTTCCTCGGCGGCTTCCTCGCGCGGCGATTCGATCCGTTCCTCAACGGCGTCACCCGCGTCGTCATGGAGCAGTGATCACTGGCTCGGAGCGCAGTCCTGTCATCCTGACCGAAGCGAGCAACGCGAGCGTAGTGGAAGGATCTCGGACAGCTTCGCGCCAGCGAAGCCGGTACCGGTTTCGAGTCGCTGAGTCCAATTTTGTTTTCCGGCCGTTTGAATTTTCAGGAGTTTTTCGCGGCTCATATCTCCTTTCATCGTTTCAGGCTGCCAGTAGTTTAAGGACGGGCCGCGAGTCTGTGGCCTTCGCGAAGCGCAGCAGCGTCTTGACGCTGGGTAACTGAGCGCCACTCTCAAGCCGTGCTATGACCGATTGAGTCGTACCCATACGCTGCGCCAGTTGAGCTTGTGTAAAACCAGCGCGAACGCGCGCGGCGATCAGTTCGCGGGCGAGAGCGAATTCTTCGTCCAGAGCGGCGTAGGCCGTCTGGACTTCGCGCTCCGCCAGCATCTTCTTCTTCACAGAATCCAGACCCCTGGTCATGATTTGATCTCCCTCATTCTCCTGCGCGCTGCGTCGATTGCGCGCTGTGGAGTCTTCTGAGTCTTCTTTACGAATGCGTGGAGCACAATAAGTCGCCGCCCTGAAGCCGCCGTATAAATGGCCCGACCGATACCAGCAGGACCCCTAAGCCGCATTTCCCAGAGCTTCTCACCCAGCGGTCTCACGTGTGGCATGCCCACATGCTGTGGCCCGAAACCCTCCAGCAGTTCGGAGATTCTCAGAAAGCGGGCTTGCATGTCTTTCGGCAGAGCAAGCAGCTCTGCTTCGACCGTTTGATTGAGAACTTCAACCGCCCATTCTGCCACAGCCCCAGCAGCATAGCATTTCTGCTATGCCCAGGAAAACCAAACAATAAGATGCAGCAAATCGGACCGCGCTATGTGATGTCGAATTCGCTGTTCAGCCGTATCGTGGTAAGCGGACCGATGATCGCGTTCGCGAAACTTTTCCTCGGCGGCTTCCTCGCGCGGCGATTCGATCCGTTCCTCAACGGCGTCACCCGCGTCGTGATGGAGCAGTGATCACTGGCTCGGAGCGCAGTCCTGTCATCCTGACCGAAGCGAGCAACGCGAGCGCAGGGAAGGATCTCGGACAGCTTCGCGCCAGCGAAGCCGGTACCGGTTTCGAGTCGCTGAGTCCAATTTTGTTTTCCGGCCGCGTTTGGGGATGACCTGTTCAGCCTGACCCCGGCGGATTTGGCGTGCTACGCGTGCGGTATGGTCACCCGTCAGGATGCCCCATACCCGCCCGGCTCGCCCGAAATCGTGCGACGCCAGCCCGCGGCAAATATTAATTTTGACGGAACGAAGCTAGCCATAGAGCGCAGCCGGCCCAAAACCACAACAGATGGTATGATTTGCTCTTTCCAGCTCTTTTCGATCAGTCAGAATCGCGCCCGTCGCAATCTGCCGGTTTGGCAAACTGAACCCCGCCTTGCTTATTTTGGTTGACATGAGGCGAAAAAAGAGCGAAAACAGTTCTCGTGGCTGCCCTTCCAAAGCCCTCGTGGAGCAACCCTGCAAGCCCGATTCAGGCCCTCAGACTGCCCTCTCATATCCCGGTCGAAAAGCCGCAACCTCTTGAATTTTCAGGGATTTTCCGTGGCCATGAACTTACCCGCAAGGACCGCCGCCTAAGCTCCGGACTCGCCCCGCTCGACGCCCTGATAGACGGTGGAATTCCGCGCGGGCGAATCAGCGAAATCACGGGCCGCCCCGGTTCGGGCAAGACCTCGATCGCCGCATCTTTCGCCGCCTTCGCCACCCGGATGGGCGAGGTCGCCGCATGGCTCGACGCCTCGGGCGCCTTCGATCCCGAGAGCATGGCTGCTGCCGGAGTGGAGCTTGGCCGGATGCTGTGGGCGTCGATGAAGACGGCGGCGGCGTCGCGGATGGCGCGTGCGACTCTCCCGTACGCCCGCTTCGCCGCCGGCCCGCTCGCGCGCCATCAATCCGCGATCGTCAAAGCTGCGCAGCTCGTGCTCGAGGCCGGCGGCTTTGGCCTGGTCGTCGTCGATTTCGGCGAAGCACCACGCGCACTCGCTCAAGCGTCGGCGCTTCGAATCGCCCGCGCGGCCGAGCGCAGCGGCGCAGCCGTGATCGCGATCGCACCGTGGCGGATGTGCGGGACGTTCGCGGCGCTGACTCTGGCTGCCAGCCGCGCCGAGACGTCGTTCAGCCGGCTCGCTCCCGGCTCACCGGTAATGTTCGACGGACTTGCGGTGGATGCGATGGTCGCGCGGAACAAGATGGGCGGGACGGGGCAGCGCGTTCGCGTTCGCGCTCTCGTTGATCCGATTCCAATTCCAAATCCATCCGGCTCGCATCCGCAGGTTCGAGTTTTCGCAAGCAGCTAGCGCGGTGTCCCCCGATGGCTCGTATCGCGTGCATCATGGTCGCCGATTTTTCGATCGCGGCGTTGGTGCGCTCGAATCCCGCGTTCGCGGGCAAGGTGCTGGCTATCGGCCGAAGCCTGGCTCCGCACGCCGAGCTCGAAGCCGTTTCGCCGCGCGCGCGTGAACTTGGAATCCGCCCCGGGATGACGATCGCGCAGGCGCGGGCGATCTCCTCCGATCTGGCCGTGGTCCATCGCTCGCCCGCCGCAGAAAGTTCGGCGCATTCCGCCCTGCTCGACGCGGTCGAATCGGTTTCGCCTGTTGTCGAGTCGGGCGCGCCGGGATGCGTGTGGCTCGATCTCGCAGGCCTGCATCGCATCTACAATGGCGAAGAAGAGATTACCGCCGAGCTGGTGCGATGCGTGCGCAGGGTCGGGATGGAACCCGCCGCCGGCGTCGCGGCCAACAAGGAACTGGCGCATCTGGCCGCGCGATGCGGGGGCGTGCGCGTGATCGAAGCCGGGCGCGAGCGCGAATTCCTGGACTGGCTGCCGCTCGACATGCTCGATCTCGGAAAATCGGATCGCGGCGACGACCTGGAGACCACGCTCTCCCGATGGGGGATGCGCCGGCTCGGCGAGCTGGCGCGCCTCAATCCCGACGCTGTAGGCACGCGGCTGGGCCGCCGCGGCGTCGAACTGGTCCGCCTTGCACGCGGTGGAAGCTCCTCACCGCTTGTGCCGCGCCGCCGCGCCGAGTTTTTCATCGAGACCATCGAGCTCGAATACGGAATCGAGAATCTGGAGCCGCTGGGGTTCGTCATGCGGGCGATGCTCGAGCGGCTCGCCGAGCGGCTTTCGATGCGCGCGCTGGTTGCCGGCGATATCACGCTCGCGTTCGGGATGAGCGGTCATCGCAGTTTCAGCCGCCGGATCGCGGTCGCGGCGCCGTCGAACGACGTCCGCGCAATTCTCACGCTCATCAACCTGAGCCTTGAAGCGGCGCCGCCCGAGGACGGCGTCGAATCGATTCGAATCGAGATCGCGCCGCGCGTCCCGCGTCCCGCGCAGACCGACATGTTCCTGCCGCCCTGTCCTGCGCCGGACAAGCTGCAGACCACAATTGCGCGGCTGGCAGCGCTATGCGGCCCCGGCAACGTCGGCACGCCAAGGGCCGAGAATTCGCATCGGCCCGAAGCGATGCGGCTCGATCCATTCGCACCGCCCCCCGCATCGCCGATCCCCGAAAATGCGGCGGCGAAGAATGTGACGCAGCTCGTGATACGCACGATTCGTCCGGCGCGGGAAATCGAGGTGATGTGCTCGCGGGAGATTCCGGAGTTCGTCCGCGGCGAGAATCTTGGCGCGCGCGTGATTTCGATCGCCGGGCCATGGCGGCGCGATGGCGAATGGTGGCTTGGATTCACCGTTGATGCGGATATGCACGCGGATTCATCCGATGAAAAAAATCCCGCCGCGGATAAATGCGGCTTCATCCGCGATTATTACGAACTCGCGCTCGAAGATGGCGGCGTTTACCGCATCTTCCGCGACCTGAACTCGCACAAGTGGTTTCTCGACGGCGCCTACGACTGACTAATCCGCGGCTAATCGCCATGAACTCCGATTACATCGAGCTGCGCGCGCGCAGCGCATTCAGCTTTCTCGAAGGCGCGACCACACCCGAGGATCTCGCCGCACGCGCGGCAGAACTCGGCTACAGCGCGATGGCGCTTGGCGATCGCGACGGACTTTACGGCGCGCCACGCTTTTACCAGGCTGCGAAGTCCGCCGGAATCCGGCAAATCGTCGGCGCGGAACTGACGCTGGACGACAACTCGCGCCTCTACGTCCTCGCCCCGGATCGCAAGCGCTACCAAAATCTCTGCCGCATGATCACCGACTCGAAGATGCGCGTGCTCAATCCCGGCGCGCTCGCACGCGACGGCTCTGCCGCTTTGCCCGTCTATCCCGCCAAGGGCGAGAGCCGCATCACGCTGGACGATCTCGAACGCTACGGCCGCGGACTCATTTGCCTTGCCGGCGGCGTGATGAGCCCGCTGTCACGCATGCTCGTTCGCGGCGAGGATCCCGGCGATCTGAGCGGGAGGCTCGGCGGGATTTTCGGCGCGGGAAATTTCTACATCGATTTGCAGCGTCATCTCGACGCCGGTGAGGAGCGCCTCAATCGCAAGCTCGCCGCGCTGGCCGGCGCAGCGCGAATCCCGGTGGTCGCGACCAACGACGTATGCCACGGCGGCTCGGATCGCAGGTTGCTCGACGTGCTGACTTGCATTCGGCTCAAGACTACGCTCGAGGAAACCGGCCGCGCGCTGTGGGTCAACAGCCAGCGCCATCTGAAATCGCCGGCCGAGATGTCCGCCCTGTTTCGCGATCTGCCCGGCGCCGTCGCCGCCTCGCGCGCGTTGGCCGAGCGATGCGCTTTCCAGCTATCCGACATGGGCTATCGCTTCCCCGACTACCCACTTCCACCCGGAGAAGCGCCCGACAGCTATTTGCGAATACTCACTTATGCGGGTGCGCGAGAGCGATGGCGCGGCGCGATCGACGATCGCACGCGCCACCAACTCGAACATGAACTCGGGATCATCGAGCGGCTCAAGCTCGCCGGCTACTTCCTTATCGTATGGGACATCGTACAGTTCTGCCGCGAGAATCGGATCATGGTGCAGGGACGCGGCTCCGCGGCCAACAGCACGGTGTGTTATGCGCTCGGGATCACCGCGGTGGATGCGGTCAAAATGGAACTCCTGTTCGAGCGCTTCCTTTCCGAGGAGCGCGGCGAATGGCCCGATATCGACCTCGACCTGCCCAGCGGCGACGATCGCGAGAAGGCGATTCAATACGTCTATCGCCGCTACGGCGAACGCGGCGCCGCAATGACCGCGAACGTGATCACCTATCGAACAAAAAGCGCGGTGCGCGAAGTCGGCAAGGCGCTCGGCTTTTCGCCCGAACAGGTTGACCGGCTCGCCAGGCTCAACCAGGTGTACGAGTTCCGCGACCATCACGACGATCTCGTGGCGCTGCTCAAGCGCGGCGGCGTCGATGCTGAGGCGCCGCGAATCAGGATGCTGGCCGAGCTGGTGCGCAGGATTCAGAGCGTGCCGCGCCATCTCGGGCAGCATAGCGGCGGCATGGTGATCGCCGCGCAGCCGCTGGATGAAATCGTTCCGCTCGAGCCGGCCTCGATGCCCGGCCGCGTGGTGATTCAATGGGACAAGGACGACTGCGCCGACCTCGGCATTATCAAGATCGATCTGCTCGGACTCGGGATGCTGGCCGCGCTGAAAGAGGCGATCCCGATGATCCGCGCGCACGAAGGAGTCGAGATCGACCTCGCGCATCTTCCGCCCGACGACCCCGGCGTGTACGCGATGCTCCGGCGCGCGGACACGGTCGGCGTCTTCCAGGTCGAGAGCCGCGCGCAGATGGCGACGCTGCCGCGGATGAAGCCGGAGCGATTTTACGACCTGGTGGTCGAGGTCGCGATAATTCGGCCCGGCCCCATCGTCGGCAAAATGGTGCATCCCTATCTCGATCGCCGCAACCATCGCGCGCCCGTCGAGTATCCGCATCCTTCGCTGGAGCCGATCCTGAAACGCACGCTGGGGGTTCCGCTTTTTCAGGAGCAGTTGCTGCGAATGGCGATGACGGTGGCGGGGTTCAGCGGCGGCGAGGCCGAGGAACTGCGCCGCGCGATGGGATTCAAGCGCTCTGCCGAGCGGATGGAGAAAATCGAAGCACGACTTCGCGCCGGGATGTTGCGCAACGGCCTGCAAGGCAACCTCGCCGACGATATCGTGCGCTCCATCACGTCCTTTGCGCTGTACGGCTTCCCCGAATCGCACGCCGCAAGCTTCGCGCTAATCGCGTATGCGTCGGCTTACCTGAAGCATCATCATCCGGCGGCGTTCGTTGCCGCGATGCTGAATTGCTACCCGCTCGGCTTCTATCATCCCTCGACCCTGGTGAAAGACGCCGCGCGTCACGGCGTCGTCGCGCTGCCCCTCGATGTGACCCGCTCAAGCTGGAAATGCACGATCGAGATTGTGGATCGGCGGCCTGCGATGCGCATGGGACTGCGATACGTTACGGGCCTGCGCGAGGAAATCGCACTTCGAATCGAAAGTGAGCGTGCACGGCGACAGTTCGATTCGATTGCCGATCTTACCGCGCGCGTCGGACCGAACCGCCGCGAGATCGACGCGCTCGCCTACGCGGGCGCGTTCGCCGCCTTCGGCCTGGCGCGGCGCGACGCGATGTGGAATGCCGCCGCCGTCGAACGCGATCCCAGGAGCCTGCTGGCGGGCGCGAAACCGCGGGGTAGCGAGGTTCCCCTGGGGCCGATGTCGCCGATCGATGAAACGCTGGCGGACTACGCCGCGACCGGCCTCACCACCGGACCTCATCTGATGACGTATCTGCGCGGCAATTTGACTGCGCATGGAATTCTCAGCGCCGACGATCTCACGCGCGCCAGACATCAATCATGGGTAAAGACCGCCGGCGTCGTGATCGTGCGCCAACGCCCCGGCACGGCCAAGGGCTTCCTGTTCATCACGCTCGAGGACGAAACCGGAATTGCCAACCTGATCGTCACACCCGGCCTGTTCCAGAAAAACCGCCTGCTGCTGCGCAGCGCTGGAATTATCCTGGCCGAAGGCGTGCTGCAAACGGTTGACGGCGTGACCGCGATTCGCGCGCGGCGCTTCGAGGAGATCAAGCTTCCCGGCGCAGTCCCGCCGTCGCATGATTTCCATTGATCGCGCGATTTCACGCACGAATCGACGTCCCGGCCGAACCCGGTCGCCGACGGCACACAAAGCGCGTAACCGGTTTTTTCGATTAACGTACATTTAGGTAAGGGCGATCGCCGCCAATCAGGGTGGCGCTCATGTCACTTAAGGAGTTTTTTATGGTTTCGAAGTTCTTTCGCGGTATTGTCCCCGCAATTTTAGCAATCGTCCTGGTCGCTGCGGTCGCACATGTCGCTTCGGCGGATCCGGCCGGTCCCGGCGGCCCCATGGGGCATCACGGCATGCATGGCGGCATGAGAGGGCACGGCTTCCCGCTTCTGCTCTTGTTGAAAACCGCCAATCTGACAGACGCGCAGAAGACGCAGATCCATGCCATCTTCAAGGCCCGAGGCGCATCGCGAAAGGCTGAATACCAGCAGCTCAAAGCCGCCAGGGAGGCAATCGCGGCCAAGTTCACGTCAACCGGCCCGGTAGCCGCCAGCGACTTGTCCGCCTCGACTTCGCAGATCGCTCAGCTCCAGACTCAGATGATGAATGAGCGAATTCAGGATGCCATCGCGATCCGCAACCTGCTGACCCCGGCTCAGCTCGCGAAAATCTCCGCGACCAAGGCCAAGCTCGACCAGATTCACGCCGAGATGAAGGCCCTGTTCGCGAAAGGCAGCAGCGGTTCAACCCCGACCGAGTAGGAAATAAGTCGGCAACGCCACCAACCAGACGGAGTCGCGGCCAGTAGGCTGCGACTCCGTCCGGCAACCAGGTCTTCCGGCGTCAATTCGGCGCCGGCTCACTCGGGCATAAACGAACGAAGGGCGGCTGCCTGTCTTCGCCGTTTGTCCGCCATGCCACCGGATCGCCATTCATCATCGACGGCGCCTGGATCGCAAGTTAGATTAGAATCGTGACCCGGCTCACAGGCAAAGTTGCAATCGTAACCGGCGCAGCCCAGGGAATCGGGCGCGCGATCGCGTTGCGGCTCGCCGACGAAGGCGCAAAGGTGGCGCTCGCGGATATCCAGCTCGATTCCGCCGGGCAGGCCGCGGCGGAAATTCGGCGCGGCGGCGCGGCCGCGATCGCGGTTGCGCTTGACGTCACCAAACTTGACGAAGCAATCCGAGCCGCCGATCGCGTCGAAAGTGAGCTGGGACCAATCGACATCCTGGTGAACAACGCCGGATGGGACCTCGTGCTGCCGTTCGTCGAGTCCACCCCCGATTTTTGGGATAAAGTGATCGCGATCAACTTTCGCGGCATGCTCAATTGCTGCAAAGCCGTGGCGCCCCGGATGCAATCCCGCGGCGCAGGCAAAATCATCTCGATCTCTTCCGACGCGGCCCGCGTCGGCTCCAGTGGCGAAGCCGTATATGCGGGATGCAAAGCCGCCATCATCGCTTTTTCCAAAACACTCGCGCGCGAACTCGCGGCAAATCACATCAATGTCAACGTCGTTTGCCCGGGGCCAACCGACACCGCTCTGCTCAAGAACGCGATGGCGGGGCGCGAGAAAGTTCTCGAATCGATGGCGCGTGGCATCCCGTTTCGCCGGCTCGGGCAACCGGCGGACCTGGCGGGCGCAGTCGCATTCTTCGCTTCTTCGGATTCGGACTTCGTCACCGGCCAGGTGCTGAGCGTGAGCGGCGGCCTGACCATGGCGGGCTGACGTCGTGAAGGGACCGATTGACCGCCAGCGGCCGGGGATGATATCTGAACTAACGTTCAGAAAGTGACGAATTGAAAAAATCGAAGCTCGAGGAAGCGCCGAAGCGTAGCGCGCGAATCAAGCCGCCGTCGCGCGCCATGGTGCCCGACGAGCGCTACGACGCAAATATCGATCACATTTTGCGATCGGCTGCCGCGGTCTTCGCCGAAAAAAGTTTCGGCCTCGCCTCGATTCGCGACATCGCGGCGCACGCGCGAATTTCTTTTCCGCGCATCTATTACTACCTCCGCAACAAGGAGGAGCTTCTCTACCTCATCTCGCGGCGCGCGTTTGAACAACTGGTCTCGCTCGCCGAAGCACAGATGTCGGCGACTGACGATCCCGAAGAGCGTCTGCGTCTCTTCATCCGCAGTCATCTCGAATACCACATGAACAATCTCGCCGAGATGAAAGTACTCGTGCGCGAGGCTGATTCGCTGACCGGCCGCTACGCCGCCGACATCACGCGCCTCAAGCGCGAGTACTCCCGCATCTGCCGCCGCTTGCTCGAAGGCTACGCCGCGCATCGCAACAAAACCCTCGATCGCGAGCAGGTGCGAATCCTCACCTCGCTGCTGTTCGGTGCGATGAACTGGTTCTATACCTGGTACGAGCCGGCGCGCGATTACGAACAGCGCAGCCGCATCATGGACGAATGTTTCCGCATGATCGCAGGGACCCTTTCCGTCCGCTGAGCGGTGGGGCCGGGTGCCGGCGCGACCCGGCGCTATGAACGGCGCAGGTCCTGGAGAATCTCTTTCAGCACGCCGCGATCGTGATCGTTCCTCACGGGCATGTCAAATGAGATCCGGTTGACCCCGGCAAAGCGCTTCTTCATCACTCCCGCGATCTCGTCATAGGTACCGACCGCGGCGAACGCATGCACCATCTCGTCCGTCACGAGCTTGGCCATCTCGGGCCATTTCTGTTGCACGGATAATTTGTGCAACTGCTCGGCCGTGCCGCCCCATCCGTCGATTTCAAAACTGGAACGATATGAGCGCGTCGATCCGTAGAACGCGATCGTCGATTTCATGCCGCTGACAGCTCGCGCGAGCGAGTCCTGCGTCTTTCCCGGCGCATAGAAAGCCGCCGCCCCCAATTTGAAAATTGCTCCAATCCGCGGCCGGCCGGCCCGACTTCTCGAATCCCTTTTTCAGATTCGGGAACGCGATTTGATCAAGATACTTCCGCGTGACGATTCCATGCAGGCGCACGCCCTCGCAGACTTCGCCCGCAACTTGAAGCATCCGCTCCTGCACTGCGGCGATCAGCACCGGGATGTTCGGATTCGACAACGGCGGGGGCGTGAAGTTCGGCGTCATCAGCGAAAGATTGTAGTGCTCGCTCCGATAGTCGAACGGCTCACCTGTCTGCCAGGTTCGCCAACACGCGCGCATCGCACCGACGTAGTCTTTCATCCGCTGCGCGGGCTTTGACCACGGCATTCCGAAGCGTCGCATCACATGGCCTTTGACCTGCGATCCGAGTCCGAGTGACAGCCGCCCGCCGCTCATGCGCTGCAAATCCCAGGCGGTGTACGCGGTCGCCACAGGACTCTTGGTGAACGCAAGCGCGATCCCGGTCGCGAGCTCGATCTTCGACGGTTCCTGCGCCGCGACCGCCAGCTCGAGATACGCGTCGTGCTTCATTTCGGCCGCCACAATCGTGTCGTAGCCGAGCGCATCGGCCTCGCGCACCTGGTCGCGAATCGTGCTCCACGTCGGCTCGGGCTCTTTTCCGCCCTGCTGCATGTCGGGCGTGTACCGCGTTCCAAGATTAAGACCGCGTTCAACTTTTATTTTTGCCATGCGGGCTTTATCGCGTCACAGCGCCCGCGATGTCAAGCCGCGGTCGGGGGCCAGGATTTGCGCAATCTGTTCGCAACGTCTGCGTAACGCGATCGACCAGCGTTCTTCGCCGGGGATTCGCGACTTCCTCAAACTTCCGTAACTGTCCCCAATCAGAATTATCGTCGCGGAGGTGGATGGGCATGGAGGTATCATCGGACGCTTTCACGTCTCGCGCCGGCAATCCTCGATTCGTCACCGCTCTTGCCCGCACAGAACCCGAAGTGATTGAAGCGCAGCGTCTGCGCTATCGCGTGTTCGCCGGGGAGATGGGAGCCTCGATGCCGCACGCGGAATCCGGACTGGATCGCGACGAGTTCGATCCGTTCTGCGAGCACCTGGTGGTGCGCGACCGGCGATGCGATCGCATCGTCGGCACGTATCGCATACTGACCGCGGCAAATGCGCGGCACACCGGCGGCTTCTATTCGCAGCGCGAGTTTCTTCTCGACAACATCGCACCGCTCGCCCCGCAGACAGTTGAAATCGGACGCGCATGCGTCGATCCCGAATATCGCACCGGCGCAGTCATCGCGACGTTGTGGGCAGGCCTGGCCGCTCACCTCATCGCGCGCCGTCATGAGTACGTCATCGGATGCGGCAGCGTGCCACTCAATGATGGCGGGCGGCTCGCCGCAAGTATCTACGCCCGCGTCAAGCGCGAGTTCTTGAGCCCTCCACATTGGCGCGTGTTTCCGAGATGCCCGTTCCCGCTCGACGCTGCCGAAATCGATCCCGACCCTGCTCTTCCTGCTCTGCTCAAGGGTTACCTGCGCCTTGGCGCGTACATCTGCGGTGAACCCGCGTGGGACACCGCATTCCAGACCGCCGACATGCTGATAATGCTGCCGATGGAGAGATTCAATCCGCGCTACCTGAACCGATTTCAGAGGGCCGCATGAGTTCCGCCACAGCTCGCACGCAATTGGATGGCGCGCGGCCGTTTACTTCGATTCCAGTTCGCGCATGGCGCGTAAGCCTGGTCATTTTCCAGATCATCGCGATTTGGCTCGGCGCAATTCTGCTGATGCCATGGATCGGCCGCGCGCGGCGCCGTCGCATGACCTCGAGCTTTGCGCGCCGGATGCTTGGCGGACTGGGCGTGCGGGTGCGGATGCGGGGGACGCTGCCAGATTCGCCACGACCGATGATCCTTGTCGCCAATCACGTGTCATGGCTGGATCCGCATCTGCTGAATCTTCTATGCGGCGCGCGTTTCATCGCCAAGCAGGAAGTTGCAAGCTATCCGCTCTTCGGTACGATCGCGCGTCAGTTCGGCGCAATTTTCATCCGGCGCGGCAGCATCCGCGATGCGTATCGCGTGAAGCGGAAAGCCGCCGAGACTCTCACCAACGGCGAGCACGTCGCCTTCTTCCCGGAAGGCACCACTTCGGACGGCACCCGGGTCAACTACTTCTATCCGGCGCTGTTTCAGGCCGCGATCGACGCGCGCGCGACCGTGCAGCCGATTGCGATTCGATGGCATCACGCGGACGGGCGATTAAATCTCGACGCCGGCTTCATCGGTGACATGACGCTGGTGGAATCGGTCCGCCTGATGCTCAAGCACGCTAAAATTTACGCGCAAGTAACGGTGTGCGAGCCGCTCGAAGCCGCCGGCATGTCGCGCCGCGCGCTCGCCCATCACACGCGCGCCGCGATCGCCGGACAACTCGGGCTGGAAAATCCTGCCCCACGGCCGCGGCGCGAGCCGTGGGCGGATTTCACCGATCGCCCGCGCGATCCGGAGTCCCCGGTCTCGCGCGCACCCGCGACCGCTAGCTGAGCGTGATTCCCGGCGCGGGGAACCCGCGGCACATCTCCGTGACTTCGGCAGCGAGGCGTTTCAGCGCCGCCTCATCGCCCGCGTGCGCGATCGCCTCGTCCATCCATTTGCCGATCTGCCGCATCTCCGCATCGCCCATCCCGCGCGACGTTACCGCCGGCGTGCCGAGCCGAAGCCCGCTCGGGCTGAACGGTTTGCGTGGATCGTACGGGACCGTGTTGTAGTTGCAGACGATTCCGGCCGCATCGAGCGCCTTCGCGGCCTTCTTGCCAATCACTTTCTTGTTGGTCAAGTCCACCAGGATCAGATGATTGTCGGTGCCGCCCGAGACCAGACTGAATCCGCGCGCCAGCAGTTCATCGGCGAGCGTGCTTGCGTTGCTCACCACTTTTTTTGCGTACGCCTTGAACTCCGGCGTCGATGCTTCCTTCAACGCGACGGCGATCGCCGCGGTCGTATGATTATGCGGACCGCCCTGCAGGCCGGGGAAAACCGCCTTGTCGATCGCTTCGGCGTATTCGTTGCGGCACATGATGATCGCGCCGCGCGGGCCGCGCAGCGTCTTGTGCGTGGTCGTCATGATTACGTCGGCGTACGGCACGGGATCCGGATGCACGCCGCCAACGATCAGTCCGGCGACGTGCGAAATATCGGCGAGCAGCAGAGCGCCGACTTCCTTTGCGACCTCGCTGAAGCTCTTGAAGTCCACAGCCGCGGATAAGCCGTCCCGCCCGTCACGATTATTTTCGGCCGCTCCTTGCGCGCCATCTCGCGGATCTTGTCGAAATCCACGACGTGACTCTCGCGATCCACCACGTACTGCGCCGGACGCCAGAACGTGCCCGTGATGCTCACCGACCATCCGTGCGTCAGATGTCCGCCGTGCGGGAGCGACAAGCCCATGATCGTGTCGCCCGGCTTGAGCAGCGCGAAATATACCGCGAGATTTGCGGGCGACCCCGAATACGGCTGAACGTTTGCGTGATCGACTTTGAACAGCGCCTTGGCGCGCTCTATCGCCAGGGTTTCGACCTGATCGACGTTGCGTTGACCCTCGTAGTAACGGCGTCCCGGGTAGCCCTCGGAATATTTGTTGGTGAGAATCGATCCGGTCGCTTCAAGCACCGCTTTGGAAACGTAGTTCTCCGACGCGATCAGCCGGACCGAATCGATCTCGTACCGCTCTTCATCCTTGATGAGCTGATAAATCTGCGGGTCAGTTCGCTTGAGTTCGTCCACGCCACACTCCCATTGCCGTCATCGAATGAGCTTATAGGCGCGGACGCAACGACGCAAAACTGCAAGAACAACCCGGGATCAAGTTGTCCGCCAGCCGGCGCGCGAGACTTTTTTCGACAGCCTGCTACTGCAGGTCGGCCGGCGTGACCTTGGCGATCCATGCACGAAAATTGCCCTCGTAGCCGACCGCACGCTGGCGTTCGCGCACCCGGCGCAGAAGGCTCGCCACGGCTTCCGGCGCAAGTTTCGGCCGCACGCTCATCGCCCCCGCGATCTTCTCGGCCGAGGCCGCCGCCTCTTTGCGCGCGCCTTCTGAAATCTTCAATTCCTCGCCCGACAATCCCAGGTACGCCTCGGCCACGCGCATTCCAATCTCGGTGCCGCTCTCGAGCGAGTCCTTGATGTTGCCCTTGCCGGTCAGCACGTTTCCGGCTGCAAAGACCGCGGTCGGACCCTCCATCAGCAGCCCGATCTTCTGATCGACGTAGATATAAGTCTCGCCCTTCTGCGGAACTCCAGGGATCGCTTGCGGGATGCTTCCGATCGAACTGATCGTCAGCTTCGCGCGCGCGTCCTCCACCCCCTCCTCGACCGTCCGCACTTGACTGCCCGTGACTTCGGTGCGATTGAAGTTCACCCCGGCCATCGCGCCGTTCTCTTCGATCACTTTGCCCGGCGCGCGCAGTTCGTGGAACTCGAACAGGAACTTGCGCTGCGCCTTGTCAACAATCTTCACCCGCGCCTGCCTGAGCGCTTCCGCGCGCTTGGGCGGCGTGTCGGCGGGAATGTCCGACAGCGGCATGTCGATTACGCGCCGGCGATAATACAACCTGCATGGCGCGATGCCGAGGTCGGCGTACTTCAGCCCGTTCTTGTTCAGCACCGGCTCGATCCCTTCGCGCTCGAGATCGAGCATATCGCCCTGGATACCACGCGCTCTGAGCCCCGCAAGCGCGTACTCGATCTGCACGACTTTGACCACGTCGATCGACGCGAGTCCCCCGCCGACGACGAGCGCTGCCGGAGGCAGTTCGTAGCGCGGGCCGTCGTAGGACTTTTCCGGATAGTGATTCCACCAATAGATCAGCTTGTTCTGGTAGACGAGCCCGCGATCGATGAACTGATCTGCGCCCTCGATCGGAAGCGAGCGATCCTTCCATGCGCCGTTGGTCAGTACGATTCCACTGACTCCCCAACGGGTCCGCAGGTCCTCGAAATCGAGGTCGCGGCCCATCCCTGTCATCGGGACGTATTCGATATTGGGATGGTCGAGGCGTTTGTTGATGTCCTCGTACTCATCGTGGCGCTGCTTGACATGCCATCGCGGCAACCCGTCTTCGATTTTTCCGTACGGCCGCGGATTCTGCTCGAACACGATCACCAGCGCGCCGTACCCCGCCAGGATCCGCGCGATTTCCGAACCTGCAGTCGCGCCCCCGATCACCGCCATCACATGGCGCGATGAAACATTTTCTGCATCAGTCATAAGGCTATTTAATTACTCCCTGTATGGATCATAAGGGTATTTAATTAGCGCCTGCGAGCCTGTCATGCAATCTCAAGCGGACGCAATGGCGCTTGGGCCGGGCGCTCCGGTAAGTTCGTCTTGCGCGCATGAAACTCTCATGGTTTCCTTACCGGTTGTGATGAGCATGGCGCGGATTGTGTTTCGGCAATTTCGAAAAATGGCGATCGTCTCCTCGATACTGCTTTTCGCGGGATGTTATTTCGCCCCATATTTCGCCAACCGCGCCGCAGGCGGCGGCACCGATGCGGCCGAGGGCGAGCAGCACGACGTCCCGTACAACGTGAATGATTCGTTCCTTCTGACCCAGGATGTGCTGCGCGGTGAGGGTATTCTCTTCGAGGTCAAGCCCTCCGACAAACTCGTCACGCTGTGGAAGGATGCCGACACGGGCCCTGGCATCCTCCGCAGTATCGTCGGTGTGCATCCGCAGTATCGCTACGAGATTGAAGTCTTGCCGCAGGGCGACCACAGCTCCCGAATAATCGTCAATGTCCGCGCCGAGGACATCCGCGACCAGGACCTCGACAAGTACAAGGCCAGCACGCGCCTGAACCTGTTCGGCAAAATCGACCAGCTCGCCGCGAAATTCCCTCCCTCCGGCGGCACTCCCAAAGAGGGCGGCGTCAACTACGCCCTCCTGCCCAACGAGGACTTGAAGGCTCTCGCCCGGCGGGCGACTGGCAACGAGAACAACTGGCGGCAAATCGCGCAGGATAACGGTCTCAAATCGCCCACCGACGCTGCCAGTCTGCCCAGCGTCTGGATCCGGAGCACGTTGCTGAGCGAACCGGAAAAGGGAGCCCCAACTGGCAACTGAACCCAAGGCGCGGCGCGTCCGTCCTTGGGCCAAATCATGAAAATCGACTGCCACGAAAATCAATGCCCGCCCAAGTGCGCCCGGGCGGGCATCGAAACAACGCTCTCGCGCTATCGCGGGGGGTCAGTCGTTACGGAAGGACACCTCGCTCGCGTCGTATTCCGGGCTCAGGCCGGCCGGACTTACCGCTGCGACCACAGCCAGAAATTGCTCGAATGTCATCTGGAGATTGAGAAACCCGCCTTGGCAAAAGACCCATCCGTAGTAGTCCAGAATCTCGTCCGGGATCATCACCGGCAGGCGTGGCAGCGTTGAGACAACCGGAAATGGATGCGGTTCGCCCGGGTTGATGTTATCCCAAACGCCAGACTGGTCGAGTTCTTGGTCCGATTCGACCACGCTTACTTCCCGTAAGGGAATTACTTTGCCTCTAGCAAGTCGATTCATAAACAGGGCCTCCTGCTACCTCGCCATCATCCGGCCGTCTCCCGCGCAACCAATTCTAGACGATGTGTTGAGCCGGTCAAGGAGCAAATTCGATATGTATTCACCGTTCGATGCGTTTCGTGCTTATGGGTCCCGACGGGCACACTTATGTGCGAAAAGTCCGGTTCTTCTCTAAAGGCCTGAAAATATTGTGTTTTCTGTATATCAAGCTATCGTTCTCGGCGCGATCCAGGGCTTGACTGAGTTCCTGCCGGTCTCCAGTTCAGCCCACCTTATACTCCTCCCTTGGCTGCTCCGATGGCAGGATCCGGGGCTTGCCTTCGATGTAGCCCTTCACCTTGGAACGCTCTTGGCACTGTTGGTCTACTACTGGCGCGAATGGCTCGATATGGGATTATCGCTGGCCGTCGGCAACCGCCTCCCGCGCCACCTGCTGTTCCTGTTGATAGTCGCCTCGGTTCCCGGCGCCATCATCGGCGTCCTGCTCGAGAAACAAGCTGAGACGATCTTCCGCTCGCCGGCCCTGATCGCAACCACGATGGCTATCCTTGCGCTATTTTTATGGGTTGCAGATTGCTATGGCTCGAAAAAGCGCACCATAGACGACCTCACTTTCCTCGACGCCCTCCTCCTCGGGCTAAGCCAGGCGCTCGCGATCATCCCCGGCGTCTCGCGCTCGGGCGCCACGATTACCACCGCCCGCATCCTCGGCATCGACCGCGCCGACGCCGCCAATTTTTCATTTCTGATGGCGACGCCAATCATCGCTGGCGCCGGCATGCTCGAGGTGCACAAGCTTTTCCATACGGGCATCGGCGCTCAGCTCGGATGGGGCTTTGCGTCCTCGACCGTCTTTAGTTTGCTCGCAATCGTCGGCCTGTTGAGCTTCTTACGAACCCACACCTACAGGCCCTTCGCGATTTATCGGATCGTGCTGGCCGTGATCGTCATCGCCGTCGCCGTGGCGCGGTCGTAATCGATGCCAACCGACACCTCGGCTACCTCCGCGCCCCCGGTCGCCAACGGAAACGCCACGGCCCGCCGCGCCCGAGCCTTTCGGGTCGGCCTGATGCTTTGCATCATCAACACGATCATCGGCGCCGGCCAGCCGGTAATCACACGATGGGGTGCGGTTCATCTCGATCCCCTGCTGTTCTGCACCGGCGCCGTCGTGTTCGCCTCGATTTGCACAATCCCGCTTCTCCGATTCAGCGGCGAGTTGAGATTGATCGTGGATCCGCGCTATCGCGGGCGCTTGTTCATGATGTCGATGGCGGGAACCGTGATGACGAGCCTCACCCTCACCTACGGGCTCACTCGCATCGGCGCCGTCGCCGGTGTGCTGCTGCTGCAAACCGAGCCGGTCTATTCGCTGGTTCTATCGACGATCTTCGTCGCCGAGCGGCCGTCTGCGCGGCAAATGCTCGCGACCGCCACCATCCTCGTTGGCATCGGTTCGGTGTTCGGCGCCGGCGGCTCATTTTCACCGCTATGGGCCGCGGCCATCATCTTCACGACTCCTCTATTTTGGCAGACGTCGCACGTGATGGGTCTCAAGCTGATGCCTCCGTTGACGCCGACCTCGGTCACCGGCGGCCGGTTTCTCTACGCGTCGATCGTTCTGACCGCGATGCTGCTGATGTTCCGCCGCGACTCGCTCGTGCAACTGGCCGACCTGACTTCGCTCGGCGTGATCGTCGTGACCGGCTTTTTTGTCTATTTTCTGAGCGCGCTCACCTGGTACAGCGCCATCAACCGGCTGTCATTGGCGTGGTCGACGGCGCTGGTCGTGCCCGGAGTCCCGATACTTTCGATTCTGTTCGCCGTGATGTTTCTCGGCGAGCGCGCAACTACCCGCGAGGTCGTCGGTATTCTCATTTCGGTCAGCGGCGTGCTGGCTCTCGTCCTCGGCGCCGATCCGCATCGCAAGCAACCTGCTTCCGAAGCCGCCGAGGCAATCCATGAGCCCCTGATCTGATTACCGCTTCTCCTTGATGGCCGTGTGCCAGTGGCGACTCCCGCATCTTCTCCTTATCCAGGTGACCGGGGCCCCTGCATTTGACTCTGCGACTCGCCTGGTCTTAAGTGACTCACAGATGCCGCCGCAAGAAAAAATTGCGCCGAACAGAAGACAGAAATTTAACGCGAGGAATTCCTCATGGCCCGAATTGTCAGACACGAAAAGAACGCGCCCTACGAGGTTGCGGAAGGCACCGAGTTGCCCGTTTATATCTGCGCGTGTGGACTCTCGAAGAACAAGCCGTTTTGCGACGGCTCGCACAAGAAAACGCGCGACGAAAATCCCGCGGACGTTTACGTTTACGACGATATCGGCCGCGCACGCGTCAAGACCGAATACTAGTTTTTAGTTTTTCAGTTGTTCCGGGCCCTTCGACTTCGCTCAGCGTAAACTCCGGCCGCATTTTTTTCCTCGCTCAGGTGCAGGGACCGGGGCCGCCTGCTGCTGCCGGACCCTGCTTATTTCCGCCCGTGCCGGTATGTTATTCGGAGCCGGTCGCGATGCGAACGGCGGTACGTTCCAGTTAAAAAGTTGAAAAGTTGAAAAGTTGAAACGTCCCGAAGAGATTACCCGCGCCGATTCCGAGCCTGCTTCCATCCCCGCATGTGAGGCACCCCGCGATGCATACGCTGCGGCTCCCGCGGTCGCGCTGGATTGGCTCCGCTATATGGCCGAGCCGCGCTACGCATGGCCGATACTGCTGATTTTCGGAGTCGCTCTCTATCTCGTAAATCTCGGCGGCTATCCGCTCTACACCAAGGGCGAACCGCGCGAGGCCGTCACCGTCTTCGACATCCTCCATGGCGGCGGCGTAATTCTCCCACAGCGCGCAGGCGTCGAAATTCCGTCCAAGCCGCTGCTGATGCACTGGCTGGCCGCGATGGTCTCGCTCGTCGCCGGTGGCGTAAACGAATTCACCGTGCGGCTGCCGTCGGCCGGGCTCGCCATCGCCGGCGTGATCGTTTGCTACTTCTATGTGCGCCGCCTGTTCGACAACGCGACCGCTCTCATCGCCGCGCTCATCCTCGCCACCACCTTTCAGTACGTGCAAGCCGGGACCGGCGCCCGCGTTGACATGACGCTGACCTTCTTCATGGAGGTCGCGTTCTTCGAATTCATTCTCATGGCCGAGGGACTGACGCGCCGGCGGATGCTGCTTTACGTCGCAATCGCGCTCGCCATTTTGGCCAAGGGCCCGATCGGCTTGATTCTTCCGGGGCTGGTCGCCGTGATTTGGCTCGCTGTCGAGAGACGATGGGACCTGTTGCGCCGAATGAGTCTCGTGCGCGGCGCGATCGTCGTGATGGTGCTTGCCGGAGGATGGTACCTCGCGGCGCTGATTGAAGGCGGCGCGGATTTCTTCCGCAAGCAGATCCTCGCCGAAAACCTGCTCCGTTTCGCCGGCGGCGCCGATTTCCACGAGGGCCACATCCATCCCTTCTACTATATGGAACTCGCTCTTCTCGCCGGATTCATGCCGTGGACGATTCTGCTGCCGATCGTCGGCGTCCAAGCCGCGCGCGCCCCGCGCGCACTCGATCCGCGCCTCAAATACATCATCATCTGGTTCGCCGCGGTGCTGATCTTTTACAACCTCCCACAGAGCAAGCGCGGCGTGTACCTGCTCTGTATGTATCCCGCTTTTGCCACCCTGGTCGCGATCTATGTCCGCGAGGCTGCCCTGCGTCCTGAGCCGGCGCGCGCCTATGTCCACTGGATCGCGCGATTGTCCGGCCTCGCGATGCTGCTGATCGGCAGCGCCGGGTTGCTTGCGCTTGCGATGCTTGTCGCGAGGCCACCGGAGTTCGCCGAACTGCTGCAAGCAGCGAGCATTCGCGCACCCGCTTTTCCACGCGTCTTGACCTCAACTGTTGCCGAGAATTGGGTGCTGGACCTCGCGATGCCGCTCGGGGTCGTCGCGCTTGGCATCCTTACGATCTTCACCCGTCCGCGTATCGAACCAATGGTGCTCGCGATTGCGGCCGCGATGGTTTTCATCACCGTTGCGGCCAACGTTGTCGTCGTACCGGCCATCGCCAACACTCTCTCGCTGAGGGACTTCACCGATCATGCCATGACAATTGTGGGCGACAGTCCGGTCGGCTATCTGGGCGCGCTCAACTACGACGTCGCCTTTTACAGCCGCCGCACAATTCCGATCGTCGCGCAAAGAGATCCGGAGATGCCCGAGTACCTGATCGCCTGGCGCACTCTCTTCAACGCGCTTCCCGCGTCCAGGCAACGCCGCTTCGACCTCGTGATAACAAGCAACCCGACCTCGCTCGACGGTACCGACGAGATGCTCCTCCTTCGCCAGCGCGCAGGTTCCCCCGACCTGCCGTCCAAAAAACCCTCCGACAGCTACATCGAAGCAGGAATTTCTACGACATGGTCTCTCTTCGAATCTCGTTGACCGCCTTCACCAACCGCGGCAGCACCTCCGCCGATCCGCCGCGAAAGCTCGCGTCGCATATCTGCGTGATCTCCGACTCGTAGAGGTTCACTTCGATTAGTATTCCGCCGCGCTCCTTCACTTCCAGCGCGAATCCCGCCGCGGGATAAACCGTCGCCGAGGTCCCCGCCACGAGCACCAAGTCTGCCTTCGCCGAATGCTCCGCGCACATATTCAGCACGTCGGTCGGAATCGGCTCGCCAAAGGAAACCGTGTCCGATTTCAACAACCCTCCGCATCGCGGACAGGCCGGCGGCAGCTTCTCCAGGCTGATCGCGTCGCGATGAAACCGCGTCGTGCAATCGAGGCATCGAATCAACGTCCAGTTGCCATGGATTTCCGCGAGCGCCTTCTGCCCGGCCTGCCGGTGCAGGTCATCGATGTTCTGCGTGATCACGAAGCGCAGCACTTCCAATCGCTCCAGTTCCACCAGCGCGAGGTGGCCCGGATTCGGCCTGGCAACCGTGAGCGGCTTGAAAAGTTCGTCATTGCGTCTGCTGAGCCGCTCTTCCCACGCCTTTTTCGGATCGGCCATGAAGCGCTGAAAGCCGTTCATCGGCGGCTCTCCGTACTTTGTCCACAGCCCGCCCGGCCCGCGAAACGGCGGGATTCCACTTTCGACAGACATCCCCGCGCCCGTAAGCGCGATCGCATACCGCGCCGCCAGGATCATCCTCGCTCCTTCGCGAATTTCTTCGTCGCTCGCTCTCCGGCTTTGCTTTGCCATCGGGAATTCGCCCTCCGTGCGCAATCTCACATAGTCACTCGGCCTCAACTGACTACGCATGAAATGAAAGTGAATGCATACGCCGCCAGATACCGTGGTGTGCAGCAAATCGATATTGGAGCGCGCAGACGAGGCACGCCGAGCGAGGGGCTCTCCGGTTCGAAACTCTTTCTCATAGCGCCATCCAATGTAACACGCGCCACAACCTTGTCTGACTAAATGAGCTCCTCGATCGCGAACAGAGCGGCGAGAAGTATGAGTATCACGCCGGCGGAGCGTTCCGCCCCGCGTTCATAACGCTCACCGAGGCGTGCGCCAAATGCCAATCCGATGAAGGTGAAAAGGGCCGTGGTGACCGACACCGTAATCAGCAGCGGCAAGAGCGGGATCGCCATCGCGGGCAGCGCGACTCCTACACCGAGCGAATCGAGGCTAATCGACAACGAAGTGGTGAGTAGGCCGGCACCGCGCGTGGCGTCGAATTCTGCTTTGGAAGGGTGCTGAAGGGAATTTCGGATCATTAGGAAGCCAATCGTTGCAAGCAGGGCCAATCCGACGTATGTGGCAGCCTCGCCCAACATTTTTCCCGCGCCTGCGCCCAGTTCATAGCCGACGACTTGCATGGCGATTTCCGAACCGGCGAATGCGAACCCCAACCGCAACCTCGCATTGAGCGCGAGCTGCATGACGCCGACTCCAACCGAGACCGCCAGCACGTCCAGTCCAACGGCGAGGGCTACAGCAAAAACCTTGGCGATCAGAATCATGCCATGGGGAATCACCAACCGAACCTCCGAATCGCGCCGCCGCTTCCGCTACCTGCGATCCCTCCCGCGCGAAGGAAAACTCCGGCGCATGCGCGCCGACAATTACCAGGCCGCTATCCCCGTATCTCTTGTTCCATGCCGCCACATACGGCAGCGTCGGGATGCAATTGACGCAGGTGTAATCCCAGAAATCGACAAGCACTACCGCGTTGTCGCGGAGCGCCTTCAGGCTCACCGGGCCGTGCTGAATCCATTGCCCGCCATCCAGTTCGGGCGCCAACACGGTCTCGGACATTTGTGGCATTTCGATCTCCCCGCAATCTCGCGGCCGCCCGCGTCGTTACAGACTCGCGGCGAACTCTTCGATTACGCGCGCGACCGCTTCGGCCTTCTCCAGGATCACATGATGATGCGCGTCGGCAATCGTCACCAGCTGCGCTTGCGGATTCGACGCGCGTGCATGCTCCGCCCCCTCCGCCGTCATGATGCGACTGTGCTCGGCGCGCACCAGCATCGTGGGAATCCTGATCGCCTTGATCGTCTCGAGCACCGCCAGGCGGTCGCCGCCGAGAAAACTTTCGCGATCGAACTTGAGCGTCCACCGCCCTTCATCCGTCCGCGCCAGGCTTCTTTCAGCAATCTCATGAAGTACATCGTCCGCGATTCCGCCCTCGTTCGGCATCAGCCGAAAGCGCGCCTTCGCCGTTGCGAGATCGGGATATGTCACCACCGGCAGTGCTTTCAGCCGCCCCAGATATCGATCCCGCCCGCGACTCGACGTAACCGGGACGTCGATCGCGATCGCGCCGCGCGCGCTGTCCGGATGATTGCGCGCGAATGCCAGCACGTTCAGCCCACCCATGCTGTGACCGGCGACCACCGGCTTTTCCGCATTCGCCGTCGCGTGCGCGACCAACCTGGCGAGGTCGTTTGCGTAATCGACCGGCGAGTACGCCGCCGGCCGCGCCCACTCGCTGTCGCCATGCCCACGCTGGTCAAGCGCGAGTAGCCGGTACTTCGTTGCAATCGCGCACGCCACCGGTTTCCACCACCACGCATTCGCAGAGTTGCCGTGCAGCAGGATAACCGTTCGCGGCGCGTGCGGATTCCACTCCAGGTAATGGAGCCGCGGAGAGCCTTCGAGCAGATGGCTGTGCGGCGTCGTCATTTCAAACCGTCGACAAAATCCCGGACCACTTCGATCAGCGCCTCGGGATTGTCCAGCATGACGTGATGATACGAATCATCGACCTCCACCAGCCGCCCGTTCGCAAGCTGCTCGACCATTTCTTTTGCCCGCTCGCGATCCAGCATCGGACTCTTTGTGATCTTCACGATCAGCGCCGGGCATGCAATGCGATGCAGCGACTTCCACACCCGCGACGGTTCGCGAATCATCGTGCGCCGATCGAGCTTGTGCCTCCACGTGCCGTCGTCGTGCCGCTTGAAGCTCCGGCGCGCGACGTGCTCCAGGATTTCCTTTTTCGCCAGCGTCTCGCGCGGCAGGACCCTGAAATTCCGCGCCGCCTCGTCGAGCGATTCGAATCGGCGCGCCGGCTTTGCCGCCATCGACTGCAGGAATTCGACCGCCCGCTCCGTGTAGTCGGGCGGAGGATCGATCGCCACCAGCGCGCGCAATTTTTCGCTGTGCTCCGCGGCGTATGCGAGCACGTTATGCGCGCCCATCGAGTGACCAACCAGGATCGGCGCGCCGAATCCCCACCCGTCGATCACTTGATCCAGATCCGCCACGTAATGACGCGAGCCATACGCCCACTCATCCGCCCATTCGCTTTCGCCATGCCCGCGTTGATCGAGCGCCAGCACGTGAAAATCCCCGACAAACGCCGGCGCGACGAAGTCCCACCAATGCGCGTGCGCGGAACCACCATGCAGAAACAGGATCGGCGGCTTGCCCTCGCCTCCGTAATCAAGACAATTCAGCCCGAGCCCGTTGGCTATGAAACGATACGCCTTCATCCGTCCCCCGGAATTTCTTTTCTCATCTCGAAGCCACTGCCCGCCGCACACCCATGATAGCTTTGCAGCGCGCGCCTTTCATGCCACCATTTAGCTGCTGATTCCCGTGCACCACCTGAAGCCATGCGAGATCGAACCGCGCTGAAACCACTGACGCTCGTCGCCGCACTGATACTGGTGCTCGCGTCTTGTCCTTTCCCGGCGCGCGCCCAGGACGCCAACTCGGCCAAGGCCCGCGCGCTCGTCGATGCCGCAATCAAAATGACTGACAGCGGCGCCGCCGTAAAGCTGCTCTGGCAGGCCACCGAAATCGATCCCACTCTCGACGACGCCTACGTTTATCTCGGCCTCTACTATAACTCGCGCTCCGACTTCGCCAACGTCGTCAAGGTTTATCAAAAGCTCGTCAAGTATCAGCCCAATCAGGTCAGCGCCTATCTGAATATCGGCGAGGCGTACATGTCGTTTTCCCCGCCCAGGACGAGCGACGCGCTGGTTTATTATCGCAAGGGGTACGAGCTCGACCCCAAGAACACTTTCGCCGCGCTCAGAATTGGAGAACTACTCGCGCAGACCGGCCAGCGCGACGACGCGCTCAAGTATCTGAAAATTGCGCTCGGCGACAGCGCCAAAAATCCCACCATCGCATCGGAAGCTGAGAAAACTCTCAAGCAGATCGGCGCGCTGTGACAAGCACCGCCGCGCACCCATGCCTGTTGCGGCACGGTGGTCGGCGTTGTTTGCGCGCCTTCCTAATGTGGCTGGGGGCGCCCGCTATTAATTCTACGATGGCGGCGGGGCAGGCTGCGGTGACGCCGCCGGCGGCGGCCCGCCTTCTTCGGGCGCCATGTGGTCATCACCATGACCGCCGCCGTGGCCGCGACGCGCCCACGGCTGCGTGAAGTCGCGATCGAATATCTTCTGCTGCTCGGGCGTCAGCACGCCGCGAATCTCGCCGAGTCCATCCCAGAACAGCTCATGCCGCCGATGCTCAAAATCTGCCGCGCCTGCATCACTTTGAACCGTGTATCGCGCAGGATGTCGCCGATGCGATCGCGTTGCGCCGGCGTCAGCTGAAGCTCATGGTTCATTCGCTCGATCAACCCCGGCCCCGGCACCCGCAGGTAATGATACCGGTACGCCGAGCGTGCTGAGCGCGAAACCAATCAGAAGGCACGAGACTCCCACCAGTACGCCGAACAGGATATTCGACTTAGCTGGCAAGGTCGCTCTCTGTCATCGGCATCTCGGGCGCCAATGGATCGCCTGCGGCTTCGGAATTCATACTCGCCTCGGGCACCGATAGCGCCTCGGCAAGAGACTCATCCGGCGCCCGCGCCGAAAGATACGCGGTGCTGGCCGCGAATACAAAGATCGCCGCCGCCGCCGACATCGCCAGCCATCGATTCGGCCGCGACACCTCGCGCGATACCGACGCGAATCGCCGCGGCCGATCGGCCAGCGAGAACTCGCGCCGCGCCGGCCGCGATCCTCGCGCCGCCTGCCGTTCCGTCTCGCCATGCAGCACCGGCGCCGTCAGCGCGAAAACGCGAAACGCATGGTCGCACTTCTCGCATCCCTTCAGATGCGCCAGCAACTCGGCCCGTCGCTCGGCCGCCACGGTCTTGCGCCACAGCGCGGGAAATTCCTGTCGTGCTTCAAAACAATTCATGACTGTTACCTGTTGCGCCCCGCCGCGAGCATCCGCTCCGCATGCTTGCGAAGCGCCTGCCGCGCGCGGAACGCGCGAATTTTTACCTTGGCCTCACTCCATCCAAGCGTCTCGGCGATTTCGCTGACGCTTAAATCTTCGCTCTCCTTGAGCACCATCACCATTCGGTCCTCGGGCTTGAGCATGTCGAGCAGGCGATGCGCCAAGTCGTACGCTTCGCGCCGCTCTTCGGCCTCACCGACGATCTGCTCCGGCGACGCGACGTTTGCCGTCTGCATCCATTGCACTTCCGGCGCGCTGAAATCTCCGACCAGTTCCTCGGGGCGCCGCCGCCGCCGGCGCAACTCGTCGTAACACAGATTCACCACAATCGCCCGCAGCCATCCGCCAAACGGCATTTCCGCCCGATACGTCGCCAGCGCGGTGTACGCTCGGATAAAACTTTCCTGCGCGATATCTCGCGCCATCTCCTCGTCCGAGAAAAACCGCCGGCATAAACGCTCCACGCGCGGGCGATGCCGTCCCGCGAGTTCGGTGAAGGCGCCGCTATCCCCGCCGAGGACCTCGGCTATCAATTCCTCGTCGGGTTTGGCGCTCAATCTCCACCCTGCCCTGCTACGCGCCGCGAGACCCAACATAACTGTTTATTAATACGCACTATTCCGCCGACGGTTACAGTGAAAAGTGAAAGGGCTTTCCGCCCGATTTTCCGCCCCAAACGGCGACGCCTCAGACCACAGAATAAGGCAGTTGAATCGCCCGAACCAGATAAGAGCGCAAGAAAACCGGGTTTGCAGGGGCTGGCCCCTGCACCCCTCGCAGGAGCAGAAACCGAAACCCACACTGGGTTTCGGACTTCCTGTGTGAATCAAGCGGGAAGCAACCTGTGCGCGTGCCTTTCAATCGCCCAGCGCTTACCATGTCCGTTCGGGTCGCGTAGATTCGCGATGTCATCGCGCGGAGGTCCCAATGGCGGCGGAGCGCAAGGGTGCGATCGAGATCTTCAAGGTGGCCGGCATCCAGGTCGCCATCGACTATTCCTGGCTGTTCATCTTCGCGCTGATCCTGTGGTCACTGGCCTCGGGATATTTCCCCGGGAGTATCCCGGCTATTCGAGCGGGATTTACTGGCTGGTGGGACTGGTTGCGACCATCCTGTTCTTTGGCTCGGTGCTCGCGCACGAGCTGTGTCACGCCGCGATGGGGAACCGGCTCGGTGAGGGGGTGCACCGGATCACGCTGTTCATCTTCGGCGGAATGGCGGAGCTGGAGCACGAGCCCAGGAGCGGGATCGATGAGCTCAAGATCGCCGCGGTGGGTCCGCTCAGCTCGCTGATGATGGCGGGAATCTTCTGGCTGATCGCGCACGCGATCTCCGCGGCGCCGGCGACGGCGCTATGGAAATCGGTCTTCTCCTATCTCGCCTTCGTCAATCTCGCGCTCGCGCTGTTCAACCTGCTGCCCGGATTTCCGCTCGACGGAGGGCGGATGCTGCGCGCCGCGTTGTGGATGCGCTGGGGCGATCTGCGCCGCGCGACCGTCGCGGCGGCCAATTCGGGCAACACGATTGCGTGGGGACTGATCGCGTTCGGCGCGATGCAGATCTTCGCGGGCGCGCTGGTCGGCGGGCTGTGGCTGATATTCATCGGGATGTTCCTGCGCATGGCCGCGGCCTCGGGCTACCAGAGCATGATCGTCGAGCAGGCGCTGTCCGGCGCGCGCGTGCGCGAGATTATGGTGCGCGATCCGATCGTGCTCGGCCCCGATGAAACGGTAGCCGGCGCCATCGAGAACTATTTCCTGCGCTACGGTTTCGGCGGCTTTCCGGTCGCGGCGGATGGAAAAGTGCTGGGCGTGGTGGCGCTTGCGCAGGTGCGCGATTGTCCGGCGGCCGAGCGCGCGAGCAGGCGCATCAGCGAGGTTATGCGGCCCGCCGACCGGACAATCGAGATCACCCCCGGCGCCGGCGTCATCGATGCGATCCGGCAGATGGTGGCTGCGAATATCGGACGGCTGCTGGTCGTCGACCAAGGCAAGCTGGTTGGCCTCATCACGCGTACCGGCGTGATGCGCTACGTGCACACCAAAACGCAACTCTCCGCGCCCGCCAGCACCGCCGATTAACGAGTCCGCGCGGCACGGCTCGGGTAAAAAATCGCCTCAAAAAAAGAATAGCCTCTGTTAGGCGGAACACATCGCGGACACAATCCTGAAATCACCCCGCAGCTACGCGGCTATTTACTGGCTACCAGTGAAGCGATCTGGCGGCGGAGCTGATTAGGGGCCGATGGCGGGCATACAAGGCGGCTGCGTGAGTAGGCGCGACTTTTCGATTTCCTATCTAAAGATTTCTGCATAGAGCGATTCGATCAGCCTGTGAGCGCGGTCGAGAAACGTGAGCTTTTGGCTGTCGTCGTTGATGGGTCGCTGCTCGAACTCAAAGCGACGGACTTTCTCCATAGCGTCAGGCGAGAAATAGTTCTGAAGTGGACCGAACATCGCCTTCAGTTCAGCCTTCAGGAAATCGCGTTCTTCCGGTCGGCGGTTTGGGTCCACCAACATGACCTGAATCAGCCCCGTCACGATCTGCAAAACCTTTTCCGCCAACGCGAGCTGCACCTTTCGCCGCTCCTGTCGCTCCGACGCTTCATGTTGTGTCGCGTATTCGCGCTTCCAAAACAGATACTGGATAGCCGCAGTCAAGACTGAGCCAACGACGACTCCGAATAGCGGCCAGATGATGGGCAACACGTTCATGGGCGGATTGCCGTCAATCCGATCAAGATCAGGATCGCCCAGAACGCGGCCCCAATGATCGGTGGTATGCAAACGATATAGATCGCGAGCCTGACTATGAAGGGCAGCGACTTCCAACCCGTGCGCGGTGCTTCAACGTTGTAACTCCTGCCCATAGTACGAAAGGTTGAAGAACCGCATCGCGTGCAGAACGCTGAATCCCAACTGTAGTGAACCGCGCCACACTTTGAGCAGCTGAGGGATGGTTCAAACCAACTCCGACCGTTACCAGTGAAAATCAAGAAAAGGGCCGTGCCCCAAGCTAGGAACTCGGCCGCAATCAAAATTCCGGCAAGCAGATTGAAGCGAGGGCTCGGCTCGAAGCGGCGAAAAGTGGCGGGAAGGGACAGAGCAAAAAGGATGAGCAAGACCCAACGCGCCCAGTTCTTGTGTTCTCTCGCAGCTTGCCAGATGAGCAACACGGCAAACCCGTAGACGAACAAGGCACCGAATACGGCGAAGCCTGCTCCGGTGTCCGCGACGAGCTGATTCCACTCCAATGGCGTCTCAATCAGACTGAGGCCAAGCGACAGATACATTAACTGCTCGAACCGACCGACGTTCGATGGCAGATGTTTCCGCACCGCGCGATTCACTCTACTTTCCCTCGGGGTAGCGGGGCTTCATTGACATTGGGTTAGCAGACTGCCACACGACCGACAAATGGCACACAGAGACAGTCGTCCGAAATTGTGTCTCGAATGTCTGCAACCCGATCAAACGCAAGTGGATGCGGGCGGCGGGGGCAGGCCGGCGCGCGCCAGGTCCGCCGGCGTATCCAAATCGAGATTGATTCCCGGATCGTCCAGGTCAACGTAGGCCACCCGCGACGCATCAGCGTTCACCACGTAACGCGCGCCGTCCTCTTCAGGGGCGGACATAAGTTCGCCGAACAATGAGCGATCGAAAATCACCGGATGCCCCCGGCGGCCATCGTGGCGCGCGACCACAATCGGCTTGCCCGTTCGATTGTACGAATCGACGATCGCTCGAAACGTTTCGACGCGGACCATCGGATGGTCCCCGAGATGCACAATCGCGCCCGCCGAGTCCGGTTGAATAGCACCGAGGCCGACCTTCAACGACGACAGTTGTCCGCGCAAATAGTCCGGATTCTCGGCGATCGCGATACGAGCGTCGCGCGGAATCGCGGCCCGAACGCGCTCGCGATGCGCGCCGATCACAATCACGAGCCGCGGCACGACCGCGAGCATCGTCTCGGCAATCTGCTCGATAAAGGTCCGCGAGCCGATCTCGAGGAGCGGCTTCGGATAGCCCATCCGGCGCGACTCGCCCGCCGCCAGGACGATACCCTCGAGATGCCGCTTCATCGTGTCGATTTCAAAGGCCTGGGCCCGCATCGATGCGAGCTACTTCAAGCGTTTTAGGCTGCCGGAACGCACACCGAGCGTGAAATCGTCGCGCTCGCCGGTGCGGCGTTCGCGAATAATCTCCGCGATGATCGAGATCGCAATCTCCTCCGGCGTCTCGCTGCCAATCGCGACGCCGAGCGGCGCATGAAGGTCGCCGAGCCGCTCTATCGGAACCCCGCTCTCGCCAATTCTTTCGAGCGTGGCCTTCACCCGGCGGCGCGAACCGATCATCCCGACGAATCCGCACGGCGCCGTCAGCGCCGCACGCACAACTTCCTCGTCGAAAGAATGGCCGCGCGTGACGGAAACCAGATAGCAGTGGCCGTCGAGCGCGAGCGAGTCGATCGCAGCCCTGAAAGGTTTGACGATTATTTCGTCGGCACCCGGGAACCGCTCACGGTTCGCAAACGATGCGCGATCGTCGATCACCGTGACGTGAAACCCGATCATCGCTCCAAGCGCGCACAACGGCACCGCGATATGGCCCGCGCCGGCGATTATCAGCCGCTGCGCACCAACGATCGGATCGACGAACAGGCGCACGCCCCCGTTCGGTTCGAGATGCGTGACAGGTTGAAGCCCACCGGCAGCATCGACTTCGAGCAAGGTGGCAATCGCGCCGTCCGTTCGCTCGACGATTTGCGCGAATTGTGCCGCGGGCAGATCGATCGGTCCCGCACCCCGCGCGCCCGCATCCCGGGGATCTATAAACGTCCGCGACCCGGCCGGCATTTCGGTCCGCGAACCCGGATCGACTACCGTTAGCAGCGCGCCTGGAGCACTGCGGCTGGCGGCGTCGGCCAGCTTGCGCGCGATTCCCAGGTCGCGGGCTGGGGACCACAGATCGACGAAGACGTCCATTGTTCCGCCGCAGGTCCCGATCTCGCGCTGGTCGAAATCGCCGGTGAGATCGACTTGCGCGAGCCGCGCGCCGCTTTCGCTGTTTTCTTCAAGTAATACACGAGCTTTTCGAAAGACCTCGGCTTCGCCGCATCCACCGCCGATGGTGCCGAACTGCCCGTCCTCGCGGACGATCATCTTGGCGCCGACTTCACGCGGCGTAGAGCCGCGAACGTTCACCACCGTTGCCAGCGCAAATGGCTGCCCGCGCTCCAGCGTGCGCAGCGCCTCAGCCCAGATTTGATCCGAACCACTCATTTGAGAACCCGCGATTAGAACTTACCAGAACGTGCACTCGCGATGAATGCGTTGCCGGTGTCAGTTGGAGATCTCGCGCAGGCGGCGCAGAATCTCGCGGGCCTTGAGCAGGCTGTCCTCGGCGGATTTGTAGTCGCCGGATTTGATTGCCGCCTCGCCCTTCTGCTCCAACTGGTTCGCGTCGAAGAGCTGCTTGCGTTTGACGGGATCGGTGGGTCCGCTGTCGCGCACGTGCGCAAGCTCGAGCGATACCTGCCGCTCCATCTCGACCAGGTCCGGCGGCGGCGAACCGGCCAGCGCCGGGAATACGGCAACCAAAGTTGCAATTGCAGCAATCGCCGCGAAAAGTCGCGCGCTCGTCCTCATCGAGACGGAATTGTTATTGAATCGATCGAGGTTTGCCAGCTCCGGAAAGCTGACGGAAATTGAAGGAGCGCGACCATAGTAGCCGGCTTAGTCTTAGTTAGTGTGCTGGACGGATAGCCGGTGCGGATTCTCGGCAATCCCATAGCGGGTGAGCATCCGGTAGAGCGTTGAGCGCGAAACGCCCAGCAAGCCGGCGGCGCGCCGTCGATTTCCCTCGGTCTCTTCGAGCGAACGCATCAGGGTCTTCTTGATCACGTCATCGAGCAGGAACCCCGGCGGCTCGCCGCTGAAATCTATGGTGGGCAAGCGGCGCGCGACTGGCGCGGCCGCGTGGCCGGCGGCGGACGATTCCTCGTGCGGGTACAACAACTCGGCGCCGGTTCCCTCCACGACGTGCTCGGGGAGATCGGATACGCCGATACTGTTGCTCTCGCTTAAAATCACGGCACTTTCGATCGCATTGGAAAGTTCGCGAACATTTCCCGGCCATTGATATGCGCAGAGGATCTCGATGGCGCGGCGCGAGATTTGCGAGACATTCTTGCCGAACAGACGATTGTATTCTTCAATGAAAAACCCGATGAAGGCTGGGATGGCCTCGCGCCGTTCTCGAAGGGGCGGGATGAAGATCGCCGAAGCGCTCATCCGGTAGTAGAGATCGTCGCGAAACTGGCCCGCTCTGACCATCGCGCGCAAGTCGCGATTCGTCGCGGCGACCAAACGGAGATCAACCTTGTAGCAGTGCGACGATCCGACCGGCTGAACCTCGTGCGTCTCGACCGAGCGCAGCAGCTTGGGCTGGAGCTTGAGCGGCAATTCGCCGATCTCGTCAAGGAACAGCGTGCCTGCGTTGGCGGATCGGAAGAATCCCTGCGACTCCTCCCGTGCGTCGGTAAAGGCGCCGCGAACGTGGCCGAATAACTGCGACTCGGCCAACGATTCGACGAGGTTGGAGCAGTTCAGCGTCACGAAGGGACCGTTTGGAACCGGACCCAGCGTGTGGAGCGCGCGCGCGACCAATTCCTTTCCCGTTCCGGATTCGCCTGAAATCAGCACGGTAGCTTTGTACGGACTCAGCTGCGATACCGACTTGAGGACCTTGCGCACCTGCGCCGATCGTACGACCATTCCGCCGAGCCGGTCCGCGCTGTTCACAAGATGGTCAAGCGATACCATCTCGTTTGCCCCGTCTCTGATAGGTCCCGATGCGAGATTTCCTGCTACCGATTGAGTGTCCCGATGCTGCACAGTCTTCCCTTGTTGACATGTAGTCACACGTCAACAACAACGTTTCAGAGCAAATGACGGGCCATCGTCTCGAAATCGGGACATTCATTGAACGGTTGTCTGTAATAGGCACAAGTGCGCGGCAGGCCGCATAGGGCACTCGGCGCGGCATTGCAGTGTCATCGAGCGACTCAGAATGCGACATTGGTTTGCCGCTACTCGGACCCGGCGAGAAGGCCGACTACTCGGCGCGCGTCAGCCGCGCAGGCAGATCGCGCAGGCCGGTGAGCTGGAAATCGGGGCTGGGATGACGCTCTATTGAAGCGATTGATTCAAACGATCGTGACTACTTGGTAAGGGCCCGCATGATCTGAATCATCGCGGGGCCGACGATCACGCTCATCATGGCGGGCAAAATGAGCAGCACGAGTGGGAACAGAATCTTGACCGTGGTCTTTGCCGCCGCTTCTTCGGCGCGCAGCCGCCGGGTGGTGCGCATCGAGTCCGAGATCGATCGCAGCGCGGGACCAATTTGCGCGCCCAGCTGTTCGCTCTGCACCAGCGTCGCGGCAAGGGGTTTAATGTCCTCGACGGCGGTGCGATCGGCGAAACTTCTCAGCGCCTGGCCAAGCGAGCTGCCGGCGGCGAGCTCGGCTGACACGATCGATAGCTCGTTGCCTATTTCCTGTTTTTGGCGCTGCGTTTCCGATCCGACGACCTTGATCGCTTCGCCAAGCCCGAGACCAGCTTCAACGCAGACCACCAGCAAATCCAAAACGTCGGAGAGTTGGCTGGCGATTGCCTGCTGACGGTTCCTGGCCTTGCGGGCGATATAGTAGCTGGGTAGCGAATGCGCCGACGCCCGTGCCGATCAGCATGAACATCAGCGGCTTGATGCCGTGGAAGTCAAACGCGATCGTGACGACGAGCGCAAGGATCGCAGTTCCCGCGGTCGATGCGAGGCGGGCAAAATGAAAGGTGCGGACGGCGCCGGGCCCGGGAAAGCCGGCGCGAACCAGGGTCTGTGCGAGCTTCTCGCGCTCCGGAGTATTCAGCGCGGGTTCGGGAAGATGCTTGGCGACCCATCGAAACAGCAAACGCGCAAAGGTATCGGACTCCCTGTCGAGATTGGCGGGATTTCCGTAGGCGACGCGCATCTTGACGCCGATGTCGGCGATGCGCTCGTCAAACGGGCGATTAATTCCGTAGATCGCCGCGTAGATCGCGACGCAGATCGCGCCGAACAGAAAGAACACCGTCAAGCTTACAAGGATGGCCGGCATAGCAGTTATTTCAGTACTTCACCTTCAGGATCTTGCGAATTGACAGGAACGCCAGGATGTCGAGCACGCAGGCAACTTTGAGAATCTCTTGGCCGGTCGGATCGTAAAAGAGCGTGTTGGTGTAGCTTGGCTGGATGACGCTGAACGCAGCCAGCATCACGATCGGCAGGAACCCGACCAGTATCCCGCTCATCCTGGATTGGGCCGTAAGCGCCCTGATTTGCTGTTCCAAGCGCTGGCGGGTGCGGACGATTTCCGAGAGCCGCCCGATTATTATCGCGAGCGAGCTGCCGACTTCCGATTGCACCCGCACCGCGACGACCAGCAGGCGGAGATCCTCTTGCGGCACGCGCTTGAGCATCTCTTCGAGCGCGCGCGCCAGCGGCAGCCCCAGCCGGCTCTGTTCGATCGCGGAGCGGAATTCGGTGGAGATCGGATCGGCGAACTCCGCGACCACGACTTGCAATCCGCGCAGCAGCGTATGGCCGGCTTCGAGTGACGATTTGATCAAATCAAGCGCGTATGGGAGTTGCCTGGCGAATGCCTTGATCCGACGCTGCCTGCGCAGCCGGATATATAGTATCGGCAGGCTTGCCATACCCGCGCCCATCGCGATCGACAGGAGTTCCTCGCCCCAAATCGCCTCGCCCGCGAACAGGCCCGCCGTGAACATCAGCAGGATCACGAGCAGGACGTCGGCAATGCGGGCGTAGATTCCGGCCTGCCAGAGGTTTTCCTCGAGCTTCTGGAGCAGATCGAGCCGATAGAGCTTGCTTAGAAATTCGCGTCCGGTCAGGCGCTGA
The DNA here is from genome assembly GCA_963803045.1 of Binataceae bacterium (SeqCode). Lineage (GTDB taxonomy): Bacteria > Desulfobacterota > Binatia > Binatales > Binataceae > Binatus. The sequence goes on along the minus strand of CAWDLC010000013.1, from coordinate 88,049 downwards.
CGATCGGTCTTGGTGATATCCTCTGCCAGGTCTGTTTCGGGCCGCGACATCCGCCGCATCACGGAGCGCGTGACGCGCGGCCGATAGCGCTGCATAAACAGCAGCGCGCAGGCCAGCAGCACGAAGCCCGCGGCCGCTGCCGGAATCAACAGTTCGTCGAGGTTCATCGCGCAGCCGTTCTGATTACCTTCGATTCGGTCTTGTATCCGGCCGTTTCGAGGCGCTGCGTGTAAATTGAACGAATGCCGGTCGACTGAAAGGTGCCGTTGATTTTTCCTGCCGGCGTGGTGTCGGCGCGGACAAACTCGAACAAGTCCTGCATCATGATCATCTCGCCTTCCATGCCGCTGATCTCGGAAATCTTTATGACTTTGCGCGAGCCGTCGGACAGCCGGCTGACGTGAACGATAATGTTGACGGCAGACGCAATCTGCTGGCGCATCGCGCGCTGCGGAATCGAGATCCCCGACAGCAGCATCATCATCTTGAGCCGGCCCAGGGTTTCGCGAGGACTGTTGGAGTGGATGGTGGCGATAGAACCGTCATGGCCGGTGGACATCGCCTGCAACATGTCGAAGACTTCGGCGCCGCGGACCTCGCCGACGACGATTCTGTCCGGGCGCATTCGCAGACAGTTCCTGACCAAGTCGCGCTGCGTGACCTCGCCCCGGCCTTCAAGGTTCGGCGGCCGAGTCTCGAGCCGCACGACGTGAGGCTGTTGCAAGGAAAGCTCGGCAGAATCCTCGATCGTAATGATTCGCTCGTCCTCGGGAACGAACGCGGACAGGCAATTGAGCATCGTGGTCTTGCCCGAGCCGGTACCGCCGCAGACGATTACGTTCAGGCGCGCTCGAACAACAGCCAGCAGAAACTCAACCAGGTCCCAAGTGAGAGCCTCCTTTTCGACCAGCGCGCCGATGTCGAAGCGATGCTTACCGAAACGCCGGATCGATAGCGCCGGGCCGTCGAGCGCCAGCGGCGGGATGATCGCGTTGATCCGCGAGCCGTCGGGCAGTCGCGCATCGACCATTGGCGACGATTCGTCAACGCGCCGGCTGACGCGAGACACGATCCGATCGATAATCAGCATCAGATGCTGGTCGTCCTGGAACACGACGTCGGTGGCGTGCAGCTTGCCGCGCTTTTCGACGTAAACCTGGTTGGGGCCGTTGACCAGGATGTCGGTAATTTCGTCGTCGCGGAGCAACGGCTCAAGGGGACCTAAGCCGAGCAACTCGTTCTTGAGTTCCTCGATGAGCCGGGCGCGGTCGGCGTCGGTCAGGAGGAGGCCATCTTGATTAAGAATATCGTTGATAGTGGTGGTGACTTTGGCGGCGACCATAGCGGGCTCGAGGGTCTCGAGCTTGGATACGTCGATAGTCTCGAACAGTTTGTTGTGAACTTTGACCTTCAAGCGGCGCGAGCTATCCGCGATCGCATCCCTGCGCCGGCGCACGGTCGCACCGATAAGGGAGCCCCCACCGGTGGCGGTCTCTGGCGGGCGTCCTCCCCTGGTGACCTTCGATAGCCTCTCCGTCAGTCCCATTTTGCATACCTCATCGGCTTCAATGCGTGGCGAAGGCGGATTTGAGCCGCGACATAAATGTTTCCTGAAGTGGGGCCGGTTCCTTAGGCGGCATTACCAGAGCTGCGAGATCGAGAATCGCGCGCGCGACCGGAGAGGACGGCGCGATCTGGAAAAGGTCCTGCGCCTTCATCTCGATAGCTTCGAAACTCCGATCGTCGTTTGGAATCTTCGCGTAGATGGGCTTGGCGAGAGTTGCTGTGATCGCCTTCTCGGTCAACGGATGCGACGGATGATAGCGATTGAGAATGAAGTGCGGCTCGAGCGTAGTCAGGTCCAAGCGCTCGAACAGATCGACGAATCGCCATGCGCATCGCGCCGCCGCGATCGACTGATTGAGCACGTAAAACAGATGCTCGGAGCGCTCCCACGCCGCGACCGCGTTTTCGTCCAAATGGTCGCCGCAATCTACGATCACGTAGTCGAACAACTGGCGAATCAGATCGAGCACCGCGCCGACCGTGATGTCCGAAACCAGTTCGCCTTCTTCGATTCGCTTGGGCGCGGCCAGCAAATAGATGCCCGATTGATGCTTGGTCAAGGCGGATTCGAGCTGGATGGAATCGAGTCTTACGCTCCAGCCGCACCAGCGGCATGATTGTCACTTCCGGATCGAGGTTCAGAAAGACCGCCAGGCCTCCGGTCTGAAGATCGAGATCGACCAGCGCTACGCGTTGATGCAACGAATTGAGCGCCAACCCGAGGTTGGCAGCCAGCGAGGTCACACCGACGCCGCCGATTAGGCTGGTGACGGAAATGACCACCCCACCCTCGCGGCGCTCGGTGCGCCAGCGCGCCTCGCTTATTTTCAGCAAGGCGCGGGTAGCCTCTCCCGGGTCCAGCGGCATGAACAGAATCTCGTCGGCGCCCGAGCGCAGCGCTCGCTTCATCAGGCCGGCCGAGCGCGCGGTAAGCACGGCGAGCAGACTTGGGCGCGGCGAATTGAGCGACTGCCTCTGGAGAAAGCTCAGGGCAGCCTCCTCGTTGCCGTTGATCATCACCAAGGTTGCGTCGGGCGGCGCGGCGACATTCTCGGACAGATTCGCGGCGGTGGCAGTCTCGCCCTCGATGATCTCGAGTTGAGGCTCGGTCAACGCCGCCAGCACCGTCTTGAGCTGGGAGCGCTGCTCGCCGGGAACGCCGACCAGCATGACCTTCATCGTGCTGCGACGACCACCACTCTTTGATGCGATGACTGGCACGCGATCTTTCTCCTGGGTATGGACGCCTAGAATCTCGGGCGCGACGCGTCAGGCTGCGCCAGACGACGGGTCTCGGTCTGTTCAGGCGTCAGCTCAGGCACCGAAGTCGGGTTGTAAACCGAGGCGCCATCGGGCAGCGGACGCACGATTTGCGGCGTTACGCTCATGACCAGGTCCGTTTCGGTGTTCGAATAGCTGGTATTGCGGAACAGTCCGCCGAGATACGGGACGTCACCGAGGTACGGGACTTTTTGGACCTGGGTCTTCTTTTCGTGCAGGATGAGGCCCGCGATGATCAGCGTCTGATTGTCCTTGAGCTGTACCATCGTTTCCGCGCGCCGGGTCACGAATGCCGGTATGGTGAAACCGAACATCGACACGCCTTCGGCGTAATCGGGCTCCGATACTTCAGGCTTCACCAGCAGCTCGATATCATTGCGGCCGACGACGGTCGGAACGAATTGAACCGCAGTACCGAACTGCTTGAAGACGATCGAGGTATTCAATGCCTGGGCGATGACGATTGGAATTTCGCCACCCGACAGGAACTTTGCCTCTTCACCGGAATTAGCCAGCAGATGCGGCTCGGCGAGAATCTTCGCGAGCTGGTGGTTCTCGAGGTACTGGAAGAATCCCTGCAACTGGTAGTCCTTGTTGCCCGTCGCCAAGCCATAAGTCATCCCCTGCGACAGCAGCAGCCCGGTAAGGAATCCCCCCGGTTCCAGGGTGTTACCAACTGAACTAACCACTCCGCTGGGGGACGTGACGCTCGACGACGGGGAGAACGGCGTCGCTACTGCGCCTGGCAATCCGACCAGCGATACTCCCGCATGACTGAGCGCGGCCGACAGGTTGGTGCCCTGGTTCTCGATGGCGGAGCGGTCCAGTTCCGCCACCATCGTGTCGAGCATCACCTGCTGTTTGCCGTGGGGATCTATTCGCACTGGGCGTTCTTCGTAGCGTCCGTCAGCGTCCCAGATCGCGAGCGTGGTGAAACCGGGCTGATGCGCGATCAGGTTGAGCTGGAAGGGATCGATCACCTGGACGTCGGCAATCTTCGAGTCGGCGACCGAGATGCGCGTGATGCGGCGCTGAAAATCGATTACCTCGGAGGTGTCCACCATGAGCGATATGGTGTCCGCCGGCAGATAGTGCTTTCCTCCGGAGACAGTCTCACTAAGGTAGCCCGGAGCTGAATCCAGCACCGAGGGATTGTTTCGATACTGGCCGGCGTGCGACTCGAGCGGCCCAACTGTTTGACTTGGCTCGTAGGCCTGAACGCCCTTGCCCGGTTGAGGAGGCACAGTCGACGAAGCGTCGAAAGACGATGACGTCTTGGCGGCGACATCCGCGCTGTACGGTGCAGCCGGCGACGAAGACGAAGGGGACGACGAAATGGTCGCTAGCTCCGGCATCGCAGCTGGTGTCGAGGTTGACGCACCGGCTCCCGGCCGTGATTCGAGTCCCGGCTCGTTCACCGGCGGCGGCGCCGTGCCAGGCGTCAGCGGCGCGCCGGGCTTCGCGGCCGCGAGCGAATTGAAGTCGTAGCTAACTACGTGATCCGAAGTGTTCGTAACCGTAACTATCCAGTGGCCCGCTTCGGCGGCGAGGATCGTAAGCTTGCCCGCTGGCGAGTCGTAACTGACGAAGGCGTTTGGATTCTGCGCGATGTTAAACGACGGTTTGGTGCCCGGCTTGATGTCATTGATCACGTAGGTCTCGCCGGCACTCATCGAAACCGGAACCAAATCGGTCCCGTCTTTCGCCTGGGCCCGGCCGGTTGCGGCGCTGACGAGCAGCAGCATTCCTGCCGACGCAAGTAATCGACAGAATTTTCCAGCCGGCCAAATGTTCGTGCGTTTATTCTTGCGCACCCTCATGGCTTTCCCCCCTATTGCCACCTGCGATCACCGAACTTCATAGGTCTTTGGCGCCGGTACGTACCCCGGATCCCCCGGTCTGACAGGCGCCGCGAGATTCATCGGCGCGGGGCCGTCATTGGGCCCGGTTCGGACCGCCGCGAATGCGCTCGGGGCCGATCCGGCAAAGCTCGCGGACGAAGCAGGCTTTGCGGCGGAGACCGGGGATTCCGGTGCGTCGGGCAATGCCGGAGCCGCAGGCAACTGCGGCACCGAAATGGCAGGCGCGTTTTGGTGCGCTTGAACGGAAGCACGCCCTCCCATGCCGGAATTGACAAAGGAAATCTCCTCCGACGATTTGCCATCGCGCATCACTTCGATTCGAACCGGCGTGGGTCCATGCGCTGGACGCGCGGCGAGCGCCGGCTGCTGTTGCATCACGGGCAAGGCCGGGCCGCCCTCATGCAAAAGCTCGCCGACTGCGATTCCCCTGGTCGCGACAATCTTGCTGTCGCTGTAGTTGCGCATCGCCAGACGCAGCATTCCCTCGCGGCTCGCCAGGGTAAGTTTTTCGGCGTCGGCCGGAGTCACCAGCAGCGTCACGACCTTTACTACTTCCGGCTCGTCCTTGACGTGTTCGATCTCCTGGGCGACAGCCAGGACCTCGATGTTCTGGAGAACGATCCGCGAGAAGGACGCCTCGCCCGGGCCATTGCCCGAGACCGCGACCAAAATGTCGACGCGCGTGTGTGGCGCCACAAAGCCTGCGATGTCCGCGACCTCGTCCACCGGCACCGACATCGCACGCATTCCGGCCGGAATCAGCAGCGGCATCACGCCGGAGGCCTTTTCGCCCATGAACAGCTTGCTCGCGACCACCGGTTCATTGGCGAGGAACTGGCTCTTTGCGAACGAGCCCACGACCGCCTGCGGATCCGTGAACGCGCCCTGCGGAACGCCCTCGCGTGCCCAGCGAACCAGTTTGACCGCGTCGGGCTGAAGTTTCGCGCCAAACGGGATGTCCTTTGCCGCGACTACCACTTCGACCGTCTGCGCCATCGCGCGCTGCACTTCGGACTCGCGTTTTCTGATCGCGGAAAAGACCACCATCGCAGCCAGCAGCGCGCCCATTCCTGCAAGGATTAAGAAAACTATGGGTCGTCTCATCTATGCCCCCGTTTTTGCGCGACCCGCCGGTACGGACCGCCCCCACAAGCAGGATTCAATCACTCACCCTCTCACTGCGACCTCCGTCGCGAGCTGCGCCGAACCGGGCGAAGTCGGCGCTTCCTGAAGTCACTGTTTCCCTCGCATCGACGGGACACTTCGCCTGCAAAAAAAGCCCTGAATTTGCGCGGCGGGGCACTCGGTCCCCGCCGCGTATCCCGCGCGCCTATATTCGAGCTCGCGGGCTTGGGGGCTGTTCTTACACACCCGCCAGAGTCGTGGTCACGTTGGTGATGATCGTGTTGATTCCGCTTTCGAGGCCCTGGTATGCGACGTAACCGGCCGCCGCGATCGCCGCGATAATCAGCACGTACTCAGCCATCGTCTGGCCCTTCTTGCTCTCGCGGACCCTAACTATGAATCGGTTGACGCAGTTCATTATTGACGTCCTCCTCTGTGCCTTGGGTCAGCGCGATCTACTCGTTTGCGAGAACCAGTCACCTTACGCACCCTTCAGAGTCGTGGTCACGTTGGTGATGATCGTGTTGATTCCGCCTTCGAGGCCTTGGTATGCGATGTAACCGGCCACCGCGATCGCCGCGATAATCAGCACGTACTCAGTCATCGTCTGGCCCTTCTTGCTCTCGCAGACCCTAACTATGAGTCGGTTGATGTGGTTCATCATTGACGTCCTCCTTTGCGCATTGCGTCAGCGCAATCGACTTAGTTTTTTCATGCTCAGTGGCCTGTAGTGAGGTTCCAGTGCACCACTCATGCCAGCGATAGCTTCGAGACAAAGTTGACGTAGCCACCCAGAGAAAGATCGGCGGGGAAATCTGAGACCACCTATGTCGCATCGCGACACATCGAATGATTCAGTCGCCGACGCGGCATTCCGTTTTCTCAATCTTGATAGCCTTGATGACGACCTACGCGGCTCGAATATTCAGGGCCTAGGCAATCGGCTGCCGCCTTTGCCATAATCAACTCATGCCTTCCTGCCGCCGCACATCTATCCTGCGCTACGCCTTCCCGCGCATTGCTAGCCAAGCGGTAGTCGCGATCGGGCTTGTAGGGCTCTCAGGATGCGCCCTGTCGGCGCTCACCGCGGCGCGCAGCCAAATAGCGGCGGGCAATTATCCGGCAGCCCGTCAAGAACTCGTCGCTCTCTCAGCCCACGGCAGCAACTTGAGTGCGAGCGAGCAGCGCGAGGTGAAGGACGATGTCTGTCTCTGTGACTTCATGATCGGCCGCCCGGCGTTCACGCTGACCGAGCAGCGCGGCGTCTGCGCCGACGCGGCAAGAGAACCGGGCAGCCAGAGCAGTTCGATTATCGCGCGAATCGACGAGGCGGCGCGGCGCAAAGACGCGGATGAGGTCGAAGCCGCCCTGTCCAACCAGGATCTGGCAGACGCCGAGCGCGCTGCAACCGACTATCAGAGTTGGCCCGGAGCCGATCCCGCAACAGTTGCACGATGGTCGAAGCAAATCTGGACGTTGGCGGACGCGCAGGTGTTCGCCGATTCCACCGCGAAGAAACGCTCGCTCGACGCCGCTATTTCCGAGGTGCGCAAGAACCATCGCGACGTCGAGAACATGGATAAGGGCCAATTCACACGATGGGTCGTCAAGACTGCGACCGTCTCCGGCACCGCTGTCGTCGCCAGCGTCGAGATGAAGGACTCGACCCTGAAACTTTCCGTCGACGACGCAAACCTGCAGCTCGCCGCACTTAGTCTCGACAAACTTGCTGCGATAAACGACGCGATGGCGGCGCGATGCGGCTGCGACGCGCGCACCAACGTCGCTGTCACTGAAACCGGCTTCCCCGCCTACTTCATCAGGCTGGACCCCGAGACCCGAATGTCCGAAGTAATGATCCTGCCGCGCGGCGATCGCGCGATCGTATCCGCCACCTCGAATTAGGCCTCGGCTACGTCAAGCTTTTCCTGCCAGTCGCCGGCGAAGTTCCGGCGGCGCCGCGTTTGTAGTATGGAGGCATCATGCCGGCATCAACGAAGACGAAAACGATTTCGCTTACCGAGCGCCCCGCGTGGAAGGCATTACAGGCGCATTACAACCAGATCCACAGCCGCCACCTGAGAACTCTGTTCGGCCAAGATCCAAAGCGCGGTGAACGGCTCGTCGTCGAGGCCGCCGGCCTGTACTTCGACTATTCCAAGCACCGCGTGACCGACGAGACGATCCGCTTGCTGCTCGCATTGGCCGAGGAGGCGGGTTTGCGCGGGCGCATCGACGCGATGTTCCGCGGCGACAAGATTAACGTGACGCGAAAAGCGCGCCGTGCTGCATGTGGCGCTGCGAGCGCCGCGCAGCGCTTCAATCGGCGTCGACGGCGACGACGTGGTGCCCATGGTTCACGCGGTGCTCGATCGCATGGCGGATTTTTCGCGCGCGCATCCGCGACGGCGCCTGGAAAGGCCACACCGGCAAGCGCATCCGCAACGTGATCAATATCGGGATCGGCGGTTCCGACCTCGGCCCGGTCATGGCGTACGAGGCGCTGCGCCATTACAGCGACCGCCATCTGACCGTGCGCTTCGTCTCCAACGTCGATGGAACGGATTTCGCCGAGGCCACGCGCGACCTCGACGCGGCCGAGACGCTGTTCATCATTTCGTCGAAGACCTTCACCACGCTCGAGACGATGACCAACGCGCGAGACCGCGCGGAACTGGAGTCTCGCCGCGCTTGGCAGCGACAAGGCGGTGGCGAAGCATTTCGTCGCGGTCTCGACCAACGCCGCCGAAGTGGCGAAGTTCGGAATCGACACGAAAAATATGTTCGGCTTTTGGGATTGGGTGGGCGGCCGCTACTCGATGGACTCCGCGATCGGCCTGTCCACGATGATCGCCATCGGCGCCGAAAATTTCCGCGCGATGCTGGCCGGCTTCCACGCCATCGACGAGCATTTTCGCACGGCGCCGTTCGCCCGAAACCTGCCGGTCCTGATGGGCTTGCTCTGCGTCTGGTACAACGATTTCTTCGGCGCGCAAACCGTCGCGGTGCTGCCGTACGAGCAATACCTGAAGCGCTTTCCCGCCTATCTGCAGCAGCTGACGATGGAATCGAACGGCAAGCACGTCACGCTCGAAGGCGCGCCGGTCGATTATCAGACGGGACCGATTTATTGGGGCGAGCCCGGCACCAACGGCCAGCATTCGTTCTACCAGCTCATCCACCAGGGAACGAAACTAATCCCTTGCGACTTCATCGGTTTCTGCCGGGCGCTCAATCCGCTCGGACGCCATCACGATCTGCTGCTCTCGAATGTATTCGCGCAGGCCGAGGCGCTCGCATTCGGGAAAACGCCCGAGCAGGTCAAGGCCGAAGGCACGCCGGACTGGCTCGTGCCGCATCGCGTATTCGAGGGCAATCGGCCCTCGACGGTGATACTTGCCGACGAGTTGACACCGGCAACTCTCGGCAAGCTGGTCGCGCTGTACGAGCATAGCGTCTTCACCCAAGGCGCAATCTGGAATATCGACTCATTCGATCAATGGGGCGTGGAACTGGGCAAAGTACTGGCGCAAAAAATCATCCCAGAGCTGGAATCCCGCGTGGAACCCCCTCTAACCCATGACAGCTCAACCAACGCGCTGATTCGCCGCTACCGCGCGCGGCGCAAGAGCTAATGGGGCGCGTCGCGGTGGACGAAGCAAGGAACGGGTAGAAACAGCCATCATGCCGCTTGAGTCGTCGATCGTGGGAAGCGCGGGTGCGCCAATGGTCAGCGAGATCGATTCGCGCTGGACGATGGCCTACGCCGCAGCACTCGGCGACGCGATGCCATCCTACATGGACACCATTCGCGGCGTGATTGCGCATCCAATGTTCCCGGTCTGCTTCGAATGGCCGGTGCAGGTCGCGATGCGCGCTCAGTTCGAGAAATCCACCTTGCTCACGCGCGACGAGGCGCTGCGCGGCGTGCACGCGACGCATGACACGGTGCTGTATCGCACGATTCGGCCACCCGAGCGGCTGACGACGCAGCTCACGGTCGCAGGAGTCGAGCGGCGCAAGCCCGGCGCATACATGGTCACGCGCCTCGATACAGTCGATGAAGCCGGCAAGCCGGTTTGCACGAGCTGGTACGGCGCGATCTATCGCGGGGTTAAGGTCACCGGGCCTGACATTGCGGCAAAGTATCCGCCCTCGCCGATGCAACCGATCGTCGAGGAAGGCGAGCCGCGTTCGGAGTGCCGGATCGATGTCCCGGCAGGCATGGCGCACATCTACACGGAGTGCGCGCGAATCTTCAATCCAATACACACCGACGCATCGGTAGCGCGCGCCGCCGGGCTGCCCTCGATCATCCTGCACGGGACCGCGACGCTTGCGATGGCAGTGTCACGAATAATCGAGAGCGAAGCGGGCAACGATCCTGCGCGAATTGAAAGAGTCGCGGGCCGTTTCGGCGCGATGGTGATGATGCCCTCGACGTTGACGGTGCGCGTGCTGGGGCGCGATGACAGCGCGGATAGGGTAGCCGTCTTCTTCGAGACGTTAAGCGGCGAAGGCGGGCTTGCGATCCGCGACGGGATGGTGGTGTTGAGGGCGTAGTTCACGACGAGTCCCGCTACTCAAATTGTTCGTCGGAGGGTTTGACGGCGCGGAACTGAATCAGCAACGCGATGTCGTAAATCGTTTTGAGCACGCCCGCGCAAATCAGCGGCCATCCAAACGACGAATGATTCAGCATCGCGCCCGCCGGCAACGGCGCGATCGCTGCCGCCAGACTGCGCGGCATATTCGTCACTGACGCCGCGGCCGCACGCTCCTCGGGCGGCACCACCGCCATCACATACGACTGGCGCGCGGGAACGTCCATCTGCGAGGTCGAAAAGCGCGCCAGCAGAAATGCCATCGCCAGCCCCGGCGTCGGCATCAATGCCGCGAGGATCAGCATCGCGTTGGACGGCAGATGGCTGAATACCATCGTGTTGATCCGGCCGAACCGCGCCGCAAGCGCCGACGAAATGAACTGTGAAAACGAGCCAACCAGTCCGGCCGCGAAGAAAAACGTACCCGCCATTTGAACCGAGAGGTTGAAGCGGCGAAACAGCCACAGCGCCAGCAGCGACTGAATTACGAATCCGCCGCCGAGCGAGTCGAGACTGAACAGCGCCGAAAGCCGCAGCACGATTGCCCGCGACTTCGCCAGCGGCGCCGACTTGGCCGGCTGGCGCTCGGCTTCGACCGCCGGGGAGAGACTCCGATAAACCAAAAACGCGATCACCGCGATGATCGAGTATGCGACAAAGCCCGACCGCAGCGCCGGCGCCAGCGCCCATCCATGGCGCGCCGCGAGTATCGCCGGCACCCCACTGGCGAGCGCGCCAAACGCACCAGCCGTCGCGCCCGCAACGTTGTACAGCGCGAACATCGCGGTCAGATCGCGAGGTTCTGCCGCCTCGGCCAACGCCGCCTGTTCGACCGGCAGAAACAGGCTGACGTCGCCGGCCGATGGATTCAGGGTGCCGACGACGGCGATCACGAACAGCGGCCAGAAGCTCGCCGTGGCCGCGAATCCAATCCCCGTCGCCAGCATCAGCGCGCACGCCGCAAGCAGGACTCGACGCCGCCCCAGCCGATCGGTTGCCAGGCCAACCCATAGCGTCAGCGCGGCCGAGCCGAGCAACGTGCCGAACACAATTGCGCCGACGCGCAGCGGATTGAATCCGATCGCCGTCAGGTAGCCCGGCAACAATATACTGACGGCACCGTCGGCAAGGCCGCGCAGCGCGCGTGTCGCCAGCAGCAGCTTGGCGTCGGCCGTAGCGCTCCCCGGAAACCATCGATTGATCGGACTCAGCATCATGTCGCAATGCGCAGGTGTATAACGCTCGCGCCGTCGAGGAAAGCCACGGTGGGCCGGCGGTTGGAGCGATGCGTGTTGCAAAAATGAGTCATCGGGGGTGTATCGGAGTTGCTACGGCGGCATCCGAGGTACCAATTTTCAACGTAATTTCAGGGCATAGAAGTTGCTACTAGACACGTTTGGATTGATTTAATACATCTTGTATAGGTCTTGGCGCTCGGAAACGGAATTCCGTTTTCTTTGTCATCTGCCCGGGGGAGGGCTTTGAAAAAATGATCGCACAGATCCGAGAGGAAGGTCAGAGCGCGGAACGTGGCCAGGTTTTGGCGATTGTGGCGCTAGCTATTGTCGTGCTGATCGGATTCGCAGGGTTGGCCGCGGATGTTGGACTTATCTACGGCAGCAGGCGGCAGATGCAGACAGCCGCGGACGCCGCGGCGGTTGCTGGCGCCAATGCACTCCAAGGTTCCTCAAGCGTGGCTGCGGGATACATCACCGCCGCGCAAGATGCCGCCTCAATGAACGGGTTCAATAACACGACCTCTGGCGTGTCGGTTAGCGTTTCACAGGTAAGCTGCCCGAACGCAGCGGGGCAACAGTGCGTAAAGGTCGATGTTTCGCAACCCCAGCCGACGTATTTTCTGCGCGTGCTAGGTTACAACACAATCAGCGTACGCACTGAGGCGATTGCTGGCGGCGTCAACGCACCCGCCTGCGTATACGCCCTTGATCCCTCGGCGAGCGAAGCCTTGGAATTTAACGGCAACATCACCGTCAACGCCTCGTGCGGCATCCTCGATGATTCCAGCAGCTCAACCGGGCTCTACGCGACCGGCAACGGCACGATTAATACAACAGGCACGGGGGTGGCGGGCAACTACAATTCTGCTTCTTTGGGCAACATGATCTTCTCCCCAACCCCGATAACGGGTATCGCCCCAGCTCCCGACCCGCTCGCTTCGCTTCAGCCGCCCACCTTCACCATTCCCTCGCTCCTGGCAACCACCAGCACTACGCCTTACACCGCCAGTGGCAACATCACAAATTTAAATGTCCCTGCCGGGATTTACAAGGACAATGGTAGTGGGGGCATCTCAATCGCGGGAAACATAGGCACCGCGACCTTCACTCCCGGCAGTATCAACTACGGGAACGGAATTTTCTTTAGCGGCGCAAACGTCACTAATATGGTATTCAACCCCGGCCAATATCAGAGCGGCTCCAAGTCATGCAGCGCCGACAGCTCGTTCGATAATTCGATGCCAGCCAGCATATGTATCAGCGGAAACATCGGTTCCGCGGTCTTCAACCCGGGGAATTATACATTCTACGGTCCCGTTGAGATAAACGGGAACGCCAGCGTGACCCTGAGTCCCGGAATCTATTATGGCGGTATCTCAATCACCGGGAACAACGCCACGACGTTTCAACCCGGCACCTATGTTCTGGCCGGCGGCGGATTGAAGTACACCGGCAATTCCACCCTGACCGGCACCGGCGTGACTTTTTACGACACCAGCGGCCTGGGCGGATACGGTCCGATCGACCTGACGGGCAATGAAACGGCGAACCTAAGCGCGCCGACCTCCGGTTCGCTAAAGGGAATACTGTTTTCCCAGGATCGTGGCATCGCGAGTGGTTCCGCTGCAAGTAGTATCATCGGCAACTCGAGTTCCACCTTTAACGGGGTGGTTTATTTCCCGACCACCGTCCTCAACTACTTCGGCAATTCCTCCAGCACGGGTTACACCATCCTGATCGCGGATGAGATCAAGGTGATCGGGAATGCAAATATGACCATAGGCAATAACTATTCGTCACTTGGCGGCATCTCGCCAATTGCTTCGAATACGATCTATGAATAGTCGCAGTTTAACACCGCCCCTGAAATGGCTGGCGCTGAATGGGCGCTGCTGGTGCAAGGGCCAGAGCTCTGTAGAGTTAGCAGTCACTATGATCGTCCTGTCATTGTTACTGCTTGTAACGTCCGACTTCGGGCGGATGTTTTACACGCAAATCACGGTAAATGCCGCCGCCCGGGCGGGGGTACAATATGGAGCCCAAAGCTTGGTGAACGCGGCTGACACTTCGGGGATCAGAACCGCGGTCACGAATGATTCCTCGAATGTCACGCTGAGTTCTGGATATCCCGTCGTGAGTCAGTGCACTTGCATCAGCACCTCGACAACTGTCGCGCTCTGTTCCGCGGCCTACCACTGTTCAGATAACCCGGGAGCAACCTACGTAACCGTCACCGTCTCCGCTCCCTTTAGCACATTCGGTTCATACCCCGGCCTCTCTCACCCAGTGATATTGACGGGCACGGCTGAAATGCAGGTGATGCAATGAATAGGGCCGCCGATTCGTCAAGCGGAAAATGCGATCAGTCCGGCCAGACGCTGACGGAATTTGCCCTTGTGCTGCCGCTTTTCCTGTTGATCCTGACAGCGATTATGTTCATGGCCGAGGTCGTACTAGGGTACAACACCTTGTGTTCCGCGGCCCGGCTGGCAGCGCGGTATGCCAGCGTTCACGGGACCACCAATAGCGATGCCGGAGCAATCCAAACAGTTGCCATAAATGCTGCCCCGAATCTGAATCTGGCCAACAGCAACGTGACCATATCCTTTCCCGCCGACACGAAAGTTCCCTCTCAGCTGGATGCGAAGGTTGTGATCACTTACAACTACTCGGTTAGTATCCCTTTCAGGTCGCCGATAACCTTTCCGCTTACCGTCACCTCCCGGATCCCGGTTTCTCAATGAGCCTTCCAAGGCGCGGTGACGACAGCATCGATTCCTAATTGCTCAACTGAATTACAGCCTCTTTATTTCCACCCCCGAGGAGGTCAAAACAAGATCGATAATAACGCAGCGAGAATTGAGAGCAGGCGCTTAACGTCAGCCAGTAGGCAGAAGATCGCACATCAGAGGCTTTGCGGTTCAACAAAATAAACTACGCGCCTTTTCTGTCCACGAGTGGCGTCGCTGTTTCATTTCCAAGCGATGCCGAGATCCCTTCGCGCAATGACGCCCTGGTTCAGATAACGCACACCTATCCGCTGAAGATTCCTTTCATGTCCTCAATCAATCTGCACCCTAGCACCAGCTCGCGGATGCTCGTGTCGCAGTAGCAGGCGATCTGCCCGACAGTCTGATTCGCGAGGCCGCGCAAGCGCGCGCAATGGATCAGTTTCTGATACGCGCGAGGTCGGCGAGAAGGCAGGCCAAGTTCCGCGAACATCATAACGCTCTGTCCGCCGATCCGCTCGTTGTGGCATACTCATGGCCTGTGCGCGTGGTTTGGAGGAGCAACGGTCCGCAGCCATTCGAAAGGGGAAAGCTTGATGCGCGTCGAAATCAGCGACGGCGTCATATGGCGAGATCTCGGCGGCGATGTGGTCATCTTGAACGTCGAAACGGGCGTCTACTTCGGCCTCGACGGCTCGGGTGGCCAGATATGGCGCGAACTCGTCGAACACGGTTCCCTGGAAAAAACCTTTGAGGCGCTCAAGCAACAGTTCGACGTCGAGCCCGATGAACTACGGCACGACCTCGACGATCTCGTGGATCAACTGGTCGAAAAGGGACTCGTGCAACTGATCGCCGAACCTGAAGGCGATTTGCGGTGAGGCCAAAGCCGCAGGCGCCGGGCCGTCACCTCGGCCCTTCGATCTGATGAGCGGCATCGCGGTCCTATACCAGTGGGACGGGGCTCCAGCGGACCACTCGACTGTCGAGCGGATGCTTGCTGTCATCCCGTACCGCTCGGTTGACGGCTTCGGCGTATGGGGCAACGGCCCGGTCGCGATTGGGCATGCAAAGCTCGAGACGACGCCCGAAGCTTCGGCTGAGACCAGCCCGTTCGTGGACGAAACCAGCGGACTCGTACTATCGATGGACGGGCGGGTGGATAACCGCGACGAACTCACGGCGGAGTTGAATTCTCATGGTCATCGTGTTCGCACGGGCACGGACGCCGAGATCGTGCTTCGGGCTTGGCAGTATTGGGGTGCCGAAGCGCCGGCAAGGCTAATCGGCGATTTCGCGTTCGCCTTATGGGACGCATCGAAGCGGACGCTTTTTTGTGCCCGGGATCCTTTGGGAGTAAAAAGCTTCTACTACTTCGATGGCCCAGGCTTCTTTCTGTGCGCCTCGGAGCTTCATCAACTGTTCCGGGATCCAAGGGTCGTACGAAGACCGAACGAGGCTGCTATAGCCGACATGCTGGTGAGGCTCCCTGTGGACCGCGAGGAGACACTCTTCGAGGGTATCCGCCGCCTCGAGCCAGCGCATTATCTAAACGTGAGCGCGCGTGGCGTTGAATGCCGCCGGTACTACGATCTGGACGCCTCGCGGGAGATCGTCTATCGGAGCGACGACGAATACTCCGATCATTTTCTTTCGCTGTTCAAGGAGGCGTTGCGATGCCAACTTCGCAGTAACAAAGGAGTTGCCTCGGACCTGAGTGGAGGACTTGATTCCTCATCGATAGTCTGTTTGACGGAACAACTGCGCCGCGACGGCGAAGTGCAAGTCCCGAGTTTTGAAACCTTTTCGGTTTGCTTCGAGACCGGACCCGCCGCCGAGACTGAGTACGTCGAAGAGGTCTTGCGCAAGTACCCTCATCGCCATACCTATCTACCTCCAGGAATGGCCCCGCTCGGCGAACTGATTGCCCAGGTCGCGCACTACCTGGACCTTCCGGATTTTCCCAACTCTGTATGCGCCGATTACACGCCGCTTCTTGGCAATCGTAACGACCTGAGAGTTCGGCTGACCGGGCTGGGCGGCGACGAGTGGTTTGGTGCAACGTACCTTGGATACGCAGACCTGTTGAGGCAGCTTCGCA
Source organism: Binataceae bacterium (SeqCode) (assembly GCA_963803045.1). Lineage (GTDB taxonomy): Bacteria > Desulfobacterota > Binatia > Binatales > Binataceae > Binatus. Next base: position 71,543 of record CAWDLC010000013.1, on the reverse strand, counting down.
TCATCGCGCTGTTGCGCAGCCTGCGGATCGATCGAAACCAACCGGCCGGATTCGCGCCCTTTCCGGGCTATGCCAAAGCCCTGGCGCAGTATGGAGTTTTGCCACTTGTGCCCTCCAGCCTTAAGTCGACGCTCAGGCCATGGCTGCGTCCGCCTAAGCTTCACCCGCTGGTCGTACCCGCGTTCGCGGCCAAGACGAGACTTCTGGAGCGCCTGTCCACCAGGAGGCAGTTGCCTTCGTGCCGTAGCTTCGCGCGGCAGGCCGTGTACAGGGTTTACTCGTCCGGATGGCTCCCGTACGCACTTGAGATGGACACACGCTGGACCGCGGGCTTTCGAATGGAGGGACGCAATCCCTTCCTGGACCGCCGCATACTCGAGTTTGCCTTCGCCATACCTGATGACCAGCGATTTAGGCCCGGCGTTAGCAAGTTCGTATTGCGCAATTCGATGCGCGGAATCCTGCCGGAGCGAATCCGGCTGCGGTCTTCCAAGGCTGACCTGACGGAGTTATTCCCAATGGCAATGATCGCGCTCGGCGGCGAGCGCCTGTTCGATCGCCTCAACGTCGTCAAAAACGGATGGGTCGATGGAGTCGTTGTGCGTAGGCTCTACCGCTCGATGGCTGAGGCGTTTTCGCGCGGCGATCCCTCCTATTGGGATGGTGTCCTTGAACTATGGCGTGTCGTTGCGGTCGAACTCTGGCTCAGTGTGGTGTTTCTCGGTATCAGCGAGCCTTTCAAGCACGTGACCGAGACCAGAGAAGCGGCTTTGTGACGCTCCTCGCTGCGCTCTTCAAGCTGTGAGGGAGACCGAACCAAAATGGAACGCGTAAAATGTCTTTGATGCTGGATGAGCATCGCCTGTATCTTTCCGACCTCACCCGAACCTCATTGTTTCGACGAGCAATAAGCGCGGTGGTCAAGCCGGGCGACGTCGTTCTCGACCTCGCCTGTGGGACGGGCGTGCTTGGCCTGCTCGCGATGAAGGCTGGGGCCGCAAGAGTGTACCAGATTGACCAATCGCCCATGATCCAGGTCGCCCGCGACGTAGCATCCGCCAATGGTTACGGACAAAGTGCGATTGGGATTCACGAACGCTCCGGTCGTGCCAGGCTTCCCGAAAAGGCCGACGTCGTCGTCGCAGACCAGCTGGGCCACTTCGGAATTGGCGCCGGGATGCCCGAGATATTCAACGACGCCCGCCTGCGTCTCCTCAAGCCTGGCGCCCGCGTTATCCCTCGACGCATCGAACTCTTCCTCGCCCCTGCGAATTTTCCCGAGATGTGGCGCATCGCTGGCTTCTGGGACAAAAGCCATGCCGGGCTGAAGATGTGGCCGGCACGCAGCATTGCATTCAATACCGTTTACCCGAGCGAGAAGAGCCCGCGCCGGATGCTGGCCAGACCCGCGCAGATGTTCACCTTCGACCTCACGGACCTTGCGCCGGAACACTTCTCCGCTAAAGCTGCAATCGAGGTTTCAGCGGCCGGCGTAATGCACGGTCTCAGCGGATGGTTCGTTGCCGAGCTGGCGCCGGGCGTGATCATGACCAATTCGCCCTTTAGCAAAGGCCGGATCCAGCGGTCTGCCGCATTCTTTCCAGTCGAGAAGCCTTTAGCGCTGAGCAAGGGGGACCGCCTAAATATCACGATGGCAGGTGTCACCACCCAGAGTCTCCTTAGCTGGAAGGTGGTGGTCCTCAATATTCAGGGTAGGGAAAAAGCACGATATGTTCATTCCACGCTCAAAGGGATGTCACTCATGCCTGACGAATTGGCCAAGACCCGTCCCGACTTTGTGCCACGGCTGTCGGATTGGGGCATGGCGCGAAGGTCGGTGGTCAACTTGGCCGATGGAACACGCACACTGGCGGAAATAGAAAGGGAATTGTTCCGAATTCATTCGGCTCTCTTCCCATCACTAGCGGAGGCATCGGAGTACGTCACCAGGGTTCTCCTCCCCGAGACTCTCTCTGACTAATTTAACTTTAGGTAGTCTTTCCCAACTTAAATCATCGTATTCGAATCGCGCATCGCAACGGTCTATTGACCGCTTCCCGAATCAGCAATTACGCCGTTTGCAAGAAGCGCAAGCATCCTATATAAAGAAACACGTCGTTTTACCGCGGTGCGAGATGCAAATGGGGCGGGTTAGGGATGACTAAAAGTACAAAAGGACGACAAAAAGCAGAAAAACAGAGTGTCAGGAAGAAACCTTATGTCCGTCCTCATCTCGTAGAGTACGGCAACGTGGCAAAGCTCACAGCTTCCGCCGGCACTAGGCCCCCGGGTGACGCCAAGGCAGTCATGTTCTAGGGAGTCGGGTGCCCAAGCCTTGGTTGAGCAAGGTCTAACTTCCGATTCTGTGAGCTTGCAGAACATCTGACTTCCCACCGAGATTCGTTATCGCGCTGATTCGCGTGGTCAAAATTACAGCCGCCTCCGACGCTTGGGGAAGAGAGCGGGTACAATCCGGCGGTGGGGCAAATCGGGCGGTCTCAACTTGAAATTTTCTGGGCGTCGCGAACCGTCACTGACCTAAGCAAAACGAGGATCCCGGACTTTCGTCAGCAAGCCTACGGGCTGCGAATTGTTACAGACGTTCCGCTTCCGGAGCTTCCGGCACTTCGGGTGTCGCCGGTCAGGTCGGCGGTCCGCGCGACTCTTGGCAGGCGCTTTCAGCCCTTGCGCCTCGATCCCCGATGGTACCTGCGTTCGCGGCTTCCAGGCGGCAGAATTTGGCTCCGCTGCGGCAAGACCACGGGCGGCTATGTACTTTCCTTTGCTAATATCGCCGACTTTATCATTAACAGCTCCGGGAGCCGGGTAGTCTGCTGCAACGCAAGCGGCGACGTTAGTCTGGAGACTATCCGTCATCTCCTGATCGACCAGGTGCTTCCGCTGGTTGTAAACCTGCGCGGCTGTGACGCGCTGCACGCCACCGCCGTCGCGACGCACAGGGGAGTTTGTGCATTCATGGGGCCTGCCGGCTCGGGTAAGTCGACGCTCGCCGCGAGCTTCGTCCTATCGGGGTATCCGCTGGTCTGCGATGATTGCCTGGCGCTTTCCGAAGGCACAGCGATCATGACGCTTCCCGGTTATCCGGGCTTGCGGCTGTGGGACGATTCGATACGGGCGCTTGGCGCAAGTTCACGGAATCTGAAGGCGGTTGCCCACTATACGACGAAATCGCGCTGGCAAAAAAACCACTCCCGACGCCCCGACTTCTGCTCGACAACACGCCGACTCGCGCGCATCTATTTGCTCGAGCGTGCGCGATCGAGCAAACACTCAGCCCGCGCCCTGATCCAGGAACTCGCTCCCGGGGATGCGCTGATGGGGCTGGTCAAGGCGGCCTACAGGCTCGATATCACCGACCGCGCGATGCTGAGACGCCAGTTCCTTTTCCTCTCCAGCGTTGCCGAACGCGTGCCGGTCAAACGTCTCATCGTGCCCAACGAATTTTCCGCGCTCTCCGATGTAAGAGAGGCGGTCCTGCACGACTTGAGCAATCGCCGATTGCCCCGCTGAGCGCTGTGCCTGGATTTCTCAGCAGCGCGACGCTTCGCGGGTCGCAAGGACCCGCGGAGCCGCCGCCCAAACGATCAAGACTTAAGCCTGAAATTTCCCCATGCCCATCAGAACGAAGTCAGCGGAATGCAGGCGGGATACGATACGCCGTTGGCATTGGCCGTGACATAGTCGTTTGCGACCCACTGGTTGGCGCCGCACCCGCTGCTATAGTCGTGAAGATCGATACCAGCATTGCTCGATGAATATATGAGGAAGATCCGATCCTGTGCCGTCGATTCACTTTTGTCCAGGAAAACTCCGTCACCCGCGTTACCGCTGATCGCAGGTGTACCCCAGCCTGCATACCCCTGGGGTGCGTCGCCCACTTTAACCTTGGAATTGTTGCCGCAGCCAGATGTGCAGCCTACATGCACGCCATCGCCGCCGTTACCCGTAGAGACGAAATTACTGATCCTCGGTCCTTGCGAGCCTGTTACGAGCACTCCATCGGCGCCGTTGTCTACAACGCCGAAGTCTGAAATGGTGCATTCATTACCGCAGCTTTTGAGGTAAACACCCTGCGCGGTGTTGTCGTCCGCACCAAAATTGATCCATATTTCCGTCGCGTTGTTCCCCCCGGCCATCTCCAGCCCGATTCCGTTGTACAGCACGATGATGTTGTCGCCCGCGGTATTAGTTCCCTTATCCAGCACGCCCTCTGCAAACCCCGAGATTGTGCTATCGTAGCCTTCGATCACGTCCTCATAGGCTGAGCATTCGATGAAGAGGCCCGCCCCATTCGAGGTCCCCGCCGTTCCAGTGTACGTGATGTTGTAACCTTGGAGATTCAAGGTGTTGTCGTGGCCACCGAGAACGATGCAGTTGCCGGTGCTGGTCGTGGTGATGTTCTGCGTTAGCAGATAGATCGTGCCGTTCGAGTTGTACGTCCCACACGCGGTGATGTTCGTGGGATCCGCATGACTCTTGGCCCAAGCGGCCTGCGAGCCAGTCAAGACAAGCCCGACCGTCAGGGCAAGAAGCGATACGCCAGGAGCGCCTATTCTTGTAAAGAAGCCTCGTTTGATTATCTTCATATCCGCATACCCCCCCTCCGCTTTTACCTGGTCTTGGAACTTGTCTAAGATGTCCCGTGACGGATTTGACCATGGTTTATTACCATGCGCAACATTACACTTTGTATTACTTTGCGTCAAGGGATTCTATAACCCCTCCGCGTTGACGACTTTGGTATTCCATTCTAGTCGTTAGAAGTCGTAAATGAGGCCGATTGACGTAAATCTCTACATTTTCTTATACAGATGCCGACAACGAATCGCTGTCAGGAATCGATACATTTCTTAACGGGCTTGGGCCCCGCTCACGCGCGGGCTATTGTTCATAACTCAGTGGCACCTGACGCTCTCCTCGACCTTGCCGGCCTGCCCACCGAAGCGGCCCTTGTGCTGTGCTGCGCGGCAACTGCGGCGACGCCTGTGCGCACGGCGCGGGCGTCGGATCTTGCGCCGCGCGTCCGCAGTTGGGACCGCGTCGTCGATATCGCCAAACGTCATGCGGTGCTCCCGTTGGTACATCGCTATCTGAAACACGAATGTCCGACTGCGGTTCCGGAAGAGGGACTTGCGAAGCTGCGGACGCAGTGGCAGCTGATCATTCTCTACAACCGTCATCTGACCGCCGAACTGGTGCGTCTGATGGGCCTGCTGAAGGCGGCAGAAGTTCCGGCGGTCACCTTCAAGGGTCCAGTGCTTGCCGCGACGGCATACGGGTCGATCGAACTTCGCCAGTTCAGCGATCTGGATATTCTCGTGCGTCAGACCGACCTGCCCCGGGTCGCCGAAATACTCACCGCCGAACGATATTTGTCGCCACATGCCAGGCGCGAAGGCCTCGCGACCGGCTACTTTCAGGAGTACGAGGACGCCTTCATTGGACCCGACGGGCTGGGCTCCGTAGACGTTCATTGGAACATCACGCCACGCTTGTTCCGTTTTGCCCCCGACGAGGAAGCTCTGTGGCGGCGCGCGCACGCAGTCGATCTGGAGTTCGGCAAAGTGATGGCGATCGCGCCCGACGACCTGTTGCTGTACATCTGCGTTCACGGCGCGAAGCATGGATGGGTCACGCTCGGATCGATCTGCGACGTCGCGGAGACCGTTCGCGCGCAGCCTGGGATCGATCTGACGGGGATACTCGACGAGGCGGGCGCGCTCGGGAGCCGCCGGATGTTCCTGACCGCCATCTACCTGGCGCACGAGCTGGTCGGCGCGCCGATTCCGGCCAGCCTTGTCACGATAGCTCGCGGCGACCGCGCCGTTGGGGCGCTGGCAGGGCGCGTCGCGCGACGACTGTTCAGCGGCGCCACGCAGGGACGCGCAGACTTCGATCCGTGGGCGGTTCCGATCCGCTCGATCGAGGGCACGCGCCCGCGAATGCGCTACATCGTCCGCCGAGCACTGGCACCGACGATGGGCGACTATGAACTCATCCCGCTGCCGGCAGCGCTGTTCCCACTCTACTGGGTGATTCGGCCGTTTCGGATGGCGGTGCAATACGGCCCCCGGCTGGTCCGCGGCTCGTGGAACAGCTCGAACGCCTGAGCCTCCTCAATTTTTCGTTTTCGTTCGGTTTGTTGGTGAGCCGGCCGGGACTTGAACCCGGGACCCTGTGATTAAAAGTCACATGCTCTACCACCTGAGCTACCGGCTCGCCCGAGAGATTTCAATGCTTACAGGGAATTCGAAGCATTGGAAGCGGTCGCGACTTCAGCAGCGGGTTCCGCAACCGAGGGGCTCCGCGAAAGCTTAGAGAGCGAGGCTGCACTGCGGCGATGGCGACACGGGCGAGGTTCTTAATCACACAGGAAGCGCGAGACGCAATTTGGGTTTCGCTAACTTGAAATTAGTCCGCTTCCATCTTCTTCCCGTTCAAACCGAAGACAAAGAACAACGCACTTATGCGATCTTTTCGCCGGCTGATGGAGAAAAATACGCCTTTCCTGGCGCCGCTTGCCCTGCCTGCCGTCGCCGGAACACCGACGGAGCGCGATGGCAAAACACAAATGGGCGCGCCCCTGCTCAAAGCAGACGATGAAATCTGCACTCAACGGCTTGACACGCGGGCCACCATTCTAATATAGAAATCCTACAACTAGTAGGGATACTTTAGTAACTGACTGTAGGGCCGAAGATCAGCGCTGAAGAGGAACCAAAAGATGCGCCTTCAAGACTACACGGCGAACGAATCGCCAGTCGCGGCTGCGATGCAGAATCTTCGCGCCGAGGCGACGGCCGCCGCATGCGAGTGGTTGAGCCTGGAGCATCTTGCGCACGAGTCGGAACGGGTTGGCGGGATGGTGGTGCGGTCGGCGCAAGTGCGCAAGCTACTCAAAACCATTTCACGCTTGAGTCCGTACAAGTCAACCGTCCTGATTCACGGCGAATCCGGGACTGGCAAGGAGCTGGTCGCGCGAGCGTTGCATACGCTGGGCTCGGCGCCGGGCGGCCCCTTCGTGACTTTCAATTGCTCCAACCTGGTCGAGTCGCTGGCGGAGTCGCAGCTCTTCGGCCATGTGCGCGGCGCTTTCACCGATGCCCGCGAGGATTCACTCGGCTATTTCCGCTCCGCCAACGGCGGAACTCTATTCCTGGACGAAGTCGGCGAGCTCCCGCTGCGCCTGCAGCCCAAGCTTTTGCGCGCGGTCGAGACCCATGAGATTCAGCCGGTCGGTTCGTCACGTTCCTACGCGGTTGATATTCGGCTGGTCGCGGCGAGCAATCGCGACCTGCGCGCGATGGTGAAGGCGGGGCAATTCCGCGACGACCTCTACTACCGCCTCAACGCGGCGGCAATCCTGGTTGCGCCGCTTCGCGAAAGGCGCGAGGCAATCCCGGCCTTCGCCGCCCATTTTATCGAGCACTTCAATCGCCTGTTCGGCAAGGACGTAAAGCTGGTTTCGCGCAGCGCCTTGGACGCGCTGTGCGCAAATCAGTGGCCCGGTAACGTCCGCGAGCTCGGCCATGCAATCGAGAGCGCGGTTCTGATGACCGAAAGCGACCGTATCGATCTCGACGACCTGCCTTTCCGCCACGACGCTGCGAATCCGGAAGTGCCGGGCGAGCCGGTCGAGGCAATGCTTCCAAATGGCGCGCTCGACCTGGTCGAGGGCGGCGCCGATGGCGCCGCGAAGCACTGGCCCTACTCGCTCGACGCCGTAATCCGCGAGGCCTCGAAGCTCGCGCTGATTCGCGCGCTGCAGGCGGCCGAGGGCAATTGCCATCGCGCAGCCGAGTTGCTAGGCGTATCGCGCTACACGGTTTACCGGATGCTGAGCCGGCATGGTCTGGCCGAAGGCCGCATCTACAAGACGTTGCGCAAGCCGACGCTGCGCCGCGCGTAGCAACGCAGGTTCCTTTTTCGTTGCTTCCGGTGTGAACCGGATGCGGGCTTCGCTATAATCATTCTCCGTTTTTCACTTTTTCACTTTTCACTGGAATAACGGCCCTCCTTGAGCCCGCGGCCACAAGCCGTGTAACGTACGCCGAAGGGCCTTAGCGGCCGGTCAAAAACCATGAGAGAACCAAGCTGAACGGTGCCTCGCGTCTCTGTAATTATTCCCGCCTACAACGCGGCCTCGACTATCGCCGGCACCGTGGACAGCGTAATCGGGCAGACCTTCCAGGATTTCGAAATCATTTGCGTTGACGATGGCTCGACCGATCCAACCCGCGCAATCATTGAACAGTACGGCGAGCAGCACGGCGACCGCGTGCGGCTGGTCGAGCAGCCCAACCGCGGACCGGCGGCGGCGCGCAACAACGGCGCGCGGCATTCGACGGGCGAATATCTGGCCTTTCTCGACGCCGACGACGTCTGGATGCCGGCGATGCTTGAGCGGACGGTGGCGGCCCTGGACGCCGACCCCGCGCTGTCGCTGGTGTACTGCAACGCGGCGCTCGCCGACAGCGAGGGTGTGGCGCTGGATACCTCGCTGGTCGGCAAAGGCTTCGACCATCCGCCGTCCTTGCATGAACTGCTGACCCGGCTGTGGCCGATAATGCCCAGCGCTGCGTTGGTCCGGCGTTGCGCGTACGACAAATGCGGCGGCTATCGCGACGAATTGCGCGGCGCGAGCTTCCGCTTCGAGGACGTAGACTTCTGGATCAAGATGCGCGAGCAGGGGCCGTTCGGCTATATCCCCGAGCCGCTGGTGATATGGCGGTTCGCGTGGTTTCCGCGCCAGCTCAAGCGGCTGCCTGATTACTCGAAGGCATTGCACGTTTTCGAGGCGTATCTGCAGGAGCGCTACGGGGTTTCCGCGAGTCCGCTGGTTAACGCGCGCACGCGGGCTCCACGGAGTATCCTGGCTACGATAGGACTGAAGGCTCTTCGCGACGGCGATCGCTCGCGGGCGCGGGCGGCATTCGCGCGCGCCATCAGGATGGATCCCTACCGGCTCAAGAACTACCTGCGCTGGATGAGGACATTCTTGCCGCACCGGCTGGCGCAGGGTCTTTCGGGTGGAAGTTCGCGACGCGCTCGATCTGGCCGCGCGTATCAGGAATAAATAGACGGCGTATCGCTTTTCACTTTTTCACTTTTTCACTGTTTGCTGTTGGAGGCATTTTCAATGCGGGTGATTGTAAGTGGCGGAGACGGCTACCTCGGATGGCCGCAGGCGATGTACCTGTCGAAGCGCGGCTACGAGGTATGCGTCGTGGACAACTTCAGCCGCCGTCAATGGGACCTCGAAGGCGGAACCGAGAGTCTGATTCCGATTTGCTCGCTGCAGGACCGGGTCGCCGCGTGGCACGAAACGACCGGCAAGGCTATCCGGACCGCGATCGGCGATTTGACCGACTACCCTTTCATCAGCGCCGTGGTTCGCGATTTCAAGCCCGACGCAATCGTCCACTACGGCGAGCAGCGCAGCGCGCCATTTTCGATGATCGACCGGCGCCATTCCGTGCTCACCCAAGTCAACAATCTCGTCGGCACGCTCAACGCCATTTACGCCATTCGCGAGCACGTGCCGGAGTGCCACCTGGTCAAGCTCGGCACGATGGGCGAGTACGGTACGCCCAATATCGATATCGAAGAGGGGTTTATCGAGATTACGCACAACGGCCGCACCGACACGCTGCCGTATCCCAAGCAGCCGGGCTCCTTCTATCACCTGTCCAAGGTTCACGATTCCCACAACATCCAGTTTGCGTGCAAAATCTGGGGAATCCGGGCGACCGACCTCAACCAGGGCGTCGTTTACGGAATCGAAACCGACGAGACGAGGCTCGATGAGCGCCTCGCGACCCGCTTCGACTACGACGGTATCTGGGGCACGGTGCTCAACCGGTTCTGCATCGAGGCTGCGATCGGGCATCCGCTCACCGTGCACGGCAAGGGCGGCCAGACGCGCGGCTACCTGAACATCCGCGACACGATGCGATGCATCGAAATCGCGATCGAGAAACCCGCGAAGGCCGGCGAATACCGCGTCTTCAACCAGTTCACCGAGCAGTTCTCGGTCGCGCAACTCGCCGATCTGATCCAGGCTGCGGCGAAGCACAAGGGCCGCAGCGTCGAGATTCAGCATATCGCGGACCCCCGCGTCGAGGCCGAAGTCCACTACTACAACGCCAAGCACACCAAGCTCATCGACCTGGGGCTCAAGCCGCGCCTGCTGTCGGAGGTGCTGATCGATTCGATCTTCGACAAGGTCGAGCATTTCAAGCATCGCGTAAAGAAGGATCGCATCGACGCGCTGGTGAACTGGCGGCGCATCAGCAATGCGGTCGGCTACGGATCGATTTCGTCGCCGGCGGAGCATCAAGCCGGGGCCAAAGCCGAGACCGAGCCCAAACCCAGGGTGCGCGTATCCGGCACGCGGTAAGGGATCTCGGATCCGCGGTCCCTCGGCTCCGCAGACCCCGCTCGGGATGACAAAAAGAAGGTGTCAGGCGCCGCGGGCGGCGCGGCCACCGAGGGCGCGCCTGACACCGGCGGGCAGGAAGGTTCTCACGATCCGCATGTAACTCTTCACGTGGCGCGGGTCGTATTTCAGCACCCGGATGAAGCATCGCCGCGCGCCAACCATGTTTCCGCGGCTCATCTCGACCACGCCGGCGTTGGCTATCATTCTGACGCGATGGCGAATGAAATTCTTGACCAGCCCGTCGGCGCGCGCACCATAGCGGGCGCGAATCAGATCGACAATTGCGGTGGGTCCGATGTCACGGTTCAACACCTTGGGAAACAATTGGCCATAGGTGAAACGGACCAGGCGGTCGGGCAGGTAAATGAAATGCCCCTGCTCGCGCATCAGCAGCCAGAAGTGGATGTCCTCGGCGCTGATGAGTTGTTCGCAGAATCCACCAGCGCGATCGAAGGCGCTACGGCGCATCATGACAGTGCTGGGCGTGATCGGCCAAATCCGCGCGAGCATCTCGTCCATCGAGGGCGCGTGCGCGGTATCGGGGCGGATTTGCGAGCGGCGGAATTCCTGCCCCGCTTCATTCACGACGATCATGTCGGAGTAAACCAGGACCGCATCGGGATCGGCGCGCATCGCCGCGACGGTCAATTCGAGCTTTCGCGGGAGCCATTCGTCGTCGTGATCGATAAGCGCCAGCAGCTCGCCGCGGCTGGCCGCAACGGCGGCGTTGCGCGCCGCTGGCAATCCACGATTGGCCTGGCGGACGACGCGGATTTTGTCGCTTTCGCTGTACGCAGCGAGCACTGAGGGCGTGTCGTCGGTCGAGCCATCATCGACGACGACGATCTCGAAATCGGCAAAGGTTTGATCGAAGACGCTCTTGAGCGCGCGACTAATCGTCGCGGCGCCGTTGTAAACCGGGATTATTACCGAGACGCCCGGCGATCGCCCGCTTGGCTGCGATGTTGAGGCGGCAGACGTCATCCGCGCCGGCTCAGGCCTTGCCGTCGCCCGTGCGCGAGGTCGCTCGCGGCAAGCGAGCCGGAAGGAAAGTCTTCAAGTATCGACGGTAGGCCTTCGGTGACGCCGGTTGGTAGTAGATGACCCGAGCGAGACATCGGCGCGCATCGCTGGGGCGTCCCTCCTCCATCAGAAGGCGGGCCATATGTCTCATGACCTTTATTCGCATGCGCCGGAATTCCCGGATGAGGCCGGTGGCCGAGGCGCCATAGCGTTCACGGACCAGCCGAACGAACAGTTCGCAGGCTTGCTCTCGATTTAACGCCCTCGGATACAGGGGGCGCGTGCTCTTGCGCACCAGCGATTCGGGAACGGATCGGAAATATCCGTGTTCGCGCGCGAGCAGCAGGAAATACAGATCTTCGCAGGCCGTCACGCAGCGCTCGTCAAAGCCTCCGCATCGTTCGAGCACGGCGCGCCGCACCATTAACTGACTGGGCACGACATTCCATGGGCGCTCGAGCATCTGCGCCAGCGTTGGAGAGTCAAGGCCCCAGGTCTGGCTGTCCTGGTTGGGCATCGGCCGCCCGGCCAGATCCACCTTGAACGCTCCGGTGTACGCCAGCACGCAATTCAGATCTTGATCGAGGACGGCTGCGCATCGAGCGAGCTTCTCGGGCATCCACTCGTCGTCATCGTCAATGAACGCGACATACTCGCCTTGTGACGCTCTAATGCCGGCGTTGCGCGCAGCCGAAGGACCGCGATTGGACTGGGTCACGACATGGATCCGATCACCGTAACTGGCCAATACGGCGGGCGTGTCGTCGGTCGAGCCATCATCGACAACGACAATCTCGAAAGCGGGGAAGGTCTGCGCAAATACGCTGGCAAGCGCGCGGCTGATCGTGGCTGCGCCGTTATATACCGGAATTATTACCGACACCCTTGCCATCGCGGGCCGCTATCTTCTGCCTTGAATGGCGGCAGCGCGCGGGACTGCGGCGGGACTGCGATTGGCGGGAGGTTCTTTCCACGCGCAAAGATCGATCGTAAGCAATTCCTCGAGCGCCTCGACTTCGGGGAGGTAGCGCTTACGCAGGCGCTCCTCCTGCTCGGGCGTCAGCCGGCCGAACGGCTCGCCGCGGCCGTGGCAGAAATCCCATACGCCGCAGCGGTCCAGAAAATTTATCGCGCCGTATGCCTGGCGGACCTTGAACCAGTACATCAAGCGCGTCGCGCTGCGTGCGAGTCTGCGATTTTTTGGCGCGCGATCGAACGAATGCACATCGTCACCGATTTCGGGCCGCGCGGAAAGTGCAATACGCTCGATGCCCATGAAATCGGTCACCCGATCCAGATACGACTGCGGCTGCGCGCGCAATTCATCATACATGGTGACGAGCACGTTCTCGCGGCCGAAGGTCTCGAACCATTTGCGCAGACGGAATGCATAGCGGTTGCCGCCTCCCAGACCGGGCCGGGATTTCAGGACCTCTTCGAACGATCCGCGCTCCCAGGCGTAGTGAGCAAGCAGCTTATAGTCCGAAAACGAATGCTCGACGGGATCGCGCAGCGTGGTGATCACTCGACAGTTCGCAATGTGCGTCTTGATACGATCGGGGGCGAACGGATCGAAGAGGTAGGGACAGATCTCGACGATCGGCCGTTCGCCCGTTGCGTAGCGAAAATGCCGCGCGTACCAGTCGATGCCCTTGTCGTAGTAGTGGCTGAAAAACTGGGTCTCTTTGACGCCGTAGGGCAGATCGACATGGCCTTCGAGCACGCGATGCAGCCATGTCGTGCCGGTGCGTCCGGGGCCGGCGCCGATGATCTCAGGGAGCCGGCGTTTGATGGCTGCGCTCATCCGTTAGCTAATCGCTCCAGCGGGCGCGCCGGGGAAGTTTCGATCGCGCGCCGCGCGCGCGGTTTCTTCCACGCGGAGAGATCGATCATCAGCAATTCCTCGAGCGCTTCGACTTCGGGGATGTAACGCTGGCGCAAGCGCTCGTCCTGCTCGGGGGTAAGGCGCGGAAATAGCTCGCCGCGCCCGTAGCAGAATTCCCACACGCCCGCGGCCTCGAGCAGGTTGAGGACACGATATGCCTGATGGACCTTGAGCCAGTTCCTGACCTTACTCGCTTTGCGCGCGAGTCTGCGGTTCTTGGGCGCACGAGCAAAAGAATGCACATCGTCACCGATCTCGGGCCGCGCGGAGAGTGCGATGCGCCCGATGCCCATGAAATCGGTCACCCGATCCAGATACGACTGCTGCTGCTCCGCGCGCAATTCATCATACATTGTTACCAGCACATTTTCGCGGCCAAACGCCTGGAACCACGCCTCAAGGCGCGACGCGTAGTTATTGCCGCCGCCGAGCTGGGGGTGCACTTTCAAGACCTCTTCGAACGTTCCCCTGCGCACAAACGCGTAGTGGCGCATCATCTTGTACATCGAATATGCGCGCTCGACCGGGTCGCGCAGCGTGACGACTATCCGGCAGTCCGGCATGTGAAGCTTGATTCGTTCCAGCGCAACGGTGCGGAAGAAATATGGGCAGATTTCGGCGACCTTGCGTTCGCCGGTCGCGTGGCGAAAATGCCGCGCATACCAATCGATGCCCTTGTCATAGTGCGCGTAGAAAAATTGCGTCTCCTTGACGCCTTCGGGCAGATCGACGTGGCCTTTGAGCACCTCATGCAACCACGTGGTGCCGGTGCGTCCAGGACCGACTCCAAGAACGTCTGGCAGCCGGTACTTCATGAATTGACTGTTCCGGCGGCCAGCCGCGGAGTCCGGCGCTGCGCCGCAATCTCGCGCTGCCCGGTCACACGGGGCTCCTTCCATGCGGAGAGATCGATTCCGAGCAGATCTTCAAGCGCTTCGACCTCGAAGAGATAGCGCGCGCGCAACCGCTCATCCTGCTCCGGGGTAAGGCGCGGAAATGGTTCACCGCGCCCGTAGCAGAATTTCCACACGCCTGCGCGCTCCAGCGCATCGACGACCCCGTACGCCTGGTGGCTGCTGAGCCAGTTTGACACCGTCGTTGCGCGGCGCGCGAGTCTGCCATTCTTGGGCGCTCGGGCAAAGGAATTCACGTCGTCACTGGGAGCGCGGCGCTGCGAGAGCACGATTCGCTCGACGCCGATGAAGTCGGTCACTCGATTCAAATATTCTTGCGGCTCCGCACGCAATTCATCATACATCGTGACCAGAACGTTTTCGCGGCCGAAGCTTTCGAACCAGTCCTTGAGATTGGCCGCGTAGCGGTTGCCGCCGGCCAGATCGGTCCACGTTTTCAAGACCTCGTCGAAGCTTCGGCTGCGCACATTTCCGAAATGACGCAGCATCTTGTACACGGAATAGGTTCGATCGACCGGATCGCGCATGGTCGTGACGATTTTGCAGTTTGGAATGTCGGCCTTGATACGTTCGCGGGCCTGCGCTTTGAAAAAAGCACCCGGGCAGATCTCCACGATCTTTCGTTCACCGGTCGCGTAGCGGAAGTGACGCGCGTACCACTCGATTCCCTTGTGCTCGAAGTGGTCGAGGTAATGCGTGTCCTTGACGCCGGCGGGCATCTCCACCGCGTCCAGCAACGCCTCATAAAGCCAGGTTGATCCCGTGCGCGGCGGCCCAACTCCGATAACGTCGGGGAGCCTCGAGGGGCGTGCTGTTCGTGTTTCGCGGGATACAGGGTTCAAGGATTATGGCCTGGCGATGGTCTTCCGGACGTGCCCCCGCCGGCGCCGTCGCTGCGATAACGGTCAAGCTAACATCGCCAATATTTCATATCAATGAGGTGGCCAGCGCTAGCCCCGGTCAGCGAGCGAATGCTCCAGGATGGTAGTGCCTGCGTAACATTTCGAACCCGCCAGCAAATCGACAATAATTGACCCCGACTATCCAGACTGATACTTCGAAGGCGTCGGGAAAATGCGGGGGCATGCGCCGGCGGCGGCTCTGATGCGGACATGCGAGACTCCCGCAGTCGCGGGCCTCAGACTGGGTGCAGCGTGGAACAACCAAAACCGCCCTCGTTTACGGATACGGAAACGCCAGTCTCAAACACCAGGAATGAACCCGATCTACATCCGAGTCTGCTAACGCTCTTCAGGATCTTCCTGCTCGCGGGCGGGCTCAGCTTCGGTGGCGGCGCGGTCGCCTATCTGCGCGAGTACCTGGTGGAGGAAGAAGGGTGGCTGGACGACGAGGGATTTCTCGGCGCGATGGAGATCAGCGAGACGCTGCCGGGGCTCAACGCCGTCAACATGGCGATCATCATGGGCGACAATCTGCGCGGGCTGGCCGGCGCGGCGGTATCGGTCCTCGGGATGCTGTTGCCGGGGGGGATCGTCGTGATGGTGCTGGGGATACTGTATCAATCGAATCACAGCAACCCCGACGTCAAGCGTTTCCTGCTGGGGATCGCGGCCGCGGCGGTTGGTTTGCTGTCGGCAGTGACGTTGCAGATCGGGCGGCGCCAATTTCGCCAGCTTCCGGATATCGCGATCATCTTCGCGACGTTTCTCGCGGTCAGCTTCGTTAAATTGCCGCTGTTCGTGGTGCTGCTGGGTCTCGGGCCGATATCGGTCTGGCTCTACCGGCCCAAGGTCTCAAAACCGCGCGCGGCGGACGAGCATCTGCCATTTCATCGCGGCCCGCGCCATCACCTGTTTCGTCATTAACTATTGAGATCAAAATCCGCATGACGCGATTGATACATCTGTTCCTGGTCTTCGCGCTGCTGTCCGTGCTGGCGGTCGGCGGCGGCACCGCGGTGCTGCCCGAGATGCAGCACATGACGGTGCATACGTTTCACTGGCTGACCGACGCGCAGTTCCGCAACATCTACAGCCTCGGCCAGGTTGCGCCGGGACCAAACATGTTGATGGTGCTTGTGGTCGGCTATCAACTGGCGGGATGGGCCGGGATGGTGGTGGTGGGAATCGGATTTTTCCTGCCCGACTGCGTAATTACGCTGTTCGTCAATCGATGGTGGGTGCATCTGGGCGGGTGGCCGTGGCGCACGTCGATTCAGCGCGGGCTGGCGCCGGTGGCGATTGGCCTGATGACGTCGGGAACGTTTGCAATTGCGAGGCTTTCGATCGTGAACGTGCAGACGCTGGCGATCGCAATTGCGGTGTTCGGGATATTGCTGTGGCGGCACATCAATCCGGGGGTGCTGGTGCTGGTGGGAGGGGCAGTTTACATATTGTGGAGATAGGCCGCGGGAATCGACGCCCGCGCCACGGTCGGCAAGCGGTTTTTTTTGATTGTGACTCGAAAGCACCCAGCGAAACGTTCTATCGGTGGCGCCGTTAGCTACACCTGATCCGGATTTAATCGCCAATGGTCCCGTTCGGTCTGGCACAGCGGATGCTCTGCCCTACAGATGCTTATGAATCCGCTGGCTGCGAAGCGTTTCTGGCCGATCGCCGTCCCGGTCCTGGCCGTGGCAGCGGTTTCGTTCTATTACCTTCTCCGGGGTACGGCCCAGCCGCGATACACGACTGTCGCGGTTGACCGCGGTCCCGTCGTTCGCTCGGTCACCGCGACCGGCACCGTCAATCCGGTTATCACGGTGCAGGTCGGCACCTACGATTCAGGGCCGATTATCGCAATCTACGCTGATTTCAACACTCCGGTCAAAGCTGGCCAGCTGATCGCCAAGATCGACCCGCGCCCTTCCAGGTCAAAGTGGACGAGGCGGCGGCTGCGCTTGCGCAATGCGCAAGGCCCAACTCGGCAAGGACCAGGCCGATCTGGCCTACAAGAAGCTCACCTTCGAGCGTGACAGCCAGCTGCTCGAGGCCAACGGCAATTTCGCAAGACACGCTTGACAGCGCGCGCAGCGCTTACAATCAGGACGTCGCCCAGGTCGCACTCGACCGCGCCAATATCCAACAGCAGCAAGCCAATCTGGAAGAGGCGCAGGTCAATCTCGACTACACGAATATCATCTCCCCGGTCGACGGTACCGTCGTCTCGCGCAATGTCGATGTCGGACAGACGGTAGCCGCAAGTTTTCAGACGCCGACGCTGTTTCTGATCGCGAAGGACCTGACGCAGATGCAGGTGGACACGAACGTGAGCGAGTCTGATATCGGCAACGTTGCGAACCGGCCAGGAAGCCGATTTCAGCGTCGACGCGTTTCCGGATCGGAAGTTCGAGGGCACGGTTGGCCAGGTGCGCACAGGCGCCGATCACGGTGCAGAACGTGGTCACCTACGATGTGGTGGTTAACGTGCCCAATCCGGAGTTTCTGCTCAAGCCCGGGATGACCGCCAATGTGACGATAGTCACAGCCCGACGCGACAATGTGATCCGGGTTCCGGTTCAGGCGCTGCGGTTCTCGCCCGGCAAAGACCAACGCGGAAGCTACGAACTCGACGAACGTCTCCAAAAACTCTTCGCGGCAGAGGCGCGTATGGCTCGCGGATCGCGGAACACTCAAATCCGTCTCCATCGTTACCGGCCTCGACGACGGCAACTACGTGGAAGTTTTGAGCGGAGATCTCAAGTTGGGCGATATGGTCGTGACGAACAAGGTCCTGACCACTGACAGCGGGGGCAGCTCCACGTCTTCCTCGTCGCTTAGCTTTCTACGCTGAGGTGAGCAGCGGTATGGCGCGCGGTTATCGAGATCGTAAGATCTGAACAAGAGCTTACCGGATGGGCGAGGTCGAGGTGCAGGCGCTATGCGGCGTCAACCTTGCCATCGAGCGCGGCGAGTTCGTCGCGATCATGGGCGCTTCGGGTTCGGGCAAGTCGACCTTGATGAACATCCTTGGCTGCCTGGACCGGCCGACGAGCGGTCGGTACCTGCTGGAGGGCATCGACATCGCCTCGCTCAAGGAAGAAGACCTGGCTGCCATCCGCAGCCGCCGAATCGGGTTCATTTTTCAGACCTTCAATTTGCTGTCGCGGACAACCGCGTTAGAGAACGTCGAATTGCCGCTCTTTTATTCGCAGTGGAACCAGGAAGGCGAGGAACGCGCCAGACAGTTGCTCGGAATGTCGGGCTCCAGGGACGGGAACAGAACAACCCGAATCAGCTCTCTGGCGGCCAGCAGCAGCGAGTCGCCATCGCTCGCGCGCTGGTCAACGATCCGGCGATCCTGCTGGCCGATGAGCCCACCGGAAACCTCGATTCGAAGAACTCGGCTGAGATCATGGAGATCATCAGTCGGCTCAACCGCGAGCATGGGCTCACCGTGCTGGTGGTGACCCACGATCCGGACGTTGCCGCCTATACCGATCGCGTGGTGACTTTCCGCGACGGCGCGATTATCTCCGATGTCCGCACGCGTGTAGCGCCGCCGGCACGCTGGCGGCCGCCGATAGCGTCGCCGCTAACCAGGACGCCGCGGCAGGACAGCGGAGTGAGAAAGCCTGGAAATTCGGCGCGATGGCCCTGAGCGCGGCCGCGCGGGCGCTCAAGCGCAACAAGACTCGGGCTGCGCTCACGATGCTCGGCATTTTCATCGGCGTTGCGGCGGTGATTGCGATGGTGGCGGTGGGCGACGGCGCGCGCTATTCGGTGCAACAGCAAATCCAGAGTCTCGGCACCAACTTGCTGGTGGTGTTGCCGGGCGCCACCACTTCCAGCGGCGCGCGCATCGGCATGCGGAAGCACCTCGACCCTGACCGTGGCCGACGCCGAGGCGATTCGAGAAAGAAGTGGACACGGTTGCCGCCGTGAGTTACACGGACCGGCAGGTCGCGCAGGTCGTCTACGCGAACCAGAACTGGAGCACCAGCGTGGACCGGCGTCACGCCGGCCTATCTTGACGATTCGCGACTGGCCGGTGGTCGATGGGCGCAGCTTCACCGACGAGGAGCAGCGCAGCGCCGCGCCCGTGTGCCTGCTCGGCAGGACGGTCGCCAACAATCTCTTCGGCGAGGGCGAAGATCCGGTAGGCACGACCATTCGCGTCAAGAATTTTCCCCTGCGCGTGATCGGCGTGCTTGCAGTCAAAGGCCAATCCACCTACGGCCAGGACCAGGACGACGTTGTGATCGTGCCGTTTAATACCGCCGAGCGAAAGGTGCTCGGCACGTCACAGGTGACCGCGACGGCATCGTCGAGCACCACGGGATCGAGCAATCCGGTCCTCAATCCCTATATAAGCGTTCCAACCACGACTGCCTCCAGCCCTTTGTACGCATCAAACACCGCAGTCATAAGCCCGTTTGGAAGCCCGCCCAAAATCTCGGGCGTCGTGAATATGGTGTTTGTCCAGGCGCGCGATGCCGAAGATGTCGCCGCGGCGCAGGCGGACGTCCAGCAACTGCTCCATCGCCGCCATCACATCGGCCCCGGACAGGACGATGACTTCACGGTGCGAAGTCTCAACGAACTCGCGCAGGCCTCCGAGAGCGCCAGCCAAGTCATGACTCTGCTGCTGGCCGCGGTCGCGTCGATTTCATTGCTGGTCGGTGGGATCGGGATCATGAACATCATGCTGGTTTCGGTAACCGAGCGTACGCGCGAGATCGGGATCCGGATGGCGATCGGAGCCCGGCGCCGGCAGATTTTGTTGCAATTTTTGGTGGAGTCGGCCCTGCTTAGCGTCATGGGTGGGTTGGCCGGAGCGGTTCTTGGAATAGTCGCTTCGAAGGTGCTTTCGGCGCTGGCGCAATGGCCGACGCTGATTTCACCAGCGGCTGTGGCAGGTGGTTTTGGTTTCGCGGCGGCGGTCGGTGTTTTCTTCGGCTGGTATCCCGCACGCAAAGCCTCGCTGCTCGATCCGATTGAAGCGCTCCGGTACGAGTAACCACCCACCCGGTCGCGAGGTGTCAACGACCCGCAGCTCTCTCCGTTACAGCCACAGAATAGCCATAGTGAACGATGCCGATAAGTGGTTCGGCGAGCATGCGCCAACCAGAAAAAGAATCGAGCGGCCAGGGAACGTTCAGGGTCCGTGCGATGCCGCTTTGTTTGCATAGAGCCATGTGATCCGGCCTGCGGTGGCGATATCGATATCGACCTGTTTGGCAACGGTGAGAAACAGGAGGCTGGGATCTTTAAGGCCCCATTCGACATAGGGAATCGAGAAGTGCGCTGTCGCGACAAGATTATTGTCGATCAATGATCCATGCGTGTCGATGATGATCTCATGCTCCGCGCCGTGTAACTTCAGCAAGCCCTCTAGTTTGGCTTGGAAACCACCTCCAGGGCCGAGGTGGCCATCGATGTGTCGCGGGCTAAAAGTGATTTCAGGATATTTCTCCGCCTCGAGTACGCCGTCCCTCATCCGATTGTCGCGCAGCGAGTCGCCACTATCGCCGCTTGCCGCATCCACCACAATCGTGCCTTCGGCTTTGCTGGTGGCCCAGTCAGCTTTGATGATTCCACCTTTGAGTTGAAATTTGCCATGTGTGGTATGGAGCGCACCGCCGAGCCTGAACTCCACCAGCGTCTTGGACGGGTCCAGTTTGATAACCCCTACGCGCGATTCGGCGGAGAATGCAAAGGCGGCGAGACCGGCGAACGCCACCGCAGCCGCAATAACTGCCGCCAATGCGGGTACGCTGTTGTTCCCGCAGATTTGACTGTATCTCGCCTTATCGCGGAACAGCTGCATCACCAGCACCTGTGCCCCACGTTATGAACGCAGTAGCCGGAATTAAAATCCAGAATCCGCCGCCCATCATCGGTGAAAAGTTCGGAACCGAGACATCTCGTGTAATGCACATTCATCCCGAGAACATCCAGCAGCCGCACCCCCTGCGGATTGACGTATTTTTCGTACAGTGGCTGCTGTGCGGATGAGTCTTTTGCCGCTGACATAGGGTTCATTACCATCTCACTCGAGAAGATTTATTTCGTATCGTGGGTCAATGTGCAGGCGCTGGAGGCTGCGAAGCCCAACTCAGGAGCGCGTGCTTTTGATCATCGGTGAGGCGGGCCGAGTGATCGAGCGCCGTGTAGTCTCCCGGCGGCATCTTCCCGGCACCGACGGACTGTTCGATATTCTTCAGCGCTTGCGCTCTTTTCTGCGCATCGTAAGTTTGCCAATCGGAAAAGTTCAGTATCCCACGCGCGGAGCTGGCAGCGAGGTAGGTGGGCGAAATGACCGCATACCATGGTGCGCTTCCTCCGGTCGAATGGCACTCGTAGCACGATCTCTCGAGGAGCGCGTTCACTTGCGGGTCAGTACTAACTGCGTTCGTAGAGCTCGGAGCTGTCATCTGCTGGGAGCTTGAGCAGCCCAGGATCAGAAGAGCTAGACCAACAAAGCATGCCATCGAAAGGGGAATCTTCAACATGATCGTACCTTCTAGTCGTCGAGGCTCACGAAACGGAGGAGTCCGGCGCCGACGAAAATCATCCCTATGCCCATCGTTGCCGCCAATGGCAACAACGCCGCGGACGGCGGTTGGTTGCGGATCATCAAATCGTTGAACGCCTGCATGGTCCACGTCGTCGGCATCCACTGGGCGAGTTCGCGCATCCATCCAGGCTCAAAGTCCAACGGCCACCAGCATCCACCGATCGCCGCTATCGCCATGCTGACCGTCACGCCCAGTGGCATCACCGAATCGTGGGCGCGTGAAATCGACGCGACCACCAGCCCCAGCGCGGCGGCCGCGAAAGAGATTCCGGCGGTCGGTATGATCAACGCGAGAGGATTGCGTCCCAGCGCGATTCCGAACAGTGCCCATCCGACCGCGAACAGCAACGCCATTTGCACGATCCCGACGATGAAACGCGCGAATAATTTTCCGAGCAGCAGACCGGCAACCGGAACGCCACTGACCTGAAGGCGCTTCAGGGTGCCCCAATCGCGCTCATCGAAGAGCGTCAGCGCGATCCCCAGCATCATGCCAATCAGGAGAAAAGTGACGCCGAATCCGGGGACGTACTGATCGAAAGCATTCACCGCCACCGCTTCGCCCTCGATAGCGGATTGCTCGACAAATCCGACATCGCCGGGGAGCGTGAGCGCCTGAGACGCCCCGAAGGACTCGATTTGCGTTTGCGCCGCCATCCGCGATTGTTCGGTGACTCTTCGGCACAATTCGTCGATGCGAAGCTCGAGCGCGTTGACCTCAACTCGCCTGACGGGGTCGACGAATAGAATCAGCCGAGGTTGGCGTCCTCCGGCGACAGCCGCGCTGGTTCCCGCCGGAATCACTATCGCAATGGGCGTCCGGTCGCGTTGACTTACCAGGCGTCGCGCTTCAGCCGGGTCATCGAGCATTTCCAAAGTGAGGTTGTGCTCGTGGCGCAATGCCTGAATTATTCCGTCGGACATTTGTCCGTGATCGAGGTTGACCACGGGCAGCCGAAAGGAATTCGCAGCACCACCGTACAGACTACCGAGCGAATATCCCGCGACCGTGATGATCACGACCGGCGCAAACAGCAGCATGAACAGGACAATCGGATCCTTGACCAGGAGCCGAGCCTCGTTTTGCGCGGTGAGCCATATTGCACGAAGCATAGCCGGCGCGCTCAGAGTACTTGGTCACGCAGTGTGTGGCCCGTCAGCGCGATGAACGCGTCAGACAGATTCGGACTATGCAGGTTGAAGTCGATGAGATTCACGTCCAGGGTCCGAAGCCCATGGAGCACCTCGGCGACCTGCGCGAGACTGTTCATCTCGAGGGTTGCTTTGCCCTCGATTCCAGCCGCGCCTATCTCGCTCACACCGGCGAGCCTGCCGAAGCGCCCTTTCGGCAACTGCCCGCGATAGGTCAGCTCGATGCGAGGCCGGCCGCCTCCGAGTGAAATCACCTTTTCGAGGTCGCCCTCGGCGACCAGTTTGCCGCGATCGATCAGCAGCACGCGATCGCAAATACGTTCCGCCTCTTCCATGTAATGGGTGCTGTAGATTATCGCCGAGCCGTCATCCGCGTAGCGCCTGATCCGCGCCAATATCTGTTCGCGCGATTGGAGATCGACGCCGACGGTCGGTTCGTCCAGCAGCAGCACACGAGGACGATGAACAACTCCGCAGGCGAGGTTGAGAAGCCGCTTCATTCCTCCGGAAAATCCATGCATCGGGTCGTCGGCCCGGTCGCTGAGACCCACCTCTTCCAGCACCCGCTTGCAGCACTCCTTCGCGTCGTCGCGCGAGAGTCCCTGCATCCGGGCGAAATGCCATACGTTTTGTGCGGCGCTCAGCGTCGGGTAGAGCGCGAGCGATTGCGGGACCAGCCCAAGCATGCGTCCCAGCCCGCGCCGGTCGGCTTTTGGCGGCTTGCCATTGATCAGAACACGACCGCTATCGGGTCGAAGCAGAGTGGCAAGGATCGAGAGCGTTGTGGTCTTGCCTGCGCCATTGGGTCCCAGCAACCCGGCAATTTCACCGGGCCTCACGGCAAGGCTGACATTGTCGAGTGCGAGACGAGTACCGTAGCTCTTCGAAATCTCGATCGCCTCGAGGATTGGCGCCTCAGCCAGACTCATTTGGGTATTACGCCGCCGTCACCGTCATCCGCATTGCGCCGCTCATCAGCGCGCTAAATACCCGTGGATGCCGCATTAGCGAGTTGATTATTATTCGCCGGGCGCAAGGATGACGCGCGATCATTAACAATCCGCTGGTGACGAACCAGTAACCGCGATAGACCCGACGCACCTCACGTTCGTAAGCTTGCATACTCTCCTGCGTGGCCCCGCGCTTTAGAATTTCAGGCAGATGCTTGCCGAGCATCAACGCTGAGTTAAACGCGATCGACAGTCCCTCGCCGGAGATTGAATCCAGGAATCCTGCAGCGTCACCGACCAGCACCATGCGATTGCTGTTGCGACGAGTCACCGCGTGCGCCATCGGCCCGGCTCCTCTAACCGTTGAAATCGTCGGGGCGTTCCCGAGCCGCGCCAGCATGGCTGGAAAGCGGCTAGCCAGACCGGCTATTTTCGGCTGCTCGATGACTCCATCTTCCCAGACGAAATTGATTCCGACGCTTTCGTCAGAGACCGGAGTCACCACCGCTTCGCCCTTGTCGTCCACGTAGACTTCGACGAAGTCGGTCCAAGGGCGAATCTTGTAATGCTGACGTAGCGCGAACCGGCGCCGGGAGCTCGGAGCCGGGTCGAGACCCGATGCCTTTCGCAGTGACGACTCGAGCCCGTCTGCCGCGACGACCAACCTCCCGAATATTTCGCCCTCGGTCGTGTACACCACCGCTTCGCCCGACTTCGCCTCGAAGCCATTGACCGAACATCGATGACGTAACACCGCCCCCAGTTCCTCCGCGCGCCGGGCCAGCGCCTCGACCAGTACCGTGCGTCTGATGCCCATCCCGTGGGAGGGCAAGAGCGCTTGCGCCGCGCAACCGTTTTCCTGGATGAAGCGAATTCCAGCAAATGGATAAGACGTCGAGTGATCGAAGCGATCGGCGATCCCCAGGCGCTGGAGAGCTTTCACGCCGGGCGGCAGCACGCCTTCCCCGCAACACTTATCCGGCGGGAAATCGCGGCGCTCGACGACTACCACGGACAGGCCCTGCTGCGCCGCGACAATTGCGACGGCGAGGCCCGCCGGTCCACCGCCGACTACAACGAGGTCCCATATCTTGCGCGCGGCGGCGAGAGTGCTAGCCATTGAGCATCACCATTGCAGCAGAACCAATTCCCCGCAGAAGCCGGGTCCCATCGATAGCAGCATCCCGTAATCACCGGGACGCGCGACATTCGCCTCCAGAAAGTCAGCCGCGACAAACAGCACCGATGCGGAGGACAAATTTCCAATCGAGGCAAGCGATTTCCACGATCGCTCCAGGCTGCATCGTGGTACTTCGAGCGCCGCCTCCATGGCCTGCAGGACTTTCGGTCCACCAGTGTGAGCGATCCAATGCTTGATACCGCGGCGCGACAAACCCTGGTCGCTGAGGAAGGAATCCACGCCCTGGCGCAGTTTGTTGCGGACCAGGTCCGGAACCCCGGCCGACAGCACGATCTCGAAGCCGGTGTCCCCTATGTGCCAGCCCATCATTTGCTCGGTATCGTGAAAGAAGATCGATCGGGAGGCGATGGCCCTCGGCCGGTGCGGCTCGTTGTTTCTCTCTCCGCCGCTTACGATCACCGCCGCAGCTCCATCTGCAAAAAGCCCCGATGCGATTACGTTGACAACCGACTGATCCCTTAGCTGCAGCGTGAGCGAGCAAAGTTCGACGGAAACAAGGAGTGCGGTATGGCTCGGAAACGCCCGCAGATAGTCGGCGGCTCGCGCGAGGCCGGCTGCTCCGCCGACGCAACCGAGCCCGAAGATGGGAGTCCGCTTTATGTCTGCTCGCATCGACATGCGGTTGATCAGTTTGGCGTCGATGCTGGGAGATGCGATGCCCGTAACCGTGGTGAAGAAGATATGATCGATATCGGTGGGTACCAGACCGGCCTGGCAGAGCGCGGATTCGGTGGCTTCTTCGCCGAGATCGGTCGCGCGTTCGATCCACTTGTCGTTCATCTTCGAGAACGAATCGAGTGCGCGGTAATCCTCCATCGGGAGCGCCAGATGACGTCCGCGAACACCGACCGAGCGATGGAGCCGCTCAAAGCGAGCGCGGCCTTCGTCGCTCCCGTCCCATTCTTTCCAAAGCGCCGCGGAAATCACTTCCTGCGGATAGTAGTTTTCCGGTAGAGCGCGGCCGATCGATCGCACTACCGGGTGCTTCGTGGCTGAAGGCTGATGCCTCGCAGTGCCGTGCATATTGGTCGGGATTATCATTTGATCTTCCAACACGCGATTCTTGCCTCGGTAGCGACTCTTCGTACGCGCCGCTCGGCTAACGAAAGTTCAATTCATTTTCGTCCGGCGTAGAGGCGATTTTCTTGGGATGACGCAAAGCAGCAGCGACAGGGTGCATTGGTCCTAGCAAACCGCTTGCCATCCCTTTACGCTGGTATCAGCAGGCAATCGCAAGGCTTCTCATCTCCAAGCCTCTACGACGGTGGCGGTTGTCCAAAAATTTGAACGCCAGAAAAAAGCTCACGTTCAAACTTTTGAACGAAATTAAATGGGGTTCATGAAATTTGCGCCATTGCCAAAAGAATTCGATGACAAATATCGGCATCGCGTTTGCTCACAGAGGCCCGTCTCCTTTGGAGACGGTGAGGCGGCCATTGTTGCCATGGCTCGATGCGTCGCGGCGGCTCGCCAAGGCTGACCAAAGATGATCGAGCATAAACCGAGCAATAGTCTCTGGGCGCTTAGGTCCCTTGCAAGCACGATGGGTGATGGCGCTGCCGATTTCGCCGCTGATGACCACGAATCTTTTCGCCGGCAGGAATTCGTCTTTGCCTCCTTCAATCTCCTGCTGATTGGTTCGCTATTAGCGCTGCAGGCAATCTCAAGGTTCGTCCGCGGCAAACCTTCAGTATCGGTCATCGTTGTTCTGGCGGTTGGTTTGATAATCCAGGCGGCTCATCTCATCTGGCTTTACAGGAAGAACGCGCCGCTTTCTCGGCCGACGCGACGGATCCTCACGTTCTGGTCTCTCGGATTCAACTCAACACTGGCCTTGGTGCTCACTTCGTTAACCATCAGAGGAGACACTGCGTACTACGCCCTGATGCTTCTTCCGATACTCGAAGCGTCTTTCAGGCTCGGTCTCGGCGCCACGATCACAGTGGTCGTGCTGGCGGACTTCATCAGCTTCATGGGCGCCTATGGCCTGAAATTCGGCGAGTACATTGGAAGCAGGAGCAATGTCGGTAATTTACAGCGTGATGGGAGTGCTGGTGTGGCTTCTGGTCAACAATCTTCGCGCGCGCGAGGCCGGGTTCGTACGCAATATCGAGGAACTCGAGCGCACCCGTCAGCAATTGCTCTCTGAAGAGAAGCTGGCCGCGGTCGGCCGATTGTCCAGAGCGATCGCACATGAGATCCGAAATCCTGTTGCGATGATTTCCAGCTCACTGGCAACCGCCGCCCGGCCGGGTCAGGACGAAACAGAACGAGAAGAAATGTTCTCGATCGCGGCGAAAGAAGCCGAGCGTCTCGAGCGGCTCACCACCGACTTCCTGGTCTACGCGCGTCCGCGCGCAGTGCAGATCGCGCGGGTAAACCTCGCCGACACGCTGAACTACGTCGCTACTGTCGCCCGCGCGCACGCGGCCAATGAAGGTGTAACGATCGATGTGGCCGTCGACAGCAACCTTGAGGGAGAGTTCGATGCAACCCAGATGCATCAGGCGCTCTTAAACCTGGTGCTGAACGCTATCGATGCATGCAATCGAGGTGACTTGGTGAAACTCAACGCGCAGATGAACGGAAATGGCACGATCCGAATCGACGTAACTGATCCGGCTGGACCGATCCCCGCTGAAATTGTGGCGCGCATTTTCGAGCCACTGTTTACTACCAAGCAGGCCGGCAACGGACTCGGTCTTGCGATCGCGCGCAATATCGCGCGCGCTCACGGCAGCGATATCGTATTGAGAATCAACGAAATGCGGCGGGTATGCTTTTCCATTGAGATACCGGCACACTCCCCGAGCCAATCTGTCATATAGGGGCCAGGCTATGGGCAAGATACTCGTTGTAGATGACGAGCCGCACCTGCGGCGGATACTGATCTCCAATCTGAAGCAGGAACATCACGAAGTAGTCGAGGCTGCCGGTGTCAACGACGCGCGGGGCGCGCTTGCCGAGTACACGTTCGACGCCGTTATAACCGACCAGAAAATGGGCGATGGTGAAGGGTTGGACGTCCTGGCCGCGGCGCGAGAAGCCGATCCGAATCTTTCCGTCGTTTTTCTGACCGCATTTGCGACCATTGAACTCGCGGTGGAAAGCATGCGCCGCGGCGCATTTGATTTCATTACCAAGCCCTTCGTTCCTGAAGTATTGCTGGCATCAGCCACGCGCGCGATGGAGCACACGCGCCTTGTGCGTGAGAACAGCAGGCTTCGCGACACGGTGGTGCGCCTTGAAGGCTCGTCGGAGATCACGGGGCGCAGCGTGGCAATTCGCCAACTTCGCGAGAAAATTGCGCGCGTTGCACCAACCAACGCTACCGTCCTCGTCAGTGGAGAAACCGGAACCGGCAAGGAGCTGGTCGCCCGTGCAATTCATCGCAACAGCCTGCGTGCCGAGAAGACCTTGGTCGCCGTCAATTGTGCGGCGTTTACCGAAACGCTTCTGGAAAGCGAGTTGTTTGGACACGAGCGGGGAGCCTTCACCGGCGCCGACCGCGCGCGCGAGGGAGTTTTCGAGGCCGCAAACGAAGGCACGCTTTTTCTGGACGAGGCCGCCGAAATGTCGCTGGCGGCGCAGGCCAAACTGCTGCGAGTGCTGACAGACGGGCTGGTCACGCGACTCGGGTCGAGCAAGCCCCGCCGCACCGATGTGCGGCTGCTGGTCGCGACCAACAGGGATTTGAACCGGCGCGTACAGGAGGGCCGTTTTCGCGAGGACCTGTACTACCGGCTGGCGGTAGTTCCGCTCGCTGTTCCTCCTCTGCGCGATCATCGCGAGGACATACCCGAGCTTTGCGCTCTCTTCCTGGCGCAAGCTGTGCGCGATCTGAACACGCCACCTCGCAGAATCAGCGCCGAGGCGATGCGCACGCTCCTCAGCTACGATTTTCCCGGGAATATCCGTGAACTTCGTAACCTTATCGAGCGCGCATGCATTCTCTCAACTGAGCAGGAAATCACTCCGGAGAACTTCCCGGTGTCAACGCCTCGCAACGCAAACGCCGTCGCGCCCCGCAGCTCCGCCGAGCTCACCCCTGACCAGCTCGCCGAGATGATGCCTGAGACGCACAATCTTCGAGACTTTCTGGCCTCGCTGGAAAAGGCGGTGATTCAGCGCGCGCTGAAAATAACCGATGGTGCCCAGGCGGAAGTCGCGCGGCGACTTGGAATGTCGCGAAGCGATCTTTCATACAAGCTCGGCAAGCATCGTATCAAAGATGCGGCTGGTTGAAGGTCTTAGTTTGATAAGTATGGCAAGAGAGGGCTTGATTGATGTCCGCGTCGTGACTTGGGCTGCGTATCGAGCCACCGCCCTCGACCGCCAGCACTTTGTATGCGGCCTGAGTTTGCTTTGCGAATTCAGGAAGCGGGTTCCTCCTCTAATCGCAGCCCGATCTTCCCATCGGGCGAGGATTGCTGCCACTTTAATTTCAACAGCAATTCGGGCATTGCCATCATCTGGATCCCGTGGCTGTCAAACGCCCTGAAAAAGGAAAAAACCTTGGCGTCCCCGACGGGATTTGAACCCGTGTTACCGACGTGAAAGGCCGGTGTCCTAGGCCGAGCTAGACGACGGGGACGTTACGATCGAAGCCCGAAAATACGAACGCGCGCCATGCGCGCGCAAGACAGTTGAAACTACCAGAGCCGCGAGAAGGGGAGCAAGTCATCGCGGCCAGCGGTCGAACGGTCCGAAGCGGTGGCGTTGTCTGGCGAATCGGCTACCGATAACTTCGACACGATGACCGATACTCCCATCTTGATCGCGGGCGCCGGCGCGATTGGCTCGATTCTCGGCGGTATGCTGCATGATGCAGGGCACGATGTCACGTTGCTTGGCCGGCGAACGCATCTCGAGGCGATTGCACGCGGGGGCTTAAGAATTTCGGGGCTGTTTGGCGATCGAACCGTCGCCGGCATGCGGCTCGCCGACGATCCCGCGAGACTTGGCAGGCGGTTCGGATTAATCGTCTGCGCGGTCAAGAGTTATGACACCGAATCGATCGCGGCTCGGCTGGCCGACCGTTTGACCGACGACGGCGCGGTCGTCTCGATGCAAAATGGCCTGGGCAATATCGAGTCGTTGATCGAGCGCTTCGGACGGCGGCACGTATTGGGCGCGCGCGTGATCTTCGGCGCGGAAATACCGTCGCCCGGCAGCGCGCACGTGACGGTTTTCGCGCAGCCGGTCGCAATCGGACCCGCGCCTGCGATTCATCGCGAGGACTCGCCGGCGCTCGCGACGCGCGCTCACGCGATCGCCGCAATGATCGACGCCGCCGGAGTTCCCACGGTCGCTGTTGGCGACATCATGCCCGTGCTGTGGACCAAGGTTCTATACAACGTGGCGCTGAATCCGCTCGGCGCAATTTTGCAGCAGCACTATGGGGCACTCGCCGGGGATCCGGACGTGAAGCCGATCATGGATCGCGCGATCGAGGAGGCGTTCGCGGTCGCGCGCGCGCTCGGCATCGCCCTTCCCTTTTCGAGTGCGGCGGAATATCGAAAAATCTTTTACGAGCAGTTGATCCCGCTCACGTTCAATCATCGGCCGACGATGCTGCACGATCTTCATGTTCGCGGGCGCACCGAGATCGGCGCGCTGAACGGCAAGATCGTCGAGCTTGCCGATCGCTTCGGCCTTGACGCGGAGACGAACCGGATGCTGATGCGGCTCGTCAAGGCCGCCGAGCGCGCGCGCCAGCGAACACTCAAGGAAGAGCGATGAAGGCAGCATCGATACGCCGCGCGAGCATGGATGCGATCGTCGCACAGGCTGAGCGCGAGTTTCCCTTCGAATGCTGCGGCTTCATCATCGGCGACAACGAAAACTCGGTCGAGGAAGTCCGCCCGGTCGCCAACATCCAGAACCGCATGCACGCCGAAGATCCGGCGGCGTTCCCGCGCGATGCGCGCACGGCTTTCCTGATGGAGCCGAAGGAGCATTTGGCGGCGATGCTCGAGGCCGATCGCCGCAAGCTCGCGATCCGCGCGGTTTACCATTCGCATCCCGATCACGACGCGTACTTTTCCCCGACCGATCGGGCGCAGGCGTGCTCATTCGATCCGTCCGAGCCCGACTATCCCGACACCGTTTACATGGTGATGTCGATTCGCGCCGGCAAATTCGCCCGCGCAGCGGCGTTCGCCTGGGATTTCGAAAAGAAGGAATTCGCCGAGACGAAGCTGACCGTCGAATGAAGCGTTGCGTGGCCGCGAGACGCGGAACCGCCTCTCCCGGCGCGGTGGGAAGCACCTTGTACTCAAGACCGGGCTCGAACTTCGCGTTTGCAAGCCGCGTGGTCTTGGTGGCAGTTTGAATCGGGTTTCAAAATGAAAATTCCGGTTTACACCGCTCCGGCGGACGTGACCGCGCAGCCGGCCCGTGCGGGCGCTGAGGCCGCGCGACCAATCTGGGGAGAGACGTCATAGCCAGTGTGTTGAGGCCGCAGCAGAAGCGCACCGCCAAGCCAAAGGCGGCGAAGTCAGAGAATGTGCTGCTCTATGAGGTGAGGGACGAAATCGCCTTCATCACGTTGAATCGGCCGGAAAAGCTGAACGCGCTCAACGGCGCGCTCAGCGACGCCTTGTGCGCGACCTGGACCCGGTTCGAGGCCGACCCGGCTGCCAAGGTCGCCATCCTCACGGGCGCTGGCAAGCACTTCTGCGCCGGGGCGGACGTGAGCCCCGGTGCGATCGATCGCGAAGTGCCATTTCAGGTCCATCAAGGCTATCCGCAGAACGGCATCACCGTGTTCAAGCCGATCGTCGGCGCGGTCAAGGGCTACACGCTTGGCGCCGGCTATGCACTCGCCGTTCGCGGCTGCGACATTACGATCGCCGGCGAGAGCACGCTGATGGGTTTTCCGGAAGCACGGATTGGCACGCCACTGCCGCCGGTCGAGTATCTTCCGTACATGCCCTTCAAGATCAGCCTCGAGTTCATGCTGCTAGCGTGGAACGGCGGGCAGATCATGGACGCGCAGCGCGCTTATGAGGTCGGGCTGGTCAACAAGGTCGTTGCGGATGAGCACCTGATGGACGAGGCGATCCGCTGGGCTCGGCTGTTGAAGAAGATTCCGCCGCTCTACATCAAGGCGGTCAAGTACGGGCACTACAAGACGACGGACAACAAGGTCCGTGTCGATGAACGAGAATATATCCTATTCACCCATCCACAGGAGATAAGCCGGGACCGTCAAGAAGGGCTGCAGTCGTTCTTGCAGCGCCGGGAGCCCAAATTCACCGGCCGCTGAGGTCTTGGGCAGGGGTGACCCCTTGTATCTTGCCGTTGTCATCGCAAGATGGAAACAAACTTGGGCGCGGCAGACCGAGAACCCCTGGGTCCGCAAAGAGCGAGACCGCGGTGCAGCGCGGGTCGCCGCGCCCCAACAACCAGGTCAAAGCCCGAACAGTCGCCGGGGCCGGCGCAAGTGGTCGAGCCCGCATCGCGCAAGGAGGGGTGCGGCCTGAGCGGAGGAGCGCAGCGGTGACAAGGGCGGAAGTGTTCGTGGGGATCGACGTGAGCAAGGCGCGGTTGGATGTGGCGCTAGGCTCTGCGGGCGAGTTGTTGGGGGTGGACAACGACGCGCGTGGGATCGTGGAGCTGGCCGGGCGGTTGCAAAAGCTCGCTCCCGCGCTGGTGGTGCTGGAAGCCAGCGGCGGCTTGGAGACGGCGCTGGTGGGCGAGCTGGCGGCGGCCCAGGTGCCGGTGGCGGTGGTAAACCCGCGCCAAGTGCGCGAGTTCACGCGCTGCACCGGGCAGTTGGCCAAGACCGACGCGCTTGACGCGCGTGCTCTGGCGCTGTTCGCGGAGCGGATCAAGCCGCCGCTCAGGGAGTTGCCCAATGAGCAGACCCGCCAGTTGCAGGCGCTGGTTACCCGCCGGCGCGAACTGGTCGAGATGCTGACCGCCGAGCGCAACCGGCTCGGCTGCGTGCCGGCGGTGTTGCACCGCGAGATCCGCGCGCATATCCGCTGGCTCCAAGCGCGGCTTAAGCAGCGCGATCACGACCTCGACCGCACGCTGCGCAACTCGCCGCTGTGGCGCGAACGGGAGGACCTGCTAAGCAGCGTGCCCGGTGTCGGTCCGGTGCTATGCGCAACGCTGATCGCGGGGCTGCCGGAGTTGGGCCGCCTCAACCGGCACGAGATTGCCGCGCTGGTCGGCGTGGCGCCGTATCCCCACGACAGCGGCACGATGCGCGGCCGGCGCATGGTATGGGGCGGACGTGCCCATCTGCGTGCCGTGCTCTACATGGGCACCCTCGTCGGCGTACGCTACAACCCGGTCCTGCGCTCCCTCTATCGCCGGCTGCGCGCGGCCGGCAAACCAGCCAAGGTCGCACTCGTCGCCTGCATGCGCAAACTCATCACCATCCTCAATGCGATGCTAAAACATCGCACTCCTTGGAGTGCTCCATGCCCAATCCCCGCTTGACTACCAAGACAGTCGCTGCACCCAGTCAGTTCTCTGACGCGATGAATTCCTCTTCCTTGCCCGCCATCTTGAGCGACATCCCGCGAGTTTCGTCGATCATCAGACCGAACAGGATCGCAGCCGGGATTCCAACAATCGACAGCGCACCGACGACGATCGACAGCCCGCCCATCGCGTCCGCCAGCATCGCGACCGCGGCATTGGAAATGACGGCGCCGATGGCGCCGACCAGCGCGAACCAACCGATCATGGTGCCGCGCAGCGGGGTGGGAAACAGTTCGGTCGCCGCCGCGTTGGTCGCGACGGTGCCCCCGTTGTCGCATACGTTGAACCAGCAATACCCGCCCGCCAGCCACATCAACGGCCACGCGAAATGCGCCGGCGGTCCCCAAAAAAACCACAGATGTCCGGCGGTGATGAAAATGCCGAAGCCGACCACCGTCGGCACGCGGCCGAAGCGCTCCGCCGCCCACGCGCCGAGCGGAAAACCAACCAATCCTATTCCGCCGGCGACAATCGTCATCGTGCTGGCGGCGGCGGCTGACAGGCCGACCACGGAAACCGCGTGGTAGTAGCCAAACGCGTTGGCGGCGGTGGTCGAGATTGCGCCGGCCAGCGCGCATACGATCATCGTGATCGAGCGTTTACGGTAGAGCGGCTGAAAGACGTCGTAGAAGTGCGATCTGGCAGTGATTCCCGCACTTTCAGAGAGTTCCCATCGGTCGCTCTCGGGCAACAGCCGCGCCATCGCGGGCAGCATGGCGATTCCCGCCGCCGAAATCACGAACATCCATCGCCACGACCATCCGTACGCCACGAAGATTGGCATGAGGAATACGCACAGTCCGGCTCCCACCGAGCCCGCCAGACCGCCGAAGCTTTGGCCGCGTGCGCGACGTGCGATCGGGAGCTCCTCGGAAAGCATCACGATACAGCCGGCGCCGGCGGCGCCGACGACCGCGTAGAGCGCGATCTGAAACGACGTGAACCAAATCAGTCTGGTCGAGAGCGCGGTCCCGATGCTGCAAACGGGAATCGCGGCGACGCACCACAGGATCATGCGGCGGCGTCCGTGCCTGTCGATCATCCGTGAAAGCGCGAGCGCGCCCAGCGCCGAGAGCGAGATCCACGCGAACAGGCGAGCGACTCCGGCGCCATCGAGGCGGAAGCTCGCTCCGATCCACGGCGCCGCGACCGAGACAATTGAGGCCGCGAAGCCTTGGTAGAAGAGCATCGCGACCAGCGCGACAACGGTCATCCGCTCGCGCCCGGCGGAATCGGCGACGGCATCGAGCTGCTCGTGATTCGGGGCCGTCGGCGGCGGCGCGGGATCATTCACAAAATGAATTCGCAGACTCTCAGGCGTCGCCGACCAGCTCAAAGACCGGCGTGCGCGCCGCGACGATGCGAAACGCGTCGGCGGGCGAGCCGGCGGGCACGTCGAAGAAACGCTGAACCTGGGAGGCGAAGCGATCGACGAACGCTTTGATAATCTCGGGCTTGTCGGCATCGGCAAGCTCGCGAACCGTCAGCGATTGGGAACTGGCGCCGCGTCGCAGCATGACGCGACCGGCCGCGCGCGCGTTGCGGGCCCAGGCACTCTCGCCGCGAGCAGCAACCAGCCATCGCCGGCCCTGGAATTCGAGGACGTTGACGGGGGTGGTGAAAATCTTGCCTGATTTTCTGCCCGGGACTTCGAGCAGGCGCATGTAGCCGGGCGCGATTCCGAGCTTAACCGCCCGGCCCATCAGGCGGTTGAAGAATCGAGCGAGCGCGCTTTCCTTCTGAAAAGTCTCGGGCACGATGTGGAGTCCTCCGCAGCGAGCATATACGGCCAGCATATACGGTGCATGGACGCTTTTATCCAAGCAGACGGTATTCGGGTTTGTAGGTCTGCGATCGGACGAATTGCCCGATATCTCAGGCGCCGGGACGCGCGCAAAGCCGCGCGCGAAAATCACCTCCGCCACGCGCTCGGCAGCATATAACTCGGTGTTGAGTATCGTCGACACGGGAGGATAGAGGAGCCCGGAATCGAGCTCGGCCGGGGTCACCTGCTCGGCTACCGCCCGAGCGGCAACTATGAACATCTCATCGGTGACGCGCCTTGCGCGGGTCGCAAGGACCGCCAGACCTATCGCGGGAAAGATGTAGACGTTGTTCCCCTGTCCGGGCACAAAGGTCCTGCCGTTGACGAGCACCGGAGGAAACGGGCTCCCGCTGGCGAAGAGGGCACGGCCATCCGACCAGCGGTAAGCCTCTTCCGGCGAGCACTCGGAATGCGAGGCCGGATTGG
Organism: Binataceae bacterium (SeqCode); assembly: GCA_963803045.1. Classification (GTDB taxonomy): domain Bacteria; phylum Desulfobacterota; class Binatia; order Binatales; family Binataceae; genus Binatus. The sequence continues at coordinate 35,727 of CAWDLC010000013.1, read as the reverse complement.
AGCAGGCGAAGATAATCGGGCGCCGGTTGATTCGCGCCATCGCTTCGATCACGCGCTGGTTGAAGGCCTTGGCAACCGTGCTAACCCCGATGATCGCGGTCGGCTTGATCGACTCGATCGCATCGACAAAATCTTTGGTCGCGGGGTGGCGATGCGCGTAAGGCTTGTGGAAATCAGCCAGGTCAATCCGGGTTGTTTCCAGCAGTCCGTTTATGTCGAACAGCCACAGTCGAGCGCGGGCATCCTGGGCTGGAATCCCCTCGAACATCAACCTTTCGGTCAACATGCCTGAGATTCCGATTGCGGCTGAACCGGCGCCGAGGAACAGGAAGGTCTGGTCGGAGAGTTTCTCGCCGGTTATGCGAAGCGCTCCAAGAATTCCCGCAAGCGCCACCGCCGCGGTGCCCTGCATGTCATCGTTGAAGCAGCAAATCCGGTCGCGGTAGCGGGCAAGCAGCCGGATGGCGTCGGCTCCTGCCCAATCCTCGAACTGGACGCAGCAATTAGGAAACTCTTCCTGGACCGCGGTTATGAATTCTTCGACAAACTCATCCAACTGCGCGATCGGCGGGCGCGTCTGCCGCAAGCCCAGGTAGAGCGGGTCGCGCAGCAACGTCTCATTGTTAGTGCCACAGTCGATGAGGATGGGGAGAGAGTACTGCGGGGGCACGCCGGCGCACGCGGTATAGAGCGCCAGCTTGCCGATCGGGATTCCCATGCCGTTTGCGCCGAGATCGCCAAGCCCCAGAATTCGCTGGCCGCTGCTAACCACGATGAAGCGCACGTCGCGCTGCGGCCAATTGCGGAGAATTTCCCGGACGCGGCCCTTGCGTTTGATCGACAGGTAAAGGCCCTTGGGGCGGCGGATGATGTGGCCAAACTGCAGGCAGGCCTCGCCCACCGTCGGCGTGTAGACGAGCGGCAGGAATTGCGCCGGGTCCGACATCAGCACACAGAAAAAGAGCGTTTCGTCCGTATCCTGCAGTTGCGACAAGTAGATGTACTTTTCCAGATCGTTCGGCTTTTGCGACAGTTGAAGGTGCACCCGCTGGATCTGAGTTTCCTCGGAATCGATCCCTTCCGGTAAGAGGCCGAGCAGGCCCAGCGCCTCGCGCTCAGACTCAGTGAACGCGGTCGATTTATTCAGTTGCGGATCACGCAGAAGCGCCAAGCCGCGCGGTATACTTTCCATTTTGCTTTTGCTGTCCTCCACTGCTGATTTTCAGGTCCAACTCGGGCACCAGAATCAAACCGCCGTCGGAGGTCACCCGCGCGATCAATTTAGTAGTTCACAAGTAAAATGGAAATCCGGGATTACGATCCCATGTTCGTTGCATTGCATTTTGCGCCTCCGTTAGAATACGAGCTACCGATTCACAAGGACCGATGTGGAGTGCATGAAGTGACGCCCAATCCCGACGCCGCAGATAGTTCGCCGACCAGCAGCCGCGCGTTGCGCGATTGGGTCAAGGAAGTCGCCCTGCTCACCCGGCCCGATGCCGTTGTGTGGTGCGACGGCTCCGAAGCGGAGAAAAATCGCCTCACCAAACAGGCCGTCGCCGCGGGAATACTCATCCAGCTCAATCAGACCAAGCGGCCCGGCTGCTACCTGCATCGCTCAAATCCCAACGACGTCGCGCGCACCGAACAACTGACCTTCGTCTGCACTCCGAACAAAATAGACGCCGGGCCTACCAACAATTGGTCCGCTCCCGCAGAGACGTACGCCAAGTTGCGCGGATGGCTCGACGGCTCGATGCGCGGGCGCACGATGTACGTGGTGCCGTACCTGATGGGCCCGCTCGGGTCGCCGTTCTCGAAGGTTGGGATCGAGCTCACCGACAGCATCTACGTCGTGCTGAACATGCGAATCATGACGCGGATGGGCACGGTGGCGCTCGACCAACTTGGCGAGTCGGGCAATTTCAACCGCGGAATTCATTGCACGCTCGATTTGAATCCCGAGCGCCGCCTGATTTGCCACTTCCCGCAAGACAACACGATCATCTCGGTCGGCAGCGGCTACGGCGGCAACGCTCTGCTCAGCAAGAAATGTTTCGCGCTTCGAATCGCAAGTCCGCTCGGCCGTGACGAAGGTTGGCTCGCCGAGCACATGCTGATCCTCGGCCTGCAAAGTCCCGACGGCGACACCACCTATATGGCGGCCGCGTTTCCGAGCGTGTGCGGCAAGACCAATCTCGCGATGCTGACGCCGCCGGCCGAGTTCAAGGGCTGGAAGGTCTTCACGGTTGGCGACGATATCGCGTGGATTCGCGTCGGTCCCGACGGCGGCCTGTGGGCGGTCAATCCCGAGAACGGCTACTTCGCCAACGCGCCCGGCACCAGCGCAAAATCGAATCTGAACGCGCTGAAGACGGTCCAGCATGATTCGATTTTCACCAACGTCGCGATGACTCCGGACGGCGACGTTTGGTGGGAAGGGATGGACGTGCCCGCGCCCGACGGTCTGCTCGACTGGCAGGGACGCCCTTGGAAAGAAGGCTCGCCGGACAAGGCCGCGCATCCCAACAGCCGCTTCACGGCTCCGATGCGCAACAATCCCGTCTGGTCGCCGCAAACGGATGATCCGAGCGGTGTGCCGATCTCCGCGATCATCTTCGGCGGACGCCGCGCCTCGACGGTGCCGCTCGTGCTCGAATCGATGGACTGGACGCACGGCGTCTTCATGGGCGCCACGATGGGTTCCGAAACGACGGCCGCGGCTTCAGGAGCGGTCGGCGTGTTGCGGCGCGATCCGATGGCGATGCTGCCGTTCTGCGGCTACAACATAGGCGATTATTTCGCTCACTGGCTCAAGATGCGCAGCGCAGATAACGAAGCCGCCGCGCATCTTCATGGTCAACTGGTTCCGCAAGGACGCCAACGGCAACTTTATCTGGCCCGGTTTCGGCGAAAACCTCCGCGTGCTCCGGTGGATGCTCGATCGAATCCACGGACGCGCCGGTGGCCACGAGACGCCGGTTGGAATCGTTCCCAACGATGGCGACCTCGATCTCAAGGGCCTCGATCTGCCCGCCAGCGCGGCGCGAGAAGCGCTCGCTGTAAATCCCGAGGAATGGAAGGCGGAACTAGAATCCGCCGGCGAGTTCTTCGAAAAGATTGGTCCGACGATGCCAAAGGAATTGAAGGAACGCCGTGAAGCGATTCTCAAATCGCTGCGCGGCAACGCCTCCGTGCGGCAAGTCGCCGCCGGCCACTGATATATTCGCCGAGATAGTGTCTGGTACCGCGCCTTGGTGTCGGCGATCGGGCCGCCATGCCAGCATTCATTTTTCTCCCGGGCCAAATCTCGCCGGGGAAAGTCGAGTTTGAAAAACTGCTAATTCGTCAGGCCTCGCGCCGGCTCTCCCGCACGACTTCCGGGGTTAGGTGCTTGTACCCTGTGACCATCGAGTCGAAGATTCCATTGCGCTCCTTGAACGCAAAAAGAATCGCCGAGTACACGTGATGGATCATGAAAACCAACAGCATCCACATCCCGATGTGATGGATGAAGCGAGTCATCTGGAGCCCGCGGAAGATTGGTATCAGAAAGCGAAACACCTGAAACACCGAATCCACTGGAGCAAAGGCGGTGTACAAGGCGAGCCCGGTACCGATCATCACAAAGTAGATCACGAAGATGGCCGCATAAGCCAGAGCGGCAAGGCCGCTATGACCCGGATCAGGCGGCGGGCTGCGGCGCACGAAGGCATAAAACTCAACCGCCTGCCAGGTGCTGTTCAACCGCTCGCGCGTGACCGGAATAAAGCGGTCCCAACGCGAGTAGTAATTGCCGACGAACATCCAGTAGACCCGCACCAGCACTGACAGAGTGAACACGATCGCGGTGTAAAGATGGATCACGCGCATTGTCCCCATGACAAAGTGATCCCGGGCGGGTCCGCTGACTGCTATGAACGGATCGCCGATATAGAAACCGGTAACCGAGAGCACAATGATGGATAGGAAGATCAGCCAGTGCGTCACCCGCACCGGCAGTTCCCAGACATACATAATGCCGGAGCCAGGTGGGTGCGGCACAAGCTGTGGTAGCGCGCTCACAGAACCTTCACGCGAGCCAGCTCGCGCCTCCGGGCGTCCACGACGTGCACGCCACAAGCCATGCACGGATCAAACGAGTGCACCGTGCGCAGGATCTCGAGCGGCTGGTCGGGTTTGGCGACCGGCGTGCCGACCAAGGCTGATTCATAAGGTCCGCGCTGGCCCGCTGAGTCGCGCGGACCGGCGTTCCAAGTGCTCGGCACGACGCACTGATAGTTCATGATCGCGCCGCTATTGATGTGCACCCAGTGGCCGAGCGCACCGCGCGGCGCCTCATGGAAACCAGCGCCAAAGCATTCCTTCGGCCAGGTCGCGGGATCCCATTTCGAGTTGTCCTGGATACGGTAGTCGCGGTGCACCATGCCCATGGCTAGCGCGTTTACCCAGTCGCTCATCTTTTCGACCACCACCTGAGTCTCGATCGCGCGCGCCGCCACTCGTCCCAAAGTTGAGAACAGCGCCTGCGGTCCCACGCCCAGCGTCGCAAGGGCCTTGTCAACGAGTTCCTTGACCCGCGCCGGCCGTCCCAAACGGTACGCTACCAGCATGCGCGCCAGCGGCCCGACCTCCATCGGCTGACTGTCGTAGCGCGGCGATTTGAGCCAGCTGTATTTTTTTGCAACTTCTAGTCGCTCGTAAGGCGGATTTGGTCCGCTGTAATGCGGATCAGTCTCGCCCTGGTACGGATGAAGTGCCTGGTTGTCGCCGCCTGAATATTCGTACCAGGAATGAGCCACCTGCTCGGTGATCTTTCGCTGGTCAACCGGAAAGACGTTTGAAAGATCGCGCCCCCGTATTATGCCGGCTGGCAGGAATAGTTCAGGATTTTCGCCGGGGCCCTCGGGATACTCGCCATAGACAAGATAGTTGCCGACGCCCGCGCCCACTGACGCCCAGTCCTTGTAGAATGACGCAACCGCGAGCACATCAGGCATATAAACCCGTGTCACGAAGTCGCGGCCTTCGGCGATAACCTTGTTGAGTGCCGCGATCGTGTCGGCGTTGAGTGAGTTCTGCCAGTCGGGATCGACCGGCGTCGCCATCCCGCCCACGAGGAAGCTCTGAAGGTGCGGATTCTTGCCGCCCAGGATCGCGTGGATCTTGATGAAACGGCGCTGCCAATCGAGTGCTTCCAAATAATGCGCCACCGCCATCAGATTGGCTTCAGGCGGAAGCCGGTACGCCGGATGCCCCCAATATGCGTTGGCGAACGGACCCAACTGACCTCGTTCGACGAAGGTCTTGAGGCGATCGCGCATGCCCGTAAAGTACTTGATACTCGAAAGCGGCCAGTCCGAAATCGATTGAGCAAGCGAGGCAGTCTTCTTCGGATCTGCGCTCAGCGCCGAGACTATATCGACCCAGTCCAGCGCGTGCAGATGATAGAAATGAATCACGTGATCCTGCACTGTCTGCGCGGACATGATCAGGTTGCGACACAGGCGCGCATTGGCCGGAGGAATTGCGCCGATCGCGTGCTCGACCGCGCGAATCGATGCGATCGCGTGGACGGTGGTACAGACTCCGCAGATGCGCTGGGTGAAGGCCCAGGCATCGCGCGGATCGCGGCCCTTGAGGATTGTCTCGATCCCGCGGAACATGGTGGAAGACGACCAGGCGTCGTTAACCTTGCCGCCATCAACCTCGGCTTCGATCCGCAGATGGCCCTCGATACGCGTTATGGGATCAACCACAATGTGGGTCATTTTTGATCTCCCGAAGGCACGCCAGGTCCCGAAGGCACGCCAGGTTCCGAGGGCTTGGTTCCGGTGTGATGCCGCACGATCTGGCCGATTCCGTGAGCGAGCGAGGCTGCGGCCACCACGGCGGCAGCACCAATTCCAATTCGGTCAAGGTTCGACCCAACGTTGTAGCCGGGAATATTCGGGAGACGCTTGTAGAAAGGCGTCATGGTGTCCCAGAAATTCGGCTCGGCACAACCGATACATGGATGGCCGCACCCGATCGGCCAGTTGGCGCCGTCATTCCATCGAACTTGAGGACAGTTTTGCGACGTCGCCGGCCCTTTACATCCCATCTTGTACAGACATGCGCCGCGCCGATGGGCGTCATCGCCCCAAACCTCAACGTATTGGCCAGCATCGAAGTACGCGCGGCGCTCGCAGTTGTCATGGATCAGCTTTCCATAAGCGAAGAGCGGACGACGGTACTGATCGAGCCGTGGCCACTCCTTCATCGTCAGGTAATAGACCAGGAGCGCGGTGATGTTCTCGGCATTGGCCGGACACGCCGACAAGTTGATCAGATTCTTGACGTCCGGCACCGCATCGCCCACGGCGACCGCGCCCGTCGGATTGGGCCGCGCCGCGGGAATGCCACCGAACGCCGCGCAGGTGCCCACGGCGATCGTTGCTGCCGCTCCACCGCACACCTCGCGCGCGATCTGCAGCGCCGATCTGCCACCGATCGTACAATAGGCGCCATCGGCTCCGGTCGGAATCGATCCTTCGACCACAGCGATGTATTGGCCCGGATGTTTCGCGATGGTCTGGTTGAGCGCTTCCTCGGCTTGATGGCCCACGGCCGCCATCAGGGTCTCGTGGTAGTCAACCGAGAGTGTATCGAGAATTATGTCGGCGACGGTCGGATGACTCGCGCGCAAGAAGGATTCGCTGTTTCCGGCACAGTCCTGGAACTCGAGCCAAACCAGCACCGGCTTGTCACCGGCCGCAACCGCCTTTGCGATCGCACCGGCCGCCGAACCGGGCAGCGCGAGTATCGCGGCCATCTTGGCGCAAAAACCGAGAAATTCCCGGCGCGAGATCCCGCGATGCTCGAGCTCCTGTTGCAACCAGTTGTCGCCCATCGCAGGTCCTCCTTCCCTCCGGTAAGCATCGCGCTCCCAAAATTCAGGGCCACGCGCCAAGAGCCGAGGCTTCAACCGGAATTTACGTGTTAATTTTCCGTTTACAGTTTGGCTTATAGATCGGACGGGCTGCGTTGGCAAGGTTCCAGGCCGGTTGCTTTTCCGCTTCCGGCACTGAGCTATAAATCTCCGGGGAGATTACTGGTAGAGGCGAAAGATTGCTGCCAGCACCGCAAACTCTCCGATGCGGGGGAGAATGATGCGGATGCGGTCACGATGGCCGCGTAGCCCCGCCGCCAGCTCGCCCACCGCGCCATCCTCCTGGCCCGCCAGGCCGGCCAGGTCCAGCACCACTCGATCCTTCCGGCGCGCCAAGGCCGCTCGCAGATCCGCAACGAACCGTCCGGCTGCGGATGCCGTGAGCCGCCCCTCCAAGAGCACCCACACCGTCGAGGCGGGCCGCCGCTCCACCTGGATCGAGAGCCCCGCGGGATCCTCACCGCGCAAGCGCTCCCAAGCCCGCCCGCAACGGGCGTCCGACATCCTGAACGTATGCCTCACTAGCGGCGGGTGCTGGAAGAGGCCCAATCTGAGTGTAAGTCCCGTCCAGGAGGCCAAGCCTACTGCCGCAACCGACTGGATACGCTCCTTCCAGGTGGGACTCCCCAGCTCTGCGTGGAGCTGCTTTTGGAGCCTGCCAATCCAACGCCGTACCTGCGCTGTCGGCCCGAACAGCCTGCCCGCCAGGAACACGGGGTAAGCTTTCCTGAGATCGGTTGCGATGCGCTCGGCCTTGGCGCGGAGAAATGCGCTCGGGGACTCCCGGAGCTTGAGGTATCCCTCAAGCCATCGGTCCACTGAACGGTACAGGACCGGTCCCAACGTCCGGAAATCTTCCTCGTAGCAACGCTCTTGCGCAGCCTCGATCTGTTCGGCCGTCATCGAGGGATGGCTGACCATCGCATAGAATCCGGTCCCCCGGCGATAGAATAATTCACGATCCTCAGCCACCTCTGGAAGAAGCTTCCGCTCCCGGATGACTTCGTCGTAGAAGGGAGTGCCGGGACAAGGGCCGTAAATCAAGAACTGTGTTAGCACCGGTCGCAACGCAAGCAGGCCCGAGAGTTCCTCTTCAATGATCTCGGGCGTCTGGTAGGGGAACCCTACGATCATGGAGGCCAGGATAGTGATTCCGTGCTCACGGAACTCGCGGAAGATCTCTTCGACCGGCCGGCCCGACTGTTTCGCATAGCCTGACCGCGTTCCCTCGTAACCGATCCACATCCCGTCGATACCCATCTCCTGAATCTCGGTCACGGTGTACTGGCTCAAGGCCCGCACGCTGGCGAAAACGAAAATGGACAGAGGCTTCCCACCCCGGAGAACACACTCCCGAAACTCCATCGCTCGGCGACGGTTAAGCAGAAAATCCTCGTCCATGATCATGATGGAGAGCCGCGGATCGACCTCGAGATAGCGTTCGACCACCTGGTAGATGTCGGCCCCCGTAGGAAGCAGGCGGATGTGCTTGCGCTTGAAGAAATGAGAGGTGCAGCAGAAATCGCACCCGTTCGGACATCCCAGGCCGGCGAACACGATCCCTGTCCGCGAAATCTGCTTCCCAAACACCCGGAGGGGGTTGATGATCAGAGGTTGGCGGTACGGCATCCGGATCTCGGGTTCGCCCAGGAGGCCGCGCATGAAGCCTACTCCCTCCTCGCGGCAGATATGGTCGCCGTAGGGGCGCAGCATCTCATCGGGCGCCACTGTCCCGTACCCGCCCAGCACGATCTTCGACTGCGGCGAATATTTCCGGACCAGCGCCACAACTTCCTTCATGCGGTGGTAGGTAGCCAGGACGAATGATACGCCCACGACGTCGTACCCGCGCTTGAGCTCGCGGACGAGTTCCCTGTGGGAGGGATACTGGAGCACCACGGCGGGGGCCTCGAGGTTCTCGGCGATGTACTCCAGCGAGAACTGGGTATGGTGAGAACGGGGGCTGAACAAACCCTGGGCGCGGGTCACCTGTTCGTGGAGCAACTCGTACCCTACGCTCGGGGAATCGCCGTGGCGGACTCCCAGGGGACGGCAGACGGACGTGAGCAGGACTTGGTGTGTCAAGGTGAATAGTTTACGTGGTTAACCGGGATTTCAATTTTGGGTCCCGGACAGGGGGCCGTTTAGACTAGACGGCCTCCCTGTGCAACGGCTCCAGCTCAGTTTTCGGTTCAGGTGTTTCCACCGACCCCGGAAGGGGGCATATGTGCCTCTCCCAAGAATCCCAAAACCCGGACCGTCGGCTTTTCAGCTAATTCCGAGGGCTCTTCGCCAGATCCGTAGCGTCAGCAAATGCTACTGTACCTACTGAAAAGTCCAAATGCGAGGGAAAAGCAAGATTTTTTCGATTGGCCGCCGAGGAACTCTCGCAGATATAATTGGCGATCGATTTATTCAGCGGCTGAAGGCGTCTCTGCGGCGCCCAGCGAGAGTTCTTCCAATGTCTTGCCGCAAGTCTCGGGGACGAACCACAGCAGCATCACGACGCCAAGAATCGGGCCGGCCGCAAAGAGCGACGCCGCGTTGCCCAAGCCGCCGAGCGGCCCCGAGAGCAGCCCGATAACGACCGGCGACAGCATCCAGCAGATCTGCCCGATCACTTGCACGCACAGGCTGTAGCCGGTTGCTCGAATCGCGGTCGGAAACAACTCGGTCGAAAGCGCCGAGGTCGCGGTGCGCGCCGCTTGATACGCAAACATCGTGACGACTTCGCCCGCGAGGATCGCGCCGTAACCGTCGCTGGTGAACAGCAGGTACATTGCGGCCGCCGACATCAGGTAGAAGAAGCTGGTGGTAAACTTTCGTCCCAGCCGGTCCATTAGAAATCCGCTCAACATGCTGCCGATCGTGCCCATCGCGTAGGCGAGAATTATCGCCGCAGCGACTTGGTGCGATTTCCAATGATGATCGCGGCGGGCATAGAGGCTGAAGTAGGTGACCATCGGGCCGCCGATCAATCCAATCGAGTTCCATAGCAACGCCATGACAAGCAGGCGCGAGCGGTACGGACCCGCAAGTGGCGCCAGGCAATTGCGAATCGACTTCCAGAATCCCGGACGCGGCAGGCCCGCCGCAGTCCGTGCCCGCTCGAACACCATGAAGCGCGCAGTCTCGCGCAGTCCACGCCTCAAAAACGCGACCATCACCAGCGGCGCGATTCCGAGCAGGTACATGCCGCGCCATCCCCATCGCGACTCCGCCATGATCGCGTAGCTGAGTGCGGCGGCGGTCACACCGACAAACGCAACCATGTGCAGCGCCGCGATCGCGCGCCCGCGTGTCGCGTCGGGAAACTCCTCGCTGATCATCGTGACGGCGACCCCGAACTCGGCGGCGAGAAATATCTGCGAGGTGCTTTGAAAAATCGTGAACGACTTCACGCCGGTCGAAAGCGCCGTGAACAAAGTGAAAATCGTGTAACAAAGTACGGTCGTGGAGATGATCGGTTTTCGGCCGTAACGATCGGCGAGGATTACCACGAAGAACGACAGCGTCCCGCCAAACCGCACGATCGTCGCCATCAGGCCGATGGAAGGATCGGCCATGTGAAAGGTCCGCGCGATTTCAGGCGTCGCCAAGTGGAAGATCGTGATGTCGTAGCCTTCGAAAATCGTGGCCGACATCAGCATCGCGAACAGAGCAGCCAGGTAGCGGCGCGGCCGCGGGATCCACGGGGCTAATTTCGCTTGTTCTGGCGAGCTGTTTGGATGAGCGGCCTGCATCGCGGATGCTTGCGCGCGCAAGGCGCACGACGATTCGCTGCTAAAGGTCTCAGATCACGATTCCCCCGGCAAGCCGGGTTTCCCGAGCTGCGACGCCGATTCGCTCGTGTCGCTGCCGCGCAATCACCCTCGAAGTAACGCTATTTATTTCGAACTACCGAGGGGTTTTATGTGTTGCAAAACGCGAACAGGCCCGGGAATTCCGGGCCTGCTTGTGCCCCCGCTTGGTCGCGATGCGTTTTCCCCCTGCATCGCAACGAAAAAGGCTAGCTCACTCAGCGAGGCGCGACGCGGCTGTCCGCCACCCTCACCGCATTACCCATCCCCCAACTTTCCGGAAAAATCCTCGAATTGTGAAGCACCGACGAGACCATCATCGCTATAGCAATCGCTGCCGCAACAATCAGAATCACGTCGTGCGATGATTTGAGTAGCGATTTTCCGATTCGCATCGAGCCCTCCCGGCGCGCCTGCTTCAAGCGACCAACGCGTCGCCTGCAACAGTTGTGATCGCAAGACTTGGACCGGGTGAGGAGGAGAACCGGTATGTTCCCCGCATTCATGGGATCAGCCGGCCGCGGTGAATTTTTCCTTTAATTCATCGGATTATTTTTCAGTCTTGCCTCCCACCGTCCCGATCGCCGGTTTTTGAAAATCCTTCAGTTTGTAGCATTTCTATCAATCCGGGTTGCACGGCTGCACATCGTTTCAAGGCGATCGCCGGCCGAGTTTCGCCAGATGCTCGCGGGGATTATCCGATGCTTGACACTGACCGTAAGGGTAGCGTCTAATGAGTGTGCTTGGAAGGCTCGCCAATCAAACGGGGGTTGTCACTTGGGGCTGATATTTGCGTTTGCCCTTCTCGGGTTAGTCGGCGCTTACGTCGGCAAGAAAGATCTCTACTCCTCCAGGAATTCCCGCTTTCTCTGGAGTAATCGGGGCGATTGCACCATGAGATGGAATGCCTACGCGAAACGCGTACCGCGTCTGGTGATGCCCCGATTTGAAAGGAAATCGGTAGTCAGAACAAGCAACCAACAGAGGCATAACCCCCGTCGTTTTTTGGTTTCAGTTGTTTTTTCCAGATGTACATACTTTTCACAATCTCACTCTGCGTCATAAGGTCGCAGCCACCTCTACTAATCGGCTCGTCTGGAAACACGACATCGCTAGCCGCATCTTCAAAATCTTTGGCCGTAAGTTCGGCGCAAACATCGCGCTCTTGAATTTTGATGTCATCAATGTCCGCGACAAGGCGGATACGAAAAACGACATCGGTTGCGACCGAATGGCCGTGGTTTCTCAAATCGGCATCAACGCAAATAACTGCGCCATTGCCGACAAATTCAAAGGGTCTAGTCATCTTGAAATTCGATGCGGATACCCATGGTCTTTCGGACAACTCAAATTGGCGTCGAGCGATCTGCGCTTGAGTTGCAGCAGCGACCGCCTGTCGATTCGCCGCTCGTACCTGTTTCTGAGTAGCGCGGACGTAACAGACCAAAGCGATGAAGGCGAGGACTTCAAGGCCGAATCTCAACCATTCTCGAATCGACTGATTCAAGGATTCGGTATTCTTCTGCTTGCTGCTGGATGGATCATTTACCGGCGTAGCGCCCATTGGTGCTGGCCTTGGTGGCCCATCATCGGGGTGCCGATTTGGTTGCTGGGCATCGCCCTTTTCTATTTTTCCTTGCCATAGGCACCACCACAGTGAATTACTTTGCATTCTTCCGCTTGCGGTCTATCGCGTGGTCGCTGGCAATTTGTCTAGCGCTGCTAGTCGGCATAATTGCCTTCGGTATGTTGAAGGAAAGTCCAGTTGAGCGTACCTGGCGTTGGCGGCTGACCGGGAGTGTTTGGAACGAAAGTCAGAGGATCACCCAAGACCAGAATCAACCAGCAAAAATGGGTAGTGTGTTCGGGCGTGTTCGAGAACACATCGTGATACTTAGCCCAACCCCAGAAATAGATAAATCGTCTGAATACTTGCGCCTCTATAATGTCTGTCGGAGTGAGGGCAAATGCTTGTGGGGCGATGCCGCTGTTGCCTTCACCGTGCGCTGGAATCAAGCCAGTACCTACGAAATCGTCTTGTGGTATGAACACATGGCCCTTTGGCAACGGCGTATTACGGATTTCGCATTCCACATGGGATCGGAGATTCTTAGTCGGCGTACCGCCAGTATTTCGCCAGCGGGCGCGAAGGCGGAAATTATATTCGCCCGCAGCTTGGTTGCGCTCCCAAACCCAATAGAGGAAATCCGCACAGACGAAAGCGCGTTTGTCAGTGATCAGCGTTTCCTTGGTCAGCCGAGCCTGCCGATTCGACACTTCGGCCAACACGATAGTAAAGATGGCAATCATGAGGGTGGCGAGTGCGGTAATCGCCGCGTTTTCTTGAATGACAAAACGTCCAACGCAATCCCTATAGATTCCGAGAGAGATAGGGATGCTGGAAATATTTGTGTGATTGGCGGTGCCATTTGCTTGTTGTTGGCTGCTTACGCATTGTTGAAAAGGTTTTGAACTAAGAACCGCCCATCCCAAAAGCGAAAGTGCTAGACCGATCAATATTAAAGACCAATATCTTTTTAAGGCTGCGCGAATCATCTCGACTTTCGGCGCTCCAACGCTTCCGCATAGTGCGGATGCGTTTTCAAGTGATACTCGCCGCATGGTCGGCAATAGAAATGCCGAATTTCGTCGGACGGCGGTTGTTTTAGTAAAGCATCAAACGAAGCCTCAAACTCCGCTTCCGACACTTTGGATTGCAGCACTTCCGGCGCGTGTTCTTCCAAGTGCGCGATCAACTTTTCATCGGTAGCGTAAGTTGTAGCGCCTCTTCGGGCACGTCTTTTTTCCCGCGCCATCCCCGCTCCACAAACGGCAATGAAAGCTGCCCGTGGCTTGCTGGCGACATCCGGCTGAGGCCGTCGCCAGCGTGGCGTCCTCAGCATCCTGCTATGATTTCATCGAAGATTTCAGGATTCTTCCGGTTGTTGAAGCGAAATGTAAACTCATTGAGATACAAAGGCAAATATTTCGCCGATACTTTGTGGTAGTTCCCGATGATCCCACGTTTTAATAGCGACCAGAACGATTCAATACTCTGAGTATGCACGCGGCCTCGCACGTATTCTTCCTTGGCGTGATTGACGCTCTCATGCGGTAGATTCTCGCCGAGATGCCGATAGTGAGAAGCCCCATCAGTCGCGACCAGCGACACGTTACGCGATACGACGTTGCGGACGAACCGTTCATGCGTGTCGAATCCGGCATCTTCGATCATCTGACAGACCACGTTACCTTTGCGTGCGATCGCACCGATCACTTGAATTTTGTTGGTCATGTAAGGTCCACGTTCGTGCGGATTGTGACGCTTCGATGAGTGCATATTTCGTTTCAAACCGCCTACCCAAGTTTCGTCCGCCTCGACTTCGCCCATCAGTTGAGTGAACTGATCATCGTGCATTGCGGCGCGGATGCGATGGCAGAGATACCACGCGGTTTCGTATGAGCCGGTTCCCATCGTGCGATGAATCTGATGGGCGCTCATCCCCTTCTTGCTGTGAAGCATCAGCAGGATCACGCGGAACCAAACGATCAGCGGATAGTTGGTATTCTCAAATACCGTGCGGCTGATGACGCTGAAGCGGTAGCCGTTGCGCTTGTGACAGGTAACGACCGCGCCGGTCTTTGGCTCTGTCGATTGCTTGCCGCTCTTGCACAGGTAGTAGAACGGTCTCGCCTTGAGCCGGTAGGCTTTCTCGCCGCAACGCGGGCATTTGATCACGCCGTCCGACCAGCGTTTCTTTTCCAGAAAGGCTTTGCAGGAGTCGTTATCGGGGAACTGCTTGAGAAACTCGCCAAAGGTTTTCTGTTTCGTATTCATATAAAAAAGCATAGCGCTTTTCTATGTGAGTGTCAAGCATCGGATAATCCCCATGCTCGCCCACCTGTTTGGACCGACGATGTCGATTTTGCACTGTGGCCGGCGTTGTCGCGCGGTATCTGGATGACCGCGAACGGGTCGGCTACGATCGCGCGATGGCTATCAAGCGAGTCTGCGTCTATTGCGCGTCGAGCCGTCAGTGCGATCCCGCTTATCACGACGCCGCCGGGCGCCTGGGCCGGGAGTTGGCGCGCAACAAGGTGACGCTGGTTTATGGCGGCGGCAGCGTCGGCTCGATGGGTCATCTTGCGGACGCGGCGCTGGCCGAAGGTGGCCGCGTGATCGGCGTCCTGCCGCGTTTCATGTACGACCTCGAATGGGGTCATCACGGTTTGAGCGAGCTGCTGATCGTAAATGATTTGCACGAACGCAAGCGCCTGATGATCGACGAGGTCGATGCGGTGATCGCGCTGCCGGGCGGATGCGGCACGCTCGAGGAACTGTTCGAAGCGATCACGTGGAAGCGGCTTGGATTGTTCGGCGGGGCAATCGTGCTGGTCAACACTCTTGGCTTTTACTCACCGTGCGTGGCGTTCCTGGAGAGCTGCATCGAGCGGCGTTTCATGGATGAACGTCATCGTGCGATGTGGTCGCTCGTCGAACGACCCGAGCAGGTGCTCGACGTAATCGCCGGCGCGCCGCCATGGCCGCATGAAAATCGTAATTTCGCCGCGCTGTGAAGCGGGGACTGGCAGCACGATCGATGGTGGCGACAGGCTACTGGGAATTCTGGACGGGCTGGACGTTTTCGCCGTCGCGGGCTGCCTGGCCTACGTTGACTGCAATCTTGTCGCTCGGGTTGATGCCGCTGATGACCTCGACCATCTGTCCGTTGTCGTAACCGAGCGTCACCTCGGCCAGGCGCAACTGATTGTTGCGGACGACCGGCACGTAAACCTTGCCGTCGCGGAACACGAGTGCGTCGTCGGGGACCATCGGGGCTCCGGTGCCCATTTTGACCGTGAACTGCGCGGCTGCGTACATGCCGGGATAGAGCGCCTGATCCTCGTTGGCGAGATCGACCTCGACCAGCATCGTGCGCGTGTCGGGCGACAGCGCTTCGGGATGGCGCGTGATGGAGCCGGTGAATTTTTGACCGGGGTAGCCGGCGACGGTAATCGTCGCGGCATCGCCGTTCTTGATGAAGGGCGCGATGTTCTGGGGCACGTACGTAAACACGCGCAGCGGCTTGCACCTGGCGATAGTGATGATCGCTCCCAGGCCAGGTGTGCCGGGGATCGTAGTGGCGGGTACGAGATGGCCGGGATCGATGTAGCGCGCGGTAATGATGCCGTCGAACGGCGCCGTGATCGTCTCGTAGGCCTGGTTGGCGATGTCCTGTTCGAGGGTGGCCTTCGCTTGCAGCATCACGGAGTGGGATTCATCGGCCGTCTGCGGCGCAATGACGCCCGCGCGCAGGAGGGCCTGGTTGCGCTCATCGGTGACGATGGCGAGGTTGTAGCTGGCGCGCGCGTTGGCGACCTGCTGATCGACCTCGGGCGACGTAAGGACGGCGATCAGTTGGCCATTGTGCACGCGGTCGCCCTTATCGACCCTGATTTCCTTCAGGTAGCCGGGGATTTTTGCGTATACCTCGGTCTCGTCGAAGCCGCGAATGGTGGCGGGCAGTTTCAGATCGCGCGTAGGCGGCGCGACCGAAACGTTGGTAACCAGCACGTGCGGACCGGCTTCATTTTGGTGCTCGAGTTCGGCCGTCTGGCGGCCGATCCATAACTCGCGGGCGAGCACGAGGCCGGCAGTCGCGACCACTGCTATCACAATGGCTGCGATCCAGCCGGCAAAGAAAGCCTTGCCGGGGACGGCCACGCTGAAGTTACGCGGATCCTCTTCCATCTCAGACATATACTATGCGCCTACTACGCGCCTGGCAGCGTGATTGCTTCGATCTCCTGGTCACGGTGATGTTTGCCAATCAGGCTGCGGCTGAAGATTGAATACACGGCCGGCACGACGAACAACGTCATCATCGTGGCTGCGAACAGTCCACCTATAACGGCGCGCCCAAGCGGAGCATTTTGCTCGGAACCCGAACCGAGGGCAAGCGCCATCGGGAGCATGCCGAGAATCATCGCTAGCGCGGTCATGATGATCGGGCGGAAGCGGATGCGGCCGGCCTCGATGGCCGCGGCGAGCGGACTATAGCCTTCCTCGCGCAGCTCGTTGGCGAAAGTGATTAACAGGTTGCCGTTGGCGACGCCGACACCGACGGCCATGATCGCGCCCATCAGCGACTCGACGTTGATGGTCGTGCCGGTTATCGCGAGCATCCAGAGCACGCCGGCCAGCGCGCCCGGCACCGCCATCATGATGATGAAGGGCTCGAGCCACGATTGAAAGTTGGCGACCATGAGCAGGTAGACCAGGATGATGGCCAGGATCAGTCCCTCGCCAAGCGTGAGAAACGAGTCGCGCATCGCCTGGCTCTGGCCGCGGATGACGACCCTGGTGCCGGCGGGCAACGGGCCGAGGTTGGCGATCTCGTGCTGCACGGCGGCGGTGACGCTGCCGAGATCGCGGCCTTCGACAGCCGCATCAACGTCGATCACGCGCTGCACCGTGTAATGCGCGACGACTGCGGGATCCCATCCGTGGGTGATGGTGCCGAGGTTGCCGAGCAACTGGGGCTGCCCCTGCATTCCAGTGGCCGAAGGGGGAGTGCTCAGCGGTATGCTCGACAGCGTGGCCACAGAGTCGAACAGGTGCTGCGGCGCCTGCGACACGACGTTGTAGTTGACGCCCGATTTCGGATCGAGCCAGAAGTTGGGCTGCAACAGCTGGGCGCCAGAGAGCGTGGAGAGCATGCTCGAGGCGACCTGTTGCTGCGTGATGCCGAGTTCGAGCGCCTTGTCGCGATCGACGTTCACGCCGAAGGCCGGATAGTCCTGCGGCTCGGCTATTCTGAGATCGCTGATGCCGGGGATCAGCTTCATCCGGTCCTGCAAGCGCAGTGCGATGTCGTAGTCGGCCTCGAGGTTGTTGCCGTTAATCTGCGCGTCGATAGCCGCGGGCAGGCCGAAATTGAGCACCTGGCTGACGATGTCGGCGGCCTGAAAGTAGGAGGTGACGTTTGGATATTGGCGTTTGAGCATGTCGCGAATCTTATCCTGGTAGAGGGCGGTGGGCTGATGGTCGGGCTTCAACTGGATCAGCACGTCGGCATCCTGCGGCCCGATCGAGTCGGTGTGATAAAACGCCAGGTTGTACGAGAGCGGCAGTCCGATGTTGTCGCTGATGCCTTCGAGCTCATCGGCAGGCACCATGGTACGAATCGCGCGTTCGATATTGTCGACCATGAACTCGGTGTGTTCGACGCGGGTTCCGGTCGGCATCCGCACGTGCAAGCTCATCATGCCGGCGTCGATTGTGGGAAAGAAATCCTCGCCGACCACGAACAGCATCGCCAACGAAGTCAGAATGAGGATGGCGACGCAGGCCAGCGAGAAATTCCGGCGCGCGATGAACTTGGCGAGGGCGAAGCGATACGAATGCTTGACCTGCTCGAAGCGGGCGTCGAAGGCGCGGACGACGCGGGCCCAGCGGCTGTCGCCGAGGTTTTCCTCGTGCTCTTCAGGGAGCAGAAGACGCGCCATGGTGGGGACCAGGGTGCGCGAGAGCAGATACGACGTAAGCATCGCGAAAACCACCGCCAGCGCGAGCGGAGTGAACAGGAATTTCGCGACTCCGGTCAGCAGCACTACCGGAAAAAAGACGATGCAGATGGCGAGCGTGCCGACAAAGGTCGGCCTGGCGATCTGCGATGCGCCGTCGAGAATCGCCACCAGCAGCGGCTTGTGCATCGCATGGTTGCGGTGGATGTTTTCGACTTCGACGGTGGCGTCGTCCACCAGCATCCCGACCGCCAGCGCGATCCCGCCCAGCGTCATCGTGTTGATCGTCTGCCCGGTGAGCTTGAGACCGACGATGGCGGTCAGAATCGACAGCGGGATCGACGTGATAACGATGAGCATGCTGCGCGGCGAGCCGAGGAACAGCAGCACCATGACCGCGACCAGCAGCGCGGCGGTGACGGCCTCCTGCACGACGTCGCGCAGCGCGGCGCGAACGAATTGCGACTGGTCGAACGTGAGCATCACGTTCAAACCTTTGGGCGCGGTGGCGCGGATCTCGGGCAGCTTCTGCTTGACCGCATCGACCACCGTCAGCGTCGAAGCGTCGGCGTGTTTGACGACGAGCAGATAGGTGGCCTGCTGTCCATTGAAGCGCACGACGTTGGTTTCGGGCATATGCGAGTCGGTGACGGGAGCAACGTCACCGAGAAAAACGGGCGCACCATTGAGGTACTTGATCGGCAGCTTGTTGAAATCCGAGACTTCCGGCACCGACATGTTCAAGTCGACGTTGTATTCGTAATTTCCCATCTTGGCAGTGCCCGACGGGATGACGACGTTGGTCGCGGCGAGTGCGTTGCCGACGTCGTAGGCGGAGAGCCCGTTGGCGTAGAGCGCGGAGGGATCGAGGTTGACCACCACCGTGCGGCCGACGCCGCCCAGCGGAGCGGGCGAGGAAAAGCCGGGAATCGTGAAGAGCTGGATGCGGATGAAGTTGATTCCGTAGTCGAAGAGTTTGCTGGTCGAAAGAACGTCGCTGTAAACGTTGAGCTGCGCGACCGGAACGTTGCTGGCATTGTACGAAATGATATTCGGGGGCATGATCCCGCGCGGCATGCCGCCCAGGATGGTCTCGGACACCGAGTTCATCTGTGCGATCGCGCCGCCGACGTCGGTGCCGGGATGGAAATAGACTTTGAGGATCCCGATGCCGTTGATCGATTCGGATTCGATATGCTCGATGCCGTTGACGGTGGTCGAGAAAGCACGCTCACTGATGAAGACCATGCGGCGCTCGACGTCAAAAGCGGACAGGCCCGGGTAGTTCCAGACGACCAGGACGACCGGCAGATCGATCGACGGGAAGATGTCGACGTTCATGAGATTGAAGCTCAGCAGGCCAAGGACGAGCATCAGCAGCGACATCACGGCCACCGAGAGCGGCCGGCGAAGCGCAAGGCGTACGATCCACATAAGGTGTGCCGAAGACCGTGGTTAAATTCGCGGTCGTGGAAACGGGCGACAAACGTTACATATAACCAGCGGGTGCAATTTGCAAAATATGGCACTCCGCCGTGCAAGGCAAGTTTGCAGGGAATGAACGGAGAATTTCATATAGTCAGTGGCAGGGAGAGGCGCTTTTCGGACTTCGCGCTGAAATTCCGCTGCGTTACGCGATGCGGCGGCAATAGAGAGAGAGGCGATTAGGACTGCCGGGTTTATGGCACTGGGGCGGCGCCGAGCAGGCCGGCAGCCTCGTCGTAGCCGAGCATCAGGTTCATGTTCTGCACCGCCTGACCCGAGGCGCCTTTGCCGAGGTTGTCGATCGCGGTTATCACGAGCAGGGTTTCGCTGCGGCGATCGAGGATAAACGCCAACTCGCAGAAATTCGTGGCGCGCACGTTGCGCAACTCGGGCAGTTCTCCGGGTTTGAGGATTCGCACGAACCGCGACTTGGCAAAGCTGGCCTCGAAGGCGGCGTGAACGTCGCTCTGCGTCGTGCCGGCGCGCGGGCGCATAAAGATCGAACTGAGAAGACCGCGCGTAATCGGCAGCAGATGCGGCACGAACAGCAGCGCGATGTCGCGGCCGAGCGCGGCTGAGATTTCCTGCTCCATCTCGGGAACGTGGCGATGGTTGCCGACCTTGTAGGCGCGGAAATTCTCGTTGACTTCGGCGAACAGCTGCTCGATCGACGCAGCCCGGCGCGCGCCAGTCGTGCCCGACTTCGCATCGATGATTATCGACGACGGCTCGATCAAGTCGCGCCTTATGAGCGGCAGCAGCGCGAGCAGCGCGCCGGTCGGAAAACATCCTGGCGTCGCAACGAGGCGCGCCTCGCGCAGCTCATGCCGATGGAACTCGCTCAGCCCGTAAACCGCCTCCTTGAGGAGTTGCGGCGCGGGATGATCGATGCCGTAAGTGGCGCGGAACTGCGCCGCATCCTTGAACCGGAAATCCGCCGACAGATCGACTACCTTGAGGCCGGCCTTGATTAGTTCAGCGGTATGCACGGTGCCGACCGTCTCGGGCAGGCACGAGAGCACGACCTCGGCGCGGCCCTGGACCAGGTCGGGGCGCAATTCCTCGAACGGCGGCAAGTCGATGCCGGCCAGGTGGCGGTGAACGTCGGCGACCTCGCGCCCGGCGTATTGCTCGGAGGTGAGCACGCTCAGCTCGACGAACGGATGGCTGGCGAGGATGCGGACCGCCTCGATACCCGAGTATCCCGAGGCGCCGACCACGGCCACCTTGACCTTGTCGTGCGTAGCCACTTGGCGAATCTCAATGCTCCTTTGCGAATTGCCGTCGAAGCAACTCACCTATCATGATTGCGCACGCCGAGCCAGTTACTTGCTCTCGAACTCGAAGACCATGTCGGCGGGCGGATGTTCGGGATTGGCGGCGAGTTTGTCCAGGTAAATACGCACCGGAGTGTCATCGGGGCGCGCCTCGCCCAGCCGCTCGAGCTCTTGCCGCGCGGAAAATACGTCGCCCGCGCGAATCATGGCCAGCACGTCGCCGAAGTGGCGATAGAACGAGGGATCGCGGCTATCGTTGTCGCGCCCGGCGACATCGACGATCGGCACCAACAACTCTTTTCCCTTGACTTTCACCAGCCCGAGCTCGCGCCCGATGTAACCGGCGCCGGCTTCGGTGTAGGTCACGCGGCTGACCAGCAGATGCACCTTGAAATGACGGGTCAGTCCCTCCAGCCGCGAGGCAAAGTTGACCGTGTCCCCGATGACGGAGTAGTCGAAGCGGTTTTCGCCGCCGAAGTTGCCGACCACGACGTCGCCGGTCGAAATGCCGATGCCGATGTCGAGGTCAACGAAGCGTGGATCGTTTTTCTGGAGCTCGCGGAGATTCTCGAGCATCTTGAGCGCGCAATCGATCGCCGAGCGCGAGGGATTCTCGAGGTCGTTGGGCGCGCCCCAGAACGCCATGATTCCGTCGCCCATCAACTTGTCCACGACTCCGCCGGTCTTGAAGATTACGTCGATCATCGAGGTCATGTAGGTGTTCAGCAGCGCGACCAGATCCTCGGGCTCGGTGCGCTCGGCGCGTTTGGTGAAGCTGACGATATCGGCGAACAGAATCGCGAGATGACGCCGCTCGCCGCCGAGTTTCAAACCCTGGGGCGAATCCAGCACCGACGTGATCACGTCGGGGTTCAAGTAATGCTCGAAGGCGACGCGCAAGTGGCGCTTTTCGCGTCCTTCGGTGATGTACCGATATCCGGCCAGGAACATGTACATGAGAACTGCGCCGAGCAGGGGAAAAACGACCCCGATCACAAGACCGTCGTGAAGCAGCCGCATCTGAGCGTAAGCGTAGTAGCCGACCAGCAGGATCACGCCCAACGCCGCCGACGACAGCGCGGACAGCCACGCGACGCCAAGCGACATCAAAATACCGATCAGGATCGTGGCGACAAGCGCTATTTCCTGAGCCTCGATCGGGCGGCGAATGAAATCGCCCTGAATCATGTTGTCGATCGCGTTGGCGTGGATTTCGACGCGCGGCATGTCAGGGTTGACGGGCGTCACGCCGTAATCGCCCAGTCCGTGAGCGGTCGCGCCGACCAGGACAATCTTTCCCGCCAGTTTGTCCGGCGCAATCCTGCGATTGATGATGTCCGCGATGGAGTAGTGCGGGAATGGATTGGCGCCGCGGCGGAAATTCACCACCATCCGGCCATCGTCATCGACCGGTATCCGCTCACCCCCGACCGACACTCCCGACACTCCTTCGGGATCGAGTCCTAACACTATCGGCGCGCCGCCCGCATACGCGTCGGCGACGGCTATAAACAGCGGCGCATAGTAGCGGCCGGCGAAGCGGACTACCGTCATATCCGCGCGGATTTCACCGTCGGCGTCCGCGTCAACGTCGAAGTATCCGATCGAGTGAGCGGCATCGTTAAGCAACGGAATTGGCGGCGAATACGCATCAGCCTCGATCAACTGCGGCGATTTGCCCGGAGCCTGTCGTACGATTCCGTAACCGAGCGGCTCGGGCGGTCGAATCTTGTCGAGGGACCCGGCCGTTGTGATGCTTCCCGAATGACCTTGGGAATGGTGGCTCTGGAATGCGTAGCCAAGCACGGTCAGGCCCTGCGATTTCATCGCGGCGGCAAATGCCTCGTCGTTGCTGGGACCCAGAATCTCGCGGATCGCATCCTGCTTGAGGCCAAGTCCCGCGAGCTTTTCGCCTATTTCCGCGCGCGTTACATCGCTCTTGTCGGCTTCGCTGAAGATCGCATCGAATCCTATGACCTTGACCTTGTAGTCCTTGAGCGCATCGACCAACCGGGCGAGCACGAGCCGCGGCCACGGCCATTGCCCAAGCTGCGCGATACTCCGGTCATCGATCGTGGCGATCGCGACCAGGCCCGAGGACGGATGCGGAGCGATGGTATTGATTCGAAGGTCGTACGCGATCAGATCCATCCGCTCGAATGCGTCGTGGAAGCGGTCGTGGGAGGCGAATAACAACCCCAGCAGCACGATTCCGAACAGGAAGGTGCGCCACGAGAATCTGAGAGGCGTGTGTGACCGTTTTGCGTTCGCCATCGTTACCGATTCAAGCTTAGCTCGGCGGCGCGTCCGCCGCTAACGGCGCCTGCCGGCGCCGCGACTCCATCACGCGCGGTTTGCGCATGCGCGAGAAACGGCAGCGCCTACTCGAACCAGTTGAGCTGCTTGTACATGGTGATCTGGCCGTACTGATGAGCGTTGCCATAGCCCGCCTGCGCGCTCACGCCCAACTGCCACGGCCGGTAGTAAAAGCCGAGATCCGGTCCACCCTGGCCCTGCGCGTTGGTCAGGAAGCCGCCGTTGTACATCGCGCCGCCGACGCCGCCCAGGATCATGTACTTTTCGGCCGAGAACAGGATTGCCTGCAGATCGATTTCGGTGCTGGTCACGCCATTCTGGAAATCATGCATCGAGCTGAAAGATCCATTGAGCGGATGCTGACTGTGCAGAAATATCCAGCTCGAGAAATCGCCCTCGACCACGCTGGCGTCGCTATCCGCCACATCGTGGCCGCCCGAGACGTAAAGATGCGTCCCCGTAAACAGTGTGAAATCGAGGCCGCCCTGAAAGCGGCCGAAGTTGAGGCGCGGATAACTACCGCTGTTGGGCGCCAGGGGACTCTCGAAGCCGCCGCCGATCCACAGTTGGTAGCCGGTCGCGCGGCCGAAGACCCCGATGTACGGCGTGACGCTTTGCTCGACCTGCGCGCCCTCCTGAAGGACGCCATATTTGTCGCTGACGAAGCCGCCGCCGAAGACGGTCGCCCGGAGGAGTCCGGGCGTCTGGAGGGAGAAGAATCCCGGATAAGTGTCGTCAAACCATTGCGCATGTGCTGCCGGCGCGATCGTGAGCGCGCTCAGCGCCACTGCGAACGCGACCGTCATGCTAACGCGGGAAATTCGATTCTTCGCCACGTCTCACCTCCTCCTCTATCGAGCTCCCGTGATTGGCGGTGGCGGAGGCGGTGGTGGCGGCGGATGTACCGGCGGCGTCACCGGCGCGCATGCCGGACATGCCGGCGGACGGACATGACGGCGGCGGTGCACCGCTCGATCCCGGCACCGCTCCCACGAACACGGCGCCACCGCCCGCGGTCGCGCTGTCGAGCGAGGTCGCGCCGGTCATCGCCAGCGGGCCGGGAGTCGTCGGAGGCCGGTCGCACGGCAGCGTCGCCTCGTAGCCCGCAGTGATATCCTGGCTCACGTTGGGAGTCGCAAGGGGCGCCAGGCTGACCGTCCCTTGGTAGACGGAGACGTCAGTATATCGTTCGCATCCCTGGTAACCGGGCCTGATTGTATTCTCGGTGAACGCGGTATCGAACCTCGTGCCTCGCACTGCCGCGACCGCGTTGGGAGTATGCACCTGGTAATTTGCCGGTGCGCCGCCTGATGCGGCGTTTACCAACGATCGCAGGACTCCCGAAAATAAACTCACGCGGGTCGAAGTGGCTCCGCCGGTAATCGTGAACTCATCGAGCGTGATGTTGCTGGCGGGGCCCAGCTCGAGCCGGCTCTGATCGTTGAGCACGATGACCGCGTGCCCGCTGGCGCCGGTCACGATTCGATCGCCTACGTTTACCCCGACTCCTGACGCTGCTCCGATTGTCGCACCGGTGCGCTGAATCTGGACTTGACCGCTCACCGAAGAGAAAGATCCCGCTGCCGTCTGCGCCAGCGCCGGCCCAGATACCACAAGCACCAACGCGCTTATGAGTAAAAGCTCCGCACCAAACAAGGCGCTATAATGACTTCGGTTTCGACGCATCTAATGGCGCTCCTTTACCGCTAGCGCCTTTCTTGTATTTGCTCGCGTCGGGATTTGTCAACCGCCCCCTGTAAGTGCTTGTAACAGCAGCACAAATGAAAAGGGCGCGAGCATCGCTCACGCCCCGGTCATCTGAAAATGAATTCCTGGCGCCCGCGCGGACTCGCGTGTCCCTTAACGCTTGGAGTATTGCGGCCGCTTGCGCGCCTTGTGACGCCCGTACTTCTTGCGCTCGACCTCGCGCGGATCGCGCGTCAGCATCCCGCCCTTGCGCAGCGTCGGCCGCAGCGTCTCGGTCGCGCTGACCAGCGCGCGCGAAATCCCGTGACGGACCGCGTCGGCCTGCGCCGCGATTCCGCCGCCCTCGACGCTCACCAGCACATCGTACTGCCCCACGGTCTCGGTCGCCTCGAACGGCTCCAGAATCCGCATTCGCGAGGTCGGGCGCGGGAAGTAGTCTTCGAGCGTGCGCTCGTTGATCGTGATCGCGCCGCTGCCGGGAAGCATTCTGACGCGCGCCACCGCGGTCTTGCGCCGCCCCGTTGTCCAGATGATGTTTTTCTTTTCTGCCATGTGACGATTCCTTGCCCCCTTAGACGCGACCTCTTTAGACGCTTACGCTTCTTGGGCTTCTGCGCAGCGTGCGGATGCTCGGGGCCGCGATAAACCTTGAGCTTGTTGAAAATCTGATGGCCGAGCCGATTCTTCGGCAGCATCCCCTTCACCGCAATCTCGAGCAGCCGCTCGGGCCTGGCTCCGAGCATCTTGCCCGCCGACGTCGTGCGGATTCCGCCCGGCCATCCGGTATGGCGATGGTACAGCTTGCTTAGCGATTTCGAGCCGGTCAGGCGAACCTTGGCGGCGTTGATGATAACGACGAAATCACCGGTATCCTGGTTGGGAGTGTAATTCGGGCCGGTCTTGCCGGTCAGCAGGCTTGCCGCGCGCGACGCGACTCGTCCGAGCGCTCGCTCGCTTGCATCGATCAGCACCCAGTTGCGGTCGCGCAACCCGTTCTCGCGCGAGATGCTGCGGGTTTGTTCGGTCAGCTTCAATTTCGTGGCACTTCCCTCGGACCGCCGCCCACAGTGGTGCACCAAAACGTATTATTTTGGCGGGGCCGATGGGATTTGAACCCACGACTTCCGACGTGACAGGCCGGCGTTCTAACCGGGCTGAACTACGACCCCGCCCGAACCATCCTTTGTTACATTTTCCAGCCCGCGTAGCAACAACGTGTTGCGCGCCGAGCGGGGGGGGGAGGGAAAGGGGGGGATAAACGCTAGTAGGGATCGCTATTTTCACTTGTCGTCGGAACATGGACAGGCGTGAACTTTGATCATTCAGAAAAATCAACTTACGGAAATGCGTGAGGGTGGCGTCGATACGGACAATCTTGCCGAACATGATGATCACCAGCTTGGATCGCAGTCCCGTCAAGGTTAGAGCGCCAGATTGACGGACTCGTACGTCCCGAAGCTCGGGTACTGAGCAATACCAGCGCTGGAAGAAGAGAATCGCGACCTGAAACTGACATTAGGGAAGTATGCTTGAGCATCAGGCCGCAGGCAGCCTCGAACAGTTCCTCGACTGACCATGGCCAATCGGTCACGCCAGCCGCCATCGCGGGCGATACAGTGCAGCGTCCCGATTTTATTCGTACGAAACTGTAGCGCCCGATATTGTCAACGCCACGACACTGCTACCAGATGAACCCACTTTGGATGCTTTCTTTGCCTGCGACAAATACAACGACGCAGATTAAGACCAAACTGAACCAGCGTGCCGGGGCCTGCGCTGCGCCGCGGCCGCTACGCGACGCGGCGCATCAGCTCGAGGATGTCGTAGCCGGTGATCTCGCGGCTCTTCGCCGACCAATCGCGAAGCTCCGCTGCCCGAAACCATCCCGGCCTGCGCCCCCTTGGCCAGATCCATCAGCGCCGATTTTGATCGTCGCCTCGTCGATCATCTCGCCCGATTTGGGATCGGCCATCGAGCCGCCGCCCTTCTCGTGGTAGAGCTTGATCACGCGGCGCGCCTCCTCGACCTGCTCGGCGCTGGGCGTGTAGCACGCGTTGGCGATCTCCGCCTGCTGCGGATGTATCACCCACGTGCCGTCCATCCCGAGGTTCGCCGCGCCGACGTTCTTCTCGCGCAAGGCCGCCTGCAGTTCGCTTGACGCGCTCGGGCGAATCCGTGTTGCGCCACAGCCGCAGATAGACGTTGTCGATCGCGTGCAGCCCGGCGGCCTTCGCCGCGACCACCATCGCCTGCTTGGAGTAGTGAAAATTCTGATTCTGATTCTCGACGATCTCGCGGATGCCGAGATTTGCGGCGAAGTCGGCGATGCCGAACACCAGCCCGCACATCCGATCCGACGCGGTCGCGATTTCGTACGCCTTGATCAGCGCGTGCGGAGTCTCGATCAGCGACTCGATCTGAATCCGGTATTTCCATCCGCCGCGCTTTTCGAGGTCGTCGAGCAGCTTCGACACCTCGCGGATTTCCTCGGGCCCGCGCGTCTTCGGCAGCATGATGCCGTGGAAGCGATTGGGCGCGCCGAGCACGACGGCCTCCATGTCGCCCTTGAAGAACTTCGAATGGATATTGTTGGGCCGCACCGTGACGACCTTCTTGCCGAAGTCGAGCGTGCCGAGCGCCTCGACCATCACCTTGCGGCTCTTGTCGCCCTTGAACTCATACGGGCACGCGTCTTCGAAGTCCGCCATCACATGATCGACCGGCGCCTTCACCGCGTCGGCGGCAGTGACGTGCAGCTTCATGTTGTGACCCGGATAGGTCAATTCAGTGCGCGGAATTACGAAACGTGCGCCTTGATCCAATACGTACATCGATTGATTCTCTCCTGGAGAATTTTACTTCCCGCGGCTCAGGGCTGAAGGTAGTGCAGCTTGCGCTTGACCAGAACCGTACGTTCGATTTCGATGACCACGGTGCCGTCGGGTTTCTTGCCAACCAGTTTGAACTTCACCAGTCCCGCGTCGGGCCGG
Source organism: Binataceae bacterium (SeqCode) (assembly GCA_963803045.1). Lineage (GTDB taxonomy): Bacteria > Desulfobacterota > Binatia > Binatales > Binataceae > Binatus. Next base: position 7,694 of record CAWDLC010000013.1, on the reverse strand, counting down.
TCCGCATCGCGCTTCTCCAGCACGGTCGATTCGGCGTAAATCGTGTCGCCATGAAAGACCGGATTGGTATGTTTGCCGTTGTCCATCTCGACTTCGGCGATCGCGTTCTCGCTGGTGTCCTCCGACGCCAGCCCGACCGTGAACGCCAGCACGACGCCGCCGTACACCAGCAGCTTGCCGCCGACGTAGGCGCCCGGATTCTTGTCGATCAAGTCCTGGTTGAAGTGCAGCTCGGCGGTGTTCATCACCAGCGAAGTGAAGATGTGATTGTCAGCCTCCGTGATCGTGCGGCCGCGCTGATGGACCAGCGTGTCGCCGACCGTAAAATCCTCGAAGTAACTGCCGTCGCCGGTGATGCTCATTGCGCGCGAGGCCTCCCGCTCAGTTCTGCTCCATGATACGCCGCCCGATGACCTCGTACTGGATCTCGCTGGTGCCCTCGAAGATCGACAGCACGCGCGCGTCGCGCCAGAAGCGCTGCACCTCGAACTCCATCGAGTATCCGTAGCCGCCATGCACCTGCATCGCCTCGCGCGTGACCCGCTCGGCCATCTCGGCGGCGAACGCCTTGGCCAGTCCGGCCTCGTAGTCGCATCGCTTGCCGGTGTCCTTTTCGGCGGCGGCGAAGTAGCAAAGCTGCCGCGCGGCTTCAATCTCGACGGCCATGTGCGCAAGCTTGTGCCTGATCACCTGGAAGTCGCCAATCGGCTGGCCGAACTGCTTGCGGTCTTTCGCATATTTCACCGCGCATTCGAACGCCGCCTGCGCAACGCCGACGCCACGCGCCGCGGTCTGGATTCGCGCCGCCTCGTAACTCGCCATCAATTGGTAAAATCCCTGCCCTTCCTGGCCGCCAATCAGATTCGCCGCCGGTGCGTACGCGTCGTCGAATTGCAGCGCGTAACTGCGCATCCCATGGTAGCCGATGGTGGGAATTGGCGAGCCGGTCAAACTCGGCGGCATGAAGTCGTCGCCCGGCTGCTTCTCGAACAGGATCAGCGACAGTCCCTTGTGCCGCTTCGAGATGTCCGGGTCGGTGCGCGTCATCACGGTCAGCATGTGCGCGCGATTGGCGAACGTGCACCACATCTTCGCGCCCTTGATCAGATAGCCGTCGCCATCCTTGACCGCCCGCGTTTTGAACGACGCCGTGTCGCTGCCCGAATCGGGCTCGGTGAATGCAGCCGCGGTCAGAATCTCGCCGCGCGCGATCGGCGGGAGGAATTTCTTTTTCTGCTCGGGCGTGCCGCTGGCGCTGATCAGAGTGCCGGTGATGATGTTGCGCGTCATCACCGAGCCGACGCTGAGCCATCCGCGCGACAACTCCTCGGTGACGATCGCCATCGAGATGTAATCGAGCCCCATGCCGCCCTCTTCGGCGGGAAAGATCACGCCGAAGTAGCCGAGCTCGGCCATCTGCTTGAGGACGTGTTCGGGAATTTCCTTGTTCTGGCGATCGAGGTCGTTGGCTATGGGCTTTACCTCGGCCTCGACAAATTCGCGGACCGAGCGCCGGATAAGTTCATGCTCAGGCGTGACCAGAGGCATCTTCTGCTTCGCTCCTAGTGTCGTCCCGCAAATAGCAAAAGCATCACGTCACCGAGTACCCTGGCTCATGCATCTCAAGCATCACGGTCCCTGAAAAACGGGGTTGCGCTTGCGAATCAGGACCGGCCGCTCGTACTCGAGCACCTTTTCACCGCGTTGGTTGTAGCCGGTGGTGCGGAACTTGACGACGCCGCGATCGGGCCGCGAAGTGTCGCGCTTGGAGAGCACCATCGACTCAGATGTGATCGTGTCGCCCGGATAGACCGTCTCGTGCCACTTCATTTTCTCGTAGCCGAGGTGGGCTATCGCGCGTTCGCTGAGGTCCTCGACCGAAAGCCCAAACACCACGTTCATCACCAGCATGTGATTGACGACCACGTTCTTGTAGCCGAGGCTCTGCGCGTACTCGCGATTGAAGTAGCTCGGGTTGAAGTTCATCGTGACGCTGGAGAAGAAGCTGTTGTCGCCCTCGGTGATCGTGCGTCCCCAATGATGCTTGAAGAGATGGCCGACCTCGAAGTCCTCGAAGTAGTGGCCACGCTCGATTTTGCGCACTGCCATGTGGGTCAGGGTGCCTTCTTCCTGTGATCGTTGAGTCGCGAAAACGGCTCAGGCCGAATCAGTTTTTTATGGAATTAACGGCTGTGGGTCAACCAACCCCGCCCGGCGCGCGGTGCTGCCTTAACTCGGGACTGAGTGTCTGAATTTCAAGGCTTGAGTGGCTTAATTTCCCTTGAGGCGGGGATCATCACTCGCGATGCAATCCGCCGCGAGAAACCGCTGAAGTTGTTCGGGCGGAAACTGGAGCGAAGGCTTTACGCTTGGATCTCGCTGTCCGCGCCTGTGCAGTTCGGTCTTCGCCACAATGCATGTCTGAAACGAATCGTAGTCCTGATAGACGGTCCATTTTGAAAGAGGTTCAGATTCGCTGACTGCGCTCAGGCTGGTCGGCGGAATCATCAGATACCAGCCCACCAGCGCAAGCGCGGCGGCGTGGCAGGATTTCATGATCGCCATGTAACCAAAGCGTGAGAGAAAGCGAAAGCCCGTACGACAACACACCTTCGGAGCGTTATCCCGCCGCGCGGCGATCGCTGCGTTCCCTAACACGTAAAAGCGAAGTATTGTCAAATCTGCGGCAAATAGGTAGCTAATTCGCCCGCGCGCGTTTTGACCGAAACGTCGGACTGCATCCAAACGAGACAGCCACTAATTGATGCGATTGAAATAGGCCATAAGGAAATTTACAGTAATTCATAAGGAAATCTACAATGATCCATAGGGAAATCTACGAGATCGGCCACGTGCCCCCAATCGGGCAGGTGCCGAAACAGATGTACGCGCAGGTAATCCGCGCGGAGAGATTCGGCGACCCCAGGCACGCGTTCAAGATCGAGAAGATGGCGGTGCCGGAAATCCGCGCCGACGAAGTGCTGGTTTACGTGATGGCGGCGGGTGTGAATTTCAACAACGTGTGGGCGGCGCTCGGCTCGCCGGTGGACGTGATCGGCGCGCGTCAGAAGGCGAAGTACGATCATTCGGATTTTCATATCGGCGGCAGTGACGCGTCGGGAATCGTCTATGCAGTCGGCCACGACGTGAGCAACGTCAAGGTCGGCGACCGGGTCGTGGTTCATTGCGGAGTTTGGGATCGCAACTCGCCCGCGATCCGCAACGGCGACGATCCGATGTACGACCCGTCGTTCAAGATTTGGGGTTACGAAACCAACTGGGGAAGCTTCGCGCAGTTCGCGCGCGTGCAGGCGCATCAGTGCATGCCCAAGGCGAAGCATCTCACGTGGGAAGAGGCCGCGGGGCCGACCCTGGTGGGCGCAACCGCGTACCGGATGCTGATGGGATGGGCGCCGCACGTCGTGCGCCGCGGCGACGTGGTCCTGATTTGGGGCGCGTCGGGCGGGCTGGGAAGCATGGCGATTCAGATCGTCAAGGCCGAAGGCGGAATTCCGGTCGGCGTCGTCGGCGACGATCGCAAAATCGATTACTGCGTCAAGCTCGGCGCCAAGGGTTGCATCAATCGGAAAAAACATCTGCATTGGGGCATGATGCCGCATTGGAAGGACACCACGCTCTACAACAAGTGGGCCGCGGAATGCCGCGGGTTTGGCAAAGCGATCTGGGACGTCGTGGGCGAGCGGAAAAATCCGCGCATCGTATTCGAGCATCCCGGCGAAGACACCATTTCAACTTCCGTGTTCGTGTGCGACACGGGCGGAATGGTCGTGATCTGCGCCGGCACCACCGGCTACAACGCGGTGGTGGACCTGCGCTACTTGTGGATGCGGCAGAAGCGCCTGCAGGGCTCGCACTTCGCCAACGATGAGCAAGCCTACGCCTTCAATCAGCTCGTGCTCGACGGCAAGATCGATCCGTGCCTCGCCAAGACCTACCGCTTCGACGAGATTCCGGAATGCCACCAGGCGATGCATGAAAATCGTGCGCCCGAGGGCAAGATGGTGGCGCTGGTCGGCGCACCGAAGCCCGGCCTGAAGGATCTCCCGCTGTAACGGGAGCTGTGCGTAACGGTTGTGGGGTTGCCCCTGGCCGTGGCGACGGCAGCGCAGCATTAAGCCATTGGCACGGGCCGCGCCCGCCAACGGCGGGCGCCTTTAACGGTGGGTGCAGGGCTCAGCCCTGCCGCGCTATTCCGCACGTCCGATCCTCGGCTACAATCGGGCCACCACGATGGTTTCGCTCGATTCGGTAAAGCTCGAACTCGCCCGCCAGGTCGAAGGCGAAGTGCGCTTCGACGCCGGCACTCGCGCGGCCTACGCGACCGACGCATCGAACTATCGCCAGGTGCCGGTGGGCGTGGTGATTCCGCGACACGAAGGCGACGTGATTGCGGCGCTTTGCGATCGCCCGCGAGAACTCGATGCCGATTCTTGCGCGCGGCGCCGCCACCAGCCTCGCCGGCCAGGCGTGCAACGCCGCGCTGGTGCTCGATTTCTCGAAGTACATGAATCGAGTCATCGCGATTGAGCCAGGCGCGCGCGTCGCACAGGTCGAGCCCGGCGCGATCCAGAGCCATCTCAACGCCGCGCTCGCACCGCACGGCCTGTTCTTCGCGCCCGATCCATCGACGAAAGATCGATGCACCGTCGGTGGGATGATTGGCAACAACTCATGCGGCGCGCATTCGGCGGCATACGGCAAGACGGTCGATAACGTCGAGGCGCTGGAGGTCATCCTTTACGACGGAACACAACTTTCGTTGACAGGTTCGATCACTGACGTGCAGCTCGGCGCGGCAATCGCACGCGGCGGCCGCGAAGGCGAGCTTTACTCGGCCGTCCGCGAACTTCGCGACCAATCCGCCGATTCCGTGCGCGCTCATTTCCCCAAGCTTCCGCGCCGCGTCTCGGGGTACAACCTGGACGAGCTGATGCCGGAGCGGGGCTTCAACCTTGCCCGCGCAATCGTTGGCTCGGAGGGTACGCTCGCCGCAGTCCTGCGCGCGACAATACGAGCCGTGCCGCGCCCGAACAAACTCGGGCTGGTCGTGCTCGGCTTCGACGACGTATTCATCGCGGCGGATCAAACGCCGTGGCTGCTCGAGCATCGCCCGGAAGCGCTGGAAGGCTTCGACCAGAATCTTCCCGAGTTCGCGCGCATCAAGGCGATGCCGGGCGTGCGATTTCTGCCCGCCGGCCGCGCTTTCCTGCTCGTCGAGTTGGGGGGAGCATCGCAAGACGAAGCGCGCGAGCGCGCGCAGCGGGTGATCGCGCAGGCGCGCGGGCTACGTGAATGCACCGGCGCCAGTTATCTTGCCGACGCGCGGGAGCAGGCCGCGGTCTGGCAGATTCGCGAGTCGGGGCTCGGCTCAAGCGCGTTCATCCCGGGCCGCCCGCGCAGTTGGCCGGGCGCCGAAGACTCAGCGGTGCCTCCAGCCAGGCTTGGTGCGTTTCTGCGCGGCTTCGATCGCATCCTCACCAGCCACAGCCTTAGAGTGGCGACCTACTACGGACATTTCGGCGAAGGATGCGTTCACGCGCGCGTCAATTTCGATTTGGCCAGCGCACCCGGAATCGAGACGTTCCGTGCGGCGATGATCGAGCTCGGCGGACTCGTTGCCGATATGGGCGGTTCGCTCTCGGGCGAGCACGGTGACGGGCTGGCGCGTTCCGAGTTGCTGCCGATGATGTTCCGGCCCGAGCTGATCGACGCGTTCCGCGATTTCAAGCGAATATTCGATCCCGATTCGATGATGAATCCGGGCGTGATTGTCGATCCGCATCCGCTCGACTCGCATCTGAAGCTGGGCGCGAACTATCGGCCACGCGAAATCGCCACGCACTTCGACTTCAGAGCCGAAGGCGGACTGGCGGGTGCGGCGCTCAGATGCGTCGGAATCGGAAAATGCCGAAAGACCGAGGTGGGCACGATGTGTCCGTCGTACATGGCGACGCGCGAGGAAATCCATTCGACGCGCGGACGCGCGCGGATCCTGTTCGAGGCTTTGACCACCGACCTGCTGCCCGAGGGTTTCGCCGATCCGGCGGTGAAAGACGCCCTCGGTTTGTGCCTGTCGTGCAAAGGGTGCAGGAGCGAGTGTCCGTCGTCGGTGGATATGGCGGCGTACCGTGCGGAATTTTTCTTCAACTACTATCGAAGTCATCGGCGTCCGCTTTCGTCGGCGTTCTTGGGCAGACTAAACGAAGTCGCGCGACTCGCGTCGTACGCGCCATCGCTGGCCAACGCCCTGGCGCACGCGCCGATTGTGGGCGGCGCCGCGAAGAAGGTGCTCGCGATTCATCCGCAGCGTGAATTGCCGCGTTTTGCGCGGCGGACCTTTCGCTCATGGTTCGAGCGCAGGGCGGCTCCCAGAGCAGGCGGACGCGAAGTGGTGCTGTTTCCCGACACCTTCAACAACTTTTTCGAGCCGCACGTCGCAGTCGCCGCGGTTGAAGTCCTGGAGCGGGCCGGATTTCGCGTGATCATTCCGCGCCAGCAGCTATGCTGCGGCCGCCCGCTCTATGATCAGGGGATGCTGGAGCAGGCGAAGGCGCGCCTGAAAGAAGTGATGGAAGCGCTCGATCCATTCGTCGCGGTGGGCATTCCGATCGTCGGGCTGGAACCGAGTTGTATCCTGACTTTTCGCGACGAGTTGCCCTCGTTGTTCCCCGACGACGCGCGGGCCAATGCGCTCGCGTCGAATTCATTGCTGCTCGACGAGTTACTTGTCCGCGAGGGGGATAATTTCCCGCCGCCCGAGCTGCGCAGGCGCACAATCGTGCAGGGGCATTGTCATCAGAAGGCACTGGCTGGAATCGGCGGCGAGGTCACGCTGTTGTCACGCGCGGCCGGCGCGGAACTCGAGGTGCTCGACGCGGGATGTTGCGGGATGGCGGGAGCGTTCGGCTACGACCGCGAGCATTTCACAGCGATTTTTTTTTTCGACCTCTATCAAAACAATCACCTTGTTACCAAAAACCGGCCGTTTTCGACGGCAGAAAAAAAAGATTTCTCCCGGACCGTTATATAGAAGGGAAATGCCCCCATTGCGGTTATGAAAAGGCAAGGGGCGATCAATGCGACAATTGCGGCCGACCTTCTTAACTCTATGGACCTTATAAATCCATTGAGCATATTATCCGGAGAAAAACCGGTTATTAAAAAGACAATGCATTGGTATCTAAAGCTCCAGGATTTCGAAGAAAGGCTGATTGACTGGATTAAATCGAAAGAGAACTGGAAAGACAATGTGCGAAATTTCGTCACCCCGAAGGATGAAAACCATTTTGTTCGAGCGAGTGATTCTCAATGCGAATAATACGAATAAAAACGAATTGTTTCGTTTCGGTGATTGTGATCAATTTGTGAATAATTTTAGCTTACCATCCGGGCCGACCGCTACGCGCAAGGCAGTTAGGAGGACGGGAGGCCGGGCCGTGCGTGACCCGGCCCTGCGGGTCGAAACGGGAGCCGTGACAGGGACAGGCAAAACCTTCCGGCTGGGCCCTCGACGGTGCAGCCCAGGTGCGGGCAGACCAGGCTGAGGGCGATGAAACCCTTATCGCCGTGCACCAGCAGCGCCGGCACGTCCGGAAAGAGGGTACACGAAACCCACAGGGTAGCCGGAAGCCGGCCCCAGGTCGAACTCGGTCGGGGCAAGCGGCTGGGATTGG
>CAWDLC010000012.1:0-134169 GCA_963803045.1 Binataceae bacterium (SeqCode) | reverse complement strand
CGGCTCATTCGAGCGATCGATCAGTCTGCCCGAGGGAATCAAGGCAGAGAATCTGAACGCTGTGCATCAGGACGGTGTGCTCGAACTTACTGCTCCTATGCCCAAAGAGTCTGCTTCCAAGGCCATCAAGATTCAGATCGAAGAAAAGAAGCCCGGTGACGGAAAGAAGGCTGCCTGATCCAGAAAAGAAAAAAGTTGTAGCGGAGTATGCTGTAGTTATGGCAACGCGTTGAGGCCAGATTAAGAGAGATGGCTGCGGTTTTTTCGAGAATACTGTGCCCATTTGACTTCGAGCGTGACTCGATGGACGCGCTTGAACTCGCCTGCCAGCTGGCGAAGCAGAACTCCGCTACAGTTTACCTTCTGACCGTGATCGGCGTGCCGCCCGCTGCCGCCACCGCGCTGCCGCCCGTAGCGCTGAACCCTGACCCTGAATTTGAAGCAGCATGCCTGCGCCGGCTGGAAGCAGTTGCGCGGGGAAAACTGGCGGGAGTTCCACATGAGATTTTCGTCGCAAGCGGGACCGCGGCCCCGGAGATTCTCAATCTCATCGCTGAACGAGACATCGACCTGGTCGTGATGGGCACGCACGGCCGCACCGGCCTGAAGCGCTTCTTTCTTGGCAGCGTCGCGGAGCGCGTCGTTCGCGAATCGCCGGTTCCAGTCCTGACGATCCATCCCAAGTCCGCCGGGTAAAAAGAAAAAGGAGTTCTCCCAATGTCTTTGCCGTATCGCAAAATTCTGTGCCCGGTGGACTTCGACGAAAACTCAATCGCGGCGCTCCAGACCGCCGCGGAACTCGCGCGGCATTTCGACGCCACCGTTTATGTCCTGCACACCGTACTGTTGATCATGCCGCCAACTTCAGTGCCCGTGTACGTGGATCTCTACAAGGGACAGGAGGACACGGCGCGCAGGAACCTTCTGGAACTCGCGCACAAGCATCTGGCGGGAATCAAATACGAGATCATGGTTAATATGGGCGAACCTGCGGCATCGATTCTCAAGGCAGAACGCGGGATTGGAGCGGATCTGCTCGTCATGTCCACGCATGGCCGCCGCGGCTTCTCGCGCTTCTTCCTCGGCAGCGTAGCCGAACTCGTACTGCGCGAAGCTCAATGCCCTGTGCTGACTGTCCGTCAAAACGCGCCTCACAAAGACCTGGTGGGCGCCTGGATGACAAGTAATCCTGTCACGGCGCAACTCGACGAGAAGCTCTCGACGATTCATGCCAAGATGCTCGAAGGCGGCTTCCGCAGCATCCCGCTCATTGACGACGGCCGCGTCGTCGCGGTCCTTACCGAAGGCGATGTCCGCTCGTTTGTGGGACATTTCGACGACACGCCCGCCAAACGAGCGATTACCCAAGCGCTTGTGACCGTAGGACCCCAGACTCCCATTCGCGACGCCGCGCGCATTATGCGCGAGCGAAAAATCGATGCATTACCGGTCGTCGAGGATGACCGCCTGGTTGGAATTATCACGACCAGCGATATTCTCGCAGCGACAACCAGCGAGGGATGAGTCTAGCCTGCGAAGCTGACCGCCTCGGGTCGAGCCCCTAGGGCCATCACCTGTCTCAAGCGGCCTTTTTCCGAACGCGCGCAGCGCAACGCGCCGTCAGAACTGGTATCGGTGATTCTCGCACGACCCGCTCGGCGACACTGCCAAGAACGAGGTGACTCAATCCCCTGCGGCCGTGCGTGCCCATCACGATCAAGTCGGCATCGAGAGCGCGCGCGGTCTCGAGCACCTGCTCGCCCGGATCGCCGCTTGTCACCAGCGTTTCGCAGCGTACTGCGGCGGGAATCCGTTCGCGCGCGAGCTTTTCCAGCTGCTCGCGTCGGTCCTTCTCAACAATTGGGTAAGGCTCCATCGGCACCGGCTGGAAGCCGGCTGCGCCGGCTGGAATAGGCGCGACATTCAGCAAGTAGAGCGCCGCGTCGTTCTGCTGCACCATCTTTAGTGCGACATCGAGAGCCGCCAACGAGTGCTCCGAAAAATCAACCGGACACAGGACCTTCCGAAATAGCCGAATCATCGCTGCCTCCTCTGTTTCGCGCTACTGCGTCAGGCTGTGTTACTCCTCCACCGACTCCTTCAGTTCTTCGGGCGGCGTCCAGACATGACGCGATGGCTCATCGACATCTCCCTCGCCGGGGCGCCTCCGCTCGTTGCGCTCACTCTGGCAATCGATGCAATACGCGGCGAACGGCACGGCTTTCAGCCGCTCAATCGGGATCTCTTCCTTGCATTTCTCGCAGATTCCATAACGACCGCGTTCGAGCCGGCTAAGCGCGGCGTCTATAGCTTTCAGCCTATATTCGCATCGCTCGATTAGGCCGGCTTCGGTCTCCATGTCTTCCAGCGAACGGGCCACGTCCAAATCGTCGGCGGGCAGTTCCACCGCGTCCTCTTGCTCCTCTTTGCGGAGCACCCGTACTCGAGCGAGCGCTTCTTGGCGCGCCCGCGCAAGGAGCTTGTTCAGATCCTTTAGTCGTGCATCGGCCGCGTCTTGCCGTGATGTCTTGGCTTTCCCGCCGGTCTTGGATTTCATAGAGGTTCTCCGCCAGGTGCTGGTGAATTGTCCTTAAGGAGAAGCAATTCGCGGACCAGTAATCGACTCGCTAATCGACCATAAGGAGCCTGTTGGTGTATCGAAAAAAATGGCGTGGCGCGATCGGATACACGATTTTGGCTGTCGTCGTCACTTAGAGCAGCATCCGAACTCGCCAATCCGGCGGAAAGCGCCAATCAGACGGTCCAAAACTGGGGTTTTGCCATGGCACGGAAGCCGCTACATTCCTTTCAGTCAGCAGGAGGATCCAGCCCCTGAAGCTCTGAGGCTGGAGAACTTACCATGAAAGATCTGAAAGTTCGCGATGTGATGTCAGCGGACCCCACGACGCTTAAACGCAACGACAAGCTCACGTTGGCTGACGATATCATGCGCTTGGGACGGATTCGCCATTTGCCCGTTGTCGATGATGACGGTCAGCTCCTCGTCGGCATCGTCAGCCAGCGCGATCTCTTTCGCGATGCGCTTGCCCAAGCGCTTGGCTATGGCAGGCACGCTCAGCGGAAGGTGCTGGACAGTCTCTCCGTCAAAGAAGTGATGGCCAGCGATGTAGTCACCACCAGCCCGGATGCCTCTCTGGTGGAGGCCGCACGGCTTTTGACCAAGCGCAAGATCGGCTGCCTTCCGGTGGTCGAGAATGGGCGCTTGGTCGGCATCCTGACGGAGGGAGACTTTGTCGCGCTGGTCGCGCGCCGGGGCAATTAAACAGAATTTCGCGTTTGTTATAGACCGTACTTTCCGATCTTCGCGTAAAGAAAAAGAGCTTCTCGCGGTAGATTCGAAGCAGAGTGATGGCGGCCGGCCAGCGCGCGGTTCACGAGTGTGGCGCAGTGCCGGCCATCTTGCTCAATGCTCCGCACAGCGAACTGTCCATCCGTCGCATATTTTTCGTGGCTCGTTTTCTGCTGCTTCCGAAGGAGACATCCGGTGAAAATTGTCTCCTTTCGTTCTTGCGGCATCGCCCAAATTGGGCGATAGCCTTGGCATATTTGGTGCAATGACTGGGGTGCAGAACTGCCTGAACAGTGTTTCTTTCTTCATGAACACTAGGCGGAAAAGATGCCGCAAAAGGTGACAACGGAGAGCTCGGAGCAAACACGCCTCTCACCCACTGTGCTGCTGCTCTCTGATGACGAGGCGTTGGCGAACCTGGTAGCCGCAATCGTCAAGCCTCCCTGGAAGCTGGTTCGCCATACGGCCGACAAATACGTGAGTCGCGAGGTGTTCGCTCAGCCCAACGTGCGACTGGTTATACTCGACGATCAAGCGGTCGAAGAAGGTGATCGCGGCTGGGTGCTCGCGCAGATTCATAAGCGCTTCTCCAGTCCCTCTTTGCTCTACGTCGCCGGCAGCCAAAGCGATGCCAACGAGAAACGGGCGCGCACCAACGGCGCCCACTACTACGTTTCGAAGCCACTGTCGACCGAACGATTCGGACACGTGCTGCAATCATTCTTGCAGGCGCAGCAAGGCAAAGGTCAATTCGCTGCATCCAGCGGCCGAGAAATCCGCGACAAACCCGGGAGAATCGAGCGCCGAAAACCCAACCCACATCGACGCGGGAATCCGTCGTCTCTCGGAGGAACTCAATCGCGAAGATTCCCAGCTAAGATCTCGCCTGCTCGATGCGGCGCTCGCGGGGTTGCGCCTCGCGCGCAATCCAGAATCGCCCGAGCTCAGGCGTGATGCTGCCCAGATTTGGGCGGCGATCCAGCCAACCCTTTCCCACCACCTCGACGCCGAAGAGAGCCAGTTACTTCCGTGGCTGGTGCAGCAAGGCCGTCTCCTGCCAGAAGCCGGGCGAAGGGTCCGCGCATTCCACGACCGACTGCGAACGCTCATCGGCGCAATGGCCGGCACCGGCGCGGATGGTCTCACTGAAGCGCAGGCTCGTGACGTCGGACAAGCGTTGAGCGGACTCGCGGTCGGCTTGGACGACGCAATCGACGACGAAGAGCGCAGGCTCTTCCCAACAATTCAGAAGGCGCTCTTTGGAACCGACCATCGCAGTTGAAATCGAATTGTAGTCCAAGTTCGTACCTCCCGATCCCGCTGGCTCTCGCGCACCTCAACTGATTGACCTTGTTTCCGCTACGCGAATCGCATACGAATTGAGCGCACTGGTGATCGACGCGTGCCCGCATCGTATCAACCCGATGAAATAATCTGCTAAGTTATTCAATCATGATCGATCGCACGATTAGGCGACTCTTGGGCGTCGCGGTGCTGGCGGCAGCCGCCGGGTTGTACGGGTGCGCGTTGTCCAGGACCCATCAAGACGCTGCCGTGATCGCCTCATGTCAAGGAAAAAGCCAGCAGGACTGCGAAGCCCGCGATAATGCCCGCCAGCTACGCGACGCAGCGGACTACAAAGACGAGCCGGCCTTGGGATACCTGCAATCGCCGCCGGGGTTGCTGCCAGTACCGCTGGCCTCGCGAAATACTTCCTCGAATTAGTTGAAAGAACGCGTTTGTTGCCGCCCGAACGGCTATCTTGAAGCTGTGGCGGAGCCGCACGGGCGTCTCTGCTGCACGGACATGGCTTCGCCGAGCGGTGCAGCAGTCCCGCGGTCGCGCGTCCACGCCCACGTTTCATATCCGCAACGTCTCATCCTCGGGAAACTGCAAGCGGCCATGACTCTTTTTACACCTTATTGACACGCCCAGAGGCGAGGGGCAAGAATGCTAAATTGAGTGCGTTTGCCTCTTTCAAAGAGGCGTGGCTATTTGGATGAGCGTGCAAAATCGCAACATACAGAACAAGCCGCGGGTGCTGATCGTCGATGACGAGTTCCATGTTGCACGAGCTGCCGCGATGGTCCTTTCACAGGCCGGTTACGAATGCGAAACGTGTCCCACAGTCGAGGCCGCGTTAAAGGTGCTCGAATGCAAGGGTGCAGACGTAATCGTCGCAGACATGAGGATGCCGGGGATGGATGGGATGGATTTGCTGAAAAAAGTGCAGAGCAAGCAGCCTGATTTAGCGGTCGTGCTGACCGTACCGTTGCCGGCGGCGGAGTCGGCTAAGGCGGCACTGCGCGGCGGCGCCTTCGGTTGCGTGACGAAGCCATTTGACACCGATGAGCTGAACGCGGTCGTCACCCGCGCGGTCGAGATGAGCGCGCTTCAACGCGAGAATCGGAAGTTGCGCGACCAGCTCGACGTCGCCAGCATCGCCGCCGGTTTCGTGGCCGAAACGCCCACGAGCCGCCAACTCGTCGCCATGATTCGGCGGGTCGCCCCGTCGCGCACGACCGCTCTTATCGAAGGTGAGACGGGTACCGGCAAGGAGCTAGTGGCACGGATGCTTCACTACTGGAGCAATCGCGCCGATGGTCCGTTCCTCGCGATCAACTGCAAGGCGCTTGCCGATGGCGTGGTCGAGAGCGAGCTGTTCGGCCATGAAAAGGGATCGTTCACCGGGGCGATCCGCGAGCGCGCGGGATGCTTCGAGCGCGCCTCGGGCGGCACGCTTTTTCTCGATGAGATCGGAGAGGCGGGCCCGGACTTCCAGGCCAAGCTCCTGCGCGTGCTCGAAGACGGCGAGGTGCTGCGCGTGGGCGGGTCGAAAGCGCGCAAGGTGGATGTCAGAATCATCGCGGCGACCAATCGCAAGCTGCGAAGTGAAGTCGCCGCCGGCCGCTTCCGCGCCGACTTATATTTCCGCCTCAGCGTAATTCCGCTCAGGATCGCGCCGCTTCGCGAGCGCCGCGAAGACATCCTGCCGTTGGCGCATCATTTTCTCGCCTTTCATTCGACCGACGCGGGTCGCCCGCTGATGCTTTCCCCGCAGGCTGAGGAGGCGCTGCTCAGCTACTCGTGGCCGGGCAACGTGCGCGAACTGGAAAACGTTATCGAGCGCGCGGTCGTGATGAGTGGGCAGGAGACATTGATGCCCGAAGCGTTTGCTTTCGAAGACGACGCCTTCGATGAAGACCTTGGCCAACGTGTCGGCGTTGGTTCGGTATCAGGCCCGGGCGCGGCCCCGGGATCGACGACAGATTCGAACCACGCGCAGCGCGCCGCACAGGGCGCCGAGAGCCAGGACGAGGGCACGCTGCAAGCGACCCTCGATCGCGCGGCGACGGTGAGAATCAACGCGGCACTCGCCGCAGCCGGCGGAAACAGGGCCGAGGCGGCGACCAGGCTCGGGGTCGACCGAACGACGCTATATCGGCTGATGAAGCGTCTCAGTCTTTAGGCCGGACTCCGGCACAAAAAAACAAACGGGCCCCGGACCGGCGCGCCGGCGCGCCCGGTCCGAGGCCCCCTGGGAGAGGCTATTTATTGGATTGTCTTCTGATCGACGGCTTAAATCGGTCGGCCCGGAATCATCATCCAGCGGAGAGCGTGCGAAGGACCGAGATCATTGCCGGTCCGACGATTACCGCGATCATCGCGGGCAATACGAAGAGGACCAGCGGGAACAGAATCTTAATCGATGCCTTCTGCGCGTCTTCCTCGGCATGCAGCCGGCGACGCGTGCGCAATGCGTCCGAACTGGCACGCAACGCAGGTCCGATCTGCGCGCCGAGTTGTTCACTCTGAATCAAGGTCGCGGCGAGTGGCTTGATATCATCCACCGCAGTCCGCTCGGCCAGCCCGCGCAACGCCTGTCCAAGCGACGCGCCCGCGGAAATATCGGTAGCGACCAGATTCAACTCGGTGCCGATTTCCTGCCCATGACGCTCACATTCCACGCCGACGATTCGAATCGCCTCGAACAGTCCGAGGCCCGCTTCGACGCATACCACCAGCAGATCGAGCACGTCCGAGAGCTGCCTTGAGATGTTGCCCTGGCGCGTCCGCGCGCGCCGTCCCACGTAGTAGCTGGGCACGAAAATTCCGATCCCGATGCCGCCGATTCCGTACAGCAGCGGCTGAGCCGCTGAGCTGCGAACAGCGAGTCCGACCAACATACCCAATACGCCGCATCCGACCGTGAGCAACACTCGGGTGACCTGATAGGTCTGCGGCGCGCTGGACTTCAGAAATCCTGCCTGCGCCAGAGTCTGCTGGAGCTTCTCTCCGCTGGGAGTCTCCATGTTTGGCGGCGGCACGCGCTTGGCGGTCCATCTGAAAAGCATGCGGAGCAGGTTGTCGTCCTGAAGGTCGCCTTCGAGTCCGCCCTGCGAAACCCGCATCTTGACCGCCAAATCCGCGAATCGTTCATCGAGCGCCCGGCTCTGCGGCGAAATGGCGAAGTACAAGGCGATGCACGCCGCGCCCGCCAGGAAAAAGACCGATATGCCAATGATGAATGGACTCATATTAGTAGTTCACTCGCAGTAGTCGCCTGATGGTCAGGATGGCGAGAACGTCCGCTCCGATCGCGAATTTCAAAATCTTCTGACCGGTCGGGTCATGGAACAATTGATCGGTATAACCCGGCTGAATCAAGCTGAACAAGCAGAGCACCACGAGCGGCAAGCAGCCGACGATGATGCCGCCGAGGCGCGATTGCGCGGTCAGCGCTTTGATCTGCATCCGCAAGCGCTGGCGGATTCGCACGATCTCGGATAGCCGCCCGACAATCTGAGCCAGGCTCGAGCCGACCTCCGTTTGCACGCGCACCGCGACGACCAGCAGTCGGAGGTCGTCCTCCGGAACTCGCTTGAGCATGTCTTCGAGCGCGCGCGGCAGCGGCAGCCCGATCCGGTTCTGCTCGAGCACGGTGCGGAATTCGGTGCCCAGCGGATCGGCGAACTCGCTGACTAGAACTTGCAGCGCGCGCTGCAGCGAATGTCCCGCCTCGAGCGACGATTTGATCAGGTCAAGCGCGACCGGCAGCTGGTTCGCAAAGGCCTTGAGACGCCGCTTCTTGCGGAATTGGATGTAGGCGAGCGGCAGGATGGCCATCACCAGCGCGCCACCCAGCGCGAACCACGTGTCGTTGAACAAGATATTGCCGCCGAAAAATCCCGCGCCGAACAGTAGCACCATGATCAGCAGGATGTCGGCGACCGTCATGTACAAGCCCGCCTGCCACATCATCTCTTCGAGTTTGCGCAGCAGGTTCAGTTCGAGCACGCCCAGCAGCGGTCCCTGATCGGGCCGGCGCTTGCGCATGAGATCGATCTCCAGATCGTCGGGGGGGCGCGTCAGGCGTCGTGCCACCTCGCGCTGTTGCTCGACTTCGGTGCCGCGACTGCTGGTGAAGACCAGCACGCCCACGAAGACGAGCGCGAATATGCCGCTTGCCATCAAAAAATCCATGGTATTTATCCGATTGTATTGCGGAAAACCTTGGCTTCGAGTTTGTAACCCGCGGCCTCCAGCCGCTGCGAGTAGGCCGAGCGAATCCCGGTGGCGACAAACTGGCCGAGCACTTCGCCACCCGGCCCGATTCCCGTGCGCTTGAATTCGAACAGATCCTGCATCATCACCATCTCACCCTCCATCCCGCTGATCTCGGAAATGCGCATCAATTTGCGCGAGCCGTCGGATAGCCGCGCTACGTGAACGATGATGTTGAGTGCCGACGCGATTTGCTGGCGCATCGCGCGCTGCGGAATCGACACTCCCGACAGCAGCATCATCATCTCCAGACGGCCCATGCTGTCGCGCGGAGTGTTGGCGTGGATGGTGGCGATTGAGCCGTCATGGCCGGTCGACATCGCTTGCAACATGTCGAACACTTCGTCGCCGCGGACCTCGCCGACGATTATGCGGTCCGGCCGCATACGCAACGAGTTCCTGACCAGGTCGCGCTGGGTGACTTCACCCTTGCCTTCGACGTTTGGCGGCCGCGTTTCGAGCCTGACCACATGCGGCTGCTGGAGCATCAATTCGGCCGAGTCTTCAATCGTCACAATTCGCTCGTCGGCCGGGACGAACAGCGACATGCAGTTAAGCAGTGTCGTTTTGCCCGAGCCGGTGCCGCCGCAAACCAGGATGTTGAGCCGCGCGCGCACGATGGTGCGCATAAACTCGACGATCTCCGGCACCAGCGTCTTCTTCTCGACCAGGTCGTCGATGCTGTAGCGCCTGCGGCCGAATCGGCGAATCGACAGCGCCGGGCCGTCGAGCGCCAGCGGCGGAATGATCGCGTTGATACGCGAACCGTCGGGCAGCCGCGCGTCAACCATCGGCGACGCTTCGTCAACCCGGCGCCCGACCTGCGACACGATTCGATCGATGATCAGCATCAGGTGCTGATCGTCCTGGAACTTGACCTCGGTGGCGTGCAGCTTGCCGCGTTTTTCGACGTAAACCTGGCTGTGCCCGTTGACCAGGATGTCGGTGATTTCATCATCCCACAAAAGCGGCTCCAACGGTCCGAGTCCCAGCAGTTCGTTCTTGATCTCCTCAATCAGGTGAAGCTTGTCGGCTTCGGTGAGCAGGCGCCCCTCGTCGTCCAGAATGGCGGAGATCGCCTCGGTGACTTTCTGCGCCGCGAGTGCCGGCTCGAGGCTTTCAAGCCGCGTAACGTCCAGCGCCTCGAACAGCCGGTTGTGGACCGCAAGCTTGAGCTGCTGAAAACCCTCGGCCTGCGCGTCTTTGACCGCACGCTTTTGATTGCCGCCTATCAGCGAGCGCTGAAACGGAGCCGGCGTTGTGCTGTTCTGCTGGGAAATTCTCTCAACCAGTTTCATTCAGGTACCTCAAGTGCGCGCACCGATAACATTCAACAGGCGCGAGACCAATGAATTTGGGGATTTGCCGTCGGTGGCCTCGCTGCCCGCCTCGAGCCGCCGCGCCAGGTCCTCGATGCTCTTGGCCAGCGGCGAATTCGGCGCCACCTGCCACAAATCCTGTGCGCTCAACTGCACGCGCTCGAGAACTTTTTCATCGCGCGGAATCCGCGCGTGAATCGACTGCGCCAGCGTATGGCTCAGCTGCTCTTCACTTATCGGATGACCCGGCACGAAACGGCTCAGAATGAAGTTGGGTTCGGCCCCCGGCAGCCCCAGCCGCCCCAGCAGATCGACGAATCGCCATGCGCATCGTGCCGCGCCGATCGACTGGTCCAGTACGTAGAACAGATGATTCGAGCGCTCCCAGGCGGCGACCGTGTTTGTGTCGATATGCGTGCCGCAATCCACGATCACGAAATCGAACAGCTGGCGCATCAGGTCGAGGATCGCACCGACCGTCGCGTCGCTGACCAACTCGCTGTCCTCGATCCGCTTGGGCGCCGCGAGCAGGTAGATTCCCGACGCATGCTTGCTGAGCGCTGATTCGAGTTGAATCGAATCGAGCTTTCGCGTCCCTTCGGCGAGCGCCATGATTGTGCGTTCGGGTTCGAGATTCAGGAATACCGCCAACCCACCGGTCTGCAGGTCGAGATCCATTACCGCAACCCGCTTGTCGAACGCGTAGCGCAGTGCCAGGGCGAGGTTCGCCGCCAGGCTCGTCACTCCGGTGCCGCCTATCAGGCTCACCAGCGAAACGATCACGCCGCCGCCGCTGTGAACTTCTTCGCGCCGGCGGCTCTCGCTTATCTTGAGCAGTGCGCGGGTTGCCTCTCCGAGATCCAGTGGCAGAAACAGAAGCTCGTCGGCTCCGGCCCTCAGCACCCGCCTCATCAAGTCCGGCGAACGATCATGCAGCAGCGCAAAAAGAGCCGGGCGGGGCTCATGCCCCGCCTGCGCGTTCAGATAACTCAGAGAAAGTTCGTCGTTGCCGTTGAACACCACCATCGTGACGTCGATGGAGGCGTCGGGAGCGGTGTCCGGATCCGGTTCGAGTTCCAGGATGTTCAGCACCGGGTCGCCCAAGTCGGCGAGGGCATCCCTGACTTCTCCGCGACGCTCCTGGTTATCGCCAACCAATTGGACTTTTAGCCCGCTATGCCGTCCTTCGCTTTTTTTACCGAGTGATGACACTCCACACTCTCCCTGCCTCAGCTATGCCGTGTCATATTATGCACTAAATACTCGGCTATGTCTTGTCCTGCCCTCCACCTAGAATCTCGGGCGCGACGCGTCAGGCTGCGCCAGACGACGGGTCTCGGTCTGTTCAGGCGTCAGCTCAGGCACCGAAGTCGGGTTGTAAACCGAGGCGCCATCGGGCAGCGGACGCACGATTTGCGGCGTTACGCTCATGACCAGGTCCGTTTCGGTGTTCGAATAGCTGGTATTGCGGAACAGTCCGCCGAGATACGGGACGTCACCGAGGTACGGGACTTTTTGGACCTGGGTCTTCTTTTCGTGCAGGATGAGGCCCGCGATGATCAGCGTCTGATTGTCCTTGAGCTGTACCATCGTTTCCGCGCGCCGGGTCACGAATGCCGGTATGGTGAAACCGAACATCGACACGCCTTCGGCGTAATCGGGCTCCGATACTTCAGGCTTCACCAGCAGCTCGATATCATTGCGGCCGACGACGGTCGGAACGAATTGAACCGCAGTACCGAACTGCTTGAAGACGATCGAGGTATTCAATGCCTGGGCGATGACGATTGGAATTTCGCCACCCGACAGGAACTTTGCCTCTTCACCGGAATTAGCCAGCAGATGCGGCTCGGCGAGAATCTTCGCGAGCTGGTGGTTCTCGAGGTACTGGAAGAATCCCTGCAACTGGTAGTCCTTGTTCCCCATCGCCAAGCCATAAGTCATCCCCTGCGACAGCAGCATCCCGGTAAGCGATCCCCCCGCTTCCAGGGTGTTACCGACTGAAGTAACCGTTCCGCTGGGGGACGTGACGCTCGACGACGGGGAGAACGGCGTCGCTACTGCGCCTGGCAATCCGACCAGCGATACTCCCATATGGCTGAGCGCGGCCGACAGGTTGGTGCCCTGGTTCTCGATGGCGGAGCGGTCCAGTTCCGCCACCATCGTGTCGAGTAACACCTGCTGTTTGCCGTTGGGATCTATTCGCACTGGGCGTTCTTCGTACTGGCCTTGTTGGTCCCAGACCGCCAGAGTCGTGAAGCCCGGCTTATGGGCTATCAGGTTGACCTGGAACGGATTGACCACCTGGATATCGGCGACGGTGGTATCGGCGATCGACACGCGGCGCAGCCGGCTCGCAAAGTCGATAATTCTCGACGACCCCGTCTGCAGCTGGACTACATCTTCGGGCAGATAATGGCGTCCGCCTGAAATGGCACCTGAGTGCAATTCGCCGCCACCTAGACTGATCGAGGGGTCGCTCCGATACCGCCCGCTCGACAGTGCTGCCGAAGCCGTCTGACTGGAGGGCGCCGGAGGTGGCGGAGCGTACGAAGCAGCCGGAACCGACGGAGCGAAATCGAAGCTCGACAGATTAACAGCAGCCGGCGCGGTTGCCGCGGCGGGCGCTGCCGTCACCGGCGCAGGTGCGGCTGGTGGCGATGCGGCTGCGGCTGTTTCCGAGCTGACCACGGTCGTACTGGGTCCAGCAGACGGGGGTGAAGACGAGGAAGACGGCGAAGACGGATTCACCGGGCCTGCGCCCGCATCAAGCTTTGCGACTACTGGAGCCACAGCACTGCCCGGGGACTCGCCGGAGCCCGCGATTGCTGCCGGACTAGTGCCAGGATGATTGATGTCTCCGGCGTCGGCGACCGATTTGACCGTAACGTCATAGTCGGCTTGGCCACCATCCGCCATCTTGACCGAAATGTTCCATTCACCTGCTTCCGCGCCCAGCAGGACAACTTTGCCCGCCTCCTCGTTATGCACGATCAGCGCGTGTGGATTCGTGATCACATTCACGGCCGGAGCATCGCCGGGGCTGACGTTCTTGATTACGTAGCTTTCGCCCGCATTCAGGGCGAGAGAAATTTTCGTGCCGCCGCTATCGGCGGCAAGCAGCAGGCCGGCGGGCCGCAGCATGAGCATACTGATAGCTGCAACTAGCCACGGAAGCAGTCCACATCCTCGTCTGGCTTTCATCTTCTTCACCTTGCCTTCTTCGCGGCTTGCTTATGGTACGTCGATTGTTTTGGGCGTCGGCACGTGATCTGCCTTCGCGTTGATGGGTGCCTTGGGCGACGCAATGTCGCTGTTCACGGGCGCCGCCACGAGGTCGTGATGATCGGATTCAGGAGCGCTTGCCACCGTCGTTGAGGACGCCGCAGCGGTGCCCGCGTCGGCATCGTCGTCATCATCAATTTGCGCCGCCTCCTTGCGCGTATGATCCGCCGGCTTCTTTGCACCCTCGCTGTCCGCCGCCGCTTCATTCACAAACGTGACTGACTCGGACGACTTGCCGTTGCGAAGAATCTCGATCTCGACTGGCTTGCGCCGGGGCGGGGCCACATGATGAGCCTCAGGCTGCACAGCCATCACCGGAACATCGGGCGCCAGGCTGTACGCGCGCAGCATCTGAGCAACGTCGGTGCCGCTGGTCAGAACGATTTTGTTATCATTGTAATTGCGCATCGCCAGACGCAGCGATCCCGAGTGACTCGCCAGCGCCAGGCGCTCGGCCTCCTGCGGCGTGACCAGCAGCGTGACGACCTTCACCACCGTCGGCTCGTCCTTCTTTTGCTCGACTTCCTGCGCTACGGCGAGCACTTCGACGTTCTGCAGAACTACTTTCGAGAACGCCTTTTCAGCGCCTTCGCCGCTCTGGGTCGCGACCAGCACATCCACCCGGGTATGCGGCAGCACGAAACCCGCGACATCGCTGACTTCATCCACCGGAACCGACACGGCTCGCATCCCGAACGGAATCAGCAGCGGCATCACACCCGCGGTCTTGTCTCCGGTGAACAGCTTGGACTGCACCACTGGCTCGTTGGCTACCAGCGAGTTCTTCACGTAGCCGCCGATAACCTGTCTGGGATCGGTGTACGCGCCTTCCGGGATACTGTCAGCCGACCAGCGCGTCATCTTTACTTCGCCCAGCTCGATTTTGGTGCCGAGCGGAAGATCGTACGCCGCGACCACCACCTCTACGTTATGCGCCATCGCCTGCTGTACTTCGGCTTCTCTGCGCTTCAAGGCGGAGTACACCATTACCGAAGCCAGCATCGCCGCCAGCCCCGCTAGTAAGACGAATACCATCGGTCGTCTCATATCGCCCCTCCCCTCCGGCCGCTTCGTGGCTGAGCGGCTATCTTCACATAGTTAAAACTATTAGTCATTTTGTTGTTCCATCACCAATTGAGTACTAGTCAGGATGGCGGAGAAACTAACTACTAAATGCAAGCCGGGAATACTCCCAGGTTTGATCCAGAAAGTCAGAATAATGCTCTTACGGCGTGTAATTGAATCTACCGCCATGATAGGTACCCTCAAAATAGCCGCGGGTCACTGACTATAGGAGAGGACCCACGTGGCCGACTAATGTCGAGACGATATTACCCGCATTCTGAACTAGAGCAATACATATTGCGGCGATCGTTGCGAGTATTAGTGCGTACTCGGTCATAGTCTGGCCACGCGAACTTACTATTGTCCGGTAAACTCTCTTTTGCTGGCTCATTGACTTCCCCTCCCAGGGTTGTCGTCTCTTCTGGGGTCATTTCTCTTGGCGGGGGACTCCTGTTGGAGCCCCCGCCAAGAGGACACGGCTCCTGACGACCGTCAGGCCATCGACAGTTACAGGTATCCGTTAACCGACGACAGCAGCGACGTGATCGTCGATCCCATCGTCTGGTAGCCCACGAAAACCACCACCGCCACCGCTGAAAGTATCAATGCGTACTCGGTCATAGTTTGGCCGCGATGAGACTCGCGGATCCGAATTATGAAGTTGCTGACTGGGTCCATTCATTCCTCACCCCCTCTGCCTGATTATTTTGGGTGGCGGATGGGTTAGTCCGCCACCCTCGGGATTTCACCCTTCTTGACTAGAGTTGAGCGTCCACGTTGGTCAGCAGCGACGAGATGTGCGTACCCATCGCTTGGTAGCCGACGAACACCACAACCGCGACTGCGGAGAGAATCAACGCGTATTCCGTCATCGTCTGACCGCGCTGATACTCGCGCACCTTCACAAACAGCCTCGTGATCTTGTCCATTCTCCCGTGTCCTCCTTGCGTCCTTTTTTGGCCGAAATTGGCCATTGTCCCCGGTAGTCTCTGACTTCCTTCAACGCGCGCCGCAGTCCAACGGCGCCAGCTTAGTCTCGATTTATTTTCCCCTGTGGAAGAAAATCTTCGCTTGCAGCAACTCTTGCTAATGCCAGAGCGAGAGTTAGCTGGAGCATCTCTCGTGCCACCTTGATCTATTCAGCAATCTCTTCGACTTTTTTCTTTTATGGAAGATTACGATAGGCGCAGTGATGCAACGTCGGTTGCGAAGCCGCAACAGATTAAGGCCTATAGGGCGCGGCGTCGGAAATTTAAGACACTCGAAAGGCTTTTAGCTAGATATAAGTTAACTAAGCGACAGGCGTCAACGGATGGTGGTCCGATCGAATCCAACCACCAAATAGTGTAGATGACATTCCGAATCGAGATAGGCTTGCGGCTTTAGTCCGCAGATTCGAAGGTAACCCGATCGCCCACCTGCGTCGAACTCTCATCCGCCGCGCCAGCCGGAAGTTCGAGTGCTTTTCGTGCTCCAAATACGATCGAGGAGACGTGCCACGGCCTCAGGCGCCGATTGATCCTGATGACCGTGTCAGCGTGCCCCAGGAAAACGATATCGATCGCGAAGCGCATGAAGAACATGTGCATCCACATGAACGGCGTGAATCGCCCGTTCTCGAACAGCATCCCCGTTCCGGGCTCCAGGCCGTCGCGACCCAGCAGACCGCGGCTCTGACCGCCGAGACCGCCGGCGTTCTCGAGCCGCGCGCAGAGCACGGTCCCGCGGGATTGATTGACTGCTCGCAGCCGGGATTGCCGCGTCGATGTCGGCGGCGCATCGGGTGGTCGGGGCTGTCGCATTACGTCATCATGTAATAAAATCGCGTAAGTTTCATGGGATACATCCCGATATTTCTCGACGTGACCGGCCGCGAATGTGTCGTAGTAGGTGGCGGCGAGGTGGCAGCTCGCAAAGTCGACTCGCTGTTGGAAGCCGGCGCTCACGTGACGGTCGTGAGTCCGCGCCTGTCGCCGCCATTGGAGGAAATCGTTGGCCGCGGGCTTGTGACTCACATCGCGCGTGATTATGAGCGCGGCGATATCCGCGGATGCGTGCTGGTCCATGCCGCGACCGACGATCCGAAACTCCATCGCGAACTTGCTGCCGAGGCGCGCGTGCTCGGAATCCCGATAAATGTCGTCGACGTCCCCGAGTTGTGCACGTTCATCGCGCCCGCGGTTGTCAAGCGCGGCGCGCTCCAAATCGCAATCTCGACCGCGGGTGCGTCGCCCGCCTTTGCGTCCCGGCTCAGAAGCGCACTGGAGCAACAGTTCGGGACCGAGTACGCGGTCACGCTCGAAGTGCTGCGTGCCGCTCGCCGGCGGTTGCACGCCGATGAAATCGATCCCGCCGATCGCATGCGCCGGCTGAAGGACCTCGCCAACTTCGCGCTGCCCGAGGCGATTGCCGCCGGCGACCTCGCCGCGATCGAGCGGATACTCGCCGCTCATCTGGGTGACGGTGTTGGTCTGGCCCGGCTCGGAATCGACTTGGCCGCGCTTGGCCTCATACGCGCAACGGAAGTTCCGGAGTGAAGGGCCTGCCGATGGACACGCTATGGCTACTACCCGCGCTTGCCTGTTACGCGCTCTCTGCCACGTTGTTTGTGTTCGATCGTTTGTCGGGCCGTACGCAAGCGACCGGCTACGCAGTTGGGATACTCGGCGCCGGCGTGGTCTTTCATGCTTTTGATTTGACGGCGCGGGGTCTGCAGGCCGGCAATATCCCGGTCGCCAATTTTGCGCAGGCGCTGTCGTTTCTGGCGTGGCTTACCGCGCTGGCGGGGCTGCTGATGATCGTGCGCCTTAGACTGGCGGTGATCGGCGCATTCGTGGCGCCAGCGGTGGCTCTGGCTCTGGGAGCCGCTTCGCTCACGACGAGCAACGGGCGCGTAGTTTTGCCGGCTACCCTGCGCAGCGTATGGCTGCCGATTCACGTCACGCTCGCCATCCTGGGCTACACGATGTTCGTGCTGGCTGCGAGCGTGAGTATCGTCTACCTGGCCTACGAGTCGCGCCTCAAGTCCAAGCGCGCGCTCGGTCCGGCCAACGAAGGCGCGCCGAGTCTCGAAAAGCTCGACCGAATCAACTATCGCCTGCTGGGATGGGGCTTCATGATGCTCAGCCTGGCGATCGTGAGCGGCGCAATTTGGGCCGACGCGAGGTGGGGTCATTTCTGGTCATGGGAGCCCATTGAATCCTGGTCGCTGGCGATTTGGGTGCTCTATGCGGGTCTGCTCGAGTCCCGCCTTACGATGGGATGGCGCGGGCGGCGCGCCGCGGCGCTTACTTTAGTGCTGTTCAGCCTGTTGGTTGTTTCGATCGTGGGCGTTAACCTGATTTTTCCGGGCAAACACGGCGGCAGTTTCGGCTGAAAATGGATCAGACTTTATTCATCGTCGGTATAAACCATCGCAGCGCTGCCGTTGCGTTGCGTGAACGCCTGGCGTTTGCCGATGACGACATCGTTGCTGCGCTGGGCAGGCTGCGGGATGCGTCGCCGGCGGTCGCCGAGGCGGCGCTGATTTCGACCTGCAATCGGGTCGAGGTGGTGGGCGTCGCCGCCGACACGGCGCGCGCGGCCGATGAGACGCTGAAGTTTCTGGCCGCGGATCGAAGCGTCGAGCAAGCCGCGTTCGCTGACGCGATTTATAGTTTCGCCGCGCGCGACGCCGCGCGTCATTTGTTCCGCGTCGGGGCGAGCCTCGATTCGATGGTGGTTGGCGAGCCGCAGATATTGGGCCAGCTCAAGCTTGCTTACGCGCAGGCGGCCGAGGCGCGCAGCGTCGGCCCGATTCTGCATCGCGCGTTCCACAAGGCGTTCACGGTCGCCAAACACGTACGCAAGGGCACGCTTATCGGTCATGGAGCGGTCTCCGTCAGTTCCGCGGCAGTCGCGCTTGCGGGTCAGATTTTCGACACTTTGACAGACAAGACCGTGATGCTGATGGGCGCGGGCAAGATGGCGGAGTTGACCGCCCGCCAGCTGAAGGCGCTCGGAATCGAGTCGATCCTGATCACGTCGCGCACTTTCAATCACGCAGTCGCACTCGCGCGCGAACTTGGCGGCACCGCGGTGCCGTACGAAAACTACAAGCCGCACCTCAAGATGGTGGACGTGCTGATCGGTTCGGTCGCATCCACCAAGCCGGTGCTGGGTCCCGAGGACTTCGAGTCCGTGATTCGCGAGCGCCGCTACCGGCCGATGTTTCTGATCGACATGGGCGTGCCGCGCAATTTCGACGAGCGGCTGAACGCCCTGCAAAACGTCTATTTGTACGACATCGACGATCTCGGCGCGCTCGTTAAACGATCGCTCGGCGATCGCGAGCGCGAAGCCGAAAAGGCCGAACAGATTGTCGAGCTCGAACTCGAATCGTTCCTCAAATGGCTCGGGGGTCTCGACCTGACCCCCACCATCAAGGACATCCGCTACAGTGTCGAACGGCTGCGCGACGTCGAGCTTGGACGGCATCGCGGATGGCTGGCGCAACTCGAACCCGCGGTGCGCGAACGAGTCGAATTGCTCACTCGCGGACTGACCAACAAACTGCTTCATCGCATTCTGTCCGGCCTCAAACAGCGCGACGAGAAAACGCTCGATGCCGCGTTTGCCGCCGAGGTCGCGCGCCGCCTGCTGGGTGCTGAACTCGACGCGCAAGTCCACGATCTTCGACGGCGCGGACGATGACGACGAAGCGGATGCCGAGTGACCGCGCGGCGCGTTGATTCCCGATGGCGCTCAAGCCCAAGCTCAAGATCAGAATCGGTTCGCGGCCAAGCAAGCTGGCGCTGATTCAGGCGTCGATGATGCGCGAGCGGATCGCCGCGCAAATTTCCGGTGTCGTTGCCCGAAATTGAAATCGTCGAGATACGCACCAGCGGCGACAAGATGACGTCGGGGTCGCTCGCGCAAGTCGGCGGCAAGGGACTCTTTATCAAGGAACTCGAGCAGGCGCTTGCCGATCGCACGATCGACGCCGCCGTCCATTCGATGAAAGATCTTCCCGCAGTCCTGCCGCCGCAGTTTCGCGTGGCTGCGGTGCCCGCGCGCGAGATGACTTCGGATATCCTGGTGACGCGCGACGGCTCGGCGTTGTCGGCGATCCCGGCAGGCGCACGGCTCGGCACCTCGTCGCCGCGCCGCCGTTTCCAGGCGCTCAGGATAAATCGGGGGCTTGAGGTTCTGACGTTGCGCGGCAACGTCGATACGCGTTTGCGGCGCGTGGCCGACGGCAGCGTCGACGCGATCATAATCGCGCTGGCGGGGTTGAAGCGGCTGGGGCGGGTGCGCGACGTGAAGTTCGTCGAGCTCGATGGCCGCGATTTCATTCCGGCCGGAGGGCAGGGCGCGCTTGCCATCGAAACGATTGCCGGCCGCGACGACCCGGCTTCAAATGAACTCGGTCGCGCGCTTTCCGCGATCAACGACGCGCGCGCATTCTACGAAACCGCGGCGGAACGATCGTTCCTCGCCGCGATCGACGCGTCATGCACAACGCCGGTCGGAGTAAGAGCGAGCATCGTGGGCGATACGCTCGCGCTCGCGGCAATCCTGTTCAGCCCCGACGGCGCGCGCGAGCTGTCAGAGTCGACGGAAGAGCCGATTGCCTCCGACCTTGCGCCGTTCGCGGCCGAAGCTGCCGGCAATCGACTCGCGGGAAAAATGCTCGCGCGGGACGCAGCCGCAATCCTTCGGTCTTGAATGAGCCCGCGCGCCAAGAATCAAAAGCGCGGTCGAGTCTTCCTGGTTGGCGCGGGTCCCGGCGCCTTCGATCTGATCACGATTCGCGGCGCTGACGTTTTGAGCCGCGCCGACGTCGTGATCTACGACTACTTGGTGAGTCCAGAGCTGATCCGGCTGGCGCCGCCGAAGGCCCGGTTGATTTACGCCGGCAAGAAAGGCGGCGCAGTGAAAAGTATCGAGCAATCCGAATTGAACGCGATGCTGATCGAGCAGGCGCGGATAGGGCGCGTCGTGGTCCGGCTCAAGGGCGGCGATCCATTTATCTTTGGACGCGGCGGCGAGGAGGCCGAGGCGCTGGCCCGCGCGGATGTGCAATTCGAAGTGATCCCGGGGGTGACATCGGCGATTGCAGGCCCGGCCTTCGCCGGCATTCCGCTGACGCATCGCGAGTACGGCTCGTTCGTCGCGTTCGTCACCGGCCATGAAGACGCAAGCAAGGGCGCGCGCTCGACGGTTCCATGGGACGAGCTGGTCGCGGCGGCTCGCCCCCGGCGCGGCCGCGGTCGCGGGACGATCGTGATCCTGATGGCTACGGCGCGGATGCGCGCGACGCTGGATCGAATCCGCGCGGCCGGACTTCCGGCCAAAACTCCGGCGGCTGCCGTCCAATGGGCAACGACCGCCGCGCAGAAGACAGTCAGCGCGACGCTCGCCACACTTGCCGACGCATGCGCGCGCGACGGAATCGGCGCGCCGGCTGTAATCGTGGTCGGAGAATGCGCGGGCTTGCGCGAGCATCTTAAGTGGGTCGAGCAGGCGCCGCTGTTCGGCCGCACCGTGGTGGTAACCCGATCGCGCGCGGCCGCGGCGCAGTTTGCCACGGCGCTCAGGCGGCTTGGGGCGGAGGTCGTGGAATTTCCGACGATCGAAACCGTGCCGCCCGCCAGCTACTCGGTGCTGGACCGGGCGATCGCGCGGCTCTCGGCACCCACGGGGGATTCCTTCGACTGGATAATTTTCACGAGCGCGATGGGAGTCGAGAGTTTTATCGAACGGCTGAAATCGCGCGGCCGTGATATTCGCGAGCTCGGGCGTGCGTCGATTGCGGCGATCGGACCGGCAACCGCGGCACGGCTTGCCGATTATGCGCTACGCGCCGCGGCGGTTCCCGACGAGTATCGCGCGGAGCAGATTATTCCCGCGATTGGAATCAATCGGATTCGCGGCAAACGCTTCCTGATTGCGCGGGCCGAAGTTGCGCGCGAGGCGTTGCCCGAACTTCTGCGCGACAACGGCGCCAAAGAAGTCGTGGTCGCGCCCGCCTATCGAACCGTCAAGCCCCAGGGCGCGCAGATCGAGCGGATGCGCGAGTTGATCGCGTCGGGGTCGATCGATCTCGTGACCTTCACCAGTTCGAGCACGGTGACGAATTTCTGCGACCTGATAGGCGCGTCGGCGAGCCGCCTCAAAGCCGCGGCGATCGGGCCGATAACCGCGGCGACCGCGACCGAGCGTGGATTCGAGGTGGTCGTCAGTCCCGGCAAATACACGATTGCGGCTCTGACCGAGGCGATCGCCGAGTATTTTGAGCAGGGGAACCGAAGAACTTAATTTGTAGCCTTTTTGAGCTTTTAGGAATGTGAAACCCACCGTGGGTTTCACCCTTCCTCGGTGAACCGGACGCGGGCTTCGTCCTATTTTCCAGATGGGAAGTCCGAAACCCGTAAGGGGTTTCGGAAAATCCTAATCCGACTTTCCTGCCTTCAGCCGCGCAGTTTGCGGGCGACGTCTTTGGCGAAATAGGTCAGGATCAAATCGGCGCCTGCCCGCTTGATCGCCGTCAGTACTTCGAGCGTGGCGCGCTCCTCGTCGATCCATCCGTTGATTCCCGCCGCGCGGATCATCGAGTACTCGCCCGAAACGTTGTAGGCCGCCACGGGAGCGTTGAACTCATGTTTCACGCGCCAGATAAGATCCAGGTACGGCAGGGCCGGCTTGACCATCACGATGTCCGCGCCCTCCTCCAGATCGAGCGCGACTTCGCGCATCGCCTCATCGCCGTTGGGCGGGTCCATCTGGTACGAGCGCCGATCGCCGAATTTCGGCGCCGACTCCGCCGCCTCGCGAAACGGGCCGTAGAATGCGGACGCGAACTTGGCCGAGTACGCCATGATTGCGACGTGGCTGAATCCGTTGCTGTCGAGCGCGCCGCGAATCGCGCCCACCCGCCCATCCATCATGTCGGACGGCGCGACGATATCGGCGCCCGCGCGCGCGTGCGACAGCGCCGAGCGCGCCAGCAGTTCGAGCGTCGCGTCGTTATCGACGTCGCCCCCGGCGATCGCGCCGCAATGCCCATGGTCGGTGTACTCGCACATGCACACGTCGGTAATCACCGCCATCCCGGGCACGCGCTCTTTGATCTCGCGTATCGCGCGCTGCACCTCGCCGTTGTCGTTCCACGCTTCGCTGCCCTGCGGGTCCTTGCGTTCGGGAATTCCAAACAGGATGACGGCGGGGACACCGGCGGCCCACGTCTCGCGCGCCTCCGCGACGACATTGTCCACCGACATTTGCGCCACACCCGGCATCGATTCGACCGCCTTCTTCACGCCGCGTCCGGGGCACACGAACATCGGCGCAATAAGGTTGTCGGGCGACAAGCGCGTCTCGCGAACCATCCTTCGAATCGTTTCAGTGCGTCGCAGCCGGCGCGGCCGATTGATTGGAAATGCCATAGTTCTTCCCCGGGTGGATTATATAGTGATGCGTGCGGGGTTTGGCAGAGGGGGGAGTTGAGGAACTTGATTGAATGTGAAACCCATTTTCTCAGCGGGGTTTGAGGTGCGAGTCGTAGTACGGGCGCATCGAGCCGAGCGCGCGCATTTGATGATAGGCGAGCTCGTCGTCAGGGTAGCGATGCTCAGGTCCGAGCACGCATCCCGCCCGCGCGTGGCATCGCGGCGCGCAATCCGCCTCGACTTCGACGCGATGCGTCAGGCATTTGGGGATGTCCCATCCCGAATCTGCGCTTACCGCGCCGGCCGGGCACGCGGGAATACAAGTGCGCGCGGTGCATCGGGGACACGGGTCGAAGCCGAGCGCGTCGCCCGGTGAATCGAGCTCTTCGTCGAGCAGGAGCGCGGCGCGAAATGCGATCCACGGACCGTACGCCGGATGCACGGTGACGCCGAGGATGCTCGGCCCGGCGACTCCGGCGACCTTGCCCAGCTCGATAAAGTTGAGCATTGGGCCGCTGTTCATGAACGGGTAAACGGTGGTGCATCGCGCGCCCGATGCGCGAATGGGGGCGGCCACGTCGCGCTCGACAACTTCGCGAGTGAAGTCGTCGAGCGGATTGGCGCGATCCCACCATTGGGGATTGCGCGCCGCGTGGGATTTGAGCGCATCCCAGAGCGCGCCGCCGCCGTTGCCGATGACGACGATCGAGCGTGCATGGGGATCGATCGCATCGGCGCGCGAAATCTCCTTGACCGCGGGTTGGTTGTCGTAGCGCGCGGCAGGAGTCGCCGCGACCAGGTTGAGTCCATGCGGCGCGGCTCGGCGGCGGATGTTATCCAGAGTCGAAGACATGAGAGGATCCTACGGCAACTGGAGAGCGAAGATCGCGCCGTTGCCGCACAAGCCGCCCGCCTCGGTCATCCCGTAGAGCGTGTCGTCCAGCAGGATCACGTTGTCGATGGGGTTCGCAGCGTCGTTACCGTTCTGGAAGTCGTAGATGCGCGTGTAGTTGTCGCCGCTCGTGTCGATCTGAAAGACGGTGCCGTTGCCCTTGCTGCCGCCGATGCGGGTGGTGCCGTAAAGCGTGGTGCCGTTGAGCAGCAACGAGCCGTAGGGATTCTGGCCGTCGTTGGTAGAGGCTTTGCCGAAGTTGTGCAAAATTTTGAAATGCTTGCCGTCCGTGTGGATCGAAAAAAGCGTGCCGTTGCCAAATTTGCCGCCGTAGGTGGTCAAGCCATACACCACCGAGGCTGGCGATACGACAGAAGCTGAGCCGGTTTGCACGAGCGTGCCGTGGTCGGAGGTCGCGCCGTCACCGTTGTCGATGCAGGTGGGCGTGCTGTTACCGGGGCAACTGAAGTTGTGGAGCACTTTGAATTTTTTCTTGGTCGTGTCGAAGGAGAAGATGACGCCGACGTCATCCTTGCCGCCGGCGCGCGTCATTCCGTAGAACGTCGTGCCGTTGGGATCGAGAATGAGCTGGCCGTGCGGATCGGCGCCGTGCTTTCCGTCGAAGGAGTACAGCCTAGTGTAAGTGTTGCTGGACGTGTCGAAGGAGAAGATCGTGCCGTTGCCGGTCGAACCGCCGTGCCTGCCGCCCTGCGAGGTCATTCCGTAAAGCAGGCTGCCGGCGGCGACGAAGCAACTGTGCGGTTGATCGCCATCGTTGTTGTTGGCGCTCTTGGGGAAGTCGAACAGGGGCGGAGACGAGTAGCCCGTCCCGTCGTCGTTGATGCTGAAGATGGTGCCGTTGTCGTGCTGACCGCCGGTGAGAGTCGTGCCGTACAGGACTGTGCCGACCAGGGTCATCGCGTTATGCCGCGGATCGTTGCCGTCGGTCTTGGCGCCGGTGAAGAAGTGATCAACCACGTAATCCGATCCGTCGGGCATGATCTGGAAAATCGTGCCGTCGCCGTTGCCTTTCGAGGTGGTGGTCGAAGTGCGGCCGAACAGCAGGCCGGTGGCGGAGACGTAGGTTAGCGCACCCTTGGGGTCGGCGCCGTCGTCGATTTTTGTGCATACGCTGCCGGTGGGGCCGACGCCGAAGGAGTAGAGCACGCTCTCGGTGGCGGTCGGCGTGGCGTCGGGAGAATCGATAAGGGCGCGCGCCGTCGCGGACATCAGCGATAGCGCAGCGGTCAGCGTCGCGACCGCGGCGAAGATACATTTACGATCGAATCGAATGCGAGGAAGCATCTTCCAGATCCCTTTTCCTCTTTTGAGCACTGGTCGAGTTCCAGTGTAAGCGAGCGGATTGAACTAGGCGAATCTGCTAGGCGATCTTGTAGGTGACGAGGGCGTCGGCGATGAGGGCGTTGGACGCGTCGGCGATTTCGACGCTCAGGCTCGCGATGCGCTTGCCCGTCCGCTTCACTCGGGCGCGGGCGGTCAGGTCAGAATTCACGGCGAAGCCCGTGTAGTTCACGGTGATCGAGATGGTCGCGGTGCGCACGGTCTGGGCGAGAGTCCAGACCGCGGCGCATGCAGCAACGTCGGCCAGCGCGGCGATCGCTCCGCCGTGAACGGGAGCGCGCGGGCCGCCCTCGTTGAGCAGCCGCAAGTCGAATGGCATCCGCACCAACGATGCGCCGTTGGCGGCGGATTCGATCTTCAGCCCGAGCATCGCGGCGAACGGTGCGCTTTCAATCGCCCGGACAAAGCGGCTTCGATCCTGATCGGCCATTCAATTTCTCCGTCGCGAATTTGACGCGGCGAGCCTGAGCGCCAGCTCGACCGCATCGAAGGGGGTGTCGGCGCGGCGCAGTCCGTCGATTTCGGGCCACGAATCGAGCGCGACGATTGGCTTGCCGAATTTCTTCGCGAAGCCAATCTCGGCGAGGGTGCCGCCCTCGCCGGCCAGCGCGATTACCGCGTCGGCGCTAGCCACAATCACGGCGTTACGAGCCTCGCCGATTCCTGTGGCAATCGCGAATTCGATATGCGGGTTTGCCGCGCGCCGATCGTAACCCGGTAGGATTCCGATCGTATGCCCACCTTCTTTGCGCGCGCCGGCTGCCGCGGATTCCATCACACCAGCGCGCCCGCCGTTCAGCAGCACAGCGCCGCGGCGCGCGATCTCGCCGCC
Organism: Binataceae bacterium (SeqCode); assembly: GCA_963803045.1. GTDB lineage: Bacteria > Desulfobacterota > Binatia > Binatales > Binataceae > Binatus. The sequence goes on along the minus strand of CAWDLC010000012.1, from coordinate 108,110 downwards.
GAGCGCGAAGGCGAGCTTGCAAACCGCGCGCGGGGCATCACCCGCGCCAATGACCGCTACAACTTGCCGCCGTTTCATCGAAACTGCCGCCGGTTGAATTATTCTTGCAAACCAAGCGCGTCGGGCAGTTCCGCGAGGTCCGAGATGATGAGGTCCGGCGCAGGAATTCCCTCGGGCAGCTCGCGATCGCGCGTGCGAATCCACGCCGAATGCATCCCCACGCCTTTGCTGCCGAGCACGTCGTCGAGTGGGGCATCGCCGACGAACAGGATATCTGCGGGCGCCAGCTGCATCACGTCGAGAATTTTTTTGAAGATGAGCGGGTTGGGTTTTCGATAGCCGATGTCGGCCGAGATTATCACGGCGTCGAAGAGCTCGCGGATGCCGGTGTCATGCATGATGAGGTGGCCGGTCTCGGAATCGTCGAAGTTCGAGATCAAGCCGACGCGCAGATGCCTGGCGATTCTTTTCATCGCGTCGATTCGCGGCGCCGGCGCCCAGGTGACCTCGCGCACCCGTCCCATGTGGATTCGGCGCAGACTTTCGGCCAGCGGCGCTGCCAGGTCTTCGTCGACGCCGAGCAGTTTGAGCGTGCGCGAGAAGCGCTCGAGGCAGGTGATCTCGATCGCGTCCGCCTTCGCTCGCTCGGTGAATATCTCGCTGTAAGCCGACGCCTGCGCCTGCGCGAAGCTGTCGCGGTCGAAGCGCTCGCCGAGCGCCGTTTCCAGCACGGGGAAGAGCAGGGGAGTCGTGCTTCGAATTTCGCGACCCCGCCATTGCATGAGCGGCAGCGCTTCGGGATTCCAGCTGACGAGCGTGTCGAATAAATCGATCACGACTGCCTTGTAACGATGCTCAGCCACGCGAGGTCAACGCTCCCGAAGTGCCAACGATTGCGGCGAGATTCAACAGCAGCACGGTACCATTGAGAATCACCGACATCCGATGCAGCTGGTCGAACTCCGCCTTGCGGGCAGCGTCGGGATTCGGATCTTCGGTAACGGTGCGGATGGCGTCGGCTCGGGGCAGAATGACCGTGCCGGCATAAAAGGTAATTCCGAGCGCGATTGCCAGCGCGAGCGTGGTGGCGCCCCACCAGATCCGCGGTCCGCGCACGGCGGTGAAATACGCCGCTAGGATGAGGCTTACCGTTCCCGCGACGTAGCCCAGCATGTAGTAGCGCGGGAAGATTGCGCTGATCAGTTGGCCGGCCTCGGCTCTCGGCAGAAGCGTGAAAACGGCCGGCGCAGTGAAGAACGAGAAGAAAACAATTCCACCGAGCCAGCATCCAAGCGCGGCCAGGTAAATCGACAAAACTAAAATCATTTGGCTGTCAGAATTCCTGCTGTTCGCCGCTCAGTTGAGCCAGCGGTTGGGCGCGCCGGGCAGCGGCTGGCGCTCGGAAAATCCACTGTTGAGGCTGTGCCATGCGACTACGCGCGGCTCGCCGAACTGCCAGCACAGGAAAACAACTTCGTCGCCCGCGTCGTAGGGAAAATCGATCAGCCCAAGGTCGATATCCTTGAGGATGCATCCGAACGATTCGATTTGGACGGCGGCGTCGGCCATGTTGGTCGCGAACGACCGCAGCTCGGGGTAACGCCCGACGACTTCGCTCATTGCGCAACGCAAAATCGAGGGATCGGTGACCGATAATTCCTCGATCCGTGCGCGCAACGACGTCGCTTGCATCTGCAGTTGGCGCATCAGAAGTTCCAGACGCGGAATCACCTCGTTGGCTTCTTCCTCGCTGAATAGCTTGTCGAACCCAACATTAGGCAACGTTTTCCTCATCAGTAGCGCGAGCCGGTCACCGTGGTTACTTTGTTATGTAAGAGATAACCTTTGTCTGCCCCAGCAGGATATATTACGGTGAAATTTGGGTTGCGTGGAAGGCGTGGCGGGGTTTCTCCCTACGAGGTTCGATTGACCTATGGCAGATAAACCGAAAGGGGAAAAACGTTTCGAGATTGAAGAGGATCTGAGCAAGGCCGAGATTCCCGAGGTCCTGCCGGTGCTGCCGTTGCGCGGCATCGTGATTTTCCCGAGTCAGATTCATCCGTTCCTGGTTTCGCGGCCGTCGTCGCTCAAGTTGATCGAGGACTGCGGTCAGACCTCGAAGATTATCGCGCTCGCGGCGCAAAAAAACCCGGAAGACGAGCAGCCCGCGCCCGAGGGATTGTTCCAGCTCGGCACCGCGGTGCGCATCCTCAAGATGCTGCGCTATCCGGATCAAAGCGTGCGCGTGCTGGTGCAAGGATTGGCGCGAATCGAACTCGGCCAGTTCACCCAGCGCGAGCCGTACTTCCTTGCGCACGTGAAGCGGCTCAATGAGCCGGTTTCACTCCGACAAGGAAATCGACGCGCTGCAAGCACATCTGGTGAGCCAGTTTTCCAAGTTCGTCTCGCTGGTGCCATACCTGCCCGACGAATTGCAGGTGATGGCGATGCAGGTGAAGGAGGCCGGCCGGCTGGCCGACATGGTCGCCTCTTACCTGAAGATTGCGATCGAAGAGGGGCAGGATCTGCTCGCGACGCTCGACGTTCGCGCGCGGCTGGAAAAGCTGATCGCGATTTTGGGCCGCGAGATCGAGATGCTCGAACTCGGCCATAAGATTCAGTCCCAGGTTCAAACCGAGCTCAACAAAAATCAACGCGAGTATTATCTGCGCCAGCAGCTCAAGGCGATTCAGAAGGAGCTGGGCGAGGGCGACTCGCGCAGTTCCGAAGTCGAGGAGATCGAAAAGAAGATCGAAGAGGCGAAAATGTCGCCCGAGGCGCGCAAAGTCGCGGACAAGGAACTCGAGCGCCTCAAGATGATCCCGCCGGAGTCGGCAGAGCACACGGTGGTGCGCACCTATCTCGACTGGCTGGTCAGCCTGCCGTGGGGCGTTTCGACCGAGGACAACCTCGACATTCGCCACGCGCGCCAGGTGCTCGACGAGGACCACTACGACCTCGAAAAAATCAAGGAACGCATCCTCGAGTTTCTCGCGGTGCGCAAGCTTAAGAACGACACCAAGGGACCAATCCTGTGCTTCGTCGGGCCTCCGGGCACGGGCAAAACCTCGCTGGGCAAGTCGATCGCGCGCGCGCTCGGCCGCAAATTCGTGCGCCTGTCGCTCGGCGGCATCCGCGACGAGGCTGAAATTCGCGGCCATCGCCGCACTTACATCGGTTCGTTGCCCGGCCGAATCATCCAGGGGCTTCGCAACGCGGGCTCCAACAATCCGCTGTTCATCCTCGACGAGGTGGACAAGCTCGGCATGGACTTCCGCGGCGACCCGGCGTCGGCGCTGCTTGAGGTGCTCGATCCGGAACAGAACAACACGTTCTCGGATCATTACCTCGACGTGCCGTTCGACCTTTCGAAGGTACTGTTCCTGACCACTGCCAACGTGCTCGATCCCGTTCCCCACGCGCTGCGCGACCGAATGGAAGTGCTCGAGCTGCCGGGATACACCGAGGAAGAGAAGCTGCAAATCGTGCAGCGTCACCTGATTCCCAAGCAACTCAACGAGAACGGACTCGGCGATCGGAAGATCGAATTCTCCGAGGAGGCGCTGCGGGAGATCATCCACAGCTACACGCGCGAGGCCGGACTTACGCAATCTCGAGCGCGAGATCGCGCGTGTCTGCCGCAAGATCGCGCGTTCGATAACCGAGGGCGAAACGGCGCCTGCGAATCGTTTCCGCAGACGACGTGCAGCGCTACCTCGGCGCGCCGCGCTTCTTTTCCGAGGTCGCCGAGCGCACGCAGGAGCCGGGGGTTGCCACCGGGCTGGCATGGACGCCCAACGGCGGCGAGATCATGTTCATCGAAAGCACCCGGATGGCGGGGCAGAAGGGTCTCACCCTTACCGGCTCGCTCGGCGACGTGATGAAGGAATCGGCGCAGGCCGCGCTCTCTTACGTCCGCTCGCACGCGGCGGAGCTGGGAATCGCGCCCGACTTTTTCGACAAATCCGACATCCACGTCCACGTTCCGGCCGGAGCGATTCCCAAGGATGGGCCGTCGGGCGGCGTGACCATCGCGGCGTCGCTGGCGTCGTTGCTGACGCGGCCGGCCGGTGCGCATCCGATATCGCGATGACGGGCGAGATAACCCTGCGCGGCAAGGTGTTGCCGGTCGGCGGAATCAAGGAGAAGGTGCTCGCGGCAAGGCGCGCCGGGATCAAGACGATCATTCATGCCACGCCGTAACGAGCGCGACCTCGAGGACATCCAGCCCGAAGTCCGCAACGAGCTCGAAATGATTTTCGTCGACACGGTCGATGAGGTCATTCGGTATGCGCTGCGCGACCGCGACGCCGTGCAGGCTGCGGCGCAGCCCGCGCCCGCGGCGGCGCCCACCGCGGCGCCCACGCCAGCGGCGGCGCCCACGCCAGCGGCGGCGCGGACCGAGCGGACGGTGCTGAACCAATAGAGACATCGCGCGAAGCTCGCCAATTGGCTCGGCTTCATCGAGGAATTCATGCGCGCTGCGATGCTGGAACGGTCCAGCCGCGGCGCGTATGTTTTTGAGGCCTGCGGAAATCTGATCCAGTGAAGATAGCGATCGTTGCAGCGGAAGCCGCCCCTCACGCAAAAGCCGGCGGTCTCGCCGACGTGATCGGCGCGTTCCCCGGGGCATTGAAGGCGGCCGGCGAGGAACCGTCGCTGATCGTGCCGGGCTACGCTTCGATTGTGGACAGGGTCAAGAATTCGCCGATCGTGCGCGATATCCCGATCCGATTCGGCACCGGCGTCGAACGTTTTTCGGTGTTGCGCGCGACCGATCAGCATGGCGTGCCGATGTACCTGATCGATCATCCTGGATTTTTCGGCCGGCGCGGAATCTATGGCGAGAACGGCAACGACTATCCCGACAACATCCGGCGCTTTGTCTTCTTTAGCCGCGCCGCCGCGGTCGCTGCCGCAGAGATAGTTGCGCCAGACGTGGTACATGCTCACGACTGGCATTCGGCGGTCGTGCCAATCGCGATGCGCGCCGACAACGCGCTCCGCCCCAGGTTCAAAATGGCGCTCTCGATCTTCACGATTCACAATCTTGCCTTCCAGGGTATCGGCAAACGCGAGGACTTCGCGCTGCTCAATCTCGGCGCGCCATATTTTTCGGTCGATTGCCTGGAATTTTACGGCCAATTGAATCTGATGAAGGGGGCTATCGTTCTGTGCGACGGCGCCTCAACCGTGAGCCCTGCCTACGCGCACGAAGTGACGACAGACCCGGAACTCGGCTTTGGACTGGAGGGAGTGCTCCGCAACAAGGGCGAAAATTTCGTGGGAATCCTCAACGGCGCCGACTACAACGAGTGGGATCCTGCCACCGACCGCGCAATCGCCGCGACTTACACGCCCGGGAAACCCGACGGCAAGCGTGCATGCGCACGCGCGTTGCGCGATTCACTCGCTCTGCCCGAGCGCGAGGGTTGGCCGATAGTCGGGATGGTCACCCGCATGACCGGGCAAAAAGGCATCGACCTGCTCGCCGACGCGCTCGACGCCGTGATGCGCCTGGATTTGCAACTCGTCATGCTTGCGGGCGGCGGCGATCCGTTGCTCAGAAATTCTTTAAGGAGGCAAAGTCACGCTACCCTGAAAAACTTCGAGCGATAATCGAGTTCAACAACACCATCGCGCATCGAATCCAGGCTGGCAGCGACGCTTTCCTGATGCCGTCGCGATTCGAACCATGCGGACTCACGCAGATGTACGCCCTGCGCTACGGCACCGTGCCTGTGGTCCGCGCCACCGGAGGACTGCGCGACACGGTAACTGAGTTCGATCCCGCCCGCGCGACCGGCAACGGTTTCGTATTCGACAAGTTCGACGCGGCTGAAATGGTCGCGGCGCTGGGCAGGATGGTGGCTACGTTCAGAGAGCGCACGACCTGGCGGCGGCTGATGGAAAATTGCTTTGCGGCGGATTTCTCGTGGGAGCGCGCCGCTCGACAATACGTCGCGTGGTTCGCGCGGCTGCGAAAAGATCGCGGCCTCAGCTAGAATCCGGCCGTGGCACTCTCGCCTCGCGAATATCTCGTTTACGCCGACGGCTCCTGTCTCGGTAACCCGGGGCCGGGCGGATGGGGCGTCGTGGTGCGCGATCCCGATGCCGTCGTGACTGAACTTAACGGCCACGATCCTTCAACCACCAACAACCGGATGGAATTGATGGGCGCGATCGAGGGCTTGCGCGCGACCGAACGCGGCGCCCACGTTGTTCTCCGCAGTGACAGCAGGTACGTCGTCAATTCGATGACGCTTCATTACAAGCGCAACAAGAATCACGATTTGTGGCAACTGCTCGACGCCGAAACGGCGGCGCGACGCGTGCGCTTCGAATGGGTTCGCGGACACGACACAGATCCGATCAACCATCGCGCCGACGAACTCGCCACGATGGGTGCGAACGGCCGCCTGGTTGCCGACGGAGCGTCGCCGGAGAAGCGGCGGACGCGGCGTACGACGCGAGGATCGAAGACCGACGACTCAGCCGCGGCGGCCGAGCTCATGGGGCGGCTCAAGCCCGGCGAATCGATTCGCGAATGCGCCGCATGCGGCGCGAAGTTTGTAAGCATGCGCGAGGGCGGCGACTTCTGCTCTCATGCCCGCTGCCAGCTTGAAGCGCGCCGTGTCTGAAGCGGTCGTTCCCGTTCTCGTCTTCCTCAATGGCGTTACCAGATCGACGGAACCAACGCGTCCGTCTCGCGCATGTAGGCTTCGTACTCTTCGCCAAATCGTGCGCGCATCGCGGTCTCTTCGGACTTCATTCGTCGATGCGCGAAAATCGCTCCGATGATCAGGGTCAGGATCGCGGTGACAGGCGCCCCGTAGATGAGCGGCCATCCGAACGTTACCAAATATGTACCCCCGTAAACCGGATGCCTGACGTAACGATAAAAGCCACTCTTGACGAGCACCGGATGCTCAGCCGTCCTGCCCGAAGTAAAAAATCCGAGCTGAACGCGCGCGCCAAGCGCAATCCACATCCCCCACAGTGCAAGCAGCAGTCCAAGCGCGCTGACGAATGCGGGCGCTGAGCCGCCGTAAACATAAGTGCGCTCCAACGGCGCCGCCGCAAACGTCACGAGCAGCGGAAGCTGCACGGCGATCCGCTGGCTGAGTTCTTCGTGTGCGGGACCGTCCTCGGCGTCTTCGCGCACCAGCAAATCGGCAAAGCGAAAGCCCGCGTATGCCGCCAGGTATGCGAGCGCATAGTCATGCTCGGCAAAGTAGGCGGTGATTCCGAGTCCCATCGCAATCGCGCCGATGACGGCCGTCAGGAAGATCGCCTCCTCTGCGAAGCGCAGCGCCAGGCTGCGGATGAAATGCGGATGCGCGCCGGGCGCGTCGGCGTCGGCGGCGAGCAACGCGGTAGGCGGCTTCAATCCTCCGGTTGTCTTGCTGTTGGATTGGGGCACGTCCTGATTCATTTCACTCGCCATCACGCCACTGTTGCAGATGCATTGAGGTGATCAAAGAGGGGCCGAGCGCGAGCCGATCCGCAGCGAGATAGGCGCAGCCAGCCGATTGCGCTGATTCGCGAAAAAGGAAACTTACCGCGAATATTGAAAATTTACCAATTACCTCTCGCATTTTGCGATTTTATGTAAGCTATTGAATTTGAAACATTTTTTATAATATGCGTCACCTTGAGTGAGTGATTGGCTGGAAAAAGCGTCGTCAAATCGAGAGTTTTAGCGCTGGCACATGAGTTGCTTTTCCCCACTCAGTCACTGAATACAGGAGGACCTGAAAATGAACGCAACGACCAACGAAGCACGACTCGCGGGAATCGCCAACGCAAACGAAGCGGCGCAATCCGCTGGAATCCGGCTTGCGCAGAATAGCCTGCTGAGCGAACTGCCCGGCGCAGTGTTCGGTTTGATCACGCTCGGATACGTCGTCAGCGCGCTGCTGGCGCTGGCCTGAAATGGTCCGAGGAAGTTACAGAAGAGGACGCGCTGGCGGGCTCATCCAGGGCCCGCGAAACCATCGTGAGTGACACCCAGATAACAGCGGCCGCCAGCACGATCGTGAACCACGCCATCGCGCGAATTCGCCGCAGCATCGAGTTCAGCTGTTCGACGGTAAACGCCTCGCCGTCGCCGTGCGCGGCCACCTCTTCCTGCCGTCCGATTCTGAATGCCAGTCCGAACGTGATGTAGGTCTGGATGAAGACGAGAACGAAGGCAAGGCCCAGCTTCAGCTCGAGCGCCGAACCGATCCGCGCGAAGTAGTCGAACTTCATCGACGCTTTCCAGTCCGTCAGGCGCATCGCGCCGCTAATCACAACAATTCCCAGCACGGCGATCGTGAACGGGTTGTAGAACTTGAATCCGGCGATCAGGCTCGCGCGCCGAGCCGCGTCGTTGGGCGCGGTCTCGGCGGCCGGGATCAGCATATAGATGACCGCGAACTGCGCGCCGACGTACGCCGCCATCGCGCACAGATGCAACCACACCAGGAATTCGCCGCCGATCATCCGACCCGTCCGCGGATGCACCGGAGACGTGCTGAAGTCATTGCCGGCCGGCTTCTTGCGCTTCCAGCCACCGCTCCGCGTCGATCGCCGCCATGCATCCGGTGCCCGCGGCCGTAATCGCCTGCCGATAGACGCTGTCGGCGACGTCGCCGGCGGCAAACACGCCGTCGATGCTGGCGTAGGTCGATCCCGATTTCACCTTCAGGTAGCCGATCCCGTCCATCTCGAGCTGGCCCTTGAAGATATCGGTGTTCGGCTGGTGACCGATGGCGACGAACACGGCGTCGGTCTTGTGGTCGGTGGTCACGCCGGTCTTGAGATTTTTCAACTTGACGCCGCTCACGCCGTTTTTCGGATCGCCAAAAATCTCGTCGATTGCCGAATCCCAAATGAACGCGATCTTCGGATTGCGGCGCGCGCGATCCTGCATGATCTTCGATGCACGCAGCGCGTCGCGGCGATGCACGATCGTGGCTTTGGTGACGAATCTGGTCAGGAAGTTCGCTTCCTCCATCGCAGTATCTCCGCCGCCAACCACGATCGCTTCCTTGTCTTTGAAGAATGCGCCGTCGCAGGTGGCGCATGCGCTCACGCCGTAACCCATCAAGCGTTTTTCCGATTCGATTCCGAGCAGCTTTGCCGACGCGCCGGTCGAAATGATCACCGCCTCGGCCTTGACCACCTTGCCGTCCACCACGAGTTCAAAAGGCCGCTTGCCCAGGCGCGCCTCGGTCACTGCGCCGGTCATGAAACGCGTGCCGAAGCGAGTCGCCTGGCGCCGGAACACGTCCATCATCTCGGGGCCCTGGATGCCATGCTCGAAGCCCGGATAGTTCTCCACCTCCGTGGTGATGGTGAGCTGGCCGCCGGGTTCATTCCCTTCGATCAGCAGCGGACTGAGATTCGCGCGCGCAGTATAGAGCGCCGCGGTTAGTCCGGCGGGACCGGAACCGAGGATTACAACCTTGTTGATTTCGTCAGCCATATGAACCGCCTGCGCAATGGTTTGAGATGTTTTGTTGAACCGAGAATCAAGAGTTTATTGTATATGCGCGGGCGGTCAACATAAGCTCTAACCACTTCCTTCAATGGCGGGCAAGAAACAATCCCAAAAGCGGCGCGCCGTCTCCACGCGCCTGACGCATCTTGATGCCCGCGGGCGAATTCGGATGGTCGATGTCGGCCAAAAACCGGTAACGCGGCGCGAGGCGATCGCGCGCGGCCAGGTCCGGATGGCGCCGGCGACCCTTCAAGCGATAGTTGGCGGGAAACTCAAGAAAGGCGAGGCGCTGGCAGCGGCGCGCATCGCGGGAATAATGGCAGCGAAACGCACCCATGAGATGATTCCGCTCTGCCATCAGATCCCGCTCGAAGTCGTCGAAATCGCTTTCAGGCCCGATCCTTCCAACTCTGCACTGCAAATCCAGGCTCGCACCGTCACCGACGCGCGCACCGGCGTCGAGATGGAGGCGATGGTCGCGGTGAGTGCTGCGGCCCTGACGATTTACGACATGGCCAAGGCTATCGATCGCGCGATGGAAATCGGCGGAGTCCGGCTGGTCGCAAAACGCGGCGGCCGCAGCGGCGGCTTCGCCCGCGCGGGCGAGCAGCCGTGGCCGGCGCGGTGAGCGCGCCAATCGGGCGCGCGGTCCTCAAGCGCGGCAGGGAAGGACCGGTCCGCGGCGGCAATCCGTGGATCTTCTCGCAAGCAATCGAGCGGATTGAACCTCCTTCGATCGAAGCCGGCGCTCCCGTCACAGTGCACGACGCATCGGGCGTGCTGCTCGGCATGGGTTACTGCAACCCTGCGACCACGATTGCAGTGCGGATGCTTGCGTGGGGAGAGGCGCCCGCAATCGAAGAACTGGTTGCGCGCCGGCTCGGCGGCGCGCTTGCACTGCGCCGCCGCTTCATCCACGACGATACGAATTCGTACCGCCTCGTGAACGGTGACGGCGATGGGCTGTCAGGCGTGGTCATCGATCGATTCGGCGATGTTCTCATCGTGCAAATCCTGACCGCCGGCGCGGACCGGATGCGCGCGACGCTGGTTGCCGCGCTCGGCGAACTGCTTCATCCGCGCTCGATCATCGAACGAAGCCACGGCGCGGTCAGAAAGCAGGAAGGCCTCGACGACCACGTCGCGATTCTCGCCGGCGAATCTGTGACCGGAACGATTGCGGCCGAGAACGGAATTAAAATCAAGATTGATTTCGAGCACGGGCAGAAGACCGGCTATTTCCTGGATCAACGCGACAACCGCGCGCTGGCCAGCCGCGTTGCCTCCGGCGCGCGGGTGCTCGACGCTTTCTGCTACCAGGGCGGATTCTCGCTTGCGGCGATTGCGGGCGGCGCCAGGCGGATCGTCGCCGTCGATACGTCCGCGCGGGCACTCGAAATCGCGCGGCAAAATCTCGAACTGAACGAGTATCCCGCCACCGCCGTCGAGTTCGTTCACGGCGAAGCCGGCAAGTTCATGGCCGAGACGGCCAGTCGCTTCGATCTGATCGTCCTCGACCCGCCGCCGCTGGCGCGCAGCCGAGGCGATGCGGACCGCGCTGGCCGCCTCTACGTCGAACTTAACTCGGTTGCGATGAGGGCGCTGGCGCCGGGCGGACGTCTCATGACGTTTTCGTGCTCGACGCATTTCCGCGCCGAGGATTTCGTCCGCGCCGTGCGATTTTCCGCGTCCAACACCGGCCGCAATCTTCGCTTGCTTGCGCATCTCGGCCCCGGCCCGGACCATCCTGTGCTGCTCGGTCACGCCGAGGGCGAGTATCTGACGGGCCTGCTGCTGGCGGATCTGTGAGTTAGGGAATTCCGGCTCTCCTTGTCGGTCATCTCCGCTTCCCGGCTCGCACTCAAAGCCGAGGTCGAATTTCGCGTCTGTACGCCACCTACTGTTGCCCGAGTCTGAACCAGGATTCAAAATGGAAATTCTGGCTAGCAAAGGAGCGAGGTCTACATGGGAGTCGGTGCAGATGATTGACCGGAGCGACAAAGCCATCGAGCGTCATTGCATCTTGACTGGCGAGAAACTGACGCCGGCAAATGACTCAAAGGCGCATGTTCTTGCCAGCGCTCTCGGCGGTCGCCTCAAGTCGAGAGGTATCCTCTCGAACGCAGCAAACGAGGAGTTGAATGATAAGTTTGATCTGCCACTCGTGCAGTCGTTCCATCCGTTCATGGCACTTTTGGGCGGTTCGCGAGACCGTGGCGAAAACCAGCCCATTCAAATGACCGACGCCGAAGGCAAACGCTACCACGTATCATTCGGGGAGCCGCCGAAACCTGCCCGGCCTGAATACGAACGGATGGAAACGCCCAAGGGAACACAGTACCTGATCAAAGTACGGAGTTTGAAGGAGGCTCGAACCCTGCTAGGTCGTGTGAAAAAGGAGCATCCGGATTTCAATATAGAAGATGCCCTACAACATGCAGCGGTTCAAAATAGATATCCTGGAAGGTTGGGCACTCGGTTGCAGGTTGGCCCGCGCACTCTTTTCCCTGCGGCTTTCAGTATGGCTTCGGTGTTCTCCGCTTACCACAACCTGCCATCACATCCAGTCTTCAAAAGCTATGTCAGGGCCTTCAGTCCGGATGCTCCAACAATGCCGGTCGATACCTTTTACTGGCTCCCGCGGCGTGCATGGTTCCGAGCGAAAGCCGAAATAAGTCATATCCTGGTGCTCTATGGCGACGCTCGGCGTCACCAAGCGCTGTTCTATCTGGAGCTATTCAATCTACCCGGTGTCGCCGTGATGATGCCATACGATGGCACAAATGATACCTGTAAGTCCTACGCAGTAGATGTGCTTGAGGGAAAGGAGCTGACTCTCGGAGTGGACACGGCAGACTCCAAGCTCTCGAATGGAAGCCCACGCACGTTCTCGGCGATGCAGCTCTCTTCAAAGAAATGGAAGGAAAGATCGGGAGACTGCTCGGGATTAGAGACAGGCGTGAGGACCATTCCGAGGTAGAACGAATCGTCAGCGAGGCGCTTGGGCCCGCTGACGGCCGCGCGATAACGCAAGAGGACATTGCGCGGATGTCCCGACAAGTAGCCGAGTTTTTTGTTCACCGACTAACTGGCCGTAAGTAGGGAGACCTGACCTGGAATAAGGAGAATCGCGGAGACGGGGGGCCCCTCCGCTTCGGTCGGGATGACGGAAAAAGCGCGCCGCAGAACCCTCACCTACCGGCCAACAGGCGGCCGGCCTCCTCTCCCGTGAAATAACGGGCGAGGTAAGGGACGGCTTCGGTCGGGATGACAGAAAGAGCCGATGTGCCGCAGAACCCTACAGAACGAAGGGAACGACCGCCTTTCCCCACTGACCCCTTCTAACAGGGCGAAGCCCGCATCTTTTCTTATCATCGCGTGCAGGGGTCACCCCTGCCCAAGGAAGCGTGAAACCCACGGCGGGTTTCACATTCAATTAAGTGAACGCGCGATTTGGGGGCGGATGGCGGGCAAGAAGGCCACGCGGTCCCGTCAGGCCGCTAGCGCGGCGTGAGAAACACCACGGGGATGTCGCGTTTCGTTCCGGCCTGGTACTTGTCATAGTCGGGCCACTGCGCTGTCATGATCGGCCACACGCGCTTCTTTTCTTCGGCCGTCGCAGACCGCGCCCGGACCGGAATCACTTTGTCCCACACCTGGATCTTCACGTCGGGGTGGGCGAGCAGGTTTTTGTACCACCCAGGATGGTCGGGCGCGCCACCTTTCGAAGCGACAACCAGATAGTTGTTGCCGTCGCGCCCGTAGATCAGCGGGAACTTTTTCGTCTCGCCAGATTTCCGCCCGATCGTGTGCAGCACCAGACAACTGGTGTTGTTCCAATCGTGGCCAATCTTACCGCCGGTCGCCTCGTACCGGCGGACGTGCTCGTCTCCGAACAAGCTGTAGTCAGGCATGGGCCTAGACTGCCACGTTGGCAGCCCTCTGGCCACCTCTGTCGCCCTGCTGCTCGGTCACGCAGAGGGCGAACTCCAAGATTTATTGGAAAAAAGCCATCGAGCGCAAAACCGCGAAACAGAGAACCAGCAACAGGGCGCCGGTGCCAAGGCCGATCTTCGCCCACTCGCGGCTCGTGATTCCCAGCCGGCTCGCGGCGACGATGTTGGGTATGTTGCCGGTGACAAGCGCCCCTCCGCTGATTAGCAAACCGAGTAACGCCGCGCGCTGCTGATTCCTACTCAGGGAGGGTCCTATCTCCACGGCCGCCATGGTCGAATTGTTGACGACTGCAGAAATGGTGTTCATCCAAAACAGCAATCCACTTGGAAGGCGATGGATGTACGCATCGACGACGGGCCTGAGCCCATCCGAAAGTGCGACAAGTCCGGCAATAAAAACGTAGACCTTGCCGGGGCGAATCAACAGGACAATCCTCCATGGATCCTTCCCGTCAGTTGTATCCAGCGGCTCGCTGGAGGCTAACGGCAAAAACAAGATAGGAACCGCGGCGAAAGTGATGCCGACAACAACGAACGGGCCGAGAAGACGGGGAAGGTACCAGAAGTCGGCGTGCAGAGAGCGAAGAACGACTGCAATACCAGGCATGCCCAAAGGCGTGAGGCCCGCACCAAAGCCGATCGCGAAACACGCAAATACCGTCGCAGCAATTTCGGCCCATCGCTCACAACGAAGCAGGGAAATTGCTTCCACGAACACAAGGGCAGATACGACCGGAGTTATGAAGGGCGCAAGAAAGCCAAGTATGATCGCCAGGCAGAAGCAGAGAATCCGCGGGTCCAGCAGTCGGATTACGCGACGCAGTAGTTGATCGAGATAGTCCCTCAACAGACGAAAAGTGGCGCCAAAAACCAGAACGGCCACCGTGAATGATAGAGGTTCACTCAAGGCTGCCCAGACGAGCGCCGCGTTGAATTGTCCCATGATACAGGCGGTCAGCACTCCGATTAGCAGGAAAAAAAGCTCCACGTTCTGTCCGATCGCTTCGATGAAAACGGGTCCGAGCAGAACTACAACGATGACTAGTGTCGCAACGGCCAATGTCACCATCCTGGAGACCTCTTACCTTATCGACGGTTCAAGCGTCGCGCCCGCGATTTGGAGCCGCGCCCGCCCGATTTTTCGCACGCAAAATATACGACTTGCCAAGCTGGCAGGTTTGCTTGAGTATAGAGCAAATTTTTCCATGGGATCGGATGAATGGAGCGAAACCTCCGCGCATACAGCTTAATCAAGACGCTATTTGTTCTAATCGCGCTCGCGGCCGCCGCATGTCATCGCGAAGTTGCACTGCCGCCGTTGCCGCTTCGCAATATCACGCTGACCGACAAGTTTTTCGATGTATGGCCGACCAGCCCGACGCGCGCGTTTGTCGTCGGCGATCGGGGCAAGGTGCTGTTGACCGAGGACGGCGGCCGTCATTTCAAGCGGATCGACATCGGCACCAACCTGGGCGTTTTCGGAATCCAGATGACCGACGATCGCAACGGCTACCTGTGCGGGCAGGACGGCCTCGTGATGCGCACGCGCGACGGCGGCAAGACCTGGGAGCGTCTCAAGTCGCGAACGCACCTGTTCATTTTCGGCCTGTCGTTTCCCGACGCGCTTCATGGCTTCTTTGTTGGCGACCGCGCGCTGGTGATGAGCACGACCAACGGCGGCGAGAGTTTCACCAAGCGCCACTTGCAGCGGCTCTTTCCGCAGGAGCTGGCCGACTACGCGCTGCCGTACGAGGAGCCGGTTCTTTACAGCGCGAGTTTCCTCGACGCCGATCACGGATGGGTGGTCGGCGAGCTGGGGCGAATCTGGGCGACCGAAAATGGCGGCAAGAGCTGGCAGGAGCAGCAGCAATCGCTGGTGCCGCAATGGAAACGTCCGCTCGGACCCGAAGACGATCCGCGCTTCCCCGATTTTCTGCTGCCGACTTTTTTCAGCGTCTCGTTCCGCGATCAAAAGCATGGCGCGGCGTGCGGACTCGAGGGATGGGTGGTGCAGACCGACGACGGCGGCAAGACCTGGCGCTTTGCCCATCAGTCGGACAAGCCGGGCGCGGCGCCTGACACGCTGGTTCCGGGAGCGCCGCAGAGACCGGCGCGCGATCCGCTGTTCTCGATCGATCTGTTTGCCGGCGATCAGGGAATCACTGCCGGACTGACGGGCACCGTGCTGCGCCTTCAATCCAACGCCGCGTGGGCGCACGATCCGACCGTGCCCGCGATACCGTTCCCGCTCAGCCAAGTGCGGTTCTTCGACGCGCAGCATGGATGGATCGTCGGTTACGGCGCCATCCTTTACACCGAGGACGGCGGCAAGACCTGGCGCTTTTGCCAGGGTTGAGCGCGAGCGCGCGAGCAGCGGGACTTCGGAGAACGCAATGACCTGGTACCGTTTTGGTGAGCGGATTCTGCGCTGGCGCTTCATCATATTGGGCGTCGTCGGCGCGCTCACCGCATTCTTCGGCTACTTCGCGGCGCAAACCCAGCTCGTTACGAGCTTCGGCGAACTGCTCCCGCAGAACCATCCGTTCATCCAGGTCGCGCACAAGTACGACCAGTACTTCGGCAGCGTCAACAACGTCACGATCATGATCGAGGCGAAAGAGGGGACGATCTACAACACCGCGATCATTGGCAAAATAGTCCGGATGACGCGCGACATGGATCTGGTTTACGGCATCCAGCACGGCTCGGTGCGCTCGGTCTCGACCTCCAGCTATTTCCGCCCGCTGGCCGGCGGGGTGATTATCAATACCCCCGTGCTGCCCAACGGCGACATTCCCAAGAGCGCCGGCGAGCTGGAAGAACTCGAAAGCAACGTCCACAAAAATCCCGGCGTGATCTTCGGCCGCTTCGTCTCGCTCGACGACAAGGCGGCGGTGATCGAGGGCAGCTTCCTCGAAACGCGACTCGACTACACGCGCATCTTCGACGAGATTCGGCGTATCGTCGTGGACCCCGAGCGCGACGCGTCGGTGCATATCTACTACGGCGGACAGCCGATCCTCTACGGATGGTTGTATCACTACACGCCGGAATTTCTCTGGATCTTTGTCGCCACGGTGCTCGCCGTCTGGCTCCTGCTCTATCTTTATTTCCACGATTGGCGCGGTGCGCTGCGGCCGACGATCTCCGGCGTGATTTGCGCCATCTGGGGCCTCGGCTTCATCCGGCTGCTCGGCTTCGGACTCGATCCGCTGGTGCTCGTCATCCCGTTCCTGATAACCGCGCGCGCCGTCAGCCATTCGGTGCAGATGCACGATCGGTACTACGAACAGTTTTACCGCCTGCGCGACAAGGAGAGGGCCATCCTGTCGTCGTTTTCCGAGCTGTTCGTTCCGTCGCTGTCGGGAATTCTGGCTGATGCGTTCGGCGTGCTCATCATCCTGCTTGTGCCGGTTCTGTTTCTGCAGAAACTCGCGATCACCGCGAGCTTCTGGATCGCTGCGATCATCGTGAGCGAGCTGATACTCAATCCGATCGTGTACTATTACCTCGAGCCGCCGCGCATCGGCGTGATCGAGCGGCGCGAGCACGGCTTCTTCAAACGAGTGCTGCAGTCGATCGCAAGGCCTATGCTGGAAAGATCGGGCCGCATCGCCACATTCGCCGCGACGATCGCGGTGATTGCGCTGTGCGCGTTTTTCTGGTCCGGACTCAAGGTCGGCGACCCGTCGTCTGAATCGCCCATTGTGTGGCCCAACTCGGCGTATAACCGCTCGATGGCCGCCATCCAGAGCGAGTTCGGCGCGATCGAGCAGTTCGTCGTTGTCGCGGAGCTTGCCAGGCGCGAAGCGCTCAACGATCCCAAGCTGTACCACGTCATGGACGAGTACGAGCGCTACATGGAGCGCGATCCCGCGGTTGGGCGCACATTCTCGGTTGCCGATCTGCTGTCGAACGGCGGCTCCGCGCTCAGGGAATTCGAGCCCAAGTGGAACGTGCTGCCCACCACCGTGCGCGGCGCCGGACAGCTGCTCGGCGGATTGCTCGGCGGCGCGTCTCCGCTGTCGACCGCCTACATCATCACGCCACGGCGCGACGCCACCCAGATTACCGTGTATTGCAAGGATCGCGAGGGCGAAAACGTCCAGCGAATCGTGTTGCGCACCCAGCGATTCTTCGACGACCCCAAGCATCACGTGCCCGGCGTGACGTTTTCTCTCGCCGCCGGAATAATCGGCGAGCTTGCCGCCGCCAACCAGGAAATCATCGACAATGATCTTTTGCTCAACGTGCTCGCGTTCGCCACTATCTACATAATAATACTCATAACCTATCGCTCATTCGTGGCGGGACTCTATTTGCTATTTCCCCTGGCGCTCGCCAACGCGGCCATCAATGCCTACATGGGCGCACATAACATCGGTATCAACATTAATACTCTGCCGGTAGTCACTGTCGGCGTCGGATTTGGAATTGACTATTCCATTTACATAGTAAGCCGGATTATCGAAGAACTCGCACTGGGCTACGATCTCAAGGGCAGTACCTACACTGCTTTGATCACCTCGGGGAAGGCCGTCGCATTCACCGCGCTGACGCTCGTCGCGTCGGTTCTGTTCTGGTACTGGTCGAGCATCCGCTTCGACGCCGAGATGGGCCTGCTGCTGGCGGTCTGGATGTTCGTTTCGATGCTTGGTGCGATGAGCATTCTGCCCGTCTTGATCGTGACTTTCGATCCCGCCTTCATCCACCGCGAGAAGGAACGCGCAGTCGCATCGAGGCGCCCCGGCCCGGAAAGCCGCACGCTGGCCGCATCTTCCTAATCATCGGCTCTCGTGGATATTCTGAGCCGATGCCCGCAATGAAACTCGAGCGGCTGGATCATTTCGGTGTCGAGGCAGACCTCGCTCGAGCGGAGCGAGTGGGGCGATCACGACTGCCTCTGCTTCCCCGATCCCAGCGGCAATCCGCTCGAGATGGTGAGTTAGCGCTGAATGCCGACCTGAAATCCCGCGCGTCCGTGGATCATCGATGAGGTCAGGCCCCATGATCTGCGCGGAAGATCTGCGCAAGCGCTACGGCCATCGCGTCGCGCTCGACGGCGTATCGTTTGCCGTGAATGCCGGGGAGATCGTCGGCCTGCTTGGTCCCAACGGCGCCGGCAAGACTACCGCGCTCTCGATTCTGTCGGGTGTGATCGCTGCGGACTCCGGCCGCGCCTCGATTGCCTCTTACGATCTGGCCACCGCGCCGCGCCTGGCGCGCCACAGCCTCGGCCTGGTGCCGCAATCGCTTGCTCTTTACCCGACGCTCACCGCGCTTGAAAATCTCGTGTTCTTTGGACGGATGCAGGGAATGGCCGCGCGCGACGCTTTGAGCCACGCCCGCACTTTGCTCGAGGAAGTCGGGCTGGGCGATCGTGCTGACGACATGGTAAACGAATTTTCCGGCGGCATGATGCGCCGGCTGAACATCGCGTGCGGAATGGTGCATTTTCCGGCGGCCATCATGCTCGACGAGCCAACCGTCGGCGTCGATCCGCAATCGCGCGGACGGATCTTCGCGGTCATCGAGGCGGCCGCGCAAGCTGGCGGCGCGATCCTCTACAGCACGCACTACATGGAAGAAGCGGAACGGCTATGCAACCGAATCGTGCTGATCGATCACGGAAAAATAGTTGCGCAGGGCACCGACCGGGAGCTGATCGCATTGGCGGGAACGGAACCGCGGATCGAAATCATGACCAAAAGAGCACTGCCGCCCGGATGGTTCGACGGAATCGCGGGCGTCCGCGAACTGCCGTGGGAGGTCCTGGACGGCTTCGCGGCTGCACTCACGCTGCGCACGCTCGACCAGGTGCCCGACGTGATTCGCCGCGCCGGCGAGGTTGGCAACGAGGTCGTCGAGTTCCGCGTCCATCGCCCCAATCTCCAGGACGCTTTCCTGAAACTCACCGGCCACGCGCTTCGCGATACGCCATCGACATGATGCGTCGAGCGATCAACGGCCGGGTTGCTTGAGGCGATGATGCTGCGCGCGGTGTGGCTGACGATCGGCAAGGAATTCCTGCTCATCCGGCGCGACCGCGTCGGCTTGTTCATGCTGCTGGTCGCGCCAATCGCCGTCATCGCTGCTGCCGGTTTTTCGCTGGCGAAAATTTACGGCGGTCGAACCGCTCCGCGCGGCGAATATTCGGTGGCCATTCTCGACGAAGACCACGGCGCTGTCGCGCGCGCGATCCTGGACGCAATCGCGCATCGGCCCGAGCTCTCCGTGATTCATTCTTTGAGCCGCCTCGAGGCTCAACAGACTGTCCGCGAGCGAAAATTGGCGGTCGTCGGAATAGTCATTCCTCCCGGAACAACCGCTGCGATCGAACACGGCCGCAGCGCGCGGCTCATTCTTTATACCGATCCGGTCAAGTATCTGCAGACCACAAAGATCGAGCTGACGCTTTCGGAGTTGTCCCGGAAAATCAGCGCCGGCGCCGCCGCCGAGGTCCGTAGACAGGCCGCCGAACAAACTCGCAACTTGACGCGTCAGCTCGAGCAAGCACGCGAGTCCGCCGAGCAAGCCCGCGCCGAAGCCGCTCGCCTCGCCGCCGCGGCCACTGCATCGCGCGCCTTGCTCGCGGCGCGGATTCGCGCGCAGGTCGAGACTGCTTTGACCAACGCGCGCGATCAAACCAAAGCCGCGCTCGACACCGAGTTGAATCGGATCCAGCGCAAGATCGACGCCGACGCCGCCGCGCAGCAAGCGAAACTCAACGAGCTCGAGGAGTATTTGAAGCGCCTCGAGATCGCGCACGGCCAATTCGAGACCTGGTTCGGCCAACTCAAGCAAATCGCCGGCAGCCACTCCGCCGACATCCCGCCGCCGCCGGCAATCCCGGCTCTCCCGGCCGATCTGGATCTCAGCGCAAGCGCAATCAAGCTCGAACCCGGCGCGGAGCTCAAGGATGCCCGGGCCAGGCTCGAAAACGCGCTCACGGTTGCGCCGATCGTTGTGAAGCTGCCCGAGCTGCCGGCGATGCCAAAAGTTCCGCCCGTCAACATTCCGGAGCTGCCTCAAATCGGTTCGAGCCTCGCGATTCCCGGCACGCTCGGCTACACCGAGGTCGATTTGACCGGCAGGGAAATCGGCGCGGTCGCGGGATTCAACGCGTTCGATCTCCAGGTGCCGGGTTTCGCCGTGACCTTTCTTTTGATCGGGATGTTGATGGGCGTGTCGTTGGCGCTAATCGACGAGCGCGATTGGGGCACGCTCGAACGCCTGCGCTCGGCAGCGGCGCCGCTGTGGACTACGCTCACCGGAAAGTTGCTCGCCCGCTTCGTGGTCGGCTTCATCCAGATGGCGGTGCTGTTCGCCGCCGGATACGTGCTGTTCGGAATTTCGCTCGGCCGCACGCCGGCCGCACTGATGATGCCCGCCGCGGCGATCGCTTTCGCGGGCGCGGCGTTCGGATTGATCGTCGCCGGAGTGGGGCGGACACGCGACGCCGTTCTGCCCGTGGGTGCAATTGTGATCATGACGATGGCGGCGATCGGCGGTTGCTGGTGGCCGATCGACTTTGAACCCGCCTGGATGCAGCATGTCGCCCTCGCGCTGCCAACCACGTGGGCGATGCGCGCCTTCAACGATTTAATGATCCGCAACCTCGCCGCGTCGAGCGCGCTGGTTCCGGCCGCCGTCAACTTCGGATTCGGAATTATCTACACTGTTGTAGGCGTCGCAGTCGCGCGCCGGCGTTTCGGCTGATCGCACGACGATGGAGCACTTGCCAATTGAAAAAATCCGCAAATGAATTTCGCGGCGTCCTCACGCACGCACTGATTGCGATGGCCGCCGCATTCGCGCTGATTGTTTTCGAACCATGCGCTGCCGGCGCAGCCACGATGCGATTCAAGATCGACGTCGACCGGAGCACGGTAACCGTGTCGGTCGCGGAGCCGGCCGCCGTCATCCGCGGCAGCGCTACCGGCACGTTGCGCATAATCGACGGCGCGATAAGCGGCGATCCTTTCGACATCCAGAGCACCGCCAAGGTGAGGATTCTGATCGACGCGACCAGCTATCGCAGCAGCAGTCCGTCGCGCGATCGAGCCGTCACGGGAAAATCGCTCGAGTCGGACAAATTTCCCGCCATCGGATTCGAGAGCAACAGTGTCATCGGGGTCGTGATAACCAATCCCCGTGAAGGCACCGCGATCGTGACCGGATTCCTTACTCTTCACGGCGAAGCGCATGCCATGACCGTGCCTGTCCACGCGATGCTTGACACTGACGGCACCTTCATCGGCGACGGCGAAGTGAAGTTCAATTACGAGGAGTTCGGCGTCAAGGTCCCCGGCGTTCTGTTTGGCGCGATTCTGGCCGGCGATGAGGCGACGGTGCGCTTTCATATCGTCGCGGTCAATGCCGGATCGCCCGCTGCGGGCGCCTCGCCCGCCGCGGCTGCGCCTTCGCAGTAATCTCCGTTTGTCCGCGAGGTCATCCATCAACTACAAGCTTGGGCATGCTGCGGGTACCGGTTCCGCCAACCCGTCATGATTTTCGCTGGGCGGATTTGAGCCCGGCTGGAGGCCTCATGCTTGCACGAATCGCGATCCCGATTAGCAAGATGGCGCCGCCCGCGATTCCGAACGCCTGCCACAGCGGCAGCCATTCATGAAGCAGCAGTATCGCGGCGCACACAATGCATGCCACGCCGCAAATCATCACTGCGATCGCTGTTAGAGTAGCTATTGCATTAGCTAGTAGCGTCTCCAGCGCCGTGCCCATGCTGGTCTGCAGCATGCGGGCCTCGGACTGAAGGATGTGCGATACATCGTCCACCGCCCTGCCCACCAGCGTCGGCCAATCATGGAAGGTCTCCGGCGCGCCGTCAGCGGTGTGAGATTCTTTCTCTGTCATAGGTTCAGCCGTGCATCCCGTGTTCGCGACGCTTTAACTCTGGTCGGTTGACTCTTTTGACGCGTGTTTTGAGATTGCGAAGCCGAGCAACGCTGCGATCACGAGCGGACCCGCGCCGCGGTTGTTGACGATCGAGCCGAACAGAAAGCCCAACGCCCCAGCGATCAACGAAGCTCCAACGGGATGGCTCTCGATGACACGATCGGGACGCATCCCGCCTTCCGCGCGTCCAACTTTCGCATTGACCTCGGTCAAGGTGTCGCGCAGGTCCCGGCGCGCTTCGTTGCGTTCAATCTTGATTGCGGAAATCTGTTCTTCCGTTGTCGTCTTTTCTATTGCCATGGCTTTCGCCGCGAGCTCTTGCGCGGTCGGCGTTTTGGTTGTCGGAATTGCCGGTGACCAGGCCGATGATGAAGCCGGTGGCGGCGCCGCGCAACGCAATTCGTCCCACCATGGCCATTAGCGCAAGCCCGATGCGGCTGTTGAGTCCTCCACCGAGGATGAATCCTGCCCCACTGGCGATAGCCAGCGCGGTCAGCGGTTTCTCCCTGACGAATTCGCCGATTTCCCGTTCCCGGCGACGCAGCCTCTCCTTTGCATCCGCCGAGATGGTCTCGGTTGAGTTATTCATGGCACCCGCGCGCCCGCTCAGGAAACGCGCCGAATGATCCGCGCGGCGAGGTAGCCGACCGCAAACGCAGCTGCGATTGCAATCCACGGTTCACGGCGCACGAACCCACGCAGGTCTTCCAAGTCAAATCCCTGTTCCTTGACGAATTGCTGTGCAGCGTCGTAGCCCTCTTTGACTGCCTGGGTGGCTTTGTCCGCCGCTTGAAGGCCCTGTTCCATTGCGGTTCGGGCGGTGGAATTTGCGGTTTCTTCCAATGTCATTCGTCTTACCCCTGTTCTCCCGGGCTGCTATGTTAGGCTACGCTTCCTAGGTAAATGAATCCATTGGACCACCGTACACTTTGGTTACGTGGATAACAAAGCCCGACGAACGCAATTGATAACCAAGCGCCCGAGCCTGATGATTGGTGCCGCCACGGCCATGATTAATTCAAATCCACCTTTTGCGAACCAGCCATACCTTCACCAGCTGAGTTAGCACGACGTATAACAACAGGGTCAGCAGCAACAATGACCAGTAGTGGAATGGCAGAGGCACCAGGCCCAGCCACGGTCCTATCGGGGAGGACGGCAGCCATAACCCGACTAACATTATTGCCGCGGAAGTCATGATCAGTTGCCAACTGGCACGGCTCCGAATGAACGGTACCTTATTGGTTCGAATGACATGGATAATCAGGGTTTGAGTTAGCAGTGACTCAACGAACCATCCCGTCTGGAACAAGGCCGCCGCATAAGTTGAGTCCGGATTGGCAAGGCTGGCATGGGCAAAATGGGCCGCGAACTCCGGTGGCGGCACCAGCCCCAAGTTGCCGCACTTAAAAATGAACCACATCATCAGATAGGTCGTGTAGTCGAAAACCGAACTGCATGGCCCTATGAAGATAATGAATTTGGCGATCTCGCCCATCGACCACGGACGCGGCTTCTCGACCTGCTCGGGATCGACCTCATCCGTCGGGATCGGCACTTGTGAGAAATCGTAGAGCAGGTTGTTGGTCAGAATCTTGATCGGCGACATCGGCAAATAGGGCAACCAGAGGCTCGCGCCGAGCACGCTGAACATGTTTCCAAAGTTCGAGCTGGCGCCCATCCGGATATATTTGAGAATGTTGGCAAAGACCTTGCGCCCCTCGATTACACCTTCTTCGAGCACCAGCAGGCTCTTTTCCAGCAAAATTGCGTCGGCCGCCTCCTTGGCGATGTCCACCGCCGTGTCCACCGAAATGCCCACGTCGGCGACACGCAGGGCGGGCGCATCGTTGATGCCATCGCCCACAAAGCCGACCACCCGTCCCATGCTCTGCAGCGCTCTTATGATGCGTCGCTTATCGAAGGGCGAGAGCCGAACAAACAAGATGGTCCTTTCCGCCGCGGTTGCCAACTCAGCATTGTTCATGTTCTCAATCGCCGCGCCCGTCAGCACGTGCTCAATAGGGAGCCCGACTTCAGCGCAAATCTTCCGTGATACCAGTTCATTGTCACCGGTTAGGACTTTGACCGTGACGCCATGCTTTTGCAGGGCTGCGATTGCCGGGGCCGCGGTATCTTTGGGCGGATCGAGAAATGCTATGTACCCTCTCAGGGTCATCTTTTCCTCGTCCTCTTTGCTATACACGGGCTTGGCCTCGCAATCGCGATAGGCGATAGCCAGTACGCGGAAGCCGTCAGCCGATAGCTTGTCGTATTCCTCCTTGAGATCCGCCAGGATGACCGGATCCATCGGGTAGGTCTCACCGTCGAGCTCGAACTGCGTGCAGCGGCCGAAGACGGACTCCGGCGCTCCTTTGCAGATCAAACGATGACCTCCAGCTGGATCGGCCACGACCACCGACATCATCTTGCGGCTGAAGTCGAAAGGGATCTCATCAACTTTGGAATACTCCGCGATCCGCAGATCCTCATGAAGCTCGCCGTGCTGGAGGACCGCGCGGTCGAGAACGTTCTTCAGACCAGTCTGGAAATGGCTGTTCAGGAACGCCAGTTCCAGAACGCCTTCGTCTTCCTGCCGGACAACGTCGCAATGATGCTCGAGTATGACGTGGTCCATTGTGAGCGTGCCGGTCTTGTCGGTGCACAGCACATCCATCGCGCCCAGGTTCTGGATTGAGTTGAGCCTCTTGACGATTACCTTTTTTCGCGACATCAGCATCGCGCCTCTGGACAGGCACACGCTGACGATCATCGGGAGCATTTCGGGGGTCAGGCCGACCGCGACGGCAAGTGCGAACAGAAAAGCTTCGCCCCATCGGCCCTTGCTGAAGCCATTGATCAGGAAGACCAGCGGTACCATCACCCCCATGAAGCGGATCATCAACCAGGTAAACCCTGAAATGCCCCGATCGAAGCTGGTCGGCGGCGGCGCCTGCGTGATTGCGCTAGCCATAGTGCCGAGATAGGTCTTCAGGCCGGTCTCTATGACTATAGCGGTAGCCGTACCGCTCTCGACGCTGGTGCCCAGGAAACACACGTTCTTGAGTTCGAGCGGCGACCTTTTATCGGATGGCTCGGGAAGATCGAACTTTTCAACCGGAAACGATTCGCCGGTCAAGCTGGCTTGAATGAGGAACAGGTCCTTGCACGACAGGACGCGGAGGTCAGCCGGAATCATGTCACCTGCGGAAAGTCTTACAACATCGCCAGGAACCAGCTCCGCGAGCGGAATCTCGCGCGCGCTGCCCTCTCGCACCACGGTTGCGGTGACCCGAATCATCGCCTTGAGCTTCGCGGCGGCCGCGTCCGCGCGCGCTTCCTGAATGAATCGCAAAGAAACCCCAAGCACCACCATAATAACCATCAAGCCGCCGCCAACCAGGTCAGATGCGGTCTCGGCTGTCGCGAAAGAGATCACGGCTAGAACTACCAGCAAGATCACTAAGGGATTCAGACAAGCTCTTAACAGCAGCGTTAGCCGCGTGAACCTACGCTCACGAGCTACAACGTTCGGACCGAACACTTCGATCCGGCGCTGAGCCTCCTCTTCCGAGAGCCCCTCCGGGCCGCTCTGGAGTTCAGCAAGCGCCTGGTCCGCTGGAAGCGAAGCCATCCTGGAAAGCTTGGGCGAAAACTCGGCCAAACCAGTGCCGCGCTTGACGGCTGGGCTGATCTCTTTAATGTCTTTCGGCAGAACCGAGCTGGGAAAAGAGGCCATGACTATCTCCAGACAAGCCGTTCGAGTGTTGCGCTATCCTATCCGGCGCTTCACAATTCGACATGAAGCCGTAAGCCCGGCACCACGGCGGGCCCCCGGGCGCGGTTATATCCTGGATTATTAACTTCTCGTACCAATTCAATTGGCGCCCCCCCTACTGCTCAAATTGCGCTTCCGATGGAATTGTTAGTAGGGACACTTTGCGGAACACCTAACTTGACAATGCTCCACCTATGAAGTGACCCAGCGTATAAGTCACGCCCGCAGCGGCTAGTCCAACGAGGAGTTGCCGAATCCCGGAGAAAAAAAAGCTTCGCCCGGTGAAGAGTGTCGCTCCCGCGCCAATCAGAAAAAGCACAGCCGAACTTATCAGGATGCTTGCGAGCACGGCTGTGGTGCCTGACAGGAAAAAGAAGGGCGCCACCGGAAATAAAGCGCCGGTTGCGAAGAGAAGAAAAGACGACATGGCAGCATTCCATGCATAGCCACTGAAGTCCTCTCGCCTTGCGTTGGCCAGGCGGTCGGCTAATACTCGAGCCTCATCAGCCCTGAAGCCGTGGGCCGAATAGATATTGGCCAATTGCTCCCTCTCCTCTTCGGAAATATCCGCTGGTTCTCGGGCTTCAACGTCAACCCCTGTCTCATGGCTCTCCCGAGACGTGCTGACCGACAACCACTCGCCCATCGCCATCGCGCTGGCGCCTGCAACCAGGCCCGATAGTCCGGTAACCAGGATTGCGTGGGATGCCAGATGCGCTCCCGACACTCCCATGACCAGGCTCAAGTTCGATGCGAGCCCATCGTTGGCACCGAGCACCGCCGCACGCAATGCGTTTGCCAGCGGACCAATTGACATATTCGGCATGGAAGCCGCGACTGCTCGGATGATACGTGCGTGGGATCTTTCGGCTGCGTTAAATCCGCCGGCTACGGCCTCGGATTGAGCATCGTAGTGTCCGACATCAGCCTGCTCCTGTGTGCTAACGACCGGAAGCACGAAATCGGGACCGAAGCAGTGGGCAAGCCAGATCAAGGTCCTAGTGCGCCACCCTGCACTGGACTCAGGCACTTGGCGACCAAGCTCAGAAAGTCGTTGCTTCCAGAATTCCTTGTGAGCTTGCTCGATCGCGGCAAGGCGCTTATAGACCTCCGCGATTTCGGGTTTGCGCTCTTCAACGGACAAAGCTTGATATAATGCAACGCTGTCGACCTCCCGCTGAAGGTTACCCAGATATTGCCTGATCGTGTCCTTGACGTCTCTTGAATCAGTTGGCATAGCAATAACGGCCTCGCCCCTGAGGGCAAAAGTTTATGAGGCGTCAAATTCACTCATTACAATTCCCAGTGGAGCCTTAGCGCCGAAGACGGACACCGGCCCGCGATCACGGTTGAATGCCGGGTTGCTGATGAACTGGTAATCCACGGCCACGTGGACGGGTTTCCAGATTTGGAAATCGTAATAGGTTTCCAGAGCTTTCTCGCATGCCGTAATTCAGCGCGCCGTCGCCGTCGAGTATGCCCAAGCCGCCTGCCTTCAGGAATTTCTGGTTGAGCGCGAAGCGCCGCTCACGATGCCGGCAAGGCCGAAGGTGTCGTCGCGGCCGCTGCCACTGCCTCGCCTTTGACGCTCACGCCCAGTGACGCCGTCCAATTAGCATCGGCGTAACGTCCACGCTTCGTTCGTGGCCGTCATTCCAGCCCAGGCGCGAAAACAGGCCGACGTTCTTCGCAACTTCCTGTTCCCAGTTCAACCCAAAGCCGTATTTGTAGCGGTAGGCGTGCGCTGCTGAGATGTCCGCTCCCGGACCGTTGGCCACCAGAATGGCAGTCGCCGCATGGTAGCTGGCCATATCAGCTTCGTTGAGCCAGGGCATAAACCGAATCGCCCCCGGATGAGCGTTGATGCTGTAACGGCGCTCAAATTCCACCGCCATTCCCCAGGCGCGCAAAAACGGGCCATCGGCACCGGCTGGCCATGCCGCCGGGGCGCCACATGAGAAACCTGGTCGTCACCTGTGAAATCATTCTGGTCACGCGGCATTTGGAAAAATCCGTAGCGCAAAGCCCATTTCGGCTGATTCAATTCCACGGCAATTCCGGTGGTGTATCCGACGGTATCCGCCGCGTAATCCCATGCGAGGTTGCCCGCCATCGCCCAATTCATAAACTGGGTGTGCGGGTCTTGCGCGTAGGTGTTGTTGTCGAAAATGTCCAGCGGGGCTGAACCGGCCGATGGTGAAGGTCAGCCGCGAAATGTCCTGTTTGCCCGCAAGCGTGAGCGGTCGTCGGGCACGTCCTCCTGTTCGCCGCCCAAGCCGATGGTTTGACGAATAAACAAGTGCGCAAACGTAAGATCGGGAGTCTCGGTGCCGGCTTTGTAGGCGTCACCGTTGGGGAAATCCTCGATGCCAAACGTTTTGCTCAGGCCGAATCCCTGCCACATCAGTCCGTCCACGTGCGCCTCGGCGCCGCGCCATAACCGCACCCCGGCAAACAAGTCCAGCGTAACTGTTTCCTGAACCTCGCCCTTGCTGTTCAGGCTCTTTGGGCCGGAGTACTTGGCTGCAAAAGCCGGGTCGCCCTGCCCAATGTCGGTGTTCTGAACGTGCCAGTTCCAAATCTGGTCTGGCCCATTTGCCCCCTTCTCGGTGGCGCTTGATGTCGGCTGCGCCGCCGCAGTTGCCGCCGCACCCGGCCCCGCCGTCGAAGTTGCGTCGGTGGTTGGATCGGGGCCGGCAGCGAGAGCCGTACGGCCCCAGCCAAGGAAGCAAGTGACCACGATGATGGCAACGCTCAAGAGTTTCTCGTTCATCAATTTCCCTCCTGGCCATAGAGGGCGGAAAACCGGCGATGCCATTGGAAGGTGAAGTTCCCTTGCCCGGAGCGTCTTGCGCTCGCTAACGACCCATCCGTTGAAGCTGCAAACACAGGGCCGGAGCCTTGCACGCCAAAGACGTCAAAGTGGAATCCGGCAGCAATGGCGGAGTCGAAGCAGGCGGATAAGGTTCACGCACCGAAGCGCTCATCGCCTCGATTTCGCCCGGACGCAACGCACGCAAAGCCGCCGATGGCTTGGGAACTACGGCGGTTGGACAGCGCCAAGAGATTGCAGGGCCCTGCGGAGTCGGAGCGAGAACCTGCCCTGGGCTTCTACGAAAAAGAGCCTTCGCTTCGATATACGGGACTGCGACGAAATGGTTACGGATAGCTGCGGCTAGCTTCGACATCTTCCGGCCTCCGTGGCCGGGATGTCGTCGCTATAACGATAACTCGGTCAGGCTGAAATTCTAAAAATACATAAGTTAAACAAAACCTATCCGGTTGGTCGCACTCTGTCAAGAAAAAAACCATACCCGATAGGTGTTGCGCCTAGGAGCAAATCGATAGTTAGAGCGAGAATCAATCTCAATTATGCGCGATTGCCGAAAGGCGCTCTTTCTTTGGCGTTTTCACCGGACCATCCCGACGCTGCCTGTGCGAATTTTGAGGCTAGGACTGCCGCGAAGATTCTCCGGCGGGCAGACGGTAACTACTGTCGCATTCCTGCAACAATCGAGGTGCAGACAACAGATCTCAGCGTGATAGACCAAAGCGGAGTCAACGATTAGCAGAGGTTGCGGCTCGGCATGTCGTTTGCTTCATGCACCGTGTGATTCCGACTCAGGGTGTCCTGATACTCGGCAGGAAACAGAACTGTCTGGGCATGAAGCTGCGTAGCTCCCAAGGTGAGGCTTAACAGTGCCTGCACTGAACGCCACTTTGAGCCTGCTCCTTCTATTCGGAGCGCTTTTCGTCGCGGTGTGGCGCAGGAGTTCGCGGCTGGGCGAGCCGATGCCGTGGATCTATTACCTGTTCTTTTTCTCGGGATTCCCGGCGTTGATATATCAAATCGTCTGGGAGCGCGCGCTATTCGCTCTCTACGGCGTCAATATCGAGTCAGTCACGGTGGTTGTGACAGGATTCTTGCTGGGGCTGGGACTGGGAAGTCTGGTAGGAGGATATCTCTCGCGCATTCCAGGCATGCCCCTGCTTGGGCTCTTCGGGGCGGCCGAGTTGAGCACCGCGGCGTATAGCCTTTTCTCGCTGCGCTTGTTTCACCAGGTTGGACACTATACGGCGGGTATTTCGTTGTTTGGCACCACGGCCATCAGCTTCACGCTGCTGCTGATTCCCACGATGCTGATGGGTTCGACCCTTCCGATGCTCGTAGCATATTCCGTGCGCAGGTCTCGTAACGTCGGCGGATCGTTGGGATTGCTATACTTTGTTAACACGCTTGGCTCCGCCGCCGCTTGCTTCCTCGCTGCGGCACTTGCCATGGCTCTGCTTGGACAATCGGGCTCCGTGGCGGCGGGCGCCGCGATCAATGCCACCGTCGGCATCGGCGCGCTGGCCGTCTACTATTTGCACCGCGCGGATCCGGTCCGGACTCTGGCCGCGGATTCATTCGTTGCTGTTGAGGCTACCGATGACGAATCCGCAGCGATGCTCAGCCTGCCTGTTGCCGCAATTTTCGTGGGAGTATCGGGATTTATTGCGTTGGCTTACGAAATCCTCTGGTACCGGCTGTTTTCGTTCTGGTCGGGCTCGGCCGCCAGAGTCTTCGCGTACCTCCTCGGAGCCTATCTGGCGGGAATCGCACTAGGCGGTCTGGTCGCGCACGACCTGACCAACCGCGCCCCAAGCCGCCGCAGTAAACGCCAATACCTGCGCCTGATTGCGTGGTTCGTGGTGCTGGCCAACCTGGCCAGTTTCGTTGCGGCCCCTGCGATGGGGCTGGTGGCGCAGTACTTGTCTGTCTCGTCTGTGATGGTAATCATCGCGCTTGGCGCAGCGCTGCTGGCGGCAACCTTCCCGCTGATCTCGCACATAACAATCGCAAACGATAACGGCGCTGGATACGGCGTCAGCCTGCTCTACTTCAGCAACATTGTTGGTTCGGCACTGGGCAGCTTCATCGTGGGCTTTGCCCTCATGAACTTTTGGGGAGTGCGCGATATTTCGGTGTTCCTGGTTTTGATGGGCGTAGCCCTGGGAATCAGCTTGCTCGCTGTGGGACGGCCGTCCCGGCGCGAGATGCGCTCGGCGCTTGCGGGTGTGGGAGCCGTTTGCGTCGCGATACTCCTGCTCGCAAATCCACTGTTCAACGATCTCTATGAGAAACTGCTTTTCAAGACCAACTATCATCCGCACGAAAGCTTTAGCCATCTGGTTGAAAACCGCAGCGGCGTTATCGCCGTCAGTCAACAGGGCGAGGTCTTCGGCGGGGGAGCCTATGACGGCTGGTTCAATGTCGATCCCGTGCACGACGTCAACGGGCTGTTCAGGGTCTACGCGCTCAGCAGTTTCCATCCCCTGCCACGCAAGGTTCTAATGATTGGGCTATCGTCGGGGTCGTGGGCGCAGATCGTTGCCAACGATCCGGAAGTGCAATCGGAGGAGATCGTGGAGATCAACCCGGGATATCTGCAACTCATTGCGCAATATCCCCCGGTAAGGAGCCTGCTTCACAATCCGAAGGTGCATATCATCGTCGACGATGGGCGTCGATGGCTACTGGCCAACCCGAACACCAGATACGACGCCATCGTGATGAACACCACTTTCAACTGGCGCGAACACACTACCAACTTGCTGTCGGTTGAGTTCCTGAAAATCGTCCGCCAACATCTGCTGCCGGGCGGCGTTCTGTTCTACAACACGACTAGTTCACCGGAAGTGCTGCTGACCGGAGTCACCGTCTTTCCCTACGGATTGCGGGTTGGTAATTTCCTTGCGCTGAGCGACACTCCAATCATCGTGAACTCCGATCGCCTTGAAAAGATACTCCGCGACTACCGGATCGACGGGAAGCTGGTCTTCGACCTCGATAACCCCGTCGACTCCGCGCGCTTCCACGAGATGATCGCGATGACCCACCGCTTCAATACTGACGACAGCTTTAATCATCCCAGTATGGAATATGCCGACTCGATACGCTCGCGATGCCGCGCCAGCCGAATCATTACCGATGACAACATGGGCACAGAATGGACAAGATGAATTGACCCGCACCAAGGCAGGTCGGAGCCTTCCCTGAACCGGTGGAGCAACCCGCTTGACCAAGCGCCGCCCCCGGAGATAAAGTGAGTACTCACTAACCAAGCGGAGGCGGGCGGGAAGCCCGCCGGGAGGACGCCGATGGATTTCAACTACAGCCCCGAAGACCAGGGGTTTCGACGCGAGTTCCACAACTGGCTCGAGGCAAATGCGCCCAAGGACCAGGATGGCGGAGACCAGTGGCAACACCGCCTGGCATGGCACCGCAAGATGCACGCGGGCGGATGGGTCGGAATCGGCTGGCCCAAGGAGTACGGCGGACGCGGCGCTACGGTTACTCAGCAGCTCATCTACAACCAGGAACTCGCTAAGGTCAATTCGCCGACGCTCGTCAACGGCCTCGGCATCATGTTGGTCGGTCCAACGCTGATGCACTGGGGCACCGAGGAACAGAAGAAGCGCCATGTGCCGAAGATCCTCTCGGCCGACGAGCTCTGGTGCCAGGGCTACTCCGAGCCCAACGCCGGCTCGGATGTCGCCTCGCTGCAGACCCGCGCCGTCGAGGAAGGCGATTACTTCATCGTCAACGGCCAGAAGGTCTGGACCTCCGACGCCCATCGCGCCGACTGGTGCATCCTGCTCACGCGAACCGACCCCGACGCCCCGAAGCACAAGGGCATCAGTTATATCCTGGTCGATATGCACAGCCCGGGCGTGACCGTCCGGCCGCTGGTGCAGATAACCGGCGACGCGAATTTCAACGAGGTCTTCTTCGAGGACGTCAAAGTGCCCAAGAAGAACCTCGTGGGCGAGAAGAACCAGGGATGGCAGGTCGCGGTCACCACGCTGATGTTCGAGCGTTCAGGTCTTTTCAACGGGGGCGAGAGACTTGATACGGTCAAAGACCTTGTGAAGCTGGCGAAGATGGTCCAGCGCCACGGCGAGTGCGCATGGCAAGACTCCGGCGTGCGCGAGAGAATCGCGCAATTTGCATGCGAGGCAACTGCACTGTTATACACTGGCCTGCGCCAGCTGACCCGCAGGCTCAAGGGATTGCCGCCAGGACCCGAGGGTTCAGTCATCAAGCTCGCGAGCAGCGAACTCAACCTGCGGATGAACAGTTTCGCGATGGAACTCTTGGGAGCCTACGGACCGCTCGAATCCGACGCACCCCACTCG
The DNA here is from genome assembly GCA_963803045.1 of Binataceae bacterium (SeqCode). GTDB lineage: Bacteria > Desulfobacterota > Binatia > Binatales > Binataceae > Binatus. The sequence goes on along the minus strand of CAWDLC010000012.1, from coordinate 74,794 downwards.
ATCGACCGGGGACGGTGGTCATATCGGATGCTGGCGTCGCGCGCACTCACGATCGCCGGCGGCACCAGTGAAATTCAGCACAACATAATCGGTGAGCGGGTGCTGGGGCTTCCGAAAGGCTAACGATTGGCCGGCGAAGCGCACCGGGAACCAGCGAGGCTCAATGGCTGACGGTCGGTCACGCGCGACCCGAGCCGCACGGACTCGCCTCTCCGCCGGGGAGCGTGAGCTTCAGATACTCCACGCTGCGACCAAGGTCTTCGCCCGCTCCAACTATCGCGTGGCGGGCACCGCGGATATCGCTCTCGAGGCGGGAATCGCCGAACCCACCATCTACAAGTATTTCCCCAGCAAGAAATTGCTATTCATCAGGATCCTCAAGCGGATAGGAGAACGAATCCTCGAGCTCTGGCAGCAGGCGGCTGCGGCCGATAGCGGCAACAGCCTCTCGGCGTTGAGACGGATAGGTCGCGTCGTACATGGAAAACCTGGGAACCCATTCCGATGAGTCCAAGATCCAGTTCCAGGCGCTGGCCGAGTCCGACGATCCGGACATCACGCGCCAATTGCGGGAGAATCACAAGGCCTATGTCCGGTTCTTTGCCGCGCTCATCCATCGCGGGCAGTTGGAGGGTGTGATGCGGGCGGACGTGGACCCCTACTCATCGGGATGGTTTCTCAACGGCTTCGGCTTCACCCTCACACTCGTCCAACTGTTGGGTTTCGATCGACGGATAGGCAAGCGGCAAGTCCGGCAGATGATCGATGCCTATCTGGATTGGCTTGCCGGCACCGGGATTCGACCGCCAAAGGGCGGCAGCTAAAAGGGCATCCGCGGCCGGGCGCGATTGGTAGGGACGGGCTAGGCGGCGGCCGGGGCGCTGGGCGAGTTCGAACGCGCCGAGTTCGATGCCGTCGTTCGAGCGCAGCACTATCTTGGTCGAGAGCCGATGCTCGAGCGTCTCGAGGTCCTTCGCACCGTGATCGTAGAGGTAGCGCGCGACTTCGGGATTGAGCTTGACTATCAGCATTTCGCCCGCGGCCTTGGAAACCGCCTCGCGCTGAATCCCGCGCAGCACTTCCGCCGCCAGCGTCGGCACCGATTTGACGACGCGCCGCCCGTCGCATCGCGGACAGGTATCGGTCAGCAGTTTCTCCAGGCTCTCGCGCGTGCGTTTGCGCGTCATCTGAACGAGTCCCAGTTCGGAAATTTTGAGCGCGGAGGTCCGCGCCTTGTCGCGCTTGAGCGCGATCGCCAGCGCGTCGCTGACCTTCTTGCGATCGGCCTCGCGATCCATGTCGATGAAATCGACGATGATGATTCCGCCGATGTTGCGCAGCCTCAGTTGGTTAACTACTTCCTCCACTGCTTCGAGGTTGGTCTTGAAGATGGTGTCGTCCTGGCTGCGCTTGCCGACGAAGCGGCCGGTATTCACATCGATTGCAGTCAGCGCTTCAGCTTGATCGAAAACCAGGTAGCCACCCGACTTGAGCCAGACCTTGCGGTCCAGCGCGCGCTCGATCTGCGGTTCTATATTAAAGCGATCGAACAGCGGCATGGCCCCATCATGGAGCGTCACGCGCGCCCGCAGCCGCGGCATATAGTTCTGCACGAACTGTACGATCCGGCTGTAGGTAGTCGGATCGTCGCACCATAGCCGGTCCACCTCGCTGGAAAAGAGGTCGCGCACGATGCGCAATGCCACGTCGAGATCGCTGTAAAGTATCGACGCGGGCGGCATGCTCTCGTTCTTGCGCAGAATCGAGCTCCACAGCTTGGTCAGAAAGGCGACGTCGCGCTGGATTTCGCGCCGGCTGACGCCCTCGCACGCGGTCCGCACGATGAAACCGCCTTGCGGCGGCCTGAGTTCTTCCACGTCCGCGCGCAGCCGCGCGCGTTCCTCGGCGCTCGCGATTCGCCGCGACACTCCGATGTGATTGCTGGTCGGCGTATAGACGAGATGGCGCCCGGGCAGCGAAATCGACGACGTCAGCCGCGCACCCTTGGTGCCCATCGGTTCCTTGGCGATCTGAACGATTATGTCCTGGCCGCGACGCAGCTGCTGCTCGATAGGAAGCCGCGAGCGCTGCGGCGCCTGATTCCGGCGGCCTCGGCCGCGCCGCCGTCCGCGCGATGGCGCGCGGCCCGCTTTCATCGCCGTTGCCACTGGCGCCGGCTTCGTCAGCGGAGTTCATCTCCGCTTCGGCAAACTCGTTGTCACCAATCGGCTCGGTCTCGACATCTTCTTCGCCGATCACTTCCGCCACGGTGTTGAGCGCGGAGACTCCGTCGTAAAAATCCGAGACGTGCAGGAAGCCCGCCTTCTCCAAGCCGATATCGACAAACGCAGCTTGCATCCCGGGCAGCACGCGCGTGACCTTGCCCTTATAGATGTTGCCCGCCAGCCCGACCTGGCGATTGCGCTCGAGGTAGAATTCGGCGAGTTCGTTATCCTCGAGCAGCGCCACCCGCACCTCCAGTGCGGACGCGTTAATTGCGATTTCTCGTTTCACAGATGGACTCTCTATCCGGCAAAATCCGATGTGATTGCGTGTAGAAGAGCGACCGCCGGGAGCTGTCGCGCGGGCGTCGCGAGCGATGAAGAAAACGCTCGCGTCCAGTGGGACATTGTTTTACCCTTTGCGTCGACAACTTGTCGAAGATCATACGAGGCACGCCCGACCACCGCAAGCAAGCCAGATTAGCGCATCAGTAACCGGCTTTTAATCCACAAGTAGCTTGACATGGTATCGGGGGGCCGATACTCGTCATGTGATGTCCGCTGCGGCCGTCATGGTTGCGCCCATCCTCCCGGGAGCGGGCCTGCTCAACAGCAAGGTCCTGGTTCTCAATCGCTCGTACCTGCCGGTTCACGTTACCTCGGTTAAACGCGCGTTTGCCTTGCTTTATCAGGGCGTTGCGAGGGCCGTCGACGAGCAGTACCACACCTTCGACTTCGACAGTTGGCGCGACTTGTCGATAGAAATTCAACATGAGCGGCTGGGAATCGTAAACGGCTTCATCCGCGTGCCTCGCGTCCTGTTGCTGACGGCGTACGAGCGCGTGCCCAAGCGCCACGTGCGATTCTCGCGCTTCAACATCTTCGCCCGCGACAGCAACACCTGCCAGTATTGCCACAAGAAACTGCCGCGCACCGAGCTCAATCTGGACCACGTCATTCCGCGCTCGACGAGGCGGTATGTCGACGTGGGAGAACATCGTATGCTCGTGCCATCACTGCAATCGCCGCAAGGGTGGCCGCACGCCCGACGAAGCCGGGATGCATCTGTTCCGCAGGCCGCGACGCCCCGAGTGGACTCCGTTTTCGTCCGAGATGTTCAGCCTGCGGCGGTACCGGGAATGGATGCCGTACCTGTCGCAGGTCGATAGCGCTTACTGGAATACCGAGCTGCATCCAGGATTAGCTTTTCGCTGGTTGCGAAGCCGGCTGTCCCCAGAGCCGAGATCCACAATTTGCTGGGGTACCTGTCCCTGCGAACACACGATATGTGGGGGTGCTCTTGACCCTCTGAGGGTACTTTGGGATAAGCTTCCAAGAGGTGGTGGTGTGGTGGAGGCGAAGGCAGCATGCGTCTTAAGAGCCTTGAATTACTAGGCTTCAAATCCTTTCTCGATTCGACGACGATCGGTTTCGCGCCGGGGATGACGGCGGTGGTCGGTCCCAACGGCTGTGGCAAATCGAACGTCGTCGATGCGATCCGATGGGTGCTCGGCGAGCAGGCTCCGACGCGGCTTCGCGGCAAGAGCATCGAGGACCTTATCTACGCGGGCAACGAGTCCAATCCCGCGGCCGGAATGGCCGAGGTTTCGCTGGTGCTGGAGGCCGAAGAAGGCAGCCAGCTTCCCGAGCCGTATGCGGCGCTCAGCGAAGTCGCGGTGACGCGGCGCGCGTATCGCTCCGGCGAGTCGGAATATCTGCTCAACAAGATTCCGTGCCGGTTGAAGGACATCACCGAGTTTTTCATGGCGGCGCAGATTCACAGCCGCGGCTATTCGCTGGTCGAGCAGGGCCGAATCGAGGAAATTATCCAGGCCAAGCCACACGAGTTGCGCACGCTGGTCGAGGAAGCGGCGGGACTCTCGCTGTTCAAGGGCCGGCGCGAGATGAGCGAGCGCAAGCTCGAGCGCGTGAAGGAAAATCTCGCACGCGTGGACGACGTGCTCAGCGAAATCGAGCGTCAACTCAGCTTCGCACGCCGGCAAGCCAAAAAAGCCGAGACCTACAAGGTCGTCAAGGCCGAACTCGGCGAACTGGAACGTTACGCCGCGGCGCGCCGCCTGATCGATCAGCGCGAAGAGCTGGCGATCCAGACCGGTCGCGACGTGGAGCTGAAGAGCGCGCTCGATGGCGCCCGCGCCGGCGCCGCCGCGATACGCGAGCAAGCCGACGCAGCCGCGTCGGCCGCGCAGTCGGCCCGGTCCGAGCTGGGCGGCGCTCAGCGCGAACTCGAGAATCTTCATTCCGGAGCCCAGGAACGCGCTCGCACGCGCGGATTTTTGCAGCGGCGGCTCGACGCGACGGCGCAGCTCGAACTCGAGCTGCGTGCGCGTCTCATCGACCTGGAATCCAAGGCGATGCTGGCCCGCGGCAATCGCGCCGCGGCGGGAGCGACGCTCGCGCGCGAAATTGCCGCGGGCGGCGGCGACGCCGACGCGGCGCTCAAGGAAGTCTCCCTCAAGCACGAAGCCGCCAATCACGAACTCAAGCAGGCCGAGCGCCGCGGCGAGGAATGCAAGGACGACTTGTCCGACGTCGTGCGCGAGGCCGCGGTAATTCGGGGCAGGCTCGGCGATCTTGCCGGTGAGCGCGCGGAACTCGAAAAGCGCCTCGGCGCGACCACGGTTGAAACACCGGCGCTGGCAGCCGCGCTCGAGGCCGCACGCGAATTGATGCGCGCGGCCGAAGCGGACCTGGAAGCGTCGCGCGCGGCGGCTGCCGAGCTGGAAGGAGCGCGGCGCGAGGCGGCGGAGCGCGAGATCGAGGCACGCACGGCGCTCGATCATCTGACCGCGCGCGTCAATTCGCTGCGTGGCGTGCTTGGCGCGCGCGGTGAACTTCAATCCAATCATTCCTCAGACGGCATCGATCTGAGACTCCGCACGATACTTGAATCGCTCAACGGCGATCGCCCCGCGGTCGATCCTTCGATCCTCAAACAGGTCGTGCGAGCGCCGCTTGGGCTGCAGCCGGCTCTCAAAGCCGTGCTCGGCGATCAGATGGACGCAGTGATAGTCGAATCGCCGCAGTTCGCGCTCCGCGCAATCGAGATCCTCAAGGAGAATCGCGCGGGCCGGATGGACTTCGTGCAGGAACCCGACGCTGCAATCGCGGCGCATCCGGCGATCGACGCACCGGGTATCGCGGGACGGCTGGTCGACCGGCTCGAGTTCGAGCCGCGCATCCGGCCGGTTGCCGAAGCGATGCTGGGTCATGTGATGCTGGCCGACGATCTGCGTTCCGCGCTGGCGGCGTCAAACCTCAATGGTCACGGGGCCGTTTTTGTAACGCGCGACGGCGACCTCGTATGGCCCGGCCGAATGATCAGCGGCGGCAGCACCGAAGATGATCACGCGACAGTGGATCTCTGCGCAATTGAAGCGGAGACCCGCGAACTGGCACGCGCGGAAGAAGAACATCGCACGCGAATCGGCCAATTCGCCGCGGTTCGCGCTGAACGCGAGCGCGCGGACGCCGAGCTCGAGCGGGGACGGGGGATGGCGCGCGAAGCAGAACGAGTTGCCAACGAACGTCGCGCCGCGTTGGCCCGCGCCGAACAATCGGTCGCGCTCGCGGAAGCCCACAGCGGCAATTCACGCCGTCGGCTGAGCGAGCTCGCCGAACTGGCGATCACGTCAAACGCGCGCCTGGAAGAGCTGGCGATGGCCGAGCAGGAGGCGCGTGCGCACCTCGGCGCGATCGCCGGCGAGATCGCGGCGCGGCGCGCGACGGCGCAGCAGATTGGCGCCGTGATGCTCGAAGCGGCCTCCAAGGCGCAGGCGCGCAAGTCGCGGCTCGGCGCGCTCGAAAGCGAACTGGCGCATGCGCGGCGCGAGGCGGACGATCTGGAAGCGCAGTTCGACGAGCATCGCGCAACCCTGGAACGCTCGCACGTCGAACGGGCGGAGTTCGAGCGCGAACTCGAGACGCTGTCAGCGCAGGACGCTGCGGCGCGCGGTCGCCAAGGCGAACTCGAAGCGGAACTTTCGCGCCTGCGTGCGGATTGCGACGCATCCGAGCGTGCGCTGGAGGGGCGCCGTGCTGACTACAAGAATGCGCAGGAGAGCTTGACGGCTCTGGAAGCCGAGGCGACAGATTGCGGCCTCAAGCGCGAACGCGCCCGCGCGCTCAGCGAGGAGTTGGCGCGCGCCTTCATCGAGAAATTCGGCGCCGGGTTCGACGCGATGGCGGCCGAGATAATTCCCGCCCTCGAGGGCAGAGTTGCGGCGGATGACGATGCGCGAATCGTCGAGTTGCACGCGAAGATGGAACGAATCGGCGAGGTGAATCTGGCCGCCGACAGCGAAGTCAAGGAGCTCGAGGAACGCGCCGGCGTGCTCGGCACCGAGCGCGCCGATTTGCAGAGTGCGCTCGACGATCTGACCAGGACGATCACGCATCTGAATCGCGAGGCGCGAAAACGTTTCGCCGAAACCTTCGAAGGCGCTGCGAAAAACTTTGCCGAGCTGTTCCCCAAGCTGCTGCGCGGCGGCAAGGGTCGGCTGGAATTGAGCGACGCCGGCGACGTGCTCGAGGCGGGGGTGAACGTACTGGTGCAGCCGCCGGGCAAGAAGGTCAAGGAGATCGGGCTGCTGTCAGGCGGAGAGAAGGCGCTGTCCGCGATGGCGCTGATTTTCTCGCTGTTCCTGCTCAATCCCAGCCCGTTCTGCGTGATGGATGAAGTTGACGCGCCGCTGGACGAGTTCAGCCTGGCGGCGTTCACGACGCTGATGGGGGAGCTTAAGCAGCGCTCGCAGTTTATCGTGATCACGCACAACCAGCGCACCATGCAGCGCGCGGATCAGATTCACGGCGTGACCATGGATCATCCGGGCGTGTCGCGGGTTATCTCGCTGCGAATTCCGCAAGCGGCGTAAGAAAACGGTGACGAAGCGGCGCGGCGATCGGGCGATCGCCGCGCCGCTTCTTTTTCAGTGAAAGATCGCGTGCGGCTAGGCTCAGGACCCATTAAATCCCCTGCTCGCACGAATGGGTTGACGTCGTCATTACGAAGTCCAGTAGTCTTTCATTAGTTCGGTAATCCAATCGGGCTGTGCTAATTTCCCGCGTGGCGCAAATTCAGCCACCCATGGCTTAATGTCGAGCACCGGCGTGCCATCGACCGCATCGAGACCAGCAACGTAGAGTTTGCGTCCCTCGAGCTTGATCACCCGGCAGACCGTTGTTCCGAGTTGATTGGGCCGGTTCTTTCCGCGCTGCGCGAAAATTCCCACCTTGGGCCATGCCTTATTGTTGCGGGGATGGCGTGCGGCCGTTTCAACCTTCGCGGGATCGACTTGATCCATGTAGAAAATAATCTCCACGTGCGAAAAATCAGCCAACCCTTCCAGAGCGTCGTCGGAAAACCGGGAGGAATCCAGTTCAATATGGACCGACTCCCTATCCCAATTGTCGTCTACGATTTCTTTTCTCGTGGAGTGCACGACGCCGATAGGGATCAGATTGATTTTCTTATGCATGCCTTCTTCTCGGCCATCTGCATCGCCGCTACCGTCATATTCTGGATCAATCAATGAGTCCTGAGCCTAGATCAGGCTGTAGCCGCTGCCTTTGCGATCGATTCCGAGTCCGACGCCCTTTTCGATCAACCCGTACTGCTTGAGCAGTGGCTGACTGTACGTCACCAGCCCCGTCACCTTGTCGAGCGGTTCGGTGGCGAGAACGAGCGCCGACAGCGCCATCCATTCGACCGGCTCGCCGCTGGGGTCATCGGCTCCTCTGACCAGGCCATGATGAACCGTGCCCGGAGTCGCGACGACTTGCGACGGCGATACGCAAGTTACGGAGATTCCATCCTCGTAAACTTCTTCCGCGAGACCTTGCGTGAAGCGCTCGAGCGCGGCCTTTTCGGCGCCGTAGCATACGCCGCCGCGAAAGACGGTGCCGCTCTTGTATGGTCCGCGGCCGGGTCCGATCGCCGCCCCCGACGAAATGTTGACGATCGATCCGGACTTGCGCGGGACCATGTCCTGGAGCACGAGATGGCTCAGCATGAACGGGCCGTGAAGGTTGACCGCGAACGAGCGCATCCAGCGCTTGGGCGGGTAATCCTTGACCGGAATGAAGTAGGTCAACGCCGCGTTGTTCACCAGTACGTCAACCGGTCCGTAGATCTTGTGCGTTTCCGCGACCAGTTTCTCGCAGTCGGCTTCCGACGAGACGTCGCAAGTGACCGCGGTTGCTTCGCCGCCCGCCTTCCTGATGCCGGCGACGGTGGTCTCGAGCGAGCCTTCCAGCGGATGCTCGCCCTCTTTGAGCGTGCGCGCGGAGCACACGACCTTGGCGCCCTCTTTGGCGAACAGTTCGGCGATTGCCTTGCCGATACCACGGCTTGCGCCGGTTACGATTGCCACCTTGCCTGTGAGCTTGGCCATTTCCAGATGATCTCCTTCGTGATCGAGGGTCCGCGTGATTTTTTTGCGATCTCGTCGCGGCCTGCATTTCTTATAGCCCTAACGACGCGCGCTCGGCCAGCAGTGCAGGGGCGGGCCCCCGCCGGTTTCGGAGCGGGACCGCGACTGTTATTCTTGGCACAGAAAAAAATTCTTCAGGATTATTTTTCCGGACGACGCAACGTGCATCCTGCCGACATCGCGCTCATTCTGATTATCGCCGCCGGCGCCGGTTCGGGCCTGGTTTTCGTTGGAATCCTGATTCAGTGGAGCATCCGCAAGGCGCGCCCGTCGCGTGCGCCAAGTCCGCAGCTCGAGCTGCCGCCGGCTGCCCGAGCTCGCCGCCGAAGAGCCGCGCGAAACCGCCAAGCCGATCACGGCTGAGCCCGCGCAATACGTCGCGCCGCCTGCGACTGTTCGCAAACCGGTCAGAATTGGGTTGGGACTGCGCAAGACGCGCGAAAACTTTCTGGCACGCATCAGAGCCGCGCTGACCGGAAGCGCAAAGATCGACGATATTTACGAGGGCCTCGAGGAAGCGCTGATCGCCGCCGACGTTGGCGTCGAGGCGAGCATGAAGATTGCCTGTGCGGTGCGCGCAAGGCTGGGCAACGACAATCGCCCCGACGCGATCCGCGACGCGCTCAAGGCCGAGATCGCCGCGATCCTGATGTCCGCAGAGCGCCGGCCTGCCGACTCGGGCGATGCGCCGCTGGTTATCATGCTGGTCGGCGTCAACGGCGTGGGCAAAACGACGACGGTCGCGAAACTCGCGGCCCGGTTCAAGGCCGAGCGCGGCAGCGTGATCGTTGCCGCGGCAGATACGTTTCGCGCGGCCGCAATCGAACAGCTCGAGGTGTGGTGCGATCGTGCCGGCGCCGACATCATCAAGCAATCGCAAGGATCGGATCCCGCGGCGGTCGCCTTCGATGCGGTCAAAGCCGCGGTCGCGCGAAAGACGCGCACGGTCCTGATCGACACGGCGGGGCGGCTGCAAACCAAGGTCAACCTGATGGAGGAGCTCAAGAAAATTGCCCGCGTAGTCGCGCGCGAGTTGCCCGGCGCTCCGCATGAGACGTGGCTCGTGCTCGACGCCAATACGGGTCAGAATGCGCTCAGCCAGGCGGCGATTTTTGGCGCCGCGGTGCCGCTCACCGGCGTGGTGCTGGCAAAACTCGACAGCACGGCGAAGGGCGGGGTGGTGGTCGCGGTCGCGGATCGGCTCAAAATTCCGGTGCGGTTCGTGGGACTGGGCGAGGCGATCGAGGATTTGCGCGAGTTCGACGCGCGCGAGTTTGTCGACGCGTTGTTTGCAAGTGGCGACGCAGGAGAGCAGAGTGCGAGCGGTTCTTATGCAGCTTGACAGGCCAGTTTATCCAAAATTAATCTAAAGGTAGAAGATTCTCTCTCATGGCGACAGATATCTTAAAGCAGCTAGACGAGCGAATTCAGGCTTCTGTGGCGCGTATCCAGCAGTTGCGCAAGGAAAATGAGCAGCTGGCTCAGAAACTCGCGGAAACCGAAAAACGCTATGCCGATGCTGCCGGCCAGGTGAAGCAGTTGAACGCCGAGCGCCAGCAGCACGAAAACGAGCGCAACGACGTGCGAAGCCGGATCGAAAAGATCCTCACCCGCTTCGACGGGATCGATCTTGGCTGAAGATGAAGGGCGTCAACGTCCAGATCATGGGACAAAGCCTGACTGTCGCCAGCGATGCCGGCGATGAGTGGGTCAAGTCAGTGGCCGAGACGGTGGACGAAAAGATTAAGCATATCCGCGCCGGGAGCCAGACGATTAATTCAGTGAACCTGGCAATCCTGGCTGCGTTAAATTTCGCCGATGAGCTCGAACACCTGCGCCGGGAGCATCAAGAGCTGGTGGATCGAATCGCGGCGATGGATAAACGGCTGTCCGCGGCTATCGACGGCGACTGAGCATGAATCGTCGTGACGGCGCGAGGCATCCCAGAGGTGAGCGGTTTCGGACGGGGGCGGGAATTGTGGATCTCGAAAGCGGCCTAAACGCGGTGCTTACAAGCGTGAGGCCCGTGCAATATTTTTCAACCGCAGCGAAGGCTTTCGCGATGGAACCTATCGTGGATACAGGCCGGCTGTCAGCCGGATCGCGAACGACAGGCGCGCGCGACGGCGCGGCGCAATCGAGCAGTTGAGCCCGCTCCCGCCATGGCAACGACTGTGGCGGACGAAAAGAAAAATCTGCGCGCGATAATGACCGCGTGCCGCGATGCGCTCCCCGCCGAGCGCGCCGCCGCATGGTCTCAAAGCGTCGAGCGGCAATTGACCGCGAGCGAGTTCTACCGCGCCGCGGACGCGATCGTCCTCTACGCTGCTATCGGTAACGAAGTCTCGACCGACCGCATCCGGTCCGACGCGCTGGCGGCGGGTCGCGCCGTCTTCTATCCGCGCATGGACGCTCGGACGGGCACCATCGTCGCGCGAAGGATCCGCGATCGGCGCGAACTCGCCCGCGGTGCGTACGGAATCCTCGAGCCGTCCGAGTCGTCCGAGACTCTCGACCGCGCAAGGTTCGCGAAAATTCTCGTATGTGTTCCCGGCGTTGCCTTCGGACTCGAAGGCCAGCGACTGGGCCGTGGCGGGGGTCACTATGATCGTTTCATCGGCCAGATGAGCCGCGAAGCGATCAGCGTGGGACTCGCCTATTCATTCCAGCTGCTCGATCGAATCCCCGAAACGGGGCTCGACCGCCGGCTAAACATCATTGTGACCGAGTCCGCCGTTCATCGAGCCTGCGAAGCGCCACTGCCAGCTCGCGGAACGCGGACCAAGGAGGTAAACCCGGGTGGCACTAATCACCGCAATCCTGGGATTCATAGTTGGTGGCGCGGTCTTTTTCATTTGGGGAATAACGAAACAGCGTAGGGACGCCGTTAACCTGGAGGCCGCGCGCGCTCAGGCCGAGGAAATAACCAAGCAGGCTCAAACCAGAAGCCAACTGCTAGCAAAGGAGGCCGAACTCAAGGCAAAGGATATCGTGGTCGGCGCGAAAGCCGACGCCGAGCGCGAGATGCGCGATCGCAGGCGCGAAATAGCTGCGATCGAACAGAAGCTCGAAGCACGCGAGGAGACTTTCGAAAAGCGCCAGGAAGCATTCGAACGGCGCGAAGCCGATCTCAACCGGCGCGATCAAAGTCTGCGCACGCGCGAGAAAAATCTCACCGATAAAGAAGAAGTGCTGCAGGCGCATATCGACGAGGCACGCACCAAGCTCGAAGCCGTCGCCGGCCTGACTCGCGAGGAAGCCAAGCGCTCGCTCATGGACGAGATGATCGGCCAGGCGCGCACCGACGCTGCCAAGCATATTCGAATCGTCGAAGAGGAGGCGCGCGAGGAGGCCGACCGCCGCGCCAAACGAGTCATCGCAATCGCGATCGAGCGGCTGGCCGGCGAGTTCGTCGCCGAGCGCACGGTCTCGGTGCTGGCGCTGCCCAACGACGAGATGAAGGGCCGCATCATCGGCCGCGAAGGACGCAATATCCGGGCGATCGAGGCGGCCACCGGGGTCGACATAATTATCGACGATACTCCGGAGGCGGTCGTAATTTCGTGCCACAACCCCATCCGGCGCGAAATAGCACGCGTCGCACTCCAGCAGCTCATCTCGGATGGCCGCATTCATCCCGGTCGTATCGAGGAAGTCGTTCGCAAGGCCGAGCAGCAGGTCGAGGAATCGATTCGCGAGGCCGGTCAGCGCGCGATCATCGAGGTGGGCGTGCACGGAATCCATCCCGAACTGGTCAAGCTGCTCGGGATGCTCAAGTATCGCTACAGTTACGCGCAGAACGTGCTGATGCATTCGATCGAAGCCGCGTTCATCTGCGGGGCGATGGCCGCCGAGCTGGGGCTGAACGAAAAGCAGGCGCGTCGTGCTGCCCTGCTGCACGATATCGGCAAGGCGCTGACTCACGAGGTCGAAGGCTCGCACGCGTTAATCGGCGGTGAGATCGCCCGCAAATACGGCGAGTCGGCGAAGATCGTCAATGCGATCGCGGCGCATCATGAGGAAGTCAAAGCCGAGACAATTCTGGCGCCGCTGGTCGATGCGGCCGATGCGTTGTCCGGCGCGCGTCCGGGGGCGCGGCGCGAGGTGCTCGAAGAGCTACGTCAAGCGGCTGGAGGATCTCGAGACGATCGCGAAGTCGTTCAAGGGCGTCGAAAAATGCTTCGCCGTGCAGGCCGGGCGCGAGATGCGCGTGATCGTCGAGCCCACCCAGATCTCGGACGAGGAAACCTCGATGCTGGCGCGCGACGTGGCGCGCAAAATCGAAACCGATATGACCTATCCGGGGCAGATTCGGGTCACCGTCATTCGCGAGACGCGCGCGACCGAACTCGCGAAGTAACAGTTGCGCAATTCCATCCGGAGGCCCGACCGCTCAAGCGCGGTCGGGCCTCCGCGCTTTACCGCCCTCGACGACAGAAGGTATCATCGGTCCACGATGCCCACGACGCGCGAAGTCCTCAATGCGACGATTGCATTGGAAAAACAAAGCATGGCTCTGTACGCACGCTTCGCGAAGATCTTTGCGAGCGAACCGGGCCTGCAGGATTTCTGGTTCGGGATGGCGCGTGACGAAGCGCGGCACGTCGGCGCACTGGAGCTGGTCACGACGGTGCTCGATCAGGAAGCGATGCTCGATAAACCCAGCCCAATCTCGCTCGAGGACGCCACCATCGTGCGGCTGCGGTCACTGCTCGAAAGGTCTCAGGGCGAGGCAATGGCCGGAATCAAGCTCGAACGCGCGCTGGAGATCGCACTCGAAGTCGAAGAAACAGAACTCGAAGATGTGGCATCGGATCTGCTGAAGGCTTTGCAGGCGCCCGATGAGTACGAGCGATGTCTGCGCTTGCTGGTCCATGACCTCGGCGAGCTGAGCTACATGATCGAACGCCACTCGCCCAACCCGGCGCTGCTGTCGCGATGCGACGCGCTGGTCAATCGTCACGCCGAGACGCTTCGCCACACCGCAATCAGGTAGCATCGCACACGTGCGGTGGCGCGGGTGATGCCCGTTGGTTATATTTCAGGGCTGCGCTGAGGAGTGGCCAAATTGGTAAGGCACCTGACTCTGGATCAGGGGATTGCAGGTTCGAGTCCTGCCTCCTCAGCCAATGACTCGAGCAGGCGCGCCGTCGGCGTGCGCGACGATGGTCCCATCGTCTAGTGGTTAGGACACCGGCCTCTCACGTCGGGAACGCGGGTTCGACTCCCGCTGGGATCACCAAATAAAACAAAGGTTTTCCGCGATCGACGACGGCCCGGGCGCGTTTGCAAGCCGCCTGGTGTTGGTGGGAATCTGAAGCAGGATTCGAAATCGAAATTCCGGCTTGAGACGGCGACGAGGTAGATCGCCCGGACAAGAAGAAACACGACAGCAACCGAGCAATTGCGCCACGAGCACGAAGCGATGACGCTGGCCCTCTCGATTCTCGAGAAACTATGCCAGCGGCTTGCCGACGGCGAAGAAGTCAATACGGAGCATTTCGGCCAGGTGCTGGAGTTCATCCAGGCCTTCGCCGACCAATGCCACCACGGCAAGGAGGAGCAATTTCTCTTTCCCGCTCTCGAAGCGGCCGGCATCCCCAAGGCCGGCGGGCTGCTCGGCGTGATGAGCGAGCATGAGCAGTGCCGCGTCCTCATCGGGCAACTGGCCGCCTGTTGGCAAAAACACCGCTCGGGCGATCGCACCGCCGCGGCCGCAGTGATTGCGAGCGCGCGAAACTACAGCGCGTTTTTGCATGCCCACATCTTCGAGGAAAACAATGTCCTGTTTCCGATGGCCGAGGCGTGCCTGTCGGCCGACAGCCAGCGGCGGCTGCTGGAACAATTCGAGCGGCTCGAAATCGAGTGCATCGGAGCAGGCAGGCACGAGCAGTTCCACAAGACTTTGGATTTTCTCAAACAAACCTATCTTGGCCGGAAGGGGAACGGGCGGGAGAAAATCCAGCAACTTCCGCGAACAATTTTTTTCTGTGAATCGGTTTCAAAATGGAAATTCAGGATTAAGCGTTTGATTAATCAACTTTTTGGAGGGGAATAGAGTGCGCTCGGACGATGACAAACGACCTTGCCTTCTCGCTTGCAATCAGTACTGATCGTCGATGAAAAGGCCGCGAGAGACCTGCTCGACCGCCTCTCTTTCGAGAGCCTCGATGCTTCAACTTAGGAGGATTTGGCAGTGGCTGACTTACTCGTCGAAAAACGCAATCACGTTGGATTCCTGAAGCTCAACCGCCCCGACCGCATGAACGCGATCAGCGTTGAGATGCTGACGTCGTTCAATGACGCGCTGGCTGAGTTCGACGACGACCGGGACGTCCGCGCGATCATCGTGACCGGCGAGGGGCGCGGCTTCTGCAGCGGCCTCGACCTCAAGGACACCGCAGCCGGCAAAGGAATCGGCGGCGGACTCGCGGGCGGTCCGTCGCACATCAGCACCCGTGAGATTCCGACCGTGACGCTGCATCGAATCGATCTTCCCGTCATCTGCGCGATCAACGGACCGGCAGCCGGCTACGGCTTTGACCTCGCGCTCGGCTGCGACATGCGGCTTATCAGCGACCGCGCCAAGCTGGTGCCGGCCTTCGCCAAACGCGGCATCGTGCCCGAAAGCGGCGGCACCTGGTATCTGCCGCGGCTCGTCGGATGGGCCAAGGCGTGCGAGATCGGATTCATCGCTGACGACATCACGCCCGAGCGCGCGTTCGAGCTCGGGCTGGTCAACAAGGTCGTGCCGCACGACGACCTGATGAAGGAGGCCGAGGAGTGGGCGGCGAAGATCGCGGCCAACGCTCCGCTCGCGGTGCGCGCGATGAAGCGCCTCTATCGTCACGGGCTCAGCGAGGATTTCGAATCGCATACCCATCACGTGCTGATGCAGTTGATGCTGCTGTTTCGATCGGGCGACTTCCAGGAAGGACTGCAGGCGTTTATGAGCAAGCGTCCGCCGGAATTCAAAGGCAAGTAAGCGCGGGATGCCATGAAGAGACGCGAAGCTCTCGCGGCGATCGTCATCGTCGCGTCGGTACTCGTCGCGGCGAGCGCCCGGGCGCAGCGATGGGCAGCCCCGCTCTCGGGTGAAATTCCCCGCTTCCTCGGGTGAAATTCCCCGCTCTCTCAGATCTTTTTCCCCTTGGCGCTCCGAACCTTTTCCTGAGTCGCTCCGGCGCTCGCCCAATTACGTAAACCGTTCGCGCCGCCTATGTTTGTACTCAGGCAATGAACACAGGAGGTAAACGGAGATGCGGAAGTACAAAAGCGGAAACCCCGCCCCAGACGGTTTCTATCGGAAGAAGGGCGAATGGGAGATCGTGACGGTCGACGGGGAGAACGGCAGGCTACCAGGCGGCATCGAGTGTGAATACATCAAGGTGCCGGGTCTTCTGTTCGTTCCGGTCGCGCTGATGCTCGGTGCGGGGTTCGTAATTTCCCCGTACTTCGTCAGCTTTGCGATCAGCATGTTTGTATTGAGGTAATGAACACAGGAGGTGAACGGAGATGTTGAAGTACAAAGGCGGAAACCCCGCTAAAAACGGTTTCTATTGGAAGAAGGGAGAATGGGAGATCGTGCCGGTCGAAGGAGAGAACGGCAGGCTACCGGGCGGCATCGAGGACGAATACATCAAGGTGCCGGCTCTTCTGCTCGTGCCGGCCGCGCTGATGCTCAGTGTGTTGTTCGTAATTTTCCTGCCCTTCATCGGCTTTGCGATGCTGTTCGTGTTGATCGGGATGAAAGCGGGTAGGGGCTTGGGAGCTTTGACTCGCGCATTGTGGAGAATCTCGCGCAGCGGGCTCAGGTTAATCCGCGTCTTGCGATGGCTACCATTTTCGGCACTGCTGCGGCCGGACTTGAGCTGAGCGTCGGTGAGGCGGGAGCCGGGGGCGGCGGCGCGGAAGCGGTAAGGGAAACCACCGGAGACCCGGTAACGGAAACCGGGGAAGACCCGGTAAGGTATATTGTGGAAGACTTCGCAACGGAAAACGCACAACACCTGGATCGCGCGCAGTGAAGCTGGCTATGCGAGCTTGCGATCCATATCCTGCGACGGCGCAGCGCGAAGTTGCGCCGTCGCAATGGTTCTTCTGATGCGGGTTCGCGCAGGCGGGTGACGCGCGAATCCGCTTGATGGCGCAGATACGAGCGATGGTGCGAGCGAGCGGCGTCCCCGCTGCGGCACCACGCTCAGGTCTCGACTCGGATCACGCCTTGTCTAATAGCAAACTTAATTAGGTCGGTTCGGCTGTGAAGGTTGAGTTTCTCCATCACGTTCTCGCGATGTGACATCGCGGTCTTGATGCTGACTCCGAGGAACCCCGCGACTTCCTTGTTGCTGTGTCCGAGCGCCACCAGTCTCAAGACCTGCTTTTCGCGGTCGCTCAACGTCTCGTAAGGATCGTCGTTCCCGGCTCCCGGCTCCTGTGGCGCATGTTGTATCGCTTCTCTCGCGATCTTCGGGTCGAGCACGAGGCCGCCCAGGGCGGCGGAGCGAATCGCGGCGGCCAGCTCCGAGCCGAGCATGCGCTTGAGCACGTATCCCGCAACCCCGACCTTGAGGAAGCGTTGAACGTACTCACGGTCATCGTACTGGGTCAGCACCAATACCCGGGTCTTTGGCACTTCGCGCTTGAGTTCCAGGGTTGCCTCGAGTCCGCCAAGGCCAGGCATCGCGATGTCCATCAGGACTACGTCGGGTTTGAGGCGCAGGCATCGCTCGATGGCCTCACGACCATTGGTCGCCTCGCCGACGACCTCGATATCGTCGGCCAAGCTGAGCAACGCCTTTATCCCGTCACGCATGAGCGCGTGATCGTCGGCGATAACCACTCGAATCTTAGCCATGATCAGCCGCAAGCGGCACGGTCAGTACAACCCTGGTGCCTTGGCCCGGCGCGGACTCGATAACTGCGCTGCCGCCCAGTAGCTCGACCCTTTCCCTGATACCGGCCAGCCCAAGCCCTCGTCCGTCGACTGCGGTAGCGGAAATGTTCGCTGGATCGAAGCCCTCGCCATCGTCTTCGATCTCCACTGTAACCGCCCGCGGCCCGAGCACGCACTGGATGAGCACGGTTTTGGCCTGCGCGTGCTTTACAATATTAATAATCGCTTCCTGAACTGCCCGAAAGAGGGCGGTCTCGACCTCCGGGGGAAGGCGTCCGCCGGCCTCCTCATCGAATTCACAACGGACCGAAACTCCGCGCCGCTTCAAGTCACGTTCGGCGTACCATCTGATCGCAGGAAAAAGTCCGAGATCGTCGAGCATCGAGGGCCGCAAGTCAAAGCTCATCCGGTGAATCCCGTCGAGCGTCTTGATAGCGAGCGCTCTTACTTCCTGCAGGCGATCGCTCGAAGCCCCCTGTGGCAGCGTCGCCATCGCGGTGTCGATCCCGAGTGCGAGCGTGCCAATAAGCTGGCTGGTCTCGTCGTGGAGCTCGCGCGCGATCCGCCGGCGCTCCTCTTCCTGGGCGGTGATGAGCGCTTGCAAGAGCTTGGCCTTGAGTTCCTCGCGCTGCTTGAGTTCCTGGTAGAGCCGGTCGATCTCCCGCGTCCGTTCCTCAACCCGCAACTCGAGCTGGTCGCGAGCGCGCGCCACATCCTCCAGCGATTGCCCGAGCGCGACCCGCATCTGCTCCAGCGCCGCACCGAGCTGTCCGACCTCGTCCGCGCCGAGTTCGGGAATCGGGGTCTTGAGCTCGCCGGCGGCGATCCGCCCGGCCGTCCTGGTCAGCAGCGACAGCGGCGCGGTGATACTGGCGGCGGCTCCGAGAGCGAACAGCAGCGACAGCAGGGCGAGTGCGGGAGCCCCCGCGAGAATCTTCCACCGCAGGGCCACCGCCGTGGAAAACGCCCGCTTCTCGGGTTGGCGGATACTTATTCCCCATGGCGCCCGCGGCGACAGCGGCGCAAACGCCATCACCTCGTCAACCCGGACGTTGATTGGGCCGCTCTCGTGACATCCGTGACAAGTGCCAACCATCTGCCTCTGCTGCTTGATGAGCGCCTCGAGAGAATGACGATGGTCGCTCTCGGTATAAAGCCGCGTGGCCGCCGTGCTGGCGATGACGATACCGTTCTGATCCACCAGATCGACGGTCTCGCCCGGATCCAGCGGTACGAAGTTCAGCAGCGCGCGAAACCCCGGGCTTTCCGGGACGATTTCGCCACCCACCAGGCCGGCCACCTGGCTCTGCAGGTTCCTGACTGGTATCAGGAGGAAGAGCCGATGCGCACCGCCTCGGCCCAGCGAGAGCGCCGAGACTTCCGGCACACCCTTTTCGAGCGCTTCCCTGACGGCGGGAAGTTCCTTCAACGACGGATCGAGGCCGGGACCCGCGACGGGTTCCGCTTCGATGAGCCGGCCGGTGCTGCCGAGCAAGAACACCTGGGACAGGAGGCGGGAGCGAAGATAGGCCTCTCTGAGTGCGCCGAGCGCAACGGCCGGATCGCCGGCCGCGCCGACTCCCTGTGCGGGCGAGATCGCCTCGAGCAGCTCGAGTTGCGAATTCACCACGGAATCAACATGTGCGGCCATACTGATAGCCAGATGCTGGCGCTCGCCCAGCACCTGGTTTTCCAGCGAGTGCACGCTTGACCAACTCAGCCAGCCGAGCACTGCGACTGGGCCGAGCGTCCCGGCCATCGTCAGGAGCACTATCCGGGTGCGCAGACCGCGCCGCCCGCTCTGCTTAGCAGCGACCGTTCTCATTGTTCCATCCGCCCACCGTCCGGGCGGCGCCGTCCGCCGCAGGGTGACCGGCTAAACGACCGCGCGTGCGAGGTTGGGACGTACCCGTGCCGCCCGCCCTCGCGCCGTGCTCAAGCTTCAGGGTGCGCGTGGCGCTCTTGTTCCGCAGCGGCGCGCATCCGGGCGTACTCGAGCGGATGTTCCTTTTCCATGCGCTCACGGGTCACCTTTCCGGTGAAAATACCAACGTCGAACGGAAATACGTCCGGCGATAAATGAGCGTTGTAGGTATGCCAGGTGATCACGATCAGAAAGGCCAGCAGCCCCTCATTGCTATGCGCGGTTCGTGCCGCCGGGATGAACTCGCCGGGCAGGAAGCGCGTTGTCAGCACGGGAAAGTAGAGCATGAACCCGGTCACGATCATCAGCACCGAGCCAAGCACCATCCCCCAGTACTCGAACTTCTGCCGGTAGTCGTAACGGTCGAAGCGCGCCTGCTCGTCGGATAGCCGCAAGTAGTAGCGTATCATCATCACCGCGTCGCGAAAGTCCTTGCGCGTCACGACGATTGAAGGGCTCGCCCGTCTGGAGACCACCAGCATCAGGCCCGCAATCAGGTGGACGATAACGACCGCGGCAAACAGGATTCCCGCACCCCGGTGAACCCATCGCACGTGGTGGATGCCTCCCATCGCCGCGATCAGCCACTGCGCCCATCCCGCCGCGAAAAATTTCTGCGCGAGACCGCTCAGCGCCAGCACCAGGAACAGCACCATTACGCAGATATGCTCGATCCGCCGCCTAGCGGAAAACCGGATTACATACTCGTTCATCGGTTCACCACCACCCGCCACAGATGCAGGAGAATCTGAAGCACCAATCCCCCGATCACGAACGGGATGAATATCATGTAAAAGATCTTGACTGCGTACACCAACGGGGCATGCCTCGGGCTTGCCTCGTAGTGCCCAATCCACGCCGACGGAAAGTTAGGACCGGCCCCGCGATGGCATCGGCGGCAGGTCGCGAGCAGGTTCGCCTTTATCACCGGCGAGTTCAGGCCGTTGACCCGCGTGATGTCATGTACGCCGTGGCAATCCGTGCAGGTTGCGGTGAACTCGCGCGGCTGCGCTTTCTCGGAGCGCTCCATCGAAACCGTCAT
The DNA here is from genome assembly GCA_963803045.1 of Binataceae bacterium (SeqCode). Lineage (GTDB taxonomy): Bacteria > Desulfobacterota > Binatia > Binatales > Binataceae > Binatus. Next base: position 54,258 of record CAWDLC010000012.1, on the reverse strand, counting down.
CCCGTGGAAGTCGTTCAGGTAAGTGGTAAGCACCTCGGTCGAAATCCCGTACTTCGTCATCATCTCCTTGTTGGCATGGCATCGCGCGCACAACTGCGGGATGGCCAAATGCCACGACGCCGCAAGCGGATTGGAATTGTCGTGCGGATGATGACAGTCGGTGCAGACCGGCACGTCGCGGTTGTCTTCTTCGAGCAGCGCCTTGCCATGGACGCTTCGGACGTAGGCAGCGGCGATCGCCGTGTGACACTTGGCGCAGGTGCGCGAAATCCGCGCGCGCGGCCGACCCGGCGCTGTCATCGTGTGCGAGCCGTGACAATCGACGCAGGTCGGCGCGTTCTGGTTGCCCTTGGCGATCTCGGCGAAGTGAACGCCGTCGAGCAGCCTGCTGTACTCTGGGAAATGACATTGTTTGCACATCTCGTAGTACGCCAACCGCAGCGCGTGCCGATTCTGGAACCGCTTCGTCTCGTGCGGGACGTCGGTAATATCGGAGTGACAGTCGGTGCAGACGAGCTTGCCCCCGTGGGCGGAATGGGCGAAAGCCTGTTGGTCGACGAAAAGCGAGAGCTTCTCGCCATCGCCCAGCTTGTGCACAAACTTCGGATCGTCGTGACAAGTCATGCAGGAGGCGATGGAGGGAGGATCTGATGCGGTGCCCGCAGCCTGCACGCCTGTGAGGGCCACCATGAGGGCGCCGGTCAATGCCATTAATATTGCTAATCTTCGGTCCATCGTTGCATTAGCTTTATCATCGCGGGCATGGCAAGACTAGCTCTGCGATGACGCGAAATGCTACACCCTTTCAGATTGCGAAATCGGCTTCCGAAACTGTCCGGAGCAGAGGGGCGCCTAGCATTGTCGGTTTGCTAGACGAATCAATTTGGGCAGGTGTGGGCGACGACGGCGCTTTAATTCGACCGGCAATCGCCGCCGACGCCAGGGTATCTACCAACTCTGCGGATTTCCTGGCTGAAAGGCGATGTCCTGGCGAACGCGCCTATTAGCAGATGATGGCGAGCGGGCTGGCTCGGGCCGTTGACCTGAGCGGCCGGGTTGACAGACCCCGGTTCCGCACTTCATTTTGTGGGCGAATACTACTGCCTGTATAAAGCATGACTAATCGATACGGGCATGGGGTCTTGACTCATCCGGGATTGTGACGGAAAATCCGCCTGTCGAAAAGTAGCAAACATGAGCCGTCAGTTAGATAGAAGAATACACCAGAATGGCTGATTGCGAATCGAAGCCACCTTCGTCAATCGCCAGCGGCCGTTCGCGCATGACACTTGGGATTTCGAATGCTTACGACAGGCCAAATTAGCGGCATAAACGGACTATCAGCCAACGAAGGATAACCAAATACGTAGCTAACGGGAGGGATTAGAATGTCAGATCAGCAGGTTTCTTTTCAGCCGGGTCTAGCGGTGTCGACGGTTTTTGAGCAGGTCAAGCCACTGCAAGAGCAGCTCGCTCAAATCGCGCATATTTTGGAACCGATGCACCAGCTTGCCGAGCTTGCAAATGTGTTTGAGCCTCTGCGGGAGTTCGAGGTGAAGATCAAGGATCTGGCCAAAGTGCTCGAGCCGATGCGCAATTTCCAGGACCAGCTTCGACAGGTCCTGCGGCAATTCACACCTCTACAGGATCTGGATCGCGAGACTCGATCAGCTTTCCGTGGCATTCGGCGAAAGTTTGACCCAACTTGCCGCCGCGCTCGAACCGGCGGCTACGCTTCAGGATCGACTCGCGCATCTCGCTACCGCGTTCGAGCCGGCCAGGACCCTTCGCCAGGAATTCTCGACACTGGCGCAGAGCTTCGAGCGAAGGCCAGAAGGTTTACCCCAGTAAGGTTAACAGCAGCAGAAACCTCACAGCCGGGAGATCAAAGCACAGGGTCATGAACGAGCCGAAATTGACCACAGCACGTGTCGACACGGAACGAGTGGTCCGCGAGTTGCTCGACGCCTTCAATTCGCTCAAAACGACACCGGCGCCGCCCACTTGCTCCTCGCCTGGCGAAGAGGAGCAACAACGACCTCCGCAATCGCAGGACGGTCGTTCGAAGGCACTTGAGGTTGTCGGCGGCATTCTGTCATCCACGCCAGCGGACCCAAGCCCCGTGCCGAGGACGCCTCTTGAGACTTTGACGGGGGCGGTTTCAGATATCGACGAGGCAAAACCAGAACAAGTCTCGGTGTCCAAAAAATCAAGCCAGCACGAAATCATCGAAGAATTCCGCGCCGACCATGAAGCCATCGAGCGCCTCGCGGGGCGCGGAGAGTGCGCGATCCTCAATCAGATTCGAAACGACCATGAACTCATCGAGCGCCTCAAGATATCCCCTCAGGAGCTCGAGGCACTGTCGAAATGCGCGCTGTTTGGAACCCTGGCCTGCAAGCAGGATATGCTTTTCATCTTGCGCCAGATTCGCGAGGCGGGCGGCCCCGCGGTCGCTGACACGATCCTTTTCCCTCAGCCGGCTCCGCTCGAGGACGAAGAGGAAGATCCCGTCCCCACGGAGTGCCGCCGCATCGCGGCTCGTATCGCTCGCACGGCCGTGGCCGAGCCGGGTTCGCTTGAGGGTATCGTTCGTCGCCGCGTGCCCGAGCAGTTCGGCGTTCTTTTCTGGGCGCTGGTCCTGGTCGTGGGGCTGGCGTGTAATTTCCTGATCGCGATGTCGCGCTGGCGTGATAACTTCATTACCGCCATCGGAATGCCCGCCGGCCAGGTTCCCTCCTCAGCTGCGTGGTACGGCAACCTCGACCGGTTGAACCTTAACGCTATGCTCTTGTGGGAACTTCTGTTTGTGGCAGGCGTTGTAGTTGTGATCTATCTCAAATCCCGCACAGGTCCCCGCCGCTTCAAAGTTAGACCGAGCCGACGCTTGCCCTAGCATCGGCCGAAGTATCCACTATAGGGGCCGGGCATTCGCGGCTGAAGGGCGGCGTTAAGATTGGGCTCGCAACGCGCGTTTAGACCCCCCTATCTTTGCCCACGACCATGGCGTATTATTATTGCCTAACGCTCGGATTGTTCCTTTCTCTAAGCCCGGGAATAAGCCCGGGTTTTCTGTACGAGAGCTTCCCGGCAAATACTTACGGAGGGCAAAAATGCCCAGCAAATTGTACGTAGGCAATCTGGCCTACTCGGTGTCCAACAGCGACCTGGAACAACTGTTTTCACAAGCAGGCCAGGTTCAGAGCGTGGCGGTAATCACGGATAAATTTTCCGGCCAATCGAAGGGCTTCGGCTTCGTCGAGATGGCGAATGCGGAAGATGCTTCCAAGGCAATACAGACCCTGAATGATACGGATCTGAAGGGCAGGAACATCAAGGTTAGCGAGGCCAAGCCCCGCGAATCGAGCTTCGGCGGCGGCGGTGGTGGCAACCGGCGCGGCGGTGGCGAGAACCGCGGCGGTGGCGGCGGCCGCTGGTAAATTGATCTGAGGCTGAGCGGGCACGCGATGCCCGCTCAGTCGTTTTCGGGGGTCGTGGAAACTCCGAGCTCGCGGCCTCTGCAATTTTTCAACTGTCTTCGAGCTCCCGTCCTGGGAGACGAAAGACGCTCGCATGTCCACGAGGAGGCCCGGTGCCCAGAATATATGTAGGAAATCTCGCCGAGTCAGTCACGCGCGATGATCTGCGGGCGCTGTTCTCCAAAATCGGCCGAGTCGGCGGTGCGCTGGTGATCACCGACAAGGTCACCGGCAAATCCAGGGGATTTGGCTTCGTGGAAATGATCGAAGTTGACGACGCGATTAACGCGGCCGTCTACTTCAGCGGCACCGAACTCGAGGGCCGCAAAATTCACGTCGATCCATACCGTCCGCAGGAACCCGGTGCTCAAAAATATCGCGGCGAACGCAAGCGGCGCGCTCCCGCCAAGCGCAGCAGCAATGGCACCGCCTAGCCAAGTCAGAGTGTCGGGGCGAGCTGAACGTCAAAAATTCAATCAGGAGTTGATATGCACGATGAAGGGTTGATGCCGTGGAGAACGCACGACTGGAAGGTCCGTACAATCGAATCGATTGCTCCGGGAGGCGGTTCGCGGCTCGCCTTTACCTGCAGGAGTTGCGGCAGGGTGTTCAATCAAACGACGATCAATAGCCGGACTTGGGCGGTTGATGCGAGCGGCGTTGCGCTGTCGGATACGGTGACGACTCGATGGCTCGCGGAAAGTTGCCAGCGTCGTCCGGCGGATGGCGACGAGGACGATCGCAGGCAATTCAAGAACGGCCCGGCGCTGCAAAATTAGAATATTTCTTTCTCGAACGATGCCCCGATTGAAATTGACAATACGAGCAGTCGCGCTCGGAGCGCTGATTTCATGGGCGATCGCTGCGCCCGCCGCCGCGCAAGCGGTGGCGGATGCGTCGGTTGCGCCCGATGCCACGGGGTCGGTGAAATCCGTAATCGATCAGTCGATCGTCGTGTTCAAGGACCAGAATATTGCGCCGGCGGAGCGAGAGCTGAAACTTCGCGCGATTGCCGAAAGCCACTTCGATTTTCAGGAGATGGCGCAATCGGCGATCGGGTATCATTGGCGCGCTTTCACGCCCGCGCAGAAGAGCGAGTTCGTGCCGTTGTTCACGGCGTTCATCGAGGACGCATATTTGTCGCGGATCGAATCATATTCGGTCGAGAAGGTTAACGAGCAGATAAGGTCCTCGATGATTCAATTCATCAGGCAGACGAACGACAGCCCCGACTACGCCGAAGTCTTCAGCACCGTCGTGTTGAAGGACCAAAAAGATCCGATTCCCGTCAACTACCTGATGCGCCGCGATGGGGACGAGTGGAAGATTTACGACATCACGATTGACGCGATCAGCGTAATTGCCAACTACCGCAACCAGTTCAATCGCGTGCTGAACAACGACGGCTACGACAAACTCGCCAGCATCATCCGCCACAAGACCGCCGGGTTTAGCGCGGATATGGCCAAGTGACTTGGGAGCGCCTGGGCGGCGCTGACCTCGCGCTTGCAGTCGTTCGAGACGGAGCTGTTGACAGAGGAAGGAAACCTCGCCGGTCTAGCCGCATTCAATCGGGAGTTGGTCGCCCGAGCCGAAGCTGATGGCGATCACTCCAGCATCTGCGATACTTTCAGTTCAGCCGTGCTGCATCATGTAAATAGAAATGATGCGCTGGGCCTCGCTGATTCGTGAAATCAGCACCGAGAGATCGGTTTGCACCCGCAAAAGTATATTGAATGCGATTGGCCTTCAGGCCGTCAACCAGGCTGGCTATCTCGTTCCTGGCTCGGTCGATTTCCACGTTTGCCGCGGTGTTCATGGGTGTGGTCCTCCAGCAATCAGTTAGGCTCACCACCCGCACATCAGCCGCCGAGTAGCATTTAGCTCCAAATTGTAGTAGAACGCAAACCGGATGTCCGATTTGAAATGTCTTTTTTCGCTTATTTCGCAGTAGCTAATCAGAAATCAGGGCGCGGCAGGCCAGGGTCGTAGCGCGGTTTCGACTTCGAGTGCTTCAACACCCTGCGCAAAAGCTGTCTTCTTACCCTACATCTCCCCCCTTTGGAGAGCTTTGCGTTGCCGACACCGGACGCCGGAGAGAATGATCCGGGGTCCCTCGGCTCCGCAGACTCCGCTCGGGATGACACGAAAGCACAACTCCCGCTCCTCTTCTCCCCCTTCACCCGTTCTAACAGCGCGAGGCTCGCATCCGTTCTTGTTTTAGTAACCCAGAAAGCGCGAAACCCAGGGTGGGTTTTGCAAAGGGTACCTTTGGGGGAGACAAGAGAGAGGGAGCAGGCGTTGAAAATTGCTTTTTCAACAGCCTGCTAGAGTTGAACCGGATGAATATCCACGACATTCAGACCCCGGCGCTGCTCGCAGATGCCGACGTCCTCGAACATAACCTCAAGACCATGGCGGCCGCTGTCCCGGGGCCGCGGCTGCGCCCCCACGTCAAGGCCCACAAATGTACGGCTCTTGCCAAAATGCAGGCACGCGCCGGCCATAAGAGCTTCACCTGCGCCACGGTCCGCGAAATCGAAGGGATGGCGGCGGCCGGACTGGGCGACGATCTCCTGCTCGCCAACGAAGTGCTCGACGCGCGCCGCCTGGCGGCCGTCAAGGCCCGCGTCACGGTTGCCGTCGATTCGGCGCCCACTATTCTCGCCGCCGCGGAGGCCGGGATAAGGGAAGTTCTCATCGACGTGAACGTCGGCTTGCCGCGATGCGGTTGCGCTCCTGGCGATGCGGGGCGGCTCGCGGACCTGGCGCGGATCAAAGGTCTCAAAGTCCGCGGCGTGATGGGCTACGAAGGACACGCTGTGGGCCTCGGCAACCGAGCGACTCGCGAGAAGCTGACTGCGGATGCAATGGAATTGCTGCTGCAGGGCCACCGGGCCGCTGGTGGCGACATAATATCGGCCGGCGGCACCGGGACATACGACATCAACGTCTGGGCAAATGAAATCCAGGCCGGCTCCTATGTACTGATGGACACGGCTTACGCCAAACTGGGTCTTCCCTTTCGTCAGGGGCTCACCGTGCTGGCCACGGTCATCTCGGTCTCGTCCTCATATGCGGTAGGGGATTGCGGGTTGAAGGCGCTTGGAATGGATCATGGCAACCCGTCGATCGCCGGCGGTCACCAAGTGTTGTTCGTATCCGACGAGCACGTCACCTTCGTGCCTTCTTCACCGCTCAAGCCGGGGGACAGGATTCGCGTCATGCCGGCCCATATCGATCCGACGATCGCCTATCACGAGCGGATGCATCTGATCCGCGGCGAAGAGATTCTCGAAACCTGGCCGATCGATCTGCGTGGATGGTAGGATCCTTCTTCGGCCATTGTCTGTAATAAGTGTGGGCAAACAACCTATGAACAAGCTGACAGCCGTTGTTGTCGCGTTTTGCCTGGCCTGCCTATTGTCGTCATTGGGATGGACCCAAACCGCAGAGCCGGATAACGCAGAAAATCTGTCTCAGGCCGCTGCGGAGGCTCAGTCCATGGAGGACGTGCGGCAACGGCATTTGCCGGATTTGCTGAAAATTCCGCATGTGGTGAATATGGGAATTGAGCTCAAGGGCTCAGAGACTATTTTCAACGTTCAAGTGGATAAAGAAGAAAATGTGCCGCAAGTAGAGCGGATGGTGCCCTCTGAAATCGAGGGTTACGACGTAGAGGTTGAAGCAGTGCCAACAGGACCGGCTGTCGGATACTGAAACGAGGCTGGACACTGAGACCGCCCGCGGGTCGCGCCGCGCAAGCATCAACGCGGAGATCGCCGCCGCGATCGCAAGCCACGCATCGGCGGCCGGAAACGCGCGCTCGAAAGCAAGGTAGGCGGCCTCGCTGCTGATCTGCACCGCGCCTGAGGTGAAGAAGGTCGTCCAGTACAGCACAGTGGCGCCGGCGCTTATCCAGAGCATCACAGTTACCGCGCGCAATGCCGCCGGCGCATCCGCCCCTGTCTCGCTTCTGCCGATCTGTCCTGCTTGAACTCGCATGGCTCTCCGAAGTGTGGCGGCCGCAGGTCATTCATCGGCTGCCGGCGCCGGTATAATCTATGCCCGTACAGGGCGTTGCTACAATTTTTTCTTGGCTCAGCGACATAGCGAGGTTACGCGATGATTTTGAAAGTTGCCCGTCTCGGATTCCCGTCGCTGAGGACCGTATCCAGCCCGGTGCCCGCGGATCGGATCACGACCAAAGAGTTTCAGCGGCTGATCGATGACATGATCGAGACGATGTACGAGTACAACGGCGTCGGGCTCGCCGCCCCCCAGGTCCATCTTCCGATTCAACTTGCGGTGCTCGAGGTCCACGACCATCCGCGCTATCCCGACATCCCGGACGTGGCGCTTACGGTGCTGATTAACCCGATTGTGACGATTCTCGACAGGGCATTGGTCGAAGACTGGGAGGGCTGCCTGAGCGTGCCGGATCTTCGCGGGCGGGTGCCGCGATTCAAGCATCTCCGCGTGACGGCGCTCGGGCGGGATGCGCAGCCGGTCGAAATAGTCGCGTCGGATTTCCACGCGCGCGTGATACAGCATGAGACCGACCATCTGAAGGGCGAAGTTTACCTGGACAGGATGCCAGATATGCGGGCGCTGGGGTTTCTCCAGGAATGGCAGCGCTTCATGCTGAAGCCGGAGAAGAAGGAGGGGTGATCGGGGGAGTGCCTACTTGGGGGGCGGAGGAATCTCTGGCATCTTGCCGGTGGCCTTGAACGACGCGATCGCCTTGCGCATCTCTTCGTTCTGTGCGGCGAGAATGTTTTGCTCGCCCTGGACTTTCGAGAGCTCGGCTTTGAGCTGCTCGTTTTCATTTTGAAGCTTGAGCAGCTCGGCGTTGAGCTGCGAGACCTGCCGGGTCTGCTCCTCGATGCGCGTGCGATAACTGGTCGAATAGAGAAAGAATAGCAGCGTTCCGACTATCGCGACGATCAATCCGCCTATGAGCAATCGTGTCATCTATGCACCCTTTTCCTCGCCGGTCACGAACCGATTTTTTTGTGTAAGCGCGCATCGCACAGATTATTTTATTTGGCCGATCGGTGCGCGGAAAATACTGAATTGACTTCCCTCTTCAACCACCCCTAAAATGCAATCGATCGCACTTCTGGTCAGACGCCATTTGCATTACCTTGAGAATTATGCACGATACCCCGGCGCCGATGAACGTGGGGAACGCTGAATTTCGCACACCGGCTAAAGCAGGCTTTTTTTCATGATAGAGGTCCAGGAGCTAACCAAGTATTTCGGCGCCACGCTTGCCGTAGACAACGTTTCGTTCAAGGTCGAGAAGGGCGAGATCATCGGATTGCTGGGCCCCAACGGCTCGGGCAAGACCACGATCATGCGGATTTTGACGGGATTTTTCCCGGCCACCTCCGGACGCGCGCTAATCGGCGGCCTCGATGTGGCAGAACATTCGCTCGAAACACGCCGCCGCGTCGGCTACCTGCCGGAAAACATGGTGCTGTACCCCGATCTAAGCGTCGATGCGCTGCTCGAGTTCGGCGCGCGCGTGCGCGAGATCGATCCCGGGACCGCGCGCGATCGAATCGAATATTCGCTCGATACGTGTGGGCTCAAGGAAGTGCGGCGCAAGCTTATCGGCAAGCTCTCGAAAGGCTATCGGCAGCGCGCGGGAATCGCGCAGGCAATCCTCAGCGATCCCGAGGTGCTGATTCTCGACGAGCCGACGGTCGGACTCGATCCGCGCCAGGTGGTCGAAATCCGCGAGCTGATACGTTCGCTGGCCGGGCACTCGACGGTGTTGCTGTCGACGCACATACTGCCCGAGGTCAACATGACGTGCCGCCGCGTCGTGATTATCGATCGCGGAAGAATCGTCGCGCAGGACACGCCCGAGCACCTGACGGCGAAACTGCAGGGAACCGACCAGACGATGATCACGGTCGCAGGTCCGTCGCCGGCGGTGCGCGAGGCGTTGACGGCCGTCAAGTTCGTGCAACGGCTCGAGGGCCGTCCGGCCGAGGCCGGCGCGACGGGTGTGTGCTCATTTGTGGCGTACTCGAACGGGCATGGCGAAGAAGTCCGCTCGGCGCTTGCCGCTTGCGTCGTACAGCACGGATGGAATCTGCTCGAAGTCAAACCCATGGCGCTCAGTCTCGAGGATTTGTTCATGCGGCTGGTCACCAAGGAGGAGCGGGTTTAGGTGCGCCGCGCGCGAAGTTCAAACTGCGTTGAGGTAGTCGATGTCTAACGGTGCAGGCACGCTGGAAGTCGCGGGAGCCGCCACCGAGTCGCGACGCGCGGCGATCCGCGCCGCGGGGACGGGCTTTTCGGTGGGCAGGATGCTGGCGGTGACGCGCAAGGAATTGCGCTCGTATTTCGCCTTTCCGCTGGTCTATGTGCTGTCGGGCGTGTTCCTGGTTTTGGCGGGATACTATGCGTACACCGACCTGGTTTTCTTCGTCACGATCGCGTTCGCCCACGATATCATCCAGAACTACTGGTCGTTGTTGTTCTCGGATATCCGGCTGTGCCTGCTGCTGACGCTGCCGTTCATTACGATGCGTTTGTTCGCCGAAGAGCGGAAGCTCGGCACGATCGAATTGCTTTACACCTATCCGCTGCGCGACGGCGAAATACTTGGCGGCAAGTACCTGGCGTCGGTCGCAATCTTCATCATGATGCTGGTGCTGACGATGCTCTACCCGGTTTACATTTACAGCATCCATTGGTTTCCGCTGTTTCCGCTTATCGCGGGCTACCTGGGCCTGCTGCTGATTGGATGCGCGTTTATCGCGTGCGGCGTGTTCATTTCGTCGCTGTGCGAGAGCCAGGTGATGGCGGGGATGGGGACGATCACGCTGCTGCTGTTCTTCTGGATTCTCAACTGGAACGAGGCCGCGTTTGGCAACTGGTGGCTCGAATTGCTGCGCGCGTTCTCGTTGTTCGATCAGTTCGGCAGTTTCGCCAAGGGCGTGATCGATCTCGATCACGTTACGTACTTCATCTTTTTCATCGTCTTTTTTCTGTTTCTCACGCAGCGCTCGATGGAGGCACGCAAGTGGACCGGCCGGCGCTAAAGGATTCGTCCATGGCCGAGCGCCGATCGATCTGGATGAACTACGCGGTGCTGTTTTACACCGCGATCGCATTCGCCGCCGTGCTGTTCATCGCCAATGCGATAATTTCCACCCGTAACGTCCGCTGGGACCTGACGCCGTCGAAACAATATTCGCTCTCGGATTTCGACAAGCGCGTGCTCGGCGGACTGACGCACAACGTCAAGGTGATGGCGTTTGTCCGCACCGAGGATGCCTCCTACCTCGAACTCGCGGACCTGTTGTTCCAGGCGGCCGTGTTCACGCCGCGCCTGACCTACCAGGTGATCGACGTCAACAAGGCGCCCGGGCTGGCGCGCGAGTACGGCGTGTCGACTTACGGCGAGGTGGTCGTGGAATCGCAGGGGCGGCGCCGCGACTTCGACAACGCGCGCTCCGACGAGCTAATCCCGGCGATCCTGCAAGTCTCGTCGGACGCCAACAAGCACATTTATTTCACGATCGGGCACGGCGAGCGCGACCTGTTCGATTCCGATCACAGCCTGGGCTACTCGCAATGGCGCGCCCTGCTCGAGCAGAACAACTATCAGATCGATAACGTGTCGCTGTTCGCCAGCGGCGTGCCCGAGGACGCCAAGGTGGTGGTGTCGCTCGGGCCGCGCAAGGATTTCCTGCCCGAAGAATTGGCGGCGCTGGCCACGTACCTCTCTCACGGCGGACATTACATCGCGATCATCGATCCCTACGGATCGCCGACGCTGGTCGGGTTCCTGAAACAGTACTACCTCGATTTTATTCCGCAGGTCGTCGTCGATCCCGCGTATCGCCTGACCGCCGGCGAAATTCTCACGACGCAGATTCCGCTGCGCTCGGAAGAAAATCCGATGAGCCGCTCGATGGCCGCGCCGGCCGTCTTCTCTTTGGGGCGCGGCGTGATGATAACCGGTGCGGTCGGCGCCAGCGCGCCCGACGGCTTGAGGCTCGTGCAAGAGGACAAGTTCCTCTCCTCGTCGCATGAGAGCTGGGCGTCGAACGATCCCAACGCGTTGACGACCGGAATCACCGAGTACAAGGCGGGTCGCGATATCAAGGGGCCGATTCCGGTGGCCTCCGAGATCGACTTCGCTCCGGCGTCCAGTCCGCACATCCCGGTAACCCAGATGACGCGGCTGGTGGGTCTCGGCAGTTCGGCCTTCGCGTCGAACCAGTTTATCGAGATGCTGGGGAATCGCGACCTCGCGGTGAGCCTGATCAATGAGTTGGCGGGCGATGAGATGATGATCGCGAGCCGCGAACGACTCAACAAGAACGCAACCGCCGCCTTCTATATAAGCGATCAAGCGGCGCGTCACCTGCTGTTTTTTGGATCGGTCGTCGAACCGGCCATCCTGTTCCTGATCGCAATCACGGTCCTGGTACGCAGGAGGTTTTTTGCGTGAGAGCGCGTCCCGCAATCTTCTACACGATCGTTTTTTTCATCCTGTTGCCGATATATTTCTGGATCCAGCCGAGCATCACGCCGGCGACCACCTTGGAACAGAAAGAAGAGAGCCTGTTGAAGCTCAGCGGCGGTATCGACGCGATTACCATTTCGAGCGGATCGGGATCGCTGCGTTTTCAGAAGACCAAGGACGGCAAGCTCTACCAACTCGTCGCGCCGCCGGGAAAATTCGTCCCGCGTGACCTGATGGACGCGATGGTGTTGCTGCTGATGAGTGCCAAATCAGTGGAAGTGGTCGCGGAGAATTCAAACGACCTCGCGCAGTTTGGACTCGACCATCCCAACGCCGTGATAATCGTCGAGGGGTCCGATCAGCCGCAGCCGATCAAGCTCGCGTTCGGCAATGAAAACCCGACGCATACCGCGGTCTACGCGCAGGTCGAGGGAATCCCGAAGGTGTTTCTGCTTGGCGCGAGCATCGAGTACTACCAATCGCTGATGTTTCAGTGGATCGAGGGCAAGCAGGGCAAGAACGCCTAGAGCACGATTCCCTTTTTTTTCCATCCAACAGACGCTCGAGGGCGTGCAGGAAAAAAAATCCTCGTAGCACTCGCCGCAGTCTGAAGGGCCGTCGCCGCCGTTGCGAGCAAGCGGCGATGTCGGCTAACGCTGCCAGCCGCGTTGCTGGATGCTAATCTGGCTGCCCTTGTTAGGCCTTGTTTTGCTCTGATAGCCTCTGACGGCCGATGGAAACCGATCGCCAGTCTCATCGACCGCAAGTCGCCTGGCCCTTCGATCTTCGGGTCTTTGCCGCCATAGCGGGGCTATGGGCGCTGTGCTTGGCGATCAGCGCGTTCGTTCACAGCGGCGATTTCGAGGTTGTCGATCCGGTCGAGACTGTTTTCGCCGGCGTGCGATTCAACGGCGACGCCGCGCGCCTGGTGCTGATCGTCGAGGCGGGAATATTCGCAGCGATGGCGATCGGAGTTTTTGCGCATCGCCGATGGGGTCTGTTGCTCGCGCTTTGCTACATGGTCCAGGTCGTGATCAGCCATCTCGCGTTCGTGATCGCGTACCTGCCAATTCGATCGGAATGGATGAACGTGCGCGCGGCCGCGTCGCAGGGGCCGATGATGGTGCTGATCACGCTGTACCTTTGGATTCGCGCGTACGATTTGATTTTCGATTCGGTTTCGATCCCCGCCGATGCGCGCGCGCGGCAATCGTCAGACACGAGTCATCAGACGGCGGTTTGCGCGGATTCCACCGCCGGCGATATCGCCGCCATGGCAAAGTGAGCATCGGATTGGTGGCGACGGTAGGAGTTGGACTATCCAACCCCTACGCCATCATTGAACAATTAGGATTTTCAATACGCATGAAACGCTGAAAACGCGGGTATCAGGTATGTATCTGGTGCCCGGGAACCTACAATTTGGTGAAGTCTAAATACGGTTTGAATTTTTCTGCGGAGCCGTCGGTTTGCGCCTTCAACCACTCCATTGCCTTCCGCTTCTCTTCGATATTTTTAATCCGCTCGGCCCCTAATGGGTCGCCGATTTGGAAATTCAATATCTCCACATCCCGCGCATAGTCAGAAATTTCTCGGAGGTATCTCTCTATTTCAGCGCCAAACAGAAATTTCGCCTCAACTGTTCTTGTGTTAAACGCTGCGATATCTGAAAGCTCCACCGTCCCTCTGGGATAGACGATGCTTAGCAATCTCCCTATTTCCTCGAATATCCGATAACGCCGGTCGAACAGGTCAAGCTTCAGCTTCTGTGCGTTTGTCCTCCATTGCTGGTACGCGATGTAGGTAGCGATTCCAGCGATCAAGAGAGTTATTGCTGCCTGCAATGCTTGAGCTACGGTCATCTGACGCCTCAGAAAGTCGCGACGCGCCCGAGCGCCGCCTTGGTTAAGGTGCTTCCCACAGCACGCGCCCCTGTTCGTTGAGCAGAACCAACGACGATGCCGCCCGATGCCCCGTTGGGCCGGTCGCAGGATGCTCCAGGTCCTCGTTCCCCAGGGCCGCGCGTTCCTTCCCGGCCTCGTCGTAAAGGTATAGGCCCGTGTCGTCGCCCAAGCTGGCCAGGATCGCGCGCGTCTCCCCGGCCTTGTCGTGAAGGGCTAGGACCGCCTTGTCGCCAGTGGCGACGAGCGCTGCGTGCGTCTTCCCGGCCTTGTCGTAAACGGTTAGGCCCGTCGTGTCGCCGAAGGTGACCAGACCCGCGCGCTTCTTCCCTGCCTTGTCGTCAAGGACTAGGCCCGCGGTGTCGCCCGTGGTGTCCAGGGTCGCGCGCGGATTCCCGGCCTTGTCATAAAGGTCCAGCGCTGTCTTGTCTCCCACACTGACCAGGCCCGCGCGAACCTTCCCGGCCTCGTCGACAAAGGCCAGGCCCGGCCCACCGCCGCCCGTGGCCAGTGCTACGCGATGCTTCCCGGCCTTGTCATAAAGGTCCAGCCCCGTGTCGTCTCCCACGCTGCTCAGGGACGCGCGCAGCTCCCCGGCCTCGTCATAAAGGATCATATACGTCTGGTCGCCCGTGGTCTTCAGGACCGTGCGTACCCTTCCGTTGTCGTCAACGACCTCGAACCTCTTCGCCTGAACTACCTCTGGCGCCTTTGCCGCGCCAAGAAGCGACGGCCCGAAAAGCCCGGCCGCCGCAGCGAGGCCCACGGCCAGGAGCGCGGCCCGGTAGCGCCGTATACTCCTCTCGACCACCACGAGCCGCTCCCTGATTTCCTTGGCTTCCCCATCCATACCTTGCCTCCGCGTGAGGCGTCCCCGGCCGCTGCCGTCAGGATCGCCAGGTTGCCGGCCTTCGTCGTCTCACCATGGTTTCGGTTAGTCCCTCGGTCGGAGCGGATCGCATTATACCTTGGCTCATCATCGCGTGAGTGTCCGCTCCCCGCGCGATTCTCCAGCATGATGCCCGCCGATGCGCGCGCGCGGCAATCGTCAGACACGAGTCATCAGACGGCGGTTTGCGCGGATTCCGGCGCCGGCGATGTCGCCGCCATGGCAAAGTGAGCATCGGATTGGTGGCGACGGTAGGAGTCGAACCTACGACACTGCGGATATGAGCCGCATGCTCTAGCCAACTGAGCTACGTCGCCACCGGGAATCGTCAAATCTAGCGTGAGCGCGCAAGCCGCGAAAGACCGCGACCAACTCAATTCAGTGCAGCGGGATGCTGCGCGTCTTGACCGCCCGATGCCCGCGCTGGACCTGGTAAAGCACGCCCTCGGTCAACTCGACGCAGGTCAGCTTGCCGCCGTACACCAGGCCGGTGTCGATGCCGAGTTTGTACGGCAGATCGATCATCACCCCGCGCATCGGAGTATGGCCGAACACCACCGTCGCGTCGATCTTGTGCGGGTTGAAAATGAACTCGTGCCGAATCCACAGCATGTCCTCGGGCTGCTGCTCCTCGAGCTGGCGGCCTGGCATGATGCCGGCGTGGACGAACAAGTAGGGCGGGCGCAGGTAGCTGGTGGCGAGGCGGCTGATGAAGTCCACGTGCGCGCCGGGCAGCCGCGCGCAGGCATCCTCGAGGTCGTCCTCGTGCACGCCGTAGCTGTCGAGCGTCGCGATGCCGCCGTTGAACAGGAACGACTCGCCGTAATTTCCCGGCATGCCGAGGAACGACAGCATCATGTCCTCATGATTGCCCTTCAGGAACACGCATTCCGCATGGCCGCGTTCCAGCTCCAGCGCGAGCTCGATGACGTCGCGCGCCGACGGGCCGCGATCGACGTAGTCGCCGACGAATACCACGGTGTCGCCGGCGGCCGGCGCGATCGACTTGAGAATCGCGCCCAGTTCATCGGGGCATCCGTGGATATCGCCGATCGCGAACAGGCGTCCTTCGGTTTTCGGGTTTCGGTTGGTCGTCATCGCGAGCTTGGCGTCAATCGGCGCGCGGCTTGGATCTGCCGTTGTGCAGCAAATCGATCAACGACTTGTGGTCTTCAATTATACGCCGCGCGGCGCTGTAAGGATTCAGTTTGCCCGCCGCAATCTCGTCGAGCACGCCCTGTGCGCCACCTTCGGCGACGGCGCGTGCAGTGCGCTCCTCCAGTTCCGCCGACAGAACCTCCACGAACTCGCGGGTGCGGTGCTCGGACTCGCGCGCCGAATCGATATGTGTGCGCAGGTATTCGCCGTGCTTCGCAATCGCGCTGACGACCGCGTCGACACCACGATCGATCGCGGCCTGCGTGAGCAGTACCGGCGGCCGCCATCCGTCGCCAGGGCGCAGGTGCACGCTAAGTTCCAGCTCGGCCCTGAGTCGATCGGCGCCTTCGCGGTCGGCCTTGTTGACGACGAAAACATCGGCGATTTCGTTCAGCCCGGCCTTCATCACCTGCACGCTGTCGCCCGCCTCGGGCACGGTAACGACGACGGTGGTGTCGGCCAAATCCATTATCGAAAGTTCGGTCTGTCCCACGCCGACGGTCTCGATAATGATCACGTCGGCGCCGTAAGCGTCGAGCAGCTTGGCGATTTCGCGCGCCGCTCGGCTCAGTCCGCCGTGGCTGCCGCGCGATGCGAGGCTGCGGATGTACACGCCGGCGTCCTTGTAATGGTCGGTCATGCGGATGCGATCGCCAAGTACGGCGCCGCCGGAAAACGGGCTCGACGGATCGATGGCGAGGATGGCAATTTTTTTGCCGAGCGCGCGATACTTCGCGATCAGATGGTTGACCAGCGTCGATTTTCCAGCGCCCGGCGGCCCGGTTATTCCGACCACCTGTGCGCGGCCGGTTTTTGCGTAGATTCGCTCGAGGATCGCGCTCGACTCGGGAGCGCGATTCTCGACCAGCGTGATCAGCTGAGCCAGCGCACGCATCTCGCCCGCCTCGAAACGCTTGAGCAGCGCGTCCAGCCGCGCGTCTGTGGTCTGGACGGTCGCGGCTGACTCGGCAGGGTGATGTCGGGATTTAGCAGGCATACGAGCTTGTCCAATCATGATAGCGGCTTGCGATCGGGCGGTGCAACAAAAGCTCCGCCGGTGAATAGATCGCGCCGGGGCGGCATTGTTTTCCTTGCGTCCGCGCTTTAGTCTCGGATTACGGAATGAAGCTTCCTGACATCTACACTGACTGGAAAATCGTGATCGGCCTCGCGCTGATCCTGCTGGGCGCCGGCAACTGGGCCATCGGGCAGGGACGGACTGAGACTTACAGCCGGATGATCATCGCGCGCGCGCAACCGGCCGCCGCAACGGACTATCGGAGTTTCGACGAACTCGACGAGGGCGCGGGCGGTGCGGTGCTCGAACCGCTCACGGCTGAGCAACGGCAGGCGTCGTACGAGACGGCGCGGATGGACTTTTATCACGCGGCATTTCTGGCGGGTCGCGCGATGGTGTTGCTTGGGCTGCTGGTCACCTTGCTGGGCTTTATCAGCGTGATTCAGCAGGATTCCCGCCGCGCGTTTCGCCGCCCCGAGGGGGACGCGCAGCTGGCGCGCGGGTTGCCGGGCGCTCCACGGGCTCCTCGATAGAATTTCTACAATGGTAACGGAACTAGCCGGGCGCGCGTGCGCGAAGATCAATTTGTTCCTGCGCGTGACCGGGCGGCGCGGCGACGGCTATCACGAACTCGATTCGGTGTTTCTCCCGGTTTCGCTCGCCGACGAAATCCGCCTCGAAATCCGCGCCGCTGACGAACCCCTGGTCACCGTCAGCTGCAACTTGCCGGAACTCGCCAGGAGCCGGAACAATCTGGCGGCACGCGCCGCGCGCTCATTCATGAGCGAATTCGATTTGACCGCCGAAGTGCTGATCGGTCTGGAAAAACACATCCCGGTGGGCGCTGGACTCGGCGGCGGATCGAGCGACGCCGCCACGATCTTGCGCATGATGGCGGCTGCGGCGCAGCTGACCGGCGAAGCCGCGGCGGGCAGGCTCCATCGAATCGCGCTTTCGCTCGGCGCCGACGTGCCATTTTTTCTGGATCCACGTCCGTCGCGGGTAACCGGGATCGGCGAGCGGATCATGGTTACCGCGGGAGTCCCGCGCCTGCCGATCGTTATCGCCGTGCCGCCGTTCGAGGTTTCGACTGCCGCGATCTTTCGCGCGCTCGAGCCCGCGGGATGGAGCGGTGCGGCGCCCGACGCGCACCTCGCGTCGATCGCGCGCGGCGATATCTCGGCCGAGCTCGCGGTAAACGATTTGGCCGCGGTCGCGATCGCGCAGTTCCCGGAGATTCGCCGCCTTAAAGGATTACTTGAAGATTTGGGCGCTCACGCGGCGCAAATGTCGGGCAGCGGCGGCGCGGTGTTTGGCGTGTTTGATTCGACCAACGCGGCCGAAAGCGCGGCGATGAAGATCCGCCGGCGTGCGCCGTTCGCAAAGGTGGTTGCGGCGACCACCCTGGATGGCGAATCCGATGGCGAATCGGCCCCCGGGTAGCCTGAAATCCAGCAAGCGCACCGGGGACTTGTGCATGGCCGCGGGAGCGGCGCATTGACAGCGAAAAACCGCATCAATAACATCGCAATTCCTGCACACCGGCTGCTAAAGTCGAAGTCCGGGCAGGTTCGCCGCGACAGTTGAGCGGTGCAGCATCGCGGCGGTTCGGTGCGAATAGATTGGATTGCTCGATATTCGCCGGCTGAGCGCCCACATGGCGTTTCGCCGGCGGTTGGTTTTAACTGTCTGATTGGGAGATGCGCGGGCGCTTGAGCCTTTGAATCCAAATGCGCTGGGCGGTCGCCAAGCTGGTAAGGCACCAGGCTTTGGACCTGGCATTCGAAGGTTCGAATCCTTCCCGCCCAGCCAATCTGCGCGGTAATTTGCGGTACTTGAAGAACCACATGATGATCACGACGCGGGGTAATTGAAGATGTCGGACCGGGTCAAGGACCAACTCGAAGTTTTCAGCGGGAACTCCAATCCCGCGCTCGCGCACGAGGTGACGGAACATCTCGGCGTGAAGATGGGTGAGGCCGAGGTTGGCCGCTTTCCCGACGGCGAAGTGATGGTCGAAATCCGTGAGAACGTGCGCGGTGGCGATTGCTTCGTCATCCAGTCGACATGCACTCCCCCCAACGAGAACCTGATGGAGCTGATCCTGCTCACCGACGCGCTCCGGCGCGCGTCGGCCGGGCGCATCACGGCGGTAATCCCGTACTTCGGCTATGCCCGGCAGGATCGCAAGGTTGCGCCGCGCGTGCCGATCAGTGCAAAGGTGGTTGCCGACCTGATCACGACCGCGGGCGTGAATCGTGTGCTCACGGTGGATCTCCACGCCGGGCAAATTCAAGGCTTCTTCAACATTCCGGTGGACAACCTGTACGCGATGCCGGTGTTGATCAGTTACCTGCGCAAGCGCATCGAAGGAAACAAGGTTTCGGTGGTGTCACCCGACGCGGGCGGCGTGGAACGCGCGCGCGCCTACGCGCGGCGGCTCAACGCGAACCTCGCGATCATCGACAAACGCCGCCGGCGTGCGAGCGAAGTCGCCGAGATGCAACTGGTCGGCGAAGTGAGGGACTCGATCGCGCTGCTGGTTGACGACATGATCGACACCGCCGGCACTATCACGGAGGCGGCCAAGGTGGTCGCCAACGCCGGCGCGACGGAAGTAATTGCAGTCGCGACGCATCCGATCCTGTCGGATCCGGCCTGCGATCGTCTGAATAAATCGAACATCACTGAAATTGTTACGACCAACACCATCCCGCTCCGCGCCAAGGCACAGGCCGAGCTCACCAAGCTCCGGGCGCTGTCGGTCGCGGGCCTGCTGGCGGAAGCGGTCAAGCGAATTCATAATGAGGAGTCGGTAAGCTCGCTATTTGCATGAGCGCGCGAACCATCAAGCGAGGACACAATGGAGACCGGTGAACTAGGCTGCGAGAAACGCGCCACCCGACCCAAGGGTCAGAACAACGCGCTGCGGCGCACTGGCCGCGTGCCCGCAATATTGTACGGACCCACGACTGCGCCGATGCCCTTGGCGATCGATCTTCTCGAACTGAAGGCCAGGATTTCGGCGGCCGCGCACACGCGCATCATCAAGCTCAAGTCGAGCACCGCGGAGATCGACGGCAAGCACGTGATTTTCAAGGAGGTGCAGCGCGCCCCGGTGTCGGGCGAGATCCTGCACGCGGATCTGTACGAGGTGGATCTCGCCCGGCCGATCCGCGTTGAAGTGGCGCTCAAGTTCACCGGCAAGGCCAAAGGCCTCGCCAACGGCGGAATACTGGCGCCGCTTGCGCGCACCGCCACGGTAGAATGCCTGCCGTTGGAGATTCCCGACTCGATCGAGGTTGACGTTTCTGAAGTTGACATACACGACGTCATTCACGTCTCGGCGGTCAAGTTCCCGGGCAACGTCAAGCCGATCTTCGACACCGATTATCCAGTGGTCAGCGTGCTGCCGCCGACCGTTGCCGAAGTGGCCGTCGCCGCAGTCGCGGAAGCGGTCGAAGGCGCGGTGGTCGAGGGTGCGCCGGTCGAAGGCGCCGCGGCAGCTCCCGCCGAGGGTGCAGCCAAAGAAGGCGGCGACAAGGAGCAGGCTGCGAAGAAGCCCGAGGCAGCCGAGAAAAAGAAGTAGTAATTGTTTTCGTTGCTTGCACGCGTCGCTGAGTGATCGTCGGCGGCGCGCGCGAGCAATATAGATGCGAGGGGAACGGGCGGGCAGTTGCCGAGCTGCAAGTCCGGTGCAGGGGGGAGGGGCCGCTATGAGTTTCGTCCATCTTCACGTCCACACGCAGTACAGCCTGCTGGACGGCGCCAACAAAATCGGGCCGCTCATCGATCACGCCAAGGCGTCAGGGATGGAAGCGATCGCGATTACCGATCATGGCAACATGTTCGGTGCGGTCGAGTTTTATCAGAAGGCCAGGGCAGCCGGAGTCAAGCCGATCATTGGATGCGAGGCGTACCTCGCGCCGGGCAAGCGCACCGATCGCACGCAAGTTCCGCGCGGCGACGACTTCGACGGCGGCGGCAACTTTCATCTGATCCTGCTCGCGCAGAATCGTGAAGGTTACCGAAATCTCTGCAAGCTGCTCACGACCGCCTACCAGGACGGGCTCTACTACAAACCGCGCATCGACAAGGAAATCCTCGCCGAGCTGTCCGGCGGATTGATCGTGCTGTCGGGCTGCCTGTCAGGCGAGCTCGCGCGATGGCTCCGGCAGGATCGCATGGACAAGGCGCGCGAGACCGCCGAGTCGTACGCCAAAATGTTTCCGGGCCGCTACTATCTCGAACTCCAGGACAACAAGCTCCATTCGCCGTACAACGAGGCGTTGCGCGAAATCGGCAAACAGGTCGGGCTGCCGCTGGTCGCGACCAACGATTGCCATTACCTGCATCGCGAAGACGCCAAGGCGCACGAAGTCCTGCTCTGCATCCAGACCGGCAAGACCATGGCTGATGAAACGCGATGGCGTTTCGATACCGACGAACTTTACGTCAAGACGCCCGAGGAGATGGCGAGTGCATTCGGCGCCGGCGCCGAGGAGTTGCGCAACAGCGTCGAGATTGCGCGGCGAATCGATTTCGAATTCGAATTCGGCAAGTTTCATTTCCCGGTTTTCAAGTCAGGTCCGGGCGTTGACCTCGACGCCGAGATGGAGCGGCAAGCGCGCGACGGGTTGACCGCGCGTCTGGCGGAGATCCGCGCGCGACGCGCTGATTTCGACGAGTCGCAATACCAGGAACGCATCGATCGCGAGATTCCGGTAATCCGCGACATGGGCTTCTCGGGCTATATGCTGATCGTCGCCGACTTCATCGGCTACGCGCGCGGGCTTGGAATCCCGGTCGGTCCGGGCCGCGGCTCGGTGGTCGGCAGCCTGGTTTCGTACGCGCTGGGAATCACCGAGGTCGATCCCGTCGAGCATCGGCTGCTGTTCGAGCGATGGCTGAATCCGGGGCGCAAGTCGATGCCCGATATCGATGTGGACTTTTGCTTCGAGCGGCGTGACGAGGTGCTCGATTACGTGCGCAAGAAGTACGGCGACGATCGCGTCGCGCAAATAATCACGTTTGGAACGATCAAGGGCAAGCAGGCGATTCGCGACGTCGGCCGCGTGCTCGGACTGTCGTTCGCCGAGACCGACAAAATCGTCAAGCTGTATCCGGCGCCCAAGCAGGGCCGCGATTTTCCGCTCGCCGACGCGCTCGAGATGGAGCCGCGGCTCAAGGCCGAGCGCAAACTGCATCCCGATCTTTTCAACTACGCGTTCAAGCTCGAGGGCCTGCTGCGCCACGCGTCGCGCCATGC
This sequence comes from Binataceae bacterium (SeqCode), assembly GCA_963803045.1. Lineage (GTDB taxonomy): Bacteria > Desulfobacterota > Binatia > Binatales > Binataceae > Binatus. The sequence continues at coordinate 32,050 of CAWDLC010000012.1, read as the reverse complement.
GGCGGGCGTCGTGATTTCCGATCAGCCGCTGACCGACCTGGTGCCGCTGTACGTGGACAAGGAACGCGACGAAGCCGCGCTGGCTATCACGCAGTATTCGATGAAGGGGGTCGAGGAAATCGGGCTCGTCAAGTTCGACTTCCTCGCGCTCAAGAACCTGACGCTGATCACCGACACGCTCGCGCTGATCAAGGCCGGCGGCAAGGTGCCGCCCGACCTGAACCGGCTCGGCCTGGACGACGCCGATACCTACAAGATGCTCTCGCGCGGCGACACGGTCGGCGTGTTCCAGCTGGAAAGCTCGGGGATGCGCCGGTTTATCACCGAGCTCAAGCCGACCTGCTTCGACGACGTGATCGCGGCGGGCTCGCTGTTTCGTCCCGGTCCGCTCGACGCGATCCAGGACGGCAAGACGATGGTCCAGCATTACGTCGATCGCAAGCACGGCAAAGAGCCGGTCGAGTACGACCATCCGCTGCTGGAGCCAGTGCTGCGCGATACTTACGGCGTTATCGTGTACCAGGAGCAGGTGATGCGCGCGGCGCAGGCGCTGGCGGGATACTCGCTCGAACAGGCCGACATCCTGCGCGCCGCGATGGGCAAAAAGAACCATGCCGTGATGGAACAGCGAGCGCGACGCGGTTTATCGAGGGCGCGAAGAAACAGGGCGTCAACGCCGTGCTCGCCAATTCGATCTTCGAAAAGATCGAAACGTTCGCCTCCTACGGATTCAACCGCTCGCACGCCGCCGCGTATGCGCTGACCACCTACACGACCGCGTACTTGAAGGCTCACTATCCGCACGAGTTCATGGCGGCGCTGATGTCGCTCGACATGGACGACGTTGACAAGACCTACAAGAATATCGCGGCGCTGCGCGACATGAAGATTGCGATCCTGCCGCCCGACGTTAATCAGAGCCGGGTCAAATTCACGGTTGCGGACGACGCGATCCGCTTTGGCCTGGCGGCAATTCGCGGCGTCGGCGCCAAGCCGGCGGAGGCGATTATCGCGGCGCGCGAGGCCGGCGGTCCGTTCGAGAACCTCGCCGATTTCTGCCTGCGCGTGGGCACGCCACTGATCAGCCGCCGCGTGCTCGAGGCGCTGATCAAGTGCGGCGCGTTCGATTCGGTCAGCGCGGTGCGCGCCGCGCTGATGGCCCAGGTCGGAGAATGCGATCAAACTCGCGCAGAAGCGCAGAGCGACGCGGAGCAAAAACCAGATGGGCCTGTTCGGCGGGCGCGCGCCGCAGGCGCCTAAGCCGGCGGCCGCGCGAGCCGATTCCCGAGTGGGATCGCAAGGAGAAACTGAAATTCGAAAAGAAGCGCTCGGCTTCTACATCACGGCCCATCCGCTGGACAAGTACGATCGCGAACTCGCACGTATCAGCAAAGTCACGACCGCCGACCTGTCCGCCGCGCCCGACGGCAGCCCGGTCCAGATAGCCGGAGTGATCCACGCCGTCAAACTCAAGAACAACAAGTCGGGCAAGCGTTATGCGACTTTTTCGCTCGAGGACCGCGAAGGCGCGGTCGAGGTGATCGCATGGTCGGAGACCTATCAGAAGTTCGAGGCGATTATCATGGGCGACGAGCCGGTGGTCGCGCGCGGCAAGCTCGACGTCGACGACGAGCGCGCCCAGATTATTCTTGAAAACTTGACGCCGCTCGATTCGGCGCTGCTCGACTCGATTCGCGAGGTGCGGATCACGGCTCCGATGAGCCGGCTCGAAAACGGCGGCCTCGACGCGCTGAAGGCGATGCTCTCGCGGTATCGCGGCAAATCGATGACGTACCTGCATCTGGGCCTTGACGGCGGCCGCGAGGCGGTGATGCTGCTGGGCGACAGCTATCGCGTGACGCCGACCGATACATTCGTCGCCGAGGTGGAGCAGATTCTCTACCCGGCGCCGTGGAAATCAGGCAGCGCCAGTTTCAGGCAGATTTTTGGCATGACCTATGGACCGCCGGATATTCACGCGCGCGCTCGCCATGGGCGACCGTTGAACAATATTTCTGACGGACGAAGCTACCGATGCGCCGCTACCCAGGGTATGAATTGCTCTCCGGCGATTCATCAGTCGTCGTGCAAACTCAGTACGTATGCACCGGGTCGCGAGATATGATTGTGTTTTACTCCGCGATCGAGGTAAAATTCTGGCAAAGTCCTACGACGTCGCCCAACGAGCATCACGAAAGCGCCATCCTGGTCGGAATCGAACTCGGCACCGAAGCAGGAATCGGCAGCGAAGAATCGCTTGACGAACTCAAAGCCCTGACCGAAAGCGCCGGCGCTGAAGTCGCCGGCAGTCGTTCGCCAGCGCCTGAAAGCCCCTGACCCGCGCACCTTTATCGGCAAAGGCAAAGCCGCCGAAGTGCGCGAGCTGGCGCATGCGAAGGGCGCGTCGCTCGCGATTTTCGACGACGCGCTCAGCCCCGCGCAGGCGCGCAATCTCGAAAACGAACTCAAGATCCGCGTGATCGATCGCAGCCAGCTGATTCTCGATATATTCGCGCAGCGCGCGCATACGCTGGAGGGCAAGCTGCAAGTCGAGATCGCGCAGCTCAGCTACCTGCAGCCCCGGCTGACGCGGCAGTGGTCGCATCTTTCGCGCGTTCGCGGCGGCGGCGCGGGAGGCGGCGGCGTGGGTACGCGCGGACCCGGAGAAACGCAGCTCGAGGTTGACCGGCGCCGCCTGCGCGAGCGGCTCACCCGCCTCAAAGCGCGGCTGGGCGAGGTCGAACGCACGCGCACGATTCAGCGCCGGCGCCGCCTCGAGGTTCCCTATCCGACCGTCGCGCTGGTGGGTTACACGAACTCCGGCAAGTCCACGCTGATGAACGCGCTGACCGACGCCGGCGTCGAGGTCGCCGATCGTCCGTTCTCGACGCTCGATCCCACGATTCGGCGCCTGAAGCTGCCGGGCAAGATGAACGTGATGATTGTCGATACGGTAGGATTCATCCATCGCCTGCCGCATATGCTGATCGACGCGTTCAAGGCCACGCTCGAGGAAGTACGCACCGCGACGATGCTGCTGCACGTCGTCGATGCGAGCGCGCCGCTGGCGGCAGAACGGATGGCGATTGTTGACGAAGTGCTCCAGGAAATCGGCGCGGGCGCGGTGGCGCGTATCGTCGTCATGAACAAAGCCGACCTGGCCGAAAACCCGGCGCATCGAAACGGCGCGCACGACATGGTCTCGATCTCGGCGCTTAAGAGCGAGGGTCTCGACGACTTGCTCGACGCGATCGGGCGCCATCTCGGCGGCTCGCGCGAGGAAGTGTCGGTTACATTTCCAGCCGGGCGCGGCGACCTGGTGGCAATGGCGCGACGGGACGGAGAAGTGCTAAGCGAGGAATACCGCGATGGCCTGGTTTCGGTGCGGGCCCGCGTCAGCCCGCCCGTCGCAGGGCGGCTGCGCAAGGCTGCGGACGCCGTAATCTGACCGCGCGTTGAAGCCGGTTCACGATGGCAGCGCCTTCACATACTCGCGTCCATGCCCATCGCGACGCGCGTCCCGCGCCCACGTACGGCCATCTGCTGAATCTGCCCAACTTCCTGACCTTGTGCCGGCTGCTTTCGATTCCGATCTTCCTGACATTTCTAACCCGCCAACGCTACACCGCGGCGCTGTATGTCTTTGTCGCGGCCGCGGTGACCGACGGACTCGACGGCGCGGTCGCCAGATGGTTCGACTCGCGCACTGAATTGGGCGCGTTTCTCGATCCGTTTGCGGACAAGTTGATGCTGGTGTCGGCGTTCGTCGTTCTGACGATCGGCGGCGAGTTGCCCGGCTACCTGCTGAGCGTGGTCCTCATCCGCGACATCGTGATCGTCGTCGGCTACCTGATGATTTCGTTTTTCACCGGCGAGCGGGTGCCGGTCCGGCCGAGCTATCTGGGCAAGCTGAGCACGTTTTTGCAGCTGGGGTGCGTGATCGCCGTGCTGGCGCGAGCCGGAAACTACTGGCCGGACGATTTCAACGCGTTGCTAATCGCGACGGTCGCGGTCACCGCGGCGTCGTTCGTACACTACATGTATCGCGGGCTGGTGTGGCTGCGATCGCGCGAGCCGGAGATGTTCGCGTAGCAGGGGCCACGGGCGCACGGCCGCCGAGCGTAGCGAGGGTAGGTGAGGGTGCCCGCGCGGTTTAGATGATCACTTTGGCGGCGCGAAGTTCCTCGACCTGAACCCGTTCGATACCGGCCTCGCGCAGAATCTCGTCGGTATGCTCGCCGAGTTTGGGCGGCACGCGCCACATCTTCATCGGTGTTTCCGAAAATCGCGCACCGGGATTCACGGTGCGCACGCGGCCGGCGCTGGGATGTTCGTAAATCGAGAAACTTTCGTTTTCGACGATTTCCGGATCCTGCAGGAGCGTTTCGTAGCTGTGGACCGGGCCGCATGGAATGTCGGCCTTCTCGATGATTGTCAGCCATTCGGCGGTGGTTTTTTCGGGGAAGAGCTTTGCCAGGCCGCGCATGTAATTACGCCCGCGCTCGGCGCGATCCGATGTCTCCGGCCAGAATTCGGGATGTCCTACCGCCTCGGCCAGCCGCTTTGACTGCGCTTCGGTGAACGGCGCGATCGTGAGCCATCCGTCTTTCGTTTTGAAAGGATCGAGCGAGCCGCCCTTGGGCGCAAGGTGCTTGAACTCGTCCTCGGGCAGCAGCGTGTAGCCCGAGAGCGAATCGTTGGCTGTGAACGCCATCATCGCCTCGAGCATCGGGACCTTGACGAACTGGCCGACGCCACGGGCGCGCGCGGCGTGCAACGCGCTAACTACGGCCAGTGCCGCGGTAATCCCGGTTACTTTGTCCGCCAGCGCCATCTTGACGGCGGTCGGCTGGCCGGCTTTGCGGCCCTGGAGGTAGGCCATGCCGGAGTAGCCCTGGATGACGGGATCGTAGGCGGGAAAATTCGCCCGGCGGCCCTTGGGCGCAAAGCCGCAGATCGAGCAATAGACGATCTTGGGATTGGCGCGACGAATGTCGGCGTAGCCGATTCCGAGGCGGTCGGCGACACCGGGGCGGTTGTTCTCGACGAGAGCGTCGGCTTTAACCGCGAGCCGGCGCACGAGGTCGCGGCCGTGCTCCTTCTTGATGTCGATCACGATGCTGCGCTTGTTGCGGTTGAAGTTCAGGAACCCCGCGGTGAGGCCGCCGCGCTGTGGGCCGACGCCCACGCGCATCGAGTCGCCATCGGGCGGTTCGATTTTGATCACGTCGGCCCCAAGGTCGCCGAGCATCTGAGTGCAGAACGGCCCCGAAATGACGGCGGTCAGGTCAAGAATGCGAAAACCAATCAGCGGTCCATCAGCCATGACGAAAATCCTTCAAGCGCCAACGCTCGGGCGTCCAGAGATACTAGCCGCGATGAAGCGCGGTGTCACGGAGCGCGGAGTCCAATGCGGGTTTGATCAGCTATCGAACCGAAATTCCATCTGCCACCGCAATTCCACAGTTTACCCGTCGCAGTTCGTCAGATCAGCAACGCGAAGCCTGCTTAACCCGCCCAGCGCGCGGCGTCAAGGCGAATCTGGCCGGCAGCGGCGACCCGCGCCACTAAAAAAGGAAAGCTCGCGGTCGGGATCGAGCTCGGTCAGGCGCGATGTAATGTCTTGGTGCGGGGCTTCGCCAATGTCAATCTACTATTTGAATGGCGCCGGAGCCGTACCGGGAGTCACATGGCGACCGCTGAACACCTGCAATTCATGGCCGATGCTATTGCCGAAGCCCGTCGCGGCGAGGCAGAGGGTGAAGTTCCGGTCGGCGCGATCGCGGTTGCGGATGGGCAAATCGTCGGCGCAGGGCATAACCAGCCAATTGGGCTCGGCGATCCGACGGCGCACGCGGAAATCCTGGCGATCCGCGCGGCCGCATCGACGCTCAAAACGTACCGGCTGACGGCGGTGTCGATGTACGTCACTCTGGAGCCATGCGTGATGTGCGTCGGTGCGATGGTAAACGCGCGAATCGCCCGGGTTATATACGGGACGCGGGACGAAAAGGCGGGCGCCTTGGGCTCCATATATGATATTGGCCGCGATGGCCGCCTGAACCATCGATTCGAGGTAGTGGCCGGCGTGATGGAACCGGAGTGCGCCGAGATTATGCGCGAGTTCTTTCGCGCCCGTCGAGCAGAGAGCTAATGCGCGGCCGCGCGCGGTGGATGACGCGGCGAGAAATATATGAAAGAACTCATTGGTGATCGAGTGCAAATGACATCTTCAGAAAAGTGGTGCAGCCGCAATGCCGAGTGATAAGGCCAAGCAGAACAAGGCGCTGATGGCGACCTGCGTCGCCTGCAAAAAGCCCGTATCCACCGAAAGCGCAGTCGCGCTCACGGGCGTCGAGGACGGGCGCCACAAGCAGTACGTCGTGTGCAACGCCTGCGCGAACAGTGGATGGCGTCCGCCGGGCTTCGCGGGCTTGTATGCGTTCCGCCGCGATTAGCTCGCGACCCGGAAATTCCGGATAGACCTTGATCCGAGCCAGGGTCAGCTTGACTGCGCGGGAGCAAACATCGATGCTCGTCTGTCGCGGAGAGGTTCGGGAGTCTGGTTTAACCGGCGTGACTCGAAATCACGTGAGCCCTTGCGGCTCCGGGGGTTCGAATCCCCCCCTCTCCGCCAAACAGTCTTCGCATTGAGAGATTCTTCGCGGGGTTCGCCGGAAATCCGCGCATATTGGGCTCAATTCGCATCTCTCGCGGCACCAGAGACAGGCCCATAGAAGCCTGGTTCAGGCTGGCACGCCGCGCAAGTAATCTGCTACGTGCTGCAAACACGGTGCGCCTTCAGGGCGACGCTCCGTCCGAACTGTGGGAACAGGTCGACGGGTTCCGAGGAAGCTTCGGTCAGGAGTTCGGTGCTCGCTGGAAATATCTCGATAACCCCAGCCAGCGATTGGCCGCTAATCTTGAGACATGGTTGGTCACGGCCGATGTCTATCTTCGAGTCGAAGTGCAAGACGAGTCGCTGACTGCTTCGCTCGGACCAGCACCTTTGACAGGCAGTTCGTTCGCACTGATCGCGACCCAATTGCTATTGGCAATAATGCGATCGGAGGGGTTGGCCTCGTGCTCGGGCTGCGCGATGCCCTACGTATCGAATCGCCCACCACTGGCCGGAAAACTCGTCGGACCACAAGTCGCCAAGCGCAATTACTGTCGGAACTGTCGCGAAGCTGGGATACCCCAGCGTGACGCCTCTCGCGATTACCGGGACCGCAAGCGCCATCGACCGGTCTTGAACTAGTGGCCGCGAAACTGATCACTCATGCCATTTGAGTCGGCGCGCAAGTATCCAGCGCGAGAGAAGCCAAACAACGCCGCGAGAGAGCAGAGCACATGGAATCAATATGAACGATTTCTCGAAACTGACTCGGCAAACCCTCTATCAATCGGTCTGGGCGCAGCCCATGACGAAAGTCGCGGCCGGTCTTGGCATTTCGGACGTCGCGCTCAGGAAAATTTGTGTCAAGCACAATGTGCCGGTCCCAGTGTATCGGATATTGGGCGAAAAAGGCCGCCGGAAAGACCGTGACGCAGGTACCGCTCCCTCCGATAAGCGGCTCGGTACTCGATGAGATTCGAATTCACGGAGCGCCCGCGTCTCGATTATCGCCGAATGTTCAACAGGCAAAGCGCGAAGCGATCGCAGGGGAGAAGGCGCCGGAGAAGAAGATAACGGTGAATTCGGCAAGCTGCCGCGTTCCATCCGATGGCTGCTCTCACACTTAAGGCTCTGCGGAAACAAAAACCGGATCACAGGGGGCTGGTGACGGCGTGGGGACCCGAGCACTTTGCCGTCTCGGTCGCACCGGGCAACGCTGAACGCGCCGCTGGCATTCTGGACGCGATAGCTCGCGCCGCGGACGAGCGAGGCTACGCGATTGAACGTGCGGGGAAGTCAGTCAGCCTCCGAATTGATGGCGAGCCGATGGGATTTCAACTGCATGAAAAGATAGACCGCCAGCCACACAAACGAACCCCGGAAGAAATCGCTCGCGAAGAGAAGAGCAAGAAAGCGCGCGGGGGCGCGAACGAATATCAATACGGATCCCGGGAACCTGAATGGGACTACATTCCGTCAGGCAATTTTGTTCTGCAACTTGACGAAATGTATCACTCCGGTCTTCGAAGGACCTGGGCCGATGGCAAGAAGCAGCGGATAGAGAATCTGCTTAACGACTTTTTCGCGGGGGTCGTGGCCTATGCCGCGGCTGAAAAGGCGGCACGCGCGGAGCGCGAGAGATGGCAGCGAGAGCGGCAAGATGCGGAACGACGTCGATGGGAAGAACAGGAACGGCGAAGGCTTGAGGAGAGTCGCTGGAAATTCCTTGCAGGCAAGATTGAGTGTCTCGAACGAGCGGTGAGAATAGAACGGTTCGTCGAAGCGACGAAGGCGCAGCTCACGAACTCCGACGGTTTGCCTCAGCTTGACCGTCTGCTCGACTGGTCGCGGGATTATGCGGCAAGGTTGCGAACGGAGTGCCGTCCAAAAGTCCTCAATGATGCACTGTCCGAGGCGCTTCTCTTCCAATCCGAAAGCAATGAGTCGGAAAGCCGGGATCCAAAGGCTCGCCCAAATCTATGAATTTGCGACGCGCATTGCCCACGGATCGTAACCGCTCGCGAGGGCCTATGGCGTCGGGCAAGAGGCCAGGCGCGCAAGATCAATCTTTCTCTGAAGCAGATCTGCCCCGAGGCGGCGGGTTGCGTCAGTGAACCGATCTTTCCCGAAGAGAACGCCGGGTATTGGAGTGGCTACGTCGACCTCCCGCACTGAGCCACACACCGGCACATCGTCGAAGTCCGTGCCTCCACCGAGCTTCTTTAGAAAATCGGGGTTGGCGTAACGCATTTGTCCTCCAACCATGACCAGTTGCACATCCTGCGCTCGTGCATGCGCGATCGCCTGGTAAGGATCGGATAGGTCACCTGAGACAACAAACAAGTCAGCATACAGGTCAGGTGCGAGCGAACCGACCTTTTTCTCGATTCGCGCCATCTGAGCGGGAATCGCAGTTGCCATCTCGAACAGTTGTTTGTCGCTGATCGCACCGCCCATCTTCGAGTGACTTAGCTGCGAAGCGAAGTTGATTTCCTCGAGCATGTTGCGGCTGCCAGTAGGCTCCCAGTCGGGTGAGAGGGCCACCAATACACCGACTTTCATCGCAGTTAAGACGTCGGTGGTGACCCCGTAGAGATTTATATTGCTGCGGGGGGACCAGATGAGGTAAGCCCCGGCAGCGTGCATAACGTCGAACTGAGCCCTGCCGAAAGCGGTGCCGTGTATGATTGCTGTCCTGTTCGTCAGCAGCCCTTTGTCTTTTAGTTTTTCGAATTCGCCAACAGAGAGTGGATCGGACGGTACACCTTCACCGAGATGAATCACGAATAAGTTCAACTCGTTGTTTTTCAGTTCGTTCGCAATATCACGAGCTCTCGCGTCGTCGATCCCGTCTATGTCGAGCGCATTGATGATGCGCTCTATTCCAATGTTTCCCGATTTGTAGAAGCCGCTATACCAGTCGAGATTCCGGTCCAAGCCCATGACGCATCCGGGCACGAGCGGCGGATCCCCCCGGCCGGAAATTCCGAGGATGGAAGTGGTTCCTCCCATCAAGGCTTCTGTCTCGCCGAATTTATCCATATCGCAGAAAGTCTGATCGTCCTTCTGCATTTCGCTCCCCGGAGTTCCAATCCGCTTCAGGTACTCAGGCCATTTCCGCCATTCGTAGCGATTCTTGAACAGGGGATGGTTGTCCCATTTCGGAAAGGCGGCGTACATCGGATGATTGTGCAAGTCGATGAACCCCGGTGCGATGATGGCGTTCGTATTCAAAACAGTTAGAGAAGGATCGATTGGTACGTCGGCGGAATTGACGGACTTTATCTTGTCGTTGTCGATGTAAATCCATCCGTCGTGTAGCACGCCAGTCGGAGTTATCAGTGTCCCTCGCAATGCGAGCGGCTTCGACTGTGCTGCGCCTATGCTCGCTGTAGTAAGGAGTATCCAGACCGCGGTGGTGAGCGCCGATTGTAACTTCATCGCGCCTGTTTAGCCCTCCTCGCGTGGCTACTCAAGACCCACACCTGCTCACAAAGAGCGAGCATCAGCGGGTTCCACTCAGGAAAAACGGGACGCTAGCATCTATTTCCGCACTCCCTGCACGCTGACGAAGGCTGGTCCGGCTCGATGCAACATACACCGAAATAAATTTCGCCTGGCTCCGTTCTCTCGAGGAGATCGGCTGGCGGTAGTCCGTAGAAAATTGGCACCACCCGTTCCGATCCGCATTTTGGACATCTGGACGCGCGAGTTTTCGACGGGGCCGAGGTCTTAGGTGTTTTGATTGCCGGTCCTCCTCTCGGCAAAAGTGCGACCCGGGTAAACGATATTTCCGTCCTCATCCTCCTCAGGAATGGCAGCCGGTCGCGGGCCAGTCGCGCGAGTGATGATTTCAGAGAGGCCAGAAGTGACAACATTGAAGGTCCTCCTGAGCCAAATTCTTCTTGCGCGGCAGCTCAACCAGCGTTGCCGTTGCCTCGAACCGGGATTGATTCGGAGATTTGCAGCGGTTCGGTGCGGCCTACAGGCGGTCGGCCGACCGGACGATGGAAACACAGTTGATTTCACCAAAGAGTGGTACACGCTCTTGGTTCGCTTTGCCTGCAGCTGAATTGCAAGATATTCTCCACGACCGGTGCATCAACCTTGAACGAATGGGGCAAATCGACATGAAGTTAGCAACGGTGGTAGCGGTGCTGGTCTTGGCCGTTAGCTCGGTGTGGGCCTGTTCGTGCTTACTACTGTTCCAGGGAACGACCGAGGAAATCAACGTCGCCAGCGATCCTCCCGGCGCGACGGTGACGCTCAACGATGGAGAGACGAAGGTGACGCCCTTTTCAATTACGGCTCCGCGGGAGAAGGATTTTCAGTTTCATTTCACCAAACCCGGCTACCAGTCGGCTGACATATCTGACAACTCGCAGGTCGAGCCCGCCTCTTTTGTCGACGTGATTCCGTTCTTGATTCCATGGGCGATAGACGCCTCGGCGGGCGCGGGTTTCGCGCACCAGCAGTCATCGGTTACCGCTCATCTCGATCCCGTGGGAGGCGCGGCAGGCGACGCTCCAACCAAGGCCATCGCGCCTTTACCGCCTGCGACACCGTCGGCCAACCCAACAATGAAAACGGAGCCATGAACTGAGACCCTCGGGGAATTTTGGCAACATGCCAATCGTCGATAAAATTCCGCGAACACTTTTGGGGCAATTGATCATGAGTCTGAAACACGCGGACTTGGCAAGCCGAGCGTCAGCTTCGATCAGGAGTGCAATTCCAGCTTTGATGGCAGCAAGCCTGCTGCTGTTCAGCGGATGCGCCTTCACGACCGGTCACGTCGATCTCGCGTACCAACCTACAACTCAGGCGACAAAACTCGCGGCACCTGAGTCGCCGCGCGTGACAGTTGTGGTGACGGATAAGCGTCCGACGCAGGTTGTCGGTCAGAAAATCAACGGTTTCGGAATGAAAACAGCGGATATTGTGTCGACGACCGATGTGCCGGGAACACTTAAGAGCGCGTTTGAAACCGAGTTGAATAGCCGGGGATTTACTGAAGGCGCAGGCGGAAATGTAATGTCGGTAAGCCTCAGCAATTTCGAAAATCAGTTCACGCTGGGCTTCTTTTCAGGCGAATCGACCGCGACCATCGGAATGCAGGTGACTGTCAAGCATCCCGATGGCTCAGTCACTTACGACAAGTATGTTACCGGGCAGAGCAAGGATTGGGTTGAAATCGCCGGCGAGGGCAACGCCGAGCGTGTGCTTAACGCTGCTATGCAAGATGGCGTCTCCAAGGTGCTCAGCGACAGCGCTTTCATCGATTCCCTTCAGAAGATGTAGCTATGACGCGCCTCCGGCTGCCCAGGGTGTTTTGAAGCAAGAAGGGGACAGAGTGCGGCTTTTAAAATTTGATGAAAAGCCCCCGGCTCACAGCGAACACAAAATTGTAGGCGCAGGAGCGAGTCACCCCGGGTTTCCGATAACCCGCGCTCATGCTTTCGCTTGCTTGCTTGGACTATGAGTAGGGACACCTGTGGCTACTAAAAATTCCAAATGCGCCAAAAAGTCTGGAGTTTTTGGATTCACCGACGCAATATCGCCGGCATGCTTGAGCTCGTGCGATCGATCGTCTCGTCGGCTTGTATGCCGATTCCGTAGTCGGGCGGTTGTGGAACTAGAGAACCTCGCCCTGCGTCATCAGCTGCACGTTCTTCGCCGCCAGCGGTCGGGTCGGCCCCGGCTGTTTACTTTCGACCGCTTGCTCTGGGTCTTGCTCTACCGATTGTGGCCGCGCTGCCTCGACGTGATTGTGCTCGTCAAGCCGGCCACGGTCGTCCAATGGCACGTCAGGGATTCCGCTCGTTTTGGCGTTGGCGCTCGAGATCCGGGCGGCCTTCAGTGGAGCGCGAGATTCGTGACCTGATTCGGCAGATGAGCAGCGCCAACTCTCTTGGGTGGGCTCCGGATCCACGGCGAACTGCTCAAACTCGGCATCGAGGTCAGCCAAGCGACAATCGCCAAGTACATGGTGCGAAGACGAGGAACACCTTCTCAGAACTGGCGGACCTTCCTGCGCAATCACGCCGAAGGCATCGCTGCGATCGATATGTTCGTCGTGGCGTCCGCATCGTTTCGGCTGCTCTACGTCATGATCATTCTGGCCCACGATCGCAGGAAGATCGTACGCACCGCGGTCACCGAGCATCCGACCGCAGCCTGGCTCTCGCGCCAGATAACCGAAGCATTCACGTGGGACACCGCTCCGCGCTACCTGCTGCGCGACCGTGACGCGTCGTATGGCTCGTACTTCCGCAGCCGGGTCGAAGCGATGGGCATCACGGAGATCATCACGGCGCCACGCTCACCTTGGCAGAACGCTTACGTCGAGCACGTGATCGGTTCGATTCGCCGCGATGTTTGGATCACTCTGATCTTCAACGAGCGCCATCTGCGCCGCGTCCTGTCCTCGTACGTCGACTATTACCAACGCACCCGCACGCATCTTTCGCTCGATAAGGATTGCCCCGACTCGCGCCCAATCCCGCCGCCCAGAATCGGAAGAGCCGTCGCGCTCCCGCAGGTCGGCGGTCTGCATCATCGCTACGAACGCCTCGCTGCCTGATTCGTCCCGGATTCCTGCTCAGCAGTGGTAACGTCGCAGCCCGTACGCGGTCGTCTGAAGATCTACTGTATCGGAGGGTTTTCGATCTCGATCAGGAATTGGTCGCTTTTGGTTTAGGTCGAAGCCTGTTTCACTTCATCGCTTCAATTCGATAACTATTCTCGCAGCTGCTCAAATTCCGGTTCAGATGGAATTTCCAGTAGGGACAGGTGTGTTCCCGTGTTCAAGGCAAAGTTTCGATTGCTGCCGTTGACGCCGGCCGCTCTGCGCGTTGGGGGTACACGACATTTTACGATTGCAGTAACCTTCGAGAGGTAATAAAGAGTTTGACAGCAATGCGAAATTCAAGCTTAAGGCTTGCCCATGCAACGTAAATACCGATCAGATTTTATAGAGAGCCTGCAATAGAGCCTACGATCAATTTGGACAGCTTTGGAGAGCTAGCATGAAGCTGCGGAATGTGAACTTGCTAAACGGGAAAGTCCTGCGTGCATTTGCGTGGGTTGCGGCATTGGGGCTTTTGATGTTGTCATCGCTGGCTCACGCCCAGTCGCCCTCGCCTTTTGCGGTCGAGACCAACATCCATGGCGTCTACGCTTACACTCAGCCGCCAGCAGGGTTCGATCCAATGAAGACGTCAGCAGCCGAACTGGAGCTTTATGGCTACCCACCGCGGCCCGCTGCCAACGAGCCAGCCAAAGCTTTCGCGCGATGGGCGACGATAACTAATCCGGCGCTGACCCGCGTTGTTCCTCAGCTTTTGCGTACGAAGATTTACCACCGACCGGCCTCGGGCCTGGTAATTCAGAACTCGCGCCAGGCCGCTAGCTACAATTGGAGCGGCTACGCCCTTGTTAAAAAAAACCCGCATTCACGAGCGTAGCGGGTTCATGGATGGTCCCGACCGTTCAACAGGCTTTCGGCACCTGTTCGGGAGGATGGGACTATTCCGCTCAGTGGGTCGGTATAGACGGCTTTTCGAATTCTTCGCTTTTTCAAGCCGGATCGGATGCCGATGCTTTTTGCGATGGCGGCACGACAGTGACGGAGTATTACCCTTGGATTGAATGGCTTCCCGCAGCCGAGCTTGAGCTTGTCCAGACGAATGACAAGCCCTTCCCCTTCGCTCAGGGTGATTATCTTATCGTTATAGTAACGGCCACGGACTGGTCGGGTGGAGAGTCGACGAACGGTAACCTGCTTTTCACCGATGTTACCCAAAACTGGCAAATCAGCGGGGCGGTCACTGCGGCCGCTCTCGGTGGTTCATTTGTTGTTGGCCAATCTGCGGAATGGATCGTTGAGAGCCCAGAAGTCGGCGGAGTGATTGCTAATCTAGCCAATTATGTCGCTGATCCTTGGTTCGACGCGGCGGCCAAAGACCTCAAAAATACGACCTACCTCCCCGGGTCTCCGAAAAAGGCGACCTCGTACGCCATTACCATGTTGAATAGCGGCGGGAGCCCGATCTCCTTTGTCGACCTGTTTGGTACCGAGACGCTATGGTTTTTTGACGAAAATTCGGCGCTTTAAGTGACTGTCCTTACTAAAAATTCCATCTGAACCGGAATTTGAGCAGCTGCGAGAATTGCTATCGAATTGATGGCTTAAACGAGACGGGCTGCAATCTGAACGGCAAAACGGTCGGCTGTCGCTTCTCCTAAGAAACAGGATTGAGGAGCACTTCACCGGAAGATCGGTCAACCAGATCGAAGCCGAGCAGTTTGGCGCGTTTGCGCAAGGACTTGAGCTCGCGAGCGCGAATAGTCCGTCTGGCTCGGCCCTAAAATAACAGCGTTTTAGGGACTTGGCAGCGCCCGATAACCCCAATGACTCGTAGATTTCTACAAATTATTGGATATTCTGGAACACCTGTCGGATTCGAACAGACGACCTGCTGACTACGAATAAGTTCTGCTCGACGACTAGTCGGCGAAAAGCTGTTCCTGATCGCTCCAGCTAAGGGGGAGCGCAACGCGACCATCCATCAGCATCTGCAGATTGGTCCCGGGCGGCACCTCGCCTTCTGCGATCGACTCAACGAACGCTGGTGATACGAAAGCCAGTTTCGTCAGGCGCGTAATGTAGCGTTTCGCAAGCCCTTCTCGGCGCGCGATCTCGACGAGCGAACGGACCTGACCGGATGCCAATTCCTCGAACCATCCTCCAGCCCGTGCTAAACCGATTCGGGAACTGCGGCGGCTATCTTCGGTTGCCGCCCGTCCGCTCGGGCTGGAGATCGAGCAGCACGTACCCTGGGAGGTTCGCGGCGCGAAGCGTCGCGCGCACCGCGCCAGGCAGGTGTGCCTCGGCGCTCTTGAAGTCCGCCACGCGGGGGTTCAACACGGTGAAGCGCCGGCCCATTTGCTCAATCTGGCAGCCGTGCGCCTTGACGATATTGCGCGCCCAATCGACGTCGCGGCCGTAGGTCATGGGGACCACGAACGTCTCCTCGTGGCGGAAAGCGACCACCGGCGTATGATAGCCATGTCCGCTCCTTCGGCCGACATGGTGCACCACGGCCAGCGGCGGCATCACCCGGGCAAGCGGGCCCAGGATGCGGTTGGTGCACACTCGGTTTATGCGTCGCATGAAGCGCGGGAAGTGCATCGGCGAGAGGGTATCCGTCGGCGATTCGAACCGCAATCGCTCCGCGATTCACCAATCAACGCCGTCGTTTTCAAGAACGTGTCGCTAAACGGGAACCACGCCCTTGAAGACGGTCCAAAAAAGAAAGAGCTCCAAACGGTAAAATCTGTTGGGTCCTCCGTCAAACTGGCTCTCAGTCACGAGTCCGGCCCCTAACCAGCTCATTGATTTGGCGGGAGATCAGAATTGGACTGCCACCGATGCACGTGCCCGTCTACCCC
Source organism: Binataceae bacterium (SeqCode) (assembly GCA_963803045.1). Lineage (GTDB taxonomy): Bacteria > Desulfobacterota > Binatia > Binatales > Binataceae > Binatus. Next base: position 15,978 of record CAWDLC010000012.1, on the reverse strand, counting down.
CAACACACAAGACTATGTGGCGGTTCGTGGCTGGCGACGCCTCCAAGCTGCATGGTATAGCGGCTGAGTGTGAAGCCGAGAGGCTGAGGTGCGGGTCGAGGCGGAGCTACCCGGTTTGGGACGCAGCGACGCCCGGCGGCGGGATCGCGTTCGACGGGCCGGGCCGCGGGGCGATTTGAGCACGGAGGCAATGATGGCAGCGCAAATAACTCACATTGGCATCGTGGTTCGCGATCTCGATGCGGCCGTGAAGCTCTGGTCGGAGAATTTTGGCATGAAAGAGTTTCGGCGGACGGATATCGCGGTCGAGGGCATTCGGAGCGCCTTTCTTTCGCCGCAGGGAACGCCCGACGAGATGCACATCGAGCTGATGGAGCCCACCGACAAGGCGGACCTGAGCAACGCGGTGGCGCGCAGACTGGCTCAGGCAGGCGAGGGCTTCTACCATCTCGCGCTGCGGGTCGACGATGTCGAGGGAACCGGAAAGACGCTCGCCGGGAAGGGCCTTACGGTGATCGAGCGTGCGCCGGTCGCGGAAGGAGCTAAGCTTCGCTGGGTGGTGCACCCGAAGTCGTCGAGCGGCGTGCTGGTAGAGCTGACCTGATGGTTGGGCCAGACGTAAAACCGCTTCGCTCTGCGCGCCGATGCGCGATCTATCAGAGCCCGCTCAACTCGTCCTTGTAGTTACCTGTATCCGAGTCGGCCGCGTTTGGTTCGCCTCACTCGGCAATGATTAGCTGGTATAGGGGGTAACATGAAAGTCAGCATCGGGATCGGCGGCGCCGCGTCGGGCCGCAAGCGCGACTTCGACGAACAAGTCGACTATGTCGTCGAAGCGGAAAAGCTCGGGGTACATGCGGTCTGGACCGCCGAGGCATGGGGTCAGGACGCGATTTCGCCGCTCGCCTATATCGCCGCGCGCACAAGCCGGATCCGGCTCGGCACCGGCATCATGCAGATCAGCGCGCGTGTGCCGGTGATGACCGCGATGACAGCGCTGACGATGGCCGCAATCAGCAACGATCGCTTCATCCTCGGCCTCGGTACGAGCGGTCCGCAGGTCGTCGAAGGGCTGCACGGCCGGCCGTTCAAGGTGCCTCTCACGCGGATGAAAGAAACGGTAGAGATCATCAAACTGGCGTTTGCCGGCGAAAAGATCGAATACCACGGTAAGTATCACGAACTGCCGCTGCCGGGCGGACAGGGCAAGGCGCTACGGTTGTCACAACCCGCTAATCCGAACATTCCGATTTATCTCGCGACGCTCGGACCTCATGCGTTGGAATACACCGGTGCTGCGGCTGATGGCTGGCTCGGCACGTCGTTTACGCCGGAACACGCCGCTGCGCACCTCGACTATCTGCGCCGCGGCGCTGAATCGGCCGGGCGCAGCCTGGCCGACATCGACATTCAGGTTGGCGGCACGGTCGCGTTCGGCGACGATCTGGATGCGCTGGTGGAACCTTTGAAGCCCGCGATGGCCTTTACGCTCGGTGCGATGGGTTCGGCGGCGACGAATTTCTACAACGATGCATTCAAACGGGGTGGATGGGAGGCGGCCGCGCGCGAAGTGCAGAGTCTCTGGGTCGCCGGAAAGCGTCCCGAAGCGATCGCCAAGGTGCCGCCCGAGATGGTGATCCAGGCGAATCTGCTGGGTGACACCGAGATGGTGCGCAATCGCATCCGGGCCTACAAGGCTGCCGGTGTCACGACGCTGCGCGTCGCTCCCGAAGGGCGCGATCTCGCGGAAAAACTCACCACGCTTGGGCGCGTCATGGAGCTGGTGCGCGCGGTCAACTCGGAAGGCTGAGCTAAGTTCGTATCTAACTCGCCTGTCTTTCCCTGAAAGATGTGAGCAGCGAGTGGGCAGTAACCCTTAAAAGAGTTCTATTCCGCTACGCTTTTTTGGGGCGCCGGTTCGAATAACCGGTGGTCACTACGCGGCATCGCGATCTTAGTCGCTTCGGGAAGGCACCGGTCATGGCAGCAGATCCGAAAGGAGCCTTGAAATTCTTAAGCTCGGACCCGCTAATTTACAATCAGCGGTCCACTTACGTCGGAGGATTGCCACGACCACTCAAAGCGAATCGCTGATCTCTCGCATCACCGATTCCCGACCAGTGTGCATCGACACTATGAGCGGTTGTCGTCGTTTCCGGAAAATTTTCTCGTTGTGGGCGATGCTATCGCCAGTTTCAATCCGGTGTATGGGCAGGGAATGAGTTCAGCCGCGCAACAGGTGGAGGCGCTCCAGCAAATCCTGCGCGAGCGCGCGACCGAATCGGGCGGACTCGCGGGTCTCTCAGCGGCGTTCTTCGGTAAAGCGGCCGAAGTGATCAGCGCGCCGTGGACGCTTGCGGCAAACTCCGACTTCGCCTATCCGCAAACCAAAGGCCAACGCCCACGCAATCTGTCCGAAGCTGCCGGTTATTTTGCAGCATTGGATGCGCTTCAGGCCGAGGATGTCGAGGTATCACGGCTGCTGGCGGAGGTATTTCAACTCACGAAGCCGCTCTCGGTATTGTTGGAAGAGCCTCTGCGGAGCCGGGTCATGGCTCGATTGTAGTTTTCCGACGAAGGCGGTAGCCGAGTAGACCGGTTATCGCGGAAAATACACCAGGTAAGCTAACTAAATAATCAGAAATCGGCGGGGATCACTCGTGGAAAATTTTAGCCATCGGTTCGTACAGACCAACGGCATTCGCATGCATTACGTGGAACGTGGCGCGGGACCGCTGATCGTTCTCTGCCACGGGTTTCCTGAGTCCTGGTATTCGTGGCGTCATCAACTTCGAGCGCTCGGCGACGCCGGATTCCATGCGGTCGCACCCGACATGCGCGGCTACGGGCAGACCGATCGGCCCAAAGAGATCGAGGCCTACGACATCTTCCAACTGACGGGCGATCTGGTCGGGCTGGTCAATTCTGTGGGCGGCGGGCAGGCGGTGATCGTGGGACACGACTGGGGCGCATGGATTACTCAAGCCGCCGCTCTCTTCCGGCAGGATCTCTTCCGCGCCGTAGCTCTGCTCAGTGTGCCCTTTCTGCCGCGCGCTCCGATCAGTCCGAGCGCGTGGGAACAGCAGAAATATCCCGGAAAGATTTTCTATCAGCAGATGTTTCGCTCGCCGGGTTCAGAGCAGATCTTCGAGGCCGACGTGCGCGGGTCGATCGTTAATGCGCTCTACTCGGCGTCGGGCGAACCTCCTGGCGACCAGCGCTGGAAATTCGCAATCGATCCCAAAGACGCGGCGAACCTGATGCCGCCAGCGCTGAAGAAGCCGAGCTTCGTGACCGACGAGGACATCGAGTTCTTCGTCGGTGAATTCAAACGGAGCGGTTTTGCCGGCGGCCTTAACTACTATCGCAACGTCGATCGCAACTGGGCGCTGACCCCGTTTCTGGAGGGTGCGAAGCTGCCTCAACCGACGCTGTTTGTCGCCGGCGATCGCGACGGCGTTCTAGGCTTCTGGGGTGAGGAAGTCGACGCTATGGAGCGCAACGTGCCAAATCTCGTCAAGAAGGTAATCCTGCCGGGCGTCGCCCATTGGACCCAGCAGGAGCGCCCCGACGAAGTTAATCGGCTACTGCTGGAGTTCCTGCGCGGCCTCAAGTAGAAACGCCCGGCCTCTTCGTAAAACTGAAGCGTAAGCGCGGGTAGTTGCGAGGATGGAGTGCTATGACAAGCATGACGATCGCAGACGCTGGAGAGTATGACTGTGAGTAACCTCGGACCCGCCGTCAGTGAAGCTTGTTTTCAAGAGAGACTCGACAGACTCCGCGCGAGTTATGCGAACCATGACGATTTGGTTCGAGAGCTGGAGAGATTTGTGCGGAAGGCGCCGGATGATCAGATCGTGCGCATCAATCCGATCCAGTATGCGGCCGATCGCGGGCGCGATGAGGCCCAAGTCATTGACCTGTTTCTGCATGCGCGCAAAGCGGGCTTGCTCACCATGGAGTGGCATTATGTGTGCCGCGGCTGCGGGAGGATCATCGAAAGCTTTCACACGCTGAATGCGGCGGGCGAGCACTCCTCCTGCAAAACCTGCCTGGTCAACCGCGATGCGGATCTGAGTGATTTCGTCGAGATCGGGTTTACTGTCTCGAAAGCCGTGCGCACGTCGCGGTTCCATGATCCCGAGACGTTGAGCGCGAAGGAATTTGATATCGACTACAACATATCTGCAAGTGCGGTGGCTCGGGACGGCACGAAAGCGCGCGATTTTTATTGGCGCCACAATGTGTTCGTCACCTATGTCGAACCCGGCGAAACCAAGACGTTCCAGGTCAACCTGGAGCCTGGATTTTTCGGTTTACACTACGGTCCGGAGTTTATTGTAGTTCCCTCATCGGACAATCGCGTTGAGCGGATCGATATCACACATCGTGATGGCCGGCCGGCCGAGAAGAGGCAGGAAGTGGCGCCGGGATCGTTGACATACAACCTGACGAACGCCAGCCCGGCTCGCATCGTCGCGACCGCGATCAGCCTCACTGCAGCTGAACGCACGGCCTTGAGTGGGACAACACCGGGCTTCAAGCTGGGAGGCTTCCTGTCGGGTTCGCGCCTTTTGTCGACGCAGACATTCCTGGATCTTTTCCCGTCGGAAACGGTGATGAGCGCCGGCGGCTTGGCGGTCAAGCGCGTGGCAGTGCTGTTTACCGACATTAAGGGCTCGACGGCGCTCTACGATCGTATCGGGGACATGAAGGCGTTCAACCTGGTGCGCCAGCATTTCGGCGTGTTGCGCGATGTCATTGCGGCGAACCATGGCGCGCTGGTCAAGACGATTGGCGATGCGGTCATGGCGAGCTTTCACGAACCGCTGAACGCCATTCGTGCCGCGCTGAACATGCTTGCGCAGATCAGGCGCTTCAACGATAGCGCGGGCGAGGAACTGATCACGCTGAAAATTGGCGCGCATGTCGGGCAATGCCTGGCGGTGACTTTGAACGAGCGGCTCGATTATTTCGGGCAGACGGTCAACTTGCGGCGCGCGTGCAGGGTCTGGCCGCGGAGAACGAGATTTATCTGAGCGACGAGATGTACAGCTTACCCGGCGCCGCGGACTTGTTGGCGGCGATGCAGTGCGACGCGCAGACCGTCCACGTCAAAGGCATCGAGCGTGAGATCGCCATTCACGCGTTGCGCGCCCGACAGTCAAGGGTTTGAAACGCAGACAGCGTTTCACCCATAACCACGAAAGTGCAGGACGTTTCGGCAGATTGCTGACCCTTAATCAGCGGGTCTGGAGTTCGAGTCTCCAACGGCCCGCCAAGACGGATTACGGTCTCCGGCTTGACCACCGTGATCGCATCCAGAATCGAGGGGAACAGTCGGTATATCCAAACGAAGATCAGCCGGTCGATGTTTCTCGGCCACACCCGAGACCGGGACTTGCGGCTCAGGACGATCACCTGCTGACGCAGAACCAGAATTTCAGCTTCGAGTCTCGCCCGTGATGTCAATCGGGATCGTACGACGAGCAGGAGCTTGATCAGGAACTCGACCATCGGCGTTCCAGTATCACAGTCCGACTGGCCCGTCACCCCGGATCAGGTTTTCGGTATCGACAACGCTTCAGATTATCAATCTCGCGTACCTGATACCGGTACCGACGGTTCGAATCCCCCCTCTCCGGCAGCCAGTTCCCCGTCTCAGTTGAGGTCACGGAATGGAAATTCGGCGCGATCGCTCCATCGAGAATCTCATGCGCAAGAACATCCTTGCCGGTGCCGCTCTCAACTCGCGCACCGTTACCGGTATCGAAGTGTCGCGGCAGCCAGGGCAATCGGCGAGTCCATGTGGGAATCTGTTCCGAAATGAAGCGAGACTGTAATGTCCCATGTCAGCCCCACTCAAGCCTTGCAGAAAGGAACTAAGCGATGGTCTAGCGGAACGTGGTCAAAGGCGAGCGGAAAAGGCCACTGTTGGGGCTGGATCAGAGTCGGACTCGAATCCTATCTCGATTCCGACTGTCCAATAGTATATACATGCTCAGCGCGAAGTCAAATTAGTATTACTGATACGTTCTACGTGACACGCCTTCGCGAAGTATATTATTGTGTCCTATTCACTAATTTATAAGGAGAACATTCAATGATTCGGAATGTCAAAGTGATTAATACTAGTAACGTGAATAGGGTGCTCAAGGGAACGAAATAGCTGAATATATTTGTACTACTTATTTTACTATCGCCGACCGTCGCACAATCAGCCAAGTACAATCCGCACCCGATGTGTGATGCTGTCATCGGCGAGATCGATTTGCGCCGGGCGCCCGGCGAGCGCCTTGCCGTCGAGTTCCACTCTGCTCACTCCGCGACTAACGCTGCGTTGGTTCTCGACGGCGATTTCATAACGCGTCGAGCCGTATCGATAGACAATCTCGAATCCCGGCCATTTGCTCGGGATGCACGGATCGATCAGTAGCGTTTTGCCGCGGATACGAAAGCCCAATATCCACTCGAGACCCGCCCGATACATCCATCCCGCCGAGCCCGTGTACCATGTCCATCCTCCCCGCCCGACGTGCGGCGGCATGGAGTACACGTCGGCGCACGCGACGTACGGCTCGACTTTGTAGCGATGTATCCCTGCGCGCGTGTTCGCATGATTGATCGGGTTCAGTAGCGAGAACAGTTCGCCGGCCTTGTCTCCATCACCGAGCATCGCAAACGCGATCACGGACCACAGCGCGCCGTGTGTGTATTGGCCGCCGTTCTCCCTGATGCCGGGCGGATAGCCCTTGATATATCCGGGGTCCAGCGGAGTGTGATCGAACGGCGGGGTCAGAAGCAGCACCAAGCCGTCTTCGCGGCGAACCAGGTATTCGTCAACCGCCGCCATTGCGGCCGCAGCACGGACCGGATTCGCGGCGCCTGAGATTACGCTCCACGACTGCGCGATCGAATCGATTCGGCATTCGATATTGCCGGCCGAGCCGAGCGGCGTCCCGTCATCGAAGTAACCGCGCCGATACCAGTTGCCGTCCCATCCTTCGCGCTCCAGCGATCCCGCAAGCGCAGTTGCGCGACGCCGCCACGCCGAAGCGCGTGCATCCTCGCGGCGGATATCCGCCAACGGCGCAAACGCCAGCAGCGTCGTGTAAAGGAACCACCCGAGCCAGGTACTCTCGCCCTTGCCCGCCTCGCCGACGCGGTTCATGCCATCGTTCCAGTCGCCCGAGCCGAACAGCGGGATTCCGTGGATGCCCACCGCGAGGCTATGGTCGAGCGCCCGCGCGCAGTGTTCGAAGATCGTGCCGCGCTGCTCGGAGACCGTGGGCTGAAAGAACGATTCATCCTCGCCGGCATGCAGTTCCGGACCGTCAAGGAAGGGGACCGTTTCCTCGAGAATGCCCAGCTCGCCCGTCACCTCTACATAATGAGCCACTGCGAACGGCAGCCAGACGCGATCGTCGGCGATGCGGGTGCGAACTCCCTGGCCCGCGGGCGGAAGCCACCAATGTTGCACGTCGCCAGCGACAAACTGGCGCGCCGCCGCGCGGATCAGTTGCTCCCGCGCCGTCGCGGGCTGCGCCACCGTCAATGCCATCACGTCCTGGAGCTGATCGCGAAAGCCGTACGCGCCTCCCGCCTGGTAGAAGGCCGATCGAGCCCAGACGCGGCACGCCAGGGTCTGATACAGCAGCCATCGATTGAGCATGATGTCCATCGAGCGGTCTGGAGTCTTCACCTGCACCGTGTCCAGCAAGTCGTCCCATCGATGCGCAGCGGCAGCCAAAACCGAATCGAGGTCCGCGCCGCGATATTTTTTAATCGAGGAAATCGCCTCTGCCCTGGTGCCCGCCTCGCCGAGAAGGAAAACGACCTCGGTCACGGCGTTGGGCCTGAGAGACAGGGTCGTTTGCAGCGCTGCGCATGGATCGATCGCGGCTCCGGCGCTGGCGGACAGCGGCTTGCCTTGCGCGAGCGCGGCGGGATTGTCCAGCGTGCCGTTGCGGCCGAGAAACTCAGTTCGGTCCGCGGTCCATGAGAGTTGCCGGCCGCTCAAGTCTGCGAATGCGATTCGACTTCCGTATTCAGTGCTGAAGGAGTTGCGCGCGAGTACCGCGTGGGTTTCGGGCTCGATCTCGGTCACGATGAACGGGGCGGATGCGCCGCGCGAAGTGCCGAGCACCCATTCCACGTATGCGGTGATCGACAAACGCCGCGCGCGCGGCGAGAGATTTCGAATCTTCAGCCGCGAAATCTTGATCGAGTCGTCCACCGGCACGTACTGCGTCAGCTCGAGTAAAATTCCGTGCGAGGTGTGCTCGAAGACGCTGTAGCCGTGGCCGTGACGAACGACGTAGGGCGCGACATCCTCGCGAATTGGGATCGCGGTCGGTCCCCACAGCTCATCGGTATCCAGGTCGTGAACGTAGATCGCCTCGCCGGGACGGTCGCTCACCGGATCGTTTGACCACTGCGTAATCTGATGCTGCTGACTGTTGATGGACCAGGTGTAGCCCGCGCCCTCGACCGAGACCTGGAAGCCGAACGAGGGATTTGCGATCACGTTGATCCACGGCGCCGGCGTCCATTGTCCCTCGCCGAGAATCGTCACGTATTCATGGCCGTCCGCCGCAAACCCGCCCAGGCCGTTGAAAAATTCGAGCTCGCGCCGCGGCGTGGAGATCTCCCCCCGGCCTGTAGCGGGGGTTCGCCGCGGCGGCGGGGCTGCCGCCGGCTCAAACATCTCTAGCCGTTTGACTTGCTCGGCCAACGTCCCGCGCCGGCTCAGCAACACCGCTCGCGCCGCAGTCTGCAGAACGTTTCGCAACTCGACCGAAACCAGATCGGAGCGCAGCACGAACACATCTCCGCTTGCGCCTTGCCCGTCGGAAGACGACCGCGCCGGATTGGACCGAACCATGGCCTCGAGCGCGATTTGCAGCTCTTGGTCGTATGAGGGGGGCCGCTCGTTCAGAATCACCAAATCGACGCCGAGCCGCTTCATCCGCCAATATTCATGGGCGCGCACCAGCTCGCGCACGATCCCCAAATCCCCTAGCTCGTCGATCCGAACCAGCACGATGGGCAGGTCGCCGGAAATCCCGCCGGGCCACAGCTTCGATTGTCCGCCGGCGGCGCGCTTGAGCAGGTCGGACGAAGGCCGCAGGGTCGGGTCCGAGTAGAGCACGCGATTGGCGATACGCTGAAAAAGATGCGCTTCGTCGGCGTCAACCCGCAGGTGATGCAGTTGCACTTGCGCCTGCGTCCACGCCAGCGTCACCGCGCGCTCGAATGCGGTCGAGTCGTGATGCTTGTCCACCAGGTCGAGCGCTTCGGCCCGCGTCGGCGCGACGATGGTCCAGAACGCGACGCGCGCCGTCGCTCCTGCCTGTATTCGCAGCCGCCGGCGAACGCTGAAGATCGGATCGAGAACTGTGCCCACGGTGTCCGAGAGGGGACGCCCGTCGATCACCGAAATAGCGTCGCGGGCATCCCGCCCGCGCCCAAGAAAGCGCGCGCGGTCGGTCTCGAACTGTATCTCGCCTACGGATTCTCCTTCGGCCACCGCCAGATGCGCGGCCCAGACCGGCGCGTCGGTGGGCGAGCGGGGTCGCCGCGTCGCCAGTAGCGCGCCGACCTCGGCGTCGAACTCCGTCTGCACGAACATCTTGGAGAAGGCCGGATGCGCAGTGTCCGACGCCTCGGGCGCCAGCACGATTTCGGCGTACGAGGTCAGCTCAACCTCGCGGATGCGGTTGCCGAGATTCGAAATCGACACGCGCCGAACTTCGGCGTCATCTTCGGGCGACACTGCAACTTCGAGCGTCGTCGTCATGGTGCCGTCGCGGCGCACGATTTCAGCCCGATCCTCGGAGAACTCGACTTCGTAACTGTCCGCCTCGACGCCAGCTGGTTGAAAGCCCGCCGACCACACCTTGCCGCTGTTCACATCGCGGATGAAAACATAGGTCCCCCACGAATCGCAGGTCACGTCCTCATGCCATCGCGTGACCGCCATGTCGCGCCAGCGGCTGAAGCCCGAGCCGGCCGCTGTGATCATCACGGTGTACCTGCCGTTGGATAACAGATGCGTGCGCGGGATCAGATCGTGCGGCGAATGGAACCGGCGAATCGTCGGCGGAGTGCTCTCGCGGACGTTGGCTTGCGCCTTGACCTCTTCGGCACGCGGGCGCGCCACCGCGACGTCGCGCGGCGTTCGCTCCTGCAGCAGCAGCTCAGTCGCCTGGATCATGGGTTCGGCGTGAAACCGCGCGCGCATCGCGCCAGTGTTCAGCGCGTCGGCAAGAGCCACCAGCGTCATCCCCTGATGATGCGCCATGTACGCACGCACGATGGCGACTTTCTCACCTTCGGGAACGCGCGACGGCGTGTAGTCCAGCGCCTCATACCAGCCGAAATGCCCAAGCCCGCCGGCGAGTAACAGCCGCGAGAAATTCTGCGCGGCGGCTTCCGGATCCACCATTGCCGCCAGCGCCGTAGCGTAGGGTGCTATCACCGCGTTCTCGCTAAGCCCCCGCTTCAGCCCGAGTCCGGGCACCCCGAAGTTCGAGTACTGATAGGTGAGATCGAGGTCGCGCGCGTTGTACGCGGATTCCGAGATACCCCACGGCATCCCAAGCTCGGCGCCGTACTTCATCTGCCGGCGAACAACCAGCCGATTGGTTTGCTCAAGCAGGCTCCCGGCCGGGGCGCGCATCACCAGCGACGGCATCAGGTACTCGAACATCGATCCCGACCATGAAATCAGCGCCGAGCCGCGATCGACCGGTGTCATGGCGCGTCCCAGGCGGAACCAGTGCTTGACTGGTACTTCCCCCTTTGCGATTGCGACAAAACTCGCCAGCCGCGCCTCGGAGGCAAGCAAATCGTAGCAGTTGGAATCGAGGCTCCCGTCCGTGACCCGGTAGCCAATCGACAGCAGTTGGCGCTCGGGATCTAACAGGAAGTCGAACTTCATCGCGTCGAGCATCCTGCCCGCGGTTGCGGCGAGCTCGGTCAGTCGCCGCTCGAGCGCTTTGGCCGCATCGCGGGCGCCCGCAAGCGCATCGTGATCGACCGCTGAGCCGGGGTGTCCAATCGCCTCATCATATAGGTCCGGCAAATCGCCCAAAGTCGGTATCGAATCGAGCTGGGTTGCGGGGCCGTCGAAAGTCGCGTCGCGAGCACCACGAGTTGACCACGGCTTTAGCAATTCGATGTCGCGTCGATGACTGTGGATGCATGCTCGGAGCGCTTCAGCCCATGCGAGCACGTCGGCGGCGGCCCGGTCGGCGCGCTCCAGCGTCAACGCGCGCGTGATGTCACTGATCGAATCGCTCTGAATCTCAAGTTCCGCCAACCACGCGGTGAGTTCCACCACGGTTCGCGGATCCGACTGGATCAACGGCGCCATTTCGTCGAGCACTTCCTCGAGTTGCTTTGGAGTGACAGTGTGGCTTCGCCGGTCGGCGGCCAGCGGGCCAAGCGACTCGCGAATGAGCGCGCTCAAGTCTTCAATTCCCTTGAGCCATTGCCTGTCCACAACCGGCCGCGCGATCATCTCGCGGCACGCGTTGCCCAGCGCGATCAGATGCCCCGCGAGATTGCCGCTGTCCACCGACGATACGTACTTGGGGTCCAGCGGCCGCAAGTCGCGCGTGGCGTACCAGTTGTAGAAGTGGCCGCGGAACTGCTCCAGGCGCTTCATCGTGTCGAGCGTCGCGCCCAGCCGCTCGGCGGTTTCATGCGTTCCGATCCAGCCGAAATCGTGAGCCGCGACGACCGAGAGCAGATACAGTCCAAGGTTGGTGGGCGAAGTCCGATGAGCCAGTGCGGGCTTGGGCTCTTCCTGAAAATTGTCGGGTGGGAGCATGTTGTCTTCCGCCGTCACGAACTTCTCGAAAAAACGCCACGTGCGCCGCGCGCTCAGTCGAAGCGCCCTCGTGTCGGCGAGCGAGAGCGGCTTCGTGCCCTCGATTGGCGGGGGAAGACTTGCCCATCGCGCGACGGCCGGCGACAGCATCCACAGAAGCACGAAGGGAGCCGCGATTATTGCGCCGCCCTGACCTGCCCATGCGACGAAGATCGCCGCTGCGGCGCCGAGCACCGTGCCGCCGGCCATCATGGCGTAAAAGCCGCGAACGTCGAGACGAGTCGTCTGCTTGGCCTGCGCCGCGGTCGTCCACTCGAGCATCAGCCGATGACTCACGCACAAACGGTAGAGCGTCCGCGAAATTGCGTCGGTCATCAGCCACGCCTGATGCGCGAGCAAGGTCAGCATCATCGCGAGCTGCGAGAGCCCGATGGCCAGATCCGTGCCGACCGCGCGGATGTGGCTGCGCTTGGAGATGTCGCGCCGCCGCGGGATGATCCCGGTCAGGAACGGGAGCATCGGCGCAGCCGCGATCGTCGCGACAATGAACCCGGTCCAAATCGCAGCGGCGGCTTCGGGGAGCTGCCATCCCGCCGTCAATGCCAGCAACGCCGCCGGCGCCGACAGCGTGCGGCGCAGGTTGTCGATCATTTTCCAGCGCCCGAGCAGCGGGATCGATGACCGGCGGTCGCGCGGGACGGTCGTTGCCGGGTCGGCGTTGGAAGCATGTGCGCGGCCGAAAATCCACGGTAGCAATTGCCAGTCGCCGCGGGTCCATCGATGCTGTCTGGCGGCGGCGACGTCGTAGCGCGATGGAAACTCCTCGACCAGCTCGATGTCAGACACCAATCCCGAGCGCACGAAAGTTCCTTCGAAAAGATCGTGGCTCAGAAGCGTATTGTCCGGGACGCGCCCCGCCAGAGCCGCTTCGAACATGTCCACATCGTAAACCCCTTTGCCGCTGTAAGAGCCCTCATCCAGAAGATCCTGGTAAACATCGGAAACTGCGAACGCGTACGGATCCATGCCCCTGGTGCTGGAGAAGACACGCTGGAAAACCGACCCCTCGCGGCGGGTCGGCAATGAAGCCGTGATTCGCGGCTGCAGAACCCCGTGACCTTCGACCACCCGGCCGCGTTGCTTGTCGAATCGTGGAGCGTTGAGCGGATGCGCCATTTTGCCGACCATCCGCTTGGCGGCGCCGCGCGGAATACGCGTGTCGGCGTCGAGCGTGATCACGTAGCGCACGCCCTCGGGAGCGGTCGGCGGATGTCCGTCCGACACGATAAACGTCGTATCTGTCGCGCCGCGCAGCAGCCGATTCAGCTCGTGCAGCTTGCCGCGCTTGTTATGTACGTCTACCTTCGTTCAGTTGGTCTTGCTCTTACCTCAAGTTTCAAAGCTATTGAAAGAAGCCTTGAGCGTCGGCTGGCATTTCTGCGAGGCGAACCCGATTCGGAGCCAACTAGCGGGCTCGGGGATGAGGATTTGGAGGAGGAGGATCTCTCGGACGACGCCCTGGATGAAGTGGTTCCCCCAGAGCCATCGATCGCCAGTGCTGAGATTGCGTATATCGAAAGATTTCTCCAGGACCTCCAGCACCTGGGAACAGACTCCAAGGCCGCACGGCTCTTGGAGGACCTCAGGCGCCTTTTAGAGCGGCGCGAGACGATCATAGTCTTCACCGTCTACACGGATACGATGGATTGGCTCCGCGAGAGACTGCGGGTCGTATACGGCAGCCAGGTAGCCTGCTACTCAGGCCGAGGCGGAGAGGTTTGGGATGGGCAAGTCTGGCGGAAAACTCCAAAGGAAGACCTGAAGACAGCCTTTGCGGAGGAGAAAATCAAGATTCTTCTGGGCACCGAAGCCATGTCTGAGGGTCTCAACCTCCAGACTTGCGGAATGATGATCAACTACGACATGCCATGGAATCCAATGCGAGTAGAGCAGCGTATCGGCAGGATTGACCGGATCGAGCAGCGATATCCGGAACGTCTGGATCTACAACTATTTCTATCAGGATACCGTCGAGGCTGATGTCTATAAAGCTTTAGAGGGGCGCATTTCCTGGTTTGAGACCGTAGTTGGCGACCTTCAACCTATCCTCTACCGAGTGGCTGCCACTATCCAGGACGTGGCCATGACCGGGCGGGAGGAACGGACCGGACGCCTTTCTTCGGCAATTCGCGATATCAAGAAGCAGCTGGACGAGCAGCAGGCTCAGGCACTTCGTCTTGATGAGTACCTGACGCTGGATGAATCACCGCCTGCCTATTCTCCTGAGACAGTGACCCGCCAAGAAATCGAGCGATTGTTATTGAACCATTCGACAAAGGAAATCCATTTCGATCCGAGTCCAGCGACGATCGGACAGTACTCCCTCCGTCTTGAAGGCAAAGACTACCCGGTTACGTTTGATTCGGGTCTCTTCTTGCGCTATCCAGAGGAGCTTCACCTAATGACATACGGTGAGCCTTTGTTCCATCGGATTATTGAAATGCTTGCATCGACGCATACATCCGTCCTCCCACCTTGGATTCTGCGAGTAGATTCGAAGAACCCAGAATACTGCGCTTGGTTTTCTTTAGAGGGATCCAGCTCCACGCCACTCCTTACTCTTTCAGTTCTTGAAGAAATCCCTTGTTCGTAAGCCCGCATCTTTTGAGCCGTCAGCTAAAGAAGAGGCTTGGACATCATTCAATCGGATCATCGTTGAAAGAACCAAACGAGAGCATGAGTCCTACAGGCTACGGGTGAAAGCAAGGACAGAAGCGCTCAAGGAAAGGGGACGGCAGTTGCTGCTCAAAGCCGCATACCTCAACGCGGCCCTTTCTCTTCAACCCGGCGTCGATGAGTCGAAAGAGGCTGCTTCCCTATTCACTGAGGAGACAATCATCAACCTAAGGCAGCACGGGTTCCCTTTTACTGCATTGATCGCCCAAGTCACGGTGGCAGGGATCGAGCCATCACCCGCGGACGCATATTGGGAAGAAGTGAAGAACCTGAAACCTGAGTCCCTTAGGAGAAGGTTTGAGGAAGTGAAGAGAAGGGCGAGAGAACTTGTGTTGGAGCTGCACGCGGTGGCGACCTAATTCTTGCAGGATCTATTGACCAACGTTGGTGCGTTCTTTCAGTAGAGGGGACAAAACATTGGAGCAGTTGGAATTGCCTGGGCTCGGCGGTAATCCCACCAGCGCAGAGTTGGCGTTTCTCGAGCTTGCCAGACAATGGCATGTGGAAGCTTCAAAAACGAAGTATGCAGTGCCCTTGCCAAGTTCTGCCGATCTCCGAGCTCAATCATGTCTTCTTCTTGCAGTGGAATGGGGAGCCAAGTTCTCTCAGAACGCTCACGATGTGGCCGTTTCCTGCAGCAAGGCAGTAACGGAGGGGCCGTATGCAAGGTTTGACAGACTACCATGGGAACTCTGCAACTGTGCCGCAGCTGAGAAACCAAGAGAACAGACGCCCGTTGAGATTTTGGAGGAGAACCTGGATCATCCAAGCTCGTCAATTCGAATCTGGATGATGAAACTGGCCTGGTTGGTCCATCCCTGGCTCAACAAAGTAGAGGCTTCAGTCCGTCTTCGCCGGAATCTCGCGGACACGCTGGCATGGCCCTCAATGGCGGCAGGATTGGCCGCTCGTTGTTATGCCTCCTGGGAGGATTTCCTTTCCTTCGCGCAAGAATATGAGGATGTAGAACACAAGGAGCAGTACAAAATCCGGCTTCAACAAATCTCGGAGGTCGGTGAGTTGAGCATTCAGGCACCTTTCTGGAAGCTGGAGAGCGAATGCCGCAAACAGATAGAGTTGGTTTTGTTCATGGGTTCAACCGAACGGCATGCGATATAGGCTCAAGAGTACGTGTCGATAACCGGCGAAAATGATACGGACGTCATAGAGGCGTCAGCAGATACGCTCAGCCGTTCCGCGGTGTAGCTCTTTCGAAAAATGCGTCAAGAGGAGTGCCGATCTCGCTCGAAAGCGGATTGGGCACCGTGCTGTGCGAAATCGACAAATCAGGACAGTTGGTCTGCAATCACTACAGAATTAGATTTGACAAATATAAAGCAATAGGATATAATTTGCTATGTGGAAGGCAAGTTTGGCAAAGAACCACCCCGTGCCTATTGTGCGAC
>CAWDLC010000011.1:0-404304 GCA_963803045.1 Binataceae bacterium (SeqCode) | reverse complement strand
CGGGGGAGTGGAACGACTTAATTGCAGTGAAACCCACCGTGGGTTTCGTTTTTCACTGCTTCCCTGGGCCGGGGGTAACCCCTGCACCTTAGGTGAGGATACGAGTCGCGCAGCTTCTTAGAGCGGCGGCAGCGGAATTGTCAGCGCGTCGTAAACCGTGACTCTGGGTCCGTAGGCGGACTGAAAAACTCCGATGCCGGTCGTTGGACGAATCAAATTAATGCGATCGAAAACGTTGAGCAGAATAATCCGGTTCTCGATGTGACCGAGCATCGGCATATCGAGAGTTTTGGCGGCGCTCAGGTTGAACTGCCATACTTTCGGAAGCTGGGTCCTGCTGGCGAATCCGCCCCGCAAGCCACTGCTGAACAGCCCGTCGAAAGTAAATTGATAAGTCTTCCACTTGTAGGCGGCGCCGGCTGACGCGCCCACCAGCGGAGTATGATCGAGTACGATGTAGTGTTGATCGATATATTGAAGCTGAGCAAGCGGAGGAAAGTTGTACTGTCCGGTGGCGACGCCACGGACCTCTTCCCTGGCCACGAATGCCGACGCTCGCAGAGCGAGACTGGGAAGATTGTAGGTGAGCGAGTTTTCGAGTCCGGCGCCATAGCCCTTGACATAGTTGAAGGGCGCATCCACGGGGACGAAACCAAACTGGCCTTCGTCGATATAGTTGTGATCGATCCGGAAATAGCTATCCTGCGACAGCATCAGACGCGGGGTGAACTGATGCGTGTACCCAAGGTCCCATGTGTAGTCCGTTTCGGGGTCGAGTTTGGTGCTTAAGGGGATACCGGGGTCGACACCGCCGGTGGTGTCCTTCAAGGCAGTGATACCGGGAGAAATGCCCTGGAAGTTCGGAACCTGGAAGTTGCGCGCAAACCCGGCATGGATCGTGGTGTCGCGGCGCGGCTTGTACACAAAATTTATCGTCGGACTGAACTGGCTGTCGTTGACAAGGCCGCTTACCCGGTCCCATCGGGAGCCAAAATTCACACTTAGCTTCTCACTCAGTTGCCAGGTGTCCTGAGCATATACACCATAGATCAGGTTAATCTTGTTGAGGTCGCTGGTGATCGAGATGGGGACGGTTGACGTCGTACCACCCTTTATGGGAAAGACCTGCGAAATATTTTCCGCTTCGACTCCGTACTCGCCAAAATAGAATCCCCCGCGCAACGTGTGGTCGTTGCCCAAACGGTAAGTAAGATTGCCTTGCGCCGCATTTGAAAAGTCGCTGTCGAATACTTTCGGCGCTATGCCCTGGTAAATGAGATCGCTTATCGGATCAGGGTTAAAGTTTTCCCGGTTGTAGTGAATCGTGTAGGCGACCTGGTAGTCGGCATTCGCTCCGAGCGCGCCGTTCAAAGCGAGAACTCCATAGTAGTCCTGCTGATCCAAGGTCGAGTTGATATCAGCAGACGGAAAGTCAGCAGGATTGACGCCGCTTAGCGTGAACTCCGGCGTTTCGCCGGGCACATTGGGGAACTGATTGTTGGCAACGGTCATTGCGGTAATCAGACTCAGTTGCGTGGTCGGACTTACTGAGTAGGTCAGATAGGCGAATCCCTGCCCCTGGCCGGTGTGATCATGAATCGGATCAGGACCGGGAGTCGCCGAGCTGAGGCCCAGATTGGAATGCAGGTAAACCCCGGTCACATAGTAACTGAACTTTCCGTTACAGCCGCCCAGCTCGAAACTTGGCTGCGCCGTATCCCGCTGGCCGCCGTAGATCGTGAACTCGTTGTGCGCATCATCGCATCCGTTCTTGGTACTGATTTCGATTATCCCTGAGGTCCGATAACCGTACTCGGCCGGCAGCACGCCATCCATCAGACTCACGCGCTTGACGAAATATGAGTTGAGCAGCTGCGTGAAGGTCGGGTCGTTGTTGATGTCGAGCGGCAACAGGATCCCGTTCATCTGATACTGGATGCCCGCATGCTCGCCGCGGATGTGAATCTCCTGATTCTGATCGAGTGCCACCCCCGGCATCTGAAGCATCACCTGGTTGAGCGGCGTTGCTTCGCCCTGAGGAAGGTTCGTGACGTCGTGGGCAGTGAAGGTGTATTTGCTGGCGCCGGTTGCGGTTAATTCATTTTGCGCGTGTACGCGGCTCGCGCTGACCGGCAGAGTCAATGCCTGTTCGGATTCCAGCACGAGGTCCACGGGAGTTTTGGCGCTGGTGGGCAAGACCAGCGCTGCTCTGGCAGCCTTGAAGCCGGACTTTTGAACGACCAGGTCGTAAGTCCCGGGTCCCGGTGCCGGCAACTTGAATTGTCCCTGCTTGCCACTCGAGGTCCGAGCGACTGTGCGACCGTCGGCGGCGCGCAACATCACCACGGCATCCGGCAAAGGCCGCCGAAGGGCGTCGGTAATAGTACCGGTAAGAGGTTGAAAGGCGGGTTGCTTTTGACCGGCCAACGCTTGAGTTCCAGACAGCGCCAGGCAAACCAGCAACGCGACCGATGAAAGATGCGCGAACGCATCGCCGTAAGATGCTTTTCTCAAGGCGAAATTCTCCCTTGTGCACTAAACGTCTTCCGGAGCGGAATAAACCGCCGCGACTCCAGTGAGCGAGCCACTGCGATCCCGGTCCCTGCAAAGACAATCAAGTCTCGATGATTTCTATGAAGGCGAAACGAATAGAGGCGGCGCTCGCGCAGAAAACGCGGTGCGGCATCTTGCGGCGCGGCTTGCGAGGCCGCAGGTTGCGACCCAGACCTCGCATACAGCGAGTACCAGCAGTTGATGCGAAACGCGGAGCAGCTCGGCGGGTACTACGAAATGCCAATGGCCATCGTCGCGCGAATCGTCATGACCGTGATGACCGTGGTGGTCCGTGTCGTTGCGAGGAGAATCATGGTGCTGATGGTCCTCGCGATGGCGTTCGCGGACACTCTGTTCGTCAGGCGCGCCAGCTTCGACATGAACGTGGGGAACGTGGTTTCGCGGGTGGCTGTGCCACAAGGCGGAGCCAACCCGAGGCACCTGTCCCGCGTAGAGCAACAGTAAATCCGCACGATTGAGAACACGGAATGTTCCCTTCCAACGGAAGATCTTCTTCTGGAGCGGTCTCACCTTCAACTCCGAAACACCTAATAGCCGAGGGTTGGATCGACCAGATTCAGCAGCGGGCGATTCGCGGCGAACCTTTTCAGATTCTCCGCGAACAGTTGGCATGCCTTGTCCATATAACCGCGATTGGCGCCGGAAATGTGCGGCGTCAGGATGACATTTTCGAGGTCCCAAAGCGGGCTCGAGGCTTCGAGCGGTTCATGCTCGAACACGTCCAGGCCCGCGCCTGCGATCTTTCCCGCGGCCAACGCCGTGGCCATCGCGCGCTCGTCGATCACTTCGCCGCGCCCGATATTTACCAGGTACGCGCCGGGCTTCATCGCGGCGAATTCCCTCTCGCCGATGAACTTGCGCGTATGGCCGGTGAGCGGCAGCGTGACGGACACGTAATCGGATTCGCGGAGGATCGCTTCGCGATCGCCGGGACCGAAGAAGCGTGCGGGAATCTTGCCTTCGGGATCGCCGAGCCCCGCCGGACACCATCCGGGATCGAGGCGCTCGGCCGGGTTGCGCTTGAGCGCAAGCACGGTCATCCCAAATGCGGCCGCGAGCCGCGCCGTTTCCCTGCCAATCGATCCGTAGCCGATGATGCCAAGCGTCCGCCCACGGATTTCGTCCACGCTCGCCATGAAAGCCCCCGAGCGCATCCACTGGCGGCGAATCTGCGCCCGAATCGCGAGATGAATCCGATGCGCATACGAGAGCATCGAGGCCAGCGTATATTCCGCGATCGGCGTCGCATGAATTCCGCTGGCGGTCGTGACGGGAATCGCGCTGCCCTTGAGCGGTCCGCCGAGTGCGTGGTCAGCCCCGGCGCTGAGCAGTTGGACCCATTTGAGGCCGCGCGCCCGCTTCGTGACGTCCAGCGGCATCCGAAAGGTGAGCAGCACGTCGCATCCGGAGCTTACGAAGTCGCCTACTTCCTCGGGCGTTCGGCATTGGCGATCGGCCAACTCGGCTCCGGGCACTGCGCTGGTGATTGCGGCGCGATGCGCGGGTTGCAGCGCGACTGTGGATATTATTTTCATGAACGCCAGCAAGACTTTCGCACGGGTTCGCGCGCGCATCAAGGAAAAATCATCCGGCTTGAGGAGATCGTGTGGCGGGCTTATATTTGCAGAGTTCCCTGTATCATTAGATCGATCGCCGAGCGTGATGAAATGAAGTTGCAAAAGATGCTCACGCTGGGGGTGGCGACAGCCGTGCTGTTCGCGCTGTCTCATCTTGCAATCGCGCAGACGGCCGGCTCGCAGGCGAGCTCCCAGGGCAGCGGGGATTCCGCCAATCCCGGAATTGCAGGGCAGGGCGGCAGCGACGCGACGCTCGAGATAGCTCCGCAGCCCGGCTTGGCGGCGCCGAAACCCGGCGTTCAGGAAATTCCCGGCGGCCGGAATTTTAATCCGGGCGAGAACAACGCGTCGATCGAACCCAACTTCCGCCCGAACACCGAGAACGGCACCGGCGATATCGCCAACAACGGTAACGGCGATAGCAACCGGCCGCATGGCCGACCCTACCTCGGCATCACCGTGCAATACGCGACGCATTGCTACCTCGGAATGGAGGAGCATGGGCTCGAAGTGGTGACCGTCGATCCCAACAGTCCGGCCGCCCAAGCGGGCCTGCAGGCGCGCTCTGGAATGAGCGCAGTCGGCGCGGCGGTTGCCACGCTGTCGGGAATCCTGCCCGGCGGCTCAATCCTGGCCAGCAAGGCGCTGGGGAGTTCGGGAGCGATGGGACAGGGGGGAGATCTGATTGTCGCGGTTGACGATCGGCGCGTGCGCGACCAGAGCGATCTGGAAACCGCGATGGCGCGGCTCAAGCCCGGGGATACGATGTACCTGACGGTCATCCGGCCGGAGGGCAACTCGCACAAGACAATCAAAATCGCGGTGCGAGTCGGCACGGTGGGCGAGCCAATCGCGAATGCGCCGCCGGGCGGCAACCGGCGCTAGCCTAGCGATTTCATTTCACGATTGTTGCTGCGGTAATAGCGCGGTCGCGCGCGCGTAATTTTTCACCTTGAGCCTCGCGTAATTCGGACCTAGTATCGGGACCGAGCGCAAGATCTGCATTGAGGTGATCGGTCATGCGAAGTCCGAGCGTCCTCGCGGGCTGGCCGCTGCTAGTCGTCCTTTTCGCTCCCTGCGCAACCCTTGCGGCAGATAGTTCCAGCAACAGCGCTTCGCCGTCGATAGCGGCGCAACCCAACGACAACGAGAATCAGCGCGTTCCGGCAGAACAGCCGAGCGCGAGCGCCAATGAGCGCATCCCGGGGCGACAGCCGGGTGAGTCGGCGACGCTGGAGCTGGCGCCGCAACCGGCGGCCAAGGTTGGCGCGCCCGACAACCGCGAAACCCCGCAGGAGCGCGCGTTTCGCCAGTCGCGGGAATCCGAAATCGCAAGGCTCAATCGCAATTTCCATCCGCACGATCCGGACGACAATCACCACCGGCCGTACCTCGGGCTCGACCTGGAGTACACGACGCACTGCTATCTCGGCATGGAGGAGCATGGGTTGGAAGTCGTCAAGGTGTATCCGAACAGCCCGGCCGCACGTGCCGGTCTGATCGCGAGAACGGGAAGCACCCCGGCGGGCGATCTAAGCGCGCTCGGAAGTGTGCTGCTCGGGCCGGTCGCGCTGATGACTTTTCCGCTGCTGCGCAACTCGGGTGCCTTGGGTACGGGCGGCGACCTGATCGTCGCGGTGGACGACATGCGGGTGCGCAACCAGAGTGAATTGCTCACCGCGCTCGGCCATATCAAAGCGGGCGACACGGCTTACATCACGGTGATTCGGCCGCTGCACGGCGGATACCATCGCACGATGCGGATCGCGCTGCATATCGATCACGAAACCGATGCGAAGGGGAACATAATCCCGCCAGCGGGAGCATCGCCGGGCGCGGCCCCGCCGGCATCGACGGAAAGTGCGGCGGATTGACCTGATGCGGGCGGGTTGACGCGGCGGGATTGGAGGACGTTTTTTTGCGGCGCGCGTTTGCGCGCGATTTTCTGCTATCATTTTGGTGACGCCAGCGGCATGTGCGTTCCTCGCGCACATCGCCGCAAGGCGAATTTGCGTATTCGGATCGGAAAAAACTTGCAACGCAGCCTCAAAGAAGCGGCCGGCGAACTCGAAGCGCGCCTTACGGCAAATGCCGAACGCCGATTCCCGGTGATGGGACTGCGGGGCGCGGCTGGCGCGCTGATGATTCGCGAGATGCGGCTGCGGCTGCTGCGGCCAATCGTCGCGGTCACGTCAACGGCGGCGGAGGCCGAGGCGCTGGCGGGAGAGGTTGCGTTTTTTCTCGGTGAGGAGCCGGACGCCGACGCCGCCACGCGCCGGGTGCATCTGCTCCGCTCGTGGGAAGTGAAACCGATGGCCCAATTGTCGCCACCGACTGACGCGCAGGCGTCGCAACTGGCGGCGCTGTTCGCGATGCTGCGGCATGAGTCGCCGCTGGTCGTTACGCCGGCCGAAGCGCTGATGACGCGCACGATTCCGCGCACGGTCTTCAACGAATCGATCATTAGAGTGGCGGCTGGCGATCGGCTGGACCTCGAGGCGCTGGTCGAAGCGCTCGCGGCGTGCGGCTATCAGCGCGTGCCGCAGAGCGAAGAGGCGGGAGACTTCAGCGTGCGCGGCGGAATCGTCGATGCGTTCTCGCCATTGTACCGCGACCCGATTCGTATCGAGCTCGAGGACGACCTGATCACCTCGATTCGCCATTTCGATGCGCACAGCCAGCGCTCGGGCGGCGAACTGCACGAGGCGACGATAACGCGTACTCGCTACGTGCCGCCGTTGGCGCTGAAGGACGCGAAGCTGCGCGAGCAGGTCGCGTTGCGGGCCGCGGAAATCGGCATGGTGCGCAAGGAGGCCGCCGAACAGGCCGAGGCGCTCGAGAACGGGCTGCTGTTCCCAGGCGCAGAACTGCTGATGCCGTATGCGTACGGGCGCGCGCTCGACAGCGTGTTCGACTACGTGCCGGCGGGCGCGTTGCTGTGGCTCGTCGATCCGGGGCGCATTGTTGCCGAGGCAAATCGCTTCGCCGATACGGTATCCGCCGAGACGGCAGCGGCGGCGCGCAAGCCCGCGTTTCATCCTGCGCCGGATTCGCTGTTCCTCGGGGCTGACGCGTTCGAACGCGCGCTCGGAAACTTCACCGCAGTCGAGGCCGGCTCGCTGGTGACGATGGCTGCGCCGCGCGAGGGATGGGCGGTGCCGGTTGAGGTCAAATCGCAGGCCAGTTTGCGGCTGGGATCGAACCAACTGAGCGCAGTGCGGACGCCGCCGAGCTTCGAGCCGCTGGCGACGGAACTGCGTGAAGTCCAGCGCGGGCAGGGACGTTCGCTGATGATCGTTGACGGGCCGCATCAGGTGGCGCGCCTGCGCCGTCATCTGGAGGCGTGGGACCTGGAGATCAACGTCGAATGCAAAAGCTTGCCGGCGCTGCTGGAATGGCCGGACTACCGCCCGGCGATCATGGAAGGGGAGATTTCCGCCGGCGTCGTTTTGCAGGCGGACGGTCTCTACATCTACAGCGAAGAGGAAATTTTCGGCGAGCCGCGAGCGCGCCGGCGCCGGCGTCCGAGCGCGAAGGGTGCGCTGCTCAATCTCGAAGAGCTGAAGCCCGACGATTTCGTCGTGCATATCGATCACGGCATCGCGAAGTACCGCGGCCTGCGGCACATGAAGGTCGCCGAGGTCGAGGGCGACTTTCTGAATCTCGAATACTCAGGCAACGACACGATGTACGTGCCGGTCGAGCGGATAAATCTCGTTCAACGATACATTGGCGGCGACGACGCGGAACCCAAGCTCGACAAGCTGGGCAGCGGCTCGTGGGAGAAAGTAAAGCGGCGCACCAGGCAGGCGGTGCTCGCGATGGCGGCCGAGCTGCTCGACGTGTATGCGGCGCGGGAGGTGATGGAGGGGCACGCGTATCCGCCACCGGGCGCGGACTACGAGGAGTTCGCGTCGCGCTTCGAGTTCGAGGAGACGCCGGACCAGCAGTCGGCGATCGACGACGTGATCCGCGATCTGACGCGCGCCAAGCCGATGGATCGGCTGATCTGCGGCGACGCCGGCTTCGGCAAGACCGAAGTTGCGCTGCGCGCCGCGTTCATCGCGGTGATGGATGGCCGGCAAGTCGCGGTGCTGGTACCGACGACGATCCTAGCCGAGCAGCACTGGAACACGTTCCGTGAGCGCTTCAAGGATTATCCGGTGCGGGTCGAGATGGTCTCGCGGTTTCGCAGCCACAAGGAAAATCGGGCCGTGATCGAGGAGGCGGGCCGCGGCCAAATCGACATTATCATCGGGACCCATCGGCTGCTCTCGAGCGACGTTCAATTCCCGCGCCTGGGCTTGCTGGTGATCGACGAGGAGCACCGATTCGGCGTGATGGACAAGGAACGAATCAAGAAGCTCAAGAAGTTGGTGCCGGTGTTGACGATGACCGCGACACCGATTCCGCGCACGCTGCACATGGCGATGCTCGGCATCCGCGATCTCTCCGTGATTCAGACGCCGCCGCCGGACCGCCAGGCGATTCGGACCTTCGTCGCTCATTTCGACGACGCCACGATCCGCGATTCAATCCTGCGCGAGCTGAACCGTGGCGGCCAGGTTTTCTTCGTTCACAATCGCATCGAGAATATCGACTACATGGCCAGTCATCTGCGCTCGCTGGTGCCCGAGGCCAAGACCGCAATCGCGCATGGCCAGATGAAGGAGCGGCAGCTCGAGGACGTGATGCGCGACTTTATCGAAAAGCGGATCAATGTGCTGGTCTGCAGCGCGATCATCGAATCGGGCCTCGATATTCCCAACGCGAACACGATGATCATCAATCGCGCCGATCATTTTGGTCTCGCGCAGCTCTACCAGTTGCGCGGCCGGGTCGGCCGTTCGCGCCAAAAAGCGTACGCCTACCTGCTGATTCCCGGCGAACACATCATCACGCGCGACGCCAAGCGGCGAATCGATGCGCTCCGTGAACTGGTCGAGTCCGAGAGCGGCGGCGGTTTCAAGCTGGCGATGGCCGACCTCGAGCATCGCGGCGCCGGCAACCTGCTTGGCCACGAGCAACACGGACAGATCGCGGCGGTTGGGTTCGAGCTCTATACCGAGATGATGGAAGAGGCGATTGCCGAACTGCGCGGCCAGCCGCAGCGGCCCGACTTCGAGCCCGAGCTTCGAATCGCCGTGCCCGCGTACATCCCCGAGGCTTACGTCGGCGACGAGAACGAGCGGTTGGTGCTCTATCGCCGGCTCGCGCGTGCGCAGCGCGAGGAGGATCTCGGCGAGATTCGCGACGAGATGCGCGATCGGTTCGGCCCGGTGCCGACGCTGATCGAAAATTTGATCGCGGCGATGAATGTTCGGCGCCAGATGAAGCAGCTGATGATCCTGAGCGCGGTTCTCAAGGGCGCGCAGCTCGAAATCAGGTTTCATCCCGATGCGCCGGTAGAAACCGCGCGGCTGGTGAAGCTGGCGGATCAGAATCGCCGTACGATGCGGCTGACGCCGTCGTATCAGGTGATCGCGCGGATCGAACCCGGAGAATACGAGCAACTGTTCGCGCAACTCGACGGCGTCTTGCAGGCGCTGGCGGGCTGTGAAAAGTTGGAAAACTGGCCGGCCGCGAAAGTCGGGCCGGCCGTCAATTAGACTGATGCACAACGGAAGATTGTCCCCGCGTGCCGGCGCGCGATGCGCCGTGGCGACGGCGTTGGCGGCGTCGGCGGGAATTGTCCTGGCGGGCGCGTTTGCGGGTTGCTCGATGGATCTGCTCAAACCCGGCGCTTTTGATCTTCTCAAACAGGCGGCCGCTTCGACCACGGTGACGGCGCCAGAGGCGTCGGCGTCACCCGGGGCGGCCAATCCCGCCCGTGCGGGGAAGCCGGCTCCGAATCGGGTCGCCGAGGCGCAAACGGACGAACCGCCGCCGCCACCCCCGGCAGAATCGGCGCCTGATGCCGCGCAGCCGCCGGAACCGAGCACGCCGGCGCTGGATCGCGTCGTCGCCAGCGTTGATGGCGATCCGATCACGATGCAGGAGGTCAAAGATTTCGCGGCGCAGCACGGCCAGCCGCTCCAGACCGACGATTTCGCTTCTTCGGACACCGCCAAGATCGCGGTGAAGGCGTTGATCGGGGAGAAATTGCTCGAACAGGAAGTGAAGAAGTACGACGACAAGGTCGACGACGCTCAGATCGACAAGTACATCCAGGAGTTGCGGCAGGACAAGCACATGAGCGATGCGGAATTCCGCGCGCAACTACAGGCGAGCGGGATAAGCTACGATGAATTGCGCAAGCGAGCGCGGCTGGATCTCGAAAAAGCAATGATGATCCAGCAGGAAGTCCGGGCGAAAATCGACGTGCCCGACGCCGACATCAAGGCCTACTACGATGCCCACAAGGAAGACTTCACGATTACCAAGGAGCGTATCAAGCTCGCGCAGATTCTGATCGCGCTGCCGCCCAACCCGGCCGCCGCGCAAGTGGCCGCCGCTCAAAAGAAAGCCGACATGATTCGTGCGCGTGCGGCCAAGGGCGACGACTTCGGCGATCTCGCGCGCGTGTATTCGGACGACGAATCAAAGTCCAACGGCGGCGAACTCGGATGGTTCGCGCCCTCCGACGTCATGGACCAGATTCTGGCCGCGGTAAAGGCGCTCAAGCCCGGCGAAATTTCGGCGCCGGTTCGCACCAGCCATGGCATTCATATCGTCAGGCTCGAAGAACACCAAGTGCCGGGCGTGCAGCCGCTGAGCGACGTCAAGGCGCCGATTCGCGCTCAGCTGGTAGATCAACAATCCGGCGCGCAGCTCGAGAAGTGGGTTGAATCCGATCTTGTCAAGCAGCATTACGTCGAGACCATGTACTAGATGATGACGGCGCTCAGACGAAAGACGCCGCCGCTGTTGGCGATCAGCATGGGCGATCCGGCGGGCGTCGGGCCCGAGGTGATCCTCAAGGCGGCCGCGGTGCTCGCGAGACGGCGCGCTGCGCCGTCGATGGCGATAGTCGGCGATTTGTCCGCGATGCGCGCGGCCGCCGCCCGCCTGAGCGACGTGCCGGCTCCATGCCAATGGTATCCTGGTCAGCCGCCGATTCGCCTGACAAAAGGACTCGGCGTACTTTCGATCTCGAGTTTGCCGGCGCGCGCAATTCGCCCGGGGCATCCCACGGTTGAGGGCGGCGGCGCCGCGTATGACTACATCGTAACTGGCGCGCGGATGGCGATGAGCGGCGAGGCTGGCGCGCTGGTAACCGCGCCGATCAGCAAGGACTGGATGAACCGCGCGGGGCATCATTTTCCGGGGCATTCGGAACTGCTTGCGCATCTGGCGCGAACCCGGCTGTGGCGCATGATGTTCGCGGGTGGCGAGCTGACGGTCGCGCTGGTGACTGCGCATATGGCGTTTGCAAAAGTGGCGTCGGCCCTGACGCAGCGCAATGTCCTGGACACGATTCGGTCTGCTATCCGCGCACTTGCGCGGCGCGCTTGGCGTGGCACGGCCGCGAATCGCGGTGCTCGGATTGAATCCTCATGCGGGTGAAAGCGGGCTGTTCGGCGACGAGGAAATCCGCGTGATCGCGCCGGCGATTCGACGCGCGCAGCGTGACGGCATCAACGCGTACGGTCCGCTCGCACCCGACACCGCGTTCATCGCGCAAGGCGGGTTTGTTCAACTTCGACGCTGCGGTTGCGATGTATCACGATCAGGGCTTGATTGCGGTCAAGACGCTGGAGTTTGATCGTGCGGTGAACGTCACGCTCGGGTTGCCATTCGTCCGCACCTCGCCCGACCACGGAACGGCGTTTGACATAGCAGGCAAGGGAATTGCGAATCCGTCGAGCATGATTGCCGCGATCGAATATGCGTGGCGGGCCGCGGCGGGGCGCGAAAAGACCGGGCGGCGGGCGGCGGCGTAAGCAACGATGGCCGATCGAATCGTCATCAAGGGCGCGCGCGAGCACAATCTCAAGAATATCGATCTCGAGATTCCGCGCGATCGGCTGGTCGTGATCACCGGACTCTCCGGCTCGGGGAAATCGTCGCTCGCCTTCGACACGATTTACGCCGAGGGCCAGCGGCGCTACGTCGAATCGCTGTCGGCCTACGCGCGCCAGTTCCTCGAACAGATGGAAAAGCCCGACGTCGACTCGATCGAAGGATTGTCGCCCGCAATCTCGATCGAGCAGAAGACCACCTCGCGCAATCCGCGCTCGACGGTCGGCACGATCACCGAAATCTACGACTACCTGCGCCTGCTCTTCGCGCGGGTGGGACACGCGTTCTGCTACGACTGCGGCCGCGAAATCACTCAGCAGAGCGTGCAGCAGATCGTTGACCGAATCATGGGATGGCCCGACGGGGCGAGGATTCACGTGCTCGCGCCGATCGTCCGCGATCGCAAGGGCGAGTATCGCAAGGAATTGTCCGAGATGAAGCGCGCGGGTTTCGTGCGCGTGAAGATCGACGGCAAGCTCTATGAACTCGGCGAGGAGCCGGCGCTGAACAAGAACCAGCGCCACACCATCGAAGTGATGGTCGATCGGCTGGCGATCCGCAAGGGAATCGAGAAGCGCTTGTCGGACTCGCTTGAAGTCGCCTTCAAGTACGGGCAGGACCTGCTCAAGGTCGAGCGCCTGGACGGGCCCAGGAACGAGAGCGAGATCTACTTCAGCCAGCGCTTCGCGTGCGTCGAATGCGGCATCTCGTATCCGGAGATCACGCCGCGGATGTTCTCGTTCAACAGCCCGCACGGCGCCTGCGCGGAATGCTCGGGAATCGGATCGAT
This sequence comes from Binataceae bacterium (SeqCode), assembly GCA_963803045.1. Classification (GTDB taxonomy): domain Bacteria; phylum Desulfobacterota; class Binatia; order Binatales; family Binataceae; genus Binatus. Next base: position 391,401 of record CAWDLC010000011.1, on the reverse strand, counting down.
CATGTATTTCGATCCCGAACTGGTGGTGCAGAACGAGGACTTGAGCATCTCCGATGGCGCGATCGCGCCGTGGGCGACGACGAACTATCATGCAGCCGGTGCTCGAGGCGCTCGCCAGGCATTACAAGTTCAGCCTCGATCAGCCGTGGAAGGAACATACCGCCAAGGTGCGCAAGGCGATCCTCGTACGGCTCGGGCAGCGAGGAGATCGAGTTCGCCTACCAGCGCGGGCGATCATCGCGCCGAGTACTCGCAGACATTCGAGGGCGTGCTGCAGTGGCTCGACCGCCGCTACAAGGAAACCGAGTCCGAAGAGCATCCGCGAGTTGCTCGAAGCGTACATGAACATGCGGCCGTGTCCGACGCTGCAACGGCGCGCGGCTCAAGAAGGAAAGCCTGTACGTGCGCTTCAACGGCAAGTCGATTTCGAAGTGACGGCGATGTCGGTCAAGCAGGCGCTCGCGTTTTTCGCCGCGCCGAAGCTGAGCGCGCAGGAAGCAGAAATCGCGAAGCTCATCTTGAAGGAAATTCGCGAGCGGCTGGATTTTCTTGGCCGACGTCGGACTCGACTACCTGACGCTCGATCGCGCCGTCGGCGAAGTCTCTCCGGCGGCGAGGGCCAACGCATCCGGCTCGCCACTCAAATCGGATCGAGCCTGGTCGGCGTGCTGTACATCCTCGACGAGCCGTCGATCGGACTTCATCAGCGCGACAATCAGCGCCTGCTGGCGACGCTCAAGCGCCTGCGCGACCTCGGCAACACCGTGCTGGTGGTCGAGCACGATCGCGAGACGATGCTCGAGGCCGATTATCTGATCGACATGGGACCGGGCGCCGGAATTCATGGCGGCTACGTCGTCGCGCAGGGCACGCCCGAGCAGGTGATGCGCGACGAAAACTCGCTCACCGGCAAGTATCTGTCGGGACAAGCTCGAGATTCCCGTGCCGTCCCGCGCGCCGGCGCAGCTGACGGGCCGATGGCTGACCGATCAAGGGCGCGCAGGAGAACAATCTGCGCGATCTCACGGTGGCGATTCCGCTCGGCGTCCTGACCTGCATCACCGGCGTTTCGGGTTCGGGCAAATCGACGCTGGTGCTCGACACGCTCTATCGCGCGCTGGCGCAGAAGCTCAACCGCAGCCGCGAACGCGCGGGCGCGTACAAGACGCATCGAGGGCGTCGAGCATCTGGACAAGGTTATCCACGTCGATCAAAGCCCGATCGGACGCACGCCGCGCTCGAATCCCGCGACCTACACCGGCCTGTTCACCCATATCCGCGAGCTGTTTGCGCAATTGCCGGAGGCGCGGATGCGCGGCTACGGGCCGGGGCGATTTTCGTTCAACGTCAAGGGCGGACGATGCGAAGCGTGCGAGGGCGACGGCATCATCCGAATCGAGATGCACTTCCTGCCCGACGTTTACGTTACCTGCGAAGTCTGCGGCGGCAAGCGCTACAATCGCGACACGCTGGAAATTCAGTACAAGGGCAAGAACATCGCCGAGGTTCTCAACATGACCGTGCTCGACGCGGTCGAATTCCTCGGCTCGGTGCCGCCGATTCGCCAGAAGCTCGAAACCCTGCGCGACGTCGGGCTCGACTACATCCATCTCGGCCAGTCGGCGACGACGCTGTCGGGCGGCGAGGCGCAGCGCATCAAGCTCGCCAAGGAACTCGCGCGGCGCGCGACCGGCCGCACATTTTATATCCTCGACGAGCCGACCACCGGCCTGCATTTCGACGACATCAAGAAATTGCTCGGCGTGCTCGGCCGCCTCGCCGACGCGGGCAACACGATCGTCGTGATCGAGCACAACCTCGACGTTATCAAGACGGCCGACTACCTGATCGATCTCGGGCCCGAGGGCGGCGATCGCGGCGGCCAGATAGTCGCCAAGGGCACGCCCGAGGAAGTCGCGCGGCGTGAAGGCTTCATACACCGGCGGCTTTCTGCGCCAGGCGCTCAACCATCGCGCCGCCGCATAGCGCGCGCTATTGCGCGCTGGCAGCGCCGGCTGCCTTGTCCATCTGCGGGGTCTTGATCGTCGCTTCGCTCTGGTTCGCGACCGCGACGACGATCATCGAATCGGGGTGCAAATATTTTTTTGCAACCGCCAGTACGTCATCCTTGGTGACCGATCCGATCAACTTCGCATACTGCTCCGCGTAGTCGAGCCCCAGACCGTAGAACTCGACCTGCACCATGAAGGCCGCAATCGCGCTCTGTCGCCCGAAGGTCAACGGGAAGCTTCCGACGAGAAACTTTTTCGCGCCATCCAGTTCGGCATCGCTGACCGGTTTTTCCCGGATCTCGCGAAGCTGCTGCAGGATCAAATCGATTGCCTGGTTTGAACTCTGGTTCTTGGTTTGAAGGCCAATGGTAAACGCGCCCTGGTACTTGCCCGGCTCGAAGCCGCTGGAGACCGAATAGGCGAGCCCGTGCTCGCTGCGAACGACCTTCACCAGGCGCGAGGAAAATCCGCCGCCGCCCAGTATGTAGTTCATCACTTTAAGCCGGTAAAAATCGGGATTCGAACGCGCCACGCCGCCGGAACCCATTATGATATTGGCTTGCACGACGTTTCGATCGATCAGTTTCACATGAAAGCCCGGCGCCACCGCGATTGGCGGCGGTTCAGCTTGGGGCGCGACGGAACCAGAAAGGCCGGCCAGCTCTTTTTCAAGTGATACTTTAACTTCGTCGGCGGTCACATCGCCGGCCACTGCGATAATCGCGCTGCCAAGCTTGTAATTGTCACGGTAGAAGCCGCGCACGTCGTCAGCGGTAAGTTTGCCGACCGATTGGGACGAGCCTTCGCCCGGATGCCCGTACGGCGAGTCGCCGAACAAGTCTTTTGTGAATTCCACATCGGCGGTGTAGCCCGGTTGTTCTTCCGACGATTTGATTTCGGCGACCTGCTCAGCGCGTTTGCGTTCGATGTCGGCGTCGCGAAGTCCGGGCTCCGTCAGGATTCCCGCCAGCAGCTTGAACGTATCGCCCTGGTACTTCTTAAGCGTCCTCATCGCGGCGGTCGAATAATCGCGGCCGGCCGAGACCCCGACCGAACTGCCCATGAAATCGACTTTCTGATCGAACTCCGGCTCGGTTAGTTCTTTGGTGCCCTGCGAAAGGCATCGCGCCGTCAGCTCGGCCAACCCTTCCTTGCCCTTGGGATCGCGGCGCGTGCCGGCGTCGAATGCGATCAACATTGTCACCATCGGCAATTGATGCGCTTGCGAGACGAGCAGCACTGCGCCGTTGCTGAGCGTCATCCTCTTGATGTCGAGAGCATGCGACGGCGAGGCCGCGAAGACGAACGCCGCGATTGCCGTGACGCCGGCGAAAGCAAACATTTTCATCCGATCTGCCGCGCTGCTCATCGCACCACCTCGGCGATCTCGCCCACGGCGGGAGCATGGCGCAACTCTCTGCCACTCGGTCCGCCGCCGCCGTGCGGCAGAACGCCGGTCGGCACCAGCACGCCTTCGGTCATATTGGCCGCGACCAAATAAGTTTTCGCGACTCGCTGCACTTGAGCCGCGGTCACCTTGTCGATTCCGTCGAGGTATTTGTCGACGAGATGGTAGTCGCCGAGCAATTCGTACACTCCGAGCATTTCGGCCTCGCGCATGATCGAGTCCTGCCCGAACACGTATTGCGCCTGCTCGAGATTCTTGGCCTTCTGCAATTCCTCTGCGCCGACCGGGGTATCGCGCAGCGCGGCGAGCTCCTTTTCGACTTCGAGCTGGGTGTCCGCCGCCTTCACGCCGGGACGCATCTGCGCCGACACGACGAACAATCCCGGATCGAACGAGGTCATGTCGTAGCCGGCGCCGATATCGACCACCATCTGCTTTTCGATGACCAGCTTCTTGTAGAGCCGCGAGCTCTGGCCGTCGCTCAGAATTTCAGAAGCCACTTCGAGCGCGTAACTGTCGGGGCTGGAAATATTCGGCACGTGATACGCCTGCTCGAACGCCGGGAGATTGGCCGCGTGCTGCAGTTCGACGTGCCGGGTTCCTTCTTGCGGCGACTCGAGTTCCGTCACCGGCGGTGGCTTGGGACCGTTCTTGATTCCCGCGAACGCCTCGCTGATTTGCTTGAGCACCTGGCCGGCGTTGAAGTCGCCGACGGCCACGATCAGCGCGTTTTGCGGTGAGTAATAGACTTTGTGATACGCCATCGCGTCTGCGAGCGTCAGTCCGTCAACGTCGTGGAACCATCCGATCACCGGCCAGTGGTACGGATGGGACAGGTACGCTTGCGCGCGGACCATCTCGTCGAGCGCGTCCTCCGGACTGTCATCGGTGCGCAGGCGGCGCTCTTCGAGCACTACGTGCTTCTCTTTGTCGAAATCTTTGGGCTCGAAGTTGGCCATCCGATCGGCTTCGAGCGTGATTGGCACGTCGAGGTGATCCTTGTTGATCATCTCGAAATAGTCCGTGAAGTCCGTTTCCGTGAACGCGTTATCCATCCCGCCGTTTTGCTGGATGATCTGCGAGAACTCTTCGGGCTTGAGCTTCCTGGTGCCCTTGAACATCAGATGCTCGCACAGATGCGACAGCCCCGTCTTGCCCATCTGCTCGTTGCGCGAGCCGACGCGGTAGAAGACGTTGAAGGTCGCCAGGGGCGCCTTGTGATTTTCCAGCACCAGCACTCTGAGGCCGTTGGGAAGGGTTTGGGCCTTGACCGCGTCCGCGATTCCCGCGCGTGCGGGAGCCGAAGCGGCCAGGCATAGAAGGGTACCGAGCGCCGCCATCGGAACGAGACGGCGATGATTGCCAAAGATCGTGATGAGCATAGATTACGATCATCTAAGTCTGCCGCTCGCAAGCAAGTCAAGAAGTTGAAGTCAAAGCCGCCGCATCGTGCCGCGCGCCGCAGTCGGGGTTAAATTGTGCTAAAATTGCATCGGTGTATCGGTCCTTGTAACAATCATTATTACGACGATGCTTGAAATTGCCGAGAAAGCGCAGGACCTGTTCGAAATCAAGGGCGTGCTGACGAAGTTCATGCGGATGTTGTTTCCGCTTGAGTTCCGTATCGACTCGCTTGCGAACAGCGGCCCGATGCTGCCGTTTCACTATCCGCTGCTGCCGGGCGAAATGATCTATCTGCCCGAGCGGCTGGAACCGTTCGGCACTCGCGGCGACGCCTACATATATTATTTCGTCACCACCGCCCATCTGGCGGCGCGTCATGACTTCGGCACGTTCAAGCTGAAACTCGCGGACATCACAGGCTTCGAAGAGCGCGGCGAGACCGGCGTCGAGGCCATCGACAGCTTCGTCGCGTCGTTTGACGACCCGGGCCTGGCCGGCGCTCTGATGCGGCTGGCGGAGTCGGCGCGAATCGACGCCGAACTGGCGCGCCGTTATCGCGGACTTGCCCCGCGCATCGCAGGCCTCAATCGCTCGCTGCTGAAACAACTCCATCCCGAGTCCTTGAGTACGATGCTGGTGCGCGCGGCGCTCGATCTCGAAGCGACGGGCGAAGTGCTCGATTCCCCGCTGGTGCGGATGGCTTCGAGACACTTCGCTCCCGTTCGCGCGCGCGGCGCCAACATCATGACCAGCGTCCGCCAGGTCAGTGCCCTCTACAATTGGCTCCAGGAGCTGATTCGACAGGCACGCGAACGCGGCGAAGGCGATCCGCTCAGTGAAGAAGAAGCCGAGACGATGCGCAACGACCTGATCAAGGGAATGAAAGGCTCGGAAACGCAGACCGGCGGCGAAGGCGACGACGGCGAGCAGGGCGATGGCGGCGGCGAGCCCGATCAGAACGTTCAGATGGACGTCTCGGGCAAGCAATCCAAGGGCGGCAAGGGCAGGGCGCTCTCGCCCGAGGAATTGCGCAAGCTCATTGAGCAGGGTGCCGAGATCAAGCCGTCGCAAGGCGAGGGCAGCGCCGAGGGCGACGGCATGTACCTGACACAACTGACCGGCAAGCAGCTCAGCGAACTCAAGCAGATGCGCGAGCAGCTCGGGGAGGTCGGTTCCGTCACCGGGCAGGGACGTTTGATGATCGGTGGTGGCCGCCAGGATTCCTACTACGCCTACGACGAATGGGATTACGTGCTGAACGATTACCGCCGCAGCTGGTGCCGGCTGCGCGAAATTCCGCTCATCGGCGATGAGGGCGATTTTTTCGAGAACACGCTCATTCGCTACGCCGAGATGCTGCCCGGCGTGCGGCGCAACTTCCAGCGCATTCGCCCGGCATCGTACCGGATGGTCCGTGGACTCGAGGACGGCGAGGAAATCGACCTCGATCGCACCATCGAGGCTCGCGTGGCGCGCCTAATGGGCGAAACGCCCGACGGCCGCATGTACAAGGCTCGCAAGAAAGAGGCGCGCGACGTCGCCACCCTGTTCCTGCTCGACATGTCGGCTTCCACCGACGAGCCCATTCATCGCGAGCCGCGCAAGTATACCAACGATGACGACACTGACGACTGGATGAACGCGTGGCAGCGCCGCCCGCAAACCGCCAATCGTCCCCGCCGTATCATCGACGTGAACAAGGAAGCGCTCGTCATCATGGCGCAGGCGCTCGAGGAAATCGGCGACGCGTACGCGATCATGGGCTTTTCCGGACACGGCCGCGACAACGTCGAGTTCTATGTGATCAAGGAATTCGATCAGGAACTCACCGACGAGGTGAAGGCCCGCGTCGGCGCCGTCGAACCCAAGCGCTCAACCCGGATGGGCGCTGCGATTCGCCACGTGCGCGAGAAATTCAAGGACGTGTCCTCACGCGCCAAGCACATGATTCTGCTCAGCGACGGCTTCCCGCAGGATTTCGACTACGGCCACGATCGCCGCTCGAACGCCTACGGCATTCAGGACACGATGGTCGCGTTGAAGGAACTCGAGTTGGCAGGAGTGCTGCCGTTCTGCATCACGGTGGACAAAACCGGCCACGACTACTTGCGCCAGATGTGCCAATCGTCGCGCTACCTGGTGATCGAGGACATCGCATCGCTGCCGCGCCAGTTGCCGAAAATCTACGAACAGGTCATCCGCTGGTAGTCTCGATACGCAGATCGCGCCCCGTCATCTCGGCCGGCGCTTTCACTTCGAGCATCGCGAGTAACGTCGGCGCCACATCCGCGAGCGTCCCGCCGTCCTTGAGCCGCCCTTTGAATTTCGGATCGTAAAGAATCAGCGGCACCGGGTTCGTGGTATGCGCGGTATGCGCCTGTCCGGTCGCGGGATCGGCCATGAATTCCGCGTTGCCGTGATCCGACGTGACGAGCGCGACGCCGCCGCGCTTTGTGAGCGCCTCGATCACGACGCCCAACGCCGCGTCCGTCACCTCGACCGCCGCCACCGTCGCCTCGAACTTGCCGGTATGTCCGACCATGTCGGGATTGGCGAAGTTCATCACGATCAAGCCGAATTTGCCGCCTTCGATTGCCTCGGCGACCCGGGTTGCGATTGCGGCCGCCCTCATCGCCGGCTCCAGGTCGTAGGTCGCGACCTTTGATGACGGAATCAGCACGCGCTCTTCGAGTGGGAACGCCTGCTCGACGCCGCCGTTGAGGAAATACGTGACGTGCGCATATTTCTCGGTCTCCGCGACGCGCAAATTCCTGAGCCCCGCATGCGCCAGCACTTCGGCCAGCGTGTTGCGCACGTCTTCGGGTGCAAACGCCAACGGCAGTGCGAACGAACGGTCGTATTCGGTCATGCACACGTAGCCGACTTTTGGGATGCGCGAACGCTGGAAGCCGGAAAATCCGCCCAGCGCGACCGCGGCCGTCAGTTCGCGTGCCCGGTCCGCGCGGAAGTTGAAGCAGATGACCTGGTCGCCGTCCGCCATCGGCGATCGCTCTCCGATCACGTGCGGCTCGACGAACTCATCGCTCTTGCCGGCGGCGTACGAATTCTCCACCGCCGCGCGCGCGCCTGGCGCGGCCAATCCTTCCCCTGCAACGATCGCGCGCCACGCTTGCTCGATTCGCTCCCAGCGCTTGTCGCGATCCATCGCGTAGTAGCGTCCCGTGACCGTCGCGATTCGCCCGCGCCCAAGCTGGTTGAGCTTCGCTTCGAGCTGATCGATAAACTCAAGCGCCGAGCGCGGCGGTTTGTCGCGCCCGTCGAGCACGGCGTGAACCGCAATCCTGCTCGCGCCATTGGCAGCAGCGACGCCGAGCAACGCCATCAAATGGTCGATGTGGCTGTGCACGCTCCCGTCGGAAAGCAGTCCCCAGACATGCAGCATCGAGCCGTTCGCGGCGGTCTTTTTTATCGCATCGACAATCGCCGGATTGCGCGCGAAAGCTCCGCTCTCGATCGCTTTCGCGATTCGCATCAAATCCTGGTAAATCACGCGGCCTGCGCCGATGGTGAGATGACCGACTTCGGAATTGCCCATCACGCCCGGCGGCAGGCCTACCGCCTCGCCCGACGCCTCGAGTTCGGTATGCGCCTGCGTCGCGTAGAGGCGATCCATCACGGGAGTCTTCGCCGCGGCGATCGCATTTGACGCGCGGCTCTTGCTGACTCCCCATCCGTCGAAAATCACCAGCGCTGCAACCGGCGGCCGGGTGGCCATCACGATTTCCCGCCCGCCGTACCACGCTTGAAGACTGCGGCGCCGCGATACTGCGCCTTTGCGCCAAGCTCTTCCGCAATTCTCAAAAGCCGGTTGTATTTCGCGATGCGCTCGCATCGGCACACCGATCCGGTTTTGATTTGTCCGACGCCGGTGGCGACCGCCAGGTCTGCGATCGTCGTGTCTTCGGTCTCGCCCGAGCGATGCGAAATCACACAGCTGTAACCCGCCGTGCGCGCCATCTCGATCGTGGCGAGCGTCTCGGTCAGCGTGCCTATCTGGTTGAGCTTGATCAGAATCGAATTCGCGACGTGCTCGTCGATTCCGCGTTTGAGAAATTTAGGATTGGTGACGAATATATCGTCGCCGACCAGTTGCGTCTTCGCACCGAGCTCGCGCGTCAGAATTTTCCATCCCGCCCAATCGTCTTCGGCCAGCCCGTCCTCGATCGAGACGATCGGGTACTTCTTCAGCCATCCCGCGTAAAACTCGACCATCTGCTCCGCGCTGCGCGCGCTTTTGTCCGAGCGCGCGAACACGTACTTGCCGTCTTCGTAAAATTCGCTCGACGCCGGATCGAGCGCGAGCGACACGTCGATGCCGGGGCGGTAGCCGGCCTTGGCGATCGCTTCGAGGATCACCTCGATCGGCTCCTCGTTGTTTTTGAGATTCGGCGCGAATCCGCCTTCGTCGCCGACGTTGGTCGAATGACCGCGTTTCTTGAGCACGGCGGCCAGCGCATGAAAGACTTCCGCGCCCATCCGGATCGCTTCGGCGAAATTTCCCGCGCCCGCCGGCACGATCATGAACTCCTGCATGTCGACGTTCGAGTCGGCATGACGCCCGCCGTTGACCACGTTCATCTGCGGCACCGGCATCACGCGCGCGTCAGGATTGAGATACCGATACAGCGGCACTCCGTTGGCCGCGGCCGATGCGTACGCGGCCGCGAGCGATACGCCGAGCATCGCGTTGGCGCCCAGCTTCGATTTGTTCGCGGTGCCGTCCAGTTCGATCAGCGCCTGGTCAAGAGCGCGCTGATTGGCCGCGTCGGCCCCCTTGAGCTTGCGCGCGATCGTCTGGTTGACGTTGGCGACCGCTTTCAGCACGCCCTTGCCGCCGTAGCGTTTCGCGTCGCCGTCGCGAAGCTCGAGCGCCTCGTGAACCCCGGTCGATGCGCCCGACGGTACCGCGGCGCGGCCGAGCGCGCCGCCGCCAAGCCGCACGTCAACTTCGATTGTGGGGTTTCCGCGCGAGTCGAGAATCTCGCGCGCCTTGATCTCTGCGATTTCTGTGGATGCCGCCATTGACCCAAACCTCACTGCATTAGCGGAAGTCCCGCATTCTAGAGCAGGCCGGGCCAGCTTGTCACGCGTGATTACCCCGTCCACCCGCGCCGAGGTACCGCACTTGGAGTGCCTTTTCGACTACCGCACCGTTGCTGAGCTCGATGCGGAGCGCGCGCGCTTTCGGCCGCGATGATACGACTTCCTTGAGCCGTGTTCCGACAAAATGCGCTGCTGCGCCATCATCGAGCGCGAGCGTCGGCGGGAATCCCCGCTTGATCAGCCGGATCAACGCCGGCCGCCGCTCTTTCTCGCCGTCGTAATGCGGACAGCACGCGCCGCGCACAAATCCGAGTCCGTCGTCGAGGCGGCGAAACGGCATGCCGAACGAATCTGTCAAGCCGCCTTCGAACCAGCAAATCGCGCCCGCGCTGATACCCGCCATCACGACGCCCGCGTTCCACGCCGCGCGCAGCACTTTGTCGAGCCCGTGCAAGCGCCACACTGCGAGCATGTTAGCGCTGCTGCCGCCGCCGACGTAGATAACGTCCTGGTCTATCACGAACGATTTGAGGTCGCGAACGGTTCGCTCGAAGAAAGCAAGATGAGTCGCGGCGGCGCGCGACGGCGGGAACGCCTCATGGAAGCCCCTGATGTACGAATCGTTGTCGCCGCTCGCAGTTCCGACGAAGCATACGCGCGGACGCCGCTTGCGCCGCGCGAGGCTCAACACAAAATCGTCGAGCCGCGGATTGCGCGGCTCCATCGAGAATCCGCCTCCGCCCATCGCAACGATGTGCCGCTCCGCCATCCGCAATTCACTACAACGCGCCGAGTCTCTGTGCACATAATCGGATCCGGATCCTCCCTACACGGCGCCGCGGTCGCGCAGCGCGCTGATCTCTTCCCACGTGTAGCCGAGTTCGAGCAGCACTTCCTCGGTATGCTGCCCGAGTTCGGGTGCAGGCTCGGCCGCGGCCGCAACTTCGCCGTTGATCGTCACTGGCGCGCCCGACACGAGCACCTTGCCCGCCACCGGATGGTCGAGTTCGAGCAGGTATCCGTTGACGCGAGCTTGCTCGCTTTTCAGCATCGCGCGGTAATCGACGACCTCGGTCGCCAGGATATCGGCGGCGGTAAGTTCCTTGAGCCACTCCATAGTCGTTTTCGCCGGGAAGATCTCGTCGAGCACTTTCTGAATCTTGTCACCGTGAAAATTACGAATCACGCTGTCTGAGTATTCGGGGTCCTTCTCCAAGTGCTGGATTCCAACGATCCTGCAGAACGACGGCCAGCGCTTCTCGTCCACGCCCGCAATGCAGATGTGCCCGTCGCTGGTGGGGAACGCGCCCCATACACCGCGCAGAAACTGATGCCCGCGGCCGGCGCGCTCGGGCTCGACGCCGGTGATCGACGTGTAATCGATCTCCATCCCCTGCATCGCGATCATCGTGCCGTAGATCGACGCATCGACGTTTTGCCCCTTGCCGCTGCGCTCGCGCGCGAACAGCGCCGCCAGAACTCCGCTCGCCAGGCTCAGTGCTCCCGAATGATCCGCGACGAACATCCCCGCCGCCAGCGGCGGGTCGCCCGCCATCCCCGTCTTTGCCATCAAGCCGCTCGCCGCCTGCGCCAGCGTATCGCGGCTCGGCCGTGTCACCCACGGCCCCTTCGGCCCCCACGAACTGCCTTGCGCGTACACGATCCGCGGATTTATCTTGCGCACTTCGTCGTAGCCGAGTCCGAGCCTGTCCAGCACGCCGGGCCGATAGTTGGTGACGAGCACGTCGTATGATTTCACCATCCGGCGCACCATCTCGATCGCGTCGGGCTTTTTCAGGTCGGCGGTGATGCTCCGTTTGCCGCGATTCATCGCGATAAAGTAATGCGACACCATCGCGTTCTTGACGTCCAGGCCGCCAATCAGTGCGGCCAGCATCCAGCGGCTCAGATCTCCGGTTTCCTTGTTCTCGACCTTGACTACGTCGGCGCCCAAGTCGGCCAAAATCAGCGACGCAAATGGCCCCTGGATTTCCTGCGCGATCTCGACGACCTTGATTCCCTCGAGCGGCTTGCTCATCGCGGCTTTCCCCTAAACGGTCGTTCAGGAATTCGGATGCGCGGGCATTATCCCGCCCTTCGCCGCGAAATCTCAAGTCTCGATTGATTCGCGCACCGCCATTGGCCTGCGGGCGCGCCGCTTGTACGCTCATCGCCGATGGAACCGAGCATCTATCAATATCCCGACATCTTCCGCCGCGCGCATATGGAAAGTCCCGGCGAAATTCCGGCCGAAGTGGTTTTCCTGCAACAGTTATGGAAACGCCATCACCAGCACCCGGTGCGCCGCATCCTTGACATCGCGTGCGGCGACTCACCCCACGGGCGTCTGCTGGCGGGCAACGGCAACGGATTCGAGGTCGTCGGAATCGATCGTTCACCTGCGATGATCGCGGCGGGCCGCCGCAAAGCCAACGCAATTGCGAATCTTCGCTTCTACCGCCGGCCGATCGAAAAGTTCAGCCTCCCCGAGCGTCCCTTCGACGCCGCAATCTGCATGTCCGAAACATTTCCGGTGATCGTCGAGAACTCCCGCCTGCTCTCGCATCTTAAATCCGTCGGCCGTGCGCTCAAGCGCGGCGGCTTGTACTGCATCGACATCGATCGCCAGGATCCGATTCCGCGCGTGTCGCGGCGGACGATGTGGCGCGAGCGCAGCGCGCGCGCCGCCGGCGTTGCACTCGACATCCGCGAGTTCAATCGCCCCGTCGCGTGGCACTCGCCGCTGCATTCGATCTACGAACTCGAATGTACGATCAACTTTCCCGCCGGCGCGGTGACTACGCGCGATTTGATTCCGGTGCGCTACACGCTCCCCTCCACGCTGGAACTCGCGGCGCTGGCGTCGGGGATGTTCAAAATGGCCGCCGTCTATTGCGACCTGTCATTCACCAAGCCGCTCGACAAATGCCGCTACCGCTGGACGGGCGTGCTGCGCCGCGTGTGAGCTTCAGGAGCCGCCCAGATGATCGATCAGATCGAGCATCTCGGCGTGCCAACCGCCGTCGAAGCGCAGAACCTGAATCGATCCCAGCTCGACGACCGGCTCCTGACTCGTCAGCTTTTGCACGATCGCGCGAATCACTCCACGATGCGCAATCAGCAGCGCGTCGTCGGCTCCCGTATCACCGCGCGGCGTCCATAGAGCCAGCATGCGTTCCAGGCCGCGCTCGACGCGATTGGCAAAGCCGGCGCGGCTCTCGCCCGCGGGATAGGTGTAGCTCGGCGCGAGCCGATCGGCGTTCCATCGCGCGAACTCGCCGGGATAACGCTCGCGAATCTCATCCGCGGTGAGTCCTTCGAACAGTCCGAAGTGAACTTCGGCGAATTCATCTATCGTGACCAGCGGCGCCGAGTCGCCGGCCACGATTCGCGCGCCTTCGGACGCACGAACCAGTGGACTCGAAAAAATGCGCGCGAAATTTCCGCCGCCCCCCCAATGCGCCTCGATCACCCGGCCCGCAAGGCGCATCTGCGCACGCCCGAGCTCCGACAGCGCCACGTCGGTGCGGCCATGATACCTGATGCTCGACTCGCCTTCGGTCTCGCCGTGGCGAACCAGGATTAACCGCGACCCGCGACTTTGGTGCTTGATTATTTAACCGTAACGGCGCGCAACAGGAATCATTCGCCGTCGAACAGCGGATTCATCACCAGGCCGGTCAGCAGCTTGGGATGGAAGTAAGTCGATTTCTCGGGCATCGTCGCGCCCGCGTCGCTGACCCGCTCGACATCCTTGATCGACGGCGGATTCATCAGGAACGCGCCGTCGGCACGTCCCTGAGCGACTGCGCCGAGCGCGCCGCCGATTTCGATCGTGTATTCGATATTCCCGCCTTTTCGAATCTCGTCGGCGCCCAGCCCGAATATCCGATCGAACACCAGCGCGTGCAGGACCGATACGTCGAGGCGCCGAACCTCGGCCGGCGCGTCGGGCATCGCGGCCTTCATCGCGCTCGGGCTGCGCAGCCGGATAGATCAGATAGTTGGGGCCGCCCTTCAGCGTCACGCCGATCGCGCCGCTGCCCGAATCGTTCAGGCGCGCGCGAAATGCGTCGCGATGCGCGATTTCCTCGACGTTGAACACTTCGCGCGCGCGTCGCGTGAACGACGCGATCGCGTCGGCGCGCAGCGACTTCACCACCCGATGGGTCGGCAGAATCACCAGCCCCGGATCGTCGCACGCCACCAGCGTCATCATCGTGTAGTCGTACGGCTCGCGGCTCGCTCGGAGGCGTTCTCGTGGCGCGCGGCGCGCGGCGATAGTTCAGCGCGGTTTCGTAGCGATGGTGTCCGTCGGCGATCAAGAAGCGCGGTGATTCGAGTTCGCGCTGAATGACCGCGACTTCGCCGGCTGCCTCGATCGGCCGCAGCTCGTTGCGGATTCCGAGGTCATCGACGAGATCGATCAGCGGCTCGCGCGCGGCCACCTGCTCGCGCAATCGGTCGAGCTCGGGATGCGCGCCCGAGTAGAGCCCGAAGATCGAGCTGGTGTTGACCTGGAGCGCGGTCAGCAGCCGCAGACGGTCCTCCTTCGCGGCTGGAAATGTTCGCTCGTGCGGCACGATGCGCCCGCGATCGAATTCCTCGAGCCGAACTCGCGCGATAAATCCGGTGCGATGAAGCAGCCGGCCCTCGAGGTCGAAAGTCTGCGTGTATTGATAAATAGCCGGCCGCGCCGAACGCTCGATGACGCCCGCCGCCAGCCACTGCGCGAGCGTTTTTTCCGCGGCGCCGTAGCGATCCGCCTCGCGGCCAAGTTCGAGCCGCACGACGTTGTACGGGCTGCGTTCGTACAGTTGTTTCTGACGCGCCGCGCCGATCAAATCGTAGGGCGGCGCTACGACGCCGCGCCGGTTCGCCGGCAATTTGGCGATTGTACATCAGCGCGCGAAATGGCTCGATCCGTTTGCCGAGCGCGCTCATTTCAACGCGTCTCCCGCCAGCGCCGCCGCGATTTGATCTTCTGAAATCGCTCCCGCTCTCAGCATTTTCCATCCGCTGGCGTTGACCGCGACTACCGTGCTCGGTGCCGACGCCGCCAGTTTTCCACCTTCAAGGTAAACTTTAACTTTTTCGCCGCAGCGCCGCGCGCGCTTCGTTCGAGCGTGCTGGCCGGCGGCTTCCCGCTCAGGTTTGCGCTGGTCGCCGTGATCGGCCGCCCGATTGCCGCGCTGAGCGCGTGTGCCACCGGATTTGGCGATACGCGCACGCCGACGCCGTCGGGTCCGGTCAGCTCCGGCGCCAGGCCGTCGCGAGCCGGCAAAACGATCGTCAGCGGTCCCGGCCAGAACGCGCCGGCGAGGCGGCGTGCATCGATCGGTATTTCGCGCGCCACCGAAAATGCCATCGCAGAGTCCGCCGCGATCAACCCCACCGGACGTCCCGGCTCGCGCCCCTTCACTCGAAACAGGCGGCGCAGCGCGGTGGACGAAAACGCGTCGGCGCCGAGCGCGTAGAACGTCTCGGTCGGATAAACGACCAGCTCGCCGGCTTTCAACGCCGCTATTCCATCGGCGACCCCAAACACCGCGGCGCGGGAGCGCCGGCTTTTTGGCTTGATTGGTGACGAGCGCGGCAAGTGATGATCAGGCTCCTGCGACAGCGATTATACGGAACCGACGCCGCCGCTCGAAGCGTGCACGAGTGCGCGCCGCGCAATATCGCGCCGGAAATGACGTCCCTCGAACTCGATCATTTCCGCCGCCTGGTACGCGGCATCGACCGCCGCCGCCAGCTCCGGCGCCATCGCGGTCACCGTCAACACGCGGCCGCCGTCGGTCACCAACTGTCCGTCGCGCATCGCGGTGCCCGCATGGAAAACCTTCACCCGAATCTTGCCCATCGCCCATTTGATCTTGATGTCCGACGGGAGGTTGCCTTCGAGCCGATCCAGCCCTCTGATCGCAATTCCCTTTTTGTAGTCGCCGGGGTATCCGCCCGACGCGAGCACGACCGCGACCGAGCTGCGCGGCGAGAGCCTGATCGCCGCATTGGCGACTTTGCCGTCGGCGGCAGCGAGCAGGTTCTGCGCAAGGTCGCTGTCCAGCCGCATCATCAGCGCCTCGCATTCCGGATCGCCAAAGCGAACGTTGAACTCGAGCACGTTGATTCGTTCGCCGTCGATCATCAATCCCACGAACAGCAGCCCGCGAAACGGAATCCCGCGCGCGTTCATCGCCGCCAGCGTCGGCCCGACCACCTCGCGCATCACGCGCGCTTCGAGCCGGGGGCCGAATTGCGGCACCGGCGAATACGCGCCCATCCCGCCGGTGTTGGGGCCTCGATCGCCGTCGAAGACCGCCTTGTGATCCTGAAACGTGCCGAGCGGGATCGCGTTTTCGCCGTCGCACAGCGCGAAAAATGAAACTTCCTCGCCGCTCAGAAACTCCTCTACGATTACGCGATTGCCCGCCGCTCCGAAGCGCCGCCGCTCCATCGCGTCCGCGATCGCATCCAGCGCCGCCTTCGCGTCGTGGCAGATGACCACGCCCTTTCCAAGCGCGAGCCCGTCCGCCTTGACGACCATCGATCCCGTCCGCGCCCTGACATAACGGCGCGCGGATTCAGCGTCGTCGAATGCGGCGAAGCCGGCGGTGGGCACGCCCGACTCGCGCATGATCGTTTTCGCAAACGACTTGCTGGTTTCAAGCTGCGACGCGGCCGCGGTCGGCCCGAATATTTTAAGTCCCTTGCGCGTGAACTGATCGACGATTCCGGCGGCGAGCGGATCTTCCGGACCGACCACGGTCAGATCGACCGCGTTTGACGTTCGCGAATTCCACCAGCGCCGCGACGTCGGTCGGCGCGATCGGCACCGGTTGCGCGATCCGATCGATCCCCGGATTTCCGCTCGCGCAAAATATCTTCCCCACGCTCTGGCTCTGATGAAGCCGCCACGCCAGAGCGTGCTCGCGTCCGCCCTTGCCGATTATCAGTACTTTCATCGCGCGGCGCGCACCTAATGCCTGAAGTGGCGCACCCCGGTGAAGACCATCGCGAGCCCGTACTTGTCCGCCGCCGCGATCACTTCATCGTCGCGCACGGCCCCGCCCGGTTGTGCGATCGCCGTCGCGCCTGCCTCGGCCGCGAGCGTCGGGCCGTCGGGAAATGGAAACAGCGCTTCGGAGACGAGCACGGAACCCTCGAGCGCGACTTTGAGCCGCGCCGCTTTCTCGCGCGCCGCGTACAGCGGATCGATCCGCGAGGTCGCGCCGCCGCCAACCGCGAGCGTGCGATCTTCCGCGACGAAAGCGATCGCGTTGGACTTGATATGCTTGCAGACCTTGATGCCGAACGTGAGCGCGCGCATCT
Organism: Binataceae bacterium (SeqCode); assembly: GCA_963803045.1. Classification (GTDB taxonomy): domain Bacteria; phylum Desulfobacterota; class Binatia; order Binatales; family Binataceae; genus Binatus. The sequence continues at coordinate 374,181 of CAWDLC010000011.1, read as the reverse complement.
CGGCGTCGGTGGGCCGCCGCCGCGTCACGACTTTGGCTTCGCGCGGATCTTCGATCGCCAGGTCCGGCGTCTGCACCAGCAATCCGCCGAGCACCTTCTTGAGGTCAAGTTCCTTGCGGTCCACCGCGCCCGGATTGAACGTCATCACGCGCCGATTCTTTTTCTTGCGCAGGAACGAGATTACCTCGTCCGGATACGCGGGGCCGATCAGCACCTCGGTAAATAGTTCATCGACTGCGCGTGCGAACTCCATGTCCCACGGCCGATTGGCGATGATTATACCGCCGAACGGCGAGTCCGGATCGGTTGCGAAGGCCTTGTCCCACGCTCCCTTGAGCGTATCGGCTGTTCCCACGCCGCACGGCGTGTTGTGCTTCAGGATCGCCACCACCGCGCGCCGCTCGCCCTCGAACTCCAGCATCAGGTTCATCGCCGAGCTGATATCGACCACGTTGTTGAACGACAATTCCTTGCCGTGAAGCTGATGCGCGATCTCGATGGAAGCGGCCGTACAGCGCGCCGGTCTGATGCGGATTCTCGCCGTAGCGCAGCGCCTGTTCGCGCTCGAGCGCAAGGCTGAAGGTCTCGCCGAGCGCCGAGTCGCCGCCGCCGCCGGTATGGGTGCCGAGATAATTTGAGATTGCCGCGTCGTACGCCGTCACGCGCGCGAATGCCTTGCGCGCCAGGCGCCATCGCGTGTCTGCGCTGATCGCGCCCTGGTGCGAGTCGAGCTCGGTGGCGATCGCGTGGTAGTCGGCCGCATCGACCACGACCGCGACGTCGCCGTGATTTTTCGCCGCCGCGCGCACCAGCGCGGGTCCGCCGATGTCGATATTTTCGATCGCTTCGTCAAGACTCACGCCGGATTTGGCGACCGTTTTTTCGAAGGGATAGAAATTTACGACCACCAGGTCGATCGGCTCGATCCGATGCTGCAGCATCTGGCGCTGATGGCTCGGCGTCGCCGCGCCGCGCCAGGATTGCGCCATGAATCTTCGGATGCAGCGTCTTCACGCGCCCGTCGAGCATCTCGGGCGAGCCGGTGAAACTCTCGACCGATCTGGCTTTGACTCCGGCCGCTTGCAGAGCCGCCATCGTGCCTCCGGTCGATACTATTTCCACGCCGTGCCGTTCCAGCGCCCTGGCAAAATCCGCCACCCCCGCCTTGTCCGCGACGCCGATCAGCGCGCGTCTGATCACGACCCTGTCGCTGTTCATTGCCATCTAGCTCCGCATCTAACCACGAGCGACGCGCGGCACCCGCTTGCCGACCGTGCAAAGCATCTCGTACGAAATTGTCTGCGCCAGCCGCGCGACATCGTTCACGCTGATAGTCTCGCCGCCCGATTCGCCCCACAAGATTACCTCATCGCCAACCGACGCGCCCGCAATGTCGGTGACGTCGATCGTCGTCAGGTCCATCGAGACCGCGCCGACCACCGGTGCGCGCGCGCCGCGGATTATCACTTCGCCGCCGTGTTGCAGCCCTCTGCGGTAGCCGTCGGCGTAACCCACCGGCAGCACGCCGATCAGGCTTTCACGCGGCGCGACGAAAGTATGCCCGTAACCCACGCCGCTTCCAGCCGGCACGCGCTTGATTTGCATCAGCCGGGTCTTGAACGTCATGACGGGATGCAGTTCGACGCGCTCGCGCACCGCGGGCACCGGCGGCAGGCCGTAGATCGCCAGTCCGGGCCGCACCAGATTGAAATGCGAGTCGTGCCGCAGCACCAGCGCCGCCGAATTTGCGACGTGGATGACCGAAGGCTTCATGCCGGCCGCGTTCAGCGTCTCGATTGCCCTGTTAAAGACCCGCAGTTGCGCGTCGGTGATCGGACTCTGCGGATCGCCGGCGTTGGCGAGCAGCGTGCAGACGCCCTCCAGGCGCAGCGCCGATGCGGTCCGGAGCGCCTCGAGGACATCGGGAATTTCCGCCGGCATCACTCCAAGCCGCGTCGCGCCGCTGTCAATCTTGACGTGAATCGGGAAATCCGTCCGGCCGGCCGATGCGGCCGCGCGGTCGAGCGGTCCGATCATTGCGGCGTCGAACACGAACGGCGTCAAGTCGAGCGCGACAATCTCGGCTGCCTGCTCGGCAAAGAAGCCCGCCTGCAGGTACACTCGCGTGCGAATTCCCGCCTGTCGCAGCTCGCGCGCCTCGTCGAGCGTGGCAACCCCAAAATGACGGCACCCTTCGTCGATCAACGTGCGCGTCACGGTCACCGCGCCATGCCCATAGGCGTCGGCCTTGACCACGACCATCAATTCGCCGTGCGCGGCCAGCGCCCGGATCGCACGGAAGTTGGAGCGGAGCGCGCCGAGATCGATCTCGGCGATAGTCGGGCGTTGCGTTTCAATTGCCATCGAAGGCTGAATCTCTCTCTGTGCGTGCGCACGGACGCTCGGATTCGACGGGCAACCAAAAAACTAAAACGCCCGAGCCTGTGAAAATGAAAATGGCCCGGGCACTCGGCGCTGTCCGGGCGTCGTCCGTCGTGGACAGTGAAAAAAAGTGAAAAACGGCCCTGACGCGCCGAAAGTTACGCCCATCGAAGGAGCGTGCTCAACTAACCATTGACCCGTCCCGCAGTCAATCAAGAATATAATTGATTTGAGCAATGGTTAAGCCCCCGAAAGACACGGCCCTATCGGGGCGCCTTCGGCGAGGAGGAAGGGTAAAACATGTCATCACGCTCAAGACCCCTTTGCTCAGGAGCTGGGTCCATATATGGAAATTCCGGGTAAGAGCCGCTTCATCTCCGGTCCTGCCCTTGTAACCTATATCGGCGCTCTTGAACTGATACTGCATCTGCCTAACCCCGGCGGTTATGGCTTGTTCATTGACGAACTCTACTTCCTGGCCTGCGGTCAGCATCTGAGCTGGGGATACGTCGATATGCCGCCGCTTACTGCGCTGCAAGCGTGGATTGTGCGCGCATTACTGGGCGATTCACTTCTGGCTATTCGGCTCCTGCCGGCGCTCGCTGGCACTGGGCTTGTTCTCCTTACTGGCGCGCTGGTCCGCCGACTTGACGGCGGACGATTTGCGCAGGCTCTCGCCGCCGTGGCCGTTTTGGTGGCGCCATTCTACCTGGCTTTTGACAGTTATCTCTCAATGAACTCCGTCGAGCCGCTCTTGTGGATGGGCTGTGTGCTGATGCTGATCTGCATGATCAAGACCGGCGACACGAGACTTTGGATCTGGTTCGGAGTGCTGGCCGGTGTAGGTCTGGAGAACAAAGACACCATGCTACTGTTCGGCTTTGCTCTCGTAGCGGGTCTGCTGATGACGCCCGAGCGCCGGTTGATGGGCAGCCGATGGTTCTTCCTCGGCGGGATGATCGCCGGGCTTATCTTCATCCCCAATTTGATCTGGATGATTCAGCATCACTTTCCCCACCTGGAGATGCTCGCCAATATCAAGCGCAATGGGCGCAACGTTGCTCTAAGCCCGCTCGGGTTCTTCGGTCTGCAAATCCTCGGCATGCAGCCGCTGGCGTTTCCAATCTGGATTTGCGGTTTGTGGGGCTTCCTCTTCAGCGACCAAGGCAGACCATACAGGGCGCTTGGATTGGGATACCTGGTAATGCTCCTGACGCTGTTGCTGGTAGACGGGAGGTTCTACTATCTGGCGCCCGCCTATCCGATGTTGATTGCCGGCGGAGCCGTAGCGATTGAGCGCTGGCTGGCGACGCCGCAATGGCGCTGGGTGCGCCCAACGTATCTCAGCTTGCTTGGGGTGACCGGCGGCTTAACTGCGCTGGTCGTGCTGCCCCTGCTGCCACCTGAAACGTACCTCCGCTACACGCGCTTCATTCGTATCTCGCAGCCGAAATTTGAACACCGCCAAGCCAGCGAGTTGCCGCAGCTATTGGCTGACCGCTGTGGCTGGCCCGAGATGGTTGCGGCAGTCGCGAAGGTCTACAACAGCATTCCCGCGGACGAACGAGCGCGGACGGCCATTTTTGGGCAGAACTACGGCGAGGCAGGAGCGATCGACTTTTACGGGCCAAAGCTCGGCCTGCCCAAAGCGATCAGTGGCCACGCGAACTACTGGTATTGGGGTCCGCGCGAGTATACGGGCAAGATCATGATTGTGCTCGGCCACACATCACGCGAGCAGCTTGAGCGATACTTTGCTCGAGTCGAAGCGGTGGGCGCCGTCGGCAATCCCTACGCAATGGCCTCAGAGCACTTTACGATCTATCTCTGCCGGGAACCGAAGGGTTGGACACTCGATCAAGGATGGCCGAAGTTGAAGCACTGGGACTAATTACCCTCCAGACGGTCCCACCAGGCGGCCTTTTCTCTCTTCGTGCTTGACAGTCTCGGCGCTTCGACACCAAGATTGCAATCCGTGTTGAGGCAAGTGGACTACGATCAAACGGCGGTGCGAAGGGTGCTGGAGCAGGCGCGGGCGGCGGGGCGGACCCTGCTCAGCGCGCCTTGGGCCAAACTGGTATGCAACGCCTACGGCATTACGCTGGCAAAGCAACGGCTTGCGACGTCGGCCGAGGAGGCGGCGCGGCTCGGGGGTGAAATCGGCTATCCGGTGGCGATGAAGGTCGTCTCTCCCGACATCCTCCACAAAACCGAAGCCGGCGGCGTCATCACCGCCGTCGCGGACGCTGGCGCTGCGGCGAGAGCCTACGCAGCGATTGTTCAGAACGCAAAGGCGTACAAGGCCGGTGCCGTGGTCGAGGGCGTCGAGGTGCAGGAGATGGTCGGCGGCGGGCCCGAGGTTGTCGTCGGGGCGCTCAGCGATCCGACCTTCGGCAAGCTGGTGGCCTTCGGACTCGGCGGCATCCTGGTTGAAGTGCTAAGGACGTAACCTTTCGCCTCGCGCCCGTCACGCACGAGGAGGCGCTTTCGATGCTAGACGCGATCCGCGCGGCGCAGATCCTGGACGGCGTGCGCGGCGGCGCCGCCGCCGACAGGAACGCGCTCGCTGCGCTCATTCAAAACGTTTCGCGCTTGGTTTCGGACTTCCCCGAGATCGCCGAGATCGACCTGAACCCGGTTTTCGCGCGGCCCGATGGGGCGATCGCGGCCGACGTGCGCATCGTGCTCGACTTTGCGCCGCCCAAGGCGCGCTACCGGCCGTCGCGCGAGGAAATCCTGCGCGCGATGAACCGGATCATGAAGCCCGACGCCGTGGCCGTCATCGGCGCGTCGCCCGAGGACGGCAAGATCGGCAACTCGGTGATGAAGAACCTCATCAACGGCGGCTACCAGGGCGATATCTACCCGATCAATCCGCGGGCGGGCGAGGTGCTGGGTCTGCGGGCGTACCGCAGCGTCAAGGAAGTGCCGGGCGATATCGACATTGCCGTCTTTGCGATACCCGCGCAGCTGGTCGCAAGCGCCCTTGCGCAATGCGGCGAGAAGAAGATCGCCGGCGCAATCCTGATCCCGTCGGGCTTCGCCGAAACCGGCAACGTCGGGCTGCAGGAAGAGGTGGTGGAAATGGCGCGCCGCTACGGCGTGCGCCTGATGGGGCCGAACATCTACGGCTTCTACTACACGCCCAAGAACCTGTGCGCGACGTTCTGCACCCCCTACGACGTCAAGGGCAAGGCCGCGCTTTCCTCGCAAAGCGGCGGCGTCGGGATGGCGATCGTCGGCTTCAGCCGCTCGGCCAAAATGGGCGTCTCCGCCATCGTCGGACTGGGCAACAAGTCGGACATCGACGAGGACGACCTCCTCACCTTCTTCGAGCAGGACGACAACACCGAGGTCATCGCAATGCATATCGAGGACCTGAAGGACGGCCGCGCCTTTGCCGAGGTCGCGCGCCGGGTATCGAAAAACAAGCCGGTAATCGTGCTCAAGGCGGGCCGTACCGCGCTCGGCGCGCGGGCCGCGCGCTCGCACACGGCGGCGCTTGCCGGCAACGACAGAGTTTACGACGACGTGCTGCGCCAAAGCGGCGTCGTCCGCGCGCGTGGGCTCGACGAGATGCTCGAATTCGCCCGCTGCATACCGATCATGCCGACGCCCAAGGGCGAGAACGTTGTGATCATCACCGGTGCGGGCGGATCGGGCGTGCTGCTCTCCGACGCCTGCGTCGACAACGGGCTTGAGCTGATGACCATGCCGCCCGACCTGGACGCCGCTTTCAGCAAGTTCATTCCGCCCTTCGGCGCCGCGGGCAATCCGGTCGACATCACCGGCGGCGAACCGCCGACCACCTATCGCAACACGATTCGCCTCGGGCTTGAAGACCCGCGCATCCATGCGCTGATCCTTGGCTACTGGCACACGATCATCACGCCGCCGATGGTGTTCGCAAAACTGCTCGGCGAGGTGGTCGAAGAATACCGGCTAAAGGGCATCGAAAAGCCGATCGTCGCCTCGCTGGTCGGCGACGTCGAGGTCGAGCAGGCCTGCGAATATCTGTTCGAGCGGCAATCCCGGCCTACCCATACACCACGGAAAGACCGGTCGCGGTGCTCGGCGCCAAGTACGCATGGGCGCGAGCCGCCGGACTGCTCGGACTACATCGCGAGGGCAAGCGTTCCCTGGATGTTTGATGCAGCCGTGAGCTTGCGTCAAATGTAAGCTGAATTTGGGGGTGTAGCTGGTGCTGTTCGTCCTCCGCCAGGCTTGAAACTCGCCCGGCCGGAGTCCGCGCGCCGCGTCCGCTCCCTCTGGAAACTCAAACGACATCGCGAACGCAACCAGCACTGCCCACAACGAACTTCGTAAGCTTCGGTAACATTCCGAAATCTAACAGAGGATCCGGAGCGGCTCGACTAGGTGGACGTAAACCGTAGTTGCATGCACAATCGGAGTCGCCAAAATGGGGCGTTTCAAAATCATGACATGCAAACTATTTGCGGCGCTGTCCGCGATGCCGGTGCTCCTGAGTCTCAACGTAGCGGCGCTCGCGCAGGCGACCGCCCCGGCCCCAAAGACGATCGAAGTTACCGGGCACGGTGATTCCTCAGCGAAACCCGACCTGATGACGTTGTCGTTCGCCGTTACCAGTCATTCGGATTCGGCCGACGAATGCACGCGAAAAGAATCCGAGATATCGCGGCGAGTCATCGACGCGCTGAAAGCGCTGCTCGGGGACTCCGCAAAGGTCTCGACCTCGGATTTCTCGTTCAATCCGTCCATCGAGTATGGCAATGCGACGCCGACGCCGACTGTGATGCGTGCCGCGGAGCCGCCCGCCACATGGGAGTTCAAGGCCGACGTCAATTTGCTCACGGATTCACTGGAGCCGATTGGCGATCTGATTGAGACCGGGTTGGCCGCTGGCGCCGCATCGGTAGGTCAATCGGGTATCTCCGAAACGCCGGTCGAGCAGGATGCGACGCCGCCGGCAGTGGCAAGATCATTGACCAACACTCCTTTCAGCAAAGCCGAGGGCCCCGCATACCGGCGGCTCAAGCGGATGTATTTCGTCAGTCTCTCGATTGAGTCTCAGGGCACATCTCCGCCGGACTGTGTTCGCAAGGGCACGGCACTCGTAGGTCGAGTCGAGGCCGCGCTCAAGAAGCAGATCGGTGCGCAAGGCAAAGTCGAGGTGACAGATTTCAATGTGAACGAGATCAACCAACAACAGCGTCCCGGAATCCCCCGGTATCAGCTGCCAGCTCCTCCGCAGCCGCAACGGAAAGTTTACGACGCACAAGTCACTGTCTCCGCGGAGACCCCGAAACTTGAGCTGCTCGGGTCGATGGTCGAAGCGGCAATGAAAGCCGGCGCAACGCGCCTCAATCAAGTCAGCTTCACACTAAAGGACGATAGCGCTGCCCGGAAGGAAGCGATCGAGAAGGCTTCGGCCGATGCAAAGGCGAAGGCCGAGACGCTCGCGAGCTCGATGGGCGTGAAGCTAAAGGGAATCCTGCGAATTTCGACCAACGCGCAGACGCGCCCCTACATCGTGTACGGGAATCAGTTCATGGGTGCTGCATCGCTGGCGAGAATGTCGAGCGCGCAGGTGTCATCCTCGCTCGCGGCGCCGATGCCGGTAACACCCCGCGAGGTAAGTTTCAGCGCCGACGTGAACGTAACCTATCAGATCGAATAAGGACTCATACACCGAGCCGCGCAGCGCGCGCGTTTTTGACATCCCCCGGCCATGATCGTATAGTCGGATCGGGCTGGGGGTGTGCATGATATGCACTGAGAGTCTCCTCCGGGAGAACCCCTCGAACCTGATCCGGGTAATGCCGGCGTAGGGAAGCCGACGGCGCGACCTTCGCGGCTGCGCCCGGGCCGCTTTCCTACAGCAGGGAAGCGGCTCAAAAATGCTGGACTCGATCGCAACCTCAATCACACTCAACGGCGACCCGTACCCTATCGACGCCGACATGCTGCTGACCGCGCTGCTGGAACGCCTGAACATGCGCCGCACCCGCGTGGCCGTCGAGATCAACCACCAGATCGTGCCCAAGGCCAGATACGACGAGACGATGGTAAGGGCGGGCGACCATGTCGAAATTATCAACTTCGTCGGCGGCGGATAGCCGCCGAAACCGCAAGGCAGTGAAAAGTAAAATATGCAAGACACTTCATTTGAATTGGGCGGGATAAAATTCCACTCGCGCCTGATCGTCGGCACCGGCAAGTATCGGGACTTCGCTGAGACCAAGGCGGCGGTCGAAGCAAGCGGCGCCGAAATAGTGACAGTCGCAGTGCGCCGCGTGAACATCACCGATCGCGGCAAGGAAAATCTGCTCGACTATCTCGATCCCAAGCGCTACCAGATTCTTCCCAACACCGCTGGATGCTTCACCGCCGACGAGGCGATTCGCACCTGCCACCTCGCGCGCGAGGTCGGCGTGGGCGAGCTCGTGAAGCTCGAGGTGATCGGCGACAACCAGACGCTGTTTCCCGACGTCGCCGCTACGATTGAAGCGGCCAGGGTGCTCGTCAAGGAGGGATTCAAGGTGATGCCGTACGTCACCGACGATCCGGTGGCTTGCCTCAGGCTCCAGGAGATCGGATGCGTGGCGGTGATGCCGCTGGCGGCTCCGATTGGCTCAGGCCTGGGAATCCGCAATCCATTCAACCTCGCGATCATTGTCGAACAGGCGAAGGTCCCGGTGATCGTCGATGCGGGCGTGGGGACCGCGTCCGATGCCGCCGAGGCGATGGAACTCGGATGCGACGGCGTGCTGATGAACACCGCGATCGCGGGCGCCAAGGACCCGATCGCGATGGCGCGTGCGATGAAGCTTGCCGTCGAGGCGGGGCGCCTGGCCTATTGCGCCGGCCGGATCGAGCGCAAGCTCTACGCGACCGCCTCCAGCCCGCTGACCGGCCTGATAGGGTAGGCCGCCTTGTCGCCGCGGCCGCGTGTCCGCTTTAGACTCTATCTCATCACCGATCGTCGCGTGGTAAGGAGCGGCGATCTCATCTCCGCCTGCGAAGCCGCGCTGACGGTGGCGCGGGAAGCCGCGCCGCCCGGAACTGTCGCATTGCAACTCCGCGAAAAAGATTTATCCGCGCGCTCTCTCTACGAACTGGCGCTCCGCCTTCGGCAAATTTGCACGCGCGCCGGCGCGCCGCTGATAGTGAACGATCGCGTCGATGTAGCAATCGCAGCGGATGCCGACGGTGTTCATCTTCCCGCCGATTCCATCGGCGTCAGCATGGCGCGCAAGCTGCTCGGGCCCCGCCGACTCATCGGAGTGTCGAGTCACTCGCCCGCCGATGTAGCCGATGCCGCGCGCGAGGGCGCCGACTTCGCGGTTTTCGGTCCCGTCTTCGATCCGCTGTCCAAGCCTGCAACCGGGTCCGCGTGGGGTCCGGGCGGCCTTACGGCGGCGTGCGGCGCGGGCGCGACTGCGGTCTTCGCACTCGGTGGCATCACGCCCGATCGCACGCGCGAATTGTTCGCATCTGCCGGCCCAGCCACGCGACCGGCGGGCGTCGCGTCGATCGGAGCAATATTTGCCGCCGACTCGCCGGCCATGGCTACTGCGGCGATGCTGTCGGCGCTCGACCCGTCGTGGACTCGCCGGCAATGATTGACTTTGCCGCGTCGAGCAGCGTATCCGGCCGCGGCAGTTCACGATAATAGGGCGACGTAAGAATCCACCGCACGACGCCATTTCGATCGACGATAAAAAACGCGGGTATCGCGTTGTCGGGCTCGGCATTGCCATGATGTTGCACAAGGCGGAGCGGCGCGAGGATCGATTCGAGGGTATCGCTCAGCAGCGGGATTTTCGTGCGGAGAAATCGCGCGAGCATCTTCGATCTTTCGATAGGATCGGTGCTGATGGCAACCGTATCGACACCGGCGCGGCGAAAATCGCCGGCACGTGCGGTCAGTTCGGCGAGCTCGAACCGGGCGAACGGGCAGTAGTCTCCCCGATAGACGTAAATTAAAGTTGCGCTCGCATCGGAAGGCACTGGTCCACGGTGAATCGAGTCGTTCTGATCGGCGAGCGCGAAGCTTGGGAATCGCTGTCCCGCCGCGAGCTTCAGCTTAAACGGCGGGTTCAGCGTCCCGCGCATCGCGTAGCTGACGAATCGACCGCCGCCTGCTCCAACGACGATGCATGCCAGGAATGCGAGCAGGCCGAATCCGAGTTTGGCGTGTGGCGAATCGAGCCCCAGCGCGAGTCGCAATCCAGCAATCGAGAACACAATCGCAGCCGCGGCGATCGCGAACGCGGGCCACGGAATTCGTTCGTGAATGCCCATCCACGGCACCGACCAGAACGACACCAGGACATATTCATGGAGCCCGAAGCCGCACGCCGTCAGAATGACAGCGCCGATCGCTCGCAGCGGCTGAAATGGCGGGATAACCCAGGGCTCGTCGGACAACTCCGGCGCGCCCGCGCCCAAGCCCGGACCGTCCGGTTCCGATGTGGCCATCAGTTGAGCGGTTGCAGCTTCATCGGATTGAATCAGAAATGTTCGGGCTCGTGTTCGCGGCGATTGTTGCGTTCAAGCTGCAAGGTTAGATGGTGGATGTCGAACTTGGTCTGCAGCAGATGGCACATCTCGGCGAGCACTCGATCGCGATCCGCATCCGCGGCGACCACCGCGTGCGCTGAAAGCGCGATCTGCCGGGTTGTCAGACACCAGACGTGAAGGTCGTGAACTTCTTCGGTGCCGCTGACGGCCAGCAGGTCCGTGCGCATTTCGTCCAGGTCGATGTGCGACGGCACCGATTCCATCAGGACATCCACTCCCTCGCGCACCAGGCCCCATGAACCGTACAGCACCAGGCCTCCGATCAATATGCTCACCGTGGGATCGGCCTGCAGCCATCCAGTGAAATAGTTGAGCGCGCCGGAAGCGAGCACGCCCACCGAGCCGATGAGATCGGAGGTGACGTGCACGAACGCCGCGCGCATTGCCATCCCACTCTTGTAACCGCCGGGCGTGTCGGTCGAGGTCATCCACGCGGAGAAGGTATTCACGCCGATTCCGATGATCGCGACAGCCATCACGCCCAGCCCTGAAACCGAACGGGGGTTTCGCAGCCGCCCGACCGCTTCGATCCAGATGAAGACCACCAGCAGCCAGAGAAAAAGCCCGTTGAGCAACGCGCCGAGGATTTCCGCGCGAAGATAGCCGTAGGTTTTCGCCGACGATGCGGGCCGCGTCGATATCCACAGCGTCAGCAGGCCCAGGCACAATGCTGCGATGTCGGTGAGCATATGGACTGCGTCGGAAAGCAGAGCCAGGCTGCCCGTCAGATAGCCGCCGACGAGTTCGGTGACGAGATAAACCGACGTGACGCCGAGGACGATTAGCAGGCGGCGGCGATCCGAATCCGCAGTCGCACGCGGTTCGCGATTGTCCATCGGGCTCCGCATCGCTCAATCATAGTGGATTAGCGAGAAGCAGTTGACCGGCGCCAGGCGCTCGCGTCCCTTGAGCCCGTCGAGTTCGACCACGAACGCGCATCCGATCACATTTCCACCGATCTTGTGGATCAGTTGCAGCGCCGCGGCCGCCGTGCCGCCCGTCGCCAGCAGGTCGTCGACCAGGAGCACGCGACCCAAGCCTTCGAGCGCGTCCTCATGCATCTGCAGCGCCGCGCTGCCGTACTCGAGGTCGTAGGCCTGATGTACAGTATTGGACGGCAGCTTGCCGGGCTTGCGCGCAATCGCGAAGCCGACGCCCAATCGATACGCCACGGGCGCGCCGACGATAAAGCCGCGCGACTCTATTCCGAGCACGACATCCACTTTACCGAGGTAAGGCTGCGCCAACTGATCGACCACCGCGGCGAAACCGCGTGCGTCGCCGATCAGCGGCGTGAAGTCCCTGAAGATTACTCCGGGCTTGGGGAAGTCCGGGACGTTACGAATCAGTTTTTTGATTTCTTCGGCAGTCATCGTTGATTCCATCGCACTGGTTTCGGGCAGCTCCGCGGGCGACGGTCAAAGATACTAGCTGCCGCCGGCCGCCGCAAAGCTGATTGCGCCGGACGATGTGGGCTCGGGCAGATAGGCGAGCGGGTCTTTGGCGACATTGTCGTGGCGCACCTCGAAGTGGAGATTCGCGCCGGTGGTGCGCCCGGAGCGCCCGATCTCCCCGATTTCCTGTCCGCGCGCGACCCGATTGCCTTCGCTGACCAGGTTGCGCTCGTTGTGCGCGTAAACCGTCGCGTAATCGTCGTCGTGACGAACGATCACCGTGTTGCCGTAACCGTGAAGCGCACCCGAAAAAATCACCACGCCGCTGTCGGCGGCATAAACGGGAGTGCCGGCCGGCGCCGCGATATCGACGCCTTCGTGCATCGCGCCGTTGCGGATTCCGAATCCCGACGACACCACTCCTTGCGACACCGGCCACTGGAACTGCCGCGACGCCCGCTCGCCGGTGTACGGATGCACACCGCTCGGCGCAGTCCCGATCGACGCGGCCCGATACGCGCCCGGAATCGCCAGGACCTGGCCGACGCGCAGCTCGCGCGGATCGCTGAGTCCGTTCGCCATCATCAAGCGTCCGACGCTGACGCCGTATTCATTCGCTATATGGTAAACGGTCTCGCCCGCGACGACGACGTGAGTGACGGGGCGCTGCGAGCCGGCGGGAGCGTAGGCCGAAGACGGCGAGCTGCCACCGCATCCTGCCAGCGCGATCGACGCTGCGAACGCGATCGCCACGCCCGCGCGCGAAATCCACCGCCTCCCGGCCATCCTCTCCTCGATCACATCATCCGCCGTCCGTCACCACCCCTGGCCGCCGCACCGCACGCTGCGAGCCGCGCGAAGGCAGCGCGCTAATCCTGAAAGCCGTGCTTGCCCGTCATCTTTACGAATCGGCACTCGCCGAAATATTCCTCGCTCCAGTGTCCGGTCTTGTGGCTGATACGCACCAGGGTCTGGAGTTCGTCCTCGCCAATCGGCGCGATGAATCGCCCATCCGGCGTCAATTGATTCAGCAATGGAGGAGCAATTCCGGGCATCGCCGCCGTCACCATCACAACGTCGAAGGGCGCCTCCTCGGGCCATCCATCCGAACCGTCGGCGCATCGAAGATAGACGTTGCTGAAGCCCATCGAGTTGAGAATCACGCGGGCGCGATCGTGAAGATGCGCGTTGACCTCGACGGAATAGACTGCGCGCGCCAGACGTGCGAGCACTGCGGTCTGATAACCTGAACCGGTGCCGATTTCGAGAACTTTCTCCGTGCCTTTGAGCTCGGCGACCTCGCTCATCAGCGCGACCATGTATGGTTGCGAAATAGTCTGCGAGTCGCCGATTGGCAGAGGACCGTCATCGTAAGCGTGCTCGTGAAGTTCCGCGGGAAGGAACCGATGACGGGCGACCGTGCGCATCACGGCGAGCACGCGCGGATCTTTTATCCCGCGGCGTTCGAGTTGCTCGAGCACCATCCGCTCGCGCGCGTTTTCGAGGTCAATCGCCATTGCCAACGCCATTATACAGATACGCGCGCCAACGATTAAGGTATCCCGAGCAGGCTTGCCGAGGCGGAGAGTTCCGTCATTTCTGGCGCGTGGGAGATAGCAGAATGCCGTTTTTCGATTCAGCGGGCATCAAGATTCATTACCATGACGGCGGCTCCGGCGAGGCCGTGATTCTGGTACACGGCTTTGCCTCGACGGCGGAGCACAACTGGGGCGGCACCGGATGGATTGCGATGCTGTCGGCGAAGTACCGGGTGATCGCGCCCGACGTCCGCGGGCATGGACTCAGCGACAAGCCGGATTCGCGGGAGGCGTACGGCTACGCGAGCATGGGGGCAGACGTGACTCGCCTGATGGACCACTTTGGACTCAAGCGCGCGATCCTGATGGGCTACTCGATGGGTTCGAGTATCGCGATCGAGCTGATGCTGTCGCATCCGGAACGCTTTCGCGCGATCGTTCTGGGCGGAATCGCTTACGACGACGGTTTGGAAGACAAAGCGGATCGCGACGCGATTGCCGAGGCCTACCGCGCCGATGATCCTGCGACGATAAAAAGTCCGGTGGCAAGAGCGTATCGGCGATTCGCTGAGTCGATGCCCAACGATTTGAAGGCGCTGGCCGCGCTGATCGACGCCGAGCGTTCTCCGTTCGATCCGGCCAAGCTCGCGGCGGTGCGGCTGCCGGTGCTGATCGTGGTCGGGAGCAACGACGACGCGATCGGAGATCCCAAACCGCTGGCGAAGATGATCCCCTCAGCGCGGCTGGTGATGCTCGAAGGCTGCGACCACATGACGGCGCCCGCCAATCAGCGATTCAAGGATGCGGTGGTGGAATTCCTCGGTGCCGTCCCCCGCTAGGCACTTGATTGCAGGGCGGTGACTCGCGGCTGTTCTGTTACGGCTGGATCTATCCGCCCGACCGCGGTGCCTATGAACCGGTGCCGCTGAGGCTCACGTTGTGCGGGCTTTGCAGGTCGGGGCTCGCCGTGACGCTGAGCGTCGCCGTGCGCCCCCCAGCCGCCCCCGGCGTGAACGTCACGACGTAGGTGCAGCTCGCCTTGGCCCCCAGCACCACCGCGCACGTCCCGCCCGTCACCGCAAAGTCGCCCGCGTTGGGCCCGGTGATGCTGTTGCTCAGCTCCACCTCCACCGGCTGCGCGTTCTTCACCTTCACCGTCTTGCTCTTCTTTGCGCTCAACTTCACGTTGCCGTAAGCGATGCTGGCGGGCGTTACTACCACGTCGGCCAATCCCGTCCCCGACACCGCCACGTTGCGCGAGCCCGTGCCCGCATTGTCGTAGAGCGTGAGCGTTGCGTTGCGCGCGCCGGGCGCGCCCGGCGTGAAGCCGATCGTGATCGTGCAGGTCAGGGCTGGCGCCAGCCCAGTGGCCGGACAGGTCGAAGCACCCGCAGCGAGTTCCCCGGGGTCGTTGGATGACACGCTGGTCACGAACAGGGGCGCGTGGCCGGTGTTCTTGACCGTCAGGTTCTTTGTGACCGTGTTACCGACGGGAGAGGAGCCGAATGCAAGCGAAGCAGTCACTGCTGCTGCGGGCGTCAGCGCCGGCCCCGGGGTTCGTGTGGGCGTCGCGGTGCGAGTCGCAGTGGCGGTCTTCGTCGCCGTCGCGGTGGCCGTCTTCTTCGGCGTGGCGGTGCGAGTCGCAGTGGCGGTCTTCGTCGCCGTCGCGGTTGCAGTCGCGGTCGGCGTCGCTGTTAAAGTAGCTGTCGCAGTTGGTGTCGCGGTCAAGGTCGGCGTGGCGGTGGCTGTTTGAGTCGCCGTTGCAGTAGCGGTCGGAGTCGCAGTTGCCGTGGCGGTCGCGGTTGCAGTCGCTGTCGGCGTGGCTGTTAAGGTAGCCGTCGCAGTAGGCGTCGCAGTCAAAGTCGGCGTGGCGGTTGCCGTAGCAGTGGCCGTCGCGGTGGCGGTCGCTGTCGGCGTCGCTGTTAAAGTAGCTGTCGCAGTAGGCGTCGCCGCCGCGGTTGCTGTCGCAGTGGCAGTGGCAGTAAGCGTCGCAGTCGGGGTCGGCGTCGGCGTGGCAGTCACCGGCTGGAGCGCGATGTACATAGGCGCATGCAGTTCTGTCTGCGGACCGCTTATGGTCGTAACCGGCGCGACGTCGCCGTTGCTTCCGGCCGGATAGACAAACACGCTGGCGGTGTAGAAGTCCGCCACATAGATGTTGCCGCTGGAGTCCACGGCGATGCCGTATGGCCACAGCAGGCCGTCCTTGGCCCCATAGCCGGGGATTTGGGCGATTGGGGCGACGTCGCCGTTGCTTCCGGCCGAATAGACAAGCACGCTGCCGAGATTAAAGGCCGTCACATAGATATTGCCGCTGGAATCCAGCGCGATGCCCATTGGGTACGTCAGGCCGTCGTTGGCCCCAAAGCTTGGGATGGTGGCGCTGGGAGCGGCGGCGCCTTTGCTCGCAGCCGGATAGACAAGCACGCCGTTTTCGTCCCCCACATAGATGTTGCCGCTGGAATCCAGCGCTATGCCCATTGGGTAGCACAACGGCGTGCCGCTGATGGTGGCGCTGGGCGCCTCGTTGAGCAGCCCGGTGCTGCTTCCCAGCGGCGGATAGACGAACACGCTGGCGTAGCCATCGCACAAATTGTCACCGGCGTCAGTCACATAGATGCTGCCGCTGGAATCCAGCGCGATGCCGAGTGGCGTCCACAGGCCGGTGGCGGTCCCGCTGATGGTGGCGATTGGGGCGGCATCGCCGCTGCTCCCCGCCGAATAGACAAACACGCTCGCGGGGATCGAGGGGGACGCCTCGGAGTTGCCGTCGTCCGCCACATAGATGTTGCCGCTGGAATCCATTGCGACGCCTTGTGGGGAGCTCAGGCCGGTGATGGTGGCGCCGGGGGAGACGTCGCCGTTGCTCGCGGCGGGATAAGCCGTTACGGCGAGGGTGCTTCCGTCCGTAACGAGGAGCAGCGGGCCAGCCGGCGTCGGCGTCGGGGTCGGGGTAGGGTTCGCGCGGCCTGAAGAACTATGAAGGCCGACAATCGCAAACGCGGTCGCACAAAAGATCGCGATCACGCCGATCCGTGCTTTTCCCGCGTACCTGTTCATTTGCTTTATGCTCACGTGACTAATAATCCCAACTGCTGGGATTACGGGAACTTATATTCGCAGTTTTAGCTTTACGCAAGCTATTTGCGTCGCCTTTGTCGATTCGCGCGACGAGACAGCGAAGCGGGCTTTTTTTGGCGAGAACCGGCTGAAACCGGCGGCAGCTATTTCAGCGCAGTGGTCGGTGCACAAGAGAGTGCCCGGACTCACTTATCGCAAAGGGATTTAGTTGGTCGGGGTGGCCGGATTTGAACCGGCGACCACTCGCACCCCAAGCGAGTGCGCTACCAGTCTGCGCCACACCCCGACGCTAGGAACATTACATTTTCGCCGCCGACAAGACGACACCCGCGGCGCGACACGTAAGTGCCCGCCCCGTCTTTCGTTGCTTGCCGGATCAGGTGTTTTTCTTCGGCGCAACGCGCGGACGCCATTGCACGAACGATCGCATATCGACCTGAAACGTCCACGCGCTTTTCGACTGATCGATCAGGTGCACGATCTCGTCGCATACCGCCGCGGGCGGAACGAAGTGCGACGGATCCACGTCGGGCATCGACTCCCGCACTCGCGCACTGTCCACGGCACCGTCCACGTCGAGCGCGGCAGCATGCACGCCGAGATGCATGAACTCGTAGGCTACCGATTCGGCGATCGCGCGCTGCGCCAGCTTCGATGCGTTGTAGGCGGAGTATTGCGCCGGTCCGCCGCGCGACTCCGATCCCAGCACGAAAATCACGGTGCCTGCCTTGCGCTCGGCCATCTTGCCGATGACGGCTTGCGTGCAGAAGAACGGTCCGTATGCGTTCACCTTGAGCTGGAAGTCGAAATCCTGTTCGGTAATTTCGGTGAAGCGCTTGCGAAGATACGCGCCCGCGTTATTGATCAGCACGGAGATCGGTCCGAGCTCGCGTTCGACGATCTCGACCGCGGCGACGACCTGCTCGCGGCGCGAGACGTCGGTTGGCGTCACGACTGCTTTGCCGCCCTGGGCGCGAATCAATTCGGCGGTTTCGTCGAGCTGCGACTTGGTGCGGGCGATCAGCCCGACCGCGTAGCCTTCTTTTGCCATTCGAAGCGCGATGTCGCGGCCGATGCCGCGGCCTGCGCCGGTTACCAATGCGACTTTTGCTTCCGACATAGCGCGGAATCTTAGCCGCTGGCGGCCAGCGTGCAAACCTCCGCGCAGGCGCACTGCAGATTTTGCCTTGGCGCTCCACGAATCAAGTGGTAGTGTTCAAATCATGAGGGGCACGCGGCCGGCGCGATTGATCGTTGCAATATTCGCAGCGCTCGCGATGACCGTCCTTGTGAGCGCGCGCGCTGCGTTTTCGCAGGATGCTGAGGATTCCGCTGCGGGTGCCGACCCCGGTTGGGAACGGACCGGACCCGCCGTCGATGAGGACGCGGAAACGGCCGACAAGGTCCTGGAGATTCCCCAGGTGGCGTGCGGCGAAGACGGCGTATCTCTCCCCTGCGACGGCACCGATGAGGACGGCAACGACGACACCCAGAACGTCAACGCATCGTCGCCGGGTGCTCCGCCGACCCTCGATGACGATACCGCCAACGCGGCCTGGCCCAATCAGGATTGGGGCACGCTCGACGATTACCAGAACGAGCCGGTTTACGGGATTCCATACGGGATGTCTCCTTATGGGATGACTGTCGCCGTGGGAACGATGAACAGAAGCCTCTCGCCGGTTCCCGCGTCGGCCTACGTGCCGATGAGCAGCCCGCTGACTCAGGCCGCGCGCCCGCGGCTAAACCCCGGGCCGTGGATGACTCCTCCTTCGATGTCCGTGTTCAGCCGCCCCGCGGGTAGTCCGATGATGGGGCTGACGATGTCGCATCCGTCGTTCGGATTCCATCGATAACGGCGCCTCGCAAGCCGTTTCGTTTACGCTGAGATCACGCGCTATTATCTTGGGCCGATCGCGTCGCTATCGATGGCGGCCGCCGGACGGGGATTTGTCATGCTGATAACGGTTGACGTTGGCAACAGCGATACCGTGATTGGAATTTACGAAGGCGAGCACTTGCGCAATCACTGGCGCATCTCGACCGTTTCCGATCGCACTACTGATGAGCATGGCGCGCTGCTCAACACTCTTTTTGCGGCGGCAGGCCTGGAGAGCGGCGTCAAGCCCGAAGGGGTTGCGATCGCGTGCGTGGTTCCGCCGCTCAACCAGGTGATGGAGCAACTCGCCGAGCGCTATTTCCATTGCGCTCCGCTGATGGTGGGGCCTGGAATCAAAACCGGCATGCCGATCCTCTACGAGAATCCCAAGGAAGTGGGCGCCGACCGAATCGTCAACGCGGTCGCCGCCTACGAGCGCTACGCATGCGCATCTATCGTCGTCGATTTTGGCACCGCGACCACGTTCGACTATGTGACCGGCAAGGGCGAGTACGCGGGTGGTGCGATCGCTCCCGGCCTGGGCGTCTCGATGAACGCGTTGATCGAGCACGCGGCCAAGCTCTACCGCGTCGAGCTGGTTCGCCCGCGCGAGGCTGTCGGCCGCACCACGATCGGCTCGATTCAGTCCGGGCTGATCTTCGGCTACACCGCCCTGGTGGACGGGCTGGTCGGGCGCATCCTGAAGGAGCGCGGCGAAAAGGCGCGCGTCATCGCGACCGGCGGTCTGGCCAAGCTTATTGCGCCCGAGAGCGAAACGATTGAAGAGGTGGACGAGTTTCTGACATTAAAGGGACTCAGGCTGATCTTTGAGCGCAACCGGCGCAGTTTTTGAGGGACGTTTGATGAGCAACCCCGGGCGAGTCGTGACCGATTCGATGATCGGTCTCAAGATGCCGGATTACTCGCGGATCACACCACGCGTTGCCACCGTGCTCGGCCAGAATCCGAGTCCATTTACGGGACCCGGCACGAACACCTATATAGTGGGCACCTCGAAGCGGCCGATCCTGCTCGACACGGGCCAGGGCGTCGCGATATACGCCGACCTGCTCGAAACGGCGCTCAAGGAACTCTCTGGCAGCAGCGAACTCGAACGAATCGTCGTGACCCATGCGCACGTTGATCACCTGGGCGGCGTGCGCCAGGTGATCGAAAGATTCGGCGAGATGGAAGTGTTGAAGATGCCGTGGGAGGGCCACGATGCTCCCGCGGGCACGATTTCCGCGATCGGCCACGACGCCGTAGTCCACACCGAAGGCGCCACGCTGCGTGCGGTGTTTACTCCCGGCCACTCGCCCGATCACTTGTGCTACTATCTTGAAGAAGAGCGCGCATTGTTCACGGGGGATGTTGTGCTGGGCGCAGGTACTACAGTCATTCCCGACGATACTGGCGACCTCGGCGAGTACATGGATTCGCTCAGGCGCTTGCTTGCGCTCGATCCCGAGACGATTTATCCCGGGCACGGCCCGGTCATCCGCAATCCGAAAGAGAAGATCGGCCAATACATCGCGCATCGCGAATTGCGCGAACGCCAGGTGCTCGAGACGCTCGCGCACGGTGCGGGACCGCTCGAGGTGATGGCGATCGTGAAGAAGATCTACGTTGACGTTCCAGAGTATCTGCATCCTGCCGCGGCAAGCTCGGTCCGCTCTCATCTGCGAAAGCTCGAGCGAGAGGGCCGCGTGGTGGAGCATGAAAAGCGCTGGAGTGTTAACTAGCAAAGCGCGGAAGCATCACGCTTTCGGCGTATCGATCGCCGCGATGCTGCCCGTTCTGTTCCTAAGCGCGCTCGCGGCTGCGCAGTCGGGCGCCGAAACCGCCGCCTCTGAGACGTGGAAGACCGCGGCCGCGTCAGCCGCCGCGTCCGCTCCAACCGCGGGATCCGGCGCTGGCGCCCCGATCGCGAAAGCCGCTGCGCCATCGCCTGCGCCCACTGCTATTGCGCCATCTGCCGATTCCGCGACGGCCGCTGCGCCATCGAACCTGGTCGCGACGCCGCCGGACCTGGACAACGCGCAGCCAGGCACCGCGGAGATTCCGCCCGCCAATCCTTCCAATTCTGCCGACGCATCGCAGCCGCCGCCGCCGAGCCCAGCGCTCGATTCGCAGCCATCCAACGAGAGCAGTGAAGTCGCGCGTTACCAGGAGGAGCAGAGCGGGTTGCCGCCTGAGCAGCTCAGGAGTTTGCAGCAGTTCGATAGCGAGGGCGAGCTTTCGACTCCATTCGGAATGCAATTGCGCGAAGCGCGGCGCACGCTCAATTCGGGCGAGGAAGCTGACGGCTTGCTGGTTACGGCGGTCGAAAAAGGCAGCCCGGCCGCGGCGGTCGGCTTGCGCGCCTTCAGTCACAGCGTCCATGACGCGCTTGCCGCGGCTGCGATGGTGGGAGCGGTTTTCTCTGGTGGATTGGCGGTGGTGGTCATTCCCGCGTTGGACTACATGCAAGTCGGCGAGAGCTACGACATGATCATCGGCGTCGACGGCTCGCGCGTGACCAACTTTCTCGACTTCCAGGACCAGATGCGCGACCTTCAGCCGGGCGAGGTGATCTACTTAAGCGTCGTGCGCGACGGCAAACGCGTCCAGGTGACGATGCCGGTGCCGAGCAACGTTTTGCAAGCCACTAATTGATCGGGCTTTCGGTCTTTACGCGCCCGCCGACTTTCCCTATATAGTTAAATTCGTCCGTCGAGGAAGATTTTTCCCGGCGAGACGGTGTTGAGTTGAATGCCTCCCGTGCGGAGGCAAAGACATTTGGCGTCTGCTCGCGCCTGGATCCGATGTTTGGACCGGGACTCCGAGTGATTCGAGCGCTCGTTTATTCGAGGTTGCTCTGATGCGGGGTTGCCGGTACGCGGCAGCCCCGATTTGTTTTCTGGGAGCAGGGAAAAACGAATCGTTCGAGGGAGAATATGACGCAAGACAAAGTTCGCGTGCCCGATCTCGCGCGCATGAAGGCCGCGCGGCAGCCAATCACGATGCTGACTGCGTACGACTTTCCATTCGCGAGAATCTTCGACAACTGCGGCGTCGATGTGCTCCTGGTCGGTGACAGTCTCGCCATGGTGGTGCGCGGCGAGGACAACACCCTGGCAGTCACCATCGACGAGGTCATCTACCACACTCGTGCGGTTGTGCGCGCGCGACGCCGTGCGCTGGTCGTCGCCGACATGCCATTCCTCTCGTATCAGGTAAGCTCCCGAAGACGCGTTGCGTAACGCCGGCCGTCTGGTCAAGGAAGGCGGCGCCGAGGCGGTGAAGCTCGAAGGCGGTATCGCGATGGCCGAAACGGTGGCGAGAATCGCGGCGGTTGATATTCCGGTGATGGGCCACGTCGGACTGACGCCCCAGTCGATTCATCGGATGGGCGGGCATCGCGTGCAGGGCCGCAAATCCGGTCGCGCTCCCGGCTGCCGCGAACGCCTGCTCGAAGACGCCGCCGCACTTGAAGCCGCGGGCGCATTCGCGATCGTGGTCGAGGGCGTGCCGCCGTCGTTGGCGCGCGAGATTACTGCCCGCGTCGCCATCCCGACCATCGGCATCGGCGCCGGTCCCGATTGCGACGGCCAGGTGCTCGTCATGCACGACATGCTTGGGCTGGGCGAGTCGTTCGTGCCGCGCTTCGCCAAGCCGTTCGCGCATCTGTGGAACGAGGCCGCGGCCGCTGCAAGCACCTACGTGCGCGAAGTGAAGGAACGCGCGTTTCCGGCGCCGGAACATTGTTACGCCGAATCGAGGAGGCCCGCGCGATGATGGTCATTGCCTCGCCCGGCGAGATGACCCGTTATTCCAGTGACGCGCTCCAACGTGGTGAACGAATCGGACTGGTTCCCACGATGGGTTATCTGCACGACGGGCATCTGACGCTGATGCGCGAGGGCCGGCGCCGGTCCTCGGTTCTGGTCGCGTCGATCTTCGTCAATCCCACCCAGTTCGGGCCCGGCGAGGATTTTGCGCGCTATCCGCGCAACTTCGAGCGCGACTGCGCGATGCTCCAGACCGTGCCGGTGGACGTCGTCTTCGCGCCGGAGCCTTGCACGATGTACTCGCCCGACGCGACGGCCTGGGTCGACGCGGGCGAGATCACCAGCGGTCTCTGCGGGGCGCATCGCCCCGGCCATTTCCGCGGCGTGACGACGGTGGTCGCCAAGCTGTTCAACATCGTCAAACCGCATCTGGCGGTTTTCGGCGAGAAGGATTTCCAGCAGCTCCGCGCGATCCAGCGGATGGTCCGCGACCTGAACTTCGATGTCGAAATTATCCCGGTGCCGATCGTGCGTGAAAAGGACGGCCTTGCGATGAGTTCGCGCAACGCCTACCTCTCAAGCGCCGAGCGTCAAGATGCGCTCGCGCTGAGCCTCGCGCTCCGCGCAGCACAGGAAAAGCATCGCACGGGCGCATGCTGCGCCGAGGAAATCGTGTTCGCGGCGACTCGCGTGCTTAAGCAGATGAAAGGCGTTGCGATCGAATACGTCGAAGCAGTGGATGCTGAGACGCTCGCGCGCCATCCCTTGCTCGATCGTCCGATTCTCATCGCCATCGCCGCCCGCGTCGGCAAGACACGGCTAATCGACAACGCCGTGCTCGCGCCCTGAGCGCTGCCCGGACTTCTCTTAAGGAAGGTGTCAGGGGGCTTAGCCCGTTTCGAATAGTTCGGAGATTACAGTGAATATGGCCACGCGAACCATTCTCATGGCAAAACTTCATCGCCTGCGTCTGACCGGCGCCAGAGTCGACTACGAAGGAAGTATCGCAATCGATTCCGATCTCCTCGATGCAGCCGGAATCCTTGAGTTCGAAAAGGTTGCCGTCTGGAACGTAACCAACGGCGAGCGCCTTGAAACCTACGCGATTGCGGCGCCTGCGGGATCGGGCGAGGCGTGCCTGAACGGTGCGGCAGCGCTCAAGGGCGCAACCGGCGATATCGTGATAGTGGCCAGCTTCGGCCAGATGGATGAGGCCGAGGCGCGCCGGCACGTCCCTCGGGTAGTGCACGTGGACGCCGCCAATCGTCCGCGCCGTCCCGCGTCGGCAAGACACGACTAATCGACAACGTCGTGCTCCAGCCGTAAGCGCGCCTGCGCGTCGTTTCGCCCCGACTCGTCCCATTGAATGTGAAACCCACCGTGGGTTTCACGCTTCCTTCGGCAGGGGTAACCCCTGCACCTTAGAGAAAGAGAAGATGCGGGGTTTCGCCCCGTCAGAAGGGGTTGATCAAGAAAGAGCCCGCGCGTCCGTTTTTTGGGCCATCGCGACCGAAGGGGAGGGACCCCGGTTCCGGCCGCGCGCAGTCAGGTCATCAGGAGAATCAGCAGGCCGCCGGTTACGATGAATCCGCCGCCCAGCAGGATTCTGTCGTCGGGAATCTGCTTGAACAGAATAAGCGAAATCACCTGCGACACTACGAAGAAGACGACGATGTAGACTCCCATCAGACGATTGAAATCGAAACCGCCTTGATTGACTAGCACTCCGTATGCGAAAAGAACCAGTCCGCCTGCCGCCATCGAGTAGGCCGGACCGCGAAGTCCAATCCGGATGAGCGCATCGCCGCCCACCTCGAGCGCCGCGGCGAGAATCAGGATCGCGAGAGTTTTTAAGATCAATTCCGGGCTGGCCTAATAATAATCAACCGGGTCGATCTGCCGCTTCGCGCCCCAGTAGAAAAGCATATTCTCAGTCAGTCCCTGCCAGGTGAACTTTCCCGGCGGCATCAGGAGGCGCTTGAACATCGACTTGAGCGAGTAGAACTCCTTGGTGCATCGCCACACGCCTTCTTCGACTTCCTGCGGCGACATGTTCTTGGGCACGAACATGCAGCGGAAGTTGTTGGTGTAGAGGTCGGCGTCGGGGATCAGCACGCGGCCCTCGTTCTCGAGCTGCGTGCGCATCGGCGTGCCAACGCGCGGCGTGACGGTGTTGAAGAACGCCTCGGGCGCCTTGACCTCGTGCAGGAACTTGAGCGTGTCGTCGAAAATTCCCGGATGATCGTCTTCCAGCCCGAAAAGGAAGTTGAGCGAATAGTAAATTCCGTATTTTTCGAGCTTCTTGAGCAGCTTCTTGTACTGGCCGGCGTGATTCTGAATCTTGTTCATCGACAGCAAGCTTTCCTGGCTGATCGATTCGACCCCGATGTTGACGTGGAAGACTCCTGCCTTGGCCGCGAGTTCGAGCAAATCATCGTCGTGATTCGAGTTGATCGTCCACAGGCACGAGAAGCGGATGTTAAGCGGCTCGAGCGCCTTGAAAAGCTCGCGCGCGAACTTGTGCTTACCGGTGATCTGGTCGTCGATGAACTGAAAACGCTTGAAGCCGGTCATCTTGATGACCTGCTTTATCTCCTCGACGATGTCCCCAATCGGCCGCGTCCGATACGCGCCATCGTAGAAGACCGGGATCTCGCAGAACGAGCATCGATAAGGGCATCCGCGGCTGGCCTGCACCGGCACCGCCTTGAACAGGTAGCGATTGAGCTTGAGCAACTCGTGGCGCGGGCGCGGCAGGTTCTTCAGATCGTGCAGCTTGTCGGCCTTGTAAATTTGTTTGAGTTTGCCGTCGCGCCAATCCTGCAGCAGTTCGGGCCACACCAGGTCGGCCTCGCCCTGCACGACCGCGTCGCAATGCTGGAGCGCCTCTTCGGTCTGAAGCGTCGCATGGAATCCGCCGAACACGACCGGGATGCCGCGCTTGCGGAACTCGTCGCCGAGTTGGTACGCGCGCAGCGACGCGCCGATCGTGGTGGTCATACCGACCAGGTCCCATCCACCGTCGAAATCGACGTCCTCGAGACGTTCGTCGCATAGCGTTACGTCGTAATCGTCGGGCGTCAGTCCCGCTATCAGCGGAATCATCAGCCCCATGATTAGCCGCCAGCGGGTCTTATGCGGTGTGCCGTCGAGATGGACGGTCGTGGGCTGCACCAGCAGAATTCGGGGCTTCTTGCCGTTCATACTTTCTCCGCCTGCAGGGCTTGCTTCGCCTTCGGGCTTTCAGCCTCCATGGACGACGCGGTCCGGCCGGTAATCCATATCAGGGCCAGGGCGAACACGTAAGTGCCGAATGCCGCGCCCCAGGCGAAGTACTCCAGCCGATTAACTATCGCCAGGACCACGAGCAGGTAGGCGAAATCGCGCCCGCTCCATTTATCTATTTTGTTCAGCCACATCGCCGCCTGATCGCCCTTGAACTGGAAGGCGTGCCAGGTCGCGTAAGCGCACGTCATGAATCCGCCGAGCAGGATCGGAATCAGGTACAGGTAAGCGCGGCTGTGGTCGGCCCGGTAGCATCCCGCGAGCAGGCCGAGGAAAACAGCGACATGCACAATATTGTCGGTGACCACATCGAGCGCGCCGCCAAACTTGCTCTCGACCATTTTCAGGCGCGCCAATTCGCCATCGACGCCGTCAATCGTGATCGAGATCAAAAAGAAAATTGCGGCGAACAGCCGCACCCAGTAATTCGGAACTGAGAACATCCAGGCACACACCAGGCCGAACGCCGTGTTGGCGACCGTGACCACGTTGGGCGTGACGCGGGTCTGCGCGAGCCAGTAACTGATTCGCCACGAAATCCGGCGGTCAACCCATCGCGCCATCGGCGCGTCTTTGTGGGCCGATTCCTCGCGAACGGATTTCGCCAGCCGCAGTTCCGCTTCCTCGCGATCCTCCGGCCGGCCGTTCAGTGCGAATGGCAGCAGACTCGCCGCCGGTGCCGCGAGCCTGGTCGAAATTCCCCCGCTCTTGAGAATCTCGCCGATCGGACCGGTCGCGATTTCGCCGCCCTGGTCGCGATCGGTGCTGACTGTCCGATGTACCGATCGCGGATCGGAGGCGTGGGCGCCGAGGATGCGGGCCAACTGCGACTTCGCAATTACCAGGTTTCCCGAAAAGGACACGCACGGCGATGATGGGTCGATAGCCGATCCATGCCCATCCCGATGATTCAGAATCTCACTGAATGATTCGACCATCGAGACCGAGTCGCTGCCTTTGAACCGGCCCATCGCGCGAGCGACGTCCGGATACAGCTCGCGTGGCGCCGCCACGACAAACCGTTTGATCCCGGCGCGTTCACAATTAATCATCAGCCGCTCTAACAGCGGGCGGCCGAAGACCACGTTATTCGCGCGATCGGGTGCAGCGATTAGAGCAGTTTCAATCACCAAATCTTATTTGAACCGGGTTTTCCCCCATCGTCTGCAATCGGCGCCACGGTAACACAGCGGTAACGCGAGCGGAAGTAGCCCTGCTACTAGCTTCGGTTCCCGAATTATGAGTTCGGCTGCTGTCTGACGCCGGCGATCTGCCATTTTCATCGGTTCTCTGGAGCATGGCTACCGCGGCTGGTAAACTGACCCGTTCATGGCGACGATTACCGCTCTGCTATTCGATTTTGGCGGCACGCTCGACGGGCCCGCGCATTGGCTCGATCGATTTCTCTTAAGCTACCGCGCCGCGGGAATCGAAATTTCGCGCGCCGAACTCGACCCGGCCTTCGAGCACGCAACGCGAATCGGGTACGGCGCGACCAGGATCGTGGCGCGCTTCGGGATGACAGACCTGGTGCGATTCCTGGTTGGCCATCAATTCGAATACATCCGGAAAAGCGGGCCGGACACGCTTGCCGCGATCCTCGGCGACTGCGGCGCCGCCGGACGCCATCGATTCGTCGAGCGCGTCACGAACTCTTTCGTCCGCGAGACGTCTGCCGGACTGGCGCATAGCCGCGACGTCATTGGCCCGCTCAAGGGGCGCTTCAAAATGGGCGTCGTTTCGAACTTCTATGGAAATCTCGACGGCATCCTGGCGGAGGCGAAGCTGGATCGATTCTTCGACGCGGTTGCCGATTCATCGCGCGTTGGAATTTTCAAACCCGAGGCGGGCATCTTCGAAGCCGCGCTGAAACAAATGCACTGCGCGCCCGAATCGACCGCGATGATTGGCGATTCGCTTGGCAAGGATTGCGCACCCGCACACAAACTCGGAATGCGGACCGTCTGGCTGCGCAGCGGGTCGCAATGCGGCGATGATGCTTGCGGGCGGGACACCGCCGACATCACGATCCGATCAATCGACGAAGTTGCGCAAATTCAATGGTGAAGGGATTGCAAGGCGCGATTATTGCAGCCGGCCGCGGCGAGCGGCTGCGCAACTCGACGCGTGACGATATTCCCAAGCCGCTGGTCAAGCTGGGCGGCGAGGCGATGCTCTGGCGGCAGGGCCGTGCGCTGATCGAGGCGGGCGCATCCTCGGTGGTTGCGGTGATCAACTCCGAGACGGCGCGTGTTGCCAACGAAAACGAAATGGCGCTTGAGATTCCGCCGTCGGTCCGGCTCGTCGTTCGCGACACCGCCAACTCGATGGAAACGATGCTGGCGCTGGCCGATGTCCTCGAACCAGGATGGTTTGTCGCGGCAACCGTGGACGCCGTAATTCCACAGGCGGAATTGGCGCGTTTTATTAATGAATCGCGCCGGAAAATCGAGGAGTGTAACGAAAAAAAATTGGCAGGCGTGCTGGCCGTCGCGCGATGGCGCGGCGAGGCCAAACCACTTTTTGCCGCGGTAACAGAAAATGGGTTGATCCAGCGGCTCGGCGACGGTCAGACTTCTATGGTGACGGCAGGACTCTATTTCCTGTCGACCCGAGTCTTTGACTATGCCGCCGACGCGCGGCGCGCGGGACTCGACGCGCTCCGCCGCTTCCTCGCGCTGATTATTGAGCGCGGGATGCGGCTGGATGCGATCGAGATCGAAGGATCGATCGACGTCGATGAAGCGTCGGACCTCGACGCCGCACGCATCGCGATACGGAAGATGCCATGAGCTATCGAGCTTTGGGAATTTATCGGGAACCCGAATTTTCACCGGGCAAGGTCGAGGCCGACGCCGCGATTCTTGATGCCACCTTGTCGGAACTGAAGCGCGAAGGTGTCGAGATCCAGGCGCTGGATGCGGTCAGCTTCGCGATGGCCGCACATATCCGCGCCGATGTCGTTCTGCCGATGTGCCAGGGTCCGCGCGCGCTCAAGCGTCTGGCTGAAGTCGAGCAGGCGGGAGCGGTCGCGATCAACTCCGCGCTCTCGATTCGCAACTGCTACCGCGATCTGCTCGCGCCCGGGCTGGAGCGGGCCGGAGTGCCGACGCCGCCGGGCGCGCTGGTGGAGGCAGACGAGCCGCTTGATGCGCGCAAGCTTGCCGGGCTGGATTTGTCGGCGGGCGTGTTCGTCAAGCGGGGCGACTTGCATGCGCTCGCCCCTGAAGATGTGCAGCGGGCGGCCGATCGCGCCGAGGTCGAATCGATTCTCGCCGATTTCGCACGGCGCGGAATCCGCCTCGCCTACCTGCAGCAGGAAGTCGTGGGCCGGGTCGTCAAATTTTACGGCGTCAGTGGAAGTTCTTATTTCAGCGTTCATCCCGAAGACGAGGAAGTCGCCGAAGCCGCTGTGCGCGCGCTGTCGGAAGCGGCCTCTGCGGCAGCCGCCGCGCTTGGGCTCGAGGCATGGGGTGGAGACGCGGTCTTGAGTGGCGACCGTTTTGCGATTATCGACTTTAACGACTGGCCCAGTTATAGCCGGGTGCGCGGACCTGCCGCTCGCGCGATCGCGCGCCGCGCGATGAGTCTGCTTGGCCGCCCGCGCTAGACACGGCAAGAAATTCAAACAAGGAATTGGATCGCCGCCTTCGATGACAACCGCCAACGGAAAACTTCCGGCAATCAAGACCTCGGTTCCAGGCCCCAAGTCGAAGGAGATCTTCGACACCGAACAAAAGTATATCGCGCCGGGCCGCCAGCGAATTTCGCTGCTCGCCGGTCTCGCCTTCGATCACGGTGAAGGCGCGACGCTTACCGACGCCGACGGCAACACCTATGTGGATTTCTTCGCGGGCGTCGCGGTCGCGAGCCTCGGCCACGCGCATCCCGCACTGGCGCAAGCGCTCGCGCGCCAGGCGTCGCGGCTGATAGTGGGCACGTTTGCGACCAAAGAGCGCGCGGCGGCGTTCAAGCTGCTGGCCGAAGTCGCGCCCGCGGGACTCAACCGCGCACATCTATATAGCGGCGGCGCGGAGGCGGTCGAAGCGGCGCTTCGGCTGGCGCGTTCTGCCACCGGCAAGCATGAAGCTGTGAGCTTCTGGGGCGGCTTCCACGGCAAGACCGGCGGCGTGATCGGACTTATCGGCGACGAATCGAAGCAGGGCTACGGACCGCTGCCGGGCGGGCAATACACGGTGCCGTACGCGGACTGCTACCGATGCCCGTTCAAGTTGAAGTATCCCGAGTGCGGGCTCTACTGCGTCGATTTCGCGCGCCAGCAGATCAAGATGAGTTCCGGCGGCGCGCTCGCGGCGATCGTCGTGGAGCCGATGCAGGGCACCGCGGGCAACGTGATTCCGCCCGACGACTGGATGCCGGCGGTCAAATCGGTGGCCATGGATTTCGGCGCGCTGGTGATCGCTGACGAAATGATCACCGGCTTCGGACGGACCGGAAAATGGTGGGGCGTCGAGCACAGCGGCGCCCGCCCGGATATCGTGACGATAGGCAAGGGGATGGGCTCCGGATACCCGGTTTCGGGCGTGCTGCTGAGCGACGAACTGGGCAAGGCGGAGCCGTTCTCGAAGCCGAGCGCGTCGTCGTCGAGCTACGGCGGAAATCCGCTCGCGGCGGTGGCGGTGGCGGAAACGATTGGCGCGATTCAGAAACAGCACCTGGTCGAGAACTCGCGCAAGGTCGGCGCGATGATGCTGTCGCGGCTGCTGCAGCTCAAAGAAAAATACGAGTTCATCGGCGACGTCCGCGGCAAGGGACTCCTGATTGGCGTCGAGCTGGTGCGCGATCTTAAGACCAAGGAACTGCTCGGCAAGAAAGTCACCGAGCTGATATTCGCCGAATGCCTCAAGCGCGGACTCGTGATCATGGGCTATTTTCCCAAGATTCGAATCAATCCCGCGCTCGTTATTACCGAGGCGCAGGCCGAGGCCGGCGTCGCGATCCTCGACGAAGTATTCGCGCACGTTCGCGACCACGTCGATTGGCGCCACGCATAAGAGAGATTCTTTTTCGATGGCCAATCCGAATGGCAACGCGGCGCTGTTCTTCGATCTCGGCGGCACGCTGGTGAAGCTCAACGACGCGCGTGAGCTTCCGCTCAACGCCAACGGCGACGTAGTGATCGAGCTGCTTCCCGGCGTGGCTGAAAAGCTTCGTCCGATGCACGACCATCTGATGTTTGTCGTGACCAACCAGGCGGGAATCAGGCGTGGCCGGCTCACCGCGGAAAAAATGGAGGCCGCGCTCGCCCAGCTCGACAATCAGCTCGGCGACATCCTGACCGCGTGGCAAATCTGTCCGCATACCGACGACGACAAGTGCGAATGCCGCAAGCCCAAGGGCGGAATGATCACGGAGCTTGCCGACCAGTACGGCGTCGATTTGGCGTCGTCAACAATGGTCGGCGACCAGGAGATCGATAGGCTGGCGGGCGAGGCGGCGGGAGTCGCCAGGTTTGTCGCGGCCAAAGATTTCTTCGGCTGGGCAGAAAGAACTTAGAAGAACTTAATTGTAGCCTTTGCGAAACCCACCGTGGGTTTCGCCCTTCCTAGGTGAACCTAAAGAGAATCGGCACCGCCGCGGCCGGCGCGAGATGGAATCGCATGCCCTTCGTCACCATGGGCCGACGTCGGGCATGCCGATTCCCTTGATCGTTATGTTCAGAACGTGGCCGAGCGCACCATCGCGTCGGTGGTGAAGAAGCTCCTTTCCACCGCGCCCATGTTGATGTACCAGCACTCGCGCTCGGGCGTGTCGCGGCCCGGCAGATAGCACATCGAGGCAAGCCCCGACTGCACGTCGGTCGAAACTGCGCCTACCACGAACGAACGCTTGAACGGATAAATCGCGACCTTCGCATCCGGCACCGGACGGTCGCGATTGGCCAGCCAGTAGATGTGGTTGCGGAACAGTTGGCCCGCACGATCGTAGGTGTCGATATACGGCTCAAACCACATCTCGCTGTCGAGGTACAACACGGTCTTCGAATCGATCGCATTCACTCTTCCCGGGCTCGGCAGCGCCTGCACCACGTACAGATGGCGGACCTCCCATGCCTCGGGACACGCGCTGGTGCCCCCGTCGGTCTCGCATCGGCTCTCGGGCGAATGCTCGGCGTGCGCGGTTGCGAGCATGTTCTTCTCGCCCAGGTACTTGTAGTCATACTCCTCTGTCTTGGGATTGAAGCCCGAGTAGTGATCCGGATCCCAGGTATGTGCCGAGGTGCCATTGGTGGTGGTGGCCGAGCTCTGGATAGATTCGTTGAGGCGGCGGACGCGGCGTGTGCCGCCGGTGAGGTCCCAGACGTCGTCGCCGCGATGGGGGTCGCTATAACGGAAGCGGATGAAGCCAGTGCCGCGAATCTCCTGCGGCTGCAGGATCGGATAGAGAGCGAACAGCCAGATGCGGCCGGTCAGCTTGAAATCGGGGTCGGTCGGTATCGGCTCGACCTCGGTGCGGCCCACCAAGTCGTAGCCTGCGTAATGGCCGACCTGGATGTTCTCGATCTGGCGCGTCTGCGGGCCGCGTTGTTCGTAGGCCGACTCGCAGTCGTAAAAGCGCAGGTCGTAGTCATCGCTGGTGATCGGCCGAAAGACGTTGTTCCAGATGACCTTCTGGGCGACGTTGGGGTCGTTCGGATCGATCAGCGGAAACGGCTGGCCGGCGACGTAGCCGACCACGCTGCGATGGTCGTCGGAAAGCCGCACCTGCGAGGAGTACTTTTCGGTCGCATCCTTGTACGGAGGCGGCCAGTCCACGCGCTGCGTGGGAACGATCTTCATCGTCATCCCGCGCTCGACCTTGTACATCACGCCCGGCGACACCAGTTCTTTGACCTTCGCCGCGTTGTCGGGGGTTATGAAATCACCCGGCTTCACCTGCGCGGACGCGGCCGACGCGCCGAGAATGAGTGCGAGTGCAAACGCTGTGACGGCCGCGGCAAGCTGCGCCGGTCCGTGGAAAATGTTTTTGAGCATGGCGGTTCCTCCGATTGGTCTATGCGCCAAAGGGCAGCAACATAAGACATAAGGCATTCTAACGCAAGCGCGCTAAATTCCTTAAGACTCGCGGTTTCGCCCGGTTAGGAAGGCTTAGGGAAGGCATTAGTTTCAACAGGAAGCAACGAAAACGAAGCCCATCGTGGGTTTCGCTCATTCTGGTTTGTCTTGTGGGCAGTTGCGGGGGGAAGAGGTTTAGCTAAAACTGATCGCCGCTGGTGGCGATTCGGTCCAAACTGCGGGGCGCGATCTCGGGATTCGGCGAGGTCGCCGCGCGGGCGCATCTCCCGGGATGGCGCACGCGCGAAAATATCGCCATCGGCGCAATCCACGATCCAATCTCGGAGCGCCGCCACGAGGCGATTCGACTAATCAAGAATGTTCGGGCGTATGACGACCTCGAGCTGATGCTCGACGGCGATGCTCCCGACTTTGTAGATGTCGCCAGTCCCCCGGGGATGCATCACGACGCCGCGCGCGCGGCGCTTAGAGCGGGTGCACACGTGCTCGTCGAGAAGCCGCTTGCGCTCACGCTTGCCGACTTCGACGAACTCGCCGCGATTGCCGCGGAAAAACGGCGCGTGCTGATGTGCGTGCACAATTGGAAATACGCGCCCGCGTACGCGGCCGCACGCAAGGCCATCGAAGCCGGGCGGCTTGGTGAGATTCGCTTCATGTCGATCGACCGGCTGCGCACAGAGCCTGCGGGCGCGGGCCGAAGCGGCGGCAAGTGGCGCGCGTCGGCGGCGTCGGGCGGAGGGATTCTGATCGATCACGGATGGCACGTCTTTTACCTGATGTATTGGCTGCTCGGCGGCGAGTCACCGCGGTCGATTTCGGCGCGGCTCGAGTCGCCGGCGGGCGTGGACGTTGACGACCTCGCTGACGTGCGAGTTGTTTTTTTTGGGGCGGGGTGTTTGGCGCGTGCGCATCTGTCGTGGCGCGCGCCAGTGCGCAGGACTTCAGCGATCATCTACGGAGAGAGCGCGAGTATTGAGATCGAGGGGGATCGGGTGACGCTGACTGATCGGTCGGGCAAGGCTGAAGACCTCTCGGTCACTGACAATCCTGACGATTCGTACCATTCGGCGTGGTTCGGGGGCGTCGCGGAAGAGTTCGAGCGAGCCGTGACCGAAGGAGCCGATTCGCCCGTTGCAAGGCGCAACCTGGCCGAGGCACGCATGGCGCTGTCACTAATCGATGCAGCGCGGCAATCGTCTATCAATAACGGTATCGAGATAAATCTTCCTTTTTCGCTGTAAAATCAGATAGTTAGAGCGAAATGTTTCAACGGAAACATTTTTCTTGGCCCGGACTGAGCGCCTGACCGCTCGGACTGTCTCTCTTGACTTTCGACAGTGCGGCGGTAAAGTTGCCATTGACCGAAAGGTTAGCCGCATTACGGGAAGATGACGGGCGGCTCGAGGAAACGAAAAATAGTCCGCGATTTCGACGGCGCCATTCTTTTGGTGGCATGCACGACGACAGGAGCAGAGCAGGGCATCAGAGCCGCATTATGGGCGCATCGCAACCCAAGCAACTAGGCGCGTCCGAGCCGCACACATCAGGATTCGCGAGACGAGATTCTGAAGGCGGCGATGCAGCTATTTGCCAATCGCGGATTCCATGAGACGTCGATGTCGGAAGTGGCGCGCGAGGCGCGGGTCAGCAAGGCGCTGATTTTCTGGCATTTCAAGACCAAGGAAGAGCTGTTCGTGGCGGTGCTGAACCGTCTGCTGGAGCCTTACTTCATCGATTTTGCGGAAGAAGCGGCGGCGATGGACGAGCGCGCGCAGATTGAGAAGCTGGTAGAGGCGTACCTGTCGTTCGTGCGCGACAACGCGAGCTCGGTGCGTTTTTTCCTGGCGCAAATGCTCCACGACCAGCGGCTGTCCGAGAGTCTCAACGACCAGGTGCTCAAGCTGTATAGCGGATATCGCGCGATGCTGGTCGAACTGATCGCGCGCGCGCAGCAAAAGGGCATCTGCACGCGGCGGTCGGCACCCGAATCGGTGGCGGCGTTTCTACTGTCGGCGCTGAACGGATTGCTGATCGAGTACTTGTTCATGGGCGCAAACGCCGTCGATCCGGAAGGGGCGGTAGCGATGGTGGGCGAGTGGCTGTTCGGGGGCTCGCCGGCTTCATCTTCATCGGAGGGCGGCAAGCCGGCCGCCTGAACTTTCTTCAACATCCGGGAGAACGCACGAGTATATGCGCATTCCGCTAAGACAAATGATCGATCTGGGCCGCTACATGCGGGCCAAGAAGCGTGCCGGCGAGAAGTATTTTCCAGTGGTGCTGATGCTCGAGCCGCTGCATGCGTGCAACCTTGCGTGCATCGGATGCGGGCGAATCGTCGAGTACAAGGACACGATTCGCGACATGATGCCGCTGGACGAGGCGCTGCATTCGGCCGAGGAAGCGGGCGCGCCGATCGTGTCGATCTGCGGCGGCGAGCCGCTGATGTACAAGCATATCGTGGCGCTGACGCGGGGGCTGATCGAGGATCAGAAGCGTCACGTGATGATCTGCACCAACGCGATCCTGCTGGAGCGATTCGTCAAGCAGGTGGCGCCGAGTCCGTACCTGAGCTTCAACCTGCATCTGGACGGGATGCGCGAGACCAACGATCGCGTGACCGACCGGCAGGGGCATTTCGACATCGTCGTGAAGATGATCAAGATGCTGAAGGAGAAGGGCTACCGGGTGCAGACCAACACCACGGTGTTCCGCGAGACCAGCGGCGAAGAACTCGAAGAGATGATCAAGTACCTGACGAGCCTGGGCGTCGATGGGATGCTGCTGAGCCCCGGCTATCACTACCAGGTGCTGAGCAACAGCGGCGAGTATCTGAAGAAAGAGGAGATGCCGGCCAAGTTCCTCAAAGTCCGCGACATGGCGGACGACTACAAGATCATCAATACGCCGATATACCTCGACTACCTGGTCGGCAAACGCGACCTGGAGTGCAGTCCGTGGACGACGGTGACGCGCAATCCGCGAGGGTGGAAGGGGCCCTGCTACCTGATAACCAACGGGCACTACAAGACGTTCAACGAAATGCATGCGGCGACGGACTGGGAATACTACCGGACCAAGCAGGATTTCCGCTGCCGCGACTGCAAGCTGCATTCGGGATTCGAAGGCACAGTGGCGCTTGATTTCGGCAAGAATCTCAAAGACTCGTGGCGGATGGTGCGGCATTACGCGGCGTGAGGAATTGCTCGCGCTGTCGAAGTGAAGAGCGCTCGCGCGCAACTGACCAATCACCCGTGGCAAGCGGGAGGGGAACGATCGCGTGCGGAAAAATCCCGGTCAGTTTTTCAGTGTCGTTGTCGAGCCGGCGTCGAGCGCCGCTGGCACCCGGATGAGAGAAACGAGACGTGTTCAACTTGCACAGCTATTTGAAGGAGCGCGCGCAGATCATCGAGCGAAGGCTCGCGCAAAGCGTCGAGGAACCCGCGGGCGCGGCGGCGCGCTTGCATGAGGCGATGCGCTACTCGCTGTTGGCGGGCGGCAAGCGGCTGCGGCCGGTGCTCGTGCTGGCGTCGTGCGAGGCGGTCGGTGGGAAGCTCGAGGCGGCGATGGGACTGGCGTGCGCGGTCGAGATGATTCACACCTACTCGCTGATTCACGACGATCTGCCGTGCATGGACGATGACGATATGCGCCGCGGGCGCCCGACCAATCACAAGGTCTATGGCGAAGCGATCGCGACGTTGGCCGGCGACGCGCTGCTGACGGACGCATTCAAGGTGCTCGCGCGCTCGGCGGACGAGCAGCGCGTCGCCGGCACTTGTGCTGGAAACGATCGCGGAGCTTGCCGGCGCGGCGGGATCAGCCGGGATGGTCGCGGGGCAGGTGATCGATCTGCTCGGCGAGGGCAAGTCGAAGACGGTCGAGGAGCTCGAAGAACTGCACAGCAAGAAAACCGGGGCGTTGTTCCTGGCGTCGGTTCGCGGCGGTGCGCGCCTGGGCGGCGCGAGTGAGGCGCAAATCGAATCGCTCGACGCGTACGCGCGCGCGCTCGGGCTGGCGTTCCAGGTCGTCGACGACCTGTTGGATGTTCAAGGCACGCCCGAGCAGATGGGCAAACGCACGCAAAAGGACGTCGAGCGCGGCAAGGCGACCTATCCCGCGATATTGGGAATCGAGCGCTCGCTCGATTTGGCGCGCGAGCTCGAAACGCGAGCGCATCGCGCAATTGCCGGCTTCGGCGATCGCGCCGACGCGCTGCGTCACATTGCAACCTTCGTCGTGGAGCGCAAGCTGTGAGCGCAGCCGAAGCGTCGGTGGAAATTGCGGGGACGCATTCGCGCCAGGCCGTGCTGGTTGAGCCCGGGCGGCTCGAATTGCGCGACTACGTCGCGCCGCATCCGGGGCCGGGAGAATTACTGATTCAAATCCGCTGCGCGTTGAGTTGCGGCACCGATCTGAAAACATTTCGCCGCGGACATCCGCTGTGGAAACTTCCGATTGCCTTCGGGCACGAGTTTTCCGGCGTGGTGGTGGAGGCCGGCGAGGGCGTGACGGCGTTCAAGGCCGGCGACGAAATAATGGCCGCGCCGACCGCGCCGTGTGGAATCTGTTTCTACTGCCAGCATGGGCAGGAGAATCTTTGCGACGATGCGGTCGGGCGGATGGTGCTCGGCGCGTACGCGGACATGCTGCTGCTGCCGGCGCACGTCGTCGCGCGCAGCACGTTTATCAAACCCGCGGACCTGCCGTTCGAAGAAGCCGCGCTGCTCGAACCGCTTTCGTGCGTGGTTCATGCCCAGGAAATGGCGCGTCCCGAAAAGACCGAGACGGTGGCGATCATCGGCGGCGGCGCGTTCAGTCTGCTGCATATGCTCGTGCTGAAGGCCGCGGGCGTGCGCGAGGTGGTGGTCGTGGGGCGCGGCGCCAACCGCCTGAAGTGGGCGGAGGAGATGGGCGCGGACCGGGTGATCGACGCGCGCAGCGTCGATGCGACCGCGGAAATCGCACGGCTTAACGGCGGCTTCGGTCCCGACCTGGTGATCGAGTGCACGGGGCAGGTCGAGGGATGGCAGGATGCGGTGGCGCGGGTGCGGCGTGGCGGGCGGGTGGTTTTTTTCGGCGGATGTCCGGTGGGCACGACGCTCAGCGTCGATACGCGGCTGATGCATTACGACAATCTGACGTTGATGGCGCCGTTTCATTTCCGGCCGCGCGACGTGCGGCGCGCTTACGAATTGCTGGAGGGGCGTGCGCTGAATGCGGGCGCGATCGTCAACGCGCGAATGCGGCTTGGCGATCTGGAAGAAGTGTTTGCGATGCTCGAGCGCGGCGCGGTTCTGAAATGCGCGGTGATTCCATAGTGGATTGCGGTGGTGAGGGTGCGGCGGGTTCCCGCGGGATGCGGGCTGAGTTCAGGCAAGGGTGAAATATGAGTCAGGCTATTGAAATTGGAAACACGGCGATTGCCATGTCGCCGCATGACGAGTTCGTAGCGAAG
The DNA here is from genome assembly GCA_963803045.1 of Binataceae bacterium (SeqCode). Classification (GTDB taxonomy): domain Bacteria; phylum Desulfobacterota; class Binatia; order Binatales; family Binataceae; genus Binatus. The sequence goes on along the minus strand of CAWDLC010000011.1, from coordinate 335,795 downwards.
GTTGATTACACGGTAGATCGCGCGCAGCGTGCGCTTATCGCGCTGCAGAAGCCCGAGGGCTACTGGCACGCGCCGCTGGAGGCGAATGCGGAGATGAACGCCGAGTTCATCATCTTCAACCATTTCATGGACACGGTCGATCTCGAGGCCGAAGCGCGGCTGAAGAAGTATCTGCTGGATATTCAGAGTCCGGACGGGAGCTGGGCGCTTTACCAGGGCGGCGAAGGGTATCTCTCGACGACGATCGAAAGTTATTTTGCGCTGAAACTCACCGGCATGCGCGCGGGTGACGAGCCGATGGCGGCGGCGCGGCGCTGGATCCTGTCCAAGGGCGGCATCGTGAACTGCGGGACGCTGGCGCGTTTTTACCTGGCGGCGATGGGGCAGATAACATGGGAAGCGACGGCTGCGCTGCCGGTCGAACTCGCGCTTTTCCCGAACTGGTTCCCGTTCAACATTTACGAGCTCGGTTCATGGGCGCGCGGAACGATGATGGGGCTGATGATGCTGCAGGCGGCGCGTCCCGAGAAAAAGATCGACTACCAGCGCGGAGTGCTGGAGCTGTTCATCCAGCCGCCGCATTTCACCAAGTTCAAACAGCCGCGCGGCAAAAAAATACTGTCGCTGCGCAACGCGCTGAACCTCGCCGACAAGGCGCTGCGCTTCTACGATCGGCACAAACTCAAATCGCTTCGCGCCCGCGCGCTGCGCCACACCGAAAACTGGCTCATCGAGCATCAGGAGGCCAACGGCTCGTGGGGCGGAATCGAGCCATGCTACCTGCTGAGCGCGATGGCTCTGAAAGCCAACGGCTACCGCAACGATCATCCGGTGCTGAAGAAAGCGATCGAGGCGTCGCACGAATTGATTTGGCGCTTCGACGACTACGACCTGTGCATGCCGTGCGTGTCGGTCAACTGGAACACGGCGCTGGCGGGCCGGGCGCTGCTGGACTCGGGATTGCCGGGCGACCATCCGGCGCTGAAGCGGACGTCGCAATGGTTTATCGATCATCAGATTTTCAAGAAGGGCGATTGGTCAGTAAAGCGGCCCGAACTCGAACCGGGCGGATGGGCGTTCGAGTTTTACAACGATTGGTATCCCGACGTGGACGATTCGGCGGTGATTCTGTCGGTGATGGCGGATCGGCAGCCGATGATGGCGCGGCCAGGGAGCGCGCGATCCGCGCTGGTGCGAACTGGGTAATGGGAATGCAATCGAAGGACGGCGGTTTTGCGGCGTTCGACGCCGACAACGATTCAACCTGGCTCAATCATCTGCCGCTCGCGGACGTGGAAGCGGTGACGGATCCGTCGTGTCCCGATCTCACCGGGAGGGTGCTCGAGATGATGGCGTCGGTCGGCTACCGCGCCGAGCATCCGGTGGCGAAACGCGCGATCGAATGGCTCAAGCGCAATCAGTCGCCGGCGGGCGGATGGTGGGGACGCTGGGGCATCAACTATATCTACGGCACTTTCTCGGCGCTGTCGGGCTTGCGCGCGATCGGCGTCGATATCAACGAGCCGTGGATCAAGCGGGCGGTCAGTGGCTCAAGTCGAAGCAGAATCCCGACGGCGGCTGGGGCGAGAGCCCGCTGTCGGACAAGGATCCCGCGTGGCACGGGCGCGGGAACAGCACAGCGTCGCAGACGGCGTGGGCGCTGATCGGATTGATCGCGGGCGAGGCGGGAATCAGCGAACATGCGATGCGCGGCGCGCAGTGGCTCTCAGAGCGGCAGAACGATGAGGGCGCGTGGGACGAGAGGGAATCGACCGGCAACGGATTTCCGAATCATTTTTATCTTCGCTACCACTTGTACCCGCATTACTTTCCGCTGATGGCGCTTGGGCGGTTCCGCCAGCGGCTGGCGGAGACGGCGTCGCATTGAGCGCATCGCGATGAAAGCGATTTCAATTCTTGGCTCGACCGGATCGGTCGGCGTCACCACGCTGGACGTGGCCGCGCGATTCAGCGACCGATTTCGCGTCGTCGCGATGGCCGCGGGACGCAACCTGGATCTGCTGACGGAGCAGGTGAAGCGCTTTCATCCCGAACTCGTGTCGGTGGCGACGCCCGAACTTGCGCGCGAACTGGCCAGGCGTGTCGGTGCGCAGCGCGTGACGATCGTTCATGGACTCGAAGGAGCGATCGCCGTCGCAACCCATCCCGCGGCGAAGCTGGTGATGTCGGCGCTGGTCGGTGCGATGGGATTGCAGCCGACGCTGGCCGCCATCAAGGCCGGCAAGGACATCGCGTTTGCCAACAAGGAAGTGCTGGTCATTGCGGGCGAGTTGATCACGGCGGCGGTGCGGCGACAATCGCGTGCGGCTGCTGCCGGTGGACAGCGAGCACAACGCGGTTTTTCAATGCCTGGAAGGACGCGGGCGCGAGTCGTTGAAGCGGATCATTTTGACCGCGTCGGGGGGACCGTTTCGCGAGCTGCCGGCCGATGGTTTCGAATCGATCACAGTCGAACAGGCGCTGAAGCATCCGACCTGGCGCATGGGCAGCAAGATTACGATCGATTCGGCGACGCTGATGAACAAGGGGCTCGAGGTGATCGAGGCGCGGTGGCTGTTCGACCTCAAGGCCGCCGAGGTCTCGGTGGTGATTCATCCGCAGAGCGTGATCCATTCGATGGTCGAAATGATCGATGGCTCGGTGATCGCGGAGATGGCGATTCCCGACATGGCGATTCCGGTGGCGTACGCGCTTGCGTATCCCGAGCGGCTGCCGATGACGCATCTGAAGCCGCTGTCACTGGCGGAAAATTCGCGCTTGACGTTTGAAGAACCCGACCTGAGACGCTTCCCGTGCCTGCGGCTGGCGTACGAGGCGCTCGCGGCGGGACACACGATGCCCGCGTGCCTCAACGCGGCCAACGAGGAACTGGTGGCGGGCTTCCTGGCCGGGCGCGTGCGCTTCATGGACATCCCGCGCCATATCGAAACCGTGATGCAACGCCATCACAACTCGGCGGCGCGAACGATCGAAGATCTGCTGGAGACCGATGCATGGGCGCGAGCCGCGGCGCGCGAACTCATCGGAGCGCGACCGGTCGCAGCCTGAGGCGATGGCAAACGCGCGGGCCAACGTGCAAAGCCAGGGAACCTCGCACGCTGTGAGTGCGGCGCCGGACGCGTCGCCGCCGCCGGGAACGTTCGACATAGCGAGCGCGTACGAGTTCTGCACGCGGCTGGCAAAATCGCACTACGAGAATTTCACGGTCGCGTCGTGGCTGATGCCGCGCGAGATGCGCCCGCATATGTATGCAATTTACGCGTACGCGCGGATGGCGGACGACTTTGCCGACGAGCATCATGACCTCGCGATGCTCGACGAATGGGAGCGCGAACTCGACCTGGCGTACGCCGGCACGCCGCGCCATCCGGTGTTTATTGCGCTCGCCGACACGGTGCGCCGCTTCGAAATTCCGCGCGAGCCCTTCAAAGATCTTTTGACTGCGTTTCGATCCGACGTGGACTTCAAGGGCTTCGACACGCTCGACGATCTGCTCGGCTATTCGCGCTACTCGGCGAATCCGGTTGGACGGCTGGTGCTTTACCTGTTTGGCTACCGCGACGCCCAACGGCAGCATCTGTCGGATCTGGTCTGCAGCGGATTGCAGCTCGCCAACTTCTGGCAGGACGTTGCAGTCGATCTTGACAAGGGACGAATCTATCTTCCGCGCCGCGACATGGAACGATTCGGAGTCACGCCCGCGGACCTGGCCACGCATAGGTCGTCGCGCGAGTTCGTGGATTTGATGCGCCATGAAGCCGGCGTCGCGCGCGCGATGCTTGCCGAGGGGGGAGAATTGCACAAGTGCGTGGACAAGCGCCTGCGGCGCGACATAGTGATGTTCGCCGGCGGCGGGCTGGCGATCCTGCGCGCGATCGATCGCGTCAACTACGACGTGTTCCGGATGCGTCCGGAACTTGCGAAACTCGACTACCTGAAACTCGGATGGAGCGCGCTGCGTGGACGGCTTGAAGTCTGACAGCAGCGCCGCCGGCTTCGCACAGGCCGCCGGCCGCGGCGGCGCGTCGCTCGACGCCGACTACGAGCGCTGTGCGCAAATCACGCGGCGCTCGCGGTCGAGTTTTTACTACGCGTTCATTTTGCTGCCGCCGCAGCGCCGCCGCGCGCTCCATGCCGTCTATGCATTCTGCCGCTTCATCGACGATATCGCCGACGACGAATCGATTCGCGAGCCGGCGCTGGGGCTTCGCCGGTGGCGCGAGGAACTTGACCGTGTGTATGCGGGCGTGCCGACGCGCGCGCTCTCTCGCGCGCTCGCCGACAGTGCCCGGCGATTTGCAATTCCGCGAGATCTGTTCGAGGAGATCATTGCCGGCGTGGAGATGGATCTCTCTTGCAAGCGCTATCAAACGTTTGAAGAGCTGCGGCTGTACTGCTATCGCGTCGCGTCGGCGCTGGGCCTCATCTGCATCGAGATTTTCGGCTACCGCAATCCGTCGGCCAAGTTGTACGCGGAGAACCTCGGACTGGCGCTTCAGTTGACCAATATTATCCGCGACGTGGGCGAAGACGCCGCGCGCGGCCGCATTTATCTTCCGCTGGAAGACCTCGCGCGATTCAACGTGAGCGAGGATGAAATTCTCGGCGGCGTGTACTCGCCGAACTTCGTCAGCCTGATGGACTTCGAGGCAAAACGCGCGCAGGAATTTTACGCGAAGGCGCACAGCGCGCTTGCGCCCGAAGATCGCGCCACGCTGCTGACGGCCGAGGCGATGCGACTTATCTATGCCGCGTTGCTCGATCGGATCATCAAGTCGAACTATCGCGTGCTCGACCGCCGCCACAGCCTCTCTGCGCCGCACAAGCTCTGCCTGGTCGGCCGCGCGTGGGCGGCGGGCCGCTTCAGCGCGCTGCGCGGATGAGTCAGATGCGCGTGGCGGATTAGATGGCATCGGCGACGCAAGACGCAGTCGTCATCGGCGCCGGGTTCGCGGGTCTCAGCGCCGCGGTCGCGCTCGCGCAGCAGGGCGTGCGGGTCACCGTGCTCGAAGGAAAACCCGCGCCCGGCGGGCGGGCGTATTCGTTCACCGATCCGGACACCGGCGATTTCGTCGACAACGGGCAGCACGTCCTGATGGGCTGTTACGGCCAGACGCTCGACTTCCTCAAGCGGATCGGTGCTTACGACCAGTTGGTATTTCACGAAGATTTGGAAATCGAAATGCTCGCGGGTCCGGGACAAAGTGCGATCCTGAAAACCGCGCGGCTGCCCGGACCTCTGCACATGACGGCCGCGTTGCTCGGCTACCGGCATCTGAGCATCGCGGAGCGGATCGCTGTTATGCGCGGCGGGCTGCGGATGCTCGCGATGAGACGGTTCGGCGGCGGCGAATTGCGCCGTCTTACCGTCGCGCAGTTGATGGATCGCATCGGGCAATCGGAACGAGCGCGGCGGTGCTTCTGGTACCCGCTGTCGATCGCGACGCTGAACGACGAGCCGCAATCGTCGTCGGCCCAGTTGTTGGCCGAGGTCATGAAGCGTGGGTTCTTTTCGCGCCGCCGCGACTCGGCGTTCGTTTATTCGCGCGTCGGGCTGAGCGACCTGTACTGCACCGGCGCGCAGCGGGTGATCGAGCGCGCCGGCGGGCGGGTTGTTTCGCATTCGATCGTGGAGATGCTGGAACCCGGCGCTCGAGGCCGTGTCGCAAGCGTGCGGCTGCGCGACGGGCGGCGAATCGAGGCGTCGGACTTCATCAGCGCGGTTCCGGCGCCCCAGTTGCTGCGGTTCTTGCCTGAAAACGCGGTTGCCGATCCATTTTTCTCGCGCTTCACGGGTCTTTCGAGTCTCGCCAATCATCTGCGTCCACGTGTGGCTCGATCGCGAAGTGACTAATTCACCGTTCATCGGTTTTATCGGCACTACTACTCAATGGCTATTCAATAAACGTCAAATATTCGCGCAGCGCGGCGAGGCGCATCCGGGTTACCTGAGCTTCGTGATCAGCGGCGCGCGAAAGCTGGTCGATCGCAGCAACCAGGAAATCCTGGATATCGTGATTAACGATCTCCACGCGATGATTCCCGCGTCGCGCGGAGCCAGAGTCGTGAAGTCGCTGGTGCTTAAGGAGAAAAACGCCACGATGGCCCCGGACCTTCGATCGCATGAACTGCGTCCGGCTGCGAAGACGCCGTTCGCCAACTTCTTCCTGGCCGGTGACTGGATACAAACAGGTCTGCCGGCAACCATTGAGAGCGCGGTGATTTCGGGCCGGGCCGCAGCCGCCGCCGTTTTGGCGCGGGCCGCCGAATAGCTATTGATCGAATCCGATGACTACGAGGTTAACGCTGGTAACGGGCGGCAACGGATTCGTCGGATGCCACGTCGTGCGCGCGCTCATAGCCCGCGGCGATCGCGTGCGAGTGCTGGCGCGCGAGAACGCGGATTTAAGTGCGCTGGTTGGCCTGCCGGTCGAGATCGTGCGCGGCGATCTGCGGTACTTCGATTCCGTCGCGCGCGCGGTCAATGGATGCAACGAGGTTTATCACGTCGCCGCCGATTACCGGCTGTGGCTGACCGATCCGGCGCCGATGTATGCGGCCAACGTCGGGGGCACGCAGCATATTCTCCGGGCCGCAGCCAACGCGGGTGTCTCGCGAGTCGTTCACACCAGCACGGTGGGGGCGCTCGGAATTCCGCACGGCGGGGTGGGACGCGAAGACACGCCGTCGTCGCTCGCCGAGATGACGGGTCATTACAAGAGATCGAAGTACATGGCGGAGCAGGCAGCGCTGGAAGCCGCTCGCGCGGGCGTGCCGGTTGTGATCGTGAATCCATCGACGCCGATCGGCGCATTCGACTTAAAGCCGACTCCGACCGGCCGAATCATCGTGGACTTCCTGAATCGGCGGATGCCCGCGTACGTGGAGACGGGACTCAACATCGTCGATGTCGAAAATGTCGCACGCGGCCATCTGCTGGCGGCGGAGCGCGGCCGAATCGGCGAGAAGTATATTCTCGGCGGCGAAAATCTCACGCTCAAGGAACTTCTCGGGCGGCTCGCCATGATTTCCGGGCTGCCCGCGCCAAAGATGAGGATTCCGTACGCGCTCGCGCTGGGCTACGCGCTCGGCGCCGAAGCGTTTGCGCGCACCGTCACACGCCGGGCGCCGCGGGCCAGCCTGACCGAGGTCCGGATGGCGCGCAAGCGGATGTTCTTCGACTCGTCGAAGGCGCGCGCAGAGTTGGGCTATTCGCCAGGGCCGATCGATGCGGCGCTGGCGGCCGCGATCGAATTCTTCAGATCCAAAGGGACGGCGAAGAGCGCCGCGTAAGCCACGCCATGCATTTGCTACTCTCCACGATCGCGCTGCGCCCGTACGTGTTCATCTTTCTGGCGAGTTTTCTGCTTATCGCGATCGTGAACTTCGGTCTGCGCACGACCATCTTGTTTACGGTCCTGACCTACGCCGTGTCGCTCGGGTGCGAGTGGTCTTCAGTCCACAACGGATTCCCCTTCGGGCTGTATCACTATATTGACGCGACCCGCGGGCGCGAGATTTGGGTGTTCGGCGTTCCCTTCATGGATTCGTTGTCGTTCACGTTCCTGGCTTTCGCCAGCTATACGGTCGCGCTGTTGCTCAGTTCGCCGTTGTATCGGCGTGGTGCTGATTTTCGGATTCTCGACACGTGGCAAATTCGCCGCGCGCCGCGAGTATGGCTGATGGCTGCGCTGTTCATGGTGATGGTGGACATGGTCGCCGATCCGCTGAGCGTGCTCGGCGAACGATGGTTCCTCGGCAAAATTTTCTGGTACGATCGGCCGGGGCCGCACTTCGGCGTGCCGATCAGCAACTACCTGGGCTGGTATTTCGTCGCCGCGATCACGATTGCGATTTTCCAGTGGCTCGACGCGGCGTTTAATCGCGGCTCGGCGCAGCCGGCGGGTTCGCTTCCCGCGCTGCGGTCGCGCGCGCTGCTTGGTCCGGCGCTCTATGCGGCGATCGTGATCTTCGGAATCACGATGCTGTTCCGAATCAACGCGCCGAATATTGGATGGTCCGCCGTGTTCATCTACCTGCCCTTCACGGCCCTGGCGATTCATATCCTGACCCGCCGCGAATCCTGCGGCGACGACAGCGCAATCGAGCGCCACCTTGCAGACTTTCCCTACGAGCGTGATCTCCCTGTCTGGAAGCCGGCGGGCGCGCGCGCACACACGAAGACCGCGCCCGCCACCGCATAGCCAGCACAGACAGTCGTTGGCGAGGCGCTTGATCGGGAGGCGCTTCCAAATTTTCGCCAACTGTGGCAAGCGTCGGTCATCGAGCTACGACGAAGTAAACAGAAAGAGGTGACTTGGCATGCTGCTCAAGGACAAAGTCGCGTTGATCACGGGCGCGGGTTCGGGAATCGGCCGCGCCAGCGCGATTCGATTTGCGCAAGAAGGGGCGAAGGTGATGGTCGCCGACGTACGCGCGGAGTCGGTTGGCAATACCGAGGCTGAGATCGAGAAGGCCGGCGGCGTCGCGAAGTCAGTGTCGGTGGACGTGCGCGTCGGCGCCGAAGTAGAGCGGATGGTCAATGAAACGGTAAGCGCCTTCGGCCGGCTCGACATTCTGTTCAACAACGCCGGCGTCTTCGTGCCCAAAAACGTGGTGGACACGAGCGAGGAAGAATGGGACTGGGTCGTGGACGTGTGTCTGAAGGGCGTATTCTTCGGCTGCAAGTATGCGATCCCGCAAATGATCAAGCAGGGCGGCGGCGTGATCATCAACACCGCCAGCGGCGCGGGAATCAAGGGCGTGCCGAATCTTGGCGCCTACCAGGCGGCGAAGGGCGGTGTCGTGATCATGTCGAAAGGAATCGCGCTCGACTTCGCGCGTGACAAGATTCGATGCGTGTCGATCTGCCCGGGCGTGATCGAGACGCCGATCGCCGAGAATTGCTACACCGTTCCCGCCGGCGCGTCGCACTTGGCTTGGGAACGCACCGCAAACATGAATCCGCTCGGGCGCAACGGCAAGCCCGAAGAGGTCGGCGCGCTGGCGGCGTTCCTGGCGTCGGATGAGGCGGGGTTCATCACGGGCGTCGCGGTGCCAATTGACGGCGGGCTCAGCGCGGGTACTTTCGTTCCACCGGCTCGCGAGCACGCCTGGTAGCCGCCGCAATCTCGCCGTCGTGCGCGATAGCCGTCAGTGCGTCGGCGATTGCGGCGCTTGCGCGCGAGAGGTTTCGAATCATCCGCGGCAGCTTAAGCATCGCTGTCGGATTGCGCAGCAGGTAGGACGCCGCGGCCAGCGGCCGGACATTGCCGTCCTGGTCGGCCATCGCCGCGCCCGCTATTTCGTCGTCAACTTCGTCGAGCACTGCCCGGATCGCGACGAACGGGATTCCGCGCGCGGCGGCTTCTGCGGCAATCGCGGCGGTTTCCATGTCCACCGCGATCGCGCCGGTGCTTTCCTTGGCGCGTCGTTTCTCGGCGCCGGTGGCGAGCACGCGATGCGATGTCAAAATCGCGCCGGTCGAGTAGGCGAGACCCGCGATCGCAAGCGAGCGGCCGGCCGCGCGGATGTGCGCGTCGCCCACGGCCGTCACTTGTTCGGCAACCTGGCCGTCGGTATGAATCGTCAGAGTGCGGTCGGAGAGGACGAGATCGCCCGGCTTCAGTCCGCTCGAGAGCGCGCCGGCGACACCGGTCCCGATTACCAACTCGGCGTTGGGTATCAGATCGAACGCGCGGCGCGCGGTATCTCTTGCGCGGCTGCGCCCGATGCCGTGGCCAACGACTGTGAATTTCTTGCCGGCGATCTCCGCGCGAAAGCCATGCAAGCCGTCCAGAGCGAGCGGAGCGCGATTGCGGAGCCGGCGCTTGAAAGGCGCGATCTCGCGCGCGAAGGCGTAAAAGATAAGAATCAATCGCGTGGTCTCATTTTGGACTTTTTTTTCCGAGCGCGCGCTTGAGCGAACCATCTGATGCTAGCAGAATTGGGCCGGTGGTTTTCACTTTTTCGCTGGTCCAGCAGGGTCGTTATCCGTTATCCGTGGCGATTCGCGTGACGATTCGCGGTGGCGCAGTTTGAAGCGCCTGATCGTTAACGCCGACGACTTCGGCTTGTCGCCCGAGGTCAACGCCGGCATCGTAAGGGCGAGTCGCGGCGGGATCGTGCGCAGTGCGAGCCTGATGGTTGCGGAGCCTGCCGCGCGGGCCGCGGCTGAAATAGCGCGCGAAAATCCAGCGCTCGACGTGGGGTTGCATGTGGTGGTCTGCCGGGGACGCAGCCTCCTCGGTGCGCCGGGGCTCGGCGGCGCGGTGCGCGCGTCGGGCGAGTTCATCGACAATCCGGTGGCGGCGGGAATGCGCTATTTCTTCGACCGATCGATGCGCGCTGCGATGACCGGCGAACTGCGCGCGCAAGTCGAGCGGCATCTTGAGCTCGTCGGCTACCTCAACCATATCGACGGGCACTTGAATTTCCACGTCCATCCGCTGTTCGCCGATATTTTGGTTGACCTCGCCGTCGAATACAAAGTGCCATGCATCAGGCTTCCGCGCGAGCGGGTGATGACGACCCTGCGGCTGCGCCGGGACAATGCGGCGCGCAAGCTGGTCGAATCGATCATTTTTCGCAGCCTGTCGCGCCGAGCCCGCCGAATGATGGCGGAGCGCGGCCTCACCTCGACCGACGCGCTGTTTGGACTTCATCAGAGCGGTCATCTGAGCGAGGATTACGTCGTGGGCGTGATCGATCGTATCCGCGACGGCGCCACGGAAATGTATTTCCATCCGGCCGCCGATATCGGCGGAGTCCCGCCCGCGGTCGAGGCGCAACTCGAGGTCGAGATTCTCACCAGCCGGCGCGTGCGCGATGCGATCGCTCGAAATGGAATCGAACTGATCACGTTCGCCGATCTTGCAAAGAGCAATCCCGCCGCTTGATTCAATTTTGCATCTGGCGTTCCCTGTGACTCGTGCCAAAACTTCCCGCGCAGGAGACCGGGGTCATGGCGGAGATAAAGATTCGGCCTGCGGTGCGCGACGACCTGCCGCGCCTGACTGAAATTTACAATTACTACGTCGTCAACACGCCGATCACGTTCGACCTGGAACCATCCAGGGTGAAGGATCGCGCGCGCTGGTTCGATGAACACGCCGGCACGCGGCGGCATCGCCTGTTCGTTGCGGAGGACGCCGGCCGGGTCGTCGGCTATGCTTGCACAGGACCGTTTCGCGACAAGGCCGCGTATGACACGAGCGCCGAGGTATCGATCTACTGCGCGCACGATGCGAAGGGGCGGGGGATCGGCGCGATGCTGTATCGCGCGCTTTTCGACGCGCTGAAGAACGAGGACATCAATCGCCTGTTAGCCGGGATCACGATTCCCAACGACGCGTCGATCAAGCTGCATCGTAAGTTTGGCTTCACCGACGTCGGCGTCTTCAGCGAATGCGGCCGCAAGCTCGACCGCTACTGGGACGTGGTGTGGATGGAGCGCCCGCTGCGGCTCGCCGGCGAATGAATTGCTCGCGCCTCGACGCGGTTTGAACTAGGCTAAGTAGTTGCGGGGCACGCGTCCCGCGCAATTTTTCATTTTTCACTTTTTCACGCTCGACTGCATACAAAGGAAGAGAGACCAGATGCGCGATCAGGATGGAGCTCCCCTGGCTGATTCTTCGGATGATTATCGCCTTCCGAAAAACGTCACGCCCCAGCGCTACGAAATTCGCCTCACGCCCGATCTCAAGGCGTTCGCGTTTCAAGGCGAGGTGAATATCGCCGTCGTCGTCAACGATGCGACCGACGACGTCGTGCTGAACGCGCTCGAGCTGGAAATCGAAAAGGTGACCACGCAACGCGGCGGAAAGTCTCTGGCCGCGAAGGCTGAGATGGAACCGGCCAAAGAACGCGCGCATCTCCGATTCGCCGAGAAACTTTCGCCGGGCGAATGGACGCTTAAGATTGCGTTTCGTGGAATCCTGAATGACAAGCTGCACGGCTTTTATCGCAGCCAATACCAGGACGCGTCGGGCAAGACCCACCTCGCCGCGACGACGCAGTTCGAATCCACCGACGCGCGCCGCGCTTTCCCGTGCTGGGACGAGCCGGAGCTCAAGGCGAGTTACAAAGTGACGCTGGTTGTCGATGAGCACCTGGCGGCAATCTCTAACGGCGGGCTGGAGAGCGAGCGGAAGCTGGCCGGCGCAAAGAAGGAGGTCGTCTTCAAGGAGACGATCCCGATGTCCACCTACCTGGTCGCGTTCATCGTCGGCGAGTTCGATGCGACCGCGCCGGTCGATGCGGGCACGCCGCTCAGGATCGTTCACGTTCCCGGCAAAGAGTCGCTGACCAGTTGGGCGCGGCAGATCGGCGCGTTCTCGCTCAAATATTTCGCCGGCTACTACGGGCTCAAGTATCCGGGCGACAAGCTCGACCTGATAGCAATTCCCGATTTTGCCTCGGGTGCGATGGAAAATCTGGGCGCGATCACGTTTCGCGAGACTGCGCTGCTGGCCGACGAAAAATCCGCGTCGCGCGCCGAGCTCGAGCGCGTCGCCGACGTGGTGTCGCACGAAAACGCGCACATGTGGTTCGGCGATCTCGTCACGATGCGATGGTGGAACGGGATCTGGCTCAACGAAGCGTTTGCCACCTTCATGGAGATGCTGGCCGTCGACGCGTGGAAGCCGGAGTGGAAGCGATGGGAGAGCTTTAGCGTCTCGCGCGCGGCGGCGATGTCGACCGACGGGCTGCGCAGCACGCGCCCGATTGAATACACGGTGCGCAGTCCCGAAGACTGCCGCGCGATGTTCGACGTCCTGACCTACGAGAAGGGCGCGGCCGTGCTGCGGATGCTCGAGCAGTTCCTGGGCGCCAACGTCTTTCGCGACGGAATTCGCCTCTACCTGAAGCAGCATCAATTCAACAACACCGAGACCGGCGACCTGTGGGACGCGCTCGAGGCGGCGTCGCGCGAGCCCGTGCGCAAAATGATGGACTCGTGGATCTTCCAGCCCGGCTTTCCGATCATCGAGGTGGCGCTGGCTGCCAACGAAAACGGCCGTGGACTCAAGCTCTCGCAGCGGCGCTTCTTCTATCTCGCCGAAGACAACCACCAGCTTTGGCATGTGCCCGTGATGGTTCGCGCTAAGACCGATGCGGGCGGCTCGACCCATAAGGTGCTGCTCACCACTGGCGAGACGACTCTCGATATCCCGGGCAAGCTCGAATGGGCGCTGTTGAACGAGGGCGGCCACGGCTTCTATCGCGTGCACTATGCGCCGGCGCTGCTCGCCGCGATCACGAAGAATCTCGGCGCGCTCCAGCCGATCGAACGCTTCGGGCTGGTCAGCGATACGTGGGCGGCGACCGTCGCGGGACTTGGCCCGCTCAGCGAGTTCCTCAAGATGGCGCGGCTGTTCACGGGCGAGACCGACATCAACGTGTGGCGCGCGTTGCTTGGTGCGTTCGCATACCTCGACATGATCGCGTCCGACGCCGACCGGCCCGCGCTGGCTGCCACTGTGCGCGAGATCGCCGGGCCCGCCGCTGCGCGGCTGGGCTGGGAGCCAAAGTCCGGCGAGAGCGAGCTCGTGCGCCAGTTGCGCGGCACACTCATCGGCGCGCTCGGCACGCTCGGCGACGATCCCGAGGTGCACCAGCGCGCACGCGACCTGTATGCGCGCTTCGAGGATAATCCCGATTCCGCGGATCGCGACCTGATGCCTGCGCTGGTGAGCATCCTCGCCCATTGCGGTGACGCCGCGCGCTACGAGGAGTTCAAGCGAAAGTTCAAAGCGCCGCGCACGCCGCAGGAAGAGCAACGCTTCCTGTTTGCGCTGGCAAATTTCCGCGATCGCGACCTCCTGAAAAAAACCATGGAGATGACGCTGGACGGGCAGGTGCGAACGCAGAATTCGCCGTACCTGATGCATGCGCTGCTGCTCAACCCCGTGTGCCGCTACCAGGCGTGGGACTTTGCGCGCGCGCATTGGGACGAGATGATTCAGAAGTATCCCGACAACGCGCTGCCGCGGATGTGCGAAGCCGTGGTCGCGCTGCTCGATCGCGAAGACGAAGTCAAGAAGTTCTTCGCCGAGCATCGCGTGCGGCTCGGCGGCAAGATTATAGATCAGCACCTCGAGCGGTTAAGCGTTGCGGTCGGATTCCGTCGCCGTGAGGGCGCCAACTTGCAGGCAACGCTCAAGGGTTGAACGGGGGGCAAGACACTTCGGCTTCGCCGACGGTAGAAATCAACTACACGTTCCGCACAGCGCAGTCGCTTCAGGCCAACAGACCCTTGCCCGGGACGTAGTTGACCTCCAAGCGGATGCCATCGGGATCTTCGAACAGCACCGAATAGTATCCCGGCGCCCACGGGCCGTCCTCCGGCGGATGTACGATCTTCGCGCCGATCGTCTTGAGGAAGCCGTAAATCTCGTCAACATCGCCGCGCTCGCGCGCGCGCAGACACACGTGATGCAACCCGACGCGGCGCTGCTCGAATTTCTCCTTGCGATGCGAATCGTCGCATCTGACTATTCCCATCGCAGTCCTTCCGCCCACGCAGTACAGCGTCTGCTCGCTGCGAATCACCGGCTTGAGTCCGAGATACATGAGCAGCTTTTCGTAGAATGGAAAGCACGCCTCGAAATTGCTGACCGTGAGCATCACGTGCGCGACGCCGTTAATTTCCATTTCACTTCTCCATTTTCGGTGCCCGCAGACGCCCCGGCGCCTCCGCAGCCTCAAGTAACGCTTTAAGGTTTTGGTTTTGGCGTGTTCGCGGTCCGTTCTCCTGAACTCTTAATGTTTCACGTGAAACATTTACGGCAAAAGTTGTTGATCGGCGTGCGTTATCCGCGATTGCCGCCACGTTTCACGTGAAACGCTGCCGCTCTCAGCGCGCCTGGATCATCCGCGCCGGCCTTGGCTGTTCGTGGCCGAGAATCGGATGCGGCCGATACGGCTTCTCGAGCGCGGCAACTTCGTCAGCGCTGAGCTTCACGTCGACGGCCGCGATCGCCTCCTTGAGATGAGAGAGCTTGGTCGCGCCGATGATGGGCGCGGTGACGCCAGGCGCCTGCAAAATCCACGCGCATGCAATCTGCGACGGCGTGACGCTGCGCTGCGCGGCGATCTGTTCGACAACGCCAAGCACTTCGAAGTCGTACTCGCGGAAGTACATATTCTTGGCGAAGTCGTCGATCTTGGCGCGCGTGGTTGGACCGGAGCCGCCCTTGTCGCGATTGCCCGCCAGAAATCCGCGCGCGAGCGGGCTCCATGGAATCAACCCGACGCCATTGTCGATGCAGACCGGATTCATCTCGCGCTCCTCCTCGCGATAGACGAGGTTGTAATGGTTTTGCATCGAGACGAACCGGTGCCATCCGTTTTCTTTCTGCAGAGCAAGCGCCTTGGCGAATTGCCACGCGGCCATCGAGCTCGCGCCGAGGTAGCGCACTTTGCCCGCGCGCACCAGAGAGTCGAGCGCCTCAAGGGTTTCCTCGATCGGCGTCGTATAGTCCCAGCGGTGGATTTGGTAGAGGTCGATGAAATCCATCTTGAGGCGGCGCAGCGACGCGTCGCACGCTTCGAGAATATTCTTGCGGCTTAAGCCCGCGCGATTGAGACCCGAAGCCATCTGGCCGTGCACTTTGGTCGCGACGACGATCTCGTCGCGCTTGGCCATCTCGCCGAGCCATCGCCCGGTGACCTCCTCGCTCGCACCAACTGAATAGACGTTAGCCGTGTCGAAGAAGTTGATCCCCGACTCGACGGCGGCGGCGAAATGTTCGCGCGCCTCGTCCATCGTCAACACCCAATCGCGCCATTTCTTGTTGCCATAGCTCATGCATCCGAGGCAGATGCGTGAGACGGTGATTCCGGTCTTGCCCAATTTTGAGTACTGCATGATTTCTCCCGATGGTATTTCCGCGCTCTGGGCTCGCACGGCCAAAACTCCGGCGCTCGCGCGCGCTTGTCAAGGATTTCATTGACTCGGCCGGCATATTAGGATGCTGAGAGTCCCGCTGGCCGATTGGTCAGGCGAGATTTACCGAAGATTAGCGAATTAATTGGAAGGCGTCGCACGGCCGAAAGATGCGGCGCCGGAGGGAATCTATGCGGGTCCTGTTCGTACATCCGAGTCCGCTTATGTACAGCGAGATTTATTTGCGGCTCGAACCGCTGGGGATGGAGCTTGTGGCGGCGGCAACGCGCGCGGCCGGCCACGACGTGAGGATTATCGACCTGCAGATTTTCAAGCATCGCGATCTATTTGCCGAGCTCGAGAGCTTCCGCCCCAATGCGGTGGGGTTCTCGCTCAATTATCTCGCCAACGTGCCCGAGGTGATCGATCTCGCCAAAGACGTGAAGCGGCTGATGAAGGATTGTTTCGTCTTCGCCGGCGGGCACAGCGGTTCGTTCGTCGCGGACGAAATCCTGGAGCATGCGGATGGCGCGATCGACGCGGTCATCCGCGGCGAGGGCGAGATCGCGACGCCGATGCTGCTCGATGCGATCGGCACCGGCTCGATCGCGAAAGTGCCCGGAGTCATGACGACGCAAGGGGCGGGACCGGCGCCGGTCGTGCTCGACGATCTCGATAAATTTTCTCCGGCGCGCGACCTGGGGCGCCGGCGCAACAAGTATTTTATCGGCGTGCTCGACCCGTGCGCGTCGATCGAGTTCACGCGCGGCTGCCCGTGGGATTGTTCGTTCTGCAGCGCGTGGACGTTCTATGGCCGCAGTTACCGCAAATTGACGCCGGAAGCCGCCGCCGAAGACATGTTGTCGATCAAGGAGCCCAACGTCTTCATCGTGGACGACGTCGCGTTCGTCCATCCCGAGCACGGATTTGCGATCGGCAACGAAATCGAAAAACGCAAAATCAAAAAGCAGTACTACCTCGAGACCCGCGCCGACGTGCTGTGCCGCAACCCGGAAGTGTTCCGCTACTGGCGCAAGCTCGGCATGGAATACATGTTCATCGGCCTGGAAGCGATCGACGAGGAGGGACTGAAGCTGCATCGCAAGCGCTCGTCGATGGACGTCAACTTCAAGGCGCTCGAAGTCGCGCGCGAGATCGGAATTACCGTCGCGATCAACCTGATCGCGGACCCGTCATGGGACGAGCGGCGCTTCGAGGTGGTCCGCCAATGGGCGATCAGCATCCCGGAGATCGTTCATCTGACGGTCGCGACGCCGTATCCCGGCACGGAGTTGTGGCTCACGGAATCGCGCAAACTCACGACGCTGGACTACCGGCTGTACGATATCCAGCATGCGGTGCTGCCGACCAAGCTGCCGCTGCTTCAGTTCTACCAGGAACTGGTAAAGACGCAGGACGTGCTCAACCGCAAGCATCTGGGGTTCGCGGCGCTGAAGTCGGTGGCGGCGATCGCGGGCAAGCTCGCGCTCAAAGGGCAAACCAACTTCATCAAGATGCTGTGGAAGTTCAACAGCGTGTACAATCCCGGCCGGCAGCTCGCGGAGCATGGGCGGGAAGTGAAGTACGCGATGCGCCCGCCGTCGATGCATAGCAACGGACGTCCGGCGGCCGACCAGCTTTACATTCACATGCCGAAGCCATCGCGTCCGGAGGTGCCGGCCTGAGCCGCCGCCCAAGGCCGCCACACCAGCAGAGGAACTTAATTGAATGTGAAACCCGCGGTGGGTTTGCAGGGGGTGACCCCTGCACCCAGTATTAAGGCCGCGCTCCGTTGTCGCGCGCGGCCACTGCCGCTGGCGCGCGGTTGCTTAATACTGGCCAGCCGTGCCAACGGCCAGGGGTGACCCCTGCACGCAGTGAAAAGAGAAGATGCGGGACTTCGTCCCTGTTAGAACTTGTTACGGGGGAAATCAGGGCGCTGTGGCATAAGCCGCGCCCGGCTAAGGTAGACGGGCGGATAGTGCTATAGCTCGAAGGCCGTTATGAAGCTGAAAGTGGGATTCGAGCAGGAAACAGACGGCCGCTGGATCGCCGAGGTTCCCGAGCTGCCGGGCGTGCTTGCATACGGCAAGACCCGTGCAGAGGCGCTTGCGGCGGTTGAGGCGCTAGCGCTACGCGTCATCGCGGATCGCATTTGGACAGCCCCTCTGAGCGGCGCGTAATTCAGCCCAAGTTCAGCCCAAGGTAGGTCGTCCAAAGTCGCCGTCGGCCCAGCACTCGGCTGCAATGGCGGAGAGGTGGCCGGGTGGCCGCTGGTGTTGCCTCGGGTTGGGTTTACTATCGGCCGAATGATCCGATAATGTCGCGATACTTATGGTCCCTAATGTGCGGCGCGGGTTTTTTCGCGTGTGCGTGGTACTCAGCGCTTTAGCAACCGCGCTTGCGATAGGGGTGGAATTCGCTCATCACGACGTGGCTTTCTTGAAGGATTTTGAATGCTTGCCCGAGCCCGCGAGAGAACTCTTTTCTATCGATGACGGCTTCTGCAAGGTCGTCAAAATGGCTGTCGAAAAAGGGTTCATCAGCGAGGATGAAGGACACCGAGACATCGGAATAGTTGCCGGAACTATTGAGTGGAATGGCGAGCATTGGGTTGATGCGCAGACGGGTGAAAGCTTGGATGTAGGAGCCAACAGCCAGCGCCAGATCGCAGTTGCGGCCCCGATCAAAAAAAACCTCGACAAACTTATGGCTTCCGGTAAAGCACAGGTTCCGCTGCATCGGCGCCTTGACCGGGGACCGCTTGAGCATGCCATCTATGCCATTGTCGTAATCTGGCTAGTATACGGCATTGGCATCTACCTCGGGGCGGGGTTCTCGTCGTGATGGATCGGGGTCGCATCGTCGAGCGAGGGATATCTCGGAGTCGCGATGGCCACGAACTGGCACACCGAGACCGGCACGGCGAAAGAGAGAAGATGGTGTTCGGAGAGTTTTTGAAGGCCGCACCCTCGATGGCCCAAGATGTGAGTTCATGGTCCAAATCCGCCGATGAGCTTTACGACATTATAAGCCGAAGTGCCAACGGCGCGACGGTGAAATGGCAGATCACTGAGTGGCTCGATTCCGAGCAAACGCGGAGCTCGAAGGAGCGGCAGAGACTCAAACACGCTATCGGTGATGCAGTGCGTGGTCTGGAGATGCCGGACGCGACCATATGCCGGTTGTTCCTGCGAGAACCCCCTAGCCATTTCAAGCCTAAGCACACAAAACCTTTCTGCGCGGAATTGTTCGGGCTGAGTCGGGGCGTCGCGGCAGAGTGGACCAAGCCGCCCCCACGCCAACGCTATACTTGGGAGAGACAGGATGAGTGCGTGGCGTTGCCGTCAGACATTGCGGCTTGGCCGGTGCTAGCTCACTATTTGCGCAAGATCACTTTCAGACGTTCGGAGGACCCTTGTGTTTCTGGACGAGCCGTTTCGGTCGTAGGGTTCTCGGGCTCCTGCAGCGAGGAAGATGCGGTCGCCCAGTTGATGTCCAGAATCGAAAAGAAGATGCGAGCATATGACTGGCCGACCCGGGAAGATGTGCGTCTGCTGGTATTCTACGACGAGGCTTGGACTCACAACTCGCCAGCTTACGCCCCCCTTGTCGTCAATGCCGAGATCGCAGCCAGAAACCTTTGCGGAGTAGCGGTTCCCTTCAAGGGTATCTATCTGATCTTCGGGCGAAGCGGGGAAGCTTACCAGATCCATCCAGACTTGAAGCGGTGTACGTAACGCGGCTCAGGATATTTCTTCAGATCGAGTTGCGCCAATCGGTGAGCGCCAGTCCGATCTCGTGCGGCGAATCTTGCTGCATGAAGTGGACGCCCTTGACCGTCACCTCGCGCAGCATTTGCCCTCGCAGCCACGCCAAGCGCAAAATTGCGGCAGTCAGCAAACTTCGGGTATCGCGAGGATCAATCCGATGGCCGAGAATCGCAGGCGAAAGTTCTGGGGATGGGGCTACGAGGACCAGGGGCCGACTCCCGAACAGCAAAAGCATATGGCCGAGCGGATGGCCAAGCGATTTGGGCTCGGGCCAATCGCGCTCACGCCGGCGCCAAAGGAGAGCGAGCTCAATCTGCGCACGTCGCGCGTGAAACCACCGGCGGCCCTCGAAGCGATTTGCTCGACCAGCACCCACGATCGCGCCGGCCACACCTACGGCAAGGGATCGCGCGATCTCAGGCGGGCGTTTAGGCGCGACTATCCAAATCCGATCGACGTGGTCGCGTTTCCGCGTGATGAGAAAGAACTGACTGCGGTGCTCGAGTGGTGCGACGGCGCGCAGATTGCCGCGGTGCCATATGGCGGCGGATCGAGCGTCGTCGGCGGAGTCGAACCACCCGAAGGCGACCGTTATCGCGGCGCAGTCTCGATCGATCTGATGCATCTGGACAAAGTCGTGGAAGTTGACCGGGTCTCGCGCGCCGCGCGAATCCAGGCCGGGGTGTATGGTCCCGCGCTCGACGCGCAGTTGAAGCCCCACGGCCTCACAATCCGTCATTTTCCGCAGTCGTTCGAATTCTCGACGCTCGGCGGATGGATCGCGACGCGGTCGGGCGGGCATTTCGCGACGCTGTACACGCATATCGACGACTTCGTCGAATCGCTACGCGTCGTGACCCCAACCGGGATCGTCGAATCGCGCCGCTTACCCGGCTCGGGCGCAGGTCCCAGCCCGGACCGGATGTTCATCGGCTCCGAGGGAATTCTCGGCATCATCACCGAGGCCTGGATGCGGCTTCAGGATCGGCCGACGTTTCGCGCAGGCGCGTCGGTTCCGTTTCCAAGCATGATCAAGGCGGCCGAGGCGGTGCGCCAGATTTCGCAGGCCGGACTGTATCCCGCGAATTGCCGCGTGCTCGACGAAGGCGAGGCCTTCAATTCAGGCGCAGGCAACGGCGATGAGGCTGTGCTGGTGCTCGCATTCGAATCGGCAGACCATCCGCTGGAAGCATGGATGAAGCGCGCGCTGGAGTGCTGCGCGGATCACGGCGGGAAAGTTCCGGCGGACGCCGTGAAGACCCGCACCGACGCCGACGCGACGCACGAAGGATCGGCGGGAGCGTGGCGCAACGCGTTTCTGAGCGCACCCTACCTGATGGACACGGTAGCTGCGATGGGAATGGTGAGCGACACGTTCGAGACCGCGATCACGTGGGAGCGATTCCCGGAATTTCATCGCCAGATGATGGAGTGCGCGCGCGACGCAATAGCCCGAGTATGCGGCAAGGGCTCGGTCACGTGCCGATTTACGCACGTTTATCCCGACGGGCCGGCGCCGTACTACACGGTTCTGGCGCCGGGGATGCGCGGCTCCGAGATCGAGGATTGGGACGAGATAAAGGCGGCGGTCTCGGACAAGCTGATCGCGCTCGGCGGTACGATCACGCATCATCACGCGGTCGGCCGCTATCATCGGCCGTGGTACGACCGCCAGCGTCCGGATGGATTCGCGCGGGCGCTCAGGGCGGCGAAACACGCGCTCGATCCGCGCGGGATTCTCAACCCGGGCGTGCTGATCGATCCGAACTGAGCGGCGGCGGGACGCTAGTCGTCGAGGTCGAGTTGCTTTTTCGCCGCGTCGCTCATCATGTGCGGCGTCCATGGCGGATCCCACACGATCTCGACGCACGCGTCGTCGCAGCCGGGAATGCCGAGCAGCTTGTCCTGGATCTCCTGCGCGATCATCACGCCCATTTGGCAGCCGGGCGCGGTGAGCGTCATCGTAACATTGACGACGCGGTTGTCGATCGCGACGCCGTAGATGAGTCCGAGGTCCACGAGATTGACGGGAATCTCCGGGTCGTAGCACTCGCGCAGCACTTCGTAAACGTCTGCTTCAGTCGGTGCGGGTGAATTCTCCATAATACAGACTCTAGTATATAAAAGGGGTGGGCGTGCGCGATATCTGCGGTCCCGCGACGTGCGGCGCGCGCATTAACGGGAGGCCCGATATGTCCGACAAAGAAGAACTCTACGACGAAGCGATCGACGCATACGCCGACGACAAGTTCGACGAAGCGATCGAGTTATACAAACAAGCGCTTGAAATCGATCCGAAATACACCGACGCGATCCACGGCATGACGATGTGCTACCAAGCCAAGGGAGATCTCGACGCAGCGATCGAGCTGACGAAAAAATATATCCAGCAGGAACCTGAAGACATCCTGGCGTACACCAACCTCAGCATGTTTTATCAAAAGAAGGGCATGGTACCGGAAGCGGAGGCGGCGGGCGCCGAGGCGCGGCGGCTCGACTGGAAGCGACAACTCAAGGAAGGCAAGAAGTAGGGCGCGATGAAACTGAAGGACAAGGTTGTGCTGATCACCGGCGGCGGCTCGGGCCTCGGGCGCGAGATGGGACTGACGTTCGCACGCGAGGGCGCGAAAATCGGCGTCAACGACATCAGGCCCGAATCGGCGCAAAACGTCGTGACGGAAATCGAGCGCGCGGGCGGCACGGCGCGGCCGTTCGTTGCGGACGTGTCGAGCAGCGCGGCGGTGCGGAAGATGTTCGCCGACTTCATCGCCGCGTTCGGCACCATCGACATCCTGATCAACAACGCCGGCATCGGACGCTCTCGCGACACGGGCGAGGTGGTCCCGACTCACCAGAAAACCGACGAGGATTGGCACAAGATGCTCGCGACGCATCTCGACGCGACGTTTTTCTGCACCCGCGAGGCGCTCAAGGTGATGATCCCGAAACAGTCGGGACGCATCATCAATCTCGGCTCGGTCGCCGGCACGACAGGGCTGGCCTTCGCGTCGGACTACTGCGCGGCGAAGGGCGGGATCATCGCGTTCACCAAGTCGGTGGCGCGCGAAGTGGTCGCGATGGGGATTCTCGTCAATTGCATCGCGCCGGGTTTTATCGACACGCCGATGACCGCGGTCATCGAGGGCGAGTTCCGCAAGCAGATAGAAGCGATGACGCCGATGGGACGTTTCGGCCAGCCAAGCGACGTCGCGGCCGCGGCGCTTTTCCTCGCCTGCGAGGATTCGAAGTTCATGGTCGGCCAGGTGCTCAGCCCCAACGGCGGCTATGTGATTTGAACCCCGAGGAGTGCGGACCGCTGGTCACGCGGGGCGCAGGCGGGATGATCCCACGATGCTGACGCGGTCCGCGGGGATTCTGATTCCACTGTTCTCGATCCGCACGCGCGGCAGTCTCGGGCGCGGGGAAATACTGGATCTCGCGCCGATGATGGATTTCGCGCTGTCGATGGGTCATCGCGCAGTCCAACTGCTGCCGTTGGACGAGACCGGACCCGATCAGCTCAGCCCATACAGCGCGATGAGCGTGATGGCGATCGATCCGATGTACATCGCGATCCGCGGGCTGACCGGCGTCGGGCGGGTCGTGCTGAGGCGCGCGCGCGAGGCAGTTGGAAAGGCGCGCTTTGTGCCACGTTCGATCATACGGCAGGAAAAATTTGCACTGCTCGAGCGCGCATTCCGGGCGACTCGAGCGCGCGGCGGACGCTACGAAGGTGCGCAACTCGATGCGTTCATCGAGGCCAACTCGTACTGGATCCACGACTACGCGTTGTTTCGTGCGCTCAAGGAGCGGTTCAACTGGGCCAGTTGGGAAACGTGGCCGGCGCAAATTGCGCAGCGCGATCCCGCCGCACTCGCAGCCGCGCGCCGCGAACTGGCCGAGCCGATCGAGATGTACGGCTATTGGCAGTTCATCGCGCACCGGCAATGGTCGCAGATGCGCGCCTACGCATCCTCGCACGGCGCACTGATCGGCGGAGACCTCGCATTCTCGCCATGCCGCGACAGCGCTGAAGTGTGGGCGAACCAGAACGAGTTCGATCTGTCGCGTACCGTCGGCGCGCCGCCCGACGGTTTCAATCTCAAGGGACAGCGATGGGGCCTGCCGATCCCCAACTGGAATCAGATGCGCGCGCAAGGATTCAAGCTGCTGCGCGCGCGTGCGCGTCACGCCAGTTCGCTTTACGATTTGATTCGAATCGATCACGTCGTTGGGCTTTATCGGACTTTCAATTTCGGTTCGGACCCGGATGCGGCGGGTATTTTCACGCCTGAGAACGAAGCGGATCAGCGGCTCCAGGGCGAAGAGGTGATCCGCACGATCAAAGAGGAGGCGGGCGCGGCGGAGCTGATCGCCGAAGACTTGGGCACCGTGCCGCCGTGGGTGCGCGAATCGCTCACGCGCTTGGGTGTGCCCGGATACAAGGTGATGCAATGGGAACGCAACTGGGGCCAAGCCGACGAATCATTTCTCAGCCCCGCGGCCTATCCCGAACTTTCGCTCGCGACTACGGGTACGCATGACACTGAACCTCTGACTGTGTGGTGGCAGGCGCAGCCGCTTGCCGAGCGTGAGAAATTCGTGCGCGCACTAGGTCTCGAGAGCCGGGTGAATCCGCGCCGAATGCTCGATGAAGCGGCGCGCGATGCGATTCTGGCCGCGCTGTACGCGGCGCCGTCGCGGCTCGTGATAATTCCGATCCAGGATTTGTTTGGATGGAGTGCGCGAATCAATCGGCCTGGAACGATCAGCGCTTCGAACTGGACCTATCGAATCCCACTGACGCTGGAACGAATGCGCCGCAGCCGCGCGATACAGTCCCGCGTCGCCAAGCTGCGCGAGATCGCCGTCGGCAGCGGACGCTTCAGCAGCTCGCCGTCCTAGGCACCGCGATGATCGACGCCGCCGCGACATCGCAATCGGCGCTCAAGTTGTGGCGCGCCCGCGGCTTGAACTATAACTAATACTTAGCTGCGAAATCTGGTCGGCAATACTCAGGCAGCAATTTTCCCGGAGGCTTTGATGGGACCATTGGAAGGAATCCACGTACTCGATTTAAGCATGGTGGTGGCCGGCCCTTTCTGCACCATGATGCTGGGCGACCTCGGCGCCGACGTAATTAAAATCGAACCGCCCGGCGGCGACCTGTCGCGCGGCGGCGACTCGGGCAATGTGCGCGGCGGCGTGCCCGTCGGCATCCTCAACTGGAATCGCAACAAGCGCGCGATGATGCTCGACCTCAAGCAGCCGGGCGCCGCGCAGGTGTTTCTCAAGATGGCTGAGCGCTCGGACGTCGTGGTGCAAAACGTACGTCCCGGGGTGGTCGATCGGCTGGGCGTTGGCTACGACGCGGTCGCGGCGCGCAATCCGAAGATCGTCTATTGCTCGATCGCCGGCTACGGTTTCTCGGGGCCGTCAGTCGACAAGCCTGCCTACGATTCGGTCATCCAGGGGATGGCGGGAGTGATGACCTCGCAGCGCACGCGGGGCCGGCCGCGCGCGGTCAAGCACATTCTGGCCGACAAAATCACTGCGATGACGGCGACGATCTCGATCCTCGCGGCGCTGACCGAGGCGCAACGCAGCGGCCGTGGACAGCATATCGAACTTGCGATGATCGACGCGGTCGCCTACTACCTGATGCCCGACACCGCGTCGCGCCACACTTATCTTCCCCACGCCGCCGGCATCACACCGGCGATCAGCACGTTCGAGCCATTTCAGACCGCCGACGGCTTCATCACTATTTCGCCGGTGACCGATAAGCATTGGAAGGCGTTTCTCAAAGCGGTTGGGCATCCGGAATGGTTCGAAGGCGACGAGCCGCGGCCCGAACGATTGACGCGATGGGTGAGGGGCCTGATTGCCCTGTTCCCGAGCCAGCCCTCTGCGTACTGGCTCGAACGCATCGAAGCCGCCGATGTTCCATGCGGACCGGTCAACGATTACGACTCCATCTGGACCGATCCGCAGTTCGTCGCGAATGAGACGTTTTTCGAATACGAGCATCCTCGGGCCGGGCGCGTGCGCGCCGTGCGATCGCCCGCGCGATTCTCGCGCACCGAGCCCGAACTGTGGCGCCATGCACCCGACTTGGGGCAACACACCGAGGAAATTCTCGGCGATTTTGGATTTGGCGCCGGCGAGATCTCGGAGCTGAGAGCACAGCGGATCGTCAATTGAGCGAGCCCTCGATCAGCCGCGCGCTGATATTCGCCGTTTTGGCCGCCGCAATCGCGATCGTGCAGGGATGCTCCGCGCAACAACCCTTGCCCTCGCAGCCCGCAGTCGCCGCCGTTCCGAGCGCGAAAAAACCAACGCCCGTTGGAGCTCCAATGGGCACGCATTCGCCGTACGCAATCACCGCGGGCCTCGACGGCAACCTGTGGTTCACCGAGTACCAGGGCGACGGGATAGGACGGATGACCCCCTACGGCGCCACCAAACGCTTTCAGATCGATCCCGATGGATTCGCCGAACGGATCACCGTGGGACCCGACGGCGCAGTCTGGTTCACCGATACGGCCGACAACCGTATCGGCCGCGTCGCCGCTGATGGAAAAATCGCGTACGTCAAATTGCCGCACCCAAACAGCGGACCGGCGGGAATCGCCTCGGGCCCCGACGGCAATCTCTGGTTCACCGAGCACTCGGGCAATCGCATCGGGCGGCTCAGCACCACCGGCACTCTGACCGAGATCGAGCTGCCCCAGGGCACTGGTCCCGCCGAAATAGTCGCCGGCAGCGACGGCAACCTGTGGTTCGCCGAGGATCAGGTCAATCGCATCGCACGCATCACCACCTCGGGTGCGGTCAAGGAATTTCAAATCGCGACCGCCGACAGCCGCCCTGCGATGATGACACTTGGCGCCGACGGCAACGTCTGGTTCACCGAACCGCAGGCCAACAAGATTGGCAGAATCACGCCTGATGGCAACGTCTCGGAGTTCGCATTGCCCGCGGCCGGTATGCCGCTCGGAATCGCGGCGGGCGCCGACCAAAACCTCTGGGTCACGGTGATTCGTGCGCAACTGATCTATCGCGTGACGCCGAAGGGAGATTTTACATCGTTCCCCACGCCTGAAAGGTCGATGGCGACTTTCATCACGGCCGGTCCCGACGGCACCCTGTGGTTCACCGAGCCCAACGGCAAGGTCGGCCGCCTCACGACCTCGGGAGACGTCAAGGAATTCGTCTTCTCCAATCCCTACGGTGAGTCCAAGTGAGCGCGCCGCCGGCGGCCGTGGCGTAGGCGATGGCGCGTCTGTTGCGTTCGCTGGGTTTTGCGCTATAAGCGGTCTGTAGGAACCAAAACAAAACACTGGGCGCGTTTGGATTCCGGCATTACGCCGCAAAGGAGATATTGAGCGATGGGCAAGCTCGACGGAAAGGTAGCCGCCATAACCGGCGGCGGTCGCGGCATCGGCCGCGGCATCGCGAGGGCATTCGCCGCGCAGGGATGCGCAGTGGTAGTTAACGATCTTGGCGTCACGGTCGCGGGCCAGGAGACAACTCAATCGCCCGCCGACGAAGTGGTCAAGGAAATCAAGGCCGCCGGCGGCAAGGCCGTTTCCAATCACATGGATATCGCCACCGTCGCAGGCGGCGAGGGCCTCCTCAACCAGGCGGTCAAGGAATTCGGCAAGCTCGATATCCTGGTTAACGTCGCCGGCATCCTGCGCGACCGCATGATCTTCAACATGACCGAACAGGAATGGGACGACGTGATCCGCGTGCACCTCAAGGGGCACTACTGCACCATCCGTCCCGCGTCGGCGTACATGCGCGAGCGCAAGTACGGCAGAATTATCAACTTTTCATCCGGCTCTGCCCTGGGCGCCCCCGGCCAACCCAACTACGCTGCCGCCAAAGCGGGAATCCTGGGCCTGACGTACTCGAGCGCGAACGCGCTGCAAAAGTATGGAATCACGGTAAATGCGATCATGCCGGGAGCAGCGACGCGCATGACCGACACGGTTCCCGCGGGCAGGATGCCCGGCGCAGCCGCAATCGCGCAGTCCACCCAGGCCGAGGGCACCGCGCGCGATCCCGCCAACGTCGCGCCGATCGTGGTTTTTCTCGCCAGCGACGAGGCCGCGAACGTCACCGGGCAATTGTTTGGCGCGTCGGGCTATCGCATCATGCACTATCGGCACATCGCTCCCGACAAGATTATATTTAACAACGGCCCGTGGGACATTGACGAACTGTTCGAGCGGCTCAAGACCACGCTGCTGGTCGATATGACCCCGCCGCGGATGGGTTAGGTTAACCCCGCGTCGACCCGCCCGCCGTCAATGGCCCTGTGGCTTTGCGGCGGGCGGTTCAATCTCAAAACTCGCGTCGAGGAATTTGATGACTCGCGAGGCGTACCCCTTGGGATCCTCGTAGATCGCATCGCCGTGCCCGCCCGAGGGCACCGTCCACATCCGCGCGTTGTAGCCTGCCGCGGCGAGCAGCGCCTGACCGTCCGCAAGCGGCGTGATCTTGTCGTCGCGATTCTGGATGATGAGCAATGAGCAACTGCCCAGATTGCCCGCGTCCGTGACTGGCGAGATTTTGTACAGCGAGCGCCCGAACCATAGCTGAGCTTCCCAGATTACTGTTTCGGCGAACGCGGGATTCATCCGCGATAGCGACGGGCTGCGCATGAACAGCTGCGCGAGGTTCGCGTAGGAACTGTCGGCGACGATTGCGGTGAAGACCGGCCGCTCGGCCTGCGCCATGATCGCGCCGGCGGCGCCCTCGGATATTCCGAGCGCGGCGATTTTGTCGAAGCCGTTGTCGTTAAGCGTGCGCACGGTCGCCAGCGCGAATTTGCGCTTCAGCATTCCCCAGTTGATTCCGTAAATCGGATTGTTGGCGCTGTAAGTCGCGACCACGGTGTAGCCGGCCGCGAGCAGAAACTTGGCGTAAGGAATCACAGCCACTTCCGGCGCTCCCGCGGCCGGCAGGATCACCACCACTTCGCGGCGTTTGCCCGGCAAATACCATCCGACCACGCTGACCTGGCGGTGGCGGATACCGTCCTCTTCGACCACGCCACAGTCCAATCGCTCCGGCTCGGCGCCGAGCGCGACCCCGATGTCTGTCACCGAGCCCCGCTTGAACGGCGGAACATGCTGCCCGAAAACGTCCCCGCCGCGCCGAAGAAAGTCCGGGTACATCAACGATCGCGCGATGAAGAGGGCTGCCCCGAGCCAGAGCAGAATCGGGACGCCCAGCAGGATTGCGCCGATGCCAAAGATGCGCCGCGGCCCGCGCCTGGCCGCCGCTGGC
Organism: Binataceae bacterium (SeqCode); assembly: GCA_963803045.1. Taxonomy (GTDB): domain Bacteria; phylum Desulfobacterota; class Binatia; order Binatales; family Binataceae; genus Binatus. Next base: position 306,812 of record CAWDLC010000011.1, on the reverse strand, counting down.
ATAGATGCCGAAGGATCGCTCATCCGCTATGCTTGTGCACGATTGCGCACTCCTTCGCAAGCGCGTTTGTGAGCGTATCATTACGCCACTTACGCTGCCCCACAGGAAGGCGACGCTCATGTCCGATTGGGATCCGCAACTCTACAACCGCTTTCGCCGCTACCGCGCGGAACCTGTCGAGCACATTGTGTCGCGCCTTCAACTCGCCGGCCACGAAAACGAACAAATCATCGACCTCGGCTGCGGCTCCGGCGAAAACACGCTCGAACTGGCGCGGCGCAGCCCGCGTGGATCGGCGCGCGGCGTCGACGGCTCGCCCGCGATGATCGATGCGGCTCGCAAGCTGCTTGACGATCAACCAGGAGCTCAAAGGCCGCGTTTCATTTGAACTGCTCAACGTTCCCGACTTTCGCGCCGACCGCGCGTACACGCTGATCTTCTCGAACGCCACCTTTCAATGGATTCCCAATCAGCGCGCGCTGTTCGCCGCGTGCTTCGGCGCGCTCTGCCCCGGCGGAAGGATCGTACTGCAGATGCCTGCCAACGAGACCGAGACCGCGAAGCTTGAAATCGGGCGGCTAGCGCGCGAGGCGCCATGGAACAAAATGCTGGGCGGGCGTGAACGGGCGTTTGACGAAGAGCCGCCGGAGTTTTACGCCGCGATGCTGGCGCAGCTCGGCTACGATCGCATCGACTGCTATCACCTGACGTTTCATCATCCGATGGATCGGCCGGCCGACGTCGTTCAATGGTACCGCTCGACCGGTCTGCGGCCTTTCCTCGATGCGCTCCCGAAAGATCGTCACGACGAATTTCTCGCTCAGTTGACGGCGCGGCTCAACTCGGCTTACGGCACTTCCGGGCCGATGACGTTTGGCTTCAAGCGGCTGTTTATCTGGGGCCGCCGCCCTGGAAATTAAGCCCGGATTTCCGTTTTCCAAGTGGACTACCAATTTGATAAAATGCGAGAAAACCGCTGATGGATGCGGGTTTGGATGCGATGGGGTGGTGTGGAGGTGAGCAGCCGGTGGGTGGGGACAAAAGCGGCCCTTTTCAGCTCTCGTTCAATAGCGCCGGTCTGGACTCAAAACCGGGATCAAACTTCGTATTCCAAAACGCGTGCGGTGTCGGTGCTAATCTGATTCTTGACTGAAAATAAAACCCTGGTCAAATTGAATTCGGCGCGAAGTTTGACCGGGCGGAAGTTTAACTTTTCGACAATCGCAACCATCCAGGAGTACAAATCATGATCCGGTTCACGCATCCAACCGCGCGCGCAGCTACCGCAGCGGCAACTCTTCTCGGCGCTATCGTTCTCGCCGGTCCTTTGTTTGCGGCCTCGGGTGATTTCTCCCAGGCGGCTACGACCAAGTCGCCCGTTGCTCGCTACATCGTTGCGCAGGCTGCCTCGCCTGAGGCGATGGCGTCGCCGGCGCCGGAACCAGCCGGAACCGCATCGCTCGAGGCGCGTATCACGGAGTTGCACAAAAGGCTCCACATCACGGACGCTCAGAAGACTCAATGGGACAACCTCGCCCAAGTGATGCGCGATAATGCGCAGGCGATGGTGGACCTGCAAAAGCAACGGGCTGCAAACGCGAAGTCTATGAACGCAGTCGACGTCGTCAAATCCTATGGGTCGGTGATCGAAGCGCATGAAGCTGGAATGAAGAAATTCATTCCGGCCTTCGAGGCTCTCTACAACACCATGTCGGACGCGCAGAAGAAGATCGCCGACTCCCTGTTCCGGAGCCGCGCGCGCGCTGCGGCAAAGAAAGAGAGCAAAGAGAACAAGTGAACCGGGAGTCGCTCCTGCGATGGAGGGTCACCATGGAAATATCGCCCAAGCCGAAGAAAGAATTGCGCTCTAAGATAGGCAGGATCGCGACGGCTGTCGCGTTTGCCCTCGTGATCGGCAGTGTCTCGGTCGGGTTGGCTCGCGCAGCCGAGCGCGGCGGTGGTGGCAATCGGGGCGGCGGCGGTCAGGCTCGCGGTGGCGGCGGTGATCATCGCGGTGGCGGCGGCTACCACGGGGGCGGCGGCCATTGGGGCGGTGGCTATTACGCACCCGGACCTGACATCTACGTGGCGCCTGAGCCCTACGTCTATGTGCCGGCGCTCGCGCCGTGCTACGCTCCGGGTTACGAAGGGCCGGAGTACGAGCCCTACTGCAGTCCGCCTCCGCCACCTGGCATCAGCCTCTTCTTCGGGCTTTGATAGTGGGATCGGCTCGACAGCGCTGGTAGCTTCATCCAGAAATGCGCACTCGGGACGATTGAACAGCAGCCGCGCGAAACATTTCGGTTGACCTACGGAGGAGTGCAATCATGGGCAAAGCAAGACGTTTGGCAAATGTGGCGCTGATTTTGGCGGCGGCCGCTTTTGGGGGCGCGCTTTCAAGTCACTTCTGGCCAGCCGGGAGTTCCGCGATGGCGGCAGTAGGACACCACACCAAGGTGGTTACCGCGGAAAAATTTGTGCTGGTTGACTCGGCGGGACATGATCGGGCGTTGATGCAGGTATTGGACAGCGGCATGGCGGGCCTGGCGGTGCTCGACACGGCCGGGCGCGATCGCGCCGAAGTCCGTGTGGCCTCCGATGGCAGCGCTGGGGTGGGCTTCTACGATAAGAACGGCAACAAGGTCGCAGTGGTGGGCGAGGGCGTAGATGGGGGCGCTGGTCTCCGTATCTTCGCCGCCAATGGAGCTCAACTCGCGGCGTTGGTCGTATCAGCCAAGGGCGAAGCAGCCCTGACGCTATTTGATCCCAAGTCCGGTTTGGCGCGAGCAGGCCTGGGCGTGGCGCACGATGGTCAGCCCGGGCTCGTGCTATCCGACGGTGCAGGCAAGGATCGGGCCGAAATGCATGTTCGCGCCAACGGCAAGCCGGGGCTGGCGCTGGCGGATGAGAACGGCAAGACGATCGCGGGGCTGCCCTGATGGGAGTGCTAAGGCGAAAGATGAGTCGCGTGCCGAACCAGTTCTAACGAGGTAAGTGCCATGAAGAGATCAGGTTTCATTTCGACTATCGTTCTTATTTTCGCCCTTGGTGGGCTCGTGCTCTCGGGATGCTCTGGCAGTCAGCCGCTCTCGACTCGTGAGAAGGGTACGCTGATTGGGGCCGGTGCAGGCGCAGTGGGCGGCGCGATCATTGGAGCGGCCGTGGGCGCGCCCGGCGCCGGCGCCGCCATTGGCGCCGCAGCTGGTGGCATAGGCGGCGCGCTGATTGGAAACTCGATGCAGAACAGTGAAGCGGAGCAATCCCAGACCCGGGCGCAGCTTGCACAACAACAACAAGAAATCGAGCGCCAGCGCCGCGAACTAGAGCAGCAAAATCAGCAATCTGAGTCAGCATTTTGAACCCCTCTGTTGGTTGGCTGTCGTTGCTCGGATTCGATGGAGATTTCAGTTCACATAGTAGCTGAGAAAATCGCAAACCAGTGCTTCATCCACGGCTCTGCCTCAGCAGCGAGCCTAGGTTCTCGAAAAAGTTGAGCACGTGGGCGGCGTCTTCGACGAGGCCGACATCGCGTACCGCAGGATGGAACGCGAACTCTAGCCGCCGATCGTGTTACACAGTGAAGGAGTTACACAGTTAAAGGCTTGCGGCGAAGTGTTCGACTACGCGCGCGACCGCTTCCGGCTTCTCCAGGATCACATAATGATGCGCGGCGGCAGTCGTCACCGGCCGCGCCCGCGGATTCGACGCGCGCGCATGCTCCGCCGCCTCCGCCGTCATGATGCGACTGTGCTCGGCGCGCACCAGCATCGTGGCAATCCTGATTAAGATGGCTCGCGTGCGAAATCGTCCGGCGCTCGTCGCCCACGGTGGCGCCGGTTCCGCCGGTCCTGGTGCGGAGCGGCCTGAGCGACGCCGCGCGATGATGGCTGCGATGCGCCTCGGCGCGAGAATTCTTCGCGCCAACGGCAGCGCACTCGAGGCGGTGGTCGCGACCGTCGCGGCGCTGGAGGATCATCCGCTCTTCAACGCCGGCTACGGCTCGTTGCTCAACTCCGAGGGCAACGTCGAAATGGATGCATCCGTGATGTTCGCCGAGCCTGTCCCCGTTTCGGCCGCGTTCGGACCTGCTTCACGAGGCAAGCGCTCATCCCATACCGGCCATTCCAACGCAGCCGACTACAATGTCTCGGCCGGCGCGGTTGCCGCGGTCAGCCGCGTGCGAAACCCAATCGTGCTCGCGCGCGCCGTGATGGAACATTCGCCGCACATTCTGATGGCGGGAGCCGGCGCGGAGAGCTTCGCACGCAAGGTCGGCATCCGCCTCGTGCGGCCCGAGGAAATGGTAACTGAGCGCGCTCGCGAACGGTGGCGCGCGCGAAAGCAGCAGAGCGGGATGCACGAGGCCGAGGCTGCCGCACGCGCCGCGATGGGACACGGCACTGTCGGCGCGGTCGCCGTCGACGAGCACGGCGCGATCGCGGCTGCGACCTCGACCGGCGGCGTGCCCGGCAAACTCTTTGGACGCGTCGGCGACTCCGCGCTGATTGGCGCCGGCACTTTCGCCCATCCATTCGGTGCGGCCTCGGCGACCGGGCAGGGCGAGGCGATCATCCTGACCGCGCTGTGCCGCGAGGCGGTATTGGCGCTCGCGGACGGCTCGCCTCGCCCCGTCGCGCGCGAAGCGATCGCCGAAATGATCGACGCGACGGGTGCAAAGGCTGGAATAATACTGATCGACTGGCGCGGCAGAATTGGTTACGCCCACAACGCCGCCTCGATGCAGGTGGCGAGGTACGATCGCGCGGGCGGACTGCGCCATCTGTGGCTCGCGCCGATCGCGACGGCCCGCCGTCCATGACTCTCGAGCAGCCCGATATGCCCGCGCCTGCGAGCCGCGCCGCGGTCCTGCAACCCGCAACCCTTGCGATCGCCTCGCTGTTCGCCTTCATCATTCTCGTACAGGGAATCAGCGCGCCGTTTCAGAAGGACGCGGAGCCGCAATCGGCCAATTGGATTCAGAGTATCGTTCGCGACGGCCACTGGCTGATACCGAGCGACGCGTACGGCTACACCGATCGCAAACCTCCGCTCTTCTACTGGCTCTCGGCGCTAGTCGCGAAATCCACCGGTGGCACCGTCGATGAGGTTCGCGCGCGCGCCGTGTCTGTGGTGGCAGGCACCGCGCTCGCGACAGCCGTGCTCGCCTGGACGGTTACCAATGTCGGCGCGCCCGAAGGATGGCTCGCGTTTCTGTTCATGCTCGGCACCTACGGGTTCGCGTCGCGCGCGACCGAAGCACTGACCGACATGCTGCTCACGTTTCTCTTGTTTACGGCGTATTGCACGCTCGCAACCTTGGTTGACAACTCGGAGCCGCAAGCGCGAGCCGCGCCGCGCCGGCCGATGCTGGCCGGCGCGATCCTCGGGCTGGCAGTGCTGGCCAAGGGTCCGGTTGCAATCGTGCTGTGCGCGCTCGCAGCCTCGATCTATCTGCTGATCGAGCGACGCAATCCCATTGCGCTGGCGCGTCAACGATGGCCCTGGCAGGTCATCGCGATTGCGGTCGCGATCGGCGCGGTCTGGTACGTGCCGGCCGCGATCGTCGGTGGGCAGAAAATCCTCAGGATCATCTTCGCGGAGAATTTCGGGCATTTCATGCCGGCCCGGCTTGGCGGAACGGGCGAGAGTTATCGACCCTTCTATTTCATCGCCGCGCGTTTGCTGGGTGGCGCTTTTCCGATGACGCTGCTGATCGTGCCGGCTGCGCTCGCCTTCTACACTGGCGAGATTTCGGCGGGCAAGCGGCGCGCGGTGCTCTATCAGGTCAGCATGTCGCTCGCGGTGCTGCTGTTTTTCTCGATTGCAAGCGTCAAGCGCGACGATTACATCCTGCCCGCGTTACCCGGAATCGCCATTCTGTGCGCGTCGGTGTTCACGCTAGACATACGCGGCGCCGCGGCAAAATTGCGCGACGTGCTCGTCGCGATCTTCGTGCTGAGCCCGTTTTTGGCGACGCTTTTTGTTTGTCTCTTCCGGGGCGCGCCGCATGTGAATCTCCAATCGAGCGACGCCGCGTATTACTCGATCATCCGCGCCAACCTCGGAGCGTTTACGCGAGGGTTTCTCGCATATGCAGTGGGATCGTTGGTCGCGCTGGCGATCGCGATCGCGGCGCTGATTCGGCGGCGGGCGATTTTGAGCGGCGCTGCATTTGGTGTGCTTGCGCTTTCATTGAGCCTGTCCTGGACCGCGGGGCTGCGACCTTGGCTGGCCGCAACGCGCAGCGTGAAGAGTTTCGTTCCGATCGTTGCGGATCACGTCAAAAGAGATCAGTTGTGCATTCCGTCGGGCATCAACTACGAGCTGTCGTACTACTACGGCGCTGCGGTACCCGATCTTGCCCATCCTGAATGCGCAAATGGCGCCGCGGGCAAACCTGTCTATCTGATCGCGACGCCGCGCGAGCTGGACGCGATGACGCCCGAGTATCGGGCGCGGCTCAAGCTTATCGCGAAGTCCAATCTGATCGGTGGCGGCGGACCGCCGGCGCTGTATGAAATCTCGCCTTTTCAGGGGCCGTGATGCCTGAGATGCATGAGCCGAGATACTCGGCCACGTGATGCGTTTTTTTGCAGGGTGAAACTAGCGGGGATTTGAAAGGCGCCGGCGGAACCGCTAGATAGAACTCGATGGCTGATCGCGTCGAACATGCTGAACATGCGTTGAGTGCGCTGATGCGCTTCGTCGTCTCGCTCATAATCCCGCTGTGGGCGCTCGCGATGCTCGCGCTCGGCGTCGAGTACCGCTCTCTTTGGTGGCTCGGATGTGGCCTCGCGGCCGGCGCAGTTGGACTTGTCCTGCTGGTCGGCAATCCGTTGGCGGGACCGGTGCTCGACGTGCGCGAAAGTTGGCGGTCGCTTGCCGCCCCCCAAGCCCGGCGCCCACGAAAACAAAAGTTCCACCTGACAGCCTGGAAAGCCGCGCCGCCGGCTGATTTGCCCGCTGTCCGCGGGCGGGTTATTGTTTAGTTCGGATGCCTATTTTCGAGTACGAATGCGCGCGATGCGGGCTGGTCAGTTCGCACGTGGTGATGGGTTCATCGCGTCGCCGCGAGCGTCGCGCCTGTCCGGATTGCGGGTCGGCGCGGCTTCGCCGCGTGATGTCGTCGTTCGCGGTGGTCGAGAGCGAGTCGTCACGGCTTGCAAGTTTCGACGCGTCGAAGCCGCGCGACGATTCGTTCTATCGCGACTCGCGCAACGTTGGCCTGTGGGCAAAGAAACGGGCCAAGGAGATGGGCGTCGATCTTGGATCGCAATTCGAAGCTACGGTCGAGAAAGCACGCAGCGGCAAGCTGATCAAGGAGATGACCTGAGGGTGCGCGATGAAGAGGCGGGACTATGGCGATTGATAACAAGGATCGGCTGGGCAACAAGCTGCACGATGTCGAGGCAGCGCGCGAAGATCAGTGGGCGCGACAGCATGACGCCGAGCTGCTCGAGAAGATGCGCGAGCGCTTGAGCAAGACACGCTGTCCGCATTGCAAGCTGTTCTTGGTGGAGAAAACCGAGTCCGGAGTACCAATGCACGTGTGCCCCGCAGGCCACGGCGCGTGGCTCGACGCGGCGGCATTGAAAACGGCACTGAAGGGGCACAAATAATTTTTTTGAATTAAGATTTGCTTAAGCGAAATCGATACTGGTGAAGGGATTCTTCTTGACAGCTTAGTCCGGTCCAACTAATGAGGACTCGGTAACATCAAATGTATCTCAATTTCGGCGTGCCGCTGGCGCTTACGATCATCGGGATCGGCTTCGTGGCGGTGATGTTTGGTCTGCAGAAGCTGCTGGCGCCGCAACAATCCATACGCTCGGAAGCTGACTCCCTACGAATGCGGCGAGCCGCCGACCGGCCGTGCCTGGATCAACTTCAACGTCCGCTTCTACTTGATCGCGCTGATTTTCGTGATGTTCGAGGTCGAGATCGCGTTCGTCTATCCGATCGCGGCCGTTTACCTCGACTGGGTCCGATCGGGCCGCCGCCTCTACGCGCTCAGCGAAATTTTGATTTTTCTGCTGATCCTGTTCGTCGGCCTGGTTTACGTGTGGGTCAAGCACGACCTGGAATGGATCAAGAAGGTGCCGGATAGCGAAGACTGAGAGTTTTGTACCTATATGCCGCTGTTGAATACGCTGCCCGGACTACGTTCTGACCACCAAGACCGATGAACTGCTGAACTGGATGCGCAAGTCGAGCATCTGGTACATGCTCTTCGGCCTGGCCTGCTGCGCGATCGAGCTGATGCATACGGGCGGCCCGCGCGCTGACATCGATCGGTTCGGCGCGGTGCCGCGCGCTTCGGCGCGCCAGTCGGACCTGATGATCGTGGCGGGAACGCTGACGCTCAAGATGGCGCTGAGGACGCGCCTGCTCTACGACCAGATGCCTGACCCGAAGTACGTAATCGCGATGGGCAGTGCGCGAGCTGCGGCGGACTGTTCCAACTCGCCTACTCGGTTTGCGACGGGGTCGACAAGATCCTGCCGGTCGATGTTTACGTGCCCGGATGCCCGCCGCGTCCCGAGGCGCTGACCGAAGGCCTGCTCAAGCTGCAGGAAAAGATCATGACCGAGCGCTGGCTGGTGCAGCTCAGCCCAACGGCAAGGCCGAGGCAGCGCGCAGCCTGAGCAAATGGAGGCGCTCGCAGATATACGAGCGGGTCAAGCAGCGGTTCCCGGCGGCGGGTGCTGGAGATCGTCCGAGAAAACGCCCGATCCGTTTGCCGTGGTTGATCCGGCCGCGATCGTCGAGATCGGCCGTTTCCTGCGTGACGATCCCGACACTCGCGATGGACTGCCTGTCCAACGAGAGCCGGCGTCGATTACAAGGACCGGATCGAAGTCGTCTATCACCTGTTTTCCTACCAGCATCGCCACGGCGCGGTGTTGAAGGTGAAAGCTGCCGCGCGACAATCCGGCGGTGGCGACGGTCGAGGGCGTGTGGAAATCGGCCAACTGGATGGAGCGCGAAATCTTCGATCTGCTGGGCGTCAACTTCGAGGGGCATAGCGACCTGCGGCGGATCCTGATGCCGGAGGACTGGATCCGGCCATCCGCTGCGCAAGGATTTCGTCGAGCCGCTCGAATATCACGGCATCTCAACCGTCCGGGAAAGCCCGATAATTCGGCTCGACGCGAAAAAGAAATGAGCACGCTGCAGCACCGAAGAAATGACGCTCAACATGGGGCCGCAGCATCCGTCCACCCACGGCGTGCTGCGCTTCGTGATCCGGGCCGACGGCGAGGTGATGCGCGAGGCGATTCCGGACGTCGGCTACCTGCATCGGTCGATCGAGAAGATCGCCGAGAAGGTCGGCTACCACGGCTTCATGCCGTACACCGATCGCGTCGATTACGTATGCGCGATGTTCACCAACCAGGGCTGGGGCATGGCGTGCGAGAAGCTCGGCGGATATCGAAGTGCCCAGGCGCGGCGAGTATTGCCGGGTGATCGCCGCGGAGTTCAACCGAATCGCGTCGCATCTGCTCGTCGGTCGGCGCGATGGCGATGGATATCGGCGCGATGACGCCGTTCGCGCACGTGATCCGCGAGCGCGAGATGATCAACGATCTGATCGAGGAGCTGTGCGGCGCGCGGCTGACGTTCAACTACATGCGAATCGGCGGCGTGGCGCTGGGACCTGCCGCCCGGATGGCGCGAGAAGGCGCTTGCGTACCTGGATCATTTCGACCCGATCCTGGAGGAATACAACGCGCTCATCTCGTGCAACAAAATCTACGTCGAGCGGCTGGCCAACGTCGGTGTGATCACGCCGGCGGAGGCGATCAACTACAACCTGGTCGGGCCGAATCTGCGCGCGTGCGGAATCAAGTGGGACATCCGCAAGGACATTCCGTATTCGGTGTACCCCGAGTTCGAGTTCGAGGTGCCGGTCGGCAACGGCCAGTGGGGCCAGCTCGGCGACTCGATGGATCGCTACGTGGTGCGGATTCGCGAGATGGCGGAGTCGTCGAAGATTCTCCGGCAGGCGCTGAAGAAGATTCCGCCGGGGCCGGTGCTGGCGAAAGTGGTGCGTAATTTCAAGCCGCCGGCCGGCGAATGCCAGGTTCGCGTCGAGAGCGGACGCGGCGACATGGGATGGTACGTGGTCAGCGACGGCACCGGCTATCCGTGGCGCGTGCACGTGCGCACGGGATCGTTCGCGGCGATGGGTATCATCCAGAAGCTGAGCGCGGGATTGATGATCGCGGACCTGGTCGCGCTGATTGCGAGCCTTGACGTGATCGCGCCGGAGATCGATCGCTAGGCCTCGATGCAGACGCTGATTCAAAATCTGATCGCGTCGGGCGCATTCGGCAATAACCCGCCGCGGGACCTGGCCGCGGCGATCGTGGTCGTTGGTGATGAGCCTGGTCGTATTCCTGGGCGTCGCGCTTCCGTTTGCGGGAATCGTGACCTGGGTCGAGCGGCGGGTGTGGGCGCGAATCCAGTCGCGGGTGGGTCCAAACCGCGTCGGTCCGCAGGGCTTTCTGCAGTGGCTGGCGGACGGAGTGAAAATCGTCTGCAAGGAAGACATCATCCCCGACGAAGCCGACGCGCGCCTGTTCAAGCTGGCGCCGTACCTGGTGATACTGGCGTTCATCCTGCCTTGGGCGGTGATGCCGTTCTCGTCGTCGCTGATACTGGCCGACCTGAACGTGGGCATCCTTTACATGACGGCGGTGACGGCGCTTACGGTGGTGGGCCTGCTGATGGCGGGATGGGCGTCGAACGACAAGTGGTCGCTGATCGGCGGAATCCGCTCGGCGGCGCAAATAGTCAGTTACGAAATACCGGCGGGGCTTTCGATCTTCCCGGTCGTGCTGATGACGGGCACGCTGTCGATGCAGGGAATCATCCGCGGGCAGGGCTGGGCGCCGCAGCATTGGTTCCTGTTCGCCAATCCATTCACGTTCGTGGCGGCCAACATCCTCTATATGTCGTCGCTTGCCGAGGCTAATCGGACGCCGTTCGATTTGCCCGAAGCCGAATCCGAACTGGTGGCAGGTTTTGCGACTGAGTATAGCGGCTGGCGCTACGCATGTTTCTCCATGGCGGAATGGGGAAACCTGTTTATCATCGGCGCGATAATCACGACGTTGTTCCTTGGCGGATGGCAATTTCCGCACGTGACGAACAATGTAGTCGCGATGAACGTGCTGGAAGTGATTACGTTCAACGTCAAAGTACTATTCCTGGTGTTCGTCTCGATGTGGATACGCGCGACGCTGCCGCGGGTCCGCATCGATCAGCTAATGACAGCATGCTGGAAATACTTCGTGCCGATAGCGTTCGTGAACATGATCGGCACCGCGGTCTGGGTAGCTATCTGGCCCGACGGCAACGCGGCGATGGGCTATGTCATGTTCGCCGGGGCGATCGCGCTCGGGGCAATATTCATTCAGCGGGTTATATACTATCTCAGGCGTTCACGGATGGAAGTTTACTTCAATCCGACTATATAGAGGCTATTTTTGATGAGCGCGGTTTCGGAATACGTACATAACATCAAGGACACGGTCTCGACGATCTTCGAGGGCATGGCGGTCACGGCGTCGCATTTCATGCGCAAGCCGTACACGGTGCAATATCCGGATCGGATGCCGGTGCGGGTGCAGGACACGCTGCCGTTCCGTTATCGCGGGATCCTGGAAGTCGATCTCGAAATCTGCACGGGATGCCTGGCGTGCGAGCGCGCCTGTCCGATCGATTGCATAGTGATCGTGGCCGAAAAGGATCAGCAAACGCGCCAGCTGCTGCTGTCGCAGTTCGATATCGACATCGCCAAGTGCATGTACTGCGGGCTGTGCAGCGAGGCGTGTCCAACCGGATCGATACATCATACGACGGAGTTCGAGGGCGCTGACTATTCGCTGGAGAGCCTGATTCGCCGCTTCGTCAAGGATCCGGTGATGGCGTACAAGCCCAAGAAGGGGCCGGAGACCGATCCGCAAATCGCGCCAATCCTGAAGCGCGGCATGACCTACCTCGATCAATGGGCGCAACCCGGCGGCGAGAAGCCGGGCGAAGAAGGGCCGGCGTAGCGCGCGCGGGGGCCTGCAACGCGGGGAAGGGCGAATCGATGCTCGCACAGGTAATATTCTATGCGCTAGCGGCGTTGACGGTGGGCTCGGCGGCGCTGGTGGCGTTCTCGCGCAACATAGTTTATTCCACTTTTGCACTACTGGGCGCATTGATGGGCGTAGTGGGTATCTACATTTTGCTCGCGGCGGATTTTGTCGCGATGGTGCAGTTACTCGTTTATGTCGGCGGAATATTGGTACTGACTATCTTCGCGGTGATGCTGACAGCGGGAATCGGCGACGTGAGGGTGTCGAATCGCGCGGTGGGAACGGGACCCGCGATTGTAGTAGCAGGAGTCGCGGCGATTGTGATGCTATACGCGGTGATGCGAACGCAGTGGCATCAGGCGGCCGCATTCACGTCTCGCGCCGACGACCTACGCAATCGGCAACGCGTTCCTGGGCGATTACGTGCTGCCGTTCGAGGTCGCGTCGCTGGTGCTGTTGGCGGCGCTAATCGGCGCGATTGTGATCTCGCGCCACGAAGCCAGGGAGTAGGGCAGCGGGAGAAGCGGGATGGGCGGGGGAATAACGCTGGACCATTTCCTGGTTCTGAGCCTGATAATATTTTCGCTCGGGCTGTTCACTGTTCTGACGCGGCGCAACGCGATTGGAATCCTGATGGGCGTCGAGCTGATACTCAACTCCGCCAACATCAACTACCTTGCGTTCGCGTTTTACGGCGGCGGCAAATACGACGGGCAGATTTTTGCGATTTTCGTAATCATGCTGGCGGCCGCAGAGGCGGTGATCGGACTGGCGGTGGTGCTGGCGATTTATCAGAACTTCAAGACGATCGACGTCGATGCGGCCGAGACGCTGCGTGGATAGCTGAGCGATGGATCATCCGATTGCGGTTACCTTCATCCGATTGATCGTGGCGCTGCCGCTGGCTGGCGCGGCGATCAATTTCATTGCCGGCGCGTGGCTGCAGAAGACGTTCGGCAAGCGCGCGATCAGCCTGCATCGGATGCGGCGTCGTCATCGCGGCGTTCATGCTTGCGGTGCGCGCGTTTATCGCGATGCTCGCGCTGCGCGCCGGAAAACCGCTTCATGCTCGACGACCTGTGGAAGTGGTTCGACGTCGGCGGACTGAACCTCGACATCGCGTTCTGGCTCGATCCGCTGTCGATGGTGATGACGCTGGTAGTCACCGGCGTCGGCGGCCTGATCCATATCTACTCGATCGGCTACATGCACGACGACGACGGCTACTGGCGTTTTTTCGGATGGCTCAACCTGTTCACGTTCGCGATGCTGGTGCTGGTGCTGGGCGACAACCTGTGGCTGATGTTCGTCGGCTGGGAGGGCGTGGGACTGTGCTCGTTCGCGCTGATCGGGTTCTGGTACAAGGTGACGGCGAACACCACCGCGGGCAACAAGGCGTTCATCGTCAACCGGGTCGGCGACTTGGCGTTCGTGATCGCGCTGTACAGTTTGTTTGCGGGCCTGCAGTCGCTCGGGCACGCGACGCTGGTGACGCGCGAGGTCGCGAGATACGCGCCGCTGCTTGCGGGATGCCGCTAAATTTCGCCGGCTATCAGTCGGCGTATCCGCTGGTCGGCTTCGTGACGCTGTTGATGTTCGATCGGGGCGACGGGCAAGTCGGCGCAGATTCCGCTGTACGTGTGGCTGCCGGACGCGATGGCGGGACCGACGCCGGTCAGCGCGCTGATCCATGCGGCGACGATGGTGACGGCGGGCGTGTACATGGTGGCGCGGCTGAACTTTCTGTTTTCGATGGCGCCGTTCACGATGGGGGTGATCGCTGCTGGTCGGCGGGCTGACGGCGCTGTTTGCGGCGACGATCGGCGTGGCCCAAAACGACATCAAGAAAGTGCTCGCGTACTCGACGGTGAGCCAGCTCGGATACATGTTCGCCGCGGTGGGCGTCGGCGCATACGCGGCGGGCGTGTTCCATCTGATGACGCATGCGTTCTTCAAGGCGTGCCTGTTCCTGGGAGCGGGCTCGGTGATCCACGCGATGGGTGGAGAGCAGGACATGCGCAAGATGGGCGGGCTGCGGCACAAGATGCCGATCACGTTCGTGACGTTCATGGCGGCGACGCTGGCCATTTCGGGCGTGCCGCCGTTCGCGGGATTCATGTCGAAGGACGAGATCATCTGGCAGGCAATCTCGCACGGCCACCCGGTGGTGTGGGCGATGCTGCTGATTGGGCGCGGGAATCACGGTGTTCTACATGTTTCGCCAGGTGTACATGACCTTCTTCGGCGAATTCCGCGGCACCCACGAGCAGGAGCATCATCTGCACGAATCGCCGCCGTCGATGGGGTACGTGCTGATCGCGCTGGGCGCGCTGTCGGTAGTCGGCGGATTCGTGAAGATTCCGGAATTCATCGCGACATTCAAACCGTTCGAGGAATTTCTCGATCCCGTATTCAGCTCCGAGGTGACGCGCCGGATAACCGAGGCGGGAATACATAGCCATGCGACCGAAGCCGCATTCGCGCTTGTCACGTTCACGGTAGTGGTGATCGGATGGCTGGTAGCGGACCTGATGTATCGGCAGCAGAAGCTGGATCCCGCGCGCTTTAGCCAGATGTTCGGCGGCAGTGCCATACGAATGGGTATACAACAAATACTACGTCGATGAATTCTACAATCGAGTGATTATACAGCCATATATGTTCGCGACGCGGGCGCTGGCCTGGTTCGATTCCAACATCATCGACGGAGTCGTGAACCTTGCGGCGACGCATCATAGTATTTCTGTCGTGGCTGTCGGGACTGTTCGATCACTACGTGGTCGATGGGCTGGTGAATTTCGCCTCGAACCTGACGCTCGACGTGGGCGGCAGGCTGCGACGGTTGCAGACCGGTTCGATCAATGGATACCTGTACGGAATTCTGGCCGCGGTGATGCTGATATTGCTGGTGCGCGCGGTGGTAAGGGCATGAGGATTCGGCGGCGGCGCCGCCGCAAGGCAAACGGGAAGAGCGAAACTGAAATGAGTCACGCGCTTACGCTGATAACCTTTGTTCCGATCGTCGGGATGGTGCTGATTCTCGCGCTGCCCGGCGCGATGAAGAACGCATTCAAGTGGATCGCGGCGGCGGCGACGATACCGCAACTCTTGATCGCGGTTTACCTGTACGAGCACTTCGACACCGACCACCAGCGCGGTTCAGTTCGCCGAGAAGGCATCCGTGGATGCCCTCCTACCACATTACTTACTTCATGGGCGTGGACGGAATCAGCATCTCGATGGTGCTGCTGACGGCGATCATCATGTTCATCTCGGTGTTCGCGAGCTTCGGCATAAATCGCGCGGAGAAGGGCTATTACGCGATGCTGCTGCTGCTCGACACGGGAATGATGGGCGTGTTCGTGTCGCTCGATTTCTTCCTGTTTTATATTTTCTGGGAAGTGATGCTGCTGCCGATGTATTTCCTCATCGGCATCTGGGGCGGTCCGCGACGCGAGTACGCGGCGATCAAGTTCTTTCTCTACACGCTGCTGGGTTCGGTACTGATCCTGCTGGCGATGCTCGGACTATATTACTACAGCGCGACGCCGACCTTTGACTTGACCGAGCTGGCGGCGAATTCGAGTCATTACTCAATCGGGTTCCAGCGAATAGTGTGGCTCGCGCTGTTTATCGGTTTCGCAATCAAGATTCCGGCGTTCCCGTTCCATACCTGGCTGCCCGACGCGCACGTGGAAGCGCCGACCGCGATTTCGGTGATTCTTGCGGGTGTGCTGCTGAAAATGGGCACCTACGGCATTCTGCGCGTCAATTTTGCCGTGCTGCCGGCCGCCAGCTACCAGCTTGCGTGGCTGTTCCTTGGAGTGATCGGCACTATCAACATCGTGTACGGCGCGATGTGTGCGATGGCGCAGACTGACTACAAGAAACTGATTGCCTATTCGTCGATTAGCCACATGGGTTACGTGATGCTGGGGATGGCGGCGTTCACCGACGGCGGGGATCAACGGCGCGGTGCTGCAGATGTTCAATCACGGAACGATCACCGCGATGCTCTTCATCCTGGTCGGCGTGATCTACGATCGCGCGCATCATCGCGAGATAAACGGCTTCGGCGGTTTGGCGCAGCAGATGCCGATATATACGGCGATTACGGGGTTCGCGTTTTTCGCCGGCATGGGACTGCCGGGGATGTCGGCGTTTATTTCCGAAGTGCTGGTGCTGCTCGGCGCCTGGCAGACACATCCGCTGATGGTGGTGTTTGGCGCGGCGACGGCGATACTGACGGCGGGCTATCTGCTGTGGACCTTCCAGCGAATCTACCTTGGGCCGTTGAATGAAAAATACAAGGACTTTTCCGATTTGTCATTTCGCGAGGCGTTCACCCTGGTGCCGCTCGGGGTCATCGTGCTGATACTCGGCGTTTATCCGCACGCGATTCTTGGCTTGCTCAACACCTCGCTGGTTCACCTCAACCAGGTTGTGCTGTCGACTTCGGGCGCCGCCGTCGCGATGGTTCGCTGAGACGCAAGGCAGCTCGGACGCAAGCAGATGGATCTTGGCAACCTCGCGAGCCTGAAACATTTCATCCCGGAGATGATCCTGGTGGCTGGTGTGCTGGCGATCGTGATCATCGACCTGGCGGTGCGCGACAAGTCGCGTCTCGGCGCGCTGGCTCTGATAGCGGCCGCGGCGTCATTGCTGGCGATTGGCCTGGAGCCGGCGCTGCCGGGCGCGTGGCTGTTCCATCGGATGCTGGTATTCGATTCGTTTGCGATTTACTTCCGCGCGCTGATCGCGCTGGCCGGGGTGGTAGCTATTTGGATGTCGATCGGCTCGGAGGAAGTGAAGAACTGCGACCAGGGCGAGTACTACGCGATATTGCTGGCGAGCACGTTCGCGATGTTTCTGATGGCGGAGTCGGCGAACCTGCTGATGGCGTACCTGGCGCTGGAGTTCGTCAGCCTGACCTCGTACATCCTGACGGGTTTTTTGCGGCATAACCGGCGCTCGCTCGAAGCCGCGCTCAAGTACCTGATCTACGGGGGCGTCGCGTCGGGCACGATGATTTACGGGATGAGCTGGATTTTCGGCATCACCGGCTCACTCGACTTCAACGCGATCAACCAGGCGCTCTCGACGCCCGCGCATCTGCCGGTGCTCGCGGTATTCATCGCGCTGGTGCTGATCCTGACCGGGATGGGCTACAAGGTGGCGTCGGTGCCGTTTCATATGTGGGCGCCGGACGTTTACACCGGCGCGCCGATTCCGATCACAACTTTTCTGGCGGTCGGCTCGAAGGCGGCGGGGTTTGCGCTGCTGACGCGCTTTTTCTTCCCGGCGATTTCGCATCTGGCGGCGGGCGGAAGCTGGACGGCGCTCGAGGGCGTCGATTGGCCGCAACTGCTGCTCTTCGTTTGCATCATCACGATGACGCTGGGAAACCTTGCGGCGCTTCAGCAGACCAACATGAAGCGGCTGCTGGCGTACTCAAGCATCGCGCAGGCGGGATACGCGCTGATGGGATTCGTGGTGCTGTCGAACGACGGGATTCGGGCGATGCTGTTCTACCTGTTTGCCTACTATGTAATGGATGCGGGCGCTTTCCTGGTGGTGATGATCGTGGCAAACTCGACCGGCCGCGAGGATGTGGACGCGTACCGCGGGCTAGCATGGCGCGGCGGAATCGTTCCGGCGCTCGCACTGACTATCTTCCTGCTCTCATTGACAGGCATCCCGCTGACGGTTGGATTCATTGGAAAGTTCTATTTGTTCGCCGCCGTGATTCGCGGTCAATTCTACATACTGGCTATTATTGGAGTACTCAATTCAGTAGTGTCCCTGTATTACTACCTGAAGCCGATTCGGATGATGTTCTTCGAACAGCCGCGGGGCGACGAAGGCACGGTGCGCTTCGAGGCGTGGAACTACGGGCTGATGGGGGTGCTGGCCTGCGCGACGATCGTATTTGGGCTGTACTGGTCGCCGATCATCTCGTTTGCGAACCGCTCGCTCAGTTTCTTCACCGGCCCGACGTGAGCAGGGGCCAGCCCCTGGAACAATCGCGGGAAACGGTCGTGTTATTCGAAGACGATCGTGCGGTTGTGGTGGAGCAGGACCTGCTTTTTGAGGTGGGCGCGCACGGCCTTCGCCAACACCATCACTTCGAGATCCTTGCCCTTGCGCGCGAGGTCGGCGACGGTGTCGCGATGCGTAATCGGAGCGGTGGCCTGGGCGATTATCGGGCCGGCGTCGAGCCTCTTCGGTCACGTAGTGCGCGGTCGCGCCGATTAGCTTCACGCCGCGGTCATGCGCCTGCTTGTGCGGGCGCGGGCCGGCGAAGGCGGGCAGGAAGCTGTGGTGGATGTTGACGATTGGCTTGTTCCACGCGCGAAGAAATTCGCCCGACAGCACTTGCATGTAGCGCGCGAGGACGACGGTGTCCGCGCGGACCTCGGCGAGATGCTTCAGCAGTGCGGCCTCAGACTCGGACTTGCGATCGTTGACGACCGGAATGACCGTGAAGGGCACCTCGAACGGGCGCGCGAGCGGTTCGAGGTCCGGATGATTGCTGACGACGCTGACGACGTCGCCGTCGAGCTCGCCGAAACGATGGCGGCTCAAGAGATCCATCATGCAGTGCGGGAGGCGCGAAACCATGATGACAATCCGGTCCCGCTTGGCGTCGTCGAAGAGCTCCCACTTGAGGCGCTCCCACGGCAGCAGCGACGGCATCGAGGCGTCGAGGTCCTTTGACAGCTCGCTGACGGGCCGCCGCAGGCTTTCGAAGTGGATGCGCCAGAAGAAGTCGCCGTCCTCGTCGTCCGAGTACTGGTCGGAAGTGATAATATTGCATCCGAGAGTGAACAGGTGGGTGGCAACGCGGGCTATAATGCCGGGGCGGTCGATGCAGGAAATGAGGAGGGTAGCTTTGCCTTCGGCCACGCTGATTACTCCCAGGGCGAATAGCAGCTTCGAATTCTAATGTCTGCGCGCGCAAATAAACAAACCGAGGCCGGCGGAATTCTGTACGTGGTCGCGACGCCGATCGGCAATCCGGGGGACATTTCCGCGCGCGCAATTCGCACGCTCGAGGAGGTCAGTCTGATCGCATGCGAGGACACGCGGCGAACCGGGCAGATGCTCGCGCGCCATCAGATTCGCACGCCCGCAGTCAGCCATTTCGAGCATAACGAGGAGCGGCGCGTGCCGGAGCTGATCGAGCGGCTGAAGGCGGGAGAAAAAATCGCGCTCGTCACCGATGCGGGCACACCGGCGATTTCGGATCCGGGCTTTCGACTGGTGCGGGCGGCGTGGGACGCAAACGTGCGCGTGATGGCGGTGCCGGGAGCGTCGGCGGCTATCGCAGCACTGTCGATTGCCGGAATCCCGACCGACAGGTTCACGTTCGAGGGATTTGTCCCGGCGCGCGACGCGGCGCGCCGTAGCGCGCTGGAAGAACTCCGCCACGAGCCGCGCACGATGGTTTTCTACGAGGCCGCACGCCGACTGGCGGATACGCTGGCCGAGATGGCGATCGCATTCGGAGAATCGCGGGATGCGGCGGTGGTGAGCGAAATCACCAAGACTTACGAGGCGACGGCGCGCGGAACGCTGGCTGAGATGGAACGCCGTTTTCGCGCGACGCCTGCGCTCGGAGAGATAACGATCATCGTCGCAGGCGCGCCGCGCAACTCGAAGACCGGCGGCGCGGACGCGGGTTCGGCCACCGTTGATGTGGGTGAAACGCTCGAGGTGCTGCGTGAGGCGGGACTTGGGCTCAAGCAGGCGAGCGCAGTGATCGCGCGGCTGACGGGCAGAAGGCGTCGCGAAGTGTACCAGAATGCCCTCAAATCGCGCTCTGACGACTCCAGTGACGACTGACCGGTGGCCAGCATCCCGATGTCCGCGCTTGCAAGTCGCATCGAGGGTGCGGTTCAATGCAAGCGAGGAGCGGAGCGGGGATGGCGATGAGGGCTAATAAAGCCCGGCAAATGGCTGATCAGGCCGCATCGGGCGGCGCGAGCGGCCCAATTGCGGTGCTGGTGGTCCATGGACCCAACCTGAATCTGCTCGGCGAACGCGAGCCGGAAATTTACGGCCGAACCCGCCTCGCTGATATCGACAAGGAACTCAAGCAGCTGGGACGCGAACTGGAAATGAAGGTTGAGACGTTTCAGTCGAACAGCGAAGGCGGGATCGTCGATCGAATTCAGAAGGCGCGCGGCAAGTGCGACGTACTAATCCTCAATCCAGGCGCATACACGCACACCAGCGTTGCGATTCGCGACGCTATCCAGGCAGTGGACATCCCGGTGATCGAAGTGCATCTGTCCAACGTGTATCGGCGCGAGGCGTTTCGGCATCATTCGACGATTGCGGACATCGCGCACGGCCGAATCATGGGATTTGGCGCCGAGAGCTATAGCCTGGCTCTCCGAGCCGCGCGCACGATGGCCCAGGAGTCGCGCCGACGGAGTGCATGAGCGATGCCGGGCAACGATCAAGCGCGCAGGCGAGTCGCCGTTGCGGGAAGACACGGAGAGCAGATGGAAGTACGCGACCTCAAAGCCCTGCTGGCCCTGATGCGGGACTACGGGCTGGTTGAACTCGAGATAGAAGACAAGAAGGGCAAGGTGCGGCTGGTCCGCGGCACAGCGCGCGCGTCGGCGGACCAGGCCGAGGCGGGTTCGGAGGCGATTGTGGCGGAGCGCGCGGCCTCGCCAATCAAGATGGCGATAAGGCACCTGGAAGCGACGGAAGAGGAAGGCGCGAAGGCGGCGGGCAGAGTCGAGCTGGCGCCGAATCAGAAGCTGATCGAAAGCCCGATGGTGGGAACGTTTTACCGGGCCGCATCGCCGGACGCGGCGCCATTCGTCGAGGAAGGAACGTCGGTGCGCAAGGGCCAGCCGCTGTGCATAATCGAGGCGATGAAGATGATGAACGAGATCGAATCGCCGCCGCGGCGGCGGCGTGATAAGAATCGTCGCTGAGAATGGGCATCCGATTGAGTACGGTCAACCGCTGATGATCATCGAAGTGATTTGAGAAGGCGGAGCGCTCGCCGATGTTCAAAAAACTGCTGGTCGCAAATCGCGGGACAATCGCAATCCGGATAATCCGCGCCTGCCGCGAGCTGGGGATTTCGACGGTGGCGGTTTACTCGACGGCGGACAAGAACGCGCTGCACGTGCGCATGGCGGACGAGTCGGTATGCATCGGGCCGCCGGCGGCCGAAGACAGCTACTTGAACATCCCGGCGATTCTGAGCGCGGCCACGACGTTTGGCGCCGACGCGGTGCATCCAGGCTACGGCTTTCTGTCCGAGAATGGCGACTTCGCGGAGGCATGCCAGCGCTCGGGGCTGAACTTCGTGGGTCCGCGGGCGCGTCATATTCGGTTGATGGGCGACAAGCCGCGCGCACGGCGAATCATGAAGCGCGCGGGCGTGCCGGTGCTGCCGGGCAGCGAGGGCACGGGAGTTACGGAAATCCGGGAGGCGCAAGCGGACGCGAAGCGGCTGGGCTACCCGGTGCTGATCAAGGCGGCCGCGGGCGGCGGCGGCAAGGGGATGCGAATCGCCCGCGATGGAGCAGAGCTGACGCGCCTGTTTCCGCTGGCGCAGGGTGAATCGGAGGCGTCGTTCAACTCGCGCAAGATGTACCTGGAGAAATACCTGGAGCGCGCGCGCCACGTCGAGTTTCAGATACTGGCCGACTTGCAGCGCAACGCGATTCATCTTGGCGAGCGCGACTGCTCGATCCAGCGCCGTCATCAGAAGGTGATCGAGGAATCGCCGTGTCCGATTCTGACGCACGCGGCTGCGCGAGAAGATGGGCAAGGCGGCGGTGCGCGCGGCCGAGGTGGTCGGCTATTCGAACGTCGGCACGGTGGAATTTCTGCTGGCGGGCAGCGGCGAGTTTTACTTTATCGAGATGAACACCCGGATCCAGGTCGAGCACGGCGTGACCGAGATGGTCACGGGCATTGACCTGGTCAAGGAAAGTATCCGGATGGCGATGGGCGAGAGGCTTGGGCTCAAGCAGCGGCAGGTGAAGTTCAATGGCGCGGCGATGGAGTTCCGCATCTATGCCGAGGATCCGGAGACGTCATATTCCGTCGCCGGGCGTGGTAACGAATCATCATCCGCCGGGCGGACTGGGCGTGCGCGTCGAGACGGCGCTGTACGACGGCTATCGCGTGCCGGTGCATTACGATCCGCTGATCGCAAAGCTGATAGTGCATGCCGACACGCGCGCCGAAGTGATCGCGCGGGCCAAGGCGGCGTTGCGCGAGTACGTAATCGACGGCATCAAGACCAACATCCCGCTGCATCTGAAGATTCTGCGCGATCCGGATTTCAATCGCGGCGAATTCTCGACCGATTTTCTAAGCCGCTATGAACTGGCGCAGCCCGAAACCGCGCACCACGCACCGGTAAGCAAGGCCTCTTGACCGCAAAGCTCCGCGCCATGCTTGATAGAGCCCAGTGGAGAGGCGTCATGCCTCAACGCCGAGTCAAATGACGAACTTGAAAAAAATCAAACGAGCATTTCTTGCACTGATAATCGGCTTGTTGCTGGCCGTGCCGGCTGCGGCGCAGGACGGCATGAATCCGCTGATTCCCAGCCCCAACAGCGCAGCTCCGGGCCACGCGCCGAAGGCAGTGGTCGCCAATCCGCTCTACGATTTCGGCAGCGCGCTCGAAGGCACGATGGTCAGTCACACCTTCACGATCAAAAACAGCGGCCAGGGCTATCTGGATATCCGCGGCGTGAAGACCTCATGCGGATGCACGACGGGAAATCCCTCGAAGATGCATGTGGCTCCGGGCGACCAGAGCGAAATCGCCGTCTCGTTCGACACGCACTTTCAGAAGGGCCACCAGGTCCGCACCATCACGGCGTTCACCAACGATCCCGACAATCCGCAGGTCGCGATGACGATGCAGGGGGTGGTCAAGAAGCAGGTCGAGGCCGAGCCGGGTGAAATCTCATTTGGCAATGTGAAGAAGGGGACCGAAGACACCAGGGTGCTGGTGGTCAACGATCTCAATCCGCGCGGTCCGTTCGAGGTCGGTCCGGTAAGCAACTCGAATTCTTCGATCAAGGTGGTGCAGGAAAAGCGTCCCGACGGCAAGCCGGGCGCGCTGCTCAAAGTCTCGCTGCTCAAGACGATGCCGGTGGGGCCGTTCGACGACACGATCAAGATCACAACCAATCGCGTGCCGTTGCAGGTTGACGTGTTCGGAACCGTGACCGGAGATTTGAATATCGATCCCGCGCAGATTTCGTTCGGTATCGTTCCGCACGGCCAGGACATCGTGAGAATCTTCAAGCTCAGCAATCAGGGCCCCCGTCCGGTAAAGGTGCTCGAGGTGGCGAGCAGCAGCCCGGCCGTCGGCGCGACCGCGCAACCGGTCACGCCGGGCAGGGAATACAAGGTGACGGTCACGCTCAGGCATGGCACACCCGACGGGCAACTGCGCGGGAATTTGACGATAAAGACGGACGACCCGGATCAGGCGACGCTGGTCGTACCGTTCTACGCAATCGTGGGGCAGTTCAGGACCTGATGGAGATTCGGCGCGAATAGCACCAGGAGCTGGGCTGTTGTTGGGCGCCGCCTTGTTTCGCAGCGCAGGAGGTTCCTATATTCAATCGGGGCAGGGTTCGCGGCTTGCAATCGCGGATTTTGCGAGGCTGAAATGGCTCGGCGCGAGAAATCGGGGATCATTTCCTGGTTGATGGACCGGATGGGCGATTGGGCCATCAGTTTGCTCACCAAGCCTATCAAGAGCTATTCCCTTCACGTCCCGAACGACATTGCCGCGCTCAAGCGTCACATTCGCAAGGGCGACGTCATATTGGTTGAAGGAAACGAGCGAATCAGCCAATGCATCAAGTACCTGACACAAAGTTCATGGTCCCACTCGGCGTTGTACGTCGGTGACGAGCCGATTCGGCGCAATCCTGAGATGAAGGCGCCGCTGGAGGAGCAATTCGGCGAGGAAGCGAACTTCCTGATGGTCGAGGCGCTCGTGGAGGCGGGCGTGGTGCTCTCGCCGTTGGCCAAGTATCGCGACTTCAACATCCGCTTGTGCCGGCCATTCAAGCTGTCGGCGGCGGATCTGGCCGAGGTGATGGACGAGGCGATTCGCAGCGTGGGAGATACTTACGATCTGCGCAATGTGATCGATCTGGCGCGCTACTTTCTGCCGATGACCCTGGTGCCGGTTCGCTTTCGCCGCCAGGCGCTGCATTTCGGAAGCGGCGAGCCGACGCAAGTCATCTGTTCGAGCGTGATCGCGTCGTCGTTTCATCGCGTGAAGTTCCCGGTCGTGCCGAGCTATGAGGATTTGCCTGCCGAGACAGCGCCGGCGGCGCCCAAGCGCAAGCTGTGGCCGATAGGCTCGAAGACGACGGGGGCGACGCAATTCGGCGCGCTCAGGATGGTCTCGCCGACGCTGATCACGCCGCGCGATTTCGATCTTTCGCCCTATTTCGAGATCATCAAATTCAATATCATCGAAGACATCCGCTTCGACTATCACAAGATTTTGTGGGCCGACGACGCACTATCCGCGCCGGTGAAGAAAGGCGCGTGAGACGGCGCAAACATCCGGGCCATCTGAAGCAGGAGAGCATTCATTGAACGACGAACGAGCGCACGCAGGCGGCCGGCGCGAACTTCTCGAGAAGACAATCGCGAAGATTCTGCATCGCCATTGCAATTTCGGATGGGCGAACTACTACATCCCGAGCGAGAAGTTTCCAAGCCTTATCGAAGAGCTGGTCGAGGTGATAAGTCCGGGCGGACAGGCCGGTCACGACGAGCTGGTGCAGTTCTTTCTAGGAGTGCAGCGCGTGTCGTCGATCCAGGAGCGGGTTAAGAAACTCGAGCAGGAATTTTCGGTTTACAAGCGCGGCTGAGGCAGGTTCCTCGAAGCGATAGTGCAGTTCGGCTTTCAGCGCGGTCAGTTCCGCGCCATCTGCGGCAGCCTTATCGACGAAATTTCAAATGGAGGCACCATCCATGGACGCTCTTGAAGCGATTCTCTCGCGCCGAGTGCAGCGCACGTTCTCAGACAAACCGGTGGAGCGCGAAAAACTCTCGAAGATCGTGGAGGCCGGACGCCATGCGATGAGTGCGCGCAACCTTCAGCCGTGGCAGTTTATCGTGATTCAAAATCGCGACACTTTGAAAGAGATTGGCGCCCTATGCTCGACCGGGCGCTTCGTTGCGCAGTCGCCATCGGCGATCGTGGTGCTCAAGGACGTCGCCAACGCGCGGTGGGCCGACGTGGATTGCGCGCACGCGGTGCAGAACATGGCCAACGCAGCATGGGCGCAAGGACTCGGCACTTGCTGGGTCGGCAACTTCGACGGGGCGAAGATTGGCGCGATGCTGGGGGTCAAGGAGGGATGGGCAATTTTTACGATTCTGCCGTTCGGCTACGGCGACCCGAAGAATCCACCGCAAGCGCGGCCACTCAAACCGCGGGGCGAGATGGTGCATTATGAGCGCGTGGGAAATCCCAAGCCGTGAAGATCTGATAGAGTCTTAACACTGAAAAAAGGAAGTTTCGCGATGGCGATAAAACAGCAAGTTCCATCCGAAGCGTACGCAACGCTGCAGGATAATCCCGACGCGCTCTACCTCGACGTTCGCACCGAAGGAGAATTTGCGGCCGGACACGCACCCGGCGCGATCAATATCCCGGTCATGGTTGCCAAGGGTCCGGGGCAGATGCAGTTGCATCTCGAATTTGTCGAAGTCGCCGAGAAGGTAATTCCCCGCGACAAGAAACTCGTTGTCGGATGCATGGCGGGCGGACGTTCGCAGCGCGCGTGCGAGATGCTCGAAGAGGCGGGATTTACCGATCTGACCAACGTGGTCGGCGGCTTTGGCGGCCAGCGCGACGCGTCGGGGCGGTTGGTCGTCGCGGGGTGGAGAGACGCAGGACTGCCGGTGACGACGGAGCTGGGCGACGCCACCTACGCGGTGCTGCGGGCGAAGGCGGGGGTGTAATGGCGATACGCCTGACCCGGATTTACACGCGCACGGGCGACAAGGGGAATACGGCGTTGGTCGGCGGCAGGCGCGTGCCCAAGGAGAGCGCGCGGCTGGAGGCCTACGGAACGATCGATGAGCTGAATTCGATCGTCGGAATCGTTCGTACCTACATCCCGCAATATCGCGGCGCGTTCGGCGCCGGCTTCGAGCCGTATTCGGAGACCTTGCGGCGGATACAAAACGAATTGTTCGACGTGGGCAGCGAACTCGCTACGCCGCCCGACGGCGAATATCCGCAGATGCACAAGATGGGCGCCGGCGAGATCAAGAAGCTCGAAGAAGAGATGGACGCGATGGAGAAGGAACTCGAGCCGCTGAGATCTTTCACGCTTCCCGGCGGCGGCGTGCTCAACGCGTTCCTGCATCAGGCGCGCACGGTGTGCAGGCGTGCGGAGCGCGAATGCTGGCGGCTGAAGCGCGAGGAAGACATCAGCGACAATCTCATCATCTACGTGAACCGGCTGAGCGATCATCTGTTCGTGCAGTCGCGATGGGTTGCGAAGCGGCTCGGGGAGCCCGAATTCCTGTGGGACCGGGCGCTGCGGATCGAAGAGGACGAGAAGACGGCGCGCGCGGCGAAGAGCAAGCCGGCCCGCGGCGCTGGCAGCGCGAAATCCTGAGCAGGCTGTTGAAAAAGTAATTTTCAACGCCTGCTTCCTCTCTCTTGTCTCCCCCAAAGGGGGAGATGTTGTAGGTAGGAAGACAGCTTTTACGCGGGGTGTTGAAGTGCTTGAAATCGAAAAAGACAATTGAACCTGGTTCTTCAACACCCTGCTAGTGGGAGAAATTTGGCGATGGCTGAATCCAGCGAAAGGAAAATCTATCTTCGACAGGCGCAGATCGGCCCGATGGCGAATTTCGTGTACCTGATCGGCGATCCGGCCACGCGCAAGCTCGCGGTCGTCGATCCCGCGTGGGACGTCGAGGCGATACGCACATATGCGGCGCGCGAAGGTTACGAGATCGACAAACTCCTGCTGACGCACTACCACCCCGATCATCTGGGCGGGCGCATGATGGGCAAGAATATCGAGGGCGCCGCCGAGATGCTCGAACACGTGAAGGCCAAGATCTATGTGAACAAGCACGAGGCCGGCGGGGTGAAGCAGGTCGCGGGATTGTCGGACTCCGACATGGTGAAGGTCGATGCGGGCGACACGGTCGAAGTTGGCGAGCTCGAGGTGAAGTTCCTGCATACTCCCGGGCATACGCCGGGGTCGCAGTGCTTCCTGGTCGAGGGCAACCTGATTTCCGGCGACACGCTGTTCGTGAACTCGTGTGGACGCGTGGACCTGCCGGGCTCGGATCCCGAGGCGATGTATCACAGCCTGAACGATACGCTGCGCAATCTCGACGACTCGACGGTGGTGTATCCGGGGCACGCGTACTCGCCGGAATCGAGCACGACGATCGGCGATCAGAAGCGTCACAATATGTACATGCGATTTCCTACGCTCGACGATTTTCTCGACGCGATGGGCTACGCGCGCCGCTAGCCCCGGGCAGTCGCGCAATGGCCGTGAACTCCATCCATGCGTGAGGATTCGCACAAGTTCGCCGCGCAAGCCGAGAAGCTGCGTGACGAGATCAATCACCACAACTATCGCTACTACGTCCTCGACGATCCCGAAATTTCCGACGCCGAATTCGACAAGCTGATGCGCCGGCTCCAGGCGCTGGAACAGGAGCATCCCGAGCTTGCCACGGCGGACTCGCCCACGCAGCGGGTGGGCGCAGCGCCGAGCGAAAAATTCGGCATCGTGGTGCATCGGCGGCCGATGATGTCACTCGGCAACGCGATGGACGCCGAGGAGATGCGCGAGTTCGACAAGCGCCTGAAGCGGCTGCTGAAATCCGACGCCGAGATCGAGTACGTCACCGAGGTCAAGCTCGACGGACTCGGTGTCGAGCTGGCTTACGAAGACGGGCGCTTGACCGTCGGCTCGACCCGCGGCGACGGAATCAACGGCGAGGACGTCACGCAGAATATCCGCACGATCAAGAGCGTGCCGCTCAGATTGCGCCGTCCCGAGCACGGCAAAATTCCGCGCCTCCTCGAAGTGCGCGGCGAAGTGATTATTGCGCGGACGGGGTTTGCGAAGTTGAACCAGGAGCGCGACGCGGCCGGCGAGCCGGTGTTCGCCAATCCGCGCAACGCCGCCGCGGGTTCGCTGCGCCAGCTCGATCCAAAGATCACGGCGTCGCGGCCGCTTGAGATTTTTGTGCATTCGCCCGGCGTGATCGAGGGCGTGACGTTCAAATCGCAGTGGGAATTTCTGCAAGGGATCAAAGCGCTGGGGTTGCGTGTGAATCCGTTGTCGCGCGTATGCAAGGGCATCGGCGCGATCCTCGAATACTGGAACGAAATCACGGAAAAACGGCACCAGCTGGACTACGAGGCCGATGGCGTGGTGGCCAAGGTGAACTCGTACGCGCTCCAGGAGCAGCTCGGCGAGGTGTCGCGTTCGCCGCGTTGGGCGATTGCGTACAAGTTCAAGGCGCAGCAGGCGGAGACGGTGGTCGAGAAGATCGACGTGCAGGTCGGCAGAATCGGTTCCCTCACGCCGGTGGGCAAGCTTCGTCCCGTGCCGCTCGCCGGCGTGACGATTTCGAATAGTTCGCTGCACAACCTCGACGAGATCAGGCGCAAGGATATCCGCGAGCGCGACACCGTGCTGATCGAGCGCGCGGGCGACGTGATTCCGTACGTCATTCGGGTCACCAAGCAAGGGCATCCGCGCGCGAAGCCGTTTGAGATGCCCACGCATTGCCCGGAGTGCGGCGCGGCGATCGTCCACGAGGAGGGCGAGGTCGGTTACTTCTGCGTCAATGCGAATTGCCCGGCGCGGATGCGCGAATCGATTCGCCATTTCGCGTCGAAGGGCTGCCTCGATATCGAAGGGTTGGGCGACAAGCTGGTCGCGCAGCTCGTCGAGAAGGGGTTGGTGAAGGAGCTGGACGATCTATTCGGGCTGACGAAAGAGCAACTCGCGGGGCTCGATCGAATGGCCGACAAGAGCGCGCGCAACGTCCTGGACGCGATCGCCGCGGCGCGCAAGACTTCGCTCGACAGGTTTATCAACGGGCTTGGGATACGGCACGTCGGCGAGCATACGGCGCGTCAACTGGCGTTGAAGTTCAAGAGGATGGACGCGTTGGCGGCTGCCTCCGAGGACGATTTGCTCGGCGTGCGCGATATCGGCAAGGAAGTAGCGCACAGCATCCGCGAGTACTTCGACGAGCCCCGAAATCTGAAGACCGTCAAGCGGCTGATCAAAATCCTCGATGTCGAAGCGCCAGCCGAGATTGAGGGGCGCGGCGCTTTGCGCGACAAGACGTTCGTGCTGACCGGGACGCTCGAATCGATGACGCGGGAGGAGGCCGAGCGCAAAATCATGGCGGCGGGGGGGCGAGTCACGTCGTCGGTAAGCCGCAAGACGGACTTCGTGGTTGCGGGCGCGGAGCCGGGCTCGAAGCTGAAGAAGGCAAACGACTTGGGAGTGAGGGTGCTCGACGAAAAAGGGCTCGTGTCGATTCTTGCGGGCGATACTTGACAACTCGGGGAGCCAGCTTTCATGACGACTCACCAAGCGGCTCGCGCGAGGCTGCATTTGATAATCAGCGGGCGGGTGCAGGGAGTCGGCTTTCGATTCTCGGCTTACGACGAGGCCAAAGATCTCGCACTTGCCGGATGGGTGCGCAATATCCCGGGCGGCGAGGTCGAAATCATCGCGGAAGGCAGCAAGGAGAGTTTGCGGATGCTGGCGGCGTGGGCGCATCTGGGCCCGCCGTCGGCGCACGTAACTGAGGTACGCGAAGGCTGGCTGGATTTTACGGGGGAATTCACCGAGTTTCGGATTCGCTGATCGGGCGGGCAAAAAGCTGGGGCTTTAATGGTTCGGTTAGATTAGCTATGCTTCAGACACGCGTGTTCGAGTATTTGCAGGGCTTCGAGATATCGGAGTAATTTTCAATCAGGCTCTAACCACAAGGAGATTGGACTGAGATGGCTGTACCACCTGAGGCGGCTGGACAAGCTGCCGAGTCGCATGATTCCGCCGGGTCGGCGCCCAAGCCGCATCTGAAGCGCGAGCAGGTCGTTATCCGCTTTGCGGGCGACTCCGGCGATGGGATGCAACTGACGGGGATGCAATTCACGTCGGAATCGGCGCTGGCCGGCAACGATATTGCAACGCTGCCCGACTATCCCGCTGAAATCCGCGCGCCGCAGGGAACGCTGGCCGGGGTCAGCGGCTTTCAGTTGAATTTTTCAAGCAACGAGGTCTTCACCCCTGGCGACGAGCCCAGCGTGCTGGTCGCGATGAATCCCGCGGCGCTGCGGACCAACATCGAGGATCTTCAGCCCAACGCCGTGATAATCGTGGACCGCGAGGCGTTCAACGAATCCAACGTCAAGCGCGCCGGCTACACGAGCAATCCGCTGACGGATCATTCGCTCGACAAATTCCAGGTGATCGAAGTCGATGTGAGCAAGCTCACGTCGCTGGCGGTGCACGGGCTCGGGCTCAATAATCGCGCGGCGTTCCGATGCCGCAACATGTTCGTGCTCGGGATGCTGTCGTGGCTGTTTCAGCGGCCGATCGACAACACGATCGCGTCCCTCAAGAGCCGCTTCAAGAAGACGCCCGAGATGCTCGAAGCGAACATTCGCGTGCTCAAGGCCGGCTACAATTACGGCGAGACGACCGAGATGTTCGCGAGCTCGTACGAGGTGCCAGCCGCGCGAATCGCACCCGGCCTCTATCGCAATATCACGGGCAATAGCGCGACCGCGCTGGGTTTCGTGGCGGCGGCGGTAAAGGCAGGTCGTCCGCTGTATCTGGGCTCGTATCCGATAACGCCCGCCAGCGATATCCTGCACGACCTCTCAGGCTACAAGAATTTCCCCGTCTATACTTTCCAGGCCGAGGACGAGATTGCGGGCGTGTGCTCGGCGATCGGCGCATCATTCGGCGGAGCGATCGCGATCACCACGACTTCGGGCCCCGGCATGGACTTGAAGGCCGAGGCGGTCGGGCTGGCAATGAAGGTTGAGCTGCCGCTTGTGATTACCAACGTCCAGCGCGCGGGACCGTCCACCGGAATGCCGACCAAGCCCGAGCAGGCTGACTTGTTGCAGGCGATGTACGGACGGCATGGCGAGGCGCCGGTTCCGATTATCGCGGCGTCGACGCCGGCCGACTGCTTCGATTGTGCGTACGAGGCGGTGCGAATCGCGGTCAAGTACATGACGCCGGTGATCCTGCTCACCGACGGCCAGTTGGCCAACGGTGCCGAGCCGTGGCTGCTGCCCGACCCGGACAAGCTTGCGCCGATCAAAGTTGAATTCGCGACAAATCCAGAGGGCTTCATGCCCTATAGCCGCGACCCGGAAACGCTGTCGCGTCCGTGGGCGCTGCCGGGGACCAAGGGTCTCGAGCATCGCATCGGAGGACTGTCGGGCGAAAACCTGACCGGCAACGTGAGCCATTCGCCGGCTAACAACGAGCTGATGGTGCGGATACGGGCGCGCAAGATTGCCGGTATCGCGCGCGAGATTCCGCCGATCGAAGTGTTCGGCGATCCCAGCGGCGACCTGGTCGTGCTCGGATGGGGCTCGGCCTACGGTCCGATCCGCGAAGCCGTCAAGCATGTACGCGCGAAGGGCAAGAAAGTCTCGCAAGTGCATCTGCGCTATCTGAATCCTCTGCCCCGCGACCTGGGCGAGACGCTCAAGCGTTTCAAGCAGGTGATGGTCGCGGAAATGAACATGGGACAACTGCTCAAGATGGTGCGCGCTGACTACCTGATCGACGCCTTCGGCTTCAACAAGATCCAGGGCCGTCCGTTCAAAGTCAGCGAGATCGAAAACCGCATCAACCGCGCCCTGGAGGGCTGATCGAAAATGGCAACCGTTCTTAACCGCAAGGATTTCGTCTCCGACCAGGAAGTACGCTGGTGCCCCGGATGCGGCGATTACGCGATTCTGGCCGCGGTGCAGAAGACGATGCCCGAGTTCGGCATCACACCCGAGAACACCGTCTTCATCTCAGGAATCGGATGCTCGAGCCGGTTTCCGTACTACATGAACACCTACGGCTTCCACACGATTCACGGCCGCGCGGCGGCGGTCGCGACGGGGCTTAAGATTGCGCGGCCCGATCTCGACGTGTGGGTGGCGACCGGCGACGGCGACGGGCTCTCGATCGGAGGCAATCATCTGATCCACCTGTTCAGGCGCAACGTCGATCTGAAGGTTCTGCTCTTCAACAATCGAATTTACGGACTCACCAAGGGTCAATACTCGCCGACCTCGGAAGTGGGCAAAGTTACCAAGTCCACGCCGATCGGTTCGGTTGATTTTCCGTTCAATCCGATCACGGTGGCGCTCGGCTCGCACGCGACCTTCGTAGCGCGCACGATCGACATCGAGCAGAGGCATCTGGGCGAGATGCTCAAGCGCGCGCATGCGCATCGCGGCACGTCGTTCATCGAGATTCTGCAGAACTGCAACAT
Source organism: Binataceae bacterium (SeqCode) (assembly GCA_963803045.1). Lineage (GTDB taxonomy): Bacteria > Desulfobacterota > Binatia > Binatales > Binataceae > Binatus. Next base: position 274,170 of record CAWDLC010000011.1, on the reverse strand, counting down.
CTTCAACGACGGCGCTTTCAACGAACTCACCGACAAGGCGCTCAAGGCGGACCATCAGCTGGTTCTCGAGCACGGCAAACCGCTCATCTTCGGCAAGAATCGCGACATGGGAATCAGGATGAACGGAATGCGCCCCGAGGCAGTGAAACTCGGCGAAGGCGTGACCGAGAAGGATCTCGTCGTGCACGACGAGACCAATTTCTCGCTGGCGTTCATGCTTGGCAACTTCGAGGCTCCTCTGCCGACGCCGGTGGGGGTGTTCTACGCGGGGGTGCGGCCGACTTACGACGCAGCGGTCAACCAGCAGCTCGCGGACGCGAAGGCGACGCAGGGTCCGGGAGACTTGAAGGCGCTGCTGCGCAGGGGCGATACCTGGACGGTGAGCTGATCCGCGAACATTTGTAGCCAATGCACGAAGGCCCGCGAGCGCATCTCGCGGGCCTTTTTTTGTTTGCATCGAGTCTGCCCGGCCACGGCGCCCAAACCGGATGCGTGAATGCTGCGGGCGAGCTAGAAGCTGACGCGTTTGAAGCGGCTTTCGGGGATAAGCCGGATCGCGCCCATGATGAAGCGCCAGAACCACGGCACGTACACCACTTCGGCGCGCCTGCGATACGCCGCGTATATCAGATCGGCGGCCTTGGCGGGTGAAATCGTGAGGATGGCGCCCTCGCGTCCCCAGGTCATTCGAGTATCCACCGTGCCGAGCTTCACCGTCGTCACATGCACTCCGCTGGCGGCCAGCCGCCCGCGCAGGCCTTGCGCAAAGATGGCGAGCGCGCCCTTGGCCGAGCCGTACACGTAATTGCGCGCGCGGCCGCGCTCGCCGGCGACCGATCCGATCACGATGATGAAGCCGGAGAGTTGCTGTTCGAGATGACGGGCGGCCAGCGTAATCAAAGACACGGCGCCGGTGAAGTTCTGATGAATCGTGGCAAGCGCAGCGCCGGGGTCGGTCTGGGCCGCGTCTTCGTCGCCGAGCGTGCCGAAGCATGCGACGACCCCGTCGAGTCCGCCGAGCTGGCCCGCGGCGTGACGGATGAACTCGTCGTGCGAGGCGAAATCTGACGCGTCGAAGGTCCCGGAAAGAGCGGTCACTCCGGCGCGAACGCTGATATCTTCCGCAACGCGCCGCGCCTCATCGCCGTCGCGGGCGGCGAGGTACAATCGCGCTCCGTCGGATGCGAAGCGAAGCGCGAGTGCGCGCGCGATCGGGCTGGTGGCGCCAAGAATAAGGATTTTTGTCATCGTGCGAGAGGATTTGCGCCGTCTTTCAGGCGGGATACATCCCAAGCCTGCGCGACAGGCTCGACGAGAAGCGGTTGTCGGGATCGGCGGCGGCCTTCGCCGCCTGCCACTTGGCGAGGTTCGGATACATCGCGCGAAACGTCTGCGCACAAAGGCGCGCATCCTTGGCCAGGTACACGCGCCCGCCGCGCTTCAGCACCATCGCGTCGATCGAATCGAGAAATTCCAGCAGTCCTTCCGTCATCGGGAAGTCCAGTGCGAGCGTATAACCGGGCATCGGGAAGGAAAGCAGGCCGTCCTGTGCGCCGAACTTTTTGAGTACGGCCAGAAACGATCCGCGCCCGCTGCGGCTGATCGCTTCGAGCACTTCAACTAGGCCCGCGCGGCTCTCGGCGGGCGGCCACACGCATTGATACTGGGTGAAGCCGCGTTTGCCATAGATTCGATTCCAGTTCCGGATCGAATCGAGCGGGTAGAAAAAGCTTTCGTAGTCGAAGATGGTGTGCGCCGCGGTCGCGCGATGAAGGGCATAATAGAGCGCGTTGAACGCCTTGACGGTAAGCCGATTCAGCGCAAATCCAGGCAAGTCGAATGGAACGATTGGGCTCGGCCGCGGCATTGCGTGGAGCGGATCCTGCGCCAGCTTTCGGGGCAGCCGGTCCAGCGTCGCAAAGTTGCCGGCGTTAAGCACCGAGCGCCCGAGCGCGCCCATCCGGCTGGCGCAATCGATCCACGCGACCGAATAACCGTACTGCGAATCGGCGCGCTCGAAGGCCTCGATCGCAGCGTCGATATTGCCCGCGCGGATCAACTCGCCATCGAGATATGCGCTCTCGACCCGCCGCATCCTTAGCTCGAGTTCGAGGATGACGCCGGTCAGACCCATCCCGCCGACCGTCGCCCAGAACAGCTCGGCGTTTTCCTCGCGCGAGCATCGAAGCACCTCGCCCGACGCGATCATCAGGTCAAAGCTGGTCACGTGCGAGGCGATTGAGGAGTCGCGATGGTGATTCTTGCCGTGCACGTCGGCGGCGATCGAGCCGCCAAGCGTGACGAAGCGGGTGCCCGGCGTCACCGGCGGAAAGAAACCGCGCGGGAGAAAGACGTCGATCAACTCTGCGATCGTGACGCCGCCCTCGCATCGCAGGATGCCGGTGGCAGCGTCGAAGGAGAGCATCCGATTGAGCCGCGTCAGATCGACGACGCGATTCTGATCGTTCAGCGCCGCGTCACCGTAGGCACGGCCGGCGCCGCGCGCGATTAGCGAGGTCGCGTCGGCGGTTACGACCGCTTGCAGTTCGGCGATTTTCTCGGGCCGGTAGATGTCGCTCTCTGAGAGCGGATAGCGGCCCCATCCGGTGAGTAATGCATGGCGCGGTTTCGGCATCGCGCTGGATTCGGGTCGATTGGTCATTTGCGTGCGCGGCCGTCGTCGCGGACGGGCCGCAAGTGCATTGAAGCTAACAGGAACAAGGCCGAGCGAGAAACGCCCGCGCCCCGCGTTGCGCGCGTAGCGGAGAGCAAAAGGGAGAACTTAATTGTATGCGAAACCCGCCGTGGGTTTCGCGCATCCTTGGGCAGGGGTAACCCCTGCACCTTAGCGAGGAAGAAGATGCGGGCTTCGCCCTGTTAGAAGGGGTTAGGTTAGCTCGCGGCGGTGCCGATCGCATCGGTCGCCATGCCAGCGCCGTCTTTTTTTATGTCATCCCGAGCGAAGTCGAGGGACCCGGATACTGCCTCTCTCTGTCAGGGAGAGGCCGACGCGGAGCGTCGGGTGAGGGTCCAAATTCCAAGTTCCTCTCGCGTCCCATCCCTCCTCTCCGTCATGCCGAGCGAAGCCGAAGAGGACCCCGGCTCCAAGATTCTCCTTACTCAGGTGCGGGAGCTGACAAGAAACCCGAGTGGTCGGAGGCACCAGATTGCTAAGGTGGTCGGGGGCTTCTGATGGCATCGGCTCGCATCGTATCGGATAGGAAAATGCGAGGGTTTCCCAAATCGGGGAGCCCTCGCATCGTATCGGATTTGCTCGCCTCAGACACAAAAAGACACATTTTTTCGGACGAGCGAGGCGATCCCGTCTTGTTCGCTGGTTATCGGCAGTCGTTTGGCAGCTATTTAAGCGGATTGCCCCAACTTTTTGGGGACTCCGTGGAAAGATCTTCGGCTGGTTTTGCGCTCTCCCGGATTGTCTACAACCATTCGTGGCGTCAGAACTCGGTCGTTGAGAAATGACGACCGACCGCTTATAAGGATTCTGGGTGTATATGGCAGCGGTTGTGGAGTTGGTGATGTCGGGGAAGGCTCCGAAGCCTCCCCTCAAGTGGGCAGGCGGTAAGCGCTGGCTCGTTCCCTACCTCGTGCGCCTCTGGAATCCGCATCGTTCACGTCGCTTCGTCGAGCCGCTGTGCGGCGGGCTCGCGGTCTCATTGGGACTAGTCCCGGACCGGGCTCTCATCAACGACATCAATCCTCACGCCGTCAACTTTTACCATCAACTCCAGAAGGGTTTCCGCATTTCACTGAAAATGCGAAACGACCAAGCCTACTTCTACACACGCCGAACCCGCTTCAATCAACTCATCCGTCAAGGCAAAGCCGACAGCAAGGAGGCTGCAGCGCTTTTCTACTACCTGAACCGAACCTGCTACAACGGTTTGTGCCGCTTCAACAGCAAGGGCGAGTTCAATGTACCATTCGGCAGGTACAAGAATATTGCCTACAAGAAAGACTTTAGCGAGTACGTTTCACCCTTTGCTGGTTGGGAGTTCTCGTGCGGCGATTTTGATCGTCTCGCGCTGCAGCCGGATGATTTCGTCTACGCAGATCCTCCCTATGACGTTGAATTTACGCAGTACTCCAAAGAGAACTTTGGTTGGAATGACCAGGTCCGACTTGCAAACTGGTTGGCGCGTCATACTGGTCCGGTTGTGCTGTCCAACCAAGCTACAGAACGCATCCAGGAGTTGTACCGAGACCTCGGTTTCCACGTCGTCGTATTGAACGCTCCCCGCCTAATCAGTTGCACCGGTGACCGCTCGCCCGCTCGCGAAGTGCTGGCGTTCCGGAATCTCTAACGCTGTATGGTACCGCCTCGGGATACGGGTACTGGAGCGGTTCTTGAGAAAATGATTCTGCCCGCTCTGGAAAGGGGAGGCTATTCTTACGAAACGCAGGTTCGAATCGGAACCCGCCTCGGTGGCGGAACGCACATTGTAGACATCATTGCAAAAAAGGACAGTGCTGTAATCTTAATCTCGTTGAAATGGCAGCAGGTGTCCGGGACCGCTGAGCAGAAGGTGCCCTTTGAAGTAATCTGTGTAGAGGAAGCCTTGAAGACCGGCAGTTATCAACGCGCCTACATTGTGCTTGGCGGCAATGGCTGGAAACTCAGAAATTTTTATGTGAGTGGTGGATTGAATCAATATCTCAGGCTCTCGGGAAAGGTAGAAATCGATACGCTCGAAGCTTTCGTCGCCAAGGCAAACATGGCAGCGTTGTAAACAAACAGGGTAGGCCAATCGAATGCCGAGGCCAGAAAGAACCGAGAATCAGCGGAACGTCTTCAACTTCCTAGTTGAACATTTTAGGTCGCAAGAGCCTTTCACAAAAGACGAACTTGAGGAAGTAACTGACTGGCAAGGTACTTCATTCCCGACGTATTGGTCTAAGCAATACAAGCAGTTTTTCATCTCTGCTGGAGGAAATTCATTCCGAGTCAGCGACGCTTTCCGTCCGTATGCGAAGTGGGAGGCGTTTCAACGACACGTTACGCAAGTGCGTCGCGTCTCATCCGACTACACGCTGCTTCGTCACGATGCTGTCCTAATATTCGAGTTCTTCATGCCGCTGACTAATGAAACACACTTGCGAACCGCGCTCGATGCGCTATTTTACAAAGACACCATTCTCACTCGGCTCAAGGCGCTCAATCGCAGCAAGTTGACCGCTCAGTTCACGCTTCGTACCGGCGAAAGCGAGGAGGTTTACTTTGGTCGGCTCTGCGATTGGCTTGCGACGCGGTTTCAGGGCTATTCAGTTTCGACGGTCAGCGGGCGCTTCCGTGCGCAGAACCTGATGAGCATCCCGGACGCAGCAAGAATCGAAGAGAACGGCGACCGCTACCTGATAGATGAGACCACGGCAATTGTCAGATTCATCTTTCCTTGTGGCACACCAGTCAGACGTCATGTCGGAACGGCTGACGAATTTGAAGACCCAGACCCGGACCCCAACGACATGAGTGGCCGGGAGGAAGCCAAAATGATCCGCTGGTTCTTCAATGCGCTCTTTGTTCAGAGCATAATACAAGTTGTCAACGGCGAGGCCGAAATCTGGATGGTTGAGAGTGGGCTTCGAAATAGACTTCATATCTGGAGAGTTGAGCTTTAGGGCGAAACTTAGAACGACATGGGTGAACAAGACCCTGCGCGCCAATGGCTGCGCGAAAATGGATACGAGGATATTGCTGATCTGATCGACGCGTTCATCGCGGAATGGAAGGCGACCGGTAAGCGCACGCGCCGGAACTGGTGGGAGATTCTTGCAGGGGACAGCCACGCCAACCCTCGGACAATCTACGGCAAGCACTTCCCGATCCTGAAGGCTGCCCAGCTTCGACAAGGCCTGCCAGTTACTCCGAACGCGATTTCGCGCCCCGGAGAAAAAGCACCCCCGCCCGCGCCCCAAGTCAGCGGACGTTGGCCGAAAAGGCGTCGGAAATCAGCGCCTCAGACCGTGAAGAGCCGACACCGGCTCGTGAAGTCAGGAACTTCGCACCGCATGCTCGGGGATCACCCGCACAGCGCTTAGGGAAACGCCTCGGTGCCGGCCCCGAGCGCGCTTCAACGCGCGACATCTCGCCGTAATCGACGCTTCGCGCGCCGAATCCTTGCACAGCACCAGATAGCCGAACTGGTTGCCTCGAAATCATCGCGCATCCGTGCGGATGATTCGGCGCTTGTGTCTGCGAAGTGTCGTCCTGAAACTGGCCGATCTAAGACTGCCATCGGGTCGGCCACTATTCGTGATTCGTTCTCCTGAACTAAAAAACGTTTCACGTGAAACATTTTTGTGTAAACCCCAGCAGGACAGCACCATTTCTGACCACTTGTTAAAAATTTGACTGCCACTGCGCAATGCCGGATCCCAATTTTGTGACCCGCGCCTGCAAAGCGCGCTTGCGCGCGAGATCCTTCGCTGCGCTCAGGATGACCCAAAAGAAGTTCTAACAGGGACGAAGTCCCGCATCCCGCGGCGGTGCCGATTTGTATTAACACTGGGTGCAGGGGTCACCCCTGCCCAGGGATGTGTGAAACCCACGGCGGGTTTCACATTTAATTAAGTGAACGCGCTTTTGTGCAAAGCGTCGGCGTGGTCTATAGGATCAGGAACCGCGTCTGTTAGGAGAATCGTATGTCTTGGGAGAAGGAAGTCGAAGAAATTCGCCGGCGCGTCGAGATCGCCAAAGGGATGGGCGGCCCCGATAACATCAAGCGCCAGCATGACGGCGGCAAGCTCACGGTACGCGAGCGGATCGAAAGGCTGCTCGATCCCGGATCGTTTCACGAGTACGGGGCGCTGGCCGGAGCGCCGAAATACGAGGGGGATACACTCGTGTCGATCATGCCGGCGAACTTCGTCGGCGGCACGGGGCGAATCAACGGGCGGCGCGTGGTGGTGGGCGGCGACGACTTCACGGTGCGCGGCGGTGCGGCGGACGCGTCGATAGGCCACAAGCAGGGCTACGCGGAACTGCTCGCGCATGAACTGCATCTCCCGATCGTGCGGCTGGTGGATGGAACCGGCGGTGGCGGCAGCGTGCGTTCGCTCGACACGATGAAACGGACCTACGTCCCGGCCAATCCCGCTTTCGACGTGCTGGTAAAATTGATCGGCGAGGTGCCTGTAGTCGCGGGATGCATGGGCTCGGTGGCGGGGCTCGGCGCCGCGCGCGTAGCGGCGTCGCATTTCTCGGTTATGGTTCGCGGGTCGAGCCAGCTGTTTGTCGCGGGGCCTCCAGTCGTCAAATGGGGCGTGGGCGAGGACCTGAACAAGGAAGAACTCGGCGGCTCCGAAATCCACGCGCACATCAGCGGTGCGGTGGACAACGAGGCCGAGAGCGAGGACGAGGCGTTCGCGCAGATGCGGCGCTTCCTGTCGTATTTGCCGCAGAGCGTGTGGAATGTGCCGCCGCGTGTCGCGCCCGACGACGACCCCGGCCGGCGCGAAGAGGAGTTGATCAGCATCGTGCCGCGCAGCCGCCGCCACGGTTACGATGTGCGGCGAATCCTAAAACTCGTGATGGACCGGGAGTCATTTTTCGAGATGACGCCGTTCTTCGGGCCGTCGCTGGTGACGGGATTTGCGCGGCTCGACGGATTCCCGGTCGGCGTGATGGCGAACGATCCATTCTCGATTGGCGGATCGCTGGACGGACCGGCGTCGGACAAGATGGTCAAGTTCGTCGATCTTTGCGACACGTTTCACCTGCCGGTGGTGAACTTCGTCGATCAGCCGGGATTCCTGATTGGACGCGAGGCCGAGATCGCCGGAACGATTCGGCGCGGCGTGCGCGCGCTGTATGCGCTGTTCCAGACGACGACGCCGCTGGTTGCGATCATTGTGCGCAAGGTGTTCGGAGTCGCGGGCGCAGGCCATGGAATCACGACCGGGTTGAATCTCCGTTACGCGTGGCCGTCGGCGGATTGGGGATCGCTGCCGATAGAGGGAGGAATCGAGGCAGCATACAAGCGGGATTTGGCGGCGTCGAGCGACCCGGAAAAGTTGCGAAAAGATCTGGAAGAGAAATTCAACGCCGTACGGTCGCCGATTCGCACTGCGGAAGCGTTTGGAATCGAGGAAATAATCGATCCGCGCGATACGCGTCCGCTGCTCGTCGACTGGGTGCATCAGGCGTACGAGATAGTTCCCACGCTGCTGGGAGTCAGAACGCGGACGATGCGCCCGTAGGGAGGGGGTCAGCCCGCGCTGGCCTGATCGGTCGCTGGGGCGGTTCGAGCGTGCTCTTCGGCCGGCGCATGGCCGCGAGTGAACGCCATCGCGATGATGTAGATTATCATTCCACCGAGCGCGACCTTGACCCACGCACCCCATCCGTAATGGACCGCAACGTAGAGCGACAGCGGCGCAGAGACCGCGACCCATCCGCGCGCGATCAGCCCGAAGAAGGCCCATCCGGTCGCTTGCAGAGCGGGGGAGACGTCCTCGAAGAGCCTCGGAGAACTGGGCAGCCCACGGCACGTAGCCGATTGCCAGGAAGCATCCCATCAGCGATGCGACCATCGCCATCGTGGCGCGTGGAAGCACGTGACCGAAGGTTGGAATCCACCAGGCCATCAGGATCGAGGCGAGCGTCGCGCCGAAGATTGCGATCGGTTTGCGCATTTGCAGGCGATCGGAGACCAGCCCCGTCAGCACCAGGGCGGCGAGGTTCGCCGCCCAGAAGTATCCATTCATCTTCGCCGCGTCGGCAGGTGTGTAATGAAACGCCTCGGTGAACATCAACGGCCCGAAGCCCTGGATCGCGAAATACAGCGTCAGGTTCGCGGCTATCCCGATGACGAGCAGCCAGACCTCGAAATGACTGAGCAGGCGCCTGAAGGCGTCGCCAGTGCTGGAAGGAAGTTCGGAGGCGGAGGGCAGGCGTCCCTTGGCGGCGAGCGACTGGATTTCAGTCTTCATAATCTGCATGCGCAGTTCAGGGCTCAGATCGCACAGCCACAGCACAATCGGGACGTACATCGCGAGCGCGAAGAATCCCATTATCCAGATCTGCGATTGCCAGGTGTGATAAATCGGCAGCGTCTTTCCCGCTACGTAGTTGGCGAGGAAGTTGGCGCCGACCGGACCGACCGTCAGCAGTCCGAATGCCAGCGCCCGGCTAAGCCGCGGCGACATATCGCGCACCAGCGCCGCTCCGGCGCCGGCCGTGAGCCCGGCCACGATTCCCATCAATGTGCGCAGAATCACGAACGAGACGATGCCCGTGATTAACACGTTCAGGAACAGCAGAACGGTGATCAGGCCAAGACATATGTCGATGATGAGGACCCGGCCGTAGCGGTCTGCCAACGGACCACCCAAAAACGCGGAGATTCCAGAAATCATCACGGCAAAAGTTATGAATGCGCCGTACGCGACGTGGCTCATGTGCAGGTACGGAAGCAGGATTGGCAGCAAGGGAGCGAGCTGGAAGTCGTATGCGCCCAGAATCGCAGCGAGCACCGTCAGCAGCAGCAGAGACCATCGATGGGCGCCGCGCGGATATTCAGTGAGCGTTCGATTCGCCACAAAACTGTTCATGCCGTTCACTCCTCATGAGCCCGACCAACCTTGACCCAGTTTCTCTACAACCAAGCGCCCCGAAAACACAAGGCGCATTCTTTCCAGCACTGGCGCGCGTGCGCCGTGCCTGCTAAGAGGGCGGAAGCCGACCAGCCTCGGAAAGGACCGCTGAGCGATGGATATAAAGAGCCCCGCCGTGGGCAAGGTGCTGCGACTCTCGGTCGAGAGCGGGGCGCAAGTTGCGCGTGGCGACGAAGTGATGATGATCGAATCGATGAAGGTCGAGATACCGGTCAAGGCTCCGGCCAACGGGCGCATCATGGAGTTTCGGGTCAAGCCCGGCGATCAGATTCAGCGCAATTTCGTTCTAGCTGTGATCGAAGCGTGACGCAGCCGCGCGCCGCTCGAATTGCCGCAGCCTGACTGTCGTAGCCCGCAATCATTCGTCCAGCACTCCAGCTCCTCCGCGTACAGCTGCAGGACCAAGTGCTGCCTATCATGGGCAAAGGAATACTCAGATAGACGGGAGCAATAGCTAAATAGGTAATCGACCAAATACTCATTATATAGTTGATTCGTATATACTGCGAGAGTAAAGTGACTACTGGACGAGGCCAAAAGGGGGGTCTTCGCTTTGTCCAGACCTTGTTCGCCATGGCTTTTCGCGGCCGCGGGCGGCCTGCTGCTCGCGGCCGGGGCAATTCTGTCTTTCCCGCCGCGCGCGATGTCGCGATCGGCACGCGCTAATCGTAACGCGCCTGGATCACTGCACGTGCGCGATCGGGTGGCGCGCGAGGCATTCTTCCTGAGCCGGCGCGGACTGAACTTTGGAGTGCCGCCTGGTGCGTATCGGGCGGCGATCGCGCAGATGCGGCGGCAGGAGCGCAAAGCAGTTGGAAGCGCCGAGCTGGATGCCAGGGACCCGATGCAAGCGGCTGGTCCTTTCGCGTGGAGCGCTCTCGGTCCCCTGCCATTGATTAATGAGATTCCCACCTTTGGCGGAGTTGCGTTGGGCGGACCGCTCGCCGGCGCGACGGGACGGGTTACCGCCGTCGTCGCAGACCCGACCGTGAGCGGACGGATGTTCGTCGGCACCGGCGACGGGGGAGTATGGATGCGCCCCAATGCAACCGCGGCATTCGTACCGATATTCGATCTCGAGCCCACGCTGGCGGTCGGAGCGCTCGCGCTCGACACCACCACCAGTCCAAATCCAACGCTCTACGTCGGCAGCGGAGAAGGCAACGGCTCGGCCGATTCATACTATGGCGAGGGAGTGTTCGTCTCGAGCGATCTCGGCAACACCTGGACGCAACTGGGCGCGAGCAACTTTGCGCACGCGTCGATCGCCTCAATCGCGGTCGATACTACGCAAACGCCGCGAACAATCTATGCCGCGGTAACCTACGGCTCGAGTGCGAGCCGGGCGGATGCGTCGTGGGTCGAGGGTGATTTCAGTCAAAACGGCCTATGGCGCTCAGCCGACGGCGGCGAGTCCTGGATTCCATATCCCGCGGGAACCTTCGGCGCCTGCCCGTACTTCACCGACGATCCATGTCCTGCAGAGTCAGTGGTGATCGATCCCGCGTCACCGGCCGCGGTTCTGGTATCGATTCTTGGAGTCGGCGTGTTTCGCTCGTCGAATTCGGGATTCAACTGGACTGCCGCCAAGCTCCCCAACCTGAGCGGCGGCGTCGGCCGCGCGAGCGTCGCTGCCGCGGGCGGCGTTGCGTATGCCATAGTCGGCGCGGCTGACGGTATCGAGTACGCGGGATTCTACAAGTCCGCCGACGACGGAGTCACCTGGACCGCGGCGTCGATACCGAGCGCGATGGTCGGCGGCACGACTATCGACGGGTCCAGCTCGAGCAATTTTTCGGAGTCGTTCTTCGACCAGACGCTGGCGATTGATCCCGCCGACGCAACCGGCGGAACTGTCGTGTTTGGCGGCGTCGGAATCTACCGCTCAATCAACCGCGGGAGCAATTGGACCATGCTCGCTTCCGGCGGTGGAACGCATTCGGATCAACACGCGATCGCGTTCGATCCCGCAAGCGCGCACAGCTTCTTCCTCGGCAACGACGGCGGGCTTTATCGCTTCGACGCCGGTACTCTCACCTGGGCTGCTCTCAATACGAGCATCAGCGCGGCGCAAGCGGATTCGGTCGGTCCTCATCCAACTAACAGCACAGTGGCGCTGGCGGGATTTCAGGACAACGGCACCGCGGGCTTCGACGCTACGCAGCCGCCGGCGTCGAGCTGGACGCAGGTGGATAACCTCGACGGCGGATTCGCGTTCTTCGACACGGTTAACCCGCTGTTCGCCTATCATACGTTCGCGACCACCACGGCCGGACCGTGGGTCTCGCGCTCGACCGACGGCGGAGTCACTTTCGATTCTGCCTCTTCGAGCGCGGCACTGCAGACCGCGATGGCGATGGCGGGCGACGGCGGCGCGGCCTACTATCCGCCGCTCGCGAGCGATCCGGCCGTCGCCCAGCGCGTGTTGTTTGGCGGGCACTCGGTTTACGTTTCGAATGACGGGATGGCGACCTGGTCGCAGCAAACGACTCAGGATTTGACCGGCGGATGCAACAGTGGTGCGTGCGCGCTCCAGGACATCGAGATCGCGCCTTCCGACCATACCAAGGCCTACGCGCTCTCGATGGAGACCAGCACGACCTTTAGGCCAACGCCCTTCAAGATCTTCACCACTGACCAGGCGGATATCCAGGTCAGCCCGGGCCAGCCGGGAGGCGCGCAATGGACCGACAAGACCTCGCAACTGCCGCCAATCGTGTTCCCGGATTCCACGCAGGCGACCGGAATTGCCGTTGACCCGTTCGATTACAGCGTCGCCTACCTGAGCCTTTCGGGGTTCACGTCGGCTACCGGTATCGGCCACATTTTCGTGACGGCTGACTTCGGCGGTTCATGGACACAGGCCGACGGCAATCCGACCCTCGAGAGTCCGCCGCCGGCAAATGCGCTGCCCGACGTTCCGGTGTTGCGATTGCTGGTCGATCGCAATGACCCCACGGCGAACACTGTGCTGGCCGCAACCGACATTGGTGTTTTCAGGACGACTGACGGGGGAACGACCTGGGCGCCCTTCAACCTCGGGGTGATTCCTGCGGTCGCAGTTTTCGATATCGAGCAGAATCTGAGCGGCGTGGTCTTCGCCGCAACCCACGGGCGTGGGATATTTGAGCTCGCCGGCGAGGGATCGCCCGGCCCGACGCCGTCGTCAACGCCTGCCCCCACGGGTTCCGCAACCCCGACTCCGACCCCGTCAACCACGGCGACTGCCACGGCGACTGCGACAGCAACTGCCACGCCGACCGCGACTGCCACGGTGACGGCGACCGCGATCGCCGAGGCCGACCGCGACGGCAACTGCCACCCCGTCGCCGACCGCGACCGCGACGGCAACGGTAACGGCGACCTTCACGCCGACGCCGATGCCGACCGTGTCAGCGGCGCTGGTTGTCTCGCCAAGCTCTGCGACTTTTGCCGCGAAGTTGGGCAAGCAGAGCAAGGCAAAAAAGATAACTGCGGACAACGCCGGGAAAGTGTCGATACTGCTGATCGGTGCGCAGGTGACCGGCGACTTCCAGCTTTCGAAAGTCTCATGCGGCGCGGCGCTGAAACCAAAAAAGAAATGCGAATACGCCGTGGTCTTCGCTCCGACCGCAAAGGGACTGCGCGCCGGCCTCCTCACGATCAACAACAACGGCTCGAGCGGGCCGCGAACTGTGAACCTGTCAGGAACCGGGCAGTAGCCGCGCGCGCCAGGGGATGGCGCGGAACTCGCCTTCGAGAATCCCCATCACGATCGTGTCGTCACATCGACCGCGCCTGAAGTGCTCCTGGCGCAGCACTCGCTCGCGCTCGATCCACAGTTTTCGTACGAAGCGATCGCTTGCTGGTTGTACCAAAAGAAGAAGGGCGACCCGCCGCCGGGCCGCCCTTGGTCGATTACTACTCAGTTGGAAAGTGACTAGCCCTTGGGCAATCCGAGCACGCGCTCGCCGATGATATTGTGCTGGATTTCGCTGGTGCCGCCGGCGATCGTCAGCGCCCGCGACCCGAGCATCCGATACGACCATTTGCCGTTGTCCAACGCATGCGGCGCCTTGAATTCCATCTGGCTGTACGGCCCCAGCATCTCCATCGCGAACTTGTTCATGCGCACGTTAAGTTCGCTGGTGCACAGCTTGAGCAGCGAGCCCTCGGGCCCCGGTGGCAGACCCTTCAGCCGGCGTGTCAGCTGCCGAAAGCCGGTGTAGCGCAACGCAGCCGCCTCGCACGCGAAACCTCCCAGCTTCTGGCGCACGTCGGAGTCTTCCCACGCCGTGTGTCCGTTGCTGCGGATCGTCTTGGCAAGCTCGACCAGCTCCTTGACCTGACCCATCATGTCGCGCCCGCCGCCGATTCCCGACCGTTCGAACATCAGCGTGGTGATCGCGACCTGCCATCCCTGGTTCTTCTCGCCGATAAGATTCTTCTTCGGCACCTTCACGTCCTCGAAGAAGACCTCGTTGAAATTCGCGTCGCCTGTGATCTGCACGAGCGGGCGCACGGTTACGCCGGGACTGTGCATATCGACCAGGATGTAGCTGATCCCCTTATGCTTGGGCGCGTTGGGATCGGTGCGGACCAGCAGGATACACATATCGGCGTGATGGGCGTCGGAGGTCCAGACCTTCTGGCCGTTGACGATAAAGTAGTCGCCTTCCTCGAGGGCGCGGGTCTGCAGCGAGGCGACAGTCCGAGCCGGCGTTGGGCTCGGAGTAGCCCTGGCACCAGAGCTCGTCCGCCGAAAGAATTTTCGGAATGTGGCGCTTCTTCTGCTCCTCGGTGCCCCAATGAATGATCGTTGGACCGACCAGCATGATACCCAGTCCGTTGACCAGCGCCGGCGAGTCCACTTTCGCGAGCTCCTCATTGTAAATGATTTGCTGCATGAGCGTCGCGCCGCGTCCGCCGTACTCCTTGGGCCAGCTGATTCCGACCCATCCGCCCGCGTGCATCTTCTTGTGCCACTCGACCCGCCGCTTCCAGTCCTCCGGGCTGCTTTCTTCGCGCATGATGTCGACGACATCTTCGGCCTTCCCCGCCTTGGGCAGGTTGGCATGGAGCCAGCTGCGAAACTCTTCGCGAAACGCTTCGTCTTCGGCGCTGAACTTGAAATCCAGTGGTGCCTCCGCTGGGAACGCCTGATGCGCACCTGGCCGCGCCCATGACGAGCGTCAGCCGGCGGCTGCGGTCCCTAACACCTGCTATATAGAACAACCGGTGCCGCCCATTCAAGGCGATTTTCGCACTCCGCTCACGGGCGGCTCGAACGCAAATGGATGGTGTCAGATTCGCGACAGTTAGAGCGTTTGTGCTAGGAGAGGGCACTGAAACGCGGAGAACGAAAAAAGAAAGATGGCATCGGACAAATTCGTCAGCGCGAACGGTCTTCGCCTTCATTATATCGACTACGGCAACGACGGCGCGCCGTCGGTCGTATGCGTGCATGGGCTTACCGGCAACGCGCACAACTTCGACGCGCTGGCGCCTCATCTGACGCGAAAGTATCACGTGATTTCGGTTGATGTGCGCGGCCGCGGCGACAGCCAGTGGGGTCCGCCGACGGAATATATCCCGCAAAATTACGTCACCGACCTGGCCCGGATGCTCCAGGAGTTAGGCATCGCACGCGCGAGCCTGATTGGCACCTCGATGGGCGGGATAATCTCGATGATGTACGGGGGAGGATGGCCGGAGCGAGTCGAGCGCCTGGTAGTTAACGACATCGGTCCCGAGATCGATCCGGCGGGAGCGGCGCGAATAGCGAACTACGTCGGCGAGGCGCCGGAGCGCTTCAAAGATCTCGGCGAGGTGGTGAAGTACTACAAGGAAAATTATCCGCCGATGGCGAAGCTCGCGGACATCGTCGTCGCCGAACAAGTCAAATGGTCGGTCAAGCCGGGAGCGCAAGGCGGCCTGGTTTGGAAGATGGATGCCAACGTGCGGCGGCCGCCTCGCGGCGCCACCGCGCAGCAGCGGTTCGACTTGTGGGTGCCGTACGCGCGGATCGCGTGCCCGATTCTGATCGTGCGCGGAGCGGACAGCGATATCCTGGCCAGCGCGACGGCGAGACGGATGTGCACGGTGCACAAGCGGGCGAAAGCTGTCGAGGTGCCGGGAGTGGGGCATGCGCCGTCGCTGACGGAGGCGGAATCGCTGGGGGCGATCAAGGAATTTTTCGGGCTGTGAGGGAACGCGCTACTTTTGCTGTACGAGTTCGATCCGGTAGCCGTTGGGATCCTCGATGAACGCGATGGGAGTGGTGCCGTGCTTCATCGGGCCGGGCTCGCGCACAACCTTGACGCCCTTATCCTTCAAGTCGGCGCAGGTCTTGTAGATGTCGTCGACGCCGAGCGCGATGTGTCCGTAGGCGGTGCCGATTTCGTACTTTGAGGTTCCCCAATTCCAGGTCAACTCGATCACTGCGTTTTCGTTCTCGCCGCCGCAGCCGACGAAGGCGAGGGTGAACTCGCCGCCGGGGAAGTCGTGCTTGCGCAGGAGTTTCATCCCGAGCTTGTCGCAGTAGAACTTGAGCGACTCGTCGAGATTGTTCACCCGGAGCATCGTGTGGAGAATGCGCATGCGGTTATCCTTTAGGTGTGACGGCGTCGAAGAGGTCGTGTGGCAGGTCGAGCTTGAGATTCACAATCGTCCCCAGAGTTCGACTTTCCGCAATCGCGAAACTATTGTCAAAGGGCAGGGGTGGCTTTTGCCTTTGCAAAGCGCGGGTCAAATGTTTTAAGGTCAAGCGCGAAATACGCCCTGCGGTCAGTGGGGAGATAGAGATCGTCATAACCGGCACAGGACAATTGGCCCTACCAGGAGAAATGCGCGATGGATTTCAATTTCAACCCCGAAGACGAAGCGTTCCGGATGGAGTTTCGCGCCTGGCTGGACGCCAACAAGCAGTTTGCGCCGCGCGCGCGCGAGGAGTTGATGGCCGAGGGCAGGAGTGCGTTCGAAGCGCAGAAGCGCTGGGCCCAAAAGATGGCCGAAGGCAGATGGCTCGCGCCGAACTGGCCGGTTCAGTATGGAGGGCGCGGCGCCGGTATCCTGCAGACGATCGTCTATAACGAGGAACTCGCGCGGGCGGGCGTGGGGGTGCCGATGCTCGGGATGGGCACGACCATGTTCGGGCCGACGCTGTTGCATTGGGGGACCGAGGAACAGAAGCAGCGCTATATCCCGCCGATAATGAAAGCCGAAGAAGTCTGGTGCCAGGGATATTCCGAGCCGGGTTCGGGCTCCGACCTGGCCTCGCTGCAAACGCGCGCGGTCGAGGATGGCGACTACTTCGTCGTCAACGGGCAGAAAGTGTGGACGTCGGGCGCGCAGTATGCCGACTGGATCTTCCTGCTGGTGCGCACGGATCCCGACGTGCCCAAGCATAAGGGAATCAGCTACCTGCTGGTCGATATGCACAGCCCCGGGGTGACGGTCCGGCCGCTGGTGCAAATGACGGGCAACAGTGGTTTCAACGAGGTTTTTTTCGAAGACGTGCGGGTGCCGAAGAAAAATCTGGTCGGCGAGAAGAACCAGGGCTGGCAGGTGGCGATCACGACGCTGATGTTCGAGCGATCGGGCGGCGGCGGCGATCGCGGCGTGCTCGTACAATGCCGCGAACTGGTGGAGCTTGCGAAATCGCTACCGCGCAACGGCAAATCGGCGTGGGATGACGCGAGCGTGCGGCAGAAAATCGCCGAGTTCTACTGCGAGGCGGTGGCGCTGCGTTACACCGGCTATCGGCAGCTGACGCGCCGGCTGAAGGGGCTGCCGCCGGGGCCGGAAGGATCGATGATGAAGCTATGCGGCTCGGAGCTGAATCTGCGCATTCAATTGTTCGCGATGGAGCTGCTCGGGCCGTACAGCCAGATGGAGTATTCGGCGCCGTTTGCTATCGACAGGGGCAAGTGGTCGTTTAGGATGCTCGGGGCGCGCGGCGGCACAATTGCGGCGGGCAGCAATCAGATACAACACAATATTATTGGTGAGCGTGTGCTCGGACTGCCCAAGGGCTAAGGCGCGCGGAGTCGGGAATCAACGAAGAGAGGATTAAATCGATGGATTTCAACTATACGCCGGAAGATCAAGCATTTCGCACCGAAGTGCGCACGTGGCTCGAAGCGAACAAGAAATTCGCGCCACCGCCGAGCAATATCCTGGCTGAGGAGGGCGAGGGCGACTGGGAGGCGCGCATCAGGTGGCACAAGAAGCTCAACGAGGGCGGTTGGGTGGCAGTCAACTGGCCCAAGGAATACGGCGGGCGCGGCGCAACCGTCATGCAGCGGCTGATCTACCGGGAAGAACTGAACCGGCTTGGGCTGAACGAGCCGATGCTCGGGATGGGAATCAGCCTGCTCGGTCCGACGCTGATGCATTGGGGAACCGAGGAACAGAAGAGAAATCATATTCCGAAAATTCTCAAAGGCGAGGAAGTCTGGTGCCAGGGATACTCGGAACCCGGGTCGGGCTCCGACCTCGCGTCGGTGTCGACGCGTGCGGTTGACGATGGCGACGACTTCGTCGTCAACGGGCAGAAGGTGTGGACCTCGGGCGCGCAGCATGCGGACATGATCTTCGCGCTGGTGCGCACCGATCCCGCCGCGCCCAAGCACAAGGGAATCAGCTACCTGCTGATCGACATGCACAGCTCCGGCGTCACGGCGCGTCCGCTGGTACAGATGACGGGCGGCAAGGGCTTCAGCGAAGTTTTCTTCGAGGATGTCCGCGTGCCGAAAAAAAATATCGTCGGCGAGCGGAACAACGGCTGGCAGGTCGCGATGACCACGCTGATGTTCGAGCGCGGGGGCGGCGGCGGCGAAGGCGCGATGGGCGAGGTCTATGAGCTGGCGAGGCTGGCCAAGCGCGTGGCGCGCGATGGCGGCACGGCGTGGGACGATTCGAGCGTGCGGCAGAAAGTTGCGGAGTTCGCCGCCGACGCGCAGGCGCTGAGATACACCGGCTATCGGCAACTGACGCGCCAGTTGAAGGGACTGCCGCCGGGGCCGGAAGGCTCGATGATGAAACTGTGCAGCACTGAGCTCGCGCTCAGGATTGCGATTTACGCGATGGAACTGCTGGGGCCGTACAGCCAGCTCGAATTCAACGCGCCGTTCGCAGTTGACAAGGGCAAGTGGTCGCTCAGGATGCTTGCGGCGCGCGGTCCCACGATCTACGCCGGGACGAATCAGATCCAGCACAACATTATCGGCGAGCGCGTACTGGGTCTGCCCAAGGGCTAGCGCACAAGAAATCGAATCGTCAGCGGGGGCACCAGGACGCGAAGTTGGCGCAGGCCCTGGTGTCTTCGCGTGCGTGATGCGCGCATCGCCCGTAGTTCTATTCGTCGTACGGAGAAACTCCGGGCAAGAGGAGACTTCCAACGTGCCGGTTCGCGATTTCGCCGAGAGCAAAGACGGCCTCAAGCTTCGCTACGAGGTTCGGGGGGATGGCGAGCCGGTCGCGCTCATCATGGGATTCAGCGGCTCGAGCCGGGGATGGGGCGAGCCATTTCTGAAACTGATGGAAGCGCGGTTCAAGATTTTCGTCATCGACAATCGCGGCACCGGTGAGAGCGACAAGCCCGACGCCGAGTTTACGCTCGGCGACATGGCAGCAGACATAGCCGCGGTGCTGGACCATGCGAAGACCCCGCGCGCGCATATTTTCGGAATCTCGATGGGCGGGATGATCGCGCAGGAATTCGCGCTCGCATATCCGGCGCGCACGCGCGGGCTGGTGCTCGGATGCACCAACTGCGGCGCGAGCCATTCGATCGCGGCCGATCCGGCGGCAATAGCCAATCTTATGCCGGTGCCTGGCATGGCTCCGCTCGAGCAGGCGCGGCGGGCATTTTCAGTGGCGTGCGGAAAGGCGTTTCTGAATTCGGCAGCGGGGCAGGCGACCATCAGCCAGGCGATCGCAGAGATGGGCAACTACCCGGTGACGCCGATGCATACTTTCATGCGGCAGGGACAGGCGATTGGCAGATTCGACAGTTTTGCGCGGCTTGGACAAATCAAGTCGCCGACAATTATTATTCATGGTGACGACGATGCGATAGTGCCGTACGCGAACGCGGAAGTTCTGCACGCGGCGATAGCGGGTTCGAAAACGCATACGCTGAAGGCCGCAGGCCACATGTTTTTCTGGGAAGCGCCGGAGGAAACCGTGCGCGTGGCAGGCGGCTTTCTGGCAGCGGCGAAGTAACCGCAGGAGACTCAGATGGCGAACTACGAAACCGTCATTTACGAAAAGGCCGAGGACAAAATCTACCGGCTGACGCTCAATCGTCCGGAGAAGCTCAACGCGCTGTCGCAAAAGCTGCTCAAGGAACTCGACCTCGTGATGGACGAGTACGAGTCGAATCCCGATGCCAGCGTGCTGATAATCCGCGGCGCCGGACGCGCGTTCTCGGCCGGCTACGACTTGCAGGGCACGCAACATCCCGGTTCGACGTTCACCGTCACCAACGATCGGCTCGGCCTGCACAAAACGATCGAGCGATGGCAGCGGCTGTGGTCGATCAACAAACCCACGATCGCGCAGGTGCACGGATACTGCCTGGCGGGAGGCACCGAGTTCGTCGGTCACTGCGATATCGTGTTCGCCAGTGAGGATGCGCAGTTCGGGCATCCCGCGGGCCGCTCGCTTGGTATTCTGCCGACGCTCTCGATGTGGCCGGTGCTGATGGGCCCGCGCAAAACGAAAGAGTATTTCTTCACCGGCGACTACATGTCGGCCAAAGAAGCGCTCGAATGGCACCTGATCAATCGCGTTTTTCCCAAGGACAAGCTCGAGGAAGAGACGATGAACTATGCGCGCCGGGTCGCCATGGTGCCGGCGGAGTTGCTGATGCTGCATAAGGCAGCGGTGAATCGCTATCTCGATATCCTCGGGATTCGGGCGGCGGAACAGTCGGCTGCCGACATCGACGTGATCGCGCATCAGACCGATACGGTGAAGAACTGGATGAAGGCGAGCCGCGAGAAAGGCCTCAAGGGCGCGCTCACGGAACGCGATCGTCCGTTCGCCAAGAAAATCTGACGAGCGTTGCGGACGCAGGAATTCTGCAAGGAGGGGGACAATGATCAAACGTGCGTTGATGGCGGCCGCCGCCGTTTTCATCGCCGCGTGCAATTTTTCGCCGTCACAAACCGCCGGCAACACGGTCGGCGGCGCTAACGTAGTTTCTTCCGCGAAAACGCCGATGGCGACGGTGACGACCAGCCTTTCGCTCGACTGGGGTCCAAAAGGACAAGCCGGCCAGGTCGCGGTCGCGGACGTACTTGGCTATGGCGGCTCGAAACCGACGATCACAGCGCCGGCTGGATGGCAACTGATTCGCGACGATTCCACCAAAACGACGCGGCAGTCGCTGTATTGGCATGCAATCCAGGCGAATGACGCCAGCACGGCGACGTGGACATTCAGCGAGCCAGTTGATGCGCAAGGCGCGGTCGTGTTGTTGGACAATGTCGCGTCAGCCGCGCCGGTGGATATGACCAGCGGCAACACCGGCACCGGCGGCACGGTGACAGCCAAGTCGATCGCGACTACCAGCGATGGGGATCTGATCCTTAGTTTTTACGCCACCGATTTCCATCTCCCGGGACTCTCAGGATCGTCCCCGCAGACGCCAGCCAATACAAAAACGGTTCTAGATCAAGAAACGGCGTCGCACGAATTCTGGATCTTCGCGACCTACCAAAGTCAGAACGGCGGCACCGAGGACCAAGTCTGCAGCGCCGCGCAGCTCTTCAACTGGGTCGCTGCGCAAGTAGCGATAAAACGGGGCAACGCGACCGCATCCCCGCAATGAGTACTGACGTGGCTGAATCGCGCGCCGGCGCGAACCGCCCGACGCTTGCGACCAGCCGCGGGTTCTTCGTGGTCGCATTGTTCATCGTCGCCGTTGGCTACGCTGTCCTCTTCCGGTTCGGATGGCAACTGACGCGGCTCGATATCATATCGGGGATTCTTGCGCTGGGAGCGCTCGCGTACTCATATAAGCTCCGCGATTCTATGCCGATGACGGCAGACGCCATCAAGCGCGACGAGATGGCCTCGCAGTTCGCCGTCTTTGCTGCCTTCCTGGCGTTTTATGCAATAACCGCGGGCTCGGACACCAGTCCGTACAATGCCCACGTCCGGCAGGCCTTTGCGCTCATCCACGGCCACACCTATATCGATGCGCCAAATTACATCGAGCACGCGCAGGTCGGGCTATATAGCTACCAGCTTCATCCGGTGCTGCCGTCGATCCTACTGATGCCATTCGCAGCGATCTGGGGGATGGACACCAACCAGACAATTTTCTCGATCGTCTTTGGCGCGCTCGATGTCGCGCTCGCGTGGCGCCTGCTTGGGCGATTGCGCCTGACGCTCAACGCGCGGACATGGCTCACGGTTTTTTTTGGCGCGGGCACAATCGTCTGGTACGAAACCGTCCACGGCACGAGCTGGGGAGTGTCGATGGTCGTCGCAATAGCGATGACATTGATCGCGCTCGACGAGACGTTCGCCAAGGGGCGTCCCGCGATCGTCGGGATCTTCGCTGCGCTGGCGGCGCTGGCGCGCTACGATCTTGCGTTCGTCTGGCCGATTTATCTCGCGCTGCTTTATGTGCGGGGACGCAGCGTTCGTGAATTGATGTGGTTCATTCCCGGCTGCGTAGCCGTAGCGGCGGTGTACGTTACGTTCAACGAAATTCGCTACCAGAGCTTGTTTGATCGCGGCGTATTCATTTTTGCCCCGCCTGGATCTCATCTGTTCGGATGGGAGCACTTTCCCGGAAACTTCTACACGCTGTTCTTCATGACGACGCGGTTAGACGACACGTTCCCGTACATCCATCCGACCTTTGGCGGCCAGGCCCTGATTCTCACCAGCCCGGCGTTTATCCTCGCCTTGCGGCCGAGTTTCCGGCGAATCCAAACCGCTTTGGTCGCAATGGCGGCGCTGATCGCGATGACGCCGAGCCTGTTCTACTTCACCAACGGATTCGCGCAGTTCGGCACGCGCCATTACCTGCACACGTTTCCCTTCCTGTTGCTGCTGATGGCATTCGGTGTGCAACGGCGAGTCGATCAATTGACCCGTATCCTGATAGCGGTTTCGGTCCTGATGATCGCATTCGGCGTGTGGCATGAAAGATTCTACGGACTTAACGCTTAAACCGGGCTGATGACAGGAGTCGACAAGACCAGTTACGCCCTTGGTGTGCTGTGCGGCTTGTTCCTGCTTGCGCTGCTCGCGGCGGCGCTGGCGGTGGCAATCAGGCCCATGCTGCGCGAGCGCGACCGACGCTTCAGGCTGGTGCTTGCGATTCTCGTTGCGGTCGCGATCGTCAAGATCGCGCTGTTGCGGTTTCTGCCCGGTGACGCAGTCGACCTGATGCAGTTTGAATCCTGGGGCGCGGCGATGGCGCGGTTCGGGCCGGCCCACGTCTACGATCCTCAGTACGCATGCAGGTACACGCCCGCTTACCTGTACGCGCTGTGGCCGGCGGCCGCATTAGCGCCAGACTCCGGAGGTAGTCTGCGCGAGTTCATCGAGATCCCTTTGATTATTGCCGACCTGCTTCTCGCGATCAGCGTGTATGCTGCTGTGCGGCGGATAGCTGAGGTTCGTTTCGCGTTGCCCGCGACCCTGCTTGCGGCATTCAATCCCGCGTTGATCTATGCGAGCACGGTATGGGGACAGAACGACTCGGCGCTTGCTTTCCCGGTTCTTCTGAGCGTCGTAATGGCGGTTGACTCGCAGTTTGCGCTGGCCTGGGCGCTGGCGATTGTTGCCGCGTTGATAAAATCGCAAGGTCTAATGCTGCTACCTATTCTGGCGTGGTGGACACTTGTAACCGGCAAAGTCAGCGACTGGTTCAAGGCAGCGGGAGCGGCCCTTGTTACTGCAATCGTGGTGCTTGCGCCTTTCCAGCTTGCGCGTCCGTGGCATTTCCTTCCGGACCTTTACCGCTCGTCGATAAGTTGGTTTCCGTGGGCGTCGCTCAACGCGTTCAACCTGATGTTGGCCTTAGGTGGGTTGGTTGTACCCGACAGCGACAGGGTATTCGGACCGGTTTCGTTTTTCATGTTGGGAAACTTCCTGTTTCTTATCGTCTATATCATTGCGGGATACATCGTCTGGCGTCGGCGCACGGGATGGAGCCTGATGTTTTCCGTTTTCCTCGTGTACCTGGGGATGTTCGTTTTTGCGCCTCGAATGCACGAGCGCTATCTGTACTACGCGGTCGCGCTGCTTGCGCCGTTGGTGTTCAGCTCCTGGGCGACGATCGTACTCTACGCGACTCTCAGCGCCACGCTGCTGTTGGACATGGCGTACGTGTTCTTTGAGTTGGTATTTGTGAAAGGGGTCGTCGAGGGACACCTGATTATCGGGTCCAGCGGCCGATTTGAGATCGCGCTTATCAACGTGGCGGCTCTTGTGCTCGCCGCGGTCTATGGGCTTGTCATGACGTCGCGGACCGCAGAGCGGGTACCAGCGTGAAAACGCCGAATCCTCCCGAGGGGACTCGCTAGATGCCCTCGTCTCTGCCGCAGCGATGGCTGCGTAACGAGCGCGTGATGGTCCCGCTCGGCGCGATCATCTATGCGAGCGTCTTCGGTTACCCGATTTTCGGTCACCTCTCGATCCCGGGTACCCCCTGGGATTGGGATTTAGAACTCGGACAAGAGTGGGCCGCCTGGAGGACGGTAACTGTCTTTCACCAGATTCCGCTGTGGAATCCCTACAAATGCGGCGGGGTGCCGATGCTGGCGCATCCGCTCGGCCGCGTCGTCGCGCCAACCTTTCCGCTTACGCTGATGTTCGGGCCGGCTGCGGGTCTGCATTTGTCGATCCTGATGTTCTTGGCGATCGCATGGTCGGGCACATACGTACTCGCACGCGCCCTGGGCATGCGTCCGCTCGCTGCGTTGGGCGCTGCGTTCGTTTTTCCGTCGAGTTCGTGGTTCGCGCTACAAGTCGAGCTCCGGTCACATTTGGACGTTCGGCTTTGCCTGCCTTTCATGGCAGATGGCGTTTGCGATGCTTGCGGTCGAGCGTCGTCGCGCCGGCTTCGCCGTGCTGGCCGGCTTCGCGCTGGCGGTGGGGTTCCTCGAGGGCGGGCCGTATCCGCTGGCATTCTGCGCGCTCACGATCGCGATTCTCCTCGCGACCGTGGCAGCGCTGCGCAGGAGCTGGTGGCCGTTGTACGTTATGGGCCTGATTTTCTGCTTCGCCGTCGGGTTCTCGGCGATCAAGCTGCTTCCCGCCTACATCGTAAGCGTTGGGGTCCCGCGCCCGACCGCGGGCAACGAGATCAACACGCTTGCGGCGGTTGCGACGGATCTGTTTTCCCACACGCAAAACCTCTATCTAAGCTTCCCAAACGGGTTCAACTTCTGGGAATCGGGCGCGTACATCGGATTCTTTGCTTTGCCCGCGCTCGCGGGAGTCCTGACGCCGCGCCGCAGCGCGGCATGGCTAATTGCGGGCGCCATTCTGCTGCTAATCGAGCGCGGGGCACTGGGTCCGCTTCCGCTCTGGCCCTATCTGCACAGACTGCCCCCGTTCTCTTCGTTGAGGGTTCCGTCGCGCTTCATCATCTGTTTCGCACTGGTCGTCGCGATTCTCGCTGGATTCGGATTCGATTGGCTTGCGGCACGCGCACATCCCTGGGGTGCGATCGCCACAACCCTGCTTATAGCTATCGCTGCTACCGACTGCTGGTTGGTGGCAGTGCAGAATTACGGCGGAATTTTCTCCTTTCCCGCTGTTCCGGGACCTGAGGCAGCATCCTTCCGCCAGATTCGGAACATCCCCAACAGCAACAGCATGCTGATACCCGCGATGCAGAACGAGGGCATCCTGGTATGCTACGAATACACGGGCTGGCCAACCTCTGCCGTGGGATTCGGACAGCCCGGTTATCGCGGAGAGCAGTACTTGCTCGGCCCAGGCTCGGTGACGCTGGCGCGATGGAGTCCCAACCGCCTCGAATATGCCGTTGACGCGCCTGCCGCTTCGGTGATGGTCGTCAATCAGAACTACGATCCATCGTGGCGAGTCACATCGGGCGCGGGCCGGACATTTTCCCAGGATGGATTGCTGGCGGTGCGGGTGCCAGCCGGAAAAAGCCGAATCGTCCTCAGATACATCAGCCTCGCGGCAATTTGCGGGATGATAATCTCAATTCTGACTGCCTTCGCCGCATTTGTGCTGATCCGATGGGAGTCGCGACGGCCGCTTCGAGACGCGTAATTGTGATACTTGACTCGCCAAAAATATCTTACGCTGGCACATACTCGACCCGATTGATTTCGATACATCGCTGCGAATGGCATGGAATAATGGTGACGTCACAGAGTCCGCCAGGGCGGTCGTAAACAACAGGACCATCAACGCTACGATATGGTATTACACCAGTAATTAAGTATTATTTTTAATGAAACGCTCTCTGCCATCCGCGCTGGTTCTGCTGGGCTCCGTCATTTTCGCGTTTGCGTTTTCCTATCCCCTTCTCGGTCATATGGAGACTGCTGGCCTGGCGCGGGACTGGATGCCGAGTACGCAGATGGCGTGGGCGGCATGGAATAGCGTCATCCATCTCCATCAATTCCCGTGGTGGCAGCCTTGGGTTTGCGGCGGCTATCCCATCTTCGCGCATCCCGAGTCGCGCATCCTGACGCCGTTCTTCCTACTGCATCTGTTGTTTGGTGTCGCGGTCGGCCTGCATATCGAGATCATCGCTCATATCACCATAGGATTCGCGGGCGCGTATTTCCTTGCCCGATCTTTGAACATCTCGGCAATCGGGGGCATCGCGTGCGCGGGAACTTTCATGGGCAGTTCTTGGTACTACCTGCACCTCGGCGTCGGTCACGTCATGTTCATGTGTTATGTCTATGCGCCCTGGATTCTCGCGCTGTTCCTGCTCGAGCAGAGTGTGATGGCGGCGATCCTGCTGGCCCTTGTGATATACGAAGGCGGCACGGTGTATCCGCTGCCGTATATTGCCTTGCTACTCGGCGCGCTCGCGATCATCATGGCTGTTGAGCACCGTGGTCTCAGCCCGCTGATCGTGTTTGCTAAGATTGGCGTCATGACGCTGATCTTCTCGGCGCCCAAGTTGATCTTCATGCTTATGGCGTTTGGCGATTTCAAACGACCGTGGTATTCGGGCGAAGTAAATGGGCTGCAGCTGATGGCGCAACTGCTATTCTCGCGCAATCAAAGCATCACGCTTTCTCCGCCAATCACGACGTGGGGATTTTGGGAGTACGGCGCATACATCAGTCCGATATTCGCCGTGCTCGCGATAGCCGGGATGCTGTCGAACTTTCGACGTGCGTTGCCCTGGCTGATCCTTTCGGGATTGCTGTTTCTTCTCGCGATGGGTGACATCGGCTATTACTCGCCTTGGGTTCTGCTTCATCGCCTGCCCTTTGGGTCGGACTGGCGCCTGCCAAGCCGATTTCTAATCCTCTTGACACTCTGCGTCGGCGTCTTGGCGGGATTCGGTGCCGATCAACTCAGGAATCGTAAACTGGTAGGTGTTCTGCTACTAAGCGCCGCGCTGTTAGATTGCTGGCTAATCGGCCCATCAAACTTGCGAGAGGCGCTCGTATGGCCGACACCGCAGAGCGCATTGACGGTGGCCTCCTTTCGATTGCAAGATCATGACATTCCTTGTGAGGCAGTTCACCGATGAGGACAGTGGAAGCAGCTTGCAACATCGCGGTGATAGGGCAATAGCGATGCGGCCGGTCGACGGCCCAGCGTCGGCCGCGGGGTGTTTCCGTCAGCTGATTGCGATGGGCAGGCCGCAGGGCCTTTTGAGGGCCTTCACGGCCGCTTCGAGACGCGTAATTTTGACACCTGACTAGCCAAAAATCTCCTACGCTGGCACACTCATTCCGGCAAGCTGGAGATGGCCGAGGCCGGGGGTGGGGAGTGGCGCCGACTTCGCGACAGATGGATTTCCAATGCATGGGATAACCGACCCGGCGCATATCACGAACATGCTCGCGACGTGGGGCTATCTCGGCATCGTCATTGCCGTGTTCGTCGGCAACCTGGGCGTCCCGGTGCCGGAGGAAACCGTGATGCTCGCCGCCGGATTCCTGGCCGGCCGCGCGCTCCTCGATCTGCGAATCGTCTATATCGCCGTAGTCGCGAGCGCGGTCACAGGCGACTGTTGCGGCTACGTCATCGGCCGCACCGGCGGACAGCGCGTACTCGTTCGGCTCGCGTCCGCCTTTCCCTTCATGCGCACGCGTTACGACCGCTTGCAACTTTTCTTTCAGACCCATGGCAGTAAAGCGGTGTTCATGGCGCGATTTATCACCGGCGCGCGATTCATGGCGGGCCCGATGGCGGGTGCGTGCGGGATGCCGTTCTTTCAGTTCCTCGGATGGAACGTGCTTGGCGCGATCGTATGGTGCTCGCTCGTCGTTACGATCGGCTACCTGGTGGGCGACGAGTTGTATCGCGCCATGACGATGGCTCATCAGGCGTCGCGGTGGATTGGGCTGGCCGTGTTCGCCGTGGCGATCGTGGTCTTCGTCTTTTGGTGGAGGGACCGGCATCCTGCGCTGTCGCGGCCTCAATCGTAGTCGGATTTGCGACTGCGCCGCCCAGACCGAGGCGACTCCCGTTTCGACGCCGACGCCACAATCTCCCGGCGCGTCGCCCATGCCCTAACAGAGTCAAATCGCCGAGCTGGCAGATACCGAGGTGAATGCCTAACTTAAGCGGACCTGCCCTTGCGAGACTCTTCCCGGCGGCGCAACTCGACGCGGCGGATCTTCCCGCTAACCGTCTTGGGCAGCTCGTCGATGAATTCTATCTCGCGCGGATATTTGTAGGGCGCCGTCACGCGCTTGCAATGCTCCTGGAGTTCCGTCACCAGCCGCGGGCCGGGCTCGGCGCCGGGCCTCAGCTTCACGAAGGCCTTGACGATTGAGCCGCGATCCGCGTCGGGAGTCGCAACTACCGCCGATTCCATTACCGCGGGATGCTCGAGCAGGGCGCTTTCCACTTCGAACGGCCCGATTCGGTAGCCCGCCGAAATGATCACGTCATCGGCACGCCCGACGAACCATAAATAGCCGTCGGCGTCGCGTGTCGCCTGGTCGCCGGTCAGGTACCAATCGCCGCGAAACACGCTGGCGGTCTCTTCCGCATTTTTCCAATACTCGAGAAACAGCGACGGCGGCCGCGCGGGACTCACCCGCACTGCTATTTCTCCAAGCTCGTCAACTTTGGTCTCGGCCATTTCATTGTCGATTACGCGGACGTCGTGACCCGGAAACGGCAGCCCCATCGAGCCCGGCTTCACCGGCATCGCGGGCATGTTCGCGGCCAGGATGGCCGTTTCCGTTTGCCCGTAACCGTCGTGAATCGTGAGTCCCAGCCGCTCGCGCCAGACCTCGATCACTTCCGGATTGAGCGGCTCGCCCGCACCCGTGCAATGCCTCAGTTTCGGGAATTGGTAATCCGCAAGGTTTTGTTTGATTAGTATTCGATACTCAGTCGGCGGCGCGCAGAAGGTAGTAACTCCGTAGCGGCCGATCAACTCGAGTTCTTTCGCCGCATCGAAGCGGCCGTTGTACATGAACGTCGTCACGCCATTCATCCACGGCCCGAACAGTACGCCGTATGCCGCCTTGGCCCAGCCGGTGTCCGACGTTGTCCAATGAAGGTCGCCCGGCCTCACGTCGAGCCAGTTAAGCCCCGTGAACCGATGACTGTAGCTATAGCCATGACTATGCAGAACCGCTTTCGGTTCCCTGGTCGTGCCGGAAGTGTAATAGCAAATCGCCGGCTCCGACGATTTCGTGTCCGCCGGCTTGAACTCCGCCGACGCGCGGCTCATTTCTTCCTGCAGGCTCATCCACCCGGTGCGGGTGGCGCCGGCTATCAGGTAGTGCTCGACCGAGCCGCATTGCTTGCGCAGTTCCGCGATCATCGCGGCATTCTCGCCGCCGGCGATTATCGCGCGCGCGCCGGAATGATTCGCGCGATATACCAGGTCCTTCTCGCGCAGCATCGAGGTGCACGGGATGACGATTGCGCCGAGCCTGAGCGCGCCGATATACGCCGCCTGCCAAAGCGTGATTCGCGGCAGCACCAGCAGCACCGGATCGCCGCGCCTGATTCCAATTCCGGCGAGAACGTTCGCGATGCGCTTCGATTGCTGCGCGATGTCCGCGAACGTCAGCCGCGCGCGCCGACCCTCGCTGTCTTCCCACAGGATTGCCGCCCGGCGCGGATCTTCGGCGAACTTGTCGATGGCCGCGGCGAAGTTGAAATGCTCGGGCGTCTCCCACCTGAAGTCCCGGTACGCGCGCCGATACTCCTCGATTGCGTCCGTCATGGGCGCGAATCCCCGCGCGCCGCGTGCTCCATTGGCGCTTGCGAGCGCTTCGCTGCCGCCTTGATGTACTTCACCGTCACCGGCGACAGATCGTCGCGTCCGACCCGCACATCGATTATCGCAAACGATTTGCATTCGTGTGCCGCGCGCAGCGCATTGCTCAGCTGCTCGACCGTGGTCGCCTCGAATCCTGCGCCACCCCAATCGCGCGCGAGTTTTGCATACGGCCACGGCGGAATCTTCGAGCAGTTCGCGCCGCTCGGCAACCGGCCGGAAGATGCCCCATCCGCCGTTGTTGATCACCACCACGATCGGGTTCACACCCTTGGCCGGAGCGTGCGAAATTTCCGGCCCGGTCATCTGAAAACCACCGTCCCCGCACAACACCAGCGGCCGAAGACCGCTGCCGATTTGCGCGCCAAGCGAGGCCGGCACCGCAAATCCCATCGAAGCGTAGAACCCCTGGGCCAGATAGCCGCCGTTGTGCGGCACCCGGATATCGAGCCCGCCAAACAGCATGTCACCCGACTCTGCGACCACCAGGTATTTGCGCTTGTCGGCCAGGAATTCGTTGACCGCGGCCAGGATCTGGTTGACCTTGACCGGCTTGCCGTCGTGCGCCGCAATTTCGCGAAGATTGTCGGCGTAATGAACCTTCTCATGATGAAGCCGCAGCTTCTCGCGCAGCAGCGCGCGCGCGAAATCGCGCACCCCGACGTCGGTGTAGGTGTGATACTTCACCTCGACCTTGCGATCGACCGCCCACACCGTTCTGCCTTGAATCACTTGCGGCGGACGGTTGCCGAAGTTCATGTCGGTTTTCAGACATCCGAGGTTGAGCACGAAGTCGGCCGCGTCCATCCGTGCGACGATCGACGGCGGACTGATCGGTCCAACGTGCACGCCCATGTACAGCGGATGATCCATCGGGAACGCGCCCTTGCCGAGCACCGTCGTGAACACCGGCGCGCCCATGTGCTCGGCCAGCTCCACCAACTCATGCGACGCCTTGAAGCGATGAATCTCGATGCCGGCGATCAGCACGGGCTTGCGGCTCTCGTTGAACATCGCGGCGGTCTCATGCGCCGCTTCCTCGACCTTGCGCGTGTCGGATTCCTGGAAATGCAGCCGCCCGTCCCATTCGATCAGCTCCTCGGGGACTTCGATCTGCCGGTCAACCATGTCGCGATGAATCTCGATGTAGCCCGGCCGCTGCTCGGCCCAAATGGCGCGCACGACGCGATGCAACTCTTGCGCAGCGCTGCGCGGATCGGTCAGCACGGCAGACGCACAAGTTACTTCGTCGTAGATGCGGCGCTGCGATTCGATCTCGCGGGCCTGGTGATGAATCAGCGTGCCGAGTTTGCGTTCCTCTTCGCCCGGGCCGCCCGAGAAAATCAAAATCGGCACCCGTTCCGAGAACGATCCCGCGACCGGATTGACCATGCTGTGGCCGCCGGCGCCGTAGGTCACGCAGATTACCCCGATTTTCCCGGTCGCGCGTGCGTAGCCGTCGGCTGCGAATCCGACCCCCGGCTCGTGCGACAGGGTAATGATTTCCAACCCGTGCTTGCGGCCCAGCGCGAAAAACAGCTTGAGCGCGAGGTCACCGGGGATGCCAAAGACGTGCGACACGCCAATCTTGCGCAGGTAGGCGACCAGGAAATCGCCCAGCGCCATGTGTCTCTTCACGCTTCGCCCTCTCCGATCGCCGGTAATTGTAACAAAAACGCTCCCACCGCAGGACATCTTTGGCGCTGCGCTGTGCTAGAGTATCATGTTGGCTGGTTAAGCTGATGCCTCGATCGATACTTCGCATGCAATTCCTCGGGCCGCTGCAGCTGAGCCGGCTGTTGATGTTTCTGCCGCAGTTCGTTCGTCTGTTTTATCGGCTGATCACCGACGAACGCGTGCCGGTGCTGGCGAAAATGGTGCCGGCGATGGGTTTGCTGCTTATGGTGACGCCTCCGGCGCTCGAGCTCGACATGATCCCAATCGTCGGCGAACTCGATTGGATTCTTATAACCTACTTCTCGCTCAAAGTTTTCATCTGGCTCTGCCCACCCGACGTCGTGCGGCAACACGTCAGCCAAATTGGCCGTGGCGAATAGCGCAGCACGCTGATGCGGCCCCGCGTAATCCTGATCGGCCTCGCCGCTGTCGTTATCGTCGCGCTCGTGGCGCTGAGCCTGGCTGACCAGCTGCTGGTCGACTACCTGTGGTTCGGAAGACTCGGCTACGGCGGAGTTTTCCATACAACCGTCGGCGCGGAAATCGCGATCTTTGCGATCGTGTGGCTGGTCGCGTTCGTCGTGATCTTCGTGAGCGGGTTGATTGCGGTCGGCTCGAGCCGCGATCGCGAGCGGCTGCGCGTGGTCCGCCGCCCCGACGAGATGGTCGAGGTTAATCTGCCCGAGCTGATTCGCGCGCTCGGCGAACGCGTGCCGTGGCGCCTGATCGTGGCCGGCGGTGCGGCTTTGCTGGCGCTGTTCGTGGCGCAAGGCGAGGCCGGCGGCTGGGATACTTACCTCAAGGGTCTCTACGGGGTGCCGTTCGGAATCGCCGAGCAGGCGTTCGGCAACGATATCGGCTTCTACGTCTTCACGATGCCGCTGCTCGAGGAAATCCGCGATCTGTTCCTGATGCTCATCGTGCTGGCGGCCGCGATGGCGATCGCGGTTTATTGGGTGCGCGGCGCGCTCGACTTCAAGGAATCGCCGCCGCGCGTGTCGCCGGGCGCGGCGGGGCATCTGTCGGTGCTGCTGGGGCTGTTCTTCGTGCAGCGGGCAATGAGTTACTGGCTCGGCCGCTTCGACTTGCTGCTGCATACCAACGGCGTCGTGTTCGGACTGCGCTACGTCGATCGCATCCTGTGGCAGCCCGGGCTGTGGCTGCTGGTGGCGCTGTCGTTGGCGGCCGCCGTGATGTGCATGTTCAACGCGCGCGAGGGCGGACTGAGGATTCCGGTCGCCGCGTTCGTTATCGTGTTCGGGCCCGCGCTCATCATGAATTTTATCCAGCCGGTGATCGAGCGCCTGTGGGTCAAGCCCGACGAGCTTCGGGTCGAGCGTCCGTACCTGCAACGCAACATCGAGGCGACGCGGCACGCGTACAAGCTCGACACCGTTGACGTGAAACCGTTTGCGGGGCAGGGCACGCTCACGCTCGCGGCGCTCGAAGAGGATTCGGCGACGGTCAAGAACATCCGCCTGTGGGACCCGCGCCCGCTGATCGACACCTACCGCCAGTTGCAGGAAATTCGCACCTACTACGATTTTCGCGACGTCGACATCGATCGCTACTGGATCGAGGGCAAGTACACCGAGGTGATGCTTTCGCCGCGCGAGATGAATCTCGACCAGCTGCCCGAAACCGCGCAGACCTGGGTCAACCAGCATCTCAAGTTCACGCACGGCGCCGGGCTGGCGATGAGCCCGGTCAACCGGAAGGACAGCGAGGGGCTGCCGGTGTTCTATATCAAGGATATTCCGGCGGTGTCGGATGTGGGGCTGAAGGTTGACCAGCCGGCGATCTACTTTGGCGAGGCGCGCGACAGTTACGCCGTCGTCGATTCCGCGACGCCCGAGTTCGACTATCCCAAGGGGGCGGAGAACGTATTTTCGTATTATGCGGGATCGGGCGGCGTGCCGGTGGCGGGTTTTTTTCGCCGGCTGCTGTTCAGCATCTTCTGTCGCGACGTCAATCTGCTCGTCACCGAGAATATCGTGGCGAACAGCAAGATCATGATCCGGCGCAACATCGCGAGCCGCATCGCGTACATCGCGCCGTTCCTGAACCTCGACCGCGATCCCTACGCGGTGATTCTAAACGGCCGCATGGTGTGGATCGTTGACTGCTATACCAGCAGCGATCACTACCCGTACTCGCAACGCAATGCCGACGGGATCAACTACATCCGCAATTCGGTCAAGGTGGTGGTCGATGCGTACAGCGGCGACACCGATTTTTACGTGGCCGATCCCGAAGACCCGATCATCAAGACGTGGCAACGCGTGTTCCCCGCGATGTTCAAGCCGATCTCGGCGATGCCGGCGGAATTGCACGCGCACATCCGCTATCCGGAAGATTTTTTTCTGATTCAGGCCGACACTTTCCGCACGTATCACATGACCGATCCGCAGGTCTTCTATAACCGCGAGGACCTGTGGGGATTCCCGCGCGAAAACTACGCCGGGCAGACGGTCCCCATGTAGCCCTACTACGTGATCATGCGGCTGCCGGGCGAGGCGCAGGCGGAATACATGTTGATGCTGCCGATGACGCCGTCGGGACGCGACAACATGATCGCGTGGATGGCCGCGCGCTGCGACGGCGCGGATTACGGTCATCTGTTTGAGTATTCATTCTCGAAGGACCGGCTTTTCTACGGTCCCTATCAGATCCAGGCGCGCATCAATCAGAATCCCGAAATTTCGCGGCAACTTTCGCTGTGGAATCAGATGGGTTCGAAAGTCCTGCTCGGCAACCTGCTCGTGATACCCGTCCAGGACTCGCTGCTCTACGTCGAGCCGCTGTTCATCCGCGCCGAGAACGGCCAGTTGCCGGAGTTGCAGCGGGTGGTCGCGTCTTACAGCGATCGCGTGGTGATGGGCGATACGCTGGACCTGACGATGGCGGCGCTGTTCACCAATCAGGCGCCGCCGGCGCCGACGATCGCCAAGGCGATCACGACCGAGGCGGCCCCACAGCCGATCGCCGTGGGCGCGCCTAAGGCCGCCATCCAGAGCGCGGCGCAGCATTATAATCGCGCGCTGGAGGCGATTCGCGCGGGCGATTGGACGGCGTTTGGCGCGGAGATGAAGCAACTCGGCGACGAGCTGTCAAAGCCGCCCGATTCCGGACATCCGTAGCAGTCTAAAACTCCACACCTAACCCGTGACTGTTCCCGACTCAACCCTGCGTAGAGGGTTCGGTATCTGCAACTCCGCATTCACTCGCTCTTGCGAAGTCAAGAGAGCGGGGGGCAGGCGTTGCACTCTACTTCTTCGCAGCCTGTAGAGCCGCGAGCCAAGACCTTGGCAAACTGCAGGGATAACCCCCGCTCGGAGCGCCCGGACTGTTCGAGAGCGATCGCGCTGGTTTTTCTGTTCGCTCTCCTGACGGCCGGCGGATGCGGCGGCAGGCAGCGGGCCGGCGTCGCAGGCTTCTACAGCCGCGAGCGGCCTGGACAAGGTACAGCACATAATCGTCGCTGATGCAGGAAAACCATTCCTTCGACAATTATTTTGGCGCGCTGCCCTATGTTCCGGGCGGGCCGTACCATGCGCCGGCGAACAGCGGTTCCGCGTGCAAGGCAAGCGACCATACCTGCGTCAACGGCCTGAGCTGCTCGGTAAGCGGCTCGAACCTGGACTGCACGAATTCCAACCTCGCCGCCGACGGTTCGACGGTGCAGTCCTATCACGATTACAATTATTGCGTGGAGCCCGATCTCGACCATACCTGGCACGGTTCCCATCGCGAGCTTAACTACAGCGACCCCAACAAAACCATGTCATCGACCTCCGACGGCTTCGTGCGCGAAAACGAGAAGGAGGAACAAAACGAGGATGACACGATGGGGTACTACAATGAGGAGGACCTCCCCTATTATTACAAATTGGCCGAAACCTTCGCGGTGAGTGACAGCAATTTCTGCGACCTAATCGGCCCGACCAGTCCGAACCGCTTCTATTCGCTCGCCGCGACCTCCTTTGGACACGTGGTGACGCCCGGAAATAAATCCGGTGGCGATACGCCGCCGGCGCAGGGCTTTCAGCCGATTAACGGCACTATATTCGACCGGCTGGACGCCTTCAGCATCAAGTGGTCCGAATATTACGATCCGCCCAGCAGCGAGAGCGCCCTGTATCCGGATGTCATTTCCGAGACGATGCCCTCGCGCCCTTATGGCCATGTGTTCCGTCCAAGCTCGCCCAATTATCTGCTTATGTCGCAGTTCTATACCGACGCCGCCGCGGGCAACCTGGCGCAGGTGGTATGGATCGACTTGCAATATGACGAGCATCCGCCCGCCGACATCCGCAGCGGCCAGCAGGAAGTGGCGCAGGTTATCACCGCGATTCGCAACAGCCCGGCCTGGAGCACTTCAATCGTGTTTTTCACCTACGACGAGCATGGCGGCGCCTACGATCATGTGAGGCCGCCGGCCGCCACGTCTCCCGACAGCATCCTTCCCGGCCTGTGTGCGGACAACTCCAATCCGCCTGGCTCGACTTCACCCGGGCGGTGGCATAGACTGCACGGAGAGTTTTACCGACGCCCAGTTGATTTGTCCTGCGATGACTTCGACTACGTACCCGGCCGACTGCGCGCAATTCAAACAGCTCGGTATCAGGGTTCCGTTCGTCGCGATTTCACCGTTCTCCAAGCCGGCTTACGTCTCGCATGTGGTTAGCGACCATACGTCACTCCTGGCGTTGATCGAGAAGCGCTTTATGTCCGGTGTGCCTCTCACCGCGCGCGACGCCGCGGCCAGCACGCTGGGAGGACCTGTTTGACTTCAAGCACGCTCCCTCGGCCAACGCGTCCGTCCCGGCGTCGCTGGCTGAGCCGCCTGCCGCTGACCATAACTGTCCGTGAATCGCTGACAGAAAGAGTTTCCTCGCAACAAATTGTTCTTTGCGTAACGGGATGCGCGCCGGATCTGGTCGCGCTCCCTTTAGAGCAGCCGTTTTCCTCTGTCATCCTTTAACCCAGAGGAATTTTGGGGAACGCCCTGAAACAACGCAATCAACTGGCGGTTGTCTCGCCGCGACCGACATCGCGTCAAACATTTTTCAGCGATCGGATCGCCGCTATTGCCGAGCTTGGCGCCGGGACGCTTGGGGCCGAGCGATGTGCGATCGCGATCCCGTCCAGCGGCGCGGGCGCCGACCAAGTGATGTATGCGCCGCATGGAGATTCACGATGGGACGAGGTGGTGAATGCGGTCCTGGTTGCACTCGATAACCGGCTCGCTGACGCGGGCGCGGGATACGGGATGAAGCGAGCGCGCCGCGCGCCGGGTTCCATCGAATCGATTGAAAGGGTTGCGCTGAGCGCGCGCGAAATCGACGCAATCGTGCGGGCCGAAAAAATAGACGGGCGGCAAATAGCCGCGTCGGCGTTCACCGAAGGCGTGGGCGCGGTGCGAATCGCGATGGTGGCGCGCGCGGATCGGCCCGGGCGAACTTGAAGCATCGCTTGAACTTATGGCGCGCGCCGTTTTCGCCGAGATGGCGCTGGCCGCCGCGCGCGCCTCGCTTGAATTCTGGCGGACCCACGGCGCCGAGAGCGGCCGCCAGGCCGCCGATGCAAAGCGAGAGTTGGTCCGCGAGCGGGCGGCGGCGCATCACCTGGACAAGGCGGTTGCGGCGGCGCGGCGTGGGCAGCCGAACCATCGGTTCAGCCGCTTCGGCGAACTGGTCGCGGGCGGGGCCGGCTTCGACCAATGGGTGGTTGCGGTCGCGGAAGGCGGCGCGTTGACGGTGGCCGCATCTTCGTCCGGGGCTGGAGGAATTGGATTTGGGCGAGGCTGACAGCGCGCTCAGGGAAAGTTTCCGGCGCCGTATCGTGATTGCGCGCTGGCGCGATCGCGACGCGGGTATCGTCGATCGCGCCAAACATCTTCCGAAGACAGGAGGTTCGGCGGTTCGTACGTGTGTATCCCGTTCGAGGCCGGCGCGATCGCGCTGGCCTCGCGCGACGGGCACGCATCCGCATCCAGGGCCGAGGCGATTGTCGAGCGGCTGGCTCCGATCGCATCGAACTGGGTGATGGAGCGGGAGGCCGCGCGGCACAGCCTTTTGTGCGCCAGCTCGCGCTCAGAATGTTTGCCGCGATTGACGAGGAGCGCGCCAGAATCGCACGCGACCTGCACGACGATCAGGCGCAATTGCTGGCGGCGGCGAAAATTGCGCTTGAGGGC
Source organism: Binataceae bacterium (SeqCode) (assembly GCA_963803045.1). GTDB lineage: Bacteria > Desulfobacterota > Binatia > Binatales > Binataceae > Binatus. The sequence continues at coordinate 236,233 of CAWDLC010000011.1, read as the reverse complement.
CGGCGCGAGGCGGCGCGCTCGATCTTCAAGCAGGTCGAGGAGGAGTTGCGCCGCAAGACGCGCGAACTTCGTCCTGTCACGATCGGAGACGCTTCGCTCGAAGAGGCAATCGAGCGCGAGTTCGCGCGGCTGAATCGCGCGGGCGTGCAGGCGAAGTTTTCCCGCCTGGTTCAAGACGGCGCGGCGGAAAAAATCTCGCGCCCGGTCCAGCAACTATGCTTCCAGGTCGTTCGCGAGGCGCTGTCCAATGTGATTCGGCATGCGCACGCGAAGTCGGTCCAAATCAAGATCGAGAGCACCGATGCGGCCGCGCGCATCTCGGTTACTGACGACGGCTGTGGCATCGGCACCATCGCAAGGGCGAGGGCACTGGCCTGGCGGGCGTGCGGGAGCGGCTGGAGTTGATGGGCGGGAGCTTGACGCTGAAGTCGCGGGCAGGCCGCACGACCGTCGTCGCCGAAATCCCGGAGCCCTCCTGATGGAAAATCACCAGCGGATTCGCGTGCTGCTCGCCGATGACCATCGGATCTTTCGCGAGGCATTGTGGATGGTGCTCGCGACCGAGTGCGACGTGGTCGCGCAAGCTTGCGATGGCGAACAGGCCGTCGCGCTTGCCGCGCAACTGAAGCCGGAGGTGGTGGTGATGGACGTCGGGATGCCGGGAATCGGGGGACTTGACGCGGCGCGGCGAATCGCGGGCGAAGCGCCGGCGTGCAAAGTGCTGGTGCTCAGCCAATATGAAGACGAGGAATACGTGTTGGAGGCGCTGGGCGAAGCGGGATGCGCCGGCTACGTGGTCAAGACCGACGCGGCGGCCGAATTGCTGAGCGCGGTGCGGGCAGTCCACTCGGGGCGGCGCTACCTGAGCCCCACGATTGCGCCGATAGTGCTCGCGCGGCTGCGGCTGGGCGCATCCCGCGAACGCATCGCGCGCGGCGAATCTGACCCGCCGCGAGCGCGAAGTGATCAAGCTGATAGGCGAGGGCGCGACCACCAAGCAGGTCGCGCAACGACTCGGCATCAGCGTCAAAACCGCGCAGGCGCATCGCGACAACCTCAAGCAGAAGCTCGGGCTGCGCTCGACGGCGGCGATGGTGCGATACGCGATCAAGCACAAACTGACTCGCATCGACTGAGCACCGCCGAGCCGCCAGCGCCGCGGCTTTTGCCGCGAAGCATCAGTTCGGTTCGTCCCGAAGATCTTCGTTGACTTTGCCGGCGAGGTGCCGGACCTGGTCGTGTTGCGAGAGCAATGACGCGAGCACCGCGGGGTCGGGCTTGCCACGGAGCCGGTACGCGTCGGCGGCGTGCGCGAATCGTTCGTAGGCGTTCAGCAGGCGGACGAAATCGCGATGCGAGCGCAGCGACGACTCGCGGGGCGTCGATGATGAGAACGCGTTGGCCTTGTTGAAGGCGTAGTAGAACTCGCCCATCTCCTCGGACGACAGTTGGCGATCGTCGAGCTTGAAATAGCTGCGGCAATAATCCGCCAGCTTGTCGGACAGATCGGAAAGCAGCGACACGTTCGCCGCCATCGTGCGATGGTAGTCGGACGAATAGCATGCGGCGGCCGCAGCGACGGCAATCGCGAGAAAAAAGACGGGCCGGCGAAGACCGGCCCGCCGGAATGATTTCAACAAAACACGACCACGCCGTTTCAGCCGAGATACTTTTTGAAGAATGCGATGGTCCTGGCCCACGCCTCTTTGGAATGCACGGGATGGAACGACGCGCGATCGTCGCACATGAAGCCGTGATCGGCGTCCGGGAAAAAAACCACCTCGGCCGGCTTGCCGGCCTTTTTGAGCGCATCGCGAAATTCGTCCACTTCGGTGATCGGAATGAACGCGTCCTTGCCGCCGAAGAAGGCCAGCACCGGGCCGTTGAGGCCCTCGACGTATTCGATGGGCGGTTTCACGCCCGGCTGCCGCGACTTCACCATCCCGCCACCGTAGTACGGCGCGGTGGCTCTGACAGCGGAATTGCGGCACGCGGTCATGAAGGCGACGCGGCCGCCCATGCAGAATCCGACGGTACCGACCGCGGGCTTGACTTCCTTCAACGCCTTGAGGTGATCGATCGCGGCGCCCATGTCTGCGACGATTTGATCATCGTTGACCGAGCCCATCAAGCGAAAGGCACCGGGCATATCGTTGTAGGCGACGACGTTGTTGGGTTGGCGAAAGTAGAGATTTGGAGCGATCGCGACGAAGCCTTCGGCCGCGAATTGATTGGTGATGCGTCTGATTTGATCGTTGAGGCCGAACGCTTCCATCACGACGACCAGCGCGGGATACGGACCTCCGGACGCCGGGCGCGCGAGATGCGCCGGCATGTTCTCGGCGCCGGTACGAACCGATACTTCATTCGAGACGACTTCCATGATTGAAACCTCCGTTAGAAGATTCGCGTCCGCTGACAAGCGGGTCGCGATCGCGGATCGCGTTTGACGCCGTCGCCGATCCGGCGATCTTTTTCGCATACAACGAGGTCCGGCTCAAGTGAGAAAGTTCGACGAGGCGCTCGCATAAGAAAGTTTCACTCTTCAGGTTTCACTTTTTCACTGCCGCCCACGCCGTCTCGCGCCGACCCGCCGCGCGCCGCTAGTATAGCCGGCGGCCGACCACCCCGCGTGCCCGGCCTGATTTTCCGATGATCCCGCTTCGCGATAACGCCGCGCCGCGCCGCCTGACCCCAATCAACATCGCGCTGATCGCCGCGAACATCGCAGTGTTTGTCTACGAAGTGTCACTCGGCCCGCGCGTAACAGCCTTCGTGGGCAGATTCGCGATGGTCCCGGCGGCGGTCACGCGCGCGCTCTCAAGCAACGCACTCGCATGGCACGAGCTGGCCGCGCATCGCAACATCAGCGCGCTCGCGCCGTTGATGACGACCGTTACGTCGATGTTCATCCACGCCGGTTTCTGGCACGTCGCGGGCAACATGCTGTATCTGTTCATCTTTGGCGCCGCGGTCGAGTATCGGATGGGCGCGCGGCGGTACATAATCTTTTATCTTGCTGCGGGAATCGCCGCGGCGCTCGCGACGGTGTGGATGGCGCCCGAGTCGAGCCTGCCCATGATCGGCGCGAGCGGCGCAATTGCCGGCGTGCTCGGCGCGCACTTCATCCTCTACCCGCGCGCGCGCATCCTGACGCTTCTGCCGATTTTCATCTTCATCCAGGTGGTCGAAATTCCGGCGGTCATCTACCTGCTGTTCTGGTTCGCGGTGCAGCTCTACGCGGGACTCGAACAAGGCGGTCGCGCGGCGGCGATGGGGGGAGTGGCGTGGTGGGCGCACGTCGGCGGCTTCATGTTCGGAGTAGCGCTTGGCCCGATGCTCGCGGTGAATCGTGTGCGCGGGCGACGATAGCGCCAGGCGACCGGGCATTGACTGTGGACACAGTGGACAACCGTTGGCTGGTGGCTGGAGTAATTGTTGTAAGCGTTCGTCGCATGGGAAATAATTTGCGCTCGTGGAATTCAGAGCGCGCGGTCGGGAGGTGGCGGTCAGGTGGCGGTTTCGTCGGACGATATTCTAAAGCGCGTTCCTCCGCAGAATCTCGAAGCAGAACAATCGGTGCTGGGCGCGATTCTGCTCGACAACGACGCGATTAACCATGCGCTCGAAATCCTTGCGGCTGAAGACTTCTACCGCGAGTCGCATCGCGAGATCTTCCGCTCGATGGCGGAGCTCACGGACCACAGCCAGCCGGTCGATGCGATCACGCTGACTGACGCGCTGCGCACCAAGGGCGTGCTCGAACAGATCGGCGGCCCCGCCTACATCGCAGAGCTGGCTTCGATCGTGCCGACCGCGGCGAATGTCGCGCACTACGCGCGCATCGTGCACGAGAAGGCGGTGCTGCGCAGCCTCGCCTCGATCGCGACTGACATCGCAAGTTCCTCCTACGAGGCGCCGTCCGACGTGGACGGTTTCGTGGACGAAGCCGAGCATCGCATCTTCGAGATTTCCGAGCGGCGGATCAAGCCGTCGTTCCACATGATGCCCGAGCTGACGCGCGAGTCGCTGAAGATCCTCGAGCGGCTGTACGAAAACCGCGAGATGATCACCGGCGTGCCGAGCGGCTTCATCGATCTCGATCGCATCACGGCGGGCTTCCAGCCGTCGGACCTGGTTATCATCGCGGCCCGTCCGAGCATGGGCAAGACGGCGCTCGCGCTGAACATAGCAGCCTACGCCGCGATGGACGCGGACCCGCCGGTGGGCGTCGCGTTTTTTTCGCTGGAGATGTCGAAGGAGCAGCTCGTGCTGCGCATGCTGTGCTCGGAGGCGCGGGTGGACAGCGCGCGTGCGCGTCAGGGATTTCTGGGCGAGCGCGATTTCCCCAAGCTCGCGCAGGCGGCGGCGCGGCTGTCGGAGTCGAACATCTACATCGATGACTCGTCGGACACGACGTCGATCACGCTCAAGGCGAAATGCCGGCGTCTCAAGCGCGAGCGCGCCAAGAACCTGGGCCTGATAATCGTCGACTATCTTCAGCTGATGAGATCCGCGCGGCCCGGCGAGTCGCGCGAAAAGGAAATCGCGGAAATCTCGCGCTCGCTCAAAGCGCTGGCGAAAGAACTCAAGGTCCCGGTCATCGCGCTCTCGCAGCTCAACCGGCAGGTCGAGTCGCGCGAGAATCGCCGTCCGATGCTGGCGGATCTGCGCGAGTCGGGCGCGCTCGAGCAGGACGCCGACGTGATCGCGTTCATCTATCGCGAGGAAATGTACAAGGGCAAGGAGAGCAAGGAGCCCGGCGTCGCCGAGGTGATCATCGCCAAGCAGCGCAACGGCCCCACCGACACCGCGAAACTGACCTATATCAGCAACTACACCCGCTTCGAGAACTACACGCCGGAGACCGGCGTTTTTGAAGACACCGGCGTCTAGAACGAATCCGGGCCATTAGTGATTGGATGCGGCGACTTGAGGGTCAGCGCCTGATGCCGCGACACGTCAGCGCGAGGCCTTGTCATCGTCTAAAGGCAGCGGCGGCGTGGCGGCTGTTTCTTCAGCGCTGTCGGAGGACGCAGCGTCAGGCGAGGACGCCGGCGGATTCGCGACGGAATCCTCCGGATGAGTCTCGATGCCTTGCACCGGCCCGGTGTTCGCCTGCTCGATGGCGCGCTCGATCTCGCGGAACTCTGAAAGGTCGGGCAGGCTTTCCAGGTCCTTCAGTCCGAACAGTTCGAGGAACTCATCGGTGGTCTCATAGACCATCGGGCGTCCCGGTGCGTCCTTGCGCCCGGCAATCCTGACGAGCCGTCGTTCGAGCAGCGTTTCCAGCACGCCGCCCGTGTCAACGCCGCGCAACTGTTCTATCTCCGGGCGCGTGATGGGCTGTCGATAGGCGATTATCGCAACCGTCTCCATCAGCGGGCGGCTAAGCCGCGGCGATCTCGCGGCCAGCAGCTTGCGAACGTAGCCGGCGTGGTCCTTCGGCGTTCGCATCTGGTAGCCGCCGGCTACTTCGTCGATCACGATACCGCGATTTTCGGCGCTGTACTCAGCGGCCATCGCGGCCAGCGCTTTCTGCACCGTCGCACGCGGGACGTCGTCGAAGACCGCGGCCAGCCGCGCGAGCGAGACCGGCTCGCCGGCCGCAAACAGCAGGCTCGCGAGAATTGATTTCAGTCGCTCTTCTTCCACTCGGCCTCCGTTAATCCGGCCGCGCCGCGCTCGAGAAAAATCGGGCCGAAGCGGACCTCCTGAAATGCCCGAACTTCGCGCCGGCGCATCAACTCGAGCAGCGCCATAAAGGTCGCGATTACGACCGATCGATCGCCGGCATCCTCGAACAGCGCGGCGAACTGGATTCGTCCCGCCCCCTCCAGCGCGCGCATTATCCGCGGGATGCATTGCGCCACCGGGATGTCGCGCAGCTCGATTGCGCGCGGAGTCTTGTCGGCGACGCGCCTCAGCACTGCGCCAATCGCCTCGACCAGGTCGAAAATCGTAACCGTGTACTGTTTCGCGTCCGCGTCTTCGGGCGCGCTCTCGCCGGGCGTGGTGAACACGTCGCGGCCGAGCAGGGCGCGCTCCGCAAGCTTTTCAGCCGCCTCGCGATAGCGCTGATATTCCAGCAGCCGTTCGACCAGGCCGCGCTTGAGCTCCTCGGCTTCCTCGGTGTCGGCGAGCTCCGGATGCGGCAGCATTGCGAACGACTTGATCAACAGCAACGTCGCCGCCATCACGAGGTACTCGCCCGCCACGTCGAGGTTCAACTGGTCGAGCAATTCGAGCCATGCCAGGTACTGTTCGGTGATTACGCTGGCGGTGACTTCGTGCGGGTCGAGCTCGGCGCGCTTGAGCAAATGCAGCAGCAGGTCGAGCGGGCCCTCGTAAATCGGGAGCCGGAAGCGGACCCCGGCGTCGGCATCGATTCGGCGCGGGCTGGAGCCGTCGCTCACAGCAGCACCCGTACGATCGCGCTGATAATCGGGTTAATCACCCGCTCGACCGAATCTGTATACAGCAGCACCAGCAGGATGAGGAAGCCGAACGGTTCGAGTCGCGCGTAGGTGCGGGCGGCGGGCTCGGGCAGCATCGTGTACAGGACCCGGCCGCCGTCGAGCGGCAGCAGCGGGAAAAGATTGAAGATCGCGAGCACGACGTTGATCCACACCGACGCCTGCAGCATCAGGTCAAGCGGCAGCGCGATCGACGGGCCCCATGGCGCCTCGCATGAAACCGGCATCGACGCGCAGCGCGAGCGCGCTCAGCATTGCGAGCGTGAGGTTCGTCACGGGCCCGGCCGCCGCGACCAAGCATCATGCCGAGCGCGCGGGTTGCGCAGGCGGCGGAAATCGACCGGCACTGGCTTGGCGTAGCCGAAAACCGGCAGATGCAGAAAGAGCAACAGCGCCGGCAGGATGATAGTGCCGAACAGATCGATGTGCGAAATCGGATTCAGCGTCAGCCGCCCGGCGCGCAGCAGCGGTGTCGTCGCCGAACTCGGAGCGCCACCACACCGTGCATCACCTCGTGCAGGATGATCGCGAAGATCGTCGGCATCGCCCAGATCGACAGCGTGGTCAGGAATTCGACGACGTTGCTCAAGTCGGGCGCCTTCCGCCAGCGGCGCTCGATCCGGGTCGCTCGCGGATGAAACGTGCGATGTACCTTGCGCAGGTGGCTCTTGGAGAGATGGGTGTAGATCTGCGTGGTCGAGATGTCGCTGTGGCCGAGCATCTCCTGCACCGCGCGCAGATCCGCGCCGCCCTCGAGCAGATGCGTGGCGAAGCAATGGCGCAGGGTATGCGGGCTGACCCATGCAAGCCGCGGATCGGCGGCGGCCCATCCTTTGAGCGCCTTGAAAAATCCCTGCCGGGTCATCGCGCGGCCGAGCCTGGTAATGAAAACGGCAGAGACGCGACGCGGAACTTTTTTTTGGCCGCGCTTGCCGTCGCCGGCCGGATTCAGAATTTCATCGCGCCGCTCCAGGTAAGCCTTCAGCGCGCGAATCGCGGCACCACCCATCGGCACCATCCGCTCCTTGCCGCCCTTGCCGAGCACGACGACGGCACCGGCCGCGAGATTTACCTGATGCAGTTGCAACCCGACCAGTTCCGAAACGCGCAGCCCGCATCCGTAGGCCGTTTCGAGCATCGCGCGATCGCGCAACCCGCGGGCATCGTGCGCATCGATCGCGGCGATCAGATTTTCAACGTCGCCGGGCGACAGGGTGCGCGGCAGTTTGCGCGGATGGGGCCTGAGTTTCACGGCCGGCGCGGGATCGCGTTCGATGATTTTCTCGTCCACCAGCTCGCGGGCGAGCCCGCGCAGACTGGCGAGATGGCGGCGCTGCGAACTGACCGCCAAACCGCGATCCGCCAGCGCTTCGAGATACGCGGTCAGGGCGGCGGCGTCGAGTTGCGCGGGCGCCATCCCGGCCTCGCGGCACCACGATTGAAAAACGCTGAGGTCATGCGCGTATGCGTCCATCGAATGGCGGCTGAGCCCGCGCTCGACGGCCTGGCGCGACAGATGGCGATCGATCAGCTCGTCCCAGCCGGCGGCGCTCACGCGGTTGCTCCTTCGGCGGGATTCTGTTCGACCTTTTCGAGCAAGGCGGCGCGCAGATTGCGCATCCGATCGAGATCGTCGATTTTCCGGCCCTCGCGATCGCTCACGTAAAAGACATCGAGCGCCTGATCGGCGTTGGTCGAGATGCGCGCGAGGTGAATCAGCAGGCCGAGCCGGAAGAGCGTATGGGTGATCGCGAACAGCAGTCCGACGCGGTCCTGGGTAAATACGTCGATCACGGTGAATTGCTCGGAGGTGCGATTGTCCACCGTGACTTCGGTCGGCACGTGGCGCACAAACTTGCGGCCGGCGCTCTGAACGTGATGCGCTGCGGCAACCAGTTCCCCGATGTCCTGCTGGCCGGTGATGACGCGCTCGAGGTCGTGCTCGACGCGCACCCAGCGCTCCTCTTCCATCGCCATCGGGCCGGCGCCCATCTGATGCGACACGCGAAACACGTCCATCGCAATGCCGTTGGTGCGCGTGGTGATTCGGGCCGACAGGATATTGAGATTGTTGGCGGTCAGCGCGCCCGCGATCATCGAGAACAGTCCCGGCTGATCGCGCGTCACGACGATAAACTCGCTGAACTCCAGTTCGGGGAAATGCCGATGCGGCAGACCAGCGGGCGGTCGGTGAGCGAGCGCATCAAGTCGAAGTGCAGCGGGATGTCGGCTGCGGGCGCGGTGAAGAAGTAGCGATCGGGCATCTGGCCGAGGAACGCGGTGACGTCTGCATCCGGCGCGGATGCGGCGAGCAGGTCTCGCGGACGGCGCTTTGACGGTGGCCAGCCGGCGCGCGGGATCGACCGCCTCGCGATCGCCTTGCTCGAGAACCTTGAGCGCTTGCATGTAGAGATCGCTCAGCAGCATGTCGCGCCAATTGTTGTAAACCTTCGGCGCGACCGCGCGCATGTCGGCATAGGTGAGCAGGTAGAGCGCCTTGAGGCGATCGATAGAGCCGACGGTGCGGGCAAATTCCTCGATGGTAATGTGATCGGCAAGGTCACCCTTCTGCGCGACCTGGGACATCAGCAGATGGTTGCGGACGAGAAACACGACGAGGTCGATTTCCTCGCTGTTCAGTCCAAGGCGCTGCGACACTTGCGCGGTCAGGCTGGCGCCGCGCTCATGATGGTCATGGCCGTGGCCCTTGCCGATGTCGTGCAGCAGCAGCGCAAGGAACACGAGCGGCAGGCGGTCGAGTTCGCGCGCGACCTCGGTGAGCAGCGGAGTCGAATCCTTGAACTCGCCGGTGCGCAGGCGTTCGAGCTCGCGCACCGCAACCAGCGAATGCCGGTCGACGGTGTAGATATGGTAGAGGTCGTGCAGAACGCGCGCGTAAAGGTTGCCGAACTCGGGGATTAGCGCGCCGAGCACGCCCGACAGATGCATCGCCTCCAGCGTTTCGGCGACGCGCTGGCGCGCGGACAGAATCGTCATCAGGGCGGCGGCGATGCGCGGGTCTTTGCGCATGTCGTCGCCGATCAATTCAAGATTGTCACGCACCAACTGGTACGCGCCGCCTGAAAGCCTCACGTGCTGCGCCTGGCAGTCCGCGTAAATCGTGATCAGGTTGAGCGGATCGCGTTTGAAAAAATCGGGCTCGGCGATGTTCAGCAGATTGCGCTGAATGATTACGCCGGGGCGAATCTTGCGGGTCGGCGTGCGCCGAAAAAGCCGCCCGCCGGAGGTGTTCTCGGTCACCCGCGCGATCAAGCCCTCGGCAAAGCGATGGACCGTTGATGCGTGCTGGTAGTAGGCGCGCATCAAGGCGGAACCGGCAGCCTGTCCGTCCTCGGGCTTGAAGCCCAGCATCGGCTCGATCCGTTCCTGCATCTCGAAGGTGAGTTGATCGAAGTGGCGCCCGGCCAGGAAATGGAGAGAATTGCGCACGCGCCAGAGAAAGTCGCGCGCCTCGATCACTTCGGCCAATTCGGGCTCGGTGATGACCGCCTTCTGCACCAGCTCCTCCAGCGAATGGACTTTGTATTTGACCTTGGCCAGCCACATCGCGGTGTGAAGATCGCGCAGCCCGCCTTCGCCTTCCTTGATCTGAGGCTCGAGCAGGTAAATTGAATCGCCGTACTGGGCGTGCCGTTTGCGGCTTTCTTCGAGCTTGGTGGCGAAGAACTTGTCCTGGTTGCGATTGAGGACGTCGGCGATCGAGCAGGTTGTCGAGATCAGCGTAAAGCTTTTCGTCGCCGCATAGGAACCGCGCGTCGAGGATCGCGGTTTTTTCCTTCAGGTCCTCGTTCGCCAGCCGCACGCATCCTTTGGCCGTGCGAACCCCGTATCCGACCGTGAGGCCTGCGTCCCAAAGTGCGTGCAATATTATTTCGGTGACAATTTCCGCGTATGGACCGAGCTTGTAATCGTGCAGAAACAACAGATCGACGTCGGATTGTGGATTCAGTTCACCGCGCCCGTAGCCGCCGCGCGCGACCACCGCGATTGTCTGGTTGAGCTTGGTAAATCGCCGGCCATGTTCCGCGTCCGCATACTGGAACAGCGCGCGCAGGAGATCGTCCATCGCCGCCGTCATCGCGGTCACGATCTCGCTGCCGCTCGCGCCAGCGAAATGGCGCTCGGCGAGCTCGGCACGGACCGATTCGAGATAGGCGCGGGCAATCGCGCCGGGGGTCTTGCTCGCGACGAATTGCGCGAGCAGAGCCTCCTGGCCGCGCGGGCCGGACGGCGAAGGCTGGGGAGTTGTGACAGACTCGGCGCGATTCGCGCCCGTGACGAGGCTCACAGATTTCCAACCGCCAGATCGGCGTTGAAGTAGTGTACCACGGCGGTGGCGACCGCGCCCGCGAGCACGTCCTGATATTGCGGCGACTCCAGCCGCGTGGCTTCACGAGCATTCGACATGAAGCCGCATTCGACCAGCACCGCCGGCATATGCGCGCCGACCAGCACGTAAAATGGTCCCATCTTCGCTCCCAGCGCGTTCACGTTCAGTCCAAGTCCGGCATCGAGATCGGCAACCGCCTGCGCGTCGATCATCCTGGCCACAGAGGCCGCTTCCGACGCCTTATAGTTCTGGCGCAAGTCGGTCAGGATGTAGTTTAAGTTGGAGGCGTCTGGTGTGCCATAGCCGTCCGCGCCGGCGTTCTCCATTCGCGCGAGGCGAATCGTCGCCCGGTCGGTGGTGTTGTTCAGGTAATAGACTTCGATTCCCGTGGTGTCGGTATTCGGACTCGAATTGAGGTGGATTGAAACGAACAGGTCCGCGCCGGCGCGATTCGCAATTCGCGTGCGCTCAGCGAGGCTGATGAATACGTCGGTCGAGCGCGTGAGATCGGCGCGGATGCCGCGGGCTTCCAGAGCGGTCTTCAGGCGCGTCGCGATTTGGATAGCGAGGTCCTTCTCCAATGCGCCGGCAGACGATCGCGTGCCGGGATCGTAGCCGCCGTGACCCGGATCGATCATCACCAGAAAATGACCCGGCTGACGATGGTCCTCATTGGCCGGCTCGACTGGTTGCGCGATGGAATCAGGACGAGGGTTATCCGCCGGCGCAAATGCGACCGTGCGCGCGACCGACGGGGCAGCACGATGCGGGGCGTCGTTATGAACAATCATCGGGGCCGCGATATTCGGGTCCGCGCCTTCGGTTGCGACTCGCAACACTATTTCATTTCTGCCTCGGAGCTGCGCGATCGCGTAGTCGGCTTTGCCGATTACCTCGACGACGATTCGCGACCTGCCGCCGGGCGACTCGATCATGCGGACGCTCGCGATTGGCGCCGTTTCATAGCCGAACAGCGGGCGTGGAGGGATCGCGATGCGCGTGCGCCCGAGCTCGATCCAGAGCTCGCTGCCGTGCGTGCTGAGATCGAGCCGTGGAGCGCGGCCGCTGAATTCGAAATGGATTTCGAGAGTCGGGCCGCGATGCTCGATTCGCGCGGAAGTCAGGGCTGACGCGGGAAGACTGGCGCGGACAACGACAGGGGCAACCATCGCGCCAATCGTCGCCGTCGCGACCGCAACCGCCATCAATCTCCGCATCACCGCAACCCTGTCCAGCAGCCAAGGATAGCCCCCGGTTGAAGCGATCGCCACGCCCCCCCCGCCAGCAGCCCGCATCTTTTTTTCTTTTAGTAACCCAGGAAGCGCGAAACCCAGGGTGGGTTTCGCATCTGTTTCTTGCTCATCGACACCGGACGCTGGAGAAAAAGATCCGGGGTCCCTCGGCTCCGCAGACTCCGCTCGGGATGACACCAAAGCACAACTCCCGCAGCTCCTCTCTCCCTTCACCCGTTCTAACAGGGCCGCTGGAACTCCGCGATTGTAAACCGCCTGGTATCGCGGGTATGAATCAGGATTCAAAACGGAAATCCCGGCTAATTAGATCGCACGTTTAGATCCGCACGTAACCCCGGAGAACGAACCGTGGCCAGCTTTTCGAAGCCCTTTTCTGACCTTCGGCAAAACGTCGCCCATGTCACGCTTAACCGGCCCCACAAGGCGGTTTCCCGTTTAAAGATAATATTTGGCCTGTGGTCCATCCTTATGGTGTGTTCGCTGTTCGGCCGGGTCGCCGTGGCCGCAGCCGGTCACGATTACAGGCCGTGCAATGGCTATTTTGCTCTGTGTGCGGCCTCCACCTGTACACCGACTGGAGGAACAGTCACGGTGAACGTCACCAAAGGCGGTACCGCGGTCTTCCCGGAGGCTGATTGCATCTGCCCGATCTTTTACGGTCGGGCTATCGCCGACCTGAACGGAGGCACTATGAGTGGCTCTTGCGAACCGCCTTCGAAGGACGAACTCTGGTCGATCTTTACCACCACGAAGCGTATTCCGCAGGCGATGAACGGATGGGTGCAAAGCGGCCCCGCAGCCAAGGCCCCGAAGCAAATTTGCAAGGCAAGACTCGGTCTCGGAGATAAAAGTGTCAACTGCTTCGGCTTCGTCTGTGACTCGGAGGCATTTATCAATGGCGTGCCGGTAGCCACGTGTCACTGCGCGCTTGGAGAGTCTTTTGAGGGCACGGCCGTTGCGCCGGACACGGCGTTTTGGACGGATGCTGGTCAGGGCGATAAAGACTTCTGTGACGATTACCCTGCCGCCGTGCCGATCTCGTTGCCGAAACCCGCCGACCCCAGCGAAGAACCGCGTTAGACATTCGCTCAATGGCGAGCACCTGTTTGCTTAACACTTGTGCAGGGGTCACCCCTGCTCTTTGAGGCGGGCGGCCAGACGCGCGAGCGCGTTTAGCGCGTCCATCGGCGTCATCCGCTCGACGTCAAGTGCGCGCAGCTCATCGATGACGCGTTCGTCTCGTGGCGAGAACAAACCGAGCTGAGGCGGCGGGGTTGTAGCGCGCCGATCGCGCGCAATTCGCGGCATCCCGGCTTCATCCAATTCGCCCTGTTCGAGGTTGGCAAGAATCTCCCGCGCGCGGCTGATAATCGAATCCGGCAATCCTGCGAGCCTTGCCACCTCGATCCCGTAACTTCGCGACGACGGCTGCTCGATAACCCGGCGCAGGAAAATCACCTCGGCGCCCCATTCGCGCACCGCCATGCTCAGGTTCTTGACCCGCGGGCGCTCGCGCGCGAGGTCGGTCAGTTCATGGAAGTGCGTTGCGAACAGCACCTTGGCGCGGGTCTGATCGTGCAGGTATTCGGCGACGGCCCACGCGATCGCAAGCCCGTCAAAGGTGCTGGTGCCGCGGCCGACCTCGTCAAGCAGCAGCAGGCTGCGCTCCGACAGTCCCTCTAGCAGGCGCGCCGTCTCGCTCATCTCGACCATGAAGGTGGACTCGCCGCGGCGAAGTTCGTCGCGTGCGCCGATTCGCGTCAGCACGCGATCGATGAGCCCGATGGTCGCTTCGGCGGCGGGAACGAAGCTGCCGATTTGCGCCATGATCGCAATCAGCGCGACCTGGCGCAGGTAGGTCGATTTGCCGGCCATGTTGGGGCCGGTGATCAGCAGGATTTGGCGCGTGTCGGGCTCTGCGTCGAGGTCGTTGGGCACGAACTCGCCCGAGCGCATCCCGGCTTCGAGCACGGGATGGCGTCCGTCGCGCACCTGCATCCGAAGGCCGGTGTTGATCGCAGGACGCACGTAGCCGCGCCGCCGCGCCACTTTCGCGAGCGACATGATTGCGTCGAATTCGCCCACGGCGCGAGCGGTTTCGAGTATCGTGGCCGCGTGCGACTGCAAGTCGCGCAGCAGCCTTGAGAAGATCTGGAGTTCGAGTTCCTTGAGCCCCGATTCCGCAGTCAGGATTTTGCGCTCGAGTTCCTTGAGTGCGGGTGTGGTGAAGCGTTCCGCGCTGACCAGCGTTTGCTTGCGCTCATAGTCTGCCGGCACCCGCTCGAGATTGGGCTTGGTGACCTCGATGTAATAGCCGAAGATATTGTTGTAGCGCACCTTGAGCGACGGGATCGCGGTGCGCTCGCGCTCTGCCGCTTCCAACTTTGCGATCACGCCACGGGCGCCGGACGCCAGGCTGCGCAATTCGTCAACTTCGGCGCTGAGCCCCGGACGAATCACGTTGCCGTCGCGGGGATTCACGGGAGGTTCGTCGGACAGCGTCGCTTCTATCTGCGCCGCGAGCGCGGGCATCGGCGAGATCCGCGCGGCCTGTTCGCGGATAAGAGGGCTCTTGAGCGCACCCATGGCTTTTTTCAGTGACTCGCCCGCCTTGAGCGCGTCCGCCAGGCGCAAACAGTCCCTCGGTGACGCCCGCATCGCGCCGATTCGTCCCCCCAGCCGCTCCAGATCGCCGATTCGTTTCAAGGATTCCGCCAGCGCGCCGCCCAGGTCGGCGTCGAAGAGCTCTTCGGCTGCGTCGTGCCGCGCGCGGATCGCGTCGAGCGAGAGCAGAGGATAGGTGATCCAGTTGCCAAGCGTGCGCGCGCCGACGGCGGTCAGGGTTTCGTCGAGAATCGACAGCAACGAGCCCTTGCGCGCGCCGTCAGTCGAAGCGACGAGTTCGAGATGACGCCGCGTGGTCTCATCCACCAGCATGTACTCGGCGATGCGGTAAAGACGGGGCGCTTCGAGATGCGCCAGGTCGCGGCCGAAGGTGTTTTCGACATAGAGCAGTGCGATTCCCGCGGCGCGCGCGATCGATTCGTGGAGATCGGAGGCGGCGGCCGCGAAACGATTCGAGAATGCTGCGGTCGCCCGCTCGGCGCTGAACGATTCACGATCGAGCGTCGTCACGGGACAGTTCAAGTCGTTGAGGAGCGCGCCCAACTCGCCGTCGCGCCCGACGATTACTATTTCGCGCGGCGCGATTCGCGCGATTTCCTCGCGCAGCGATCCGGCTTCGCGAACCTGCGTGGCGAGAAATTCTCCGGTCGAGACGTCGAGCGCTGCCAGTGCGAACCCGGCGCGCTGGGCACCCGTGACCGCGACCAGGTAGCTCTTCTCGGCGGCGGTCAGCACCATCTCTTCGCCCACGGTTCCGGGCGTGATCACGCGGACGATCTGCCGCGGCATCAGCTTGGGAGAGCCGGCGTCGGGCGTCCCCTGCTCGCAGATGGCGACCTTGTGGCCGGCCTTCAGCAGTTTGGCGATGTATGGTTGCGCGGAATGGTAGGGCACGCCGCACAGCGGCACGCCGTCCTTGTTGCGCGAGGTGAGCTGAATATCGAGCACGCGCGCGCCGACTTCGGCGTCTTCGAAGAACATCTCGTAAAAGTCTCCGAGGCGGAAGAATAGGATCGCGTCGGGAACGCGCTGTTTGACGCTCAGATACTGCGCGATGAGGGGTGTTTGCTTGACTGCCACTGATGCGATTGTGCCCCACAATAGCCGTGGCGGACGAAATGGGCAAAACCGCATGTGTGGCGCGTCGTGAGCGGGCGCAATCGCAAGGGGCACGCGGCTGCTTTTCGCTTTGCCGAATGCATCTCGATTTACCAGCGTGCGAATGTTAATCAGGCTCCATACCGATCGCCATGTCTATTGCCGCGGGGCAGTCTTCGCGGCCCGGCACACGGCGACACATCACCGACAGGAGATTAGGAAGATGGCATCAGCATCAGCGTCATTGGAATCAGCCACTCGCGGCGCCAAGTCGAGCGCAGCGCTTGAGTTCCTCCGGAGCTCGCCCAAGAAACTTCTCATCAACGGCAAATGGGTGCCGTCGAAGTCCGGCAAGACTTTCGAGACCCTCAACCCGGCTAACGAGCAAGTCCTGGCTCTGGCCGCCGAGGGTGACAAGGCCGACGTGGACGAGGCCGTCAAGTACGCGCGCAGGGCCTTCGAGGAGGGCAAGTGGGCGAATCTAAGTCCGCATGCGCGCACCCGCTCTCTGCTCAAGATCGCGGACCTGATCGAGCAGCATGCCGACGAGCTCGCCGAGCTCGAGACGCTCGACAACGGCAAGCCCCTGTTCGAGTCCAAGAACATCGACATCCCCGGCGCCGCCGAGACCTTCCGCTACTACGCCGGCTTCGCGACCAAGATTTACGGCGAGACCAACCCGTCCGCGCCCTCAATCTTCAACTACACGCTGCGCGAGCCGGTCGGCGTGTGCGGACAGATCATTCCGTGGAATTTCCCGCTGCTGATGGCATCGTGGAAGATTGCGCCCGCGCTCGCATGCGGCAACGTCGTCATCCTGAAACCTGCCGAGCAGACTCCGCTGACCGCGATTCGCCTCGGCGAGCTTATCTGCGAGGCCGGATTGCCCGACGGCGTCGTGCAAATCATCACGGGCTTTGGCCCCGGCGCGGGAAGCTCGATCGTCGAGCATCCCGGCATCGACAAGGTCGCCTTCACCGGCTCGACTGAAGTCGGCAAGATCATCATGAAAACCTCCGCCGACAACTTGATGCGGATATCGCTGGAGCTCGGCGGCAAGTCGCCGAACATCATTTTCCCCGACGCCGACATGCCGTCCGCGGTGTTTGGCTCGGCGCTGGGCATCTTCATGAACCAGGGGCAGGTCTGCTGCGCCGGCTCGCGCGTGTTCGTGCAGGAAAGCGTGTACGATCAGTTCACCGATTCGCTGTCGCAGATGGCAAAAGGTCTGACGCTGGGAAATCCACTGGACCCGAACACCCGCATGGGTCCCCTGGTTTCCAAAGAGCAGTACGATCGCGTCAGGGGATATTTGAAGGCCGGCAAGGAAGAGGGCGCGAAAGCCAAGACCGGCGGCGAGCCGGGCGGGCAGGAAGCAGGATACTTCATCCAGCCGACTGTTTTTACAGGCGTGAACAACCAGATGAAGATCGCGCGCGAGGAGATCTTTGGTCCTGTCGCGTCGGTGATCCCGTTCAAGGACGAGGCCGACGTCATCTTCCAGGGCAATGACACGACTTACGGGTTGGCCGCCGCCGTGTGGACCAAGGATATCAACCGCGCTCTCACGGTCGCGCGCAAGCTCAAGGCCGGCACCGTCTGGATCAACACTTATAACATACTCGATCCGATATCTCCGTTCGGCGGCTACAAGCAGTCGGGTTTCGGCCGCGAACTGGGCAAGTACGCGATCGATCTGTACACGCAGATCAAGTCCGTTTACGCCAAGATCGGGTAGTCAAGCGATAAGGATTGGCCGCTAACGCGGTGATCGAAAACAGTTCGAATTCTCCGGCAAGGGCGCCCAGTTGGGCGCCCTTTTTTGTGCCGCCGCGCAGGCGGGCTCCGCTCGGGGAAAGTAAAAAAATCACGCTTTCGGGGGGATAGCCATGTTTCGTTTGACCTGTCTTTGATTCCCTTATATTGACCGCAGTGAGCGGTGGTGTGAAATCGGCGCCGCCGGGGGTCCGGCGGCGCGGCGGGGTTCACTGATGGTGGCCGAGAAGAACAATGACCTGATCGAGGCGATGATCTCGCCGCGCGTGCCTCGTCGCACCCATCAGACAGTCGATGCGGCAAAGCCTGTCGAGGCGCTTACCGAACAACCGACTACCGAAGAGAAGGTTCCGCAGGAAAATGCCAAGACCGAAGCGCGCGAGCCTGAATCTCCGCCGCTGCGTCCGCCGAGGCATGCGCAGCTCGAAGGGCGGCTCGAAGTTCGTCCGATCGGCACTCCGATGGGTTTGCGCGAGCTCGCCGCGCTCCACAAGCGGACCTGGAGCACGCTGAACGTACAGGAAAAGCGCGTGCACGTGCTGCTATGGCCGCTTGCGATCCATTTTGGCCTCTACGCGGTGGGTCCGGGCAACGAGCGGCGGCGCCCGCCACTGATTGGCGCGTTTTGGGCGCGATGCCTGGCTGAAGCGCCGCTGACGCTTGGCCATCTGTATCCGCCGCAGTTGTTCAAGGGGATGCTCGCGTCGGAAGTGTTCGAGTTTGGCGGGATGGTGATCGACCCGACCTATCAGGGCAAGGGTCTGGTCAAGATGATGTCGGACACCGCGCGATTGTTTGTTTTTTCGCGCCGTCCCAAGTTGTTAATCACAAATCCGGTTGAGCCGCTTTACGAGATGTACAAACAGCTCGGGCTCAAGACGGTGGGCCGCGCGCCGGTCGAGCATCCACACGCATTCAACGTGCGGGTGTGGCTGATGTACGGGAAATTCGACGACCTGTCGAAACCATACTTTATGTAGGGTATTGCTACTTCCGTCCTGCTTGAGCGCAGGTTTGTGATGCCGCGCTTGCTGTGGATTCTTTTGTTAGACTCCGCGCCATGAGCTCGATCGTTGCCGCCAGTGCGATCGTCGTTGCCGGAGGGCGCAGCTCCCGGATGGGCCGGCCGAAAGCGTCCCTCGATTTCGCCGGTGTCCCGCTGCTGACGAGAATCATCTCCGAGCTGAAACGGCGCTTTGCGGAGATCGTGGTCGTCGCGGCCCCCGAGTCTGAGGATTCGCTTCAAATAGATATCCCCGCGATAAAAACAATACGCGACGAGACCGCGTTTCAGGGGCCCTCAGACGCGCTCCGGCGCGGCCTGGACGCTGTTAGCAATGAAATCGCGTTCGCCTGCTCATGCGATCTGCCGCTGCTCGATGCCGAGGTCGCGGCGGCGATCGTCGCGATGCTTGGTGACTTCGACGCGGCGATTCCAATCGTTGGTGAAAAGCCTCAATCGCTGCACGCCGCGTATCGCAAGCGATGCGCCGGCGCGCTCGCGGCGCTTGCCATGCGGGGAGAGTCGCGTCTGATTGCGATCGCCGATGCGGTCAATACGAGGCGGATCTCCGAGAACGATCTTCTCGTTCTCGATCCACACCTGCATAGTTTCTTCAACGTGAACACGCCGGGCGACTACCGGCGCGCGCTCGAGATCGCGGGCCTCGCCAGATAAAATCCGGTCGCTACGCCTTCCTCACCCACCTCAGAATCGGGTGGCGCGCGGCCCCGGCCTCGTCCACGCGCGAGACCGGCAAGGTCTGCGGCGCATTTTTGACGCGCTCGGGATCGTTCAATGCTTCGTCGTAAATCCGTTCCATCGCATCGACGAAGCCGTCAAGGATTTCCTTGCTCTCGGTCTCGGTCGGTTCGATCATCAGCGCACCCGGCACCACCAGCGGGAAATAGATCGTCGGCGGATGGACTGCGAAATCGAGCAGACGTTTGGCGATCTCGAGCGTGCTCACGCCGGCGCGTTTTTCCAGCTCGTGCGAGAGCACGCATTCATGCATCGAGGGCTCGCCGGTCGCGCTCGGAAAGTGCGGTTGCAGCCGTTTGCGGACGTAATTCGCACCGAGGATCGCCAGCCGGCTCGCCATCCCCAGCCCGTCGCCGCCGAGCGCGAGGATATACGCGTACGCGCGCACGATCATTCCGAAATTGTTGTGAAACGATCGCATCCGTCCGATCGAATCCGGCCGCTCGGCGTCGAATTCATAACCCGCGCCGCAACGCCTCAAGCGCGGCAGCGGCAGGAACGGTTCGAGATGCTTTTTCACCGCGACCGGTCCTGCGCCCGGCCCGCCGCCGCCGTGCGGAGTCGAAAAACTCTTGTGCAAATTCAGTTGGACGATATCCGCGCCCATGTGTCCGGGCTTCGCAACGCCGAACAGTGCGTTCATGTTCGCGCCGTCCAGGTAGAGCATCGCGCCGCGGTCATGCAATGTCGCCGCGATATCCTGGATTTCCGGCTCGAAAATTCCGAGCGTGTTTGGATTCGTCACCATCATCGCGGCTACGTCATCGCTCACCAGCCGGCGAACCTCTGCCGCTTCCAGGTAGCCGCGCCGGTTCGATTTCGCGACGACCACTTCGAACCCCGCGAGCGTGCAGCTGGCCGGATTGGTGCCGTGCGAAGTATCCGGAATGATCACCTTGTGCCGCACTTCGCCGCGCTTGCGATGATACGCACGGACCATCAGCAGCCCCGTCAACTCGCCTTGCGCACCGGCTGCGGGATGCAGCGACACCGCGTCCATCCCGGTGATCTCGGCGAGCGCCGCTTCCATCCGCGCGAGCAGTTCGAGCGTGCCTTGGGCCAGATGCGCCGGGGTCGCGGGATGCAGCCCCGCCAGCCCCGGAAGAGCCGCCAGCTCGTCGTTTACGACGGGGTTGTACTTCATCGTGCACGATCCAAGCGGATAGAACTGGAGCGCCTGCGCGAAGTTGAGCTGCGACAGACGCAGGAAATGCCGGATCACCTGCGGCTCGCTGAGTTCGGGAAAGCCCGGAAGATCCTCGCGGCAAAGCTCGGCGCCGATGATGTCAGCGCCGCGCCGCTCGCCGGCAGCACGCGGCGGCAGGTCCGTTGCGCGGCGACCTTCGGATGAAAGTTCGAAAATAAGCGGCACGCCTGCCACCGGCTCGATCCGGTGGGGGGTCGAAGGAGTTTCAGGGACCGTGGCTGGGCCGATTCTGCCCGCACCTGACATCTCACCGCACCTCCGCAATTGCCGCCGCAAGCCGGCTGAACTCGTCGCCGCGATTCATCTCGGTGACCGAAACCAGGAGCGCGTCGGAGAGTTCGGAATAATCGTGGCCGAGTGCGACGCCGGCAAGGATTTGCTTGCGCTCCGCCGCTTCCAGAGCGGCCGAAGGGTTCGCAAGCCTCAGCGCGAATTCGTTGAAGAACGGTCCCGAAAAGCGCCGCTGGATGCCCGCGGTTTCCAGCATCGCGGCCGCCTGATGCGCCAGCTCGACGTTTCGCTCCGCGAGCTCGCGCAGTCCAACCCGCCCCATCAGTGAGAGATAGACCGTCGCAGCCAGCGCACACAGAGAATGATTGGTGCAGATGTTCGAGGTCGCCCGTTCGCGGCGGATATGCTGCTCGCGCGTACTGAGCGTCAGGCAAAACGCGCGGCGACCGTCACGATCGCGAGTCTGTCCCACCAACCGGCCGGGCATCTGGCGCAGATGGGTCAGCCGCGCGGCCATGAAGCCGACGCCGGGTCCGCCGAATTGAAGCGGCAGCCCGAAACTTTGACCCTCGCCGACGGCAATATCGACGCCAAGTTCGCCCGGTGCGCGAAGCAGACCCAGCGCGATGCCCTCGGCAGTGGCAGAAATGGCGAGTGCGCCCGCGCGATGCGTCATTTGAGCGATCGCGCCAAGCGGTTCGATTATGCCGAGCGCGTTGGGATAGCCGGTGACCATGCACAGCAAGCGATCGTTCGCGATACGATCGAGCGCGGCTGCGTCGGTCGCGCCGGTCGCGTCGTCAAATGGAACTTCGACGATCTCGAGTCCGTCAAGCGCACTCAGGTAGGTGCGGATGGTCGCGCGATAGTCGGGCCATAGCGCTCGCGAGAGTGCGACGACCTGGCGCCGGGGCATCAACCGTCGCGCCATCAGAACCGCCTCGGCCGCAGCCGACGCGCCGTCGTACATGCTGGCGTTGGCGACCTCCAGCGCGGTGAGCTGCGTGATCAGCGTCTGAAACTCGAAAATCGCCTGCGTGGTCCCCTGGCTCGCCTCGGCCTGGTACGGCGTATAGCTGGTCGCGAACTCGGCGCGTGCGATGACGGCGCGCACCGCGGCGGGCACGTAATGGCGGTAGTAACCGGCACCCAGGAAGCTGACGAAATCCGACGCCCCCGTGTTGCGAGCCGCCAGCGCAGAAATCTCGCGGACCACATCCGCTTCGCTGCACCCGCGGTCGAGATTGATTGTCGCGCTCGCGCGCAGGTTCTCCGGCACATGCGCGATCAGGTCATCAAGATGCTTTGCACCGATCGTCTCGAGCATCGCCGCGACATCGCTCTCGGTATGTGGCATGAATCTCATGGAATCAACCTGTCCTCCGCCCGGCTCCGCCTCGGCTTCACCAACAATTCAATCACACGCGCACAGTTGACGCCGCAGGTGGCTCCTCGCGCCGATAGAATGGTCGCGGCACGATGGTCGCCCGAATCTTGCGCTTGCGAATTTCAACTTCGAGCGATTCGCCCACGGCTGGCATATTTTTCGCGCCTGCGGCTGCGAGATATGCCATCGCGATCGGCCGTTGAATCGACGGCGCGAACGTCCCGCTCGTCACCACGCCGGCCTCATCGCCGTCTCGAAATACCCGGTAGCCCTGGCGCGCGACCATCCTGCCGTCGTCGGTCTGCAGCCCGACCAATGTTTTCTTCAGCCCCCGGTCGCGTTGCGCGGTAAGGGCTGCCGCGCCAATGAACGGACGCCCCAGCTTTACGAAGGCCGCCAGGCCCGCTTCAAGCGGCGACGAATTGCGATCGAGTTCGTGACCGTACAGCGGCAGCCCGGCTTCGAGCCGCAGCGTGTCACGCGCGCCCAGCCCGACCGGCTTGGCATCGACGCCGGCGCCGGCGTCGAGAATCGCTTCGAACAATTGGCGCGCGCCGGCGTTATCCACGAACAGCTCGAAGCCGTCTTCGCCCGTGTAGCCGGTGCGCGCCGCAATGCAGGTGATTCCCGCGATTAGTCCGCCAGCGACGCCGAAGCGCGCGACGTTGGCGATTGGAAAATCCGCCAGCGTTGCCAAGAGCGCGACGGCGCACGGTCCCTGAACCGCGATTGCCGCGGTGGCGTCGCTCACATCCTCGAACTTCGCCCGCCCGCCGTTGACTTCCACGATCCATTCGCGATCCGTATCGATGTTGGATGCGTTGACGCAGAGCATGTAGCGTTCCGGCCCGAGCCGATACACGATCAAGTCGTCGATCGTCCCGCCGTCCTCCGCGCACATAATCGTGTACTGCGCGTGGCCTTGCTTGAGCCGCGCCGCGGAATTGGTGAACGCCCGCTCGATTGTCCCGAGTGCGTGCGGTCCGCTGATTTCAAACTCACCCATATGACTCAGATCGAAAATTCCCGCCGAATTGCGGACCGCAAGATGCTCCTCGATGATCCCGCTGTAACTGACGGGCATCTCGAAACCACCGAAAACCGTCATCCGTGCGCCGAGTTTTTGGTGAAGGTCAAACAGAACAGTGCGCTTGGGCGCATTCATCAGCGGCAAAATCCTAACAGACCTTTTTGAGCCGAACGAGACAACCGCGCGTGATCCGCCAACAACCGCCCGGCTTCTGTCCACAGCGCCTTGCTCGGCGATATCCGGTGCTATAATCGACTGATACCCGATGGCTGCAATCATCATGGATGGCCGGGCGCTGAGCGCGCATCTGATGCCGGAGTTGCGCGCCCATGTCGACGAGCTCAAGCGCGAGTTCGGATGCACGCCATCGCTGGCGGCGATCCTGGTCGGCGACGATCCCGCCTCACGCCAATATGTAAAGAATAAGCAGCGCGTGGCTGGCGAGCTTGGATGCGACAGCCGCACGGTGCGGATGCCGTCGGCGGAAGCGACCACCGGCGCGTTGCTCAGCGTGATCGAGGAACTCAACGCCGACGCGCGCGTCAATGCGATACTGCTCCAGTTGCCGATCCCCGATTGCGTCGATCGCTTCCGCCTGTTCGATGCGATCGCGCCGGAAAAGGATCTCGACGCCATCGGTGCGGCCAGCGTCGGGGGCTTTTATCGCGGTCAGTGGGGACGCTTTATCCCGTGCACTCCGCGCGGCGTGCTCACCTTGCTCGACTACTACAAGGTACCCGTCGAGGGTGCGCGCGCCGTGGTTATCGGGCGCAGCGATATCGCCGGCAAGCCGATCGCGCTGATTCTCGGCGGGCGACTGTGCAACGCAACGGTTACGTGGTGCCATCGCTATACGCGCGACCTCGCCGCCATTTGCCGCGAGGCCGACATCCTCATCCCGTGCGTCGGCGCCGACGTCGGCCGGCCCTATCTGATCACGGCGGACATGGTGAAGCGGGGCGCCTGCGTGATTGACGTTGGCTTCAGGCGTGTCGGTCCCGGCAGATTCATCGGTGATGTAGATTTCGAGGCCGTGAAGGAAGTCGCGGGATGGCTTACGCTGAATCCGGGCGGCACCGGTCCCATGACCGTGCTTGCGCTGATGCAGAACCTGATCGACGCGACGCGCTATCAACTCGGGTTGCAACGAGCCGCCTACTCCGTCTGAAACGCCCGGACAGAGCCGCGTCGCATTGCTTTGCGTCATTTGACCGTCGGCGTTATTCGGTAAATCGCGAGATGCGGCTGCCGGTATGTCTCGACGACACGGAAGCCTTTTGGATCGGGAAGTTCGGAGTTTACCGCGTCGCGACCCTTCCAACTGACGAGCCATCCGCCGCCTGCCGATGACACCCGCTCCTCTATAGTCATTCGCGCGGCCGCGGCATCAAATCCCGGAATAGCTATTCGCGGATTGGCGCCGCTGAAGTAGTAATCGAATGGAACTGAGTAATAGCCAAATGGAAATCCGCCATTGGGGACGTTGCTGGCGGGATTGTCAATGACAAATCCCGACTCGAAAAAGACCGGTTCCGACGCGCCGCCGGCCGCTGCGACTTGCCGCGCGAAGTCGCGCCACGGTTGCGGCTTGGACCGGGCGAACGGCACCATGATCAAGCATACAAGCGCGAAGCCTGCCGCCAGCAGATTGCGCCACTTGGCGGTCCACGCCCGCGCGACTGCGGCCGCAACCATCAATGCGAGAGTGGCCGTTGACGGCGCAACGTAGCGCAGGTTGAACATCGGGCGAATCACGATCGAGCCTGCAGCCAGCATGAGCCCGGGCAGGATCGTCCAGACGCCGAGCCAACTGAGTTGATCGTCGCGATCCGATCCGGTCGTCGTGCCAATCACAAACCAGATCGCCAGCGCGGCCGCTCCGGCCGCCGACACTAGCTTGATGGCGAATGGATACTCATATGCCGTTCCGATCCAATCGAGCCAATGGCCCGCGATAAGCGTCTCGCTCTGCGTGCGCGCAACTGGCACGTATGGAACGAACAGCGCGAGCGTTATAGCCATCGCCAGCCACGCCATCGCATTTCGCCGCCCGCGGATGTAGTCGCGCACGAGCATCGCTACTCCTGCCCCGATAAACAGGATGCCGCCCATGTGAGTGTAAAGCAGCGCTGCCCCCAGGACACCGCATGACGCGGCGCGGCTCGAACTCGGGCGCTTGCGCACTTGCCACAGCGTCAGCAGATGCGCGAGCGCGAGCGCGATGAGCATCGGATACATTCGCGCCGTGTGCGCGAACACCACCGCGAGCGGGTTGAATGCCCACATCGCGGCCGCCGCCAGCGCAGTGCTCTCGTCGAACATTTCGCAGCCGAGCGCGAATACCAGCACGAGCGTGATTAGCGAAAAGATCACCGACATCGAGCGCAGCGAAATTTCACTCAGTCCGAATATCTGCGTGTAGTAATGCAGTACGACGTAGTAAAAGACCTGCTTGCCCGGATCGTGCAGCACCGGCGTGCGAATGATCGCGCTGACCCCCGGTTTTGCCGCCGCCCACGCACTGTAGGCCTCGCTCGCGCCGAGGGCATCGGTGCCAAGATGAAACGAATAGATCAATCCGGCGGCGACGAAGATCGCCGCGAAGATTTCGAGCGGCCGGCGCGACGATCTATCGCCCGCTGACGATTCGATTGTCGCAGCCCCGGCTTCAGTCATCAGGATTCCCTTGCCCGCCCCCGCGCGAGATATAGCGGATTTCACGCGCGCGCACGATCTTCATCTGTTCGCCCGTGCCCGGCCGTCGCGGCGCCCAGTCCATTGACTATCACGCCTCGTGCTGGCGTAACTGTTCACAATCATGTCCGAGTTTCTCGAGTCGGAGCCGGTTCCCGAAGTCCGTGCGCAGAACGGGGTCGCGATGACCCTGCCGCCGATCGAGCGGATCCGCTTCGAGGTATGGGCGCTCGCGTGGCCCGTGATTCTGTCGTTCGGACTCGATTCGATTCTCAGTCTCTCTTCGATGCTGATGGTGGGGCGGCTCGGCGCGGACGCAGTCGGTGCGGTCGGACTTGCCACGCAAATCCTGGGTGCGGTGCGCGCCGGCATAGCGGCGGTTGGTACCGGCACTGTCGCGCTGGTCGCGCGTTATATCGGTGCGAACGATCGTGACAGCGCCGAGGAAGTGCTCCAGCAGTCGGTGACGTTCGGCGTGTTGGTTTCGACGATCATCGCGATTCCCGTAATAATTTTCGCGCATCCGCTGATGGAGGTGTTCCAGGTCAAAGGCGAGATGGCCGACATGGGTGCGCGTTACCTGCAGGTCGTGATGCTGTCGGAGCCGTTCCAGGGAATCTTTCTGATGTGCGCGGCGGCCTTGCGCGGTGCCGGTGACACGCGCACGCCGTTGTGGATCGGCGGTATCATCGACGTGCTCGCAATCTTCCTCAACTACGTGCTCATCTTCGGCAAGCTCGGATTTCCCGCGCTCGGCGTGAAGGGCGCGGCCGTGGCGACCTTGCTCGCGATCGCCTTCGGCGGGGTTTTGTTCTTCTACGCGCTCTCGATCGAGGGGATGGTGCTCAACTTCCGATGGAAGGGGCTGTGGCCCGACTTCGGCTTGGGCAGGCGAATCCTCAGTGTCGGCAATCCCGCCGCTATCGAACAATTGTTGATTCAATTCGGTTTCGTCGCCTATGTCGGATTCGTCGCGCGTTACGGCGCGAAGGAAATCGCTGCATATTTCATCGGCGTGCGAATCCTGGCGCTGTCATTCCTGCCCGGCTTCGGATTCTCGGCCGCCTCTGCGACGCTGGTGGGTCAGGGCCTTGGCGCGCGCGACCCGAAGTTCTCGCGCAAGGCCGGATGGGAATCGACCGGGATGTCGATAGTGATGATGACCGCTATGGGCCTGCTGTTTATCGTCTTTGCCCATCAGATCGCGGCGCTCTTCATCGACGACAAACAGGTCATCGAGTACACGGTACAGTTCATGTACGCGCTCGCGGCCGCGCAACCGCTGATGGCGATCGATTGGACGATCACCGGCGCACTGCGCGGCGCGGGCGATTCGCGGTTTCCGCTTTACGGTTCGCTGGCGGGCTTTTACGGAATGAGGCTCTTCCTCACGATTCTCATTTGGTACCACGGCGGCAGTATCAACTATATCTGGTGGTCTCTGCTCGCCGATTACGTCGTTCGCTCGACGATGAAAGTCCGGCGCTTCCAGAGCGGCAAGTGGGAGACCATTGAAGTCTGATTTCGCCCGCGCCTGTTGACGCTCCCATCGCCATCAACTGGACGCGGCGCGCGGCGCGCGTAATCCTCTTTCCGTGGCACAAGCGCATCAAGCGGCCGAGACGCTGGAGGGCATCCTCGATCAGGTCCTGTTCGTTAACGAGAACAACGGCTACTCGGTCGCCGTCGTGGTCGTTGCCGGCGAACACGGCGAGTTGCGCCGCGTCACGGTGGTTGGAAATCTCGCCGGCCTGGAAGTTGGCTCGACCATCCGCGCCCAGGGCGGCTTCGAACAGCATCCGCGCTTTGGCGATCAGTTTCACGTAGTCGATTTCGAAACGGTGCGGCCGGCCGGAGCGGTCGCGCTCGAACGCTACCTCGCTTCGGAAATAAAGGGCGTCGGTCCCGCGTTCGCGCGAAGAATCGCGGAGCACTTCGGCGACTCGCTCGGCGAGGTGCTCGACAACGCTCCGGAACGCATGCGCGAAGTTCCCGGCATCGGACCCGTAGTCGCGCGGGCAATCGCGGCTGCATGGCGCGACGCGTCGGGGCTGCGCGAGCTGACAGTCTTTCTGCGCGGGCACGGCCTGGCTGCCTCGCACGCGCGGCGCATTCACAAGTTCTACGGCAAGGATGCGCTCGAACGTCGTACGGAGCGATCCATACGTACTCGCGCGCACCATTCATGGCATCGGATTTCGCACCGCCGACGCCGTCGCGGAGAAACTCGGCATCCCGCGCAACTCGATCCAGCGCGCCCGCGCCGCGGTCTTATACCTGCTCGAGCGCATGTCCGACGAGGGCCACGTCTATTCGCCCTTCGAGTATCTCGAAGGTCAGTTCCGTACCGCGCTCGAGATGGAGCCCGAGCTGGCGCGCGAGGCCGTCGCTGAGCTTGCCGCCAGCGGTGAGGTGGTGGTCGAAGAGGCGGACGATCACACCGCCGTCTATCTCGCACGCTTGCACGAGGCCGAAGTGAACGTCGCGCGGCGAATCGCGGAATTGAACGCGGGCCGCGCGATGAACCGGGAGCTGATCCAGCGCGCGCTGGATGCGGCCGTGCGAAGCTCTGAACTCGAACTGTCGGCCGAACAAAAGAGCGCGCTCCGATGCGCCCTGGCCAGCCGCGTCACGGTTATCACCGGCGGTCCCGGCACCGGCAAGACGACCTTGCTGCGCTCGCTGCTGGCCGCGCTGGCCGAGGTCGGTTTGAAGCCGACGCTTGCCGCACCGACCGGGCGCGCGGCTCGCCGGCTCCAGGAGGCCTCTGGCCGCGACGCAAAGACCATTCATCGGCTGCTCGAATACTCCCCCGAGAGCGGCGGCTTTGTCCGCGGCAAGGAATTTCCGCTCCGCACCAACTATCTGATCATCGATGAAGCCTCGATGATGGACCTCGAGCTCGCCTCGAGCCTGCTGTCTGCGCTGATGCCGAACTGCTCGCTGCTGCTGGTCGGCGATCGCGATCAACTTCCTTCGGTCGGCCCCGGCAGCGTCCTCAAGGACGTGATCGCATCCGACTTCGTGCCGGTGGTGCAATTGCAGGAGGTTTATCGGCAGGCGCGCCGCAGCCTGATAGTCGCCAACGCGCATCGCTTGAATCGCGGTGAATTCCCGGATATCTCCAACGACCCCGAAGGCGACTTTTTTTTCTTCGAGCGCAACGCCGCCGAGGACGTGCTCGCGACGATCAAGCAACTCGTGCAACAGCGGCTGATTGGACGATTCGGAATAACCGACCCGCGCGAAATCCAGGTGCTGACGCCGATGAATCGCGGTCCGCTCGGCACGCACATTCTCAATCGCGAGTTGCAAAGCTTGCTGAATCCCTCGGGACGCGAACTGCGCGCCGGCGATCGCGTGTTTCGCGAGGGCGATCGCGTTATCCAGTTGCGCAACAATTACGACAAGGACGTCTTCAACGGATCGATCGGCAGGATTGCTCGCGATCGACTCGGACAAGGCGCGCGTGAGCGTCGCGTTCGAAGAGACCCACGCCGAATACGACCTGTCGGAACTCGACGAGCTGGCGCTCGCGTACGCGATTTCAGTGCATAAAAGCCAGGGCAGCCAGTATCCCGCGGTCGTGATGCCGATACATTCGAGTCACTACCTGATGCTGCGCCGCAATCTGCTCTACACGGCGATCACGCGCGCCGAGCGGGTATGCGTGCTGGTCGGGACCAAGAGCGCATTGCAGCAGGCGGTGCGCAATCAGGATGAGCGTCTTCGCTTCTCGCGCCTCGCCGCGCGATTGCACGTGGCCTAGAGCTCTTCAGTTCACGATCGATCAGTGATGTCCCGTTAGACGGCTGACTACGAAGACGATGAAACCGATTGCGACTAGCGCAATCAGCGGCGGTATCAGGATCGCAGCCAGCGCGCGCCACGCCGAGAATCGATGCACCTCGCCCATGCACTTCAGCGAGACGACCAACCCCCATATCCCGAGCACCCCTTCAACGGCCATGACTTTGTAAAACGCGGGATCGATTTGCGCCAACGTTCCCGGCGCCGGATGCGGTATCGGCACGCCCAGCAGGACCGCGATCAGCAGGACGATCCCAGCGGCGATCCCGGGCACCTGCGACCACGCGATCGCGGCCCGCACTTCGATTCTGCTCGCGACGCCGCCCAGCAGGCTTCCCGACCATTTGAAAATCGCGCCAAAAATGAACAGAGACAGAACTCCGAGAGCCGCCTGAATTGCAACGCTGGCCGCCACCCATAGCGGCCACAAAACCGACAGATTGGCGTTGTTGCTGAGCGCCTTCGACCACTGACCCGCCAGCGCGCCGATCGCCGGCCCGATCGCTGCGAGCGCGACTACGTTGCGCGTCGGATCGGAATCGACGATGCGTCGAATCGTCGCGCGCGGTGCGGTCCATATCGTGAAAAAAGGTGTGATCGAGTCGCCAGCCCCGTTCGCCATCGAAGCCTCCGTCCCGGTCCGAATTTCGCCACGCTAGCATCTTGCCAGATCACGCAACAGCATGACGCCCTGCCGCTCGCGCGCGATTGACTCCGTTTCACGATGCGAATTACCATCGCGCACGCGCTCCGTTCGCGCCGAATCGGGAGACCGGAGGAAAGATGAAACCGATCAACTCGATCATTCTCGCTACGTTACTTGCGGGCTGCGTGCAGGCTTACGGATGCGTCTTCGTTCAATCGAGTACGATCTCCGATCGCGCGGGCGCCGGCGCTCCAATCAGCTCGAGCGCCAGCGATCTCGGATTCCTTCATCTGGTCGCACCCCAGGGACTCACGCAGACCGCGCTTGCCAACCTGCTCAGCAATTGCGCCACCGGCAAAGTATCGGGAGTGACCACCCAGCTCAGCATGCGCGATTTTCTTATCGTGCAGTCGTACAACGTGTCGATCAGTGGCACCTGTAACTAGTCAGTCGCTCGGCGCAGCATTGTCGAATAGTTCCTGCCGCGGCCTGCTAGCGGGTCTTGATGGCGGGCTTTTCGGCAGGTGGGCGACTGCGCTTGCCGCGCACCGGTCGTAGCGCGCGAAGAAAGCTCAGCACGGCTTCGGCTTCCGATCGCACCGCGCCGGGATCGTGCCCGGCCTGCTCCAGCTCCTTCTCAACTTCCGCGATCGTCCTGCCCCAGTCGTTTCTGAACTTGCGATTGAGTTCCTTCCAGGCGATTCTCGCCAGCGCGCCGGTCACGTTCGCCGGTGGACGATAAAATCCTCGCGCGAGCAGCACTGCGATCGCCGGATAGCCGACGTAGCCTTGCCAGTACGACGCGTTGTCGTTCGACGTGATCTCGCAGCCGTCCGCCGAGGTTTCCACTTCGTAAGTTTTCGATCCGTCCGACGACGTCACCGTCGCCCGCCGGCCGTCCTCGATTCGCACGCGGCCGTCGCCGATCGCACCGAGCGCTTCGTACACTTTTACGAGCGGCGGCATTTTCCACTGCGTCGCTGGCGCAGCCATGAGCGATAGCCTCCCGCCGTCACGTTCGCATCGCGGCGCGGCGATCGTCAACCCGCAGCCGCGCGCCTTAACATCGCGGCGCCTATCTGACACGATTGCTGCACGCATCCACGGCTTCACACATGAAAGATCTGATCGTCTCCATCCTTCGCGACGCAATCGAGCGGGCGCGCGCCGCGGGTCAGTTGACCGCCGGCATTCCTTCGATCGGAATCGAAGCGCCCAGGGACTCCGCCCATGGCGACGTCGCGTCGAACGTCGCGCTGACGATCGCGAAGGCCGAGCGCAAGCCACCGCGCGCGATCGCGGAAATTATCAAGTCGCACCTCACGATGCCCGCGCAAGTGAGCGGCGTCCTGGTCGCCGGCCCGGGCTTCATCAATTTCAAAATGTCGCCCGCCTATTGGCATGCGGAGATGCGCCGCGCCGCGAGCGAGGGACGCGCGTTCTGGAAGCCGCGCGCATGGGAGCTGCGCCCGGGGGCCGGAAGGAAAGTCCAAGTCGAGTTTCTCTCCGCCAATCCCACCGGCCCCCTGACCGTGGGACACGGCCGCAACGCCGTGCTCGGCGACACCATCGCGCGCCTTTATGAGGCGGCGGGCTTCGACGTCACGCGCGAATATTATTTTAACGACGGCGGCCGCCAGATGAAGTTGCTCGGCGAGTCGGTGCGTGCGCGATATCTCCAGGAGCACGGCATCGACGCGGCGCTGCCCGAAGACGGCTACCAGGGCGAGTA
Source organism: Binataceae bacterium (SeqCode) (assembly GCA_963803045.1). GTDB lineage: Bacteria > Desulfobacterota > Binatia > Binatales > Binataceae > Binatus. Next base: position 204,155 of record CAWDLC010000011.1, on the reverse strand, counting down.
TATCCTCGCCATCGCGCGCGCTCTGAAAGCGGAGCGGGGCGACGCGCTCGTGTCCGTCACCGACCTTGAGCTTTTCCGCGCGGCGGCCGTCAAAGCCATCTTCGCCGACATCAACCAGACCTGCACGCGGCTGGGGATCCGCTTCGATGTCTATACCAACGAACTCGACCTCATCAACGCCGGACTGGTTGACGCCGTCCTAAGAGAGCTGCGCAACGGCAAGCTCACATTCGAAAAGGACGGTGCCACATGGCTGCGCGGCGGGCCATTGGGACTTCCCAAGGACGCCGTGCTGGTGCGCTCCGGCCCCGACAGGCAGCCGACCTATCGCACGCCCGATATCGCCTATCACATCGAGAAGCTCAAGCGCGGTTTCGATCTGATCGTGGACGTGTTCGGCGCCGATCATATCGCCGAGCATCAGGAGGTCGTCGCCGCCGTCAAGGCGCTCGGCTACGACATCACGCCCATCCGCGCGATCATCTACCAGTTCGTCACGCTCACGCGCGGCGGCGAGAAGGTCAAGATGTCCACGCGCAAGGCGACCTACGTAACGCTCGACGAGTTGATCGACGAGGTCGGCGCCGACGTGGTGCGATTTTTCTTTTTGTTCCGCAAGTCCGACAGCCAGCTCGACTTCGATCTCGAACTCGCCAAAAGGCAGGCGCCCGAGAATCCCGTCTTTTACGTCCAATATGCGCACGCGCGCCTGGCGAGTATCTTTCGCGAGGGCGCGGCCAGGGGCTTGATCCTGCCGGGAGATCGGTCGGCTATCGATCTCAATTTGCTCGGCGCCGAGGAACTTGATCTCGCCAAGCGTGCGGTTGGACTTCCTGCCGTGATGTCCGCGGCGGCCGAGGCGCTCGAGCCGCATCGGATTCCATTCTATCTGCTCGACCTGGCCGGCGAGTTCCATCGCTACTACAACAAGCCCGCGAATCGTATAATTGGGCCGGATCGCGAACTCAGTTTGGCGCGGATGTTCATGGCGGGAATTCTCAAGGATGCGATTGCGGGCGGACTCGAGTTGCTCGGGGTGAGCGCTCCAGAGCGGATGTGAGGGCGGGATGCGATTCGAAATCAGGGCGGGCGGCGCGTTTCTAATTTTACTCGGATTGGTCGGGCTGTCGGGCGCGGTCTTCGCGCTCGGATTGGTCGCGGGCTACGAGATGGCCCGGCAGAACCAACCCGACCTGAGTCAAATCTCCTCGACCTACCCGCTGCCGAATCCCCCGGCATCCGGCGAAAAGCCCGCCCCCGTATCCGAGATGTCAGCTGCGGCCGCCGCTTCCCCATCGGTTGCGTCTGCGCCGGCGCCGCCATCGGTCCCCATCAAACCGCCCGCCCCCGCCATCGGCGGGCTACCGCCGGCTGCGCGCACCTCGCCTGCCACCGTCGCGCGCTTGAAACCTCCTCCCGAAGCACCCGCGATCAATGGTCCCGCAACCGCCAACGAGAACGAATCCGGCGAAGATTCCGCAGCGGCTTCGGCTCCCGCCGCGCCGGCCCGCACCCTTGCTCCCGGCGCGAAGCCGTACAACATCCAGATCGAAGCCGTGATGGACAAGAGCGGAGCGGACGAGATGGTCTCGCGGCTGAAGACGCTTGGCTATAACGCGCAGGAGATAAAGGTCGCGCTCAACGGGCAGACCTGGTACCGCGTCCGCATCGGGCCCTACGCCAGTGCCGACGAAGCGACTGCCGCGCAGAGTAAACTCCGCGAGCAATACCGCCAAGCTTACACAACCTCGCATTGAGGCAGGCGCCGGCCTCCGCAAACCCAGTGTGGGTTTCGCATCCGGATATTCTCTTCATCTGTTTGGGTTTTATTCTGCCCGGTTGACAATTGCTCGCCTCGCATGGATCATTGATTCAACGATGAATTTCACGAGCCGGAAAGTTTGCGCGGGATGGTGGCGTTGGCACGTCGATGCATCCGCCAGCGCGCCGGCTTTGTAATTCATCACAAAACCGATTTCTTTAGGGGCCGCGGGCGAAAACCCTGCGGCCCTTTTCTTTTCTCAGCGATGGAATCGGAAGTGAGGGAGGGAAACGAGAAAGATGTTGCAACCGAGTGAAAGCGAATTCGAACAACTGGCTGCCCGCGGATTCAACCTCATCCCCGTCTTTGAGGAAATTGCCGCCGACCTCGAGACCCCTGTCTCCGCCTTCCTGAAGGTCGCGCGCGACGACTACGCGTTTCTGCTCGAGAGCGTCCGCGGCGGCGAAAAGTGGGGACGCTACACTTTTCTGGGTTCCGAGCCTTCGGTCGTGATGCGTGCGCGCAAGAACCGCATGGATATCATCCGGCCCGGCCGTGGTGTCGAAGTGCGCTCGGTGGCCAACTCGTTCGAAGAGTTGCGCGCCGAGGTCAAGCACTTCCGCGCTCCCGAGTTGCCCAACCTGCCGCGCTTCTTCGGCGGCGCGGTGGGATTTCTCGCTTACGATATCGTGCGATGCTTCGAGAAGATTCCCGAGACCGCGCACGACGATCTCGGCAGCCCCGATTTCTGCCTGATGTTCACCGATACGGTGCTGTGCTTCGACAACGTGCGCCAGACGCTCAAGATTATCGCCAACGTGCCGGTCGAGGAGTTTGCCTCGGCGAAAATGGCCTATCAAAGCGCGCGCGTGAAGATCGACGGGATAATCGAGCGCCTGAAACGTCCCGCCGTGCCCCCGTTTCTCGAGGGTGCAGGCAACGTCGCCGTCAACAACGCGTCCATCACCTCGAACCAGACGCGCGAAAGCTACATGGCGATGGTTTCGGCGGCCAAGGAATATATCGCGGCCGGCGACGTTATCCAGGTCGTTCCGTCGCAGCGCTTCGAGGCGCCCCTGACCGCGCATCCGTTCAACATCTACCGCAGCCTGCGCACGATTAACCCGTCGCCTTACATGTTCTACCTGCGCCTGGGCGATCACACGCTGGTCGGCGCCTCGCCGGAAGTGATGGTCCGGGTCGAGGGTCGCGAGATTACGCTGCGGCCGATCGCGGGAACGCGCCCGCGCGGCGCGACGGAAGCCGAAGACCGGGAGCTCGAAGCCGAGTTGCTCGCCGATCCCAAGGAACGCGCCGAGCACGTGATGCTGGTCGATCTCGGGCGCAACGACGTCGGCCGGGTCTCCGAAATCGGCTCGGTGAAAGTGACCGAGCTGATGGTCGTCGAACGCTACTCGCACGTGATGCATATAGTGTCGAACGTCACCGGCGTGCTGCGCGAGGGATGCGACGCGTTCGACGCATTCGCGGCGACCTTTCCGCAGGGCACCGTCTCCGGCGCCCCGAAAATCCGCGCCATGGAAATTATCGACGAGCTCGAGACCGTGCGCCGCGGCGTGTACGCCGGCGCGGTCGGCTATTTCAGCTACACCGGCAACACCGACACCGCGATCGCGCTGCGCACGCTGCTGATCAAGAACAACCGCGTTTACATTCAGGCCGGTGGCGGCGTCGTCGCCGACTCGGACCCCGGCGCGGAATTCGAGGAATCGGTAAACAAGGCTCGCGCGATGGTGCGGGCGCTTGGGGCCGCGCGCGATTTTGAAAACGCGGCGAAGAGGTAACTTGTATGGCAGACAATGAAAAAGTTCGACTCCTGATGATCGACAACTACGACTCGTTTACCTACAACCTCGTGCAGTACCTCGGCGAACTTGGCGCCGACGTCATGGTCAAGCGCAACGACGCCATCGATGTCGCCGGCATTCGCGCGCTGCATCCCGCGGCAGTCGTCATTTCGCCCGGACCGTGCACTCCCTCCCAGGCCGGAATCTCACTGAAGCTGCTACGCGAGATGGCGGGTGAAGTTCCGGTTCTCGGCGTTTGCCTCGGCCTGCAATGTATCGGCGAGGCGTTCGGCGGCAAGGTCGTGCGCGCGGATCGCCTGATGCACGGCAAGACCTCGCCGGTGATTCACGACGGCAAAACGATTTTCGCGGGAATCCCCAGTCCGTTCGACGCGATGCGCTATCATTCGCTGGTAGTCGATGCGGCGTCGATTCCGCCGGTGCTGGAAGTCAGCGCCCGCACCGCGGAAAACGAAATCATGGGGCTTCGCCACAAACAGCACGCGGTCGAAGGCGTGCAGTTTCATCCCGAATCGATTCTGACCTTCGAAGGCAAACATCTGCTGAAAAATTTTCTCGACCGGATCGATCAACACGGAAACGCGCAATGAGCGGACTCCACGGCGCACTGCAGGCGCTCATCGACGGGCGCTCGCTCACCGGCGCCGACGCCGAACTCGCGATCGGTGAGATCATGGACGGCGGCGCGCACGACGCCGTCGTGGGCGCGTTCCTGGTGGCGCTGAAAATCAAGGGCGCCGAGGCCGGCGAGCTGGCAGGCGCGGTGCGTGCGATGCTCGGGCGGGCGCGTCCGCTCAATCTTCGCGCCGGCGACGTGCTCGACACCTGCGGCACCGGTGGCGATGGCGCCAGCACCTTCAACATCTCGACCGGTGCTGCGTTGATCGCCGCGGCGGCGGGCGTGCCGGTCGCCAAGCATGGCAATCGAGCGATCAGCGGCACGGTCGGCACCGCCGACGTGCTCGAGGCGATGGGCGTGAAGATCGATTGCGATCCGGACGGGCTGCAACGATGCCTGGACGTGGCCGGATGCTGCCATATTTTCGCGCCCGCGTATCATCCGGCGTTCAAGAAGATCGCGCCGCTAAGACGCGCGCTCCGAATTCGCACCATCTTCAATCTGATGGGCGCGATCGGCAACCCTGCGCGTCCGCACTTCCATCTGTTGGGCGTCGCCGAGGACAGCCTCGTCAGACCAATGGCACACGCGCTCAAGGCGCTGGGCACCCGGCGCGCGATGGTCGTGCATGGGGGCGACGGAATCGACGAAATCGCGATCAGCGGCCCGACCAGGATTGCGGAACTTCACGACGGCGGCGAGTTGACGGAATATGAAGTCACGCCGGAGAGCTTGGGCGTGCGCCGCGGCGACCATCGCGCGCTGGTGATCAAGAACCTCGATGATGCCGTGCGAGTTCTGCGCGGCGCGCTTGATGGCGGCGCGGGCCCGGCGCAAGATGTGCTCGCGCTGAACGGGGGCGCCGCAATTTACGTCGGCGGGATGGCGGTGTCCTTGAAAGAAGGCGTTGATGCAGCGCGCGAAATTATCGCCTCGAGCGGCGCCCTGGAAGTCCTCGACAAGATGCGGCGCGCCAGCAACGGAGAAATCCCTAAAGAAGTCCCGAAAGAAATACGATGACCTCGATCCTCGACAATATTTACGCCGCCAAACGCGTCGAAGTGCGCGCCCGGCAGGCAATCGTGTCGCCGATGGCGATTGTCGCCGAGGCGCGGCGCGCGCCCAGGACGCGCGATTTCGTCGGATCGTTGCGCGCCCGGCGTCCCGCGATAATCGCCGAGATCAAGCGCGCATCGCCGAGCAAGGGCGACATCATGCCGGGACTGGAGCCAGCCAGTGTTGCCTGCGAGTACGTCACCGGCGGAGCAGCTGCGATCTCCGTTCTGACCGACGTCCATTTCAAGGGCTCGCTCGACGATCTGCGTGCCGTCCGCGCCGCGGTGAATGTTCCACTGTTGCGCAAAGACTTCATCTTCGAGCCGTACCAGGTCTATGAGGCTCGCGCGGCCGGCGCCGATTGCATCCTGCTGATCGCCGCGATGCTGAAGGAGGGGGAGCTGCGATCGCTCGCGGCGCTTGCACGTGAGCTTGGGATGGCGACGCTGGTCGAGTCGCACGATCCCGGCGAGTTCGCACTCGCCGAGAAAATTGGCTCGGGGCTGGTAGGTATCAACAACCGCAACTTGCATACTTTTGTGACCGATATCGCGGTGACCGAGCGCCTGTTGGCGGGCTACAGAGGCGGCGCGGTGACCGTTACCGAGAGTGGAATCGATTCGCCGGACGATATTCGGCGGCTCGACGCTGCCGGCGCGCGCGCGTTTCTAATCGGCGAAAGCCTGCTGAGGGGCGCCACGCCGGGTGCGAAACTCGGTGAACTGATGAACGCGTTCGGGGGCGCACCGTCGCGCAACAAATGACAGTTCGCGTAAAAATCTGCGGGATAACGTGCGTAGAAGACGCGCACGCGGCAATTGCCGCCGGTGCCGAGATGATCGGTCTCAATTTCTACGCGAAAAGTCCGCGTTACGTCGAGATCGATCGCGCCAGGGAGATTCGCACGGCGATTGGCTCCCGTGCCGCGGTGATCGGAGTGTTCGTGAACGCGGAGCGCGCCTACATAGATGACCGATTGCGCGCCGCGTCGCTCGATATGATCCAGTTCTCCGGCGACGAGGATGACGCGGCGCTCGCGGGTTGGTCCGTTCCGTCAATTGTCACCCGCCGGCTGAAGCCGGGCGAAATGTTGAGCGTGACGCCGCACCGCGCGGACTATGTGCTCTTCGACGCCTTCGATACAAAACTCCACGGAGGCACCGGGAGTCGTATCCCGCTGGATCAGCTTCGCCGGGTTGACCTGAGCCGCGCGTTTGTCGCCGGCGGATTGAATCCCGACAACGTTGCCGAGGTGGCCGCACTTGGCCCTTACGCGGTCGATTGCGCAAGCGGCGTCGAATCGTCGCCGGGCGTAAAAGACCACGATAAACTGAGGAGCTTCGTAAAAAATGCAAAACGTTCCCGATAGCCGCGGCCATTTTGGCCAGTTCGGCGGAAAGTACGTTGCCGAAACCCTGATGCCGGCGCTGTTCGAGTCGAGAGCGCCTACAAGCAAGCACGCCGCGATCCAAAATTCCGCGACGAGCTCGAGCAGCGCTCGCGGGAGTTCGTGGGACGCCCGACGCCGCTCTACCTGTGCGAGAATCTCACGGCACGCCTTGGCGGCGCTAAAATTTATTTGAAGCGCGAGGACCTCTGCCACACCGGCGCGCACAAGGTCAACAACACTCTCGGACAGGCTCTGCTGGCGGTGCGGATGAACAAGTCGCGCATCACGGCCGAGACCGGCGCGGGACAGCACGGCGTCGCCACCGCCACGATGGCGGCGCTGTTTCGCCGCGAATGCGAAGTCTTCATGGGTTCGATCGACGTCGAGCGTCAATCGCTGAACGTCTTTCGGATGAAACTGCTCGGCGCCAAGGTCACTCCCGTCGAGGGCGGCAGCAAAAGCCTGAAGGACGCGCTGAACGAGGCTCTGCGCGATTGGATCGCGACCGTACGCAACACTTACTATCTGATCGGCACCACCGCGGGACCGCATCCGTACCCGATGATCGTGCGTGACTTCCAGTCGGTCATCGGGCGTGAGGCGCGCCGCCAGATTCTCAAACACGAAGGGCGTATCCCCGACGTGCTGGTCGCGTGCGTCAACGGCGGCTCGAACGCGATTGGACTTTTCTATCCGTTCATCAAAGACCCGGGCGTGCGGATGATCGGCGTCGAGGCCGCCGGGCTGGGCCTCAGCGGACCGCATCATGCGGCCACGATCACGGCGGGCAGCGTCGGCGTTCTGCACGGCAACAAGACCTACCTGCTGCAGGACGAGCTCGGACAGATTCGCGAGACGCATTCGATCGCCGCCGGGCTGGACTATCCGGGCGTCGGCCCCGAGCATTCGTGGCTGAAGGACGTGGGCCGCGCCGAATACACCTCGGTTACCGACGCCGAAGCGCTCGACGCTTTGAAGACGCTGTCGGAGACCGAGGGAATCATTCCGGCGCTCGAGAGCGCTCATGCCGTAGCGCACGCGATCAAGCTGGCGCCGCAACTGCCGAAGGAACAAATCATGATCGTGAATCTGTCGGGGCGCGGCGACAAGGATATGCAAACAGTCGCCAGGGCGTTCGGCGTGACGGTGTAGGATTATGGCAGCGGCGGGCAGAATCAAACGTAAATTTCGGGAGCTGCGCGCGCGCGGCGAGGCGGCGTTGATACCGTTCATCGTTGCCGGCGATCCCGATCTGGATACCACGCGCAGCCTGGTGCTCGAACTCGAGGCTCGCGGCGCCGACTTGATCGAGCTGGGCGTGCCGTTTTCCGATCCGATGGCCGACGGACCTGCCAACCAGCGCGCTCTGGCACGCGGACTCGGCGCGGGCGCATCGTTGGCGGCGATTCTCTCGATGGTGAGCGAGCTTCGCGCGCAGACGCAGATTCCGCTGATCCTGTTCGGGTACTACAACCCGATTTTTCACTACGGATGCGAGCGGTTGTGCGCGGACGCCGCGCGGGCGGGCATCGACGGGATACTGACGGTCGATCTGCCGCCCGAGGAAGCCGGTGAGCTCAAGCGGCCCGCGCGCGCCAACGGTCTCGACATCATTTACCTGCTCGCACCGACGACGCCGATCGACAGAAGCCGCGTGATCGCGCGCTCCGCCAGTGGCTTTCTCTACTATGTATCGGTGACGGGAGTGACCGGCGCACGCGCGCATCTCGACGCGGAGCTGGGTGCGCATATGCGCGAGCTTCGCAGCGTAACCGATCTGCCGATCGGCGTCGGCTTCGGCATCTCGACGCCCGAGCAGGCCGCCGAGGTCGCGACGATGGCGGATGCGGTCGTCGTCGGCAGCGCGATTTCCCTGTTGATCGAGGCGTACTCCAAGCCCGGCGAGGTGCTGGAGGCCGTGGGCGGACTGGTTGGCGCAATGAAAGATGCGATGAAGTCGGTGCGCCGAGCCGAGCGTGCGCCCGGATTGGGGGATTCAGATGGCTGAGCGCGAATCGACGACCGTCGCGGCGCCGGCTCCTTCCGACGACATCTGGTCGAAGTGCCCGTCGTGCAAGGAGATGGCGTTCCGCAAAGAAGTGGAACGCAATCTGAACGTGTGCCCCAAGTGCGGATATCATTTCCGCGTCACGGTCGCGCAGCGGCTTTCGATCAGCGTCGATCGCGGGACGTGGCGCGAGCTGATGGCCGAGATGGCGATTGGCGATCCGCTCGGCTTCGTCGATTCCCGGCCCTATCCGGCGCGGATAGAACAGGCGCGGGCGAGCAGCGGCCGCAACGACGCGGTGGTGGTTGGCATCGGCAAAATCGAGAATCGGCCGGTGGCGATCGGCGTGATGGATTTCGAATTCATGGGCGGCAGCATGGGCGTGGTGGTGGGTGAGAAGCTCGCGCGCCTGTTCGACATCGCGTGCGAGCGCAAGCTGCCGGTGATCGTGTTTACCGCGTCAGGCGGCGCGCGAATGCAGGAAGGCGCGCTTTCACTGATGCAGATGGCGAAAGTTTCCGCCGCGATCGCGCGATTTCGCGACGCGCGCCTTCCATATATTCCCGTGCTGTGCGATCCGACCACCGGCGGCGTCGCCGCATCGTTCGCGATGCTCGGCGATCTGAATATCTCGGAGCCGGGAGCGCTGATTGGTTTTGCGGGCCGGCGGGTGACCGCGCAGACCAGCAACCAGGAGCTTCCCGAGGACTTTCAGCGCGCGGAGTTCCTGCTTGCACACGGGATGCTGGACGCAATCGTCCCGCGGCATCAGATGCGCTTCACGCTGGCGCGAATTCTGGCGATGCTGACGAGGCCGCGCGGCAATCGCGGCGCAGGGCCGACCGCATCCAAAGGCAAGCGCAGGCACTCCGGGGTAGTGCCCTGATTTGGGCACCAATTCGATATGGACATTGCGGCTTACATTCGCAAGTTGATAGTGGCCGGGCTCGTGCTCGCATCGATTGCGACCTCGCGCGCTCTGGTGAAAGGCGAAGACGCCGCAGCCGCGAACATCCCCGCTCCCGACCCGGCGGTCATGAGCCGCGTTTCTTCAGCGACGGATGATTTCGGCTTTCGGCTGCTGAAAGCGCTCGTCAAAGACCCGACCCAAAATAAGAATACCATCATATCCCCGCTTGGTGTCGCGACGGCGTTCGCCATGGCATACAACGGCGCGGCCGGCGATACCAAAACGGAGATGGCTAAGACGCTCGCTCTCGGATCGCTTGGCGATGAGGACATCAATCGGGCCAATCACTACTTGATGCACACGCTGGCGGAGGCGGATCCCGCGGTGCAGACTGAAATCGCCAATGCGCTGTGGACACAGAAAGACTTTCCAATCAACCCGGATTTTCGCACAGTGTGCGAATCCTTCTACGATGCCAGCACTGTGAGCCTGGATTTCATCGGCGATCCGAACGGCGCCACGGCGGCGATCAACTCGTGGGTCGACAAAAACACCCATCACCGAATTCCGGTCATAGTCAAAGAAATTGAACGTGATACCCGGCTGATGCTGACCGACGCGGTCTACTTCAAAGGCCGCTGGTCCTCGCCGTTCAAGAAAGCAGAAACGCGGCCACGGCCGTTTCATCTTGTGAGCGGCGATTCGCGCCAGACCGCAATGATGGATCAATCGCGATCCTACTCTTACCTTGAGAATCCGAACTTCCAGGCCATTCGCCTGCCATATGGCAATCAGCGCTATGCGATGTACGTATTTCTGCCGCGCGAGACGGCGGGATTGCCCGATTTCATCCGCTCACTCGATGAAACACATTGGACCCAATGGACAAGTCAGTTTGCTCAAAAGTTCGGGGAGATAGTTATCCCAAAGTTCGAAACGACGTATGGCAAGCAGCTCAATGATACTCTGAAGGAAATGGGAGTGAGGTTGGCGTTCGATGACAGAAGAGCCGATTTTTCGCGAATTCATCGCGACCTGTTCATCAGCGACGTTGAACATAAGACGTGGGTAAAAGTCGATGAGCAGGGAACCGAAGCCGCGGCCGCTACCTCAATCGGCGTGAGTGTGACCGCGGTAGTTGCTGCACCCATGACTAAGTTTGTGATGATCGTGGATCACCCGTTCTTCTTCGCGATCACCGAGCAGCAATCCGGCGCGGTGCTCTTTGCCGGCATTGTCATGGATCCGACGTTGACCGGTTGAAGGACACTAAACCCGTCTAGCGCAAAATCTTCCGCCTACGACTGATAGCCGGTAAACTCCGGGCTTGGAAATGGACCAGCTCAGCAAGACCATCGACTGGCTGTATTCGCTGGAGTCGCGCGGCGAGATCTACAAGCTCGAGCGCATGGACGCCGCGCTCGAGCTGATCGGCAATCCGCATCGCAGGATTCGCGCCGTGCATATCGCGGGCACCAAGGGCAAAGGTTCGGTGGCCGCGATGATGGACAGTTGCATCCGTGCAGCCGGCTACCGGACCGGCCTCTACACCAAGCCGCATCTGGTGAACCTGGCGGAGCGGACGCGAATCTCGGGCGCCGAAATTCCGGCGGCGCAAATGCTCGACTATATCGAGCGGCTGCGCGCGATTTACGACCGCGCAGGCCTGGCGCTCACGTTTTTCGAGTTCACGGTGGCGATGATGTTCCTGTACTTCGCCGACGCGGGCGTCGATATCGCGGTGGTCGAGACGGGACTCGGCGGGCGGCTCGATTCGACCAATGTCGTAACGCCGATTTTGAGCGTAATCACGCCGATCGGTTTCGATCACATGGAATATCTCGGCTACACGATCGCGGCTATCGCGGGCGAGAAGGGCGGGATAATCAAGAACGATGTCCCGGTCGTGATTGGCGCGCGCGACCCCGATGCGCGCCTGGTGCTGACCTCGCTTGCCGCGCAGCGCCGAAGCGCCGCGCGCTTGATCGATCGCGACTTCTCGTACCGGTCGCACGCCCCGGCGCATCGATTCGACTACCACGGCCTTGGGCTGGAAATCCGCGATCTCGAGATTGGACTCGCGGGTCCATTTCAGCATGAGAACGCCGCGATTGCGGTGGCGTCGCTCGAGGCGCTGCGGGCGCAGGACTGGCGGATAGACGAGGACGCGATCCGACGAGGCTTGCGGAACATCTGCTGGCCGGGGCGCTTCGATGTCGTATCGAAGCGGCCGCTCGTTATCCTTGATTGCGCGCACAACGAGATGAGTATTGCGGCACTGCTCGAGACGATGAGCGTAGAGCTCGGTCCCGGCGTGAAACCGCGCCTGATATTCGGCTGCCAGTCGGCCAAGGAATGGCCCAGGATGGCCGCGATGCTGGGTCCGCACGTGCGCGACGTCACCTTGACGCGCGCCAAGCCCAAAAGCCCGCTCGAACCGGAGGAACTGGTGGCGCATTTCGCGGCGCACTGTCCCGCTCGCGTCGAGCGCGAACCGCTCCGCGCGATCGAGCGAGTGATTTCTGAATTGGCGCCCGATGACGTGGCGCTGGTCACGGGATCGGTGTATCTTATCGGCGAAGTTTACCCGTACTTTCTGACCCGCGAGGGGCGAATTGGGTTGTTTCCAGAAGCCGGCGCTTAAGAGAATTGCGATCGCGGTTTTGTTGACGTGGGCAGCATTGCTCTCGCCGGCTGTCGCCAACGCGGACGCGCCGACCGCCCAGCCCGCCCAGCCCGCCCAGCCCGCGCCCGCGAGAAAGAAGGGGTTTGCAGTTCCTGCCCCGGTTCGCGCCGAACATGGAGAAGAACCGGTCAACATCACCGGCCAGGAAACGATCTACGACTCCAAGACCGACACCTTCGTGGTAAAGGGCGACGCCGTCATGAGCCAGGGCGGCAGCGTGCTGAAGGCCGACGAGATCGACATAATGCGCCGTGAGCGCCAGGCCCGCGCGATCGGCCATGTCCATTTGATCGATCCGGAAATCGAAATGTGGGCGACCGACGGGACGATCGACATTACCAATGAGACCATGGTGCTTCACAACGCCAAGGTGTTGGCGAAAAGACGCACTTACCATCTTGAAGGCAAGCAGATCGTAAAGCTCGAGGGGCCGAACTACGAGGTGAAGGATGGATTCTTTACGACCTGCGGATGCGAGAAGGGCACGCCCGACTGGTCGATAAACGCGGATCAGATGGTCGTGAACATGGGACACACTGGCACCGCCAAGAACGCCACCCTCGACGTGGCCGGCTACCCGATAATGAAGACGCCGTACCTGATCTTTCCGGCCGATACTTCGCGGCACAGCGGCCTTCTGATGGGGCGAGAGGGTGAATCGGGACTGCGCGGCTTTCAGTGGTTTCAGCCGTACTATCTCGCGATTAGTAAGAGTTCCGACGCGACGGTCGCGCTCGACGTCGAGACCTCGCAGCGAGTCGGCGGCCTGGCCGAGTATCGGTTGGTTAATGGGAAGGACGATTATTTGTGGGCGGACGGCGCGTTCTACAACGAGTCGATCCGGTCGAATGCGAATCGTTTGGGCGACATCGTGGACGGGCAGATCGCCGATCCGCACATTCCACTCAACCGCTACGGGATCATCGGGATGACGCGGGAGCATCTCACAGACGATCTGATCGCATACGGCGACACAATTTCCGTCAGCGACAGCCTGTACCTGCGAGAGATGAATGTGTGGACGTTGTCGCATGGCTTTGGCAGCAACTTCAGCTCGATGCGAAATGCGCCGTCGGATTTCGGGTTGCTTTACCAATTCGAAGACGCGTTGGTGCGGCTGCAGGGCACCTGGAATCAGGATCTGATTCAGCCGCAATCCTTTGCGCTGCAGCGGCTGCCCGACCTGACGGTGACCGGCCGGCAGGAATTATTCAACAACCTTATGTTCGCGGATTACGATGCGGAGGCGGTTAACTTCTACCGGTACAAAGGGATCGATGGCGCGCGCTTGGACGCCAATCCTCGCGTTACGCTGCCGTGGCGTTTGGGTGACTACGTCTATGGTTACGGGGAGGTGGGTTCCCAAGCCACGTTCTACGACACCTCCGGACACAACATGCAGATCACTAAAGTCGGAACCACACTCGCCCCGTTCTCGGCCCCGACTTGCGCTGGCGGGGGCGGTCAGCAGCTCGTTTACAATAATTGTGTTGCGCTGAGCCACTTCACTGCGCAAGGAACAAGCGCACGAATCGTCCCATACGCAAAAGCCGGAATCTCAACGATCCTCGATCGCGTTTACGACGTCGAATGGAAGTCGATCGAGAAGCTCAAAAATACGATTGAACCGTTTGCCAACTATTACTATGTGCCGAACATCTACCAGGGCAACATGCCGTTGTTTGATTCGTTCGATCGTGTGAACTCGCGCAGTCTGTTCAGTTATGGTTTCACCACGCGGCTGTTCGCCAAGACCAGGGAAGTGGCTCCGGAGGAGACGACAACCGACGCGACTCCGACCGAAGGATTATCCGATGCCGATTCGACCGTCGGGCCGTTGCACGAAGAACCCGTCGGCCCGGATTCGTTGGTGCCACACGCCGGAAATATCGTCCGAGAGGGCGAGCATTCCTCGCAAATTGGCTCGTTGACGATACAGCAGGCTTACGACATTGGGCACCAGGTGGCCGATGGGTCGGACATGTCGGACATCGAGGCGCTGATGCACATCTATGCGACCCAGGTTGCAACATTCAGTTCGCAGGTCGACTACAGTCCGCGCTCCCATGCCGGGGTCACTTTCGCCGACGCGGCGGTGAGTTATCAGCCGCCGTGGTCGACCGCCGGGTCGAATATGTATATGGGCAAGGCGTTGCAAGGCTCGTTCTTCCAGGTGGGATACAACTACGCCAATCGGCGCGACACGGTCATTTCCGGGACTAACAGGAACGCTTCGGAGGGCATATCGGGAGCCGCGTACACAGAGCTATTCAATTTCATGGGCGTTTACTTTTCGCCCAACTACAATTTCGCGTCGAATCAAATGCTGTGGACTGAATATGGCGTGCGGCTGAAATCGCCGTGCGATTGTTGGGCGGCGGACGTCGGAGTCACCGATTCGTACAATCCCAGTGAAGTATCGATCCAGTTCCAGTTGACGCTCGGCGGTTTGGGCTCTTTTGGGCAAAGGCCATTTGGAACCAATCCGTTCCAGCGGAGCGGCTTGGTTGGCTCGCCGACCGGAGTGCTGCCAAATTATTGAGACCGCGCGCGAACCGCAGTCCTAGAAGTACAACAACGCGACATCGGTAAGGATCCACAGCGCGACCGCGAGCATCAGCGGCCGATCGTGGAGCAGCGCGCTGGCGGGGTCGCCGCCTTCGTTGCGCTCGTCGATCAGGTACAGATAGCGCAGGATTCCGAATGCGACGAATGGCACCGTCAGATAGAGATGCCGGGTTCCGAGCTTTGCTTCGACCTCGGCCGACGCGGTGTAAATCATGTAACTGACGAGAGTCGCGCCGGCGACGATTGAGATCATCTGATCGGCCAGCCGGACGCTGTATTGCGAGAGCGCACTGCGATGCGCGATGGCGTCGTCGCCCAGCGCGATCAGTTCGTGGCGTCTGCGCGCCAGCACCAGGAACAGCGCCAACACGAACGTGATGAAGACCAGCCACGGCGATACCTCGACGTGGATGGCGACGCCGCCGGCGAATGCGCGCAACACGAAACCAAGCGCAACCGCGATCACGTCGACGACCACCTGATGCTTGGCCCACAGCGAATAGCCAAGCTGAAGCGCGACGTACAGCAGTGCGATTCCCACGAACGCCGGGCCCAATACGATGCTCAACACGGCCGCAATCGCAGCCAGCGACAGGGCAGCCCTGCTTGCTGCGGCAACCGTGAGATCGCCGCGCGCCAGCGGGCGGTCGCATTTTGCGGGATTCAGTCGATCCGCGTCGCGGTCGATGATGTCATTGAGAACGTAACCGGCGCTCGAAAGCGCGCAGAACGCGACGAGCGCGATCAGCGCAAGCACGACATCGTGGAAAACGAACAGGCGCTGGCTGAATACCAACGCCGCCAATACCAGCGCGTTCTTGATCCATTGATGAGGCCGCGCCAGGCGGATCATCGCAGCCAACTGGCCGCTGCTCTGGATGTCGTTCAACTTTGGCGCCGCGTTCACTGCATTTCTTTGTATAGGTCGGCGCTTTGCCGTCGCAAGACGGCGGCCACGCAGCGGGCGGCAGCCCAATCAGCACCGCAGGTCGATTTCACTTGACCGCGCGCTGCGTTTGCGAAAACAGTACGGCTCGATGAGTACTTCGACGCAGGAAAAAACCGGACCGTCGGCCACGGTGGATCTCACTGGCTTGAAGCGGTTCCTCGATGAACGCAAGCTCGGCGACACCGGCGCACTTCGGTCCGAAAATATCTCGCTCGGCCATTCCAACGAGGTTCACCTGATTCACTTCGATGGCCATTCCTGGGCGCTTCGTCGCCCGCCGCGTGGACCGCTGCTCCCGACCGCGCACGACGTGATGCGCGAATATCGCGTGCTCAAGGCTCTCCAGGACACTGCCGTCCCGGTGCCGCGCGTGTACGCCGCGTGCGATGATCCGTCATATATCGGCGCGCCGTTTTACCTGATGGAGTATATGCGCGGCGAGGTAGTGCGAGCCGACAACCAGCATTTCGCTCAAACGCCCGAGCTTCGCCGCCGGGTCAGCGAGCAGATGGTGGATGTGCTCGTCGCGCTGCAGGAAGTCGATTGGCGCGCGGTCGGTCTTGAGGGTTTCGGACGGCCTGACGGCTACCTCGAACGCCAACTCAAGCGATGGTCCGATCAGCTCGAGCGCACGATCCCGCACACCCGCCCGCTGCCCGTGATGGAAAACGTCAAGCAGTGGCTGCGCGCGCGAATCCCCGAGTCGCCGGCGCCCACGATCGTCCATGGAGATTACAAGCTCGACAACGTGATGTTCGACCCCAACCGCGCCCGCGCGATCGCCGTGCTCGACTGGGAGATGTCCACCATTGGCGATCCGCTGGCGGATTTCGGCTGGATGCTGACCTACTGGCCCGACCCAACCGACCGCGCCTCGGGCGGCGTGATCGCCAGCATGGACGCCGCCGAAGGATGGCTGACGCGGCGCGAGATGATCGATCGATACGAGCGCCGCACCGGACGCGCGATGCGCGATTTTCCGTTCTATCAGGCGTTCGCGTTGTTCAAGCTCGCGATCATCATGGAGGGCAGCTACTCCCGATTCGTGCGCGGACAGGCCGACGATCCTCTGTTCGTCCGCATGAAGGAGCATGTACCCGCGCTTGCCGATGCGGCTTGGTCGGTGTGCCGCTCCGCGTCGGGTCGCTAGCGATTGGCGGCGCGGAAGATCGATAGCAACCAGGCGTGCGCTTCGGGATACTGGTCGAAGGAAAATTCCGATGCCGGATTCTGATCTGCTCGCCGAACTGGCGCGCTTCATAGAACGTATAACCGCGATCGCGCGGACCGGACTTGCCTTCAAGCCCGACGGTTTCGACTCCGAACGCTACGAGGAATTGCTCAAAGAGGCCGCCCGAATGCACGTGGTCGTCGGCGGCGCGAACGACGAAGATGCCGAAGCATTGCGACGGCGATGGCGCGACCAGGTGATCGCCGGCTACGAAGGATATGTCACGGCGGCGTCGGGATGCGGCGTGATCGCATTCAACGAGCGCGACGAAATTCTGTTGATTCAGCGGCCGACCGGCAAATGGTGGTATCCCACCGGGTTCTGCGATGTCGGCGTATCGCCCGCGGAGAACGCGGCGAAAGAAGCACGCGAGGAAACCGGGCTTATCGTCGAGCCCGAGCGCTTGATCGCTGTAATCGACAGCAAGAAGTACGGCTCACCCGCCCGGCATATCTACTCGATGCTTTTCTATTGTCGAATCGTCGGTGGCGAGCTGAAGCCAAATCCGCTCGAGGCTATTGCCGCCGGGTTCTTCCCGCTCGACCATCTGCCCGAGCCGATGCACGGGATCGATCGCAAGTGGATTGCGCTGGCGCGCGAGTTCCACTTCGACGGCCGCGTCGCGCCGTATTTCGATCCGCTCTGACGCCGAGCTGTCTGCTTGCAGACCCGCGCGGCGCGAATCTTACCGGGTGGTTGCTTCGGCCGGGGTGGCCACTTGAGCTTGCATCCGATGCAATCCGCCGGTGCTCGCGCCAATCGAGATGATCATCATCCCCTGCTCGTAGCGCGGGCCGCCGACGATCAATGTCCCATTGTTCTTGAGCTTGAGGTCGGTGGTCATCATCGGGCGCGTTCCGTCGAACAGCACGATCTCCATCGCGATCATGTCGCCGTCGATGGCGCGCGGCTGCACGTGGAGAATTTTGCCGCCTGGCAACGTGAACGCGATCATCTTGCCGCAATCAGTCTGCCCCTCGTTGTGACCGATCAGGCTGTAAGTCGAAAAGCTGAATAAGCCCTGCAGCTTCTTGCCCATGGGCGCCAGCCGCGGGTCGGTTCCCTCGTTGGTATCTGCGGCCATAACCGAGTCGATATAAACGGTCACCTGCTTCGGTCCCGCCTGAGCGTACGTGAGACCCGGCGTTGCGAAGGCCGTGAGCGCGATGATGAGGAAGGTGAGGCTACCGGGGCGCAGCGTCATGGCGACCTAAGGCTGATCCGGCAACCAAATGACGGTCGTGTCCCTGCGAGGCTCGCTCCAGACTGCAACCGAATGGTTTTCCGACTCGAGCCGCGAGATGTCGGCATGAGAATCGTTATCCGCCATTGTAGGCTCGCTGGCCGCCGCTTCCGCCACTTGATTTACGACCGTGGCGGCTTCGTGCTCGGTCTTGGCGATCGAAGTGGCCGAGTGCGGCCCTCGATTGGCGAACTGCTCGGCATACGGCGTCGCCAGAATTATCGTCACGACGGCGACCGCCGCTACCGCGCCGCCCCACGCGAAGCCTGAACCAACAGAGTCCGCTTGGCGCCTCAAGAAGCGCGCGATCCTTGTCAGCACGGGCTGTGGCAGGCGATCGACGCGTGCGATTACCGCGCTTGAGAATCCGGCCAGCGTCGGCGAGCGGCGAGAAATCGCAATCGATCTGAGGTTTCGTCCGAGCGCCGAGTAATCGGCGAGGATGCCGGTGCAGGATTCGCATCGCGCCAGATGAAAGGCAACCTCCTGCATCTCGTTGGGCTCGAGTTCGGAGTCCTCGAACGCGCCGAGCATCATGCCTATTTCATCGCATTCAGCCATACGTCGCTCAGCTTCCTGCCACGTCCTTCAAGATATTGCGCAGGTGGGTTCGAGCATAGTGCAACCTGCTCATGACCGTTCCTCTTGGACACTGCAAAACGTCGCTAATTTCGTCGTACGACATTCCTTCGACTTCGCGTAGAAGTATCACTGCACGATGTTCTGGCGTCAACTCCTCCAGCGCTTGCTTTAAGCGCGCGGATAGCTCACTGCGGCTGACTTCCTTGAATGAGTCTCCCTGGTTGGTCGGCAACCGGCTGATTTCGTCGTGGGCATCTTCTCCGTGAAGAACCACGTGGCGTCCCTCGCGGCGCCAGAAATCGATCGCGAGGTTGGCCGCGATTCGATAGAGCCAGGTTGAAAAGCTCGATCGCGATTCGAATTTCGAAAGGTTTTCAAAAGCGCGAACAAAGGTTTCTTGCGCCAGTTCAAGCGCGTCATCCTGATTGTGCACTACCGCCAGCGCGACTCCGGCCACCCGGCGCTGATAACGTTCCACCAGCACACCAAACGCCTCGGAATCGCCCTTGCGCGAGCGCTCGATCAGCTCGGCTTCATCACCGTCTTGGCGGCCTGGTGTTCTCAACTTGAGTAGACGCAGGTCCGGGCTACTAAATTCAGCGAGTTATTCATGCCGCGCCGCTCATCTCAGCCCAGTTTGGACCGGATTTCAGCTCCACCTTCAGCGGAATTTTAAGTTCGGCCACCCCCTCCATTTCGCGTTTTGCCAGCTCTGCCGCCTCTCGCCACTCGTCTTTTGGCGCCTCCAGCAGTAGTTCGTCGTGCACCTGCAGAATCATCCGCGCGCCCAGCCCGCGCTCTCGAAGCATCCCATCCAGACGTATCATAGCGAGTTTTATCAGGTCTGCCGCCGTGCCCTGGATCGGTGTATTGATGGCGATTCGCTCTGCCTGCGCCCGAGCCCCGCCCGGCTGCGCGTTGAGCTCGGGCAGATAGCGGCGCCGCCCGTACATCGTCGTTACGTAGCCGGTCGTGCGCGCGTTGCGAACCGTCTCGTCAAGCCATGCGCGTACTCCCGGCAGCCGCTCGAAGTAGCGCTTGATGTAGTCCGAGGCTTCCGCCAGCGCAATGCCGAGCTCGCCCGCCAGCCGCTGCGAGCCCATCCCGTAAATGATCCCGAAGTTTATCACCTTGGCCAGCCGCCGCGCTTCGGCGTTGACTTTGTCCGCGGTGACTCCCAGTACCTCGGTCGCGGTCCGCAAGTGGATGTCCTCACCGGCATTGAATGCGTCCACCAACGTCTTGTCGCCCGACAGATGTGCCAGCACGCGCAGATCGATCTGGGAATAGTCGGCTGACACGAAGATGCATCCCGGCTTCGGCACGAACGCCCGGCGAATCCGGCGGCCTTCCACGCTGCGGGTGGGGATGTTTTGCAAATTAGGATCGCTCGAGCTGACCCGCCCGGTCGCGACCAGGGCCTGATGCCACGTCGTGTGAATTCGCCCGGTGCCCGAGTGAATCACCTCGGACAGGGCGTCGGCGTAAGTGGACTTCAATTTCGAAATCGTGCGGTATTCGATCAGCTTGCGCGGTATGGGATGCACCGCCGCGAGCTTCTCGAGCGTATCGGCGTCGGTCGAAAATCCGCTCTTGGTTTTTTTCAGACCCTTGGCCGAAAGTTTCAGCTGGTTGAACAGCAGTTCGCGTAGCTGCGTGGGCGAGTTGAGATTGAACTCGCGGCCGGCCAGCTCGTAGCACTCGCGTTGCAGCCGATCCAGTTGCTCGGCAAATTCTTTCGAGATGATCTTGAGCGCATCGCCATCGATACCGATTCCCGCGGCTTCCATTGCCGCCAGGATCGGCGCGGTTGGCATCTCGATGTCGTCGAACAGCGAAGTGAGCCCGTCGGCTTCCAGCCGCACCGCCAGCGCTTCGCGAAGATTTCTCACCAGCTCCGCATTGGTGCCCGGCGTACTACGGGCGCCAAGCGGCGCCAGGTACTCGTGATACAGATCGGTCAGCGACGGCTCCGGCCGTCCCGAATTGATCAGAAAGCCTGCCAGCATCGTGTCGAAATCGACGCCTTTGAGCACGATTCCGTGCCGGGCGAACGCTCCAATTTGAGTCTTCAGATCGTGGCACGATTTGGGCGGACGGTCGGAGGAAAGAAGCGGCGCTGCGCTCGCAATCCCGTCATGTTCGACGACGAATGTTTTGTCGGTGCTTGCGAGCTGCAACCTGTCCTGACCGGGCTCGGCGACGCCGAGGTCAAACGCGATGCGCGGCGCGCCGGCAAGAGTTTCGAGCGCATCCGCGAGATCTTTCCCGGTGACGGTGGGCGCCGGCTTGGCCGTCGATTCCAGACCGGGAAGTTCCACCTGCGACGGCGATATCTCGCGCAGGATCGAATGGAACTCCAACTCGCGCAGCAGTTGCGCGGCCGCGCGCTCGTCCACACCCCGCCAAGCGAATTCGTCCGGCTCGACGCCGAGCGGCACATCGGTGTCGATGCGGACCAGTCGCAACGCGAGGTCCATCTCGGCGCGATGCTCCCTGAGCCAGCCCGCGATTTTTTTAATGGTTTTCTCGCCGTGAATAACCTCCCCGATACGGTCCAGGTTCTCGTAGATTCCCTTCACTCCGCCGAACTTCTGAACCAGCGCCGCAGCTTTTTTCTCGCCGACGCCGGGCACGCCTTTGACATTGTCGACCATGTCGCCGCTGAGAGCCTGGATGTCAGCAAGCGCCGCCGGCTCGACGCCGAAGCGCTCCTTGACCTCGCGCACTCCGATTCGCTTTTCGTGGGTCGGCATCGTGTCCCACAGCGCAACGTGCGGGCCGACCAGTTGCATGAAGTCCTTGTCCGCCGTGATGATCGTGACGGTGAAATGCTCGTGCGCCGCGCGCTTGGCGAGGGTGCCGATCACGTCGTCGGCCTCGAATCCATCGAGCATCAGCGACTTGATCCGAAACGCCTCGACCGCGCGATGGATATATGGAATCTGCACGACAAGATCGTTCGGCGCCTCGGCGCGGTTCGCCTTGTAGTCGGCGAACAGGTCATCGCGAAAAGTTTTTTTCGGCGAGTCGAAGACGATCGCGATATGCGACGGGCGCACATCCTTCAACAGCTTCAGAATCATCCGGATGAAGCCATACACCGCCTGGGTCGGCAGCCCGCGCGACGTATTCATCGGCGGCAGCGCGAAAAAAGCGCGGAAGATGTACCCGGAGCCGTCGACGAGAATGAGTTGCTTGCGCTCTGCGGCCATTAATCGAAACTATCCGATACGGTTCTCAAAGCAAAAGCCCGCGAAAGCAAATCGAAAATATTGCCCGATGTCAGATCGTTGTATTGACAGTTTGGCGTAGTGTGTTTAATTAGTCGGTTGCCCTGTTGTTGATTGAATTGCCGGGCAGGCCTGTTCGTCAATTGAAACTGAACCGGCCATGCCATCTCGGTGGCTCTCGAATCGGACGACCTGAATGATTGAGGTTAAAAACCTAACTAAAGCCTACGGCAACTTTGTCGCGGTAAAAGACGTATCGTTCAAAGCCGAGAACGGTTCCATCCTCGGCTTTCTCGGCCCCAATGGCGCCGGCAAGACCACCACGATGCGCATCATCACCGGCTATATGCCGGCGACCGCGGGCACCGTGCTGATAGACGGACTCGACATCTTTTCGCAATCGCTCGAGGCGCGCCGGAAAATCGGATACCTGCCCGAGAGTCCGCCGCTGTATCCCGACATGCGGGTCGAAGCCTATCTCAGGTTTGTCGCGAAACTCCGCGGCGTCCCGCGCGCGAAGATCGAGTCGGCGCTCGAGCACGTGCTCGAAGTTTGCGGCCTCGCCGACATGTCGCATCGGATTTGCGGCCAGCTGTCAAAGGGCTATCGCCAGCGCGTCGGGCTCGCGCAGGCATTGATTCACGATCCGCCCGTGCTGGTACTCGACGAGCCAACGATCGGTCTCGATCCGCGCCAGATTCACGAAATTCGCGGTCTGATTCACAATCTCGCAGGCAACCGAACGGTCGTGCTCTCGACGCACATCCTGCCCGAGGTCTCGCAGATCTGCGACAAGGTCGTGATCATTGCCGACGGCCGGGTGGTGCTCGAGGAATACTTGAAGAAGCTGCCGGCTGGGACCTCGCTCGAAGATATTTTCCTGAGCGCGATCGCCAAGGAGCGTCATGAAGGCGGCGCGAGTGCCGAGGAAACGCTGGAGGAGGTTGGAGCGGGGCATACCTAAGGGACCCGTGCCGCTCGAATGAAAAATTCTCTTACAATCGCGGGCAAGGAGCTCGCGGGCTATTTCCTGCAGCCGGTCGCCTACGTCGTGATGACGGTGTTCCTGCTGTTGGGCGGCTTCTTTTTCTTCGCGCTGCTGCGCTACTTCGAAGTGACGCTGACCGCCTACTCCTCGATGCAAAATCCCGAGGTGTTGCAGCGCTTGAATCTCAACGAGCGGGTAATCGAGCCGATGCTGCACAACCTGGCGATCGTGCTCGTCATCCTGGTGCCAGCGATCACAATGCGAAGCTTTGCCGAGGAGAAGCGAACCGGCACATACGAACTTTTGTTGACAGCTCCGATCCGGACCGGCGAGATCGTCGCGGGAAAGTTCATCGCGGCGGCGGCTTTTATGCTGATTATGATAGGGCTGGCCGGGATGTTTCCGCTGATCCTCGTGGCTTTCGGCAATCCGGAGGTCGGCGTAATGTTCTCGGGCTATCTCGGACTGGCGTTCCTGGCGGTTACGTTCGTTTCGATAGGATTGTTCACCAGCTCGCTCACCCAGAATCAGATCATCGCGGCGATCAGTTGCTTCGGCCTGCTGCTGCTGCTGTTCGTCATATCGTGGCCGGCGCAGGCAGGTGGTGGGTCACTTGTGGGCCTGGTGCGCTATCTCTCGCTGCCGGACCATTTCGCACAGATGGTCACCGGCATCATCGATACTCGCGACATCGTTTATTTTCTGAGTCTCATTTTCGTAGCCTTGTTCTTGACCCAGCGCTCGGTCGAGTCGGCGCGCTGGCGGTAGGGTAGAGGGGCGGATGCGGCGATCGGCGGCGCTTTACGGAATTCTCGGCCTGGTTTTGCTGTCATTCGGGCTGGTCGACTATTTTATCTCGAGCGGCTTTCGGCTGTTCGTGTGGGTCAACCTGATCTGCGGCATCTTCGCGATAGTCCTGTGGATCACTTCGAGCCGCTCCGAGCTTTCCTCGATCACCACCGGGCGCTCGGCGCGTTACGGCGCCAACGCCGTCATCTACTCGGCTGCCTACATCGGGCTGCTCGTCGCGATTAACTATGTCTCGACGCTCCATCATACGCGGCTGGACCTGACGACCGAGAAGGTATTCAGTCTTTCGAGCCAGTCGGCGGGCGTGGTGAAGGGTTTGCAGAAGCCGCTTAAGTTCTACGGCTTCTTTCAGGGCGGCGAGAATCCTGCCGCGCGCGAACTCTACGAGACGTTTGCGTACTACTCGCCCAAGCTCAGCTACGAGCTGGTTGATCCCGACAAGCATCCCGAGCTCGCCGAGCGCTTCAAAGTGTCCGTGATGGGCACCACGCATCTGCAGTATGGCGGCGACAACGGCGAGGGCACCAACGTCACCGAGCTCGAGTGAGGAAGCGCTGACTAACGCGATCATTCGCGCGACCAGGAGCAGCAAGAAGGTAATCGACTTCCTCGACGGGCACGGCGAGGCAGATCCCGACGATGCCGAAGCCCCGGCGGGCTACGGCAGTATCAAGAAAGGTTTGGAAGGGGAAGGCTACGAGGTTCGCAAGCTCGAGCTCGCACAATTGCCCAAGGTGCCCGACGACGCCAACCTGGTCGTGGTCGCGGGACCGATCAAACCGCTCGGCCAGCACGAGATCGATTCGTTGAATGACTACCTGAAACATGGCGGGCGCATGATCGCGATGTACCGGCCGCAGCGCCCCGATAATCCAATTGACGAGGCGGCGATGGTGAAGCTGGCCGGCGATTGGGGCGTCAAGGTCGGCAACGATATCGTGGTGGACCAGGTGGTGAGGCTGTTCGAAGGTCCCGCGCTCGGCCTCAATCCGTTGGTGCAGACCTACGGCGAGCATCCGATTACCAA
The DNA here is from genome assembly GCA_963803045.1 of Binataceae bacterium (SeqCode). Classification (GTDB taxonomy): domain Bacteria; phylum Desulfobacterota; class Binatia; order Binatales; family Binataceae; genus Binatus. The sequence goes on along the minus strand of CAWDLC010000011.1, from coordinate 179,264 downwards.
GGATTTCAAGCAGCGCACCGTGTTTGCGATGTCCCGATCGCTTGGCGACGAACCAAATCTGAAACCGGGACTGACCGTCACTCCGATCGCGAAGACCAGCGAAACATCGTGGGCGGAGGTCGATCTCGACAGGCTGTTTCGCGAACAGAAGGCTGAACTGACCGACAAGGACACGCGCGGGCCGATCACGGTGGTGGCGGCGGTGGATGGCAAGCTCGAGCAACTCGGCTGGGGCAAGGGTGATGCGCGCATGGTGGTGTACGGCAGCACCGAGTTTGCCGACAATCAATACGCGGCGACGTTCTTCAACCGCGATTTTTTCATCAATAGCGCCGACTGGCTGACCGGCGAGGAAAATTCGATCTCGATCAGGCCGCGGTCTATCCGCGCGTCGCGCTTTCGCCTGACCACCGGGCAGTTCTCTATAGTGTTTGCTTTCGCGGTGCTGTTCCTGCCCGAGATGCTGCTGATTGCCGGGATTGTTGTGTGGTGGGAACGGCGCAACTGAGGCGCCCCCTGCCTACTGCGACTTAAAGTTCGATGCAGCTGCGCAACACCATTATCGTTCTGGCCCTGTTTGCGATTGTAGGCGGTTACGCCTTTATCGTCGGCCATTATTCCTCGCCGGAGGCGGAGCGCAAGCTGCTCGCCGTCAAGCAGGACGATATCGCCAAAATTGAACTCCGCTATTCTGACCGGGACATCGTGCTCGAGCGCGCCAAGGGCAAACCGTGGCAGCTGGTCAAGCCTATCGGAGCCGACGCCGACCAGAGCCAAGCCAACAACCTCGCGCGCGCAATCGCCGACTGCGCCGTGGTCCGCACGGCGGATGAGAAGCCGGCGGATCTCGTGCCATTCGGGCTCAAGCCTCCGACCACGACCGTCACGGTCACGACCTTCGACAAGAAAACATTACCCGCGATCGAAGTCGGGAAGTCGACGCCTATTGGGTTCAACGCTTATGTCCGGCTCGCGGACAGTCCGGCGGTGCTGCTGACCGAGGGCGCGTTCGCTTCCGGGATGAACAAGACGGTCAACGATTTGCGCGTCCGCGACTTGATGGCATTCAAACTCGATGACGTTCAGAAACTGATCATCGCGCGGGACAATGGACAGACGGTTGAAATCGATCGCGACGGCGACCACTGGAAAATCGTCAAACCCGCGCCGTATGCAGCCGACGACATGCAGGTCCGGACTGCTCTGAGCACGCTGGTCAACGCGAAGGCGTCCGACTTCGTGGCCGATGCGCCCGTCAACGTCGCGCAATACGGCCTGGAAAAGCCGCATCTGACGGCGACGGTGGTACTCAAGAACGGCGAGCAGCAATCGATGCTGTTCGGCTTCAAACAGAGCGAGCAGGGGAAGAGCGGAATTTACGTGCGCCGCGGAGAGCGCGCGCCGGTTTACGCCGTGGTTGCATACGTGATGAGCAGCCTGGACAAGTCGGTGCTGGATTTTCGCGATCGAACAGTCCTGAAGGTCGATCCCGAGGCAGTTGAGGCCGCCAAAGTAAAAAACAGCGACGGCGACTTCGCGCTCAAGCGTGCGGCGGGCGGGAAGTGGAACGTTATAGTTGGGGACAAGACGTCGGAGGGCGATATTCCGGTGGTGGAGCGCTTGCTCAATCAGTTGCGCGATCTGAAGGGCATGTCGATCGTCGCCGATCCGATGCCGAGCGCTCAGCCGTTCGGGCTGGACAATCCCGCGGCTGAAATCACTCTCGTCGGCAAGGACGGCAAGGAGCTCGGCGCGGTCAAGCTCGCGAAGATCAGCGTCAAGCCGACGACCCCGCCAATTCCCGGCGAACCGGCGGGACCGCGGACGGAGTACTACGCATGTTCGAGCGCGAGCAAAGCTGTGTTCTCGCTCAGCGATTTCAGTTTCGCGCAACTCAACAAGCCTGCGCCGCTGTACATGGCCAAGGCGCCGCCTGCGGCAGCGCCGTCGCCAGGGCGCTGATTGAGTTGATCATGGCCGCAGGCGTCCCCGGTGCCTCCTGTTTTGCACGTCTGCCCGGCGGTAATTAGTCAAACTTGCGCGCGCGGATCTCCATCCCGGAACCAAGCGTCGAAAGACCATGCCCCGGCTCCGACGCTGATCAGGAAAAGCGAGCCCATCGTCATCGCAAAATCAGTCCTCGCGTCGCTTATCATGAACCAAAAGCCCTGATTCGGGTGCAGCAACTCGGGGATCTTGGTGGTCGCGATCGCGGTCAGGATTACGATCAAAAGCGGTATGCTTGCGAGCCTGGTGAAAAGGCCGATCAAGACCAGAAAGCCACAAGCGATCTCGAAGGTTCCTACAAAATGCGCCGTAAGATCGGGGTATGGGAATCCGATCTTGGCGAAGCGGAGAATTCCCATGGACGGGTCGATGTATTTGAGAATTCCCTGCGTGAAGAAGACTAAGCCGACGGCGAGCCGGATGAAGACGATGCTTCTTGCGTTCCAAGTGGGAGCGAGAAGTCTATTCATCGCAAGTTCCTCCAATGGGCGTGCCTGCACTTACACGGCGGACAGGCCGATCAGTTTGAGAGCCCAGGGCCGCTAAACGATTGCACTGGCATATCCTTGAATGCTATCTAACTTCGATATCGAGATACGATAGATCATGCCCTCAGACAATGCAATTTATTCGGGACTTATCCGCCTCCACATCCTGCACCATGCGTCGAAGGAGCCGATTTTCGGGTTGGGAATCATCGAGGAACTTGGGCGGCACGGTTACAGGTTGAGCGCCGGGACCCTCTACCCGCTCCTGCACGGCCTCGAACGCGAAGGCCATCTGCGCTCGTTCGAGAAGAAGAAACGGACGACATCGCCGGCGTCTCTACAGAGCGACCCTCAAGGGCCGCAAGGCATTGCAAGAGGCGAAGACCAAGGTCCAGGAGCTGTTCGCAGAGCTTTTCGAAGATGGATGAGCAAGCCGCATCGCCAGAAGGCCGGGATCACGGTGAGACTGCCAAGTGACGGCCCGTCACTTTCGCGGCAGATCGTGATCAACGCACGGATGCTGAAAGAAATCGCCGTTTCGTTCTTGCGGCTTGGCACGACCGCCTTTGGCGGTCCCGCGGCGCACATCGCCATGATGGAGGAGGAATTCGTTAGGCGGCGCGGCTGGGTTTCCCACGCGGATTTCCTCGACATGCTCGGGGCATCCAACCTGGTTCCCTGGTCCGAGTTCGACCGAAATGGCGATTCATATCGGCCATCAACGAGGCGGGCTGGAGAGGGCTGGTCGTCGCGGGCGTGTGCTTCATCCTTCCGGCGATGTTGATCGTGATGGCCTGTGCGTGGGCGTATGTGACCTTCGGTTCACTTCCCCAGGTGCAGAGCGTCCTGTACGGAGTCAAACCCGTCATCATTGCCGTGGTGCTGCAGGCTCTCTGGGGCCTCGGACGCACGGCGATCAAGAATGGTTTCCTGGTAGCCGTCGGTCTGCTGGCCACAGCGGCCGCCATCGCCGGCGGAAACGTATTGGCGATACTTTTGGCCGCTGGGTTTGGTGACTGTGTTCCAAGCGTGGATCAAGCAGCGTCGTCTCTCCGGTAATCCCTTCGCGCTATCCCGATGCGGCATCAAACCCTTGATGCGTGGCAACTCGGGTGTTGGCCGCCACAGTCCCGATAACCCTGTCGGCGCTGTTCCTGCTCTTTCTGAAATTTGGCGCCGTCATCTTCGGAAGCGGCTACGTCTTGCTGGCATTTCTTCAGGCCGATCTCGTCGATCGGTTGCATTGGTTGACCCAGGCGCAGTTGCTCGACGCGGTCGCCGTGGGTCAGGTCACACCCGGACCGGTATTCACCACCGCGACGTTCATCGGCTACCTGCTCGGAGGGGTTAGCGGTTCAGTGGTCGCGAGCGTCGGCATTTTCCTTCCAGGCTTCCTCTTCGTCGCCGCCAGCCGTCCCTTAATTCCGCGGATTCGTCGCTCGAAGGTCGCCGCTGCTTTTCTCGACGGCGTAAATGTGGGTTCCGTCGCTCTGATGATCGCGGTTACCTGGCAACTCAGCCGAGCTGCGCTGGTGGATTTCCCAACCAGCGCTATAGCCGCTGCTCAGTGCGGTCGTATTGACCTATTTCCGAATAAACTCTGCGTGGCTGATCTTCGCGGGCGGGTTCGTCGGACTACTTGCAACGCGATGGCTTGGCGCATGAGAACCGTCTCGCGTCCAATACTTACGGCGGTACTTCCTCTTACGCTAATTCTTCTTGTGCTGATCCTTTCACCTAAAGCGTTCGCTGGACCCCCGTACATCACGGACGACCCCGAACCCGTCGAATATCACCACTGGGAGGTTTACCTGGCATCGCTATTCACCAAACAGCCGGATGTATGGACAAGCACGGCCCCCCACCTGGAAGTGAATTACGGGGCGTTCCCAAATGCTCAGCTCCACGTGATCGCACCGCTGGCCCTCTACGCGCCCAGCAAGGGCGCCACCAGCTACGGCTACGGCGATACCGAGGTGGGGATCAAGTTCCGCTTCGTTGAGGAGGGCGACTGGATGCCACAGATCGGAACGTATCCGATGCTGGAACTGCCTACCGGCTCTCGCGCTCGGAATCTTGGGAGCGGGCACCTGCAAACGTTCCTGCCGATATGGCTGCAGAAGAGCACGGGCAAGTGGACCGTTTATGGAGGAGGCGGTTACTGGCTCAATCCCGGGCCGCAAAACCACAACTGGTATTTCACAGGGTTGGTCATACAGCGTCAGGTCCTGCCAAACCTTACGCCGGGCATAGAGATCTTTCACGGCATCGAGGAAGAGGTCGGCGGTCCACATGCAACGGGGATCAATCTCGGATTGATCTGGGACCTTAGCGACACTCAGCACATCCTTCTCTCCGCTGGTCCCGCTTTCGAAGGACCGAATCAACTCCAGGGATATTTCGCCTATATATTGACCTTTGGGTCATAGGCGTCAGGTTTCGGCGATGACGTGGGCGATGGCCTGGGCGGCGGTGTGCGTGATGCTCAGATGAAAGCGCGTGATCTGTTTTCCTTGCGCGAACGCTGCCGCCTTGCCCGATAGCGCGATAGCCGGCGGTTTGCCGCGCTCGCGCACGACTTCTATTTCGCTCCATCCGACGTTGCGGTTCCATCCCGTGCCAAGCGCCTTCATCGTCGCTTCCTTGGCGGCGAAGCGCGCGGCGTAGCTCTGGTAGCGGGGGCGCCCGCGCGACTCGCAGTACCTGACCTCGGCTGCCGTGAAGACGCGGGCGCGAAAACGCTCGCCGGTGGCGGGCCGCGTGAGAGCGCGCTCGATGCGTTCGACCTCGATAACGTCGATTCCGGTGCCGGCGATTTGCCCCATGGCGAATGAGTATCAGCCGCGCCGCGGGCGGATTCAATTGCGAGCGCACGCGGCAGAGCGATTGGAAAAAAACAGTGAAATACTTGCGGCGCGCCGAGTGCGGATTCTATTGTTGATCAACAAGCGGGTCCGGGCGGAGGCAGCGATGGCGAAGTTTTTTTCGATCGCAGTGAACAAGACCCGTTGCATCGGCAGCGGCGAGTGCGTGGAAACGGCGCCCGCCGTGTTTCAACTCGGCGCGGACGGCAAGTCCGAAGTCGTCAACGCGTCGGGCGCCGGCGACTCGATAATTATCTCGGCGGCGCGTTCGTGTCCGGTCAAAGCGATCACGGTGGTGGACGAAGACGCCGGCGTGCAGCTTTTTCCGCCGCCGAAGAAGTAGGTTCAAGGATCGCGCCGTGGCGATACGCAAGCATCGCGCAGGCGAACTCGTAATCGAGCAGACGCCTGACCTTGCGCGCGTGCGCGAGATGCTTGCGCGGGCCGGCATGATGACGGACGGAATCGAATGGCCGGCCGCGTGTTATATCGTTGCGTATGTCGGCGATGAGGCGGTCGGAGTGATCGGCGTCGAGTCAAGGATCGACGCGGCGCTGATACGTTCGCTGTACGTGAATGAATCGGCGCGGCGGGGCGGAATCGGCAGCGCGTTGATCGCGGCGGCGCGCAAGGCCGCGCACACGCGCGGCGCGCGTCATCTGTACCTGTTCAGTACCGAAGCTGGTGGCTTTTTCGGGCGACACGGTTTCACGACGGTGGCCGTTGCCGACGTGATCGCCGCGATCCCGGGCGTGCCGCAGATCGAGTACTATCGCGCGCGACCCGAGCAGCTTGCGCGCGAGGTCGCGTACCATCTGGATATTTCGGGCGATGGAGTGATCGAGAGATAGAGGCACGCCGGCAAGGGGCGGGTGCGAAGGGGCAGGCCGCCCAGGATCGCAAGAGTGGAGGGCATCGAACTTAAACGATTACTTGAAGTACCAAAATATCTGCACCCTCACGTACCTCGTTACACTCGGCCGTGACGCTACTTGCGCGCGACTTCGGTCAGCACCGCAATTTCGGCGCGTCCGGCGAGCAGCGCGGCGATTTTTCCGCCGAATGCCTTCATGTGGCCGGTCTTGCCGTGGGAATCGAGCGCAGCCTGATCTTGGTAAACCTCGTAGTAGATGAATTCGGTCGGGTCCTTTGTGTTCTTGTGGAGGACATAGGCGAGCGTGCCGGGCTCGGAGGTTTTCACCGTCGCGATCATTTCCTTTCCTGCGGCTTCGAACGCGGCTTCGCTGCCGGGCTTCACTTTGAGTTTCGCAATCACAGTAATCGGCATCGTGGGTCTCCTTGAGGGATCAAATGCAACTACCGTCGTATTCGGACGCGCGCGGTTTTTCAAGGCGAATCGATGCGCGGCGCGGCGGGGTCAATTCGCGGGCACGACGGGATGCGGGATTGGCGGGTCCGGGTCGGCAGGTTCGTTGCCGGTGACCGCGCCGACGTATTCACCCTTGTGGTACACGTCAACCCGGCCGGTGGTCGGATCGGGCAGTAGATTCCATTCGTCAGGCGGCGGCGCATCAGAGGGCGGCATATACACGACCGGCTCGGGCGCAGGAGGCGGCGGCACCGCGGAGCATGAGGCGATCACTAACGACAAAAGCAGGGGGAACGCGGCTCGCGAAATCCTTCTATTCATGGTGCGGCGCTGATTCGCGCAGACAGAAGATAAGATTATCTTGTCGCCAGATTGCACGAATCGCAAGCGGCGTGGCGCGCGCGAGAGCGGCGAGCGTTATTTTTTGCGCGGGAGGCCGAGGACCTCGCGGAAGTGAAGGATGGTTTTTTCCAGCCCGGGCCGAAGTGCAGTATGCGGTTGCCAGCCGAGGACCTTTTTCGCGAGCTGGATGTCTGGTTTGCGGCGGACGGGATCGTCGGCGCGGGGCGGCTTGAAGTTCACTTTCGAGGAGCTGTCTGAGAGTTCGATGGCGAGTTTGGCCAGTTCCGCGATTGTGAATTCGTGGGGGTTGCCGACATTCACCGGGCCGATGTGAGTGTCCTGATTCATCATGCGCACGAGCGCGTCGATGATGTCGTCAACGTAGGCGAACGAGCGGGTCGCGGTGCCGTCGCCGTAGATCGCGAGATCCTCGCCGCGCAGTGCGGCGACGCAGAAGTTGGAAACCACGCGGCCGTCGTTGATGGCCATCCGCGGGCCGTAAGTGTTGAAGATGCGCACGATGCGGGTGTCGACGTTGTTCTGCCGGTGATAGTCCATCATCAGGCATTCGGCGACGCGCTTGCCCTCGTCGTAGCAGGAGCGCACCCCGATCGGGTTGACGTGGCCCCAGTACGATTCGGTTTGCGGATGCTCCTCGGGATCGCCGTAAACCTCGCTGGTCGAGGTGAGCAGGATGCGCGCATGCACGCGCTTGGCAAGGCCGAGCATGTTGATGGTGCCCATCACGCTGGTCTTGATGGTCTTGACCGGGTTGTACTGGTAGTGCACGGGCGAGGCAGGGCAGGCGAGACTGTAGATGCGATCGACCTCGAGCAGGATCGGCTCGACGACGTCGTGGCGGATGAATTCGAAATTGCGATCGCCGAGCAGGTGCATGATGTTGGCGCGCTTGCCGCTGAAGAAGTTGTCGAGGCAAATGACCTCGTCGCCGTCCTTGAGCAAGCGCTCGCATAGATGAGAGCCGAGGAATCCCGCGCCGCCGGTTACCAGTGCACGCACAGTTGTTCTCCCGGGTCAGCGGCGGTTTTCGCGGGCGATGGCGAGAACGGTTTCGATTACGTAGCCGACATCTTCGTCGGTCATCGAGGGTAGATGGGAAGCGACAGGCAGCGGCTGAAGATGTCTTCGGCGACCGGAAAATCGCCGTCGCGGTAACCGTAGCTGCGCTGATAGTAGTGCATCGTGTGCAGCGGGATGCAGTGCACGGAGCATCCCACGCCGCGCTCGCGCAGTATCTCGACGAACTGATTGCGGCCGACCTTCAGGCGCTCGGGCCGCAGGCGCAGCACGTAGAGATGCCAGGCGTGCTCGATCCCCGGCTCGGAGTAGGCGGTCTGCAGCGCGTCGTCGGCGCGGAGCGCCTCGTTGTAGGCGCGCGCGATCTCGCCACGGCGGCGCATGAAGTCGTCCCGCGCGCTTGATCTGGGCCAATCCGATGGCGGCGTGCACGTCAGACAGGTTGTATTTGAAACCCATGTCGTGGATTTCGTAGTACCACGAGCCGCTCTTGGTCGTAGCGCTTCCACGCGTCCTTGTTCATTCCGTGCAGGCTGGCGACGGCGATTTTTTCGGCCAGCGCGTCGTCGGTCGGTGGTGATCATGCCGCCCTCGGCGGTGGTGAAATTCTTGGTGGCGTAGAAACTGAAACAGGTGAGGTCGCCGATGGTGCCGATCTTCGCCATCCCGCGCCCGTCCAGGTGGCGCGCGGAGCCGACCGCGTGGGCAGCATCCTCGACAATTTTCAAATTGTAGTTGCGCGCGATTTTGAGGATCCGATCCATGTCGCAAGCCTGGCCGGCGAAGTGCACGGGAAGCAAAGCGCGGACGCGTTTGTTGGCGCCGCTCTCGAGCGCCTCCTCGATGCGGGCCGGGTTGATGTTGAAGGTGCCGGGATCGACGTCAACGAACACCGGCCGCGCGCCGAGGTAGCCGATAACCTCGGCGGTCGCGGTGAAGGTAAACGGCGTAGTGATGACCTCGTCGCCGGGACCGATGCCGAGCGCCCATAGCGCAAGATGAAGCGCGCCGGTGCAATGCGAAAGGGCGAGCGCGTGTTTCGCGCCGACGTAGCCGGCAAATTCCTGCTCGAAGCGCTTGGCCTTGGGTCCGGTGGTGATCCATCCGGAGCGCAGCGTGTCGAGCACCTCGCGCTCCTCGTCGGGTCCGATAGACGGACGATGAAATGCTACTTGTCGCATCGTGTGTGATCCGGTTGAAATCAGGGCAGTCCCGTTTGTTGAGTTAGTCTCAGGAGTATAAGGGATAGGCCAAAAGCGGAGCAAGGCGGAAGTCGATGAGGCGCGCAGGATGGGTCGCGGCAGCGGCGGTGGTTGGATGGTACGTGTTCGCGCTGGCGATATTGCATCCGCTGACCGACGCGCCGGTGGTGGATAGCTGGCTGTACGGCTCGGCCGTGCGGCGTTTTCTGCGCACCGGCGAGATCAGGTTTGCCGGCTTCTCGCAGGCGATGCCGATAGCGCAGGTGATCTACGGCGTGGCTTGGTCGCGCGCGTTCGGCGCTAACTCGGTGTCGCTGGAAATCTCGGTAGTGATGCTGGCGGTGCTGTGCGGAGTGATGTTCCATGCGCTCGCGATCAGATGCGGGGCGCCGCGCTGGCAGGCGCTGGCGGCGACGGGGCTGCTGATCTGCAATCCTTGTTTCACGTTCCTGAGTTTTTCGTTCATGACCGAGATTCCGTTCCTGACGGCGTTAATCGCGGCGCATCTGGCGTTCGCCAACGCCGGCGGTCGGCGCGAGGATTTGTGGCTGTGGATAGCGGCGGCGCTGGCGGTGATCGCCTTCATGATTCGGCCGTTCGGTGCGATGGCGATAGCTGGTTGCGCCGGCGCGATGCTTCTTTACGAGGTGGGGCGGCCGGGAACGCGCCGTTTGGATCGCGCGCGGTGGCTCAAGTGGCTCAAGATGATGGCGCCGTTCGGCGTGGCGCTGGCGGTCTGCACGTGGCTGTGGGTCTGGCTGACGGTGCTGGGTCCGAAGCCATGGGACCTGCAGCTCAACGAAAATAACCTCGCCTACATTTTCCGCGTGCCGCTGGCGAACTACCTTCGTGCGGGCGTGCTTGGTCCGGCGCTTTACCTGGGCATCGTGCTGTCGCCGCTTGCGATTTTACAGTTGACGACGCCGCGATGGCGCCGGGTGGTGATGGGCGGCGCGGGAATTTTCGCTGCCGCGCTGATCCTGATGCGGATGGATAATCGGTTGCCCGTGACGCCGGAGTGCAGTTGCTTCGGCGGGTGGCACAACGTGCTTATACTGCGCGGGCATTCGAGTCGTTTTTCGTGGGACGGAGACTGGCAATACGCGTTCCTGACGCTGGCAAGTTTTGGCGCGGCCGGACTTATCGCCGCGTTCGCGGACGTCTTCAGAACTCTTTCACGTGCGGCTGCCGCGATTGTGATAGCGGCGATAACTTATTGGGCGGCGACTATCCCGCTGTGGTTTTTCAACGACCGCTACTACCTGGTGATGGTCCCGGCCGGCGCAATCGTGCTTGCGCTTGCACCGCTGCCTCGAAGCAGGCTGGTCAAGGCCGCAGGATTGGCGATGACGCTCGCGATGGGCCTGATGTCGCTCGGCGGGACGTACGCCTATCAACGTGGAATGGCGGTAATCCTCGCAACGCGCAACGAACTGGAACGCGAGGGAGTTCCGCGCTCAGCGATCGATGCCGGCTACGCGCTCAACGGCGAAGACCTCTATCGCTATCCCAAGCATGGCATTGAAACGATGAAGCTCGAAGCTGGAATCCCGATGATCACGTCGGCGAAAGTGGATGAATACACGATCGCGAGCGAGCCTATCGCCGGCACGCAGCTCGTGCGGCGCCTGAAATGGCCGGGACCGTTCGGCCTGGGCCATCGCTACTTTTACCTGGTGAAAAAGCCCGCCCCGGCCGGCAACGGCGGCAATCCGCCCAACGCGGCGCCAGCCGGGCCGCAGCGCAACTAGCTGGGGCTGCCGGGGGCGGGTCCCGGCATCACGTAGGTCGGGACGCCGGTCTTCTGTTCGACAGCCTTTTCGAGCTTCCGCATATCGATCTCGTCCGTAATTCCCAGCCGGTCGGCTTCCTTGGACGCGTACGCCCAAAGCCCGGCGTAACGGCCGTAGAGATCGTCGTGGACCTCGACGTAGAGTGAGTCGCCGCGCCATCCAAACTTCACCGGCTCATAGACGAACGTCCCGGGCGTGCCGATTTTCACCTTGTTGAACAGCCGCTCGATATCCTCGGGATACAGCCGAATGCATCCATGGCTGACTTCCATGCCGACGCCCCACGGCACGTTGGTGCCATGCAGGGCGTACTCGGGCAGAGTCAGTTCGATGCGGTAATGGCCGAGAGGATTGTCGGGATCGTCGCCGTACACGACATGCTCGGCTTCACCGTCACGCTCGAGATGCTCCTCGTAGATGTCTTCGGGCACCACCCAGGTCGGATTGCGGGTCTTGCCGCGGACCGTAAAATCTCCGACCGGCGTCTTCCAATCGAAACGTCCGAGCCCGACCGGAAACGTGTACACCACCGATGGCCCGGCTCCGCCCGCAGAGTGCTTCCTGCCCGTGACGAATTTGGCGGGCGCGACCTTGCCTTTGCGATGCAGCGGTCCGATTGGCGACGGAAAATAATAGTACAGGCGCATCTCGGGGATGTTCAGCACGATCCCTACGTGCGGCGCATCGGGAAGGATATGCTCGTCGGGCAGAACGATCTGCGCGCCAGCCGGCGGCGCCCACCAGTCAACTCCGCTATTTGCGTTGGATATTTCCTTGGCCGTCACGCCGAACCATCGCCCCACGTCGAGCAGCGTGTCGCCCTTGCGGATTTGGTAGGTGATGAGATTGCCGATGATATCGTCCTTGCCGTGAGGAAGCGGGTAGGCATAGAGCGGGCGACGATCGAATTCGTCCTCGGTCCACGCGTGCGCGGCTGGAATGGCGACGAATGCAATCAGTATCAGGGCGGGGAAGATTCGAATCGCGATGTCAATGAAGCGCTTCATGAACTCTCGCATTCAGTGAAATGATAGCGGCCCGATCAGTCCACAAGCAACCGCAGGTTTGCGAACTTCAGCACCAGCAGCTTGATCCCGCCGCGCTCGAAATTAACCCATGCCTTGGCGCCGTCGCCGCGCCCCTCGCGCCTTCGAACGATTCCGCGTCCGAAGGTCGGATGGATCACGCGCGCGCCGATTGAAAGGCCTCCGTTGTCGCCGCCGGGGCCCGGCTCGTCGTCGGGCAACTGGCTGTCGGCGAAATCGACGTAGGGCTCGCGCGACAGCGGGCGTATCGGCGAGGACTCGCGAGCGGGCGCGATGCGGCGAACCAGGGCGGGGTCAACCTCGCGCAAGAATCGCGATTGACGCGACTCCTGGCGCACGCCGTAGAGTTCGCGCGAGAGCGTGTTGGTCAGATAGAGCAACTGCCGCGCGCGCGTCATGCCGACGTAGCACAGACGGCGCTCCTCCTCGACTTCCTCGTCGATGTCGGCGGCGCGGCTGTGCGGAAACAGGCCTTCCTCCATCCCGGCGATTAACACGATTGGGTATTCGAGGCCCTTGGAGGTGTGCAGCGTCATCAGCGCGCGCGCGTCCGCCGCTTGAATCGATCTGCTCGGTGTCGCTGACCAGTGCGACCCGTTCGAGGAACTCGGACAAACCGCCGCCGGACTTTTCGGCGTCGAAGGCGCTGGCCGCGGAGAGCATCTCGGCGAGATTTTGCTTGCGTGCGGGCGCGTCGGCGAGTGTATCGAGGTACGCCTCGAAGCCGCTGTGCGCCACGACTTCCTCGACAATTCCCGCGAACGCTCAAGCCGGGCGCGCGCGCGCTCAGATCACGCATCCACGAATAGAGCGTCCCAGCCTGCCTGGCGATTCGCAGCGCGACCCTGGAGTCAGTCCCAAGCCGGCCCATCGCCTCGAACGCCGGGATGCGCTCGCGCGCGGCCAGTTCGGCAATCGCCTCGAATGTCTTCGCGCCAATTCCGCGCGGCGGCGTGCCGACCATTCGTTCGAGGCTGACGGCGTCGGCTGGATTGGCGAGCACGCGCAGGTAGGCGAGCAGATCCTTGACGTCGCGCTGCTCGTAAAAGCGCACGCCGCCGACGACGTAGTAGGGGATTCGCCGGCGCACCAGTGCCTCTTCGATCGCGCGCGACTGAGCGTTGACGCGGTAGAAAACGACGACGTCGGCAGGTCTGAATCCGCCCGAGCCGGTCAGCCGCGCAATCTCGCAGCGCGATAAAGTCAGCCTCGTCGCGCTCGGTGACGCCGGTAAAGCAGGTGACCGGCTCGCCGGCGCCGTTTTCGGTCCACAGGTTCTTGATCTTGCGCTCGGTATTGTTGCGGATGACGGCGCCGCGCCGCGGCAAGGATAGTTTTCGTCGAGCGGTAATTTTGTTCGAGCTTGAAAATTTGCGCGGCCGGGTAGTCGCGCTCGAAATCGAGGATGTTGCGAATGTCGGCGCCGCGCCAGCGGTAGATGGATTGATCCTCGTCGCCAACCACGCACAGATTTCCCGATCGCGCGGCGAGCGCCTTCACGATCAAATACTGGACGCGATTGGTGTCCTGGTACTCGTCGACGAGCAGATGCGCCGCGCGCCGCTGCCATCGCTCCAGGATTTCGGGGAAGCGCTCGAACAGCAGCCAGGTTTGCAATTGCAGATCGCTGAAGTCCATCGCGTTCATCGCGCGCATCCGCTCCTGGTAGAGCCGGTAAATCTGTGCGATCGCGGCCTCCCGCCCGGGCTCGGCGCGCGCAAGCATCGCGTCGGGCGCAATCGCCTCGTTCTTGGCCTGCTCGATTCGCGCGCGCGCAAGTTCGAGCGGCGGCGAGTCGGCCAGGGCGGCATCCTCGAGCACGCGGCGAATCGTGGTCAGCGAATCGCCCTCGTCGAGGATCGAAAAATTGCGGTCGTAGCCGAGCGCATGACCTTCCTGGCGCAGGATTCGCGCGCATGCGGAATGGAAGGTGCTGACCCACGGCAGCCGCGTTTGGTTGTCTCCGCCGACGAGCGATGCGACGCGCTCGCGCATCTCATTGGCCGCCTTGTTGGTGAATGTGACCGCCAGTATCTCGCCGTGCGCCGCCTTGCGCTCGGCCAGGATGTGGGCGATACGGTAGGTCAGCACGCGGGTCTTGCCCGAGCCCGCGCCGGCGAGGATGAGTATCGGGCCGTCGGGCGCAAGCACCGCGGCGCGCTGTTCAGGATTCAATTCGTCGAGCTTCACGGTGACCGTCGCAGCTTCAAAAGAAACTTACCCGCGGAGTCAATCAAGATAGCGGCTCCAGCGCGCGGGGCAAAGCGAGCGGGCGGCGAGGCATGTGAATTTGTGGCGACTTACGAACCACACGACAAATTTTACCGCAAGGCGCGTGCGCTGGGGTTGCGGTCGCGGGCGGCGTTCAAGATTGAAGAAATAATTGCGCGCAACCGGCTCGTTGCCCGGGGTGCGCGAATCGTCGATTTGGGATGCGCGCCCGGCGGATGGCTGGCGATCCTCGTAGCGGCGGCGGGCGCGAGCGGACGCGTGGTGGGGGTCGACGTCGCGCGGGTCAAGAATCCGCCAGCCGGCGCGATCACGATCGCCGGTGACATCCTGGATCCAACTGTGGCGGCGCGGGTGCAGAGCGAGCTTGGCGGGCGGGCCGATCTGGTGACGAGCGACCTTGCGCCGAAACTGACCGGGATTGCCGCGCGCGACGAGGCGCGTTCGCGGGAGCTGATAGATTGCGCGTTGGGCTTCGCCATAACAGTGCTGAAACCGGGCGCCGCGATGGTCGTGAAGCTGTTCATGGGCGCGCAATTCAAGGACATCGTCGATTCATTCAAGCGGCATTTCGGAAATGTCGAAGTGATGCGCACCAAAGCCAGCCGCCCGGGATCTTCGGAACTGTATATCGTGGCCCGCGACTTTCGGGGTTGAGAAAAGATCCCGCGATGCAGCGATGCATACAGCCTCACCCCGACCCTCTCCTGAGGGCGAGGGTGCCGAGATGCGCTTGGCATCGAGTGCACGATGCGCGTAAGGTTTGAGTATGAAGGCTGTAGGCGGAAGGCATCTCTGCCTGCTGCTTCTGGCGGCCGTCGTGGCGGCCTGCTCATGCGGCCGTTCGCCATCGACCGGCGCGTCCACAGCCGCTGAACTTTCGTCCGACAACGTCAGAGTCCAGGTCACGCGCGTCGGCTTTGACGACGCCACGGGCTCGCATTACGTGCTGCTGCTCGACGAGACCAAGTCGCGCGAATTGCCAATCATGATCGGCGAGGGCGAGGCGCAGGCAATTATGCTCGCGCTGCGCGGAATCAAGCCCGAGCGGCCGTTCACGCATGATTTGCTTCGGTCCATCATCGGGCAGACCGGGAATCGCGTCGATCGAATCGTGATCGCGGATATGCGCGACGAGATCTATTACGCGACGATTTACATGGACGATGGCCGCTACTCGATCGACAGCCGGCCCAGCGATGCGATCGCGTTGGCGATGGGCATGAAGGCGCCGATCTACGTGAACAACAAACTTTTCGAGTCCGCACCCGCGCTGGGGCTCGGCGCCGGCGGGAAAATTCCAGCCACCGCGCGGGTGCTGGGACTGACCGTGGAGCAACTCACTCCCGATCTGGCGAGCTTCTTCGGCCAGCCCGGCGGGCGCGGCGTGCTGGTGTCGGGGGTCTCTTCGTCGGCGGAGAAAGCGGGCGTCGCGCGCGGCGATATCGTAGTCAAGGTGGGCGATCGCGAGGTCAGGGCGCTCGACGATTTCAGCCGGCAAGCTGCGCAGCTCAAGAGCGGCGGCACTGTGAGGTTGACGCTGAATCGCGGCGGCTCGAACCGCACCGTCACGCTTGAAAGTTCGCCCGCCGCAGACGCGCCGGAACCTTAGCCCTGGCGCACCAGCACGCTTTCGATAAAGCGCGGATCGATCTCCCGTTCGCCGCCCAGGTGGGCGAACTCTTCTTCGAGCAGGTTCAGGCAGGAATTCAGGAAGTCGGCGGTGCGCCGTCGTGCCGCATCGTCCAGCCGCTCGGCCAGCGCCTGCTGCACCCTGGCGCGAAACTCCTCGTTGAGCATCCCGGGCTGCCCGGTCATGATCGCCGCGCGCATCGCGGTCAGCCTGCTGCCTTCGATTGGATCGATCGCGAGGCGGTTGTCCAGCGCCAAACGCGCGAGCCCGGTCAGCACAAGTTGACTGAGGCGAATTTCCCGCGCCGCCATCTGGGCGCGGAAGTTCGGCGACGCGATATCGACCGCGAACATCGCGCGGAACAGTTCGGCGGCCGAATCGACTTGATCGAGAATCGCGTAGCTCAGGTGCAGGTCGCGCATGCTGCTGAAATCGCGCATCTCGACCGCGCCACTGCCGTCCAGGCCGCTGTAGAATCGCGGCTGCCGCGCCATGAAGCCGGCCAGCGCCTCTCGATAGGGCGTGTCGAGGTAGGATATCTCGCGCACCTTGACGGCCGAGAGACCGAGTTTCCTGAGCGTAGCCTCGGCGCTGGTGCGCAGATCGATCGTCAAGCTCACGCCGAGACGAAAGAGCAGTTTCAGAGGCGTATCGCGCAGATGCTCGATCGCACTTTGCAGGTCGCCGCCCGCCAGATGCTCGAGCGCCAGGTTCAAGTAATGATGCGTCATCTCGACCGCGACGCGCACCGCTTCCAGATCGCCGAAATCCACCGCGCGTGCAACCAGCACCTGGTTGCTGACCATCGCCATCTCGCTGCGGAGCTGGCGTTTGCCTTGCGCCGCGAATCCCGCGGTTAGCGCGGTGTTGAACAGCGAAACATCGCCGTCGGCAATCGCGGGCGCCATCTCGGGCGCGATCACTTCCGTATCATCGGGCAGATCGGCGCGGCTCGGCGGCTCATATTCGGCGCGAATCTTGAGAAACTGCGCGGGCTTGAGGTACGCGAACACACTCTGCGCCTCGAAGAAGTCGGGAAAGCCGCGGTCGTTCAAGCGCGCGCGCCGGAACTGGTAGGCCTCTTCCTCAGCTCGGCTTCGACGCCCCAATAGATTTCGTCCATCAGCCCGGCGAAGTAGTTGTAGTCGCGCTCGAACGCCTCTTCGATGAAATCCGAGATGTGCTGCGAGATTGCGTCGTGGCGGATGAACTCGATCAAATAATTTTCGTCGTACTGGGCGAAGCGATTCGCAGTCGCATCCGGCGAGGATGCCGCGTCGTCGATTCGATGCACTTTTATGTAGCCGCGCAGCAAGAGCGACATCATCTCGAGGTCGAGCCCCATCAGCGCGTCGGCCAGTTTGCGCCGTCCGCCGTCGGCCATCGCCTCGATCCACTCGCGCATGCGATGCACGTTGGGACGATCGCGGCTCCAGCAATCCAGATCGAACAGCGACTTGACCTGCTCGGGCATCGCGAGGCTGAGAAGATCGCCGGCGTCGGCGCTGCCGATTTCCTTGAGCGTGTAGAAAAGCGTCTCCGGTGAAAACGATTGCACCAGGCGCTCGGCCTCGGGCGCGGAGAGGATCAGGTCACGCTTTTGGCGCGCGGGAAGGCCGTACAGGAACTCCAGCTTTTCCTGAAAGGGAAGGTTGAGAAATTCCGATTCGCCTCTTACCGCCATATCGCCCGCAGCAGCAGTTTCATCTCAAGAGCAAAGTATCGCGCGCTTGCGCGACGGATCAACTAAGCGCCTATCTTTCGCTTGGCCCCGCCGTTAGATAAGATCTTGCAACGCATCAGAGCCCATTCTTGGCCTCTACCAACTCAAAACATCCTGTCGCGCTTACGATTGCAGGCAGCGATCCCGGTGGCGGCGCCGGACTCCAGGCCGACGTCAAAACCTTCGCTGCGCTGGGCGTGTATGGCTACTCGGTCGTCACCGAGGTGATCGCGCAGAACAGCTCGCGAATCACGGACGTCGAAAACGTATCGCCCGAGATGGTCGAGGCGCAGCTCGATACGCTGGCTTTGGAATGCGCACCGCGCGCGGTCAAGACCGGTGCGCTGGCCAGCGCGGCGATCGTCAAGGCGGTGGCGCGCGCGATCGAACGCCTCAAATTGCCGGCGCCGGTGGTCGATCCCGTGATCGTGTCGA
Organism: Binataceae bacterium (SeqCode); assembly: GCA_963803045.1. Lineage (GTDB taxonomy): Bacteria > Desulfobacterota > Binatia > Binatales > Binataceae > Binatus. Next base: position 161,134 of record CAWDLC010000011.1, on the reverse strand, counting down.
GCAGCGGCGCGCTGCTGATTGGCCCAAAAGGGGAACGCGCGATTCGAAAACGCCTGATTCCCATCGCGCGCATCGTCACGCCCAATATTCCTGAAGCCGAAGTGCTGGCGCGCATTCGAATCGACTCCGAGGCGGCGCTGCGCGAGGCCGCAATCAAGATCATCAAGCTCGGCGCGAGAGCGGTCGTTATCAAGGGCGGGCATCGCAAGGACAATACGTCCGCGACCGATTTGTTTCACGACGGCCGCCGCTTCATCGAGCTCAAGAGCCCGCGAATAGCCGGCGGCGGGGCGCATGGTACAGGATGCGCGTTCTCGGCGGCGATCGCGGCGCATCTGGCGCGCGGGACGAGCCTCGAGGATGCGGTCCGCGGCGCGAAACGCTACGTCACCGCCGCGCTAAGCCACAGCTTCAAATTGGGCAAAGGTCGCGCGCTCCTCGATCACTTTGCGCGCGGCTGATCAGCAAGAACGCAGTTCCAGCAAAGGTTCGTGTCTGCCAGCATCAATCGTGGTATAGCGATTCCATAGTGGCTGAGATGGACGCAGGGAATTCCAGAAATGGCGGCGCCGGTTGGGACGCGCGGATGATTGACGAGGTCATCGCCGGTCTGGCGGACAAGCCCGGTGCGCTGATGCCGGTGCTGCACGCGGTAAATGAGCGCCTCGGTTTCATCCCGCCCGAGGCCGTGCCGGCCATAGCGCGAGCACTGAATCTTTCGCGCGCCGAGGTCCACGGAGTCATCAGCTTCTATCACGATTTCCGCACCGAGCGGCCCGGCCGAAAAATCATTCGCGTATGCCGCGCCGAGTCGTGCCAGGCGATGGGCGCGGTCGCGCTCGCGGCACACATTCAAGCACGCCTTGGAATTGACTTCGGACAGACCAGCGGCAATGGCGATTTCACGCTCGAGCCGGTTTACTGTCTGGGCAACTGCGCGTGCTCACCGGCGATCGTCGTCGGCAGCGATCTTCACGGCCGCGTCACGCCCAAGCGCTTCGACGAAATCCTGTCCGCGATCACGCCGGATACGAGGCCGCGGCGATGACCGCCACGGTATACGTCCCGCGCGATTCGAGCGCAGTGTCGCTCGGTGCCGATGCGGTAGCCGAGGCGATTCGAACTGAAGCGGCGTCGCGCAAGCTCGGCGTAACGATCGTGCGCAATGGTTCGCGCGGGATGTTCTCGCACGAGCCGATGGTCGAGGTCGCGACCAGTGCCGGGCGGATCGCGTATGGACCGGTCGCGGCTGGCGACGTCGCATCGCTGTTCGATTCGAACTTTCTCGCCGGCCGCGAACATCGCCTGCGTCTCGGCGCCGCCGAGGAAATACCGTGGCTCAAGTCGCAGACTCGCCTGACGTTCGCTCGCGTGGGGGTGACCGATCCCGTATCGCTCGACGACTTCATTGCGCACGGCGGATACCTTGGCCTGGGGCGCGCGATCGAGCTCGGCGCGGACCAGGTTATTGCCGAGGTTGCAAAGTCGGGTCTTCGCGGCCGTGGCGGCGCGGGCTTTCCGACCGGCATAAAATGGAAGACCGCGTTGAACGCGCCGGCTGCGCAAAAGTATGTCGTTTGCAATGCCGACGAAGGCGATTCCGGCACCGTTTCAGACCGTATGATCATGGAGGGAGATCCCTTCGTGCTAATCGAAGGGATGACGATCGCGGCGCTTGCCGTTGGCGCGACGCAAGGTTACATCTACGTTCGATCTGAGTATCCGCACGCCCGCCGCGCACTCGGCGAAGCGATCGCGACTGCCTATTCGACTGGCTATTTGGGCGCCAACATTCTTGGCTCAGGCAAGTCGTTCGAGCTGGAGATTCGGCTTGGCGCCGGCGCGTACATCTGCGGCGAGGAAACCGCGATGCTCGAAAGCATCGAAGGCCGCCGCGGGATGGTCCGCTCCAAGCCGCCGGTTCCCGCGGTGGAAGGATTGTTTGGCAAGCCGACGGTGATTAACAACGTAGTCTCGTTCGCGACAGTTCCGATCATCATGGAGCGCGGCGCGGAAGTTTTCCGCTCCTGGGGCACCGGCAGCTCGCGCGGCACGATGCCGTTTCAACTCGCCGGCAACGCAAAAAGTCCGGGCCTGATTGAAACGCCGATGGGTGTGCGGCTTCGAGAAATTGTAAACGACTACGGCGGCGGCACCGCCAGCGGCGCAAAGATTCGCGCCGTGCAGGTGGGAGGACCGCTGGGCGCTTACTTCAGCGAATCGATGCTGGACGTGGCGCTGGACTTTGAATCGGTCGCGGCGCGGGGCGGAGTGCTGGGCCACGGCGGAATCGTCGTCTTTGACGAGACGGTCGATATGGCGCGGATGGCGCGCTACGCAATGGAATTCTGCGCCATCGAATCGTGCGGCAAATGCACGCCGTGCCGAATCGGATCGATTCGCGGCGCCGAGGTGATAGACGATATTATCAATCGGCGCCGTCCGCGCGAGAATCTCGAAGTGCTCCGCGATCTGTGCGACACAATGAAATTCGGGTCACTGTGCGCGCTCGGCGGTCTTACACCGTTGCCGGTTTTGAGCGCGCTCAAGTTTTTCCCCGGGGATTTCGGTCTTACGCCGGGCGACGTTGACTTCATCGGCGCCGACCTCACAATCTCGAGCTCAGGAGCTGCGAGTACTCATGCGATCGCGGGCCGATAGCGATTTCGCCACACCGCTTCGCCGCGCCGCGACGACGGTCGCGTTGGAGATCGATGGACGCGTGGTAACGGTACCCGCGGGGACCTCGGTGATTCGCGCGGCAGCAGAGGCAGGAATCCATGTGCCCAAACTCTGCGCGACGGATTCGCTGGAACCGTTCGGGTCGTGCCGGCTGTGCCTGGTCGAAATCGACGGCCAGCGCGGCTACCCGGCGTCATGCACCACTCCGGTGCGGGCCGGGATGAAGGTGCGCACCGAGAGTCCCGCGCTCGCACGGCTGCGCCGTGGCGTGATGGAGCTGTACATCTCCGATCACCCACTGGACTGCCTGACTTGTCCCGCCAACGGCAATTGCGAACTGCAGGACATGGCGGGAGCGGTTGGCCTGCGCGAGGTGCGCTACCGGAGCGCCGGCGCCAACCATCTGCACGCGGAAAAGGACCAATCGAATCCGTATTTCACTTTCGACCCGTCGAAATGCATCGTGTGCTCGCGATGTGTGCGCGCGTGCGAGGAAGTCCAGGGCACGTTCGCGCTGACGATCGACGGCCGCGGATTTTCATCGGTGATTTCGCCGGGACAAAACGGTCCATTCTCGGCGTCCGAGTGCGTTTCGTGCGGCGCCTGCGTGCAAGCATGTCCAACCGCGACGTTGATGGAAAAATCGGTCATCGAACTCGGCCAAGCCGAACACAGCGTCGTCACGACCTGCGGATACTGCGGCGTCGGATGCTCGTTTCGGGCCGAGATGAAGGGCGGCCTGGTCGCGCGAATGGTTCCCAATCCCGACGGGCACGCCAATCACGGCCATTCGTGCGTCAAGGGCCGCTTCGCGTGGGGCTACACGACGCATCCGGATCGCATCACGCGCCCGATGATTCGCAAATCGATCGACCAACCGTGGCGCGAGGTTTCGTGGCACGACGCGATCGAATACGCCGCGTCGGAATTCAAACGCATCCAGGAAGAGCACGGGCGGGGCGCCGTCGGCGCGATTACGTCCTCGCGATGCAGCAATGAGGAAACCTTTCTCGTGCAGAAGTTGGTGCGCGCCGCGTTTGGCAACAACAACGTCGACACCTGCGCGCGCGTTTGTCATTCGCCGACCGGTTACGGACTCAAGGCGGCGTTTGGCACCTCGGCGACGACGCAGGATTTCGAGTCGGTGATGCAAGCCGACGTGATCATGGTGATCGGCGCCAATGTCACCGAGGGGCATCCGGTTTTCGCGGCGCAAATGAAGCGTCGAATCCGCCAGGGCGCCCGGCTTATCGTCGTCGATCCGCGCGTCACCGAAATCGTGCGGCTGCCGCACGTGCAGGCGTCGTATCACTTGCAAATCCGCCCCGGTACCAACGTCGCGCTGATCAATGCGCTCGCGCATGTGGTCGTGACGGAAGGCCTCACCGACGAAGCGTTCGTGGCCGCGCGATGCGACCTGAATGAATTCGCGGCATGGAAAAAGTTCGTCGCGGAGCCGCGCAATTCTCCGGAGTCGACGGAGAAGGTGACTGGCGTGCCGGCCGACAGTGTTCGCGCGGCTGCGCGCATGTACGGCGCGGCGCCCAACGGCGCCATCTATTACGGCCTCGGCGTCACCGAGCACAGCCAGGGCAGCACGATGGTGCTGGGCATCGCGAATCTTGCGATGGCGACCGGCAATATCGGCCGGCCGGGAGTCGGCGTGAATCCTCTGCGCGGTCAGAACAACGTGCAAGGCTCGTGCGATATGGGTTCGTTCCCGCATGAGTTGAGCGGCTATCGCCACGTTTCCGATGAGGCCGTGCGCGCGAGTTTCGATGCCGCGTGGGGCGTGCGCGTCGATCCCGAACCGGGCCTGCGTATTCCCAACATGTTGGACGGCGCGCTGAACGGCAGCTTCAAGGGCCTCTACGTACAGGGTGAAGACCTCGCGCAGTCGGAACCGAACAGCCAACACGTCGCGGCTGCGCTGCGCGCGATGGAGTGCGTCGTGCTGCAGGATTTATTTTTCAACGAGACCGCGAAATACGCGCACGTCTTTCTGCCCGGCTCGTCGTTCCTTGAAAAGAACGGCACCTTCACCAACAGCGAGCGGCGAATCTCGATGGTGCGCAAGGCCGCAGCGCCTCTGGCCGGCAAGGAAGATTGGGAAATCACCTGCGAGCTGGCGACCGCACTCGGCTATCCGATGAAGTATTCGCATCCGTCGGAAATCATGGACGAGATCGCGCGGTTGACTCCCACTTTTTCCGGCGTCAGCTACCAAACGCTCGAGCGGCTCGGCTCCGTGCAATGGCCGTGCAATGACAGCGCGCCCGGCGGCACATCGGTCATGCATATCGATCGCTTTGCGCGCGGCAAAGGCAGTTTCGCCATCACAGAGTATGTCCCCACCGAGGAACGCACCAACTCCGACTACCCACTGATACTCACTACCGGCCGAATACTCAGTCAATATAATGTTGGTACCCAGACGCGGCGCACGCCGAATGCCGCGATGCACGCGGAGGATCGCCTCGAGATACATCCGAGCGACGCCGAACTGCGCGGCATCCGCGACGGCGACTGGCTGCGAGTGCGGGCGCGCGGCGGCGCGACGCGCTTGCGGGCGCTGGTGACGGAGCGCGTGCAGCCCGGTGTGGTGTACACCACGTTTCATCATCCGCAGTCGCGCACCAACGATCTGACGACCGAACATTCCGATTGGGCGACCAACTGTCCCGAGTACAAGGTCACCGCGGTCGAGGTCGCACCGGAAGCGGGATCGGTGCAAGCGCGCGCGGCGGCTGCGGGCGCTTGAGCCGCGAAGAATCGAGCAGCTATTCGCGAACTTCACCCAGTGGATATTCATCACCGCGTCATGATGGCGAATGATATCGGCGGCCACGGATGACAACCGATTCCACCCACAGCCGGTCTGCTGACGAGGCAGGCGATGGTACTCGCGATGAAGTCCGCGAGCATCGCGCGCTTGGATGGCGCCGTGGCAGGACTTCGGAGCGTGGCGAGAAACTCGCGGTCGAAGAACCGCTGGAGATTCGACTCGGCGGCCGCCGCTTCACGCTCACGATGCGCACGCCCGGGCATGACGAGGAACTCGCTGCCGGCTTTCTTTTCGCCGAGGGTTTTATAAATGACGCGGCCGAACTCGGCGAGATTCGGCGCGTGCGCGGACGCAAGGGCGCGCCCGCGCCCAACGCCATCGACATCGTGCTGAACGTGCCCGCCGAGCGGCTGCGCCGCCGGCTCAAGCGCAACTTCATGATGAGTTCAAGCTGCGGCGTATGCGGCAAAACCAGCATCGATTCGATTCGCCGCCGTATCGCGCCAGCCTCAGACTGCGCACGCGTCGCGCCGGCCACTCTGTTGGCGCTACCCGAGAAACTCGGCGCGGGCCAGCGCGTGTTTGCCGCGACCGGAGGACTCCACGGCGCCGCGATCTTCGAGCTCGACGGTACGATGCTCGCGATACGCGAGGACGTCGGGCGTCACGCGGCGATGGATAAAGTGATCGGATACGCGCTGACGAATGCGATGCTCCCGCTGTCGCGCCAGCTGATGATGGTCAGCGGGCGGCTCAGCTTCGAGATTGTGCAGAAGGCCGCGGCGGCCGGCGTGCCGATTCTTGCGGCGGTGTCGGCACCGTCGTCGCTGGCGGTCGAGTTGGCCGAAGAGATCGGCACGACGCTCGTCGGCTTCCTGCGCGACGGCAGCTTCAACATTTACACGCGCCCCGACCGCATAACGACCTGAGTGCGCGCGTTGGCCGCTGCTCTTGAGCGTGCCATCCACCCGGCGATAACCTGTATGATGATGTCGGAGTCAACGAAAACGAATGTATCCGCGTAAGCGCGCACTCGAGCGCATCGCGCGCGAAAAAGTGCTCTATCAGCGCAACCCCGGCGGCGACATCTCGGTCTGCGTCATCTATCCCAACATTTACCGGCTCGGGATGGCCAACCTCGGCTTCCAGGCGGTTTTCCACATCTTCGAATCCGATCCATCCGTCGCCGCCGATCGCGCGTTCATCCCCGACGCCGACGAGCGCGACGCGTTGCGCGGCGGTGGCGAGCGTCTGGTCTCGTTCGAGCGCGGCCGTCCACTGTCTGATTTCGACATCCTGGCGTTTTCGATTTCCTTCGAGACTGACTATCTCAATGTCCTGAGCGTGCTGCGGATGGCCGGGATTCCGGCTCGTCGTGCCGACCGCGCGGGCCGCAATTTTCCGCTGATCATCGCCGGCGGCTCCGCCGTTTTTCTCAATCCCGAACCGATCGCCGATTTCATCGATCTGTTTCTGATTGGCGAGGGTGAGGAGATGGTCCCGGAGTTCATCGAGCGATGGCAAGCGACGCGGGTGATGCCCGATCAACTGCATGAACTCGCAGCCGTCCAGGGCGCCTATCTACCCGGCTTCTACGCTCCCGTTTACGACGAGGCCGGCCGCCTCGCCGCGGTGAATTACCGCGGCCCCGGGAGCGCGCAGGTCAATCGCCGCCTGATTCGCGACCTCAATCGCTTCACCACCTCGTCGCTGATTCTCACCGAGGAATCCGTCTTCGGCGACATGTTCCTGGTCGAGGCCAGCCGCGGATGCCAATGGGGATGCCGCTTTTGCGCGGCCGGTTTCATGTATCGGCCGATCCGTTATCGCGCACCCGAAACTCTAATCGCCGACGCCGAGCGCGGTCTTGGCGAGCGCAAAGTGATCGGCCTGGTCGGCGCCGAGATGGCGAGTGTTCCCGGCGTCGCCGACATCGCGTCGGCGGTCGCCGATCGCGGCGGACGGCTGTCACCGTCGTCGCTGAAGGCCGATTGCATTTCGCCCGCGCTCGCATCGGCGTTGGCGCGCTGCGGAAATCAAAGCGTGACCATCGCGCCGGAGGCCGGCAGCGAGCGGATGCGCAAGGTCATCAACAAGAATCTAACCGAGGCCGAGATTCTGGGCGCGGCCGAGATGATGCTGGGCGAGGGCGTCGGCAACCTGAAATTTTACTTCATGATCGGGCTTGCCCGAGGAGCGCGACGAAGACGTGATCGCGATTGCCGACCTGGTCGCCAAGGTGCTCGAGCGCGCCCGCGCGCGCCGCAGCCGCATCGCCTCCGTGACCGTGTCGCTCAATCCATTTGTGCCCAAGCCGTGGACGCCATTTCAATGGGATCCGATGCAGGACGCGCGATCGATCAAGCGCAAGATCGCCATCCTGCGCCAACGCCTCGACGCGGCTGGGACAAGTCGAACTCGATGCCGAGTCGCCGCGCGAGGCGTATTTCCAGACCATGGTCTCGCGAGGCGATCGCCGCGTCGGCGGTATCCTCGAACGGCTGGAAGCCGCGGGATGCGAAGGTTCCGGACCCATCTGGCACGAGTTGTCGAAGATTCATCGCGAAGTCCAGGCGGGCAGCGGTAAAGCTTCGTCTTTGCCCGACCCCGATTTCTTCGTCACCCGTCCTTACCTCCACGACGAGCTGCTGCCGTGGGACTTTATCGATCATCACATCAACAAATGGTTTCTGCTCGCAGAACGAAAAAAGGCGCATCATGAGCATCAGAGTCCTCCGTGCGACGTGGCCCGATGCACCGTGTGCGGAGCCTGCTAGAATAAAATCAATGCGCAAGCCGAGGAGGGGAGGAAGAGGAAGATGGTTCATCGTGATTTTCGTTCAGCGCGGATAACGGCTATCCTGGCCGCGACCGTGGCGATGCTCGCGTTGTCGGCGCCGGCCCTCACGGCCCCAGTCGGCGAGGAAGACGTTCCCGCAACCTCGATTGTCCCGGCCGGCGGCGAGGGCGCGCCCGCGCCTGTCAATTCTCCATCCTCGGCGAACACTCCGTCGGCGCCGGCCGCAGCCGGCATGACCTACCCTCCCGGCGCCGACAGCCCCTTCGCATCACGCGTCGAGCAAGAACAGCGTCCGCGAACCGGAAATCGAACCCGCGCAGGCTCGGCTGAAGGTGCTCCAGGCGGCGCCGGTTTATTCCGCGCCGGCGAAGAGCAGCAAGCATATCGAGCAGCTCTCGCCTGACAAATTTGTGATCGTGACGGGCTCCACTCATTATTTTCTGCAGGTGAAGCTCAAGACCGGACAGACCGGCTACATCGATCCGTCGGCGGTCGACCTCGTGAGGCCGGCGGATAAGATCTTCGTGCTCACCCACGACGCCGGTGTGCTCGAAAAGCCGAATCGATGGGCCAAGAAACTCGGCGAGGTTCACCAGGGCCGCAATGTTCACGTCGTCGGCCTCTCGCTGAATTACATGAAAATCCGGATGAAGAGCGGGCTCGAAGGCTTCATCCCGATTACCGCGCTCGAATAATCGCTAACGCCATGCCCCCCTCCGCGCCACCGCGTAGCCGATTCGAACAAGTTTGCGCTAATCGCGCTTGAGCGCGAGGATCGAGCGGACTTTGGCGCCGATGTCCGGCGCGTTCACTACGTCGGTGATGATCGCCACGGCGTCTGCGCCGGCCGCGAGAGTTTCCGGGACCCGCGCTTGGGTGATCCCGCCGATGGCGACGATTGGAATCCTTACGGCGGCGCGTATCGCGCGAAGATTGTCGAGGCCCATCCCCGCGGCGTTGTTCCTCAGTCCACCGGGATACATCGGTCCGAATCCGATGTAGTCCGCGCCGTCATTTTCGGCCGCGCGCGCTTGCTCGAGGTTGTGAGTCGAGATTCCAATTATCTTGCCGGGACCGGCGATTCGCCGCGCCGCCTCGAGTGGCAGATCCTCCTGCCCAAGATGCACTCCGTGCGCATCGGCGAGAATCGCGATATCGACCCGATCATTGACGATTAGAATCGCACCGCACCTTGCGCACAGCCCGGCGATCGCGCGCGCTGCCGCCAGAAAATCGCGCGCCGGCGCATCCTTCAGCCGCAGCTGCATGATCCGCGCGCCGGCGTCGAGCATAGTCTCGGCCAGTGAGACCGGCTCATGTCCGCCGGCCGGATCGATCATCGCGTAAAAATGCGAGGGCAGCCGCGTCATCTGCCGGGAAATTTGGTCAGTACGATCTTGTGGTCGGTGATCTTCTTGCGCAGCGTGTTGCGATTCAGCCCCAGCATCCGCGCCGCCCGCACCTGGTTGCCGCCGGCGCGCTTGAGCGCGAGTTCGACAAGCGGACGCTCGATTTCCGCCACCAGCCGATGGTAGAGGTCGCGCGGTTCCTCGCCGCCGGGCGAATCGAACCATCCTGCGATGCGGCCCGAGATGATGTCGCCGAGCGTGGCGCCGTCGGCCACCGCGGCCGCTCCGAGCGCCCGCGCCGCCGACCGGGTGCGTGAGCTCGATATCGTCGGCGCGAATCGTAGTGCCCGGCGCGAGCAGCGCAGCGCGCATCACGGTATTTTCGAGTTCGCGCACGTTACCCGGCCAATCGGCGGACTCCAGTTTGATCCGCGCTTCGGGGCTGATGGTGGTGGCTCGCGCGCCCATCTGCTGGGCCGCCTTGGAGACGAAATAATCGGTCAGCTCCGCAATATCTTCGCGCCGCTCGCGCAGCGCCGGCATCTGAATCGGAATCACCCGCAGCCGAAAGTACAGGTCCTCGCGGAATTTGCGCGCGGCAACCAGGCTCTCGAGGTTCTGGTTGGTTGCGGCGATTACGCGCGCCTTGACCTTGAGCGTCTCGACGCTGCCGACCCGGTTGAACTCCCGCTCCTGCAGCACGCGCAGCAGCTTGGGCTGCAATTCGATCGGCAGGTCGCCGATTTCGTCGAGGAAGATTGTGCCGCTTGTCGGCCATCTCGAATTTGCCGGCGCGCCGCTCGGTACGCACCGGTGAAGGCGCCGCGTTCGTGCCCGAACAGTTCGACTCTCGAGCAGGCCGTGCGGGATGGCGGAGCAGTTGACGGCGACGAACGGCGAGCGCCAGCGCGCGCGATTTGAAATGGATCGCGCGCGCCACCAGCTCCTTGCCGGTGCCGCTCTCGCCGCTGAGCAAAACGGTCGCGTCATTGGTGACGCACGCCCGATCAGCTTGTAAACCTCCTGCATCGCAGCGCTGCGGCCGATTATCTCGCCACCGACCAGCTGGCGATTCACCTCGTCTTTCAGCCGGTTCAGATCGCGCGGCCTGCGCGCCGACTTCCACCGCGCGCTTCACGGCCGCCGCGACCAGATCGAGTTGGCGAACGGCTTGGTCAGGTAATCGTGAGCGCCGCGCTTCATCGCCTCGACGGCGTTGTTCATCGTGCTCGCCGCGGTGATCACTATGATCAGCGTGCGGACGGTGTCGGCGTGCGCCGCCGACAATACGTCGAGTCCGCCGTTGCCCGGCATGATGATGTCGAGCAATGCAACGTCGAATCGGTTGCTGCGCAGCGCCGCAAGCGCAGCCGGGCTGTCAATCGCTTCTTCGACGCGATGGCCGTCGGCTTCGAGGCGATGGCGCAATACGAGGCGAATTGCGGGATCGTCGTCGGCGATCAGAATCGCCGCGCCGGTGCCGGGCTCCTTCAGACGTTCGGCGAAGTTTTGGTTCGATGCGCTAGCGCCCATGGTCGTCGTGCTCACGGGTTACAATCGTAACAGTAAGTTGGATCTTATCGCCAATGGTGCTGAGGGTCGCCCAAAATCTACGCATTGCGCCGCTGTTGCGAGTGGAGGCGGCGCAATCTTGACCGGGTCGATCGGCCGGGAAAAGGGGGAAATGCACAATCCCTTGTGGTTTTGGGACGGCTGCTCTCTAGGGCTAGCTTCGTTCCGTCAAATTTATTTTTGCGGGAAACGCAAGGGTCGTTGTGGCTGGTGGTGAGTCGCCGCGCGGCTTTTTGAGCGAGAGGGCGTGCAGCATCCTGGCTGTTGACCATAACGTGATCGGATAGCACGGCGGGCGCTCCGGCGTAAGGCTGAAAAGTTCACCCCGGAAGGCCGGTTTCTGGGCAACGCTTCGCAGACACAGCGCGCCGGATAATCCGTGCAGATTTGCGATGATTTCGAGAACACCAGTTCAGCTATCTGGTGCTCGGCAAGGATTCGGGGCGCGATGCGTCGGTCACGGCGAGATGGCGCGCGAGAGGGCGGCGGCGGTTCAGTGATGGAGCAAAGTAGCGCCGGCGGTTTCTATATCACCTTTCCAGACTTCAACCGGATCGGTTCATCGAGTTGCGCTTCGACTTCTAGATACTTTCGAAGGTCTTGCGCATCGGGCTCGGGTGCGCTCCCAGTCTTCTTGCGTTCCATGCCTTGGAGATCTCGGACCATCAACTCAAAGTCTCGGTATTCCTGAGAAACCTTCGGATCGTCGCGCAATTCACGCGCGTACGCGCTTCCAATTGCGAACCAATAGTGAACGGAGTCGTCGTGAAACATCGAATAGACCGAGTAGAGGCTCAGATATCTCTCCCGGTAAGCGGTTGCCACGTCTTCAAAGAAGTTCGCTATGTCCTCGATAACAGCGGCTGGAATCGTCTCGACGGTCATGTCCTCTAAGAGTGCCGACGCTAGCCGCCGCCGCCGCTTTCGCATTGATTCCGATTCCCAAATGTCTCTGTACTTCGCCAATGCCTCGGCGCTCCTGCTCCGCTTCGTCTCGCGAACTTGATAGACGATTCCAATCATCGCGGCACCTGCGAGAACCCAGGTTGCGATCAAAAGGCCCATCGGTTCCGCCCTACTTTTCCTTGAGGCGCGGATCGTCGCTGGCGATGCACTTTGACGGATCGATAAACTCCCGCACTTTCTCAATGCTCCACGCATTGCCTTTCTGACGGGCAACAGCTTCGCCGTACTCTTTGAAATCCGGATCGTGCGCAAGCATAACTCCCAACCTTCTTTTCCTCTCGCACGCTGTGGCCGTTTGAGCTTTGTCGTATACGGTCCATTTTGAAAGCGCGGCGGTCAGATCGGGTTTGTTCGCATTCGATGCCAACGGTGGCGGCCTGATCAGATACCAGCCCACAAGCGCGAGTGCGGCGACGTGGAGGGGGTTCACACCCTTGAGTTAGCAAACTGCCGCACGACCGACAAATGGCGGACAGAAACGGTCGCCTCACTCGTCCGAAAAAGTGTCTCTAGAGTTTCTGAGCCGAGCAAATCCGAGACGACGCGAGGGCTTCCCGATTTGGGAAACCCCCGCTGTTTCCGATACGATCCGATGCGAGCCGATGCCGTCAAAACCCCGACCACCTTAGCAATGTGGTGCGAAGGGGCCGGATTTCTCATTGCGGGCGTTTTTCCGGGGGCATTATCGGCAGCGTCACCTTGAACGTCATCCCATCACTGGATGCGCTCGCGCCCTTGACCCAGCCGACGCCGCCGCGCTGCGCCCATAGCCTGCCGCCGTGAAGCGCGATAATTCGCTGACATAGCACCAGCCCCAGGCCGGTTCCTGCCGGCTTGGTGGTGAAGAACGGCGTAAACAACTGCGCGAGCTGATCCTCGGGGATGCCGACGCCGGTGTCGCTCACCTCGACCCGCAGGAACTGGCGCCGGCGCCCCTCGGCCGTCATTGTGAACTCCCGTTCGATTCGCGTATGCAGGCGAATCGTGCCCGACGAACCGATCGCCTCCACCGCGTTCTTGATCAAATTCAGGAACGTTCGTTCCAATGCGCCCGCGTCGCCAACCACGTCCGGCAGGCTGGGATCAAAATCCTGGAGCACCACGACACCGTCGGGCGGCTGCGGGAACAACCCCGCCATCCTCATCGCCTGGTGCAGCACCATGTGTATGTTGACCGGCTCCTGCGCCAGGCGCTCCGGCCCGCTGACCATCAGCACTTGCTCGACGAGCGAAGCGATCCGATTGACGCCATCGAGAATCACGCTGCAGTACTGCTGCGCGCGTCCGTCATCGGGAAACATCCCGGCCATCAGTTCGGCGGCGCCCTTGATGCCCGTCAGCGGGTTCTTGACCTCATGGGCCAGACCGGCCGGCGATAGTTGCAGGCTGAAGTCGCCGGTGGTCGCTGCCTCGGCGGCGCCTTTTTCGTGAGACAGGTCATGAAGCAGGATAATAACCCCGGCGAGCCGTCCCTCGGCGTTCAGCAGGGGGGATACTTCGGCGCGAATCGTCAGTTCCCGAGGCCCCGCCATCAGGACCGCCTCCATGTCACCCATGTCTTGACCGCTGTCCAGGCACGCACTCACCATGCGGCCCAACCAGCCGTTCTGGCGCATGAGATCGGCCACCGTCGCGGCGCTCACTTGGGAAACCCCAAGCATCGTCTCTGCCGCCGGATTGACCACTTGGAGTTCCATCGCGGGCGAAAGCACGATGATCGCATCGGTCAGGCTATCGATAATGTCGTGCCAGAGACTCAAATTTACCCCCAGTCAGTCGCCAAAGGACCAATTCCGTTCATCAACGGTAAACACAAAGAACCCGATCCATTCAAACTTGACGGCAGCCAATATTCCCGTTGTTCCAGCACCAAGATTCATGTGCATTTGCCAGTGTTGCGTCCGACTAATAATCTTACATTTCATTGATCATTTTCCCTAGCACTTATGTGGCTACTATCGAAGATTAGACTTTTTAATGTTTTATCCACTGCCGATCGGTTGATCCTGCTCGTATCGGTCAGTTACGGTGGGAGTCAATCTTCTTGGGGGAGAATGCTTAGGACGAAATCTATATATCGAGTGTTTGTTGCCCTGACGGCGGCCTTGGTTGTGGCCGGATGGGTGTCCACTCGTGCACTCGCCCAAGAACCAGGCGGGCCCGAGGATCCGGCGGTGTTCGCTCCGCCTCCGAGCCTGGTCGGACAAAGCACCGGCTTTGAGCTCGAGACTCCTGCGGAAGCCGGCGCCCAGCCGATTGCGTCGCCGTATGTGCTTCCGCTGCCTCAGGCGGTTCCGCCGTTCCCGATTCTCCTTAATCAGGCCGCTCGCCGCTATGTGTCGGATTTTCTGAGTTCTCCCGACCATCTGCAAGATACCTTCGACCGTGGCCACCCATACCTGCCTGATATGGTCCGGGTACTGAGAAGCTATGGTCTTCCCGACGACTTGGTGTACTTGGCTTTCGCCGAAAGCGAATTTTCCAGGCGCGGCAAGGGTCCGTGGCAGTTCAATACCAACACCGCCAAGCGCTTCGGTCTCCATATTGACAGGTACGTCGATGAGCGGCGCGACCCCGTAATGTCCACCAAGGCGGCGGCCGAGTATCTGGCTACCCTGCACGACGAAGCCGGCGATGATTGGCCGATGACCCTGGTCGCGTGGAACAACGGCGATAAGGCGATTGATCGTTATTGGTCGTTGCGCGGCCCCAACATCGAAAAGTTCGGCAATCGGTTGCCGCGGCGGACCCGTGGGCTGCTGGGACGTTTTATGGCCGTCGCGTATATCGCGCGTCATGCGGATAGCTACGGAATCACGCCCATCAAGCTCGACGATCCGCCGGTGTATCAGATGCTGCCGGTTCGCGGCGGCACTCCTCTGAGCCGGGTCGCGCTCAATCATGGAACGACCCTCAAGCGCCTGCACGAGCTCAACCCCGCCTTGCTGCGCGACGTCGTTCCTCCCTACGAGCGGTCGTACAGCGTCCGCCTTCCCATGGATGCCCGCGCCAGCGCGGAGCGCGTCGAATTCTAGCCCTTTCAGTCTCTTTTCGCTCCTTGCTCTAGACCGGCGGCATTGGCCGGTCGTCGGTTCATTCGTGACCCGAAGCGGCGTATCCTTTTTTCCCTTATGATTAGCGTCGACGAGGCCCTGCAAATCGTACTCGAAAACGTAGCTCCGCTCGGCGTCGAGCGGATTCCACTCGTCGAGGCCGTTGGCCGCGTGCTCGCCGAGGATATCAGCTCGCCGCGCGATATCCCTGGCTTCGACAACTCCGCGATGGACGGCTACGCAGTGCGCGCCGCCGATCTGGCCAAGGCGTCGGAGGCGAGCCCGGTCAAGCTGACCGTCGTCGAGACCGTGGGTGCCGGCAGGATGCCGACCCGCCGCGTGAGCGCTGGCGAGGCGGTTCGCACGATGACCGGCGCGCCGATCGCTGAGGGCGCAGACGCGATCGTCCCGGTCGAACGGACGCGCGGCAGCGGGATTGTGGTCGAGTTTCTCGTCCCCGCGAAGAAAGGCGCTTCCATCCGGCCGCGCGGCGAGGATTTGCGCCTCGGCGAACTCGTGATGTCCGCGGGCAAGACGCTTAAGCCGGCGGACCTCGGGATGCTGGCGGCGGTGAATCGCGCGATGATCGAAGTCATTCGCCGCCCGCGCGTCGCGATCGTTGCAACCGGCGATGAACTGGTAGATGTGGACGAGCACGCCACCGGTGCGCAGGTCGTCAATTCCAGCGCCTACGCGCTTGCCGGCGCGATTCGCGAAGCCGGTGCCGAGGCCATCATCCTCAAAGTGGCGCGCGACGACGCGCGCGAGATTCGCGAGCGGCTGGCCGAGGCGATGACGTTCGACGCGGTGCTATCGACCGGCGGCGTCTCGGTGGGCCAGTTCGATTACGTGACAGGCGCGCTGGACGAACTCGGGATGCGCCACCTTTTTCACGGCGTCGCGCAAAAACCGGGGCGTCCGCTCAAGTTCGGCACTGTCGGCTACCGCCCGATATTCGGCCTGCCGGGTAATCCCGTATCTACTCTCGTTTGCTTCTACCTGTACGCGCGCCCCGCGATCCTCAAGATGAGTGGGATGCGGCGCGTCGGTCTGCCGCGCATCCAGGCGCGATGCGCCGTCGATATCAAGGTCGCCAGGGGCCTCACCGAGTTTGTGCGAGTCAAACTCGAACGCGGCGCGGATGGTTGGCTCGCAACTGCCGCCGGCAGCCAGCACTCGGGGATTTTGAGCTCGCTCTCGCGCGCTGACGGTTTGCTCGTCGGTCCGTCAACTGAAACGCTGTTGAAGGCCGGCGCTCAGGCGACCGTGCTGCTGCTGGGGCCTGAAGGCGATGCGGGCGCGGCTGCGGCCGATGAACTGTTCGAGGGTCGCCGCCATAGCCACTGAATCACGATCGTCGCGACGGCGCCGAAAATCGCGGCGCCGATCAGCACCGCCGAGAGCCTGAGCTGTAGCTTTAGGATGTTGAAGGGCAGCAGGTAGAAGGTGACCATCTCGATCTGAAAGTTTGCGTAAATGACGTACGCCACCCACAGGACTACGATCGTGCCGATGATGAATTTCGGGTTCTTGGCAAATGCGGGCATCGCGAGTGATCCTCCTGACGGGCGATGGGAAAAGCTTGGCGGCTGAAATAGCGATTGTCAACGCATTCGGGCGCAGCGCAAATGATGCGCTCGTAGGACTCGTCCCCGCGCGAGGGTTGGAGCAATGGCGACGCGTTATCGCGTAGGCAACGGATTCGATTTTCATCCGCTCGAAGCGGGCCGGCGGCTCGTGCTCGGCGGGGTCGAAATCAAGCACGACAAGGGACTCGGCGGCCATTCGGACGCCGACGTTGCGGCGCATGCGCTCGCCAACGCGATCCTCGGTGCGATCGGCGCGGGCGACCTTGGCCGGCATTTTCCCGACAGCGATCCGCGCTACAAAGACGCCGACTCGATCGCGCTGCTCGGGGCCGTCTGGAAGCTCGCCGGCGATCGCGGATGGCGGCTGGGCAACGCCGATCTCACGATTTTCGCCGAGAAGCCGAAGCTGGGGCCGTATCTCGATGCGATGCGCGAGCGGCTCGCCGCCGCACTCGGCGCGGATCAATCGCGCGTCAACGTGAAAGCCTCGAGCCCCGAGGGAATCGGCGCGCTTGGCCGTGGCGAAGGGATGGCAGCGGCGGCGATCGTGATGCTCGAAGCAGACTAGCTCTGGGTCGGGCGCTTCAACCGCGTGCTAAACATCGTCGTCGCCGGACCCATCATCGCCCAAATCACCGCCGCCTTCGACTCCTCGACCGCTTCGTCGAACTCCGGTCCGTTGAACTCGTCGCCCATCTCCTGGCCCATCCGCTTCATCATCCGCGCGACGCTCTTGGGATCGTTCTCGTCGATGCCGCCCATCTTCGACGGATCGGCGAGCGACTCCATTCGCGATTCCTCGCTGCGCGGCATCGCGAAGCGCGACATCAGGCGGCGCATTTTTTTCGCGCCGCAATGCGCGCAAACCGCGTTAACTCTTTCAGTGACGCGCGTTGTTAATACGCTGGTGATCCGTCGGCACTTCTCGCAACGATATTCGTAGATCGGCATATCGACGGTATTGTATCCACTGGTAACGCAGATTTCACGGATCCGCTTGATTGCGCCAGAGGGGTCGCGGTACTGGTCAGCGTCGAGATGAACGTGGCTGTCGATCATTTCAATCGTATAGCAGGCACGCGCCGCGTGCGCATCGTATCGTACGTGTCGCGATGAGCGATCTTCGCCTGATGTGGCGCAACACGCGGATGGTCGTGCTATGCGCGATCTCGGCGGCACTGTACGCAGCAGTGCTGGTGCCGTTCAAGGTTGTCCCGCTGATTCCCGGCGTCACCGAACTTCGCCCCGCCAACGCGATTCCCGTCGTCTGTTCGTTCCTGTTCGGTCCCGCGGCCGCCTGGGGTTCCGCGATCGGCAATATGATTGGCGATTTTTTCGGCGGAGTCTCGCCGGGCGACGTCGCCGGATTCCTCGCGAACCTGGCCTACGGGTGGATTCCGTACAAAGTCTGGGAATTGATCGGCCGCGGCCAAAGTCCTATCAGCCGCTCGCCGCTTGGAATTCTCAAGTATGTCATCGCGTGCCTTGTCGCGAGCGTGCTGTGCGCCGACCTGGTCGGATGGGCTGACAACGTGCTCGTCATCAGGCCGTTCGCGATGCTCGGCAACGTGATCATCTTCAACAATATGACGTCGGCGCTCGTCCTCTCGCCGTTCATCCTCGCGGCTGTCTATCCGCGGGTCAAGAAGGGCCGGATGCTTTACACGGACGTGATGCCTGAGGTGAAACTGAAGCCGGTGGGAATTCGAGCCTGCGGTTTCGCGCTGCTGATAGCGGGCGAGAGCGGCGCCTGGATTTCTGGAAATTTGCTTTCGACCGGGTATTGGGCGCCAAAATTCCTGCCGGCGTGGATGATTGTCGCCCCGTACGATAAGCCGGTCGCAATAATCGTCGCCCCGTTTCTCCTGTTGGCGTTCGCGGGCCTGGCCATGATGTGAAAACCGACGCGCAAATTTTTTCAGCGACTCCCAGCCCGCACGCAGTTTGGGTCCAGGGAGTCACGTTCACCTACCACGGCGCCGACCGTCCTGCCCTTCGAGCGGTCAGCTTCGTGCAGTCCGCCGGTGAGATGATCGGCGTGATGGGCGCGTCGGGCGCGGGCAAGTCCACGCTCGCGAAATGCCTCAATCGCATCATCCCGGAGTTCGAGGACGGCGATTTTCGCGGCACGATCCGTATTGCAGGCGAGCCGCTCGAGCATCTTCGCGTCTGCGACGTCGCGCCGAAAGTGGGCATGGTCTTCCAGGATTTCGAGTCGCAATTGTTTTCGACCAACGTCGCGCACGAAGTCGCGTTCGCAATGGAACAGGTCGGCATGGACCGCGCGGAGATGGATCGGCGAATCATTCCCGCGCTGGAGGCCGTCGGGCTGCGCGGCTTTGAGCATCGCGATCCGATGTCGCTGTCGGGCGGCGAGAAGCAGCGCCTTGCGATCGCGTCGGTGCTGGCGTTGCGGCCGTCGGTTATAGTGCTCGACGAGCCGACCACCGATCTCGATCCCGAGGGCAGGGCGGAAGTCTTCGAGTTGATAGCCCGGCTGCGCGCGCAAGGCTTGAGCCTGATCGTAATCGAGCACGAGTCCGAGGAACTGCGCGCCGCCGATCGGATAATGGTATTGCGCGAGGGGGAAATCGCCGCCGACGGTCCGCCTTCCGAGGTGTTCGCGCGCACCGACCTGCTCATGGAATGCGGCGTGCGTGCGCCCGGACTGGGCCACGCACTCAAATTGCTCGGAATCGACGCACAAGCGGAAAGCGTCGAGCAGGCTTACGACGCGATCGTACGGGTTCACCCGCGTCTGGCCGCAACTTCGGTTGGCAACCTCGCCGGTTCCCGCGCACCCGAACCCCCGGCGACTGCCGAGAACGCCCCGATCGGCTCCGCATTTATGGCAATCGAGGATGTGAGCTTCAGCTATGCGGGCGGGCCGCGCGTGCTCAATTCGATCGATCTCAGAGTCGAAGCCGCCGACTTCATCGCGATAGTCGGGCAGAACGGCTCCGGCAAAACCACTTTGGCCAAGCAAATCGTCGGTCTGCTCCAGCCGGCCACGGGCCGCGTGACGATCGAAGGCAAGGACCGCGCGCAGATGCGGCCGGCCGAGTCGGCGCGCGAGGTGGCGTACGTTTTCCAGAATCCAGACCATCAGATTTTCGCCGCCACGGTGCAAGAGGAAGTCGCGTTCGGCCCGCGCAACTTCGGCTTGGCGGATGACGAGATTCGGCGTCGGTGTGACGAAGCTCTTCGAGGCGGTCGGCCTTCAGAACGAGCGCCAGAGCGACCCGTTCCTGCTCAGCAAGGGCGAGCGCCAGCGCCTGGCGGTTGCGAGCGTGCTCGTGCTCAGGCCGCGGATGTTGATTCTCGACGAACCGACCACCGGCCTGGACCATCGCGAACAAGTTCGGATGATGGCGCTGGTGCGGGGCCTCAACCGCGCCGGAATCGCGATCATGATCATCACGCATACGCCGTGGCTGGTCGCGGAGTATGCGCGGCGCGTCGTGCTGCTGCGCAAAGGCGCCAAGATTTTCGATGGCGGCGTGCGCGAGTTTTTCATGCAGGACGAACTGCTGCGGTCGTCGTCATTCCGGGCGCCGGAGATCACCGAGTTGAGCCGCCGCTTCGGGACGTTGGCGCTGACGGCTGACGAATTCGTCGCGTGGGTCAAGGGGCGCGCCTGATGCCGATTTATCTCTACATCGATCGCGGCACGTTCGTTCATCGGCTGCATCCCTCCGTCAAGGTGTTCGCGCTCTTCGTCATGTTCTGGTCGGTGTACTGGGTGGACAATCCGATCGCGCTCGTGCCGGTCGGATTGGTCATGCTGTGGATCGCGCAGCTTACCGATTCGTGGCCGAACTTCCATCGCCTGCGATGGTTGTTCGCAATTCTGGTTTTTACCACGACAATCGCGTGGATGGTTTTCTACCGGCGCGGACCGGTGCTGGTGAACGTGCCGATTTTTCACGTCAGCAGGTTGTCGCTGGTATTTGGCTTCGGGCGCGGCATCAAGCTCGCGGAGCTGCTGGCAGCGTCGGTGCTGTTTCTTTCGACCACCAAGATTGAGGAGTTCACCTACGGATTGCAACGAATGCGGGTGCCGTATCGCGTCAGTTTTGCGATCTCGCTTTCATTTCGGCTGGTGCCGCTGTTTATCGACTCGGCCGTGACGATCGTCGATGCGCAGCGGCTGCGCGGCTACGATTTCAACCAGGGTGGGCCGATCGAGCGCGTGCGGCGCTACGTGCCGGTAGTGATTCCGGTTTTTATGGGCGCGCTGCGCAAGGCCAACAACATGGCGATGGCTCTGGAAGCGCGCGGCTTCGGATTCAGCCACGAGCCGACCACGTTTATCGAGTACCCGGTGAAAGGCGTGGATGTCCTGGCGTTTGCGTTTTTGATCGCGCTCGGAACGCTGAATTTCATGCTCTACTGGACGGGGCTGGGCGGAATCGGTCCGCTGAAGTAGCGTACAACCTGGCGGTTGCGTACTATCGGCCAAGAATTCGGCACATCACGGGGCGTAACCATGAGCATCAAGTCGGAACTTCTTAAACGGCCGATCGAACACATCGATATCACGCGCGAAAGCGTGGTGCCGATTGTCGAGGCGATGGGCCAAATGGCATACAGCGCGCGCGATCTGCATCGCGCGGCGACGATTTACGATCGGATGCTGCGCGATCGCGACTGCGGCATAATCCTGTGCCTGGCAGGTTCGCTGATCAGCGCCGGACTCAAGCGGGTGTTCACCGACATGATTCGCAATCACATGGTCGATGCGATCGTGGGCAGCGGCGCGAACATCGTCGATCAGGATTTTTTCGAGGCGCTCGGTTTCAAGCATTGGATGGCCGAGGACCGCTTCAAGTACGGGCTCGACGACGACAAGCTGCGCGGACTGCATATCGATCGCATCTACGACACGCTGATAGACGAAGACGAACTGCGCATGTGCGACGAGACGACCCAGAAAATCGCCGACCGCCTGGAGCCGCGGCCGTATTCGTCGCGCGAATTTGTCGCCGAGATGGGCAAGTACCTGGCCGAGACGGGCGCGAAGACCGGCGCCAGTATCGTGCTCGAGGCGTATCGCGAAGAGGTGCCGATTTTCTGTCCTGCCTTCAGCGACTGCTCGGCGGGATTCGGGCTGGTGGCGCATCAGGCGGCGCGGCACGGAAAACCCAAGGTCTCGCTTGACAGCGCCAAGGATTTTTACGAGTTGACGCGGCTCAAGGTGAAGAACCAAACCACCGGGCTGTTCATGATTGGCGGCGGAGTGCCGAAGAATTTCGCGCAGGATATCGTGGTCGCAGCCGAAGTGCTGGGGCATGAGGTGCCGATGCATAAGTATGCGGTTCAGATCACGGTGGCCGACGTGCGCGACGGCGCGCTCTCGGGCAGCACGCTCAAAGAGGCGAGCAGCTGGGGCAAGGTCGATACGACCTACGAGCAGATGGTGTATTGCGAGGCGACGATCGCGGTGCCGCTGATCGTGGGCTACGCGTATCACAAGCGGGGCTGGGAAGGGCGCACGTCGCGCAAGTGGAGCTCGTCGCTGGACAAGGATCAGGTGTAGGAGGGGAAGGGAAGAAACTTTATTGTAGCCTTTGAAGAATGCGAAACCCACCGTGGGTTTCGCGCTTCCTCGGTGATAAAAAAGAAGATGCGGGCTTCGCCCTGTTAGAACAGGTAAGGGGGAACAGGCGGTTGATCGGGCGGTGCGAGCGTGAAACCTCTTCTGGCGCTTGAGGAGTCGCGTAGTACGATGCACAAGAAGAGCGCTGGTTTGTTAGTTTACCGCCAAGGCGCGGGACACCTGGAGGTCCTTCTCGTGCATCCTGGGGGACCTTTCTGGACGAAGAAGGATGAGGGGGCGTGGTCGATTCCCAAGGGAGAGTTCTCTGAAGGTGAGAATCCGTTGGAAGCCGCAAGACGAGAATTTGAAGAAGAGACAGGCGTGGCAATGACAGGGGACTATGAGCCTCTAGATCCTGTCAAGCAACCGAGCGGCAAGACCATCTACGTTTGGCTCGTGCGGGGAGACCTAGATCCTGCTTCGATAAAGAGCAACCTGTTTTCTATGGAATGGCCGCCCCGCTCGGGAATCACTCAGCAGTTTCCCGAGGTAGATAGAGCTGCCTGGTTCGCGACAGATGCTGCGCGGCGCAAGATCCTTAAGGGCCAAGTTCCCTTCATCGACCAACTCGAACGAAGGCTAGGAACTGGCCAACGCAGTGAGGCCGTAGAAGCGCGGTCTAGCGGACCCAAACCCAGGCTTGATCCAGCTCCTAGCCAGCGGTCGCTATTCGAAAAATAAGCCTCTCTCGCCAGGCGAAGGTCTGATCGCGGATTTTTACTCCCGCGCATCCGTCTATGGCTGCTTCACTGAGGGATTTTCTCTCCGGCGCCTACACCATACGGCGGTACACGAACATGAAATAGACCGCGACCAGCGCCATGGCAGGGATGAACCAGCAAAGGCCGACGCTGAGGCCGTAGGTCGCGGCGGCGCTGTTGTAAACCGCAAGCCCCGCGGCCGCATCGGTGCTCGACGGCAAAAGGTACGGATAGAGGCCGAACGCCGCGCTGGTGAGCACCCCGACGATGTACAGGCAGGAGGCGAGGAACGCCCCCATCGCGCGCCCGGCGCCGTTCAACAGCTTCATCCCGAACATCCCGGTTGCCGCGGCGAGCGGAAAGACGAGTCCCCAAGGAGCGTCCTGGAAGCGGTGGCCGACGTGCGGCTGGACCAGGGGAACGATGATCACCAGGAGCGCGGTGATGACCAGCACCGCCCACCACACCACCTCGGCGGCTTTGCGGGCGCGCGCCGCGACCGCATCCGCGGTCTTCATCGCGACCCATAGCGCTCCATGCACGGTCAGCGCCGCGAGGCTGCCGAGTGCGACGATTATCGTGAACCAGTCGAGGATCCCGGCCGTCGGCATCAGACGCAGGTTGGCCCACAGCGGCAGGAAGAAGAAGCCCGAGCGGTCAAGCGGAACGCCGCGCACGATGTTGCCGATCGCGGCGCCGAAGAAGATCGCGAGCAGCGCGCTTGCGCCGGCGAACACCACGTCCCAGAAGGGATACCACACCAGGCTCGGGACCTTGTTGCGGAACTCGATCGCGACGCCGCGCAGAATGAGAAGCCAGAGCACGATTATGAGCGGCAGATAAAATCCCTGGAAACCCGCGGCATAAACCGCGGGAAAGGCGAAAAACAGGAGGCCGCCGCCGGCCAGCAGCCACACTTCGTTGCCGTCCCATACGGGACCCACCGAGGCCAGCACTGAACGACGTTCGGCCTCGGAGCGCGCGACGAAGAGATGGACGATGCCGGCGCCGAGATCGAACCCGTCGAGCACGGCGTACCCGGCGATCATTATCGCCACCAGGCAGAACCAGAGCGTTTCCGTATGCGCCTCCTTCAATCGGCCGCAGGCGCGGACCCGCCGGCCTCATGGGTCTCGTCCGCTGCCTCGGGTCCCCGCTGCACTTCGAAGTAGACCAGAAACAGGAACAGCACCGAGAGCAGGCTGTACATCCCGGCAAAGCCGATCAGAGTGAACATCGCGTTGCCCGCGGAAACCTCGACCGAGCTGCCGACGGCCGTCCGCATCAGCCCGAAGACCGCCCAAGGCTGGCGGCCGACCTCCGCGGTTAACCATCCAGCGGTCGTCGCAATATAGGGAAACGGCGCGAGCAGCATCAGCGCCCACAGCATCAGGCGCATGTCGTAAAGCCGCCCGCGCCAGAGCATGTAGGCCGCAACCGCGAGCACCGCGACGAAGATTGTGCCGAGGCCCGCCATGATGTGGTAGGCGAAGTAGAGCAGCGGGATGTTGTCGGACCAGCGGTCCTCGGGAAAGGCGTCGAGCCCTTTCACCTCGGCCTTCCATCGCCGGTAGGTAAGAAAGCTCAGGAGGCGCGGCACGTAGATGGGATTGTCGAGCGTTTTCTTGCTCATGTTGGGCTGCCCTACCAGCATGATCGGTGCGCCGCGTTGGTTGGTGAACAGTCCCTCCATCGCCGCCAGCGTGGCCGGCTGGTCATAGGCGATGTTCCTGCCCTGGGCGTCTCCGGTCGGGAAAATCACCAGGCAGGAGGCTACCAGCCCCGCCGTCACCCCCATTGCGACGAACATCCGTCCGTACTCGAGGTGCTGGCGGGTAAGCAGGTAGAAGGCGCCGAGCGCCGCCATCACCACGCTGGCCGTTACCACCGAGGCGGTCATGGTGTGCATATACTGCCACCAGGCCCATTGATTCAGGACCAACGCCCAGAAGCTCGCCAGCGCGAAGCTGCCGTCGGGCAAGAGCTGGTAGCCTACCGGATGCTGCATCCAGCCGTTGGTCGCGACGATGAAGAAGCCGGAAAGCCATGCGCCGAGGAACACCAGGAAGGCGCTGAGCCAGTGCAGGCGGGGCCCAAGGCGCCTTTCCCCGAACAGGAAGGCGCCAAGAAAGCTTGATTCAAGGAAAAACGAAAACATCCCCTCCATCCCGAGCGTCTGACCGATGACCCCGCCGCTTGCGCGCGAAAAAAGCGCCCAGTTGGTCCCGAACTGAAACTCCATCGGGATCCCCGTGACCACTCCCATCGCGAAATTGATCCCGAAGATCCGGCCCCAGAACCGGGCGGCGCGGTTGTAGTGCTCCTTGCCTGTCCTGAGCGCTTGAGTCTTCAGGATGACCAGCAGCAGCGCGAGCCCCATCGTGAGCTGGGGAAACAGGTAGTGGAACGTCGCGGTGAACGCGAACTGCAGGCGATGAACCGTAAGTGCGTCCATCCGTTCTTTTTCCTCCCGGCCCGTTCACTCGGGTCTCGGGCCCGGCGTATCCCGGCTTGCGCCGCTCGATGGATACGCGCCCCCTCATTTGAAAAAAAACTCGAAATTCGGCGAGCGGTTCTGCCCCCTTTTTTTACTACTGCGTTATCCAGACGGGGGAAATTGCAAAATAAGATTATTCATCTTTCGGGGCAAGGGCCTGCCATGCTAATTATCACGGGCTCATTTCGGCGTATTTTTTCTTCAGAAGGACGATGCGATGCTGTTCGTGATTATCGGCCATGACGGACCCGACGGCGCGGCGCTGCGGCCGCGGCTAAGGCCAGCTCATCTTGACCATCTCCGGCCGCTCGATCGAGCCGGCAAGGTGAAGATCGCGGGGCCGTTCACCGACGGCAGCGGCAGTCTTATCATCGTGGATGTGGAGAGCGAAGCTGAAGCGATCGCATTCGCGAATAGCGATCCATACACGACCGGCGGCGTGTTCGAGCGCGTCGAGGTGAAGCCATTGCGGCAGGTTTTTCCAGACTAGAGTTTAGCAATCTCTTATAAACGGAGCATCGATGGCGGGAGCGTTATCCAGTTTAAGGATCGTTGAAGTGGGCGAAATGGTATCGGCGCCGTATTGCAGCAAGCTGCTGGCGGACATGGGCGCAGAGGTCGTCAAGATCGAACGGCCCGGCGCGGGGGATCGCGCGCGCACGCGCGGGCCGTTTCCCGGCGATGTCGCGCATCCGGAGAAGAGTGGACTGTTCCTCTATCTCAACACCAACAAACGCGGTGTCACGCTCGACATCACGCAACCCGAGGGCTTCGAGATTTTGGAGAAGCTGGTCGCGGATGCCGACATCCTGATTCACAATGTCACGCCGCCCGAGATGGATCGCGTCGGGCTTACGTACGAGCGGATGCGCCGCGCGAATCCGAAGTTGATCATGACGTCGATCCTGCCGTTCGGAATGACGGGTCCGTATCGCAACTACCGCGCCGAGGATTTGACAATCTGGTGCGCGGGCGGCGTGTGCGTGCTCAACGGCGGCGGCCCCGAGCATCCCGAGCTCCCACCGCTGAAAACCGCAGGACACCAGGCGGGATACCAGGGCGGGGCGCATGGCGCGACGGCGACGATGGCGGCAGCATTCGCGCAGCTTCGCGACGGCACGGGGCAGCATGTCGAGGTCTCAGTGCAGGAATCGGTCGCGTCGATCCCCGAGATGGCGTTCGAGTACTGGCCCTACATGAAGATGATCGGGACGCGGCTGGGGCAGAAGCCGCTGCAGCCAGTCGAGACGATGCAGTGCAAGGACGGTTATATCTACCTGTGCTGCATCGAGGAGCATCAGTGGCGCAGCTTCGTCGAGATCATGGGCAATCCCGCATGGGCCGAGGAGGAGATTTTCAAGGATCGGCTGGTGCGCGCGCTGAACTGGGACGCGCTTAAACCGTTGCTTGAAGAATGGGTCGGCCAGCAGACGGTGCTCGATTTGTATCGCAAGGCGCAGGCCAAGCGGGTGCCGTTTGCGCCGGTGTCGACGATGGGCGATCTGCTCAACTCGGAGCATCTCAAGGTGCGCGGATTTTTTGTCGAGATCGCGCAGCCGGTGGCGGGTACGCACAGGTATCCGGGCGCGCCGCTGAAGTACGCGCGCACGCCGTGGGAAATTCGGCGGCCGGCGCCGACGCTGGGGCAGCATAATGCGGAAGTATTCGGGATACAGCTCAGGCTTTCGCAAGCGCGGCTCGACGAACTCAAGCGCAAGGGTGTGATTTAGCGATGGCAAAGCCTCCTCTGTCGGGAATTCGAGTTTGTGATTTTACCTGGGTGTGGGCGGGACCGTACTGCACCCTGCAACTGGCTCATCTTGGCGCCGAAGTGATCAGGATCGAGACCAGGACGCGGCCATGCGTGACGCGAATGCTGCCGCCGTGGCCCGACGGCGTATTCGACAGCATCAACAAGTCGGGCTACTTCAATCAATACAACCAGGGCAAGAAATCGCTGTCGTTGAATCTGAAGCATCCCGAGGCGCAGGAAGTGGCGTGGCGGCTCGTCAAGCAGAGCGACGTGGTGATCAACAACTTCGCGGCGGGCGTGCTCGAGAAGATGGGATTCGGCTACGAAGCGGTGAAGAAGGTCAATCCGAATGCAGTTATGATTACTCTGTCGGGCTACGGCGACACGGGACCGTATAGTCAGTACGTGGCGTACGGGCCGGCGCAGGTACCGTTGTCGGGGCTGTCGGCGCTGACTGGCTATAAGGGATTTCCGCCGATGCACGCCGGTTTCAGCTACGCGGACCCCAACGCGGGAGTGCATGGCGCGTTCGCGGTGATAAGCGCGCTGTTCCATCGCGCGAAAACCGGCGAGGGACAATATATCGACATGAGCCAGTGGGAATGCGCGATGGACGTGCTGGCGGAGGGGATTCTCGAGTACACGATGAACGGGCGCGAGCCGGAGCGAGTTGGGAATCGCGATCCGCAGATGGCGCCGCACGGGATTTTCAAGTGCCTCGATCTGCCGGAGAAAATCCTGGACGTCACGATCGATCAATGGGTGTCGATCGTGTGCGCGGACGACGCACAATGGGCGCGGCTGGCGCGTGCAATAGGCAAACCCGAACTGGCCGGTGATTCGAAGTTCGCGACGCTGGCGGCGCGCAAGCGCAACGAAGATGCACTCGAAGCAATAGTCAGTGAGTGGACCGCGAAGCAGAAGGTCGCAGATGTCGTGACGGCTCTGCAAGCGGCTGGAGTCGCGGCGGGAGCTTGCGCCGATAGCAAGTACGTTTCAGAGGATCCGCATCTTACGGAGCGCGAATACTTTGTCTATCGCGAGCATCCTGAAGTCGGCAAACGGCAGCATTGCGGAATCCCGTGGCGGATGAGCGGGACGCCGTGCGAAGTCAAGACGGCGGCGCCGGTGCTGGGGCAGCATACTAATGAGGTGATGACGGGATTGCTCGGCTACAGCGCGGCGGAAGTCGAAGCGATGCGGGCGAAGGGCGCGCTGGACTAGGCTGGGCGGAATCAGAGTTTCCGAGACCCACACGAAACCACGCAGATGGAAGTGCCGCGAGCGGGATTGCCGCGACCGCACACCGAGGGGCTGGCGTGAGGGGAGAGCGCGTGGCGTAATGAATTGCGATGAGCGTTAGCGGGAACGGCGACAATTTTCGCGCGCGGCGCAAGCGCATGATGGAGGCGATCGCGCCGGGCGCAACCGCGATCATGCCGAGCATGCCGGTGGCGGTTCGCTCCGGCGATGTCGAGTTCGTTTATCGGCAAGACAGCGACTTCTACTACCTGACAGGATTCGCGGAGCCGGAATCGGTGGCGGTGCTTTCGCCGGGGCATCCGGACGGCGAGTTCGTGATGTTCGTGCGTCCGCGCGACAAGGAGCGCGAGACCTGGACGGGCAGGCGCGCAGGAGTCGAGGGCGCGATCGTCGAGTACGGGGCGGACAAGGCCTACGTCATCGACGAACTTGAAAAGATTTTGCCGCGCTACCTGGAGAAGAGCGAACGCGTACATTACCGGCTCGGACTGAACGAGAAGATGGATGAGCGGGTGCTGAAACTGATTCGATGGGCGCAGACGATGCGGCCGCGAATCGGGGTCGGGCCGTCGTCGATTATCGATCCGCGCGACATTATTCACGAGGCGCGGCTGAAGAAGGAGCCGGCCGAGCTCGAGGCGATGCGGCGCGCGATGGCGATCTCGGCCGACGCGCACAAGCGCGCGATGATGAAGGCGCGCGGCGGGATGAAGGAGTGGCAGATAGAGGCGGAGGTCGAATACGCATTTCGCTCGCAGGGGGCGACGGGTCCGAGCTATCCGTCGATCGTCGCGTCGGGACCCAACGCGGCGACGTTGCATTACATCAACAACGATCGCGAGATGCGCACGGGCGAGCTGCTGCTGATCGACGCGGGTGCGGAGTGCGACTTTTATGCCGCGGATATCACGCGCACGTCGCCGATTGGGGCGCGCTTCACGGGCTTGCAGCGCAGCCTCTATGAGATCGTGCTCGACGCGCAGCTCAAGGCGATCGACGCAATCAAACCGGGCGCGCATTTCGACGATCCGCACGGAGCTGCTCTGCGCGTGCTGGTTGACGGCATGCTTCAGCTCGGAATCCTGCAAGGATCGGCCGAGGAGATAATCGAGAAGGGCGCGTATCAGCGGTATTACATGCATCGCACGAGTCACTGGCTCGGCATGGACGTGCATGATGTGGGTCTGTACCGGGTGGACGGCGCGTCGCGAGTGCTCGAGCCCGGGATGGTGCTTACGGTCGAGCCGGGATTGTACATCTCTCCCGACGACGATGAGGTTCCCGAAAGTTTTCGCGGAGTGGGGATTCGAATCGAGGACGACGTGCTGGTGACCGAAGACGGCCACGAAGTGATGACCGCGGCGGCGCCGAAGTCGATTGCAGATGTCGAAGCGCTGACCGCAGCGCAGTAGTCATTCAATACTCACAGCCACGAATGACAACTGCTGCGGTCGGCGTCGCAAGACGACCAGCAACTACCTATTTGATTTCGGCAGTACCATTCGTCATTACCATGTAGTTCGCATACCTGGTAGTCGCGATTGCATTGGTACTGGCATTTGGTCTGCGCATAGTCACATCGATTCGCGCATCCCGCGGCGAACAGAGACGCCACGGCGGCGGCGAGAAGAAAGATTTTCGCGCTCACGATTGAACAATCGCGCGGCATAGCTATTGGGTGCCGGCGTTGCGTTGGAGGTATTCGAGGATCGACTCGCGCTCGTCGGAAGTCAGCGGCGGCATCCCGGCGGCTTGAATCTTTGGTTCCATCGCCGTGACCTGCATGTTCCACATCGCCGCCGTCAGTCCATGGGGATTGTACGGCCTGTGGCAATTGTCGCATCGCTGGGCATAGAGCTGCGCGGCGGGACTGGCCGCATCGGGCAGCGGAGCCCTGCATCCCGAAATGAGGATCGCCAGCAACGAGAGCGCGAGAGCGGCATGCGGAAATTTCGTTTTCGCGGGCGCCGCTGGATTGCTAGCCGGGCGGGATGCGCGCGTCGTGAAAGCGGGCGGCAAGCTGGCTGCGGATCGATCCGATGAGCGCGCGGCGGTCATTTTCGTCAAGGATTACCTTTCGTTCGGATTCGGGGCGCAGCCAGATTGGTCCGCGCCGCATTTCGTCGGTTTCATAGCGTGGCAACAGATGCCAATGCACGTGCGGCTCCGAATTGCCCAGGCATTCGTAGTTCATCTTCCACGGCTTGACGACCGCGGCGATGGCGTCCGCGACCAGGCGCATCTCGTCGAACAGCAGGCGGGCGGAGTCGGCGGGCATGAGGTAAAGTTCGGTCGCGTGGATCTTTGCGAGCAGCACGCAATAGCCGCGATAGAGTTGCTGATCGCCGAGGATCACGTGGCAGCTCTTCAGCTCCGCAATAAAATCGCGCAAGCTGCCGGCCTTGATCCGATCGATCACCGCGCAGATTCCGCAACCGGGTTTGGTTGCCGGGGCAGGGCTGCTCGAGGTCACGCGGCACCTGGGGCGGGGTCCTCGACAGGGACTTCGACGAGCTTGATACTGGCGTGCTTGAGTAGCTCGGCGACGGTGTGGAGCTTGTACGGGCGCGCGTAATACACGGTGCGCACGCCGGTGTTGATCAGCACCTTGAGACAATGGATGCATGGCGTGTGAGTGACGTAGATGTCGGCGTCGCGAATGGCGGCGCCGTTGCGAGCCGCTTGCGAGATCGCGTTGATCTCGGCGTGGATGGTGCGATAGCAATTCTGCTCGATTTCTCCGTCGGGCGTGCGCGATTCGTAGATGAGGCATCCGGCCTCGGTGCAATGCGGCAATCCGGCCGGCGAGCCGTTGTAGCCGGTCGCCAGGATGCTGCGGTCGCGAACGATTACCGCGCCGACCTTGGCGCGCAGGCAGGTCGAACGCTCGGCGACCTCGCGCGTGATCGTCATGAAGTAATTGTCCCAGCTCGGACGCCGGGACCTGGTCTCGGGATTCGGTTTGTTCGAGCCGTCGGTCAATCCCAATGCGGTTCCCCTCGATCCAGATCGTTCAAATGCCGCTCAGATTCGGGCGCGCCCGAGACGGCGCAGCATCTCGTCGTAGTGCGGTGCGTGATGGATTATTTCCTGAGAGTGTTCATCCTGCTGCGGCTGCACAGGCGCCTCGGGTGGCACGAAGGCGAGAGGCACCGGGCTGAAGGTGACGATGAACAGCGCGACGGTAAGCCATGCCGCAAGAGCGCGGCCCGGGTTCAGCGGGGTGTCGCGATCGATGGTGGACGGATGTCCCAATCCGAGCGCGACCGACAGCATCGCCCACAGCATCCAGCCGCCCCAGAAAGTCAGCCCGAGCGCAAGCGGCACCAGTACCATCAGCACGCACGAGATGACGAACAGCACCGAGATCGTGCGATGGCGGCGCGGGAACAGCGCGTAGATCACATGGCCGCCGTCGAGCTGTCCGACCGGCAGCAGGTTCAGCGTAGTGACGAACAGCCCGAGCCATCCTGCGAATGCGATCGGATTGAGATTTATGTTGACTGTCGAAGGATCGACGCCCAGCACCAGGCGCGAGAGACCCAGGAACAGGAGCGAGTTGCCCAGCTCGAGACCGCCAGCCGATTTGTCCAGCGGAGTCACGTCGGAAAGATACAGGCCGATGATGACGGCGGGTATCGCGAGCATCACGCCCGCCCACGGGCCGGCGGCGCCAATGTCGAACATCACGCGGCGAGTGCGCGCGGGCTCGCGCTGGCGGATGAATGCGCCGAAGGTCCCGATGATAAAGAACGACGGCGGCGCCGGGATGAAGTAGGGCAGGGAGGCGTCGACGCCGTGGTAGCGCGAGGTCAGGTAGTGTCCCATCTCATGCGCGAACAGAATCATCATCAGAGGAAGCGAGAACGAGAGTCCCGAGCGCAGCGCCGCAACGGCGAGAAACGGATGCGCGAAGGAGACCTGCTCGCCATTCATGTACGCGCCGGCGGTGGTCGTGGTCAGCAGAGTCAGCAAGAACAGAGCGACGTTGAGCGGCGGGATTCGCGGGCGATCGAGCGCGCGATCGGCCGGTTCCACGGCAGCGGTGTAGCGCGGAATATCGGTAAGGACCGTGGGCGCGTCCTTGTGTGTGACTATTTCATCCATGATTAAATGCGGCCTGCGGCCGCGACCAGCGACACCGATGAGCCAGGTCCGGCGGCGAAGTGCACGGCAGCGTTGCCATCGCGAACCGCGACTTCGAGCAGGCCGAAGCTTCCGAATGTTGCGAGAGGAACACCTTTGGGCGCGTCACCATAAGCATCGAGCAGTCGCATCGCCGCGCCCTGTTTGATCCTAACCGAAAGGGATTTGCGGCGAAAGCGAGAGCCGAACTGTTCGGCCGTCTGGCGATCGATGTTGCTCACCAAATTGCCGAAGCCGTCCACATAGATCACTTCACCGCGCAACTCGCGCGCCCAATCCACCGGACGCGGCAGATCGAGCTGCACGATCGAGCGGATTGCGGGCCCAAGGGCGGAAATCGAGGTGCCACGCCAGAGATACGACGCGGCAGGCGCGAAGATGTCGCGGCCATGGAAGGTAGCACTCACGTTGGTAAGACGATGGCGGGGCGAGGTCAGTTTCACGATTCGCTTGATTCCGGCCTGGTTTGCGGCGAGCCAAAGCAGGCCATTGTCGGGTCCGACGAAGCGGGCGCCGGCGCGAGTCTCGATCGCAATCGGCGCGCGCGCGGTGCCGACTCCCGGATCGACAACCGCAAGGAAAACCGTGCGCCGAGGAAAGTAGCGCCAGCTCTCGCGCAAAGCGATCGCTCCGGCCACGATGGATTGCGCGGGGATGCCGTGAGTGATGTCGATTACGGCTGCGCCAGGAGCGATCGACGCGATGACACCCTTCATCGCACCGGCATAATGGTCGCGATAGCCGAAGTCGGTTATGATTGCGAGCGGGAAACGGCTTCGCGCGAGCGTCGGCATCACGGATAGTAGACCGCGAAACAGCAGCGCTGCGCAATTTCCCGGAGTCGAGTTCCATCGCGCATCCAACAGATCAATGAAGCGCAACTTTGTGCCGGGCGGCTGGCGAGAACAGGCTGGGGCAGTACTGCTGATGGCCGTCGCGGTGGGCACGATACTGCGGTTTTTTCGCCTTGGCGCGCGCGAACTGTCGATTGACGAGTCGCTTTCATGGGCCGAGTCGGCAGGGCGGAGCGTGGCGGACGTGTTGCGGCTACAGCATCGGCTGGATTCGGGCAAGTTCCCGATTTACGAACTTGCGCAACACGGATGGATGCGGGTTTTCGGCGAAAGCGAGGCGGCGATGCGGTCGCTGCCGGCGCTGATCGGCTCGTTGTCGATTGTGCTGGTGTTCATCCTGGCGATTGAAGTGCTGTCGGCGGTCACGCGCACACGCTCGGACGATCGCGACCAGCGCGGCATCTGCATGGTGTCGGCGTTGTGCGCACTGATTTTTGCGGTCGGGCTTCCGTCCGTCGAAATCGCCCGCCAGGCGAGAATGTATTCGATGATGCAGGCGTGGATTCTCGCGCAGGTCATTTTTCTTTTCCGTGCACGGCGACTGGGGGGGCTGGCGAACTACGCTGGTCTTGCAATTTTTTCAGCGATTGCGGTAGCCACCAACTTTACCGCGGTGCTGGTGCTGGTGGCGGAGGCGCTGTGGCTGATCTATCTGCTTCTTGCCGCCGCACGAAGTGACGAAAGAAAACCAGGCGCAGCACCATGGCTGATGGCGGCAGCAGTCGTTGCAGGGCTGGTGTTGCTGCTGCCCTTCTTTGCCGGTCTGCGCTATGGAGTCGAGGGCGTGAAGCGGGGTGATTACAACTGGATCAAGCCGCCGGGGCCATGGGAGCCATTGGCCACGTTCGAGAGCGGACTTGGCAGCTGGCCGTTCCCGCTGTTTGCGCTGTTCGCGATCGCCGGTGGAATTCGGCTGTGGCGTTCGCATCGAGATGAGGCTGTGTTGATCCTGCTCTGGATCGGGCTGCCGCCGGTTGTCCTGTTCGCGGGATCATATCTGGTTACTCCGATGCTCGTCACGCGCTATCTGATATCCTCTTTCGTTCCGCTGTTTATACTCACTGCAATAGGGATTGAGTCGCTGCCATCGCGGAATTATCGTGCGGTCGCGATCGTCGCGATAGTAAGTCTCTCTATACTGCGAGTGTCGTCGGATCTGAGGCTGGCAGACCACCGCTGGCACGATGCATGCGAGATAGCACTGGCTAAAGCGGGTTCGGAGCGGCGCGTCGGCGCCTGTCGCGGGTACTATCTGGCCAGCTACTACATGCCTGCGGCGCAGCGCGATAGTGTGCAAGTAGTTCGAATGCCTTTCCACGGAACCGAGAGCGAAGCGCCTCGAGTAGTGATCGTTGCGCCAACGGCGACGCCCGCGGAGCTCGCCGAGATTCGCCGGGAGTATCCGATCGTCGTGGCGAGGTTCAAAAATGTGATCGTAGTGTCGCGGCCTGACGCGGGTCGGAACGCTCCGGCGAGCTAATCGCGCGGCGCGACCGAGACGTAACGGTTGCCGCGCTCATAGAAGCGCCATCGCCTTGATGCCCAATGGCCGGCGTAATCGACGTTGATCCTTGGCGACCGGCCGATTGGTCCGACCGGAAGTTCGCAGCTTTCCAGATACAGCCGTCCGCCGCACAAATCCCGTCCGTAGTCGGCGCCGGTAATAGCCAGTGCATCAGTCAATTTGCCGGGGCCATTAGTCAGTTCACGGGAATCCGGCGGTTTGCGCCGCCGCTGCGCCATCAAATCGATGCCTCGTATCGGCTCGATCGCTCTAATCAGTACTGCGTGCGGTTCGCCATCCGCGCTAGTCACCAGGTTCATCGCCCAACTGATTCCGTAGAGCAGAAATACGTATGCGTAGCCCGGCGGCCCGTACATCGCGGCGGTTCGCCGGGTCAGGCCGCGCGCGCTATGGGCGGCAAGGTCGAGCGGGCCGCGATAGGCCTCGGCCTCTACGATTCGGCCGGCCGCCACGCCCTCGGCAGTGCGATGCACGAGGACTTTGCCGATGCATTCGCGCGCCACGAGCAGGACCGGGCGCGCGTAAAATTCGCGCGTCAGCTTTCGCGATTCAGTCATCGCGACTTTTATTGTAGCCGAGGGAAGCAGGGTAATTCGGACGTCAGAGTGTAGCTGTACTTCCGTCCACGCCACGTAAAGTAGCCTTGCGCGGCGCCGAATACGTCTTTGACGGTCGCCGATTTCCGGCTGTCGTCGGGGCTGTGGGACTCGACCGGAGCGTAGGCGAGAAAGTGGCTGGATCCCGCCGTGAGAGCAGGCTCAAGGGGCGGTTGGAAATCGAGCTTGGCGATCCCCGGCTTCGGCGCCCAGCCGTCAGGCGGGCCGTCTTTAGCCCTCACGAAAGCCCACCGCGGCGCGGAGCCATTTGCGATAAGCGTCCATTGGCGGCTCTCGATCGAGCCGTGGTTGGTTCGAAGCTCTTCGACACCGGGCGTGGCGGTGGCAAGTTGATCGCACTGTTCCTGCAGTTCCTCCTTGGGAAGGGTCGCGCCTTGCCGAAGCGCCGCCTGCTGTTCGGCGTAGGCCGCCATCTGTTGCTGAGCCGCAAAATCCGGGGGAGCAGGTTTTTTGGCCGCAAAATAGAAACATCCGGCAGACGCGAGAGTCAGGCATCCCACGATGAGCGAAAGAACGGCTCCATGCAGGCCGACGCCCCGATACTCGCGCCGCGCCGGCTGGAAAGCATGGAATCATACGTGAGAGTTTTTGCTCGATCAGCGGGATTCGAAGTCAATCGCGAAGTGCGCTTGTATTCGCGGGCGATGTTCACGGCGAGTCCACGGCGGATTCAATTGACAGTCTACAGGGCAGTACCTAGACTCGCATCAGAGCGGGTGTAATTCAGTGGTAGAATGCCAGCTTCCCAAGCTGGACGTCGCCGGTTCGACCCCGGTCGCCCGCTCCATTTTCTCCCACAGCAAGAGGCACTTTAGTGCTGCACTTGGAGGCGCACGAGTGAAAAAAGTGATAACCGTCGCAGCGGTCGTGGCCGGCGTCTGCGTGGCTTATGTCCTTGCACACCTGGCCCTAATCGAAGTCGGCCGAGAGGTCGTAGTGGTTTACGAGCCGACTCCAACAGGAGTGGTACACAAGGCGCGACTCTGGATCGTCGACGAAGGACCCTATTCCTGGATCCACCCCGGCAACGCCAACGCTCAGTGGTGGATACGGCACATGGACGCGAACCCGATTGTCGAGATCGATCGAGGCGGTGAGACTCGGCGGTACCGCGCGCTGCCTGATCCCGAGGCGCACGCGAAGGTCCATCAGCTACTGCGGCGGAAGTACGGCGTGGCCGACATGTGGGTACGTTTCCTCGCTGGCACCGACACTCGGAGCGGTCTTCTCACTTGGGGCGAAAAGTGCAAAACGGTCCCCATCCGACTCGAACCCGTAGAGGCTGCACCGGTCGCCCGCTCCGCCGACCGGCGTTGAACATCGATTCAAGTTGCGGCTATGTAGTTGATGTATGCGTGGATTCAGCAGCAAGCTCCGTGGACAGGTGGCAGCGGGCGTCCTGGTCGTATCCGCGGCGCTGATTGCGACCTTGGCGACGGCGCAAAAGGCACAAAGTACGGACCTGACGACACCTTCCTTTCTGGTTGCCACTCGCGATCTGCAGGATCCGCTATTTCAGCACGCCGTAATCCTGATGGTGCCGTCCACGGAGCCGCCGCTGCTTGCCGGCGTCATATTAAACAGTCCTGCCAAAGCGCGGGTTCGGGATATGTTCCCGCAAGTGCGCCAGCTCAAGAGCACGCAGGAAACGATGTACCTGGGCGGACCGGTGGAACCTGACGAGGTGTCAGTGATCTTTCGCGCGCCCTCGGCACCCGGCTCCGCGACGCGGATTTTCGATGACACTTACGTCGCGACGGGCCACGACGCCATTGCCGGGGTCCTGAAGGACCCGCGGATCGCCGATCTCCGCGTCATTTTAGGAAAGGCTCAGTGGTTGCGCGATCAGCTCTACGGCGAAGTTATGGGCGGCGCGTGGTACGTGGTCCCGGCCAAGCCCGAGCTGGTTTTCAGCGATCCAAAGGATTTATGGTCCACCCTGGTGCGGGGCGGCGATCTTCAGGAAGCCGAAGCAGGGCAGGCTTCAGGACCGTCGGTCGAAATTGCCGGTATGAGCAGATGGTTGCTGCCCGGCGCTTGCATTGAATCCAAACTTCCCTCGCCGAATTTGCCTTGTTGGCGTTTGGATGCTACAAACTGGCAGCGTCGAATCTCAGCCAATTGATTGAGACCGCGGTTGATCCCGCGCCGCGCAGGACTTCTCAAGGGGACAACATCGATGGCAGCACGTGCCAAGGAACGCAGTTTCGGCCAAGTACTTCGTGAGCGCCGTCGACAGCTCGACCTGACCCAGGAAGAGGTCGCGCACCGCATCAAGACTTCGACTCCGTACATCGGCCACCTCGAATCGGGCAAGCGCCACCCGTCGGACAAGATCGTAACGCGGCTTGCCGAAGTGCTCGGGCTCGATCGGCGGGAACTATTTTTCCTCGCCAATCCGCGCGCGCAGGCCATCCTCAGCCCTGAGCCGGAGACGGACGCGAAGTCGGCGTGGGAAGATTTCCGCAAGGACGAGCAGCTCAGGCGCATCCACAATATCTCGGCTGACGAGATGGAAATGCTGTCGCGGGTGGCGCTTCTCGGCGACGTGCGATCGCCGCGCGACTTCATTTATATACTCAATACGGTTCGTCACGCAGTCGGCAGATAGGAAGTCCAGATCGTCTTTCGAAAGGCGCCGGCCGGCGTCACCCGCATCGCGCCCAATCTTGGTCTGCAGTCGGGAATACGGGCGCTCGTCGCGCTCGAGCAGCTATCGTCGCGAGCCGGACAGTCCCAGTGCGATGCGCAGCTTGCCTTTGAGCAGCTGAATGAGTTCGTCTTCCCAGCAGACGTAGTTGTCGGGAACGTCGAGCACCACCACTTTTCCCGCGTGCACCTCGCCGAAGCGGTCACGGATATGGCGGCGATGCGCCTCTTCCATGACGCAAATCACGTCCGCTTCCTCGACCAGCTCCAGGCTGACCCGATTCTTCGCCCACGGCTCCGTACCTGCCGAGGTAACCCACATGGGTGCGCACATCTCCGCCAGCACCATCGCGGCGGTCGGACTGCGATCCATGTTACCGGTACAAACCAGCAGCACCTTCTTCATGGCGATCGAAAGGCTGCGCCAATCCCGATTCTTTCAGAGGACCCCATGTCGGCAGCATAGTCCGGAAACGCGAAAAGAGAAAAACTCTTCAATCGCTCGCCGCCCATCCTGGTTGAGGCCGAGTCGATCACACGCAGCCGCCAATCCAGATCACTCGCCCGATGACACTCACGTTGGAGACTACCATCGCTTCGTATTTCGGATTGTCGCTCCGCACCAGCAACTTCCCGTCCGGACGCCGCTGGATCCGCTTCACCGTAAGCCCGCTCTCATGGCGCAACAGATAGATCCCGTCCTGTCTGAAGCGCGGCTCCGCCAGGTTGGCGAGGATCAAGTCCGAATCTTCGACCGTCGGTGCCATTGAATCGCCAACTACCTCGATCAGGATCAAGTCGCGCGACTCCATGTTGAGCCGCCGCTTGACCCAGGCCGCACGGAACGCGATCGAATCCACCACCTGGTCGCTGCGAAGTATCCCCTCGCGCCCGCTCGAAAATCGGATCCGGTTGCGCGGCATGAAGATGAAGTCGCCGTGTTCAACTGCGCGCGTGATTGCCTGCGCACTCTGCGCCGCCTCCGCGCCCGTCGCCAGCCATTCCACCGACACCCGCCCCGCTCGCGCCAGCGCCACCAGGTTCGCGACGCTCGGATGCCCTCGGCCGGATAACCATTTGTAGATCGCGTTGTCCGAAACCCCGACCGCCGTCGCCAGCGCGACCACCGAGCCGAACGATTCGATCACCTGCGTCAGCCGCGAGCGGAAGGCTGCGTCTACCACTGTAGTTGACATAAATCTCCTGATGTGAAATAAGATCCATAAAGCCCATGATCTTGCTACAAGCAAACCTCTCTCAACTAAACACATTTAGCCTAGTTCGCGGCCCCGCCTGCACCAATCGCTTTTCTTTTCGGTCGACCGTCCCACCCGCTCAGTCCCACCCGCTCGTTCCCGCTCGTTCCCTTCATTGTCACACTGTCCGATGCCCCTCAACTCGCGCGGAGGATTTATGGAACCCGCGACCCCCCTCGTTCGTTCTACCGTTGCTAATCGCGTCGCTGCTTGTCTTTGGTGTCACGAGATCACCAGCCACTCCGACGTAATTCGCAACCACGGCCTGTGCCGGAACTGCGCCCGCGATAGCGGCGAGATCAGTTGGCGGCTGGTCTACGACCGCGATCGTAATATCGGCTCGATTCCTTCCAATCTTCGCGACGCGTACGGCTTATGAACGCCATCCCCAGCCGGATGCCCGCGCTCAACCGCGCCCCGTCGCCGGCGCCGCGTTTCAATCCTTTCGTGCCGTCCGCGCGGACCTCGCTCTACGATCAGATCGGTAATTCGGTCGGTGACGGCGCCGCCGACAAGCTGATCGCGGATTTTGGCGGCCGCCGCTTGTATATTCCGGTGGCTCCCGCACCCGGCGACCTGATCACGCGCTCGATTGGGCTGCTGGCGGCGCTGGCGATGGCGCGCGTGTTTGGCGGCGATCGCCTGTTGATTCCGGTCACCAGCAATCATGCGCGCCGGCGCGTGCGCATCCTCGCGATGCGTGCCGAGCACGTCAGCATCTCGCGCATCGCGCACGAACTCCGATGCACGGAGCGATACGTGTACAAGGTGCTCGCGTTGAATCGCGCTCCCGAGCCGCCGGGACGCGAGTCGGCCGCAATCGAACTTCCACGCGCACGCATCGCCCGCCGCGACGATGCGCCGTCCGCGCCAACGTCCGCGCCGATCGCCGGGCGATTGAACCGTGGACCCATCACTCAGCGCTCCTGACACGTACAGCCCGGAATTTTTGACAGCCGTCAAACGCGTGCTCGCCAGCGAGGGTGGCTATTCGTCGAATCCGGCCGACCCCGGCGGCGCCACCAAGTTCGGAATTTCAGCGCGATCGCATCCCGGACTTGAAATCGCGACCCTCACGCGCGACGCCGCGGTGAAAATCTACTGGAGTGAATGGTGGATACGGTTCGGATTTGCCGAGCTGCCCGCCGCGGCCGCGGCCAAGACGTTCGATCTTGCCGTCAACATGGGCGCCGGCCATGCGATCGAATGTCTTCAGCGGGCGCTGCGCGCGTGTGGCCGGCCGGTGACGGAAGACGGCGTGATCGGGGCCGCCACCGCGGCCGAAGCCGCGCGCGCCGACCCCGCCGCGCTGATGGCGGCGTTGCGCTCGGAGCTGGCGGCGCATTACCGGCTGGTCGCGGCCAATCAGGGGCATCGCGACAACGAAAACAAGTTTCTCAAAGGATGGCTCAAGCGCGCCTATTCGTAATGCGGAGCCGCACGATGCAGGAAACGAGAGGTTTCTCAGGTCACTGAAAAAGATGAACGAGCTGATAGCGAACTACACCAAAATCGTGATCGGCATCTGCGCGATCATCGTGACCGCCAGCTATGCGACTGGCCACATCTCGACCCAAGACCTGGTTACACTGATCGGCGCGCTGCTGGGCGGCCATGCGCTGACG
Organism: Binataceae bacterium (SeqCode); assembly: GCA_963803045.1. GTDB lineage: Bacteria > Desulfobacterota > Binatia > Binatales > Binataceae > Binatus. The sequence goes on along the minus strand of CAWDLC010000011.1, from coordinate 119,853 downwards.
GCGGGAATCTCGTCGGTGCTGACGGGGCCCACTGCCAACAAGGATATCGCGGCGCAGTAGCGATGGGCCTGGATGTTGAATCGCGGGACACCATCGACGAGGCGATCGATCGCGTCAAAGCCGCCATCCGCGAAGACGGCGAGACGCTCCTGGCCCACGTTCAGGCGCGACTCAAGGACTTGCTGGCCAGGACGCTCATGCCCCAGCTTCGGACGCTGCTGGCCGCTCAAGACGGTTGGAATCTGACGATCCACGTTCCCGATATAACGATTGCCTTGCACAAGCCAAAATGAGTTACCGCACCAGCAGCCTGACTATCTATGCATTCGGTGCGCCGGCCGCAGCAGTGATCGGACTGCTGCTGATGGCGATGGCGGCGGGAGCAACGACAGGATGCTCCGCCGCAGTCACGTCGCGATGCTGGGGCGACTCGATGGGCGTCAACTTTTGCACCCATTTCGTGCAGCAGCATTTTTGGACTGGCGCCGTGGCCATTACCGACGCGCGATATCCGGCCCGCTCAGACGGCCTGTCGATCTCCGACCAACTATCCACCACGACCGGCATCGCCAGCACGCTCGGCGGTTCGATCGTCGGCGAGGTTGCTCAACACGTTGTCGTCGCTCCGTGAAAACACCGAGGACTTAACACTGAAAAAGAACGGCAATTCAGCCGCCAGTGAAAAGTGAAAAACGAAAAACGAAAACGAAGAGGAAAGACGGATATGAGTTTGAAGATTCGAAAATTGCTTTTTTCAGTGTTGTTCGTGTGCGTGTCCGCGCTTTTCGCTGTCGGATGCGCTCAGCAGGGAGCGACGCTGACTCAGCCGACGCTCAAGCAGGAGCTGTCGGGCAAGAAGACGCTCGTGCCGAGCGCCTCAGTGCTCACGCTGGCGGCCGAAAATCATTGCAACGGGCAGGCTCAGGTAGATTACGCATCGCTCGTGCTGTTCTGCGAGAACAAGAGCCCGGCGGCACAGTTGCCCATCACCATCACGAACAACTACGCGATCGCGGGCGAGCAGTTTTCGTGTCAGGTCTATGGCTACACCGACGCCAACAACCAGATAAAAGTGCCCCTGACCGTGACGCTGGGCGGAGTGGATGATACGGGGATGGCTTGCACGCCCGGAGCATCCGCACCCGTGACGGCGCCGCCCGGAGCGGCGACAACCCCGGCAAAGAGCTAAGGAAGCAGCAGCACGATGCGCGCGCGACAACGGAGCGCGCGCTCTTAACACTGAAAAGATGAAGCCGGGAGATCTCATTTTGATGCGGGGGACGGACGAACTGGCGCTGCAAATAATGAAAGCGACGGGGGGCCGCTTCTCGCACGTCGGCATAATTATCTGCGATATGTCGCCGGCCGATCCCAACGATGGCATCGTGATCGAGGCGGTGATGCCGCGCGTCGTGACGCGTCCGTTGCACGACTCGATACTTGGGGTTGACTACTGGGAAATCTGGTCGAACAAAACGCTTGCCGGCTATCAGCGCTGGGCAATCGTCGCCGCGGCGTGTTTATACAGCGCGGCGGACTACGGGCTTGGCCGGATCGGCGAGCAAGCACTCGATGCAGCATTCAACACGACACTATTCACTGAAAAACTGCCGCAGATCGGCGGTCATCCGATTTGCTCGGCGCTCGCCTGCCTTGCTTACGCAGAGATTGGTCTGTCGCTCGGCACCGGCCAGCGAACGATCACGCCGAGCGACAATCGCGGCACCGGAATCGCGGAGTTCGTCGCCGCCAGCGCCGATTATGAGCGCGCAGGCTTTGGCGGGCAGGCGCAGGGCTGAAGGGATGATCTTAACACTGGAGAAAAGGTTCGCGCGCGCCATCGGCGCCCGGCCTTAATACTGAAAACAATGGAGTGGGGAAACGTCGCGGGATGGGCCGCCGCTTTCATCGCGTTTGTGGCGGTGAACGCGAGCACGATTCAATGGCTGCTCAAGCGGCGCGACGAACAGCATCAGCGCGACTCCGGCCGCGTCGACGAGCTTGAAAAGGAGCTTACTGACTTGCGCGTGAATCTGCCGCTCGAATACGTGCGACGCGAGGACTGGATCAGATTCAGCGGCACGCTGGACGCGAAACTGGACGGGATGCGCGAAGAGATGCGCGAACAAGTCGCGGAGATAAAGGAAAGGCTGTATGCCGGACGCAATTGATCTCGAACAAAAACGGCGCGAGGAAGCGCGGTGGCGAGTGCTGCGGGTGGTCGACGCGGGGCGTCCGATAGCGGTCTCGGAGCAGATAATCTGGCGCGTCCTCGCCGATATCAAGCTCGCGCTGTCGCTCAACGCCGTCCGCCGCGAACTCGTCTATCTGCGCGACCTGGGCCTGCTCGAACTCGAAGGCGAGGATGCCGAAACCTGGTTCGCGAAACTCACAGCCAGCGGCGTCGATGTGGTCGAGTACAATTTTCCATCTCCCGCCGGCGTGGCGCGCCCGCGCAAGTACTGGTGAGTGCCGCAATGGGAGCAATCAAGCGCGCGAAAAAACGCGAGCCCGGCGGCAAACCCAAACGGGTGCCGCTCGGGAAAGTTCCTGCGAAGTCATGGAAGATGATGCGGATGCCCAAGGATCTGAAGCGGCAGCTTGACGCGCTGCTCAGCGACGGCACCGTCCACAGCTCGCTGCAATTGGCGCAATGGCTGAAGGACAACGGCTTCGAGATCTCCCACCGGGCGATCCGCCAATATCGGCAGGACTTCGAGCGCCGCCTCGACGCGATCCGGATGGCGACGGAGCAGGCGCGAATCGTCTGCAAGCAATTCAAAAACGACGACACCCAGATGCAAACCGCGCTGCTGAGGCTGGTGCAGACGCAGCTTTTCGAAGTCCTGGCGGTCGCCAACGAGGACCCGGGCCATCGCAAGCGCGCCGGCGCAACGATCGCGCCGGTGAATATCACGGCGCTGGCGCGCACCGTGTCGGGACTGATGAAAGCGGAAACGGAGCATCAGAAGTGGGCCGAGCGCACGCGCGCGGGGGTGGCGGCGGTCGAAAAGAAGGTCGAGGAGGCGCGCGCCAAGGGCCTGAGCAAGGATGCGGCCGATCAGATCAGAGCAGTCTTGATGGAGATTTAGCGGTGAGGATCGGATTTCTGTTTCCTCTCCCTTACAGGAGACCTTTGCGTAACCGCCTGCAGAGGCAGAATCTTGAATCGCGCGCGAAAAGAATCGCGCGCTGTAATAGGACCCTCACCTTCATCCTCTCCCTTACAGGGAGAGGAGACAGACGGCAGGGAAAGGAATGTGGAGTACGTAATCGACCGAGTAGCTATTAGCTAATGAATGAACCACTCTCAATACTACTTCCATATCAACGCCGATGGCTGGCGGACCAATCGCAAGTCAAAGTCAGCGAGAAATCGCGGCGAATAGGTATTACCTGGACCGAGGCCGCCGATCGCGCGCTCGGCGCGGCCACCGGTGGCCGCGCCGGAATCGACGGATGGTATATCGGCTACAACAAGGACATGGCGCTGGAGTTCGTCGAGGCGGCGGCGCAATGGGCGCGGCGCTTCAATCGGGCGGCGGAGGCGGTCGAGGAAATTGTGCTGGAGGACGAGCGCGCCGACATCCTGGCCTACCGAATCCGCTTCGCGTCGGGGCACAAAATCACGGCGCTGTCGTCGCGGCCGTCGAATCTGCGCGGCAAGGACGGCTGCGCGGTCATCGACGAGGCCGCGTTCCATGAAGACCTGGCGGGGCTGCTGAAAGCGGCCCTCGCTTTTACCATGTGGGGCGGACTGGTGCGGATAATTTCAACTCATAACGGCGCCAACAATCCCTTCAATGAACTAGTCACTGAGATTCGCGCGGGCCGGCGTCCATACTCACTGCATCGCACGACTTTCGACGACGCATTGGCCGACGGACTATACAGAAAAATCTGCGAACGCAACGCAACCGAATGGAGCGAGGAAAAGCAGCGCGAGTGGCGGCAGCAGATTGTCGATTACTACGGCGACAACGCCGGCGAAGAACTTTTCTGCATCCCGCGCGCGGCGTCGGGCGCGTACCTGAGCTCGGTCTTGATCGAGGCGCGGATGAAGGCCGGTATCCCGATCCTGCGCTGGGAGCTGCCGGCGGAATTTTCGGGCCGCCCCGAGGCGCAGCGCTACTCGGAGACGCAGGCGTGGTGCGAGGACAACCTGGCGCCCGCAATCGCGGCGCTGGATCCGGCGCTGGCGAGTTTTTTCGGCGAGGATTTCGGGCGTTCGGGCGACTTGACGGTGATCTGGCCGCTGCAGATCGCGCCCGATCTGACGCGGCGGACGCCGTTCGTGGTCGAGCTGCGCAATATCCCGTTTCGAAACCAGGAGCAGGTGCTTTTCTATATCGCCGACCGGCTGCCGCGATTCACCACGGGCGCGATGGACGCGCGCGGCAACGGCCAGTACCTGGCGGAGACCGCGGCGCAGCGCTACGGCCCGCGAATCGTGCAGGTGATGCTGTCGGAGTCGTGGTACCGCGAGAATATGCCGCGCTACAAGGCGGCGTTCGAGGACGGCACGATCGAGATTCCCAAGGATGCGGACGTGCTTGCGGACCATCGCGCGATCGTGCTCGAGCAAGGCGTGGCGAAGGTCGCCGAGCGGCGCGCGGGGGTTGACGGCAAAGGACGGCATGGCGACTCGGCGATGGCGGCGGCGCTCGCGTTCTTCGCGTCGCGCGCCGACACCGCCGGACAGATCGCGTATATCCCGGCGCGCGTATCAGGCAGGCGAGACAACTTCGACGGGCGTATCAGTAATGGCTTCGACGCACCGCCCGCGCAAGAGGATTTTGTCGGCGGGAGAATACGAGGCTTCTGAGCAGCGGCCGGCCGAATATGCAGATGAATAGCTACTGGAGATGGAAGTGCGAGCAGTGCGGTTATGAGTTCATACTCGCGCTGATTCGCCTTCCCGAGGCGTGCCATCGATGCGGCGGCGAATGGTTTGTGAAAATCGGCGAAGCGGCCACAAAGGAATACAGAACTGACTAGTTCAACCAGGGAAGTAACAATGACACTTTATGATGCTTACGGACGCGAAGTTGATACAGGGATGTTGCGCGAAGAACAGGCGGCCCCGACGATGGCGGGAGTGCGAAATATATATTCCGTGATGCATCCGTCGATCGGGCTGACACCGGAACGATTGTCGCGAATCCTTCGCGAGGCCGAGTTCGGCGATCCGTTTCTGTATCTCGAGCTGGCCGAGGAGATGGAAGAAAAGGACCTGCATTACCTGGCGGTGCTCGGCACGCGCAAGAATGCGGTCGCGCAACTGGACCTGGTGGTGCGGGCGGCGTCGAGCGGGTCAGAAGATCAACGCGCGGCGGCGATGGTGCGCGCGATGATCGCGGACGGACCGATCCAGCTCGACAGCGTGCTGTTCGACGTGCTCGACGCGGTGGGCAAGGGCTTTTCGGCGACCGAAATAATCTGGGACACCTCGGGGCGCGAATGGTTTCCCGCGCAGTTGAAGTGGCGCGACCCACGCTGGTTCGCGTTTGACTGGATATCGGGCGAAGAGCTGCTGGTGCGCACACTCAAGGGTGAAGAGATCCCGGTCGAGAGCGAAGCGCAGACGCAATTGCCGGCGCATTTTGGCGGCGACGGAATCTACGCGTCGATGCGCCCGGGAATCGGAATACAGCCGATGACGGCGCCGTTGGCGCCGTACAAGTTCGTGACTCACTTCGCAAAGGCGAAAGCCGGTCTGCCAATACGAGGCGGTTTGGCGCGCGCGGCCGGGTGGGCCTACTTGTTCAAGAACTACATACTAAAAGACTGGGTAACGTTCACCGAGGTATTCGGGCAGCCCCTTCGAGTAGGCAAATATCGTGCCGGCGCGTCGGAACAGGATAAGCAGGCACTACTGCAGGCGGTATCGAGAATAGGCACTGACGCGGCGGCTATAATGCCGGAGTCGATGGTAATAGAATTTACCGAGGCGCATCAGAACGGCAGCGCAGAGTTGTATCAGAACTTTTGTGAGTACCTGGACGCGCAAGTGAGTAAAGCAGTTCTCGGACAGACATTGACTACCGAGATGCCTAGTTCGGGAGGATCGCGAGCGGCGGCTGAAGTCCACGAGGGCGTGCGGCGTGACATCCTGAATGCGGATGCAAGGCGACTGGCGGCGACGCTCGCGCGCGATTTGGTCCGGCCAATCGTCGAGCTGAACATGGGGCCGCAGGCGCGCTATCCGAAGATCGAGTTGGGGCTGCCGGACGACAGCGATGTGAAAGTGTTCGCGGAGATCGTCGCGATGCTGGCGGATCGGGGATTGCGGGTCGGACAGAAGACGATTCTGGACAAGCTGGGGATTGCAGAGGCGAGCGAAGGGGAGGCGGTGCTTGGCGCGTTGGCGGGCGCGAGAGGGGAGGAGTAAGGGGCGGAGCCTGCTATTTTCGGCGGCGCAGGCGATCCTTGAGGGTTTTGCGCAGCGCGCGGCGGCGATGTTTCATCGCGAGCAGGATGTCGTCGTAAATAAATTTGCGGATGGCGAAGCCGGAGCCGGGGAATCGAATCGCGTCGTCGCCCGGCCGGCGGCGATAGCGAAAGAGCTGCACGCCGTTCCACCAGGTGGGAGAATGATTGCGGGGCGTGCGCAAATCGAGGACGAGTTCAAAACAGGGAAGCGCGCGCGCGACGAGGTGGTTGGCCGAGCGGACGGCGCGTTTGTTGGTGTCGTCGATGATGACGAGGGCGTCGTCGGCGAGCCGGGGGAGCGCGAGTGCGACGCCGTCATATTGATCACGAAAGGAATGGCCGCCGTCGTAAAAGTAGGCGCCGATGCGCGCGGGACGCCATGGCGCGGCGGCAAGGAAGTCGCGGAAGTCCATGTCGTGGAAGGTGACCTGGCCGGGCGCGGTGTGCGCGTCGAGCGTGCGGCGGAGAGCGTCGGCAGCGCCGTCGAACTGCGAGAAATTGTCGCATGCGAAGATGCGCGCGTGCGGGTTGGAGGCCGCCGCGCCAACAAGGCTGGCGCCCTTGTAGCATCCCACTTCGACGTAAACTTCACCCTGATCGAGAGAGGCGACGGCGCAATTGAGGAGCCTCAGCTTGTTCTCGGTCGCCATGCCGGGAATTTCGCCGAGGATGTGCGAGAGAGAGCGATCGGCGGGATGCCGCGAACGAGCGAGGCGGCCGGCGTCGTCGAACTCGGGCCACTGCGCCCGGCATCGCGAGAGAAAAGCGTCAAACTGCATCTTTTGGAAAAGTGGATCGAGATGCGAGATTAATCTGACAATGGCGGCAGATCGTCACCAATACATCGCAGGGCCCATCGGACCGACGAGGCCCATGCCGTATGGATTGAACATCTCTTCCTGCATGTCCATTTCCTCCATCTGCTGGGCTTCGAGGTTTTGCCGGGAAATCTCGCCTTCCTTTGCTTGGAACTGTTCGTTGAGTTTCAACTTCTCGTACTTCTGATAATCCTCCTCGGTGCCGATGTACATACATTTGCAATAGTACGGATCGGCCATCCAATAGTGCAGGTTGCCGGTCTTGCCGACATAGTACTGAACCTGGAGCGCAAGCAGCGACTCGAGTTGCTTTTGGCGCTCGGGAGTGTCGGCCGGGAGCATCCTGAAGCCAGCCGCGGAGAGCATCGGTTCGATCTGCTCGGCCTGCTGCGCGGGAGTCGGCGCAGGCGTTTGGACCGAGCCGCATCCGAAGAGCGCGGCCGAAAACGTGGCAATCAGGAAGACAACGGCGACTGAAGTGGAAGGGCGTTGGCGCATTGGTTCCTTGGGCGCGTAAGGAAAAAAGCGGGGCGGCCATCGCGGGCCGCCCCTGGTGAAGAGTCAATCAGGGGACGGAGCTGTTCGCGTTTCCATTGGCGTCGAACAACGTAAACGCACCGGCGCCGTCGGCGTTGAGGGTGACCGAGGCGCGCGTCTTGCCGTCGGCGCCAAGCAGTGCGAGACCGGGCAATCCGTCGGGCGTCACGTCGAGACCGACGCGCGCGCGGTGCTGATCGGCCAGGCGCAACGTAGGAGAGCCGCCATTGGCCGCCACGACGATCGAGGCGCGCGGATTGCCGTCCTTGTCCATGAGGCCCAGACCGGACTGGCCGTCGGGAGCAACACCGAGGCTGGCTTGTGGCAGCGCGTTCGCATTGTAGAGCTGAATGCGGGCGACGCTGTTGGCGAGTCCGACTTCGATTCGCGGCTTGCCGTCCCTGCCGAAGATGCCGAGTGCAGGGGCGCCGTCGGCGCCGACGCCGAGCCCGGCGCGCAAGGTCCCGGTGCCATCGAACACGGCGATTTGTGCGACGCCCTTGCTGGTGACGTTGAACTCGCCGCGGGTCTTGCCCTTGGCGTCGACGAGCATGAACTTCTGCGCGGTCATCATCTTGGGGGCTGCGGCGGCGTCAACGGCGCGAGCGGCAAAGATATGGCCAGACACTGCTCCTCCGACGAGCGCGGCGGCGAGAGTTAGCGTCACAAATCCGATTCGCTCTTTGATGGTCATCGTCGCGGTCTCCTTTCGAGTACCGATGGTTAGGCGGTTTTCGACCAGAACATTAGCAGGCTTGAAGGGGCGGTTACAAAACCAGTTTTTCACTTTTTCACTGGCAGCCCCTGGACCCGAGTCAGGAGAAAAGGACGCGGACCTCGGACACCGAAACCTCAGGCAGGTTTCGGACTTCCCGTCTTAATCAGACAGGAAGCAACGAAAACGAAACCCAGTTTGGGTTTCGCTCACTTAAACGCGGATTTCCCCTAATTGAGCGGCGATCCGGGCGGTGACAGAAGCGTCCGGTCATTTGTGTACGGCCTTATGCAGGTACATCTCGGGATGCGCGATGAACGCGTCGCGCTCCGATGTGTCGCAGAAGTAGTAACGCTTGCCCGCGTACTCGGCGGCGGGCGTGTCGCTCTTCACATAAAGCTTCATGCCGCAGACGGCGCACTTGGTGCTGGTGCCGACATCCGCGGCGGGCGGCGAAGCAAGCACCTTGGCTATCGCGGGTGAATCGGCGCACCACGCCGGCGTGGATAGCGGCGCGATCGCGAGAATCGAAAGCGCGAACAGGATCGCGAGCATGATCGGGAAATTTGAAAGTTTCATTATTGCCCTCGGATTGGTTGGTTTTGTTAACCGCAATCCATTAACCGGATTCTGCTTTTATCTAAACGGGCCCGCCGCTCATGCGCAAGGCTGACCGCTGCCGCGGCTTGAAGTTGAGGCTAAGACTCCTGGTTATGCCTCTCTGATCAGTAGACCCGACGGCCTCCATCTGCGACGTTCGGACAAATAGGTGCTTTGGAGAACTTCTATAGCGCTCGACAAAGCGCGACGTGGCGCTATGCTTGGCCTCAACATGCAGTTAACGCGCAGTTAACCCGCAGTTCAGGCCCGGCCGTCCGGTTAGCGTCCTTATTCGCCAAGCATAGCCGAGCAGGTCAGGGCTGTCGGAAGGAGGGCGCGTGCGCCCTGGTTTGCGGACTGCCGGGATCGTATTGCCAGCGGCAATTGCGGCCGCACTCGTGCTGGCGGCAATGCGCGGGGTTTTGCGCGCGGGAGTCGGCGCAGTGAGCGCGGACCGTGTGCTGGGGCAAATCGATTTCATCAAGACCGCGGTGAACTTTGTCGATCCGATCGGAATGGACGCGCCGGCGGGAGTGGCGATCGACCAGTCTGCCGGCCACGTGCTGGTGGCGGACACGCAGAACAATCGCGTAATGGGATGGAAGAGCATCCCGGCGTTTATATCTGGCGGCGCGGCAGACCTGGTGATTGGGCAGCCTGATTTCAATTCATCGGGATGCAATCAGAATGCGCCCGCGCCGGATGCGACGAGCCTGTGCCAGCCGATCGGAGTCGCGGTTGACGGATCGCATAATGTGTACGTCGGCGATTCGCAAAACAACCGCGTGTTGGTATTTGAAGATCCGTTCGCGGCGCTTTCCAGTACAGATCAAACGAACGATTTCGCAGCTTTCGCGGTATTCGGGCAGGCCGGGCAGCTTTATCACGAATGCAGGTGGCCTGAGCGCCAACAGCCTCAGCAGTCCGCAAGGCGTGGCGGTCGATGCGAACGGCAATCTGTTCGTTGCCGACGTGGGTAATAATCGGGCGCTGGTCTTTTTCTCTCCGATCCCGATGACCAAGGTGAGCGGGCCGCCGGGGAATTTCGGCGACGCGACGGCGGACGTGGCGATTGGACAGCCCAACCTGGTCAGCGGAGCTTGCAACCAGGGCGGCATCGCCCCGACTCTGACGACACTGTGCATGGCGCCGTTTTTGGGGGTGGGGATTGCGGTCGATGGCGCCGGCAATCTCTACGTCGCCGACACGCAGAATGAGCGGGCGCTCGAATACAACGGCCCGTTCGGCTATCGGCAGACCAACAATCCTACTGCCGACCTGGTGTTCGAGGGAAACAACCTGGCGCAACCGTCAGGGGTCGCGGTCGATTCGAACGGAAATTTTTACGTTTCATCGGAGCCTCATAATCAGGTGTACGAGTACACGACGCCGGTCTGGCTGGGCACGGCGGACGAGCTCAACCTGAGGATAGGACCCGGGGCGCAGAACCCAAGCGCCTCCACGCTGCAGTTCCCGATGGGGCTGGCGATCGATGCGGTCAACAATCTCTACGTCGCCGACCAGGCGAACAATCGGGTTCTGGAGTTCAATGAGGGCAGTTCGCCGGCCAACAAAGTAGCCAACGGCGCGGGCGGACAGATCGATCGGTCGCACAACGCGCCAAACTACGTGGATGCGATCGGCGAGGACGCGCCGGGCGGAATCGCAGTGGATGCGTCGTCGGAACCGCCGTATCGCCATGTATATGTCGCCGACAGCGCGAACAATCGCGTGCTCGGATGGAAAGACGTGTCGTCGTACGTCAGTGCGCAGCCGGCGGATATCGTCTTCGGACAGCCCGACCTTTTCTCGTACAAGTGCAATAACGGCGTGGCGGGAGGCGACGTGGCCGGACTCGGCCCGGACAGTCTGTGCGGTCCGGCGCGCATGGCGGTCGATCAGAAGGGGAATCTGTACGTGGCGGATTCGGCCAACAATCGCGTGCTGGTGTACAACACGCCGTTCAACGCGGCCAGCAGTGAGCCAGGCGCGGGCGACGCGTCGGCGGATTTCGTTTACGGACAGGCCGGCGCATTCACGACCAGGAACTGCAATCTCAGCGGCGCGAGCGCGACGACCCTGTGCAATCCGATGGCGGTGGCGCTCGATGGCGCGGGCAACATCTACATAGCTGACGCGGGGAACAATCGGGTGCTCGAGTTCGCGAAAGCCCACAATCCGCCGGTTGCGTCGGATGCGCTTGCGAATCGGTCGTACGGACAGGGGGCAGTATCCGATTTCTCCGACAGGCTATGCGCGGACGGCGCGGGTGGGATGTGCAATCCGGGCGGCGTGGCGCTGGATATGTCGGGAAATCTGTTTGTTGCGGACTCGAGCAACAACCGGGTGATCGAAATCGACGCGCCGCTTGCGGGCACGCAGAACGCGACGCGGGTCTTCGGCCAGGCGGGCGACTTCACGGCGTCGGGATGCAATCAAGGCGCGGCGGCGCCGGGCGCGTCGACGCTATGCGCACCGGCAGGATTGATGCTCGACGTGCTCGGCAACCTGTGGGTGGCGGACGTGAACAACGATCGCGTACTCGAGTACAATCCGCCATTCGGTTCGGACAGCGCGGCGGCGACGGTTATCGGGCAGGGCGACGGCGGCAATTTCACGACCTCGGGATGCAATCGGGGAATTGGTCCGGCCGACTTGAACGGAGTTGGCGCGGACAGCTTGTGCTCGCCAGCCGCGGTGGCAGTCGATTCGAACATCGACCTTTACGTGGCGGACACGACCAACAATCGATCGTTGGTCTATGACGGGATAATCGCGACGCCCACGGCGACTCCGACGCCGAGCGCAAGCGCGACCGGCACACCTTCGCCGACCGCGACGGCGACGATGACCGCGACCGCAACTGCGACGGCGACCGCGTCAGCGACGCCATCCGCGATGCCCACCCGATCCGCGACGCCGACGCCGACACCACGGCCGGGCGGCAAACTGAAGCTGAGTGCGCAGTCGATTAAGTTCGGCAAGGTTGCGGTCGGCGGCCGGCCTGCAACGCGCACTTTGAAAATTGAGAATGCCGGGACGGTTATTCTGGTGGCTGGAGTGCCAACGCAGGGCGCGCCGTTTCCGGTGAGCGGGGGAGAATTCACGGTCAGTCCGCATGGCTCGATGGCGGTGACGATTGAGTTTGCACCGACCGCGAAGGGCGCAGCGCACGGCGCGATCGAGATAACGACCACCGACCCGAAGCATCGAAGCGCGAAGGTGAAGCTGAGCGGCAGGGGAAGGTGAGGCGGGGTGCGCGTGCAAAGCGCGCCGCCGCCGGCCCTTTTCAGATTACGATTGCGCGATGGGGACGCACCGAGAGTGAGTATCTGCCGCGTGCGCGAGTGAGAAGCACAGGCGCCTGGAATGCGCTGGACAGTGTTGCGGAAGTGAGCACGCGCCCGCGAGGTCCGGCGGCGAGTACGCGACCCGACTTGAGCACCAGCACGTGCGAGAACAGCGGGACGATCTCCTCGACGTGATGGGTAACCAGCACCATCGTGGGCGCGCCGCGGGTGCGCGCGAGGCGGCCCAGGAACTGCAGGAAATGTTCGCGGGCGACGGGGTCGAGTCCGGCGCACGGTTCGTCGAGGATCATGAGCCTCGGCGAGGCCATCAGGGCCCGGCCAATGAGGACGCGCTGGCGTTCGCCCTGGGATAGAAATCGCCACGGGCGATCGCGGAGCTGGCGGGCCTCGATGCGGCGCAGGATTGCAGTGGCGGCGCGGCGGTCGTCAGGGCGCAGCTCGCCCCAGTAGCCAATTTGTGCGTAGCGTCCGCTCACGACGGCTTTGAGAGCCGTTTCGCTGTCTTCCATCATCTGATGCACGCTTGAACTGACCAGTCCGATCCGGGTCCTCAGATCGCGCCAGTCAAAGCGCCCGTAAGTCTCGCCGAGCACGCGAATTTGCCCGGCGGTCGGCGGCAAGTATCCGGTCAGCGCGCGGAGCAGGGAAGTCTTGCCCGAGCCGTTGGCGCCGAGAATCGCCCAATGCTCGCCACGTTCGACGCGCCAATCGATGGATTCCAGGATGACGGCCTCGCGCTCGACGCGCAGCGCGGTCACCTCGATCACGGCGGGATCGGACTTCATGGTGGGGCAATTTTTAACAGGCTGGCGCGGGTGAATGCGAGTCGAGTGGAATCGGCGACACGCGCTGGTATCTACGATCAGTAGGGATAACTTACGGGATAGCCACGAAAGTTCAGGGCTGAACTGTTCAGCCTTATTCAATTTCGAAGCGCGATGCACAATGCGCCTCGATGGAAGACCTCATTACACGCACCGGCGGTGAGAGCGAGACGCGGGCGGGCAAACTGATTCCCTCGTTCGTGATCGATACCGCCGGTGCGCCTGCCTCGGCGCCAGCGCCGGGAGAAAAAGTTGCGGCGGCGCCCGAATGGATCGAGCTGCTGCCGGCCGGGGTGTTTTACGGCCGCGACGGACGTGGGCCATTTCGGCTTGACGATCCGGCCGCGGTAATCAAGTCGACAATCGCGTTGCAGATGAACGCGGGCCTGCCGATTGACTACGACCATGCCACGGATTTCGGCGCGCCAGAAGGACGGCCCGCTCCGGCGGCCGGATGGATCCGCGAACTGGAGGTGCGAGGCGGCGCGCTGTGGGGACGCGTGGAATGGACGGCGCGGGCGGCGGATTCGATCGTGGCGCGCGAGTACCGGTACGTCTCGCCCGTGTTCCAGTTCGATCCGAAAGACGGCAGCGTGACCCGGCTGCTGCGAGCCGGTCTCACCAACAATCCAAACCTTCAGCTGACCGCGATCGCGGCGTCGCGCACGGCGGCTGCAGACGCGAAGGACGAACGCATGGAATTCCCAACTCAAGAGTTGCGCGAGCTTCTGAACCTCGACGGCGATGCGACGGTCGCGGACGTCGTCGCAAGGGTGCGCGATTTGCGGGTGGCCACAGATGCGGCGGCGCCAACGAGCGGCGCGCACGCGCACGACCCGGCGCGTTATGTGGCGATCGCCGAGTTCGAGCGGGCACTTACCGAGCTCAACGCGCTCAAGGCCGAGCGCGCGCGCGAGCGCGCCGCGCATACGGTGGAAGACGCGATTCGCGCGGGCAAAATCGTGCCGGCGCAGCGCGAGTGGGCGGTCGCGTACTGCGCCGCGGACGCGCGGGGATTCCAGGCGTTCGCCGCCAAGCAGCCGTCGATAGTCGGTGAGAATCTGGGACTGGCGGGAGAGCCGCCAGCGGAGAGACGAGGGGGCGGGCTTAACGCGACCGAGCTCGCCATCTGCTCGCAACTCGGCCTCAAGCATTCGGAGTTTGTCCGGCGCAAGCGCGGACGCGCGGACTTCCTGAGCCTCGAACGCGCCGACGCCGATCTCCGAAGTGCGGAAATCCGCAACGCTGACTCTCGAAGCAACCAAGACTAACTCGCGCCCCAGGCGGCTGCGAAGCGGCTGCGGGCGCGCATCAACAAGGGTGAAAAGATGGCGGCTCTAACCAATGCGCGAAACACGCCCGAGATGGCCGATGGCGGCCGGATGCGCGTTTACCCGGTCGAAGCAAACACCAACATCTACCTGGGCGGGATCGTCGCGCTGGACGCGGCGGGCAATGCGGTGCCGGCGTCCGCGACCACGACCGTCGCGAACCCGCTCAAGATCATTGGGCGCGGCGAATACGTGACGAACGGAATCCCGGGGCAGAACGCGATCAACAATCCAGGCGCCGCGGGGGCGATTTCGATCACGGCGCGCAAGGGAGTGTTCCTCTACGCGACGGATGGATCGGTTGGCGCGGCGCAGGTCGGACTCATCTGCTTTGCGCTCGACGACAACAACGTCACGGCGACCGATCGCGCAAGTGGCGCGTCCGTGCAGCAATACGCCGCGGCCGGAACCGTGGTTGCGATCGATCCGAGCGGCCAGGTGTGGGTGGATTTCTGGCATCAGGCGGCCGGAGCCGCGTGATGACAACGCTTAGCCGAAAAACGAAGGCGAGGAAGAATTAGATGGAAATCAGTGCAGCGAATCTGACCGCATTGTTCACCGGCTTCGACGTCGTCTTCCAGCGCGGGTTCGAGAAGCCGCCGTCATACTACGAAAAGATCACGAGCGTGGTGCGTTCGGCGTCGCGCCAGACCATCTATCCATGGCTCGGCCGCACTACCAAGTTCCGCGAATGGCTGGGCGATCGCGTGGTGCAGGCGCTCGAAACTCACGAATACACAATAGTCAATCGGAACTTCGAAGATACGGTCGCGATCGATCGCAACGATATCGAGGACGATACCTACGGCGCGTACGAGCCGATCATCGAGCAGCTTGGATGGGACACCAAGGTGCATCCGGACATGCTGCTGTTCGCGATGATCAAGGACGCGGTGGCGAATCCAGGCGATGTCGTCGGCTTCGACGGGGTGCCGTTTTTTTCGGCGAGTCATCCGGTCGGCCTGATGGGGCAGGCCGGAACCACGGCGGCGAATATCAACTCGAGCGGGTCGGGCGCGTACTGGTACCTGATCGATGCGTCGCGGGTAATTCGCCCGTTCATCTTTCAGCTGCGGCGCGAATACGCAGTGACGCGAATGAATACCGTCACCGATGAGGCGGTGTTCAACCGGCGCGAGTTTCGCTACGGCGTGGACGGGCGGGCCAACACGGGAGTCGGGCTGTGGCAGTTGGCATACGCCAGCAACACGGACCTGAGCAATCCGGCCAACTACGGAGCGGCGCGCGCCGCGATGAGAGCGTTCAAAACCGATGCGGGACAGCCATTTGGCGCGCTGTCGATTCGCAACGGCGTGTATCTGCTAGTGCCGCCGACGCTCGAGGAAGTCGCGCGTCAACTGCTGAACTCCGAGTTCATGGCCGGCACCGGCGCGAGCGCGACCGTCTCGACCTCGAACATCTGGCTCAACAGCGCGGAGCTTATAGTCAGTGAGTTCCTGGCGTAAGGACGCGGAGATGAAATCAGTTTCCTTGAGCCGGCGTTGCGCGGGTCCCCCTCCTGCCCGCGGCGCCGGAGTGGATGGCCACTCTCCGCGGGCGCAGGCCAGTTGCCTGACGCCCGCGGAGAGACCTTTGAGGAGCATCATGACGCCTGATGCGATGAGGTTACGGCAGTGAGTTACGCGACCGCGCAGGACGTGATCAACCGATACCCTAATCGGGACCTTGTCCAACTGACTAATGAAGATCCCACGGCGACTACGGTAAATGACGCACCGATCACGCAGGCTCTTGCCGACGCTTCAGCGGAAATCGACGGATATCTCGAAGGGCGCTTCGCGCTCCCGCTGACCGATCCGCCGGCGGTTCTCAACCGTCTTACAACCGATATCGCGATGTACCGGCTGCAATCGCTCCGACCGCTGCACGACCTCGAAGACGCGCGCAAGCGTTATGA
Organism: Binataceae bacterium (SeqCode); assembly: GCA_963803045.1. Taxonomy (GTDB): domain Bacteria; phylum Desulfobacterota; class Binatia; order Binatales; family Binataceae; genus Binatus. Next base: position 103,367 of record CAWDLC010000011.1, on the reverse strand, counting down.
AGACGCGGTCGCGATGCTCACAAAAGTCGCGGCCGGCGAGCTCACGCTCGGCCTGTCCGTCGACGGCCAGGAACCGCCGGTGGCAGTCGGGGCGGTGGAAACAGTGCAGGGGCCGGATCGCGTTTTCAACCGCGGGAATCTGAAGGGCTACTGAGATGGGTGCCATGCTCGACGCGCCGTGGAACGGCGTGGTCTTCACGCCGCCGACGGCGATCGATATCGCGACAATCGAAGACGCGATCGTGAATCAGCTTAGTTCGCAAATTAACTCGATCGAAATCGCGCACTATCCAGATAATCCCGAGACCTGGCGCATGACGCATCGCGTGGGCGCGGCGCTGGTGATGTATAAGGGCGCGCAGTACGGCGAGTTGCTGGACACCGCGGCGATAATCCAGGAACGCAAACTCGAGTTCGAGATCGCGGTAATGATGCGCGACCTCGGATGGGCGGTCGGTGGCGACCCGTCGGGGCCGAGTCCCGGCGCGTACGCGATCATCGAAAGCATTCGCACAGCGCTCACCGGATTTCGGGTTCCGGGCTGCCGCAAGATGTACCCGGTGCGTGAAAAATTCGTAAAGCGCGACAAGCAGGGCGGCGTGTGGACGTACGCATCGACGTTTGCTCTGAGCACAGTGGCAGTCGAAGCCTCGCCGCCGGATGGTTTCCCGCTCTTCGTCAAGGGTATCGCGCTGGAAGAAGGCGGACAGACTTCCATCACGGTCGGCGCGGCGGCGTACACGTTCAATTCGAACCTGCAGGTTCAGCTTCCCCAGGGCAACGTGTTTGCCGTGAGCATCACGGGTCCCGCCGGCGCAGCGTTGATCGAGGGCACGGACTTCTCGGTCGATCGCGCCAACGGAATCGTCATGGCACTGTCCGGCGGTGCCATTTCCGCCGGCGCGATGGTGCAGATCGCATACTCATACGCCGAAGAGGCTATTGCGACGACGGGCCAGAGCGAGCCGACTAACTAGGCCGCAACAAATAGTAATTCGATTCAACTGAGTAACAGGTGACACATGCCAGCGAGTTTCTTGCACGGAGTTGAGGTAATCGAAGTACCTAACGGGCCGGTCCCGGTCACGGTCGTCAAGTCGGCGGTGATTGGACTGGTGGGGACGGCGCCGACATGGGCGGTGGAATCGCCGTCGGTTGCGGTAGCGCCTAACACGCCGACGCTGGTCTCGTCAACGCTCGCCGCGGCAAACTTCGGACCGGTAGTTCGCGGATACTCGATTCCCTACGCCCTTGCAGCGATCCAGGCGCAAGGCGCGGGACAGGCGATCGTCGTCAACGTGTTCAATCCCAGCATACATTTCACGGCGATAGCCGCGACGGCATTTACCTTCAACGCGCAGGGAGCCATCAACCTTGGCCACATGGGTGTATCGAGCGTGGTAGTTACTAGCAATCCGGCGGGTACTACCTACGTCGCGGGCACTGACTATACGCTCGACGTGGTGAACGGCGCGATTACGATCGTGCCAACCGGATCGGGAGGACATATTACCGCCGGCGCCAGCGTGTTGGTTGCATTCAATTACGCAGATCCGTCGAAGGTGGCGGACGCAGACGTGATTGGAGCAATCACAAGCAGCGTGTACACGGGGATGCAGGCATTTCAGACGACTTACGGGACGATGGGATTGTTTCCCAAGATACTAATTGCGCCGGGCTACTCACAGGACGCCGCAGTTGCGACTGCTATCACCGCGATGGCGACCAAGATTCGCGCGATGGCGCTGGTCGATTCGCCGCCATCGACCGCAGTATCGGCCGCGATAGCCAATCGCGGGGTCGTGGGCAATGCCTTCGCAACGTCGAGCAGCCGAACAATTCTCTGCTATCCGCAAGAGAGGTTCTACGACACGGGAATCGTGCCGACGGGGGTTACGCTAAGCACTTCAGGGGCGCCGCTGACGTCGCAATTCAACGCGAACTCGGTCGGGCCGTATTCACAGTGGGTGGCTGGAGCGATCGCGGCCAAAGACCTGGCGCAGGGTTACTGGTGGTCACCATCCAACACGGAGGTCGATGGAATGCTCGGGCCGGATGTTACGCTCTATGCGTCTATTCTCGACGCGTCGTCCGACACCAACAATCTGAATGCGGCGGGAATCGTGACGGTATTCAATGCATTCGGCACCGGACTGCGGGTGTGGGGCAACCGGAGCGCGGAGTACCCGGCATCAACCGCGCCGGACAACTTTATCTCGGTACGCCGCACGATGGACGTAATCGAGGAATCGCTGGAACTCGCGATGCTGCAGTTTATCGACCAGCCGATTTCGAACGCGCTGATCGACGCGATACTGGCCAGCGCGAACGCGTTCATCAGATCACTCATCCAGCGCGGCGCACTGGTAGCCGGCGCAGCAAGCTTCGATCCGGCCGAGAATCCGGCCACGCAGATCGCCGCCGGCCAGCTGGTCTTTGACATCGACGTAATGCCCCCGCCACCTGCGGAAAGAATCACCTTTGAGGCATTCATAGACGTGACGTTGCTGCAGCAGCTCGGACAGACGAGTCCGATAACTGTAGCGGCGGGAGCGACGTCGTAACTCGCGCGGATCCCAGGGAAACAGGATGAATATCCAGATCAACTCACTGACTAACGCAAATATATACATCGACGGCGTCGGACTGTTGGGCCGCGCCGAAGAGATCGAGATCGCCAATCCCAAGCACAAGATGATTGACTACAAGGGCCTGGGGATGGCCGGAACGGCCGAGCTGTGGGCCGGCGTGGAAAAGCTCGAGTCGAAAATCAAGTGGTCGTCGTTCGACGCGGATACGCTTACGATGTCAACTAGTCCGTTCCAAACACATTCCTTTCAGGCCCGAGGGAACCTGGAACAGTACACCAGCCAGGGCCGAAGTGCGCAGCTCCCGGTCGTGTACCTGATGACGGGAATCTTCAAGGATGCCGGTAGTCCCACCTTCCGTCAGCATCAAATGGTCGAAACGACGTCGGTAGTAAGCATCTATCACTGCGAGTTATACGTGGCGGGAGTCCAAATATACTTGTACGACGTATTCGCCAATATCTACGTAGTCGGCGGCGTCGATCAACTGAGTACTTTCCGATCGAATCTCGGCGGCTGACCGAGCATAGCATTGAAACCGAACGATGGGAGCGATGACTAATGAAGACCGATGACATTATGGTGAATGGAGTACGTATCGGCGGCGCGGAAACGAAAGAGGAAGAGGACGCGCAAACCATCGATTTACCTTCGGGCGTACGCGCGGAGGTGCGCAAAGGTCATGGACGGGACCTGATGCGGGCGCAACGGGCAGCGGCGGGTGGCGACGCGAGCGCGGTGATATTTGCACTAATCGCGGAGCTGGTGCGCGTGGACGGGCGCAAGATCGTGTACGAAGACGTGCTCGAAATGGATCTTGCGGACGTGATGGCGCTGCAGGCCGAGGTGATTGGCGAAAATTTCGACCGCCCTCCGCAGCGAGCTTCGCAGGCCTCGTTCAATCCGGATTCTCAGTCCGGGAGCTGAGCGGGATGGACTTCGCGGAGCTGTCGTACTGGCTCGACGCGGTGACGGAGTATGAACGGATGCGCGTCGAACGCGGCGGAGGGGAAGAATCATGAGTAGTAATTACAGTGACTATAGCGCAATGCGTGAAGTAATGAATCACGCGAGACGGTGAGACGATGGGAGTGAGACTATTCATAGGGAATCTGAGTTTTTCGCTGGGCGATGGCGATTTGCGTGAAGCATTTGCCGAGATCGGCGGAGTGGAACGAGCCGAGATCGTGCGTGACCGTTTCGACGGTCGCTCGCGCGGGTTCGGATTTGTCGAGATGAAGAATGAGGACGACGCGGCAGTCGCGCTGCGGGCGATGAACGGCAAGGAACTCGCAGGACGTCCGTTGCGAGTCGAGGCCGCGACCTCTCAACGCCGGCCATTCGACCGTAACATCGCGCGAGCTTAGTTGAACCGCGCAATCGCGGCAGCAGAGCGAATCATTAGATGGCGAGGCAATCCAGGACAATCGACACGCCGGCGGAGATTAGCGGATCGAAGGCGGCGGGCGCACTCAGCCATCTTGACCGGATGGCCGGGTTGGTCGAGGAGAGCATCCGGCTCGCGCGGGCGACTGCCAGCATCGCGATGGCTGCAGGTCATCGCTGGCAGCTCCCCGCGCACGCTTCCTTTGAGAGCCGAGTGAACGACAATCCAAGTCGAAATGAAATAGGCAACGGGAGAAAGACCACTAGTGCCGGGCAATTGATTCGGAAGTTCGCCGCGGGAGCCAAGGCGCTGGATGCGACTGCGCGAGTAAGCGGCGGTATCAGGGGCAACGAAGCGGCAACTTCGATGGCGCGGCTGAAAGACTCGGATGGCGCGATCAATGGAGAGTCGCGAGGAAGGCGTGGCGGTCACGCGAATGCGCGGCATCGCACGACGGCAAGGGTCGACGCCAGCGTCCGCTTGTCCCGAGAGATTCAGGAATTGTCTCCCGTGATGGATGCTCTGTCGCGCGTTGAACGCTCAGTTGAATCGGGAAGCGCAGCCTGGGCGATTTTTACTGCGGGCCGACGCGCGACACGATCCGGATTGAAGAGCTCGAGCGATTTCGCCGACCGGGCGCACCGCGCGATCGAAGTTGTCCGGAGGATGGTTGTCGCGAATGCGGAATCGGCCCCGAGGTCAGATGCAGGGCGAGTTTCGACTCGATCGCGAGAAAGTCTCGAAGCAGAACGAGCGGCGTTCGCTGAGACGGGCTTCCTCGCGAGCGCTCGCATGGCTTCATCGATCCGCGCGGTGATTCGGCCCCCGAATCTATCCCAGCGCGAGTTCGCGGAACTATCGGGCAACGCTCGTGGTCCGAATAACAGCAGCGTGGGCGCGGGCATCATTATCAACTCGTCACCGACGGTCGTGATCAACGCGTCGGCGGCGGGCGGCAGTGTAGAGCGTGAGGCGATTGGCGCACTGCGGGCGCATCGCGAGGAACTGTTCAATCAATTGAAACGAGAATCCGCGCGGCGCGAGCGCGCGCAGTTCTGAGGAGCGATTACTTGTTCGCAGCATTGGGCGACATTCAGTTCGAGGTAGTTGGCTCTCCGGAAGGCTACGAATCGGCAGGGGCGTACGATTTTTTCGAGCAGCGGGTGATCGAAAGCAAGCCACGGCTCCAATGGGTCGGCGACGATCTCGAGCGGCTGAACTTCGAGCTGATGTGGCACTCGTCGTTCACGAACCCGGCCGTGCAACTGGCGCTATTGCGCGCTACGGCTGCGCAGCATCTCGCACTGCCGCTGGTCTTCGGCAATGGAGAATTCCGCGGGTTGTTTGTGATCGAATCGATCAAAATGAAATCGCAGCAACTGTCGGCGGGCGGTACCCCGATCGCAATCAGAGTCGCACTTGCACTCAAAGAATGGATAGCTGACACGCAACTTGGTTCCAGCGCATTGCGCGTTGCGACATTTTCTCCGCTCGGAATCACGACGGCGTCGAGCGGAACCGCCGGCAGTGGCTCGGACGGATCCACGCCAGGCGTGTCGGCATTGCTCAGTATCCCATCCGCGACAGGCACAAGCGCTCCCAATCTTGAAGCGGACGATGTGCCTGCCGCGGTTATCGTGAGGAGCGCCGCGCGATGACGCCGTCTGGACAGTTCCTACTTCACATTACGACGGCCGGTGAACGCTGGGACCTGTTAGCCTGGCAATACTATGGCGATCCGACTGACTATTCTCCGATCATAATGGCTAATCCGAATGTACCGATTGAGCCGGTGTTCGATGCCGGAATATCGATCGCCGTGCCGATCCTGCAGCAGAGCGCCGTGGTAACAGCCGACTTGCCGCCCTGGAAATTGTCTCGAGCGGCGGGGGCGTAATGGCTGCGACGGCATCGTATCCAGTTCGTTCGCCGCAATGGATACTAAGTTATCTGGGCGTGAATATTACCGCCGATGTATCGCAAATGGTTCTTGCGATCAGATATGTCGATCGGCTCGATGGTGCTTCAGGCGAGCTTGAAGTGGATCTCGAAGATTCCGCGAAGCTATGGCAAGGGTCCTGGTATCCGGCGCTCGGCGACGTAGTCAGTGTGCAAATTGGCTATAGCGGCGAGGCCCTGCTGGATTGCGGCGAATTTCAGATCGACGAACTGGATTTGGATGGCCCGCCCGACGTGATGAGACTCCGCTGCCTTGCCGCATACATCACACCGGCGATGCGCACCGCAAATACTGTGGCGTACGAGAACATGGGCATCGTGGAAATAGCGGCGTTAATCGCAGCGAAGTACGGGTTGGTAATGGTGACGGCGTCATCCGAGTCCGAGAGCGATGTCGTGTTTGCCCGCGTCACTCAACGGCGCCAGACGGATTTGGAATTTCTAAAACGTTTAGCGAGAGAGCACAACTTCGATTTTACAGTGCGTGGAGGGCAGTTGGTCTTTTACGCGCGGCCGGTGCTCGAGTCCGTACCTGCAGTGCTGACGATCACGAGATCAGATGTGGTTCGATTCTCATTTCGGAACCGGACGCGCCGAATCTACGATGGTGCGGAATTCTCGTACTTCGATCCTGACACGAAACAACTGATTACTCAGTCCGTGTCCGCGGACCCGTCTTCTCCGACGGGAGACACGCTCAAGATCGTCGCGCGCTGTGAAAACGCGCAGCAAGCGCTCGTGAAGGCCGCAGCCGCACTTCATCTGCATAACATGGTGTTCGTGGATGCATCGGTGGAGGGACCGGGGAGCACGGTACTAGTGGCGGGAAACAATGTACAGCTCAGCGGATGGGGCGCGCTGGATGGAACATACTTAATCGAGGCGGCGCAGCATCATTTGGCGCGAGCGACAGGATACTCAACGTCAATCGCAGCACGGCGGATCAATGCATGAACGACATAATCGAATACCGTGAGCGATTTTCCGCGCTGAATCCCACTTTCCGGGTCGGGATCGTGCAGCAGCAAGACACGGCGCGCGCAAAGGTGCGCGTGGTGTTTCCGGATTACGACGAGGTGATCAGCTGGTGGCTGCCAGTTGTTTTTGCAAAGACGCAGAACGACAAGGCGTACTGGATTCCGGACATCGGCGAACAGGTCGTATGCCTGATGGATCTGCGCGATGAGGCGGGCGCGGTGCTGGGCGCGATTTATTCAGACGCAGATGTGCCGCCGGTGAATAGCGCCGATAAGTTTCATCTCGCGTTCCAGGATGGCACGAGCATCGATTACGATCGCGTCGCGCACGTCCTCGATCTCCTTTTCCAGGACACCACGCAATTCAAGTACGACGCTCACGCACATCTGCTCGATCTGAAGTTTCAGGACCAGGCCGAGATCAAATACGACGGCACCGAACACATTCTGACCGTGAGCCTGCCCAACGGTGCAGCGTTCAATCTTACGGCGAACGGTGCGCAGATTCAGATCGACTCGAGCGGCAACGTCATCATCAGGGCGGCGGGACAGGTGCAGCTCGGAACCGGCCAATTGGCAGGTGTGGCGCGGCTCGGCGATAGAGTTCAAGTGGGCGAGACGACGGGGACGATCGTGACGGCAAGCACCGACGTGTTGGCGGGATGACGATGCCGGCGGACGCGATCACACTGGCGGATATCACGTCGGCTGACTGGTCTTTGGCTCTGGGAGCTATCGGTGAAGCGGTGCAGGGGATCGCCGACGTCGAGCAATGCCTGGGGATAATCGTAACGACACCACACGGAAGCGATCCGCTGCGGCCGACCTTTGGTGCGGATATCTGGCGGTACATCGATTTTCCGATCAACCTGGCGTTGCCCGCCATCGTGAGCGAACTGACATTGGCGATCACGACCTGGGAGCCGCGCGTAAATCTTGTTTCGGTGACGGCGCAACCCGTGAATGACGGGAGCACGCAGTCGGGCGCGCATCTCGACGTGACGCTGAACTGGCAGCTCAAGCTGGGCGTCACTGCGGCGCCGGTTCAGACCACGACCGTGACAATCCCGGGAGCGACGGTGTAGTGCGGGCCGCGCCGACGGCGATGAAAGGATGAGTTGATGGGTGCAGGAATTCCATCGCTGCCGCCGCCGGTGTTCGTCAACGATGCGGACGGGCTGGATCCAAACCTAATCCTTGCCGACATGATTGCCGAGTTCGAGGCAGCGTCAGGCCGAACGCTTTATCCGGCGCAGGTCGAGCGCCTGTTGATCAATCTGTATGCGTACCGCGAATCGCTGGTGCGCAACGCGATTCAGTATGCGGCCCAGCAGAATCTGCTCGCCTTCGCGTCGTTCCCGATGCTTGACTATCTCGGTCAACTGCTGGGCGTCACCCGACTGGCGTCGCAGCCCGCGATGACGACGCTCCAATTCACGCTCGCCGGCGCGCTGACGGTGCCGTTCACGATTGCCGCCGGAACGCTGGTCGGCACGAACGACGGACAGTTTGCTTTCGGCACCAGCGCGACGATCACTATCGCGGCCGGCGCAACCACTGCCAGTGTGGCTGCCGCGGCGACAACTCCAGGAGCGGCTGCGAATGGATACCTGGCGGGCCAGGTCAACGTCCAGCTCAATCCGAATGCCTTGATCGCGAGCGTGACCAATACGAGCACGACCACGGGTGGATCCGCCCCGGAAACGGATGACCATCTGCGCACGCGCATTCAGGCTGCGCCAAATCAGTTCAGCGTCGCGGGTCCGATCGGAGCATACCGATTCTTTGCGATCGGAGCCGATCCGTCGATCATCGACGCGCAAATTGTCAGTCCGGCGCCCGGATCGGTGAACGCGTACGTGCTGACCGGACCGATAACAGTGCAGCCGGCGGCCGCGCCTAACAGTGCGGGAGTAGCGAACTCCGCGCTGCTTGCGAAAGTGTCCGCGGCGCTGAACGCCGACACGGTCCGTCCGCTCACCGACACCGTGAACGCGCTCGCGGTGACTGAGGTGGACTACCAGATCACTGCGACCGTGACGCTCTACTCGGATGCGGATCCGACCGCGACGATCAATGCCGCGACCGCGGCGGTGCAGGAGCTCGCGCTCGAACTTGCAGCCCAGATTCAGCGCGACATCGTGCCGAGCCAGATAATAGCTGCTCTGTCGGTAGCGGGTGTCTATGGCGTGACGCTCACGACGCCGGTGCTGACCACGCTTACGGCCGGGCAGTGGGCGAACTGTACGTTGATCTCGCTGACGACGGCGTTCAGCACGGAGCACAGCTGATGCCTGAGCTTTCGGCCGCGCCGTCGATCAACGATACCCGCACGCAAGCGTTGCTGGTGCTGATCGCGCGGCTCGCGGCGCTCGATCTCACGACGTTGCTGATCTACCGAATCGACTCGGTGGTGGAGGGCGCGTTGCCGTTTCTGGCGTGGCAATTCGACATCTTGTCGCCGCTGTGGCAATTGATCGCGCCGGTGTCGCTCGGGGTTGACGCGCTTACGAACATCGATTTGCTGATCGACGTGGACAATCTGATCGAAGGCGGCGGCGTGGTTTCGGCGCAGAGTCTTACGGAGGCGGCACAGCGCGAACTGCTCATGAGTGCCATCCCGTTGCATCGATTTCGCGGTACGCCGTGGGCGATCAAGCAGGCGCTCGCGTCGTTGGGTTGGACGGAGGTCACTCTGCTCGAAGGACAGTCGAGCTGGGGCGGCGTCGCGTATCCGGCGAGCCAGGGATGGGCGGTGTTCCGTGTCATGATCAATCTCGCGGCCGGGCAGGGTGTCTCAAGTGGTGCGGTGTCCACGGCATCAGCAGCGGTAAATTTCTTCAAACCGGCGCGCGCGTGGATGGACTCGATATGGTTTGTAGCGCCGCCGATTTCCGACGTGGGGCCGGTGCCGTCAGACAATTTGACGCTCGGCGGAATTGCCCAGTACCAGCTCGATGCGGCGCCCGCGCCCAATGACGACGCGCTGGCGATAGCGATCGGGGCGGCGTCGCTGACCGATGCGTACGGTCCGATTGCACCCGCTTACGACGCTCACTATCTGCACAGCGGGATTACCTACGGCGCCAACGAGCCCGCAGTTGCAGATTCGGCGTTGATCGTCGACGGCGCAGCCGTTTTGTACGGAGGCTAAAATGAGAAGGCCGATTGGAATTGTGCGAATCCGTCTTGTCCGGCAGGGCCGTATCGTGTGGAAATACGAGGGTCGCAATCTTTTCGTGAACGCCGGGCTGCCTGCCCTTGCGGCGCTGCTCGGGGGCGATACAACCGGCGAATTCGCGGCGGCGGTGGGATTCGGCTCGGGATCGGCCGCACCGGCGGTGACCAACACCGCGCTGACCGTCCCCGCATATTACAAAGCGCTCGACAGCCACAGCGAGGACGGCAACGGCAGCGTGACCTTCAACTGGTCGCTGACGACAGCGGACACTGGCGCGCAGGGGATAACCATTCAGGAGCTGGCGATATTCGCGAATCATGCCGGCGCCGGACTCCCCGGAACGACCGCGCCGACTCCGATGCTCGCGCGCAAGACGATAGCACCAATAGTCTTCGGCGCGGGAATGAGTATCAGTGGTACGTGGACGCTTACCTTCTGAGGTAGTCAATGGCTACACTAATCGACGCAGCCGAGTTCACCTCCAATGAGGTGTATCAAATTCAAGCAACCGACCCGGTCGAAGGCGCTGCCAGCGGCGCGAGTTTCAGCGGGACCGGCATCTCCAATCAGCCGCATCAGCAACTGGCTAATCGCACCGCGTTTCTGAAACAGCGCCAGGACGTAAATATCTCGAATATCGGCGTGTTGCAGGCGTTCCAGGCGCTGTTCACCGGGCTGATGGCGCAGAACGGCTATCTGAAAATCGGCGTACAGGACGTCAACAGGGGTCTCGTGCAGTACGTCGTCCAGTGGGGCCTCGTGAATTGGGGCACGCCACAGAGCGAAGGGCTTTACGGGCCATATAGTTTTCCGATTCCTTTTCCCAACGCGTGCGAGGTTCTCATACCGGTAACACTGACGCCTGAGAAACCCGGGAGCGCGAGTGCCGGCGATGACGTGATCATGATCAGCGCCAGCAGTCCGCCAACGGCCGCGCAGTTTTGGGTCTGGAACAATCAGATTGCGGGCACCAATGCCTCCCAGGGCTTTATCTACCTGGCGATCGGATTCTGAGGCCATCGACGAAAGTCGGCGAGCAGTGGAATGGTGATGGATTTGAGACGAAAGATTTCGCCAACACTTCGAGGCGTGACCTTCGCCATGATGATCTTGCTCTTCGCGAGTGCCGAGGCGCTGGCGCAGAATCTGCCACCGCCCGGAGCTTACCAGCCGATACCCAACTTCACCGGCGTGGGAGCTGGATTGCAGTTCCGCGAAGCGATCAACAATCGATTTTCGGGTGCCCAGCCGATCGCGCCTTCGATAGCCAGTCCAACCTTCGCCAATCTGCCGACCGAGCAGGACGGGATGCTGTTGTTCTGCAAGGACTGCAAGAGCGCGACGCCGTGCGTGAGCGGCGGCAGCGGCGCATTCGCATTTGGACAGGGCGGCCTGTGGAGTTGCGCCGGCGCCGCAACCGCGTGGCCGGCGTCTCTCACGCAGAACCTGCTCACCGGCGGTTACGCGATCAACGGCAGCACGAGTTTCGGTGGTGACCAGGTCAACAAGCTCAGTGTCAACGGGCTGCTGAACGCGCAGGCATTTGGGGCGGTATGTTCGGACACCACGGAGAGTGCCACGACAGCCGCCTCGAATCCCATCGTTACGGTCGGCGCGATCGGCGATTTCAAAGTCGGGCAGTATGTAAAACTCGACGCCGCAGGACCGTCGAACACGATTGCAAAGCCGACCATTTCAAGCGCAACGAATGACGGCTACGCCTATTCCAACTTGCCCAATCCTACGACGCTTGACTTTCCGATACCCGGTTCCAGCGTGAACGCGAACGGCAACTGCACCGCCGACGCCGGCACGGCCAACAACAGCAACGCCTCGTGCACGACGACTTATTGCTACAGCGTGCAGAACGTCGGCCAGACGGGAGTCGGCACGGGCACGAATGGCATGCGCTCGGCGGCGAGCACGGCAGTTTGTGACAGCACGGGACCTGCGACGCTCTCTGTCGGCAATGCAATCCTTGTCACCTACTCGGTCGATGCGAACACGGCTGGGACGATCATCCGGCGCTGCACTGGCGCAAGCTGCTCGCCGACGAGCATCTACGCGGTGCACTGGAATCCTACGAATGGGGGCGCTACGAGCGCTCAGTATCGCGACAACGGCAAGCCCTACGGGATCGACGAGGAAGCCAGCACGAGTGCTGTGGCTGCTGACCTGGATGCGCAGATCACAGCGATAAACGGAACCTCAGTGACGCTTTCAGTGGCTCCATCGCAATCGACTACCGCGACGATGCGGCACGACAATGGACCGGCGCTTCAACAGGCCGTGAATGCCTCAGTCCTCTCGGGATTCATCGGCTCGAAGGTATACCTACCAACGTGCGCCGCTCACTACGACATGGCGCAAGCTGTGAGTTTTTGGGGATTGGCTCAAACCGGTATTGCTGGACCGGACACAAATCCCAACCAGAACGTAGCGCGCACGCAAATTCAGTGGGACGGCCCTCCGGGCGGCATCGTCTTCAATCTTAACTATGCAAACTCCGACACGATTGAGAATATCGCGGCTGAGGGCCAGACCGGCAGCACGCCCGGAATCTTGATCGATGAGGATCGCTACGGTACGTCATCGCCTTTGACTCAGGGGCCGGGAGCGCCTGCGAGCGCCGCGAGCACCTTCGTAACCCCGAGCAAGCTGAATGTGCATCATGTCGAATGTGGTGTAGTGGGGACTGTGCCTCAACCTGGGAGGCTCCGCAAACGACGAGAACGCGATTATCGATGACCTGCAATGCTCGGTGCCGAACGGTGCTGGCGGCAACATCTGCGTGTTCTCACATTCGCAGGAGACTTACAACGAAGCGTTCTACAACATCGGATGCAGTGGCCGTGATTACTGCTTCGACTTCCCCGGAATTGGCTCGTTCGTGATGATGAACACGAATGGAAGCTACACCGATGGAGTCATGTACTTGGTCGACAGCATCTCCGCAACCGGCAGGTCATTAGGCGGCCAGGAAGAGGGCGCGCACTTCTTTCAGTATGGTCCTGCCGGAGGAATGACGTTTTCGGACTGGCGGATCGCGGGTGGCGGCGGTCCTTGGGCGACGATTGTTAATGCCGTCAACCCTACTTACATCAACAGCTATTTCGAGCCTGATTCTTCAACTACCAGTTACAATCTGGTTACTGGCCAAGGCGTCAGCAGCGGTGGCGGCACGTTCATCGACGACTACTTTGGGGCACCGCTTAGCTTCCTTGGAATTACCGGCGAATGGGGGAATGGCACGTCGCCAGTAACTCCCGGCTCTGGGGCAGCCGTCAGCCCGTACTACATTCCGATCACGGACAGCAATGCGAGTGGGATTCCTCAGTTTACCTGCATCCATTGCAGCGTCTATGGACAGACCGTGCCGGGGATCGTCTCGAACGAGCCTCATCAAGCGACGACTTTCAATTCCGCGCCCGCCACGATTTCACTCAGCGGCACGCCTACCGCCGGGACGCCGAACTGTTCAGAATCAATGCAGGGGACTCTGAAGATCGCGACCTGTTATCTAAACGCCTATCAAGAAACGGGCACGGCACAAACTGCAACTTATCCGACGGCTTTCAGCACGACGCCGAACGTCCTCGCGTCATGCGGCACATATGAGCCGACCTCGACCGCGAGCACGCTGACGCTCCCGGCGAACGCCTCGATGTCCGCGGAAACCTGCAACATCACGGCGATAGGGCAATAACCATGGGGAGGCTGGTCATCCTCACGGTTCTGCTGTGTTGGTTCGCGGCGCGCGCGAACTGGCAAGAAATATCTCGGAGCGCTGACTATCTCTCGCGCGCGACGATTCAGGCGGCTCGACCGTCAATACCACGACGCTGACCTTTTCAGCGAGCATGAGCAACACGAGGACGGGCTGGGTGGTGGTCGAGGGCTATTAACGGCGCGTGGCTGAGCGTCAACCGAGCCTCTCGAGAATCCGTTCCATTGCGATTGCGCGCGAACCCTTGACCAGCAACACGTCGCCGGGCTGGAGCAGTCCGGCAATTATTGTTGCCGCGGCGATACTGTCGGGCGCGGCGAGGATGTCGGTGGTAACCGCATCGCGGGATACGGCTGCGCAGGCGGAGTTCATCTCAGGGCCGACGGCGACGAATGCGGCCGGATGCGAGAGCATCACGTCGCGAATCGCCTCCCGATGCGCGGCAGCCGACAGCTCGCCCAGCTCGAGCATATCACCCAGCGCGATCACGAGACGGGCTCCGAGACCGTCGGCTACTTCGCGCGCGGCCGCGAGCGCGGCCCGAACCGAGCGAGGGTTCGAGTTGTAAGTGTCGTCGATCACAAAGATGCCACGAATCGAGGTGTTGGCAAGCCGACCGGCGACCGGCTTGACGGCAGCGAGCGCATCGGCGATCGCTGCAAGCTCGCGCGATTCAAGCGGCAGCGGGTGCATCGCGGCGACAGCGGCGATCGCGGCGGTGCAGTTGAGAGCAGCGGCTTCGCCCAGGAGCGCAATTTCAGTTTCGATGAAGGGTTCGACTCTCGCGGCGAGCATCGCGCGAGCGATTTTGACGCGGATGCGCGAGCGGATGCCCACGCTTCGACTCACGAGCCGCACGTGGGCGTCGGGCGACTTGCCAAATGTGACTCGCCTCAGATGTTCCGGAATCCGCGCCAGGACCATCGGTTCGTCGGCGGATGCGACCGCATAGTGCCTGGCAGTCGAGAACAGCGCGGCTTCCTCGTTGGCGATATCGTCGAGCGTGCCGAGACCTTCGCTGTGCTCGAGGTCGACGTTGAGGACCATTGCAACGTCTGGCTCGACGATTTGCGCCAGTTTTGAAATCTCGCCGCGCGTGTTGGTGCCGCATTCGAGGACGGCCGCTCGATGCTCGCCGGTGAGCGTGAAAATCGTCATCGGTACGCCGATCAGGTTGTTTAGATTACCGGGGGTTGAGAGTGTGGATCCGAACAGCGCGCGAACGACGGCGGCCGTGAGTTCTTTGGTGGTGGTCTTGCCGACGGCACCACCGATTGCGATCAGCGCAAGCAGGGGGCGGGCCGCGCGCGTGCGCACGAGATGGCGGCGCGCGAGCCGGCCCAGCGCCGCGAGGGTATCGTTGACCTCGATGCAGTCGAGAGCAGGATGACGGCGGCCGGTCGCGACGATCGCGGCTGCAGCGCCGCGCGCGGCGGCTTGTGGCAGGTAGTCATGGCCGTCGGACGCCGCGCCACGCAGTGCGACGAATAGTGCTCCCGCTTCGATCGAGCGCGTATCTATGCTGACGCCGCGGACGTATCCCGCGCTGCCCGCGCCGACTCGATAGTTGCCGGCGACCACGTCGGGGCCGGGCGGCCGCGCGCCCTGGACACCATCACCGAAGGAGATGAAAGTGCCGCCGGTGGCCTCGACAACTTCGGCGAGCGTGAACTCGCACTGATTGCTGGGAATTGGCGTCGCCATCGTGAATACATTGTGCCGAATTATCCAGGGCGCTCATACCGGCTGCGACTTGACATGCCGGCGGGCTGGAATCAGCCTTCAGATTCCAATAATGCTGCGTCCCTCAGCCCCCACCATGAGATAACCACATGTAAAGCCACACACGAGGAACAACGATGGCGGACAGCAAGGCACCGATTGTCGGCGTGATCATGGGTAGCAAGAGCGACTGGGAATACATGTCGGCCGCGGCCGAGGTCATGGAAGAACTTAAAGTGTCGCATGAAATTCGGATTATGTCGGCGCATCGGACGCCCGACATTACTTTGGAATATGCCGCGAACGCGGCGGGCCGCGGACTGCGCGCAATAATCGCCGGCGCCGGCGGCGCGGCGCATCTTGCGGGCGTGGTCGCATCGAAGACGATATTGCCGGTCATTGGTGTGCCAATGCCGACGACGTCGCTCAGTGGAATCGATTCGCTGCTGTCGATCGTGCAAATGCCCAAGGGGGTGCCGGTGGCGACGATGGCGATTGGCAAAGCTGGTGCGGCGAATGCGGGTCTGCTGGCGGCGCAGATAATCGCGTTGGGCGACGCGAAGCTCCGCGAACGGCTCGTGAAATGGCGGGCTGCGCAGGCGCAGGAATTGTTGCAGCAGAAGATTCCCTAGCGCGGCGATCGTGCGATAATCAACGCGGGTATGAAATCGCCAACGGACGAATTTGGTGCGCCGATGGGTAAGGAGATAGCGGTCAAGGCAGGACGTCTATCCGAGGAACACCGGTGAGTAATCCAGTGCGCGAAGCAGGGCAACGCGCGATCGCCGCGATGGCCATTGTAGTAGCTGTTTGCGGATTTGCGCACGCGGCCGACATCAAGATGGCGGGCAAGCTGGTGGCGCCCGCAAATGCCGGCGTGGTTGCGATTTGCACCGATCCCGTTGTGCAGAACGTGCTGAACGAAGATCTGAGAGCGGCGCGTCATGGTCTTGCGTCCAATCCGGAAAATTCGGTGACGCTCACCGTGACGGTGAGTCAGCAACTGCTTGCACCGGGAGTGTCATTGAGTCAGATGTTCCCGGGCGATCCCTCGATGGTCGAATTACTGAAGGCGGCCGGCGCGGAACCGCCGCCCCTGGGCGACAGCGGCGATCAACCGATCGATCCGTTCGCACAGGAGGCTCGCCGCCGCGCGTTGTATCCCGACGATGCGGCTACGGAACAGTTCAAAGCCTACGAGGCGAATCAGCAGGCGTTGCACGGCGTCCACGCGCCGACGCCATATGACAATATCCCGAAGAACCAGATTTACGACACGGTGATCGTCGCACGCGCGTCGCTGGAGGGCGCAGCCGATGAGCTAAAGGTGGTCGCGGTCATGCATTCAGGCGACGACGCGCGACGCGCCAAGGAGCTCGTCGCGGAAGAGATCGCCAACGCCCTGCTGCAGTAGCGGGGCCGTTACTCATCGGTCGCCGCGCGCGGGAGCGGTCGCGACGGGAAGGCGAGCTGCAGGCGGCACACCGCCGGCAGCTCGCGGGACATTCGATATGCCGGTCGAGATGCCGGTGCGAATCGGTGGCGCCGCGGGCGCGGCGATAGAGGAGGCGGCCGCCCGCGAAGACGGGGGCACGGCGCCTTCGGGATTGGTCACGATTGTCGCGGGCGGCAGAGTTTCGTTCGGCACTTCGGCGTTGGGCTGCACCGCTGGCGCCATCGCCGCGGGCGAGGCGACTGCAGCCGCATTGGGCGCGCCATGATCCACAAACCGGCGCCACGCGAAGTCTGCCAACAAGACAAGCACCGCGGCGAACAGCACGCCGAATGCGATTCGGCCCGCCGTGCCGGGCCGCTTCGCGACGATCGTGAGCTCTTGCGAGATTCGCACCACGTTGGCCTCGGCATGCTGAACGTCGCTGACGAAACGAGAGGCAATTTCCTCGGCGTCGAGACCCAGGAACGTTGCGTATCGGCGAAGAAATGGCACGAGGTAGAGCCGGTCTGAAATCAGATTGTAGTTGTCGGTCTCGATCATTTTGATGTAATGCGGCGGCAAATGAGCCTCGCTGGCGACTTGCTCGCGAGTCATGCCTTTGCGTTCGCGGGTTTCCATAATCAAGTGGCCGAGCGACGGTTCCGACTCGGCGCCTTCGGCTCCGAAATCCGCAGCCTGAGGTTTGGGTTTGGATTTCTTGTCAGCCACCTGTGATCAGTCTCTCCCTGGGCAAATCGTTTACGGCCAAAATTTTCACGGGAAACGGCCGCAAGAAAGCTACAGCCAGAAAGCTACAGTCGAATGAGCCCGAATCCAAGTACCCCGATCCTGACATTGACTAATTTTTCGCTCCAGATTTGAGACAAGCGGCGGCGCCCGGCGGCGGCGCGAGGGCGCCATTGTACAGTGCGAGCTTTTTTCCCTCACATCCGATGACGACCGGCGCGGGCTTCAACGAGTCTGCAAGCGCATTGCGGTCGCGATCGTTCACGATCAGAATCATGCACGCGCCCGACGACCAGGCCTGGCGCAGGCGCGCGTCGGAGCCGATGAGGAACGCCGACCCACCGGGGGCAGGCGGCGAAACTTCCGAAAGCTCGCCCCAGTACTCGACCCGGGTCTCGCGCCGGCGCGTGTAAAACGGGAGCGATTGGACGTAATGGCGGTATGAAGCAAGCGTGCAGTCTCCCGCAAGATAGGGCTGAACAGTCCTTGCCAGGTTGCGATAGGTGGAAATCGACGACGCGTCTTCGCGGACGCGAGTGGCAAGCGCCACCGCCGCGAGCATCGCCAGCGCGATCGCGCCTATCGCGTACGGAACGCGCGACGCTGCGCGCCCGAGCGAGTACGTCGCAATCGCCCCGGCGACCAGAACGACGCCAATCAGCAATCCGTCGACGCCAAGCTCGGGATTTATCGGAGCCAGTACGAGTTCGAAAAATGCGAAAAGAGCTGCCGCGATTGCCAGGTTCGCGATCGCAATGACGGCGAGAAGACGGCGGCGACTCACGGCGTCGAGAGCGGGCATGCGCGCGAGGCCGCACCCCGCGGCAATCGCCAGCGGCGCAAGTGCAGGCAGGATATAGCTGCCGAGCTTGGAGCGGGGAATCGAGAAAAACACGAAGATCACGACGAACCAGACGGCCAGGAAGCGCGCGGCCGCGCGCCGGCCGGATAGGTCCTTCGCGCGCCCGGGCAAGCCGTCCTCGGCGCGCATCGCGGACCATCCAAGCGGGACGAAGAAAATCCAGGGCCACGTTCCCCCTATAACGATCGGGATGAAGAACCACGGACCCCAACCGTGTTCGCTCGACGTGACGTAGCGCTCGAAATGCTCGTGGACGATGAAAAAGTGCATGAAGCCGGGATTGCGCGCCTCGGCCAGCACGAACCAGGGGACGACGATCGCCGCATAGATGACGAGGCATCGGACGAGCGGCATCCGCGCGACCTGGTGCAGCCGCCCCTCAATTGCCATCCATGCCAAGGCGATCGCGCCGCCCAGAAGCAATGCGATCGGGCCTTTGGCAAGAGTGCCCAACGCGAGCATCGCGGCGGAAATCAACATCCATCTGCGAGCCGACGGTCGCGAGAACGAATCGTTACGCGCCGCGACGTAAAAGGCGCCGAGCGCCGCGGCAAGAAAAAACGCCAGCGCGGGATCGAGCGTCGCGAATCGCGCAAAACCGAAAAATAGCGGACTCAGCGCGAGCACGAGTGCGGCGAAGAGTCCCTCCGATTGCACCGAGCATCGCCTCGGCCAATGCGGCTGTGACAACGACCTGTCCGACACTAAAGAGCGCCGCGGGCAATCGCACCGCGAATTCATTGACCCCGAAGATTTCAATTGCGGCGGCTTCGGCCCAATAGACCAGCGGAGGTTTTTCGAAATATAGCTCGAAATTGTCACGCGGCGTGACGTAGTCGCCCGAGATAACCATCTCGCGCGCGATTTCGCCGTAGCGGCCCTCGTCGGGCTCCCAAAGCGCGGGCCTGCCGAGACCGGGAAGATAGAGAATCGCCGCGAGCAGGGCGTAGATGGTAAGTCGCAGTGGTCGGTTGGCGGCGAGCATCGTCGATGCAGTCTCGCGAGGTGATCGCGCGTGGTCAACCGGGACGGGCCGGCGCTATCTTTAATTCCCCGAGGCTGTCTGCAAGAATCACTTACACGCGACGGCGGTTTCGCATGGATTGATCGGCGGCCAGTCGCGCAGGTTCCTTGAGCTTCCCGGGCAAAATATCACCGATTCGGGGCACTTCGGCCGTAACGCGAGCGCCGAGCGGATTGGTGTCGGTCGTTGTGCCGGTGTTCAACGAATCCGCGAACCTGGCGTCGCTTTGGTCGCGCCTCAAACCAGTTCTCGACGGTCTGGGCCGTCCATGGGAGACGGTTTTTATCGATGACGGATCGGGCGACGATTCTCTCGGCATCCTTCGTGAAATTGCGGCGGGCGAAGAGGGCCGCGTGCGGGTCGTGGAGTTGGCGCGCAATTTCGGACAGCATTCGGCGATCCTCGCGGGCTTCAGGCAATCGCGCGGCGAGATAGTCGTCACGCTGGACGCGGACCTGCAAAATCCGCCGGAGGAAATTCCGCGGTTGATCGCGGCGATCGATGAAGGCAACGACGTCGTGGGCGGATGGCGCGAGGAACGTCACGATCGGGCGTATCGGCGCTACGCGTCACGTCTGCACAACCGGTTGACGTCGATGATTGTCGGCGTACCGATGCACGATTACGGATGCATGTTGCGTGCGTACCGGCGGCACATCGTGGATACCGTCGTCGACTGCGACGAGAAGGCAGCGTTCGTTCCCGCGCTTGCCAACACGTTCGCCAAGCGAGTCGCGGAAATCCCGGTCGGCCACGACGATCGCGCCGGCGGCAAGTCGAAGTACAATCTCTTTGGACTGGCAAAACTCAGTCTCAACCTGATTACCGGATTTTCTCTGATTCCGATCCAGATGCTGAGCATGACCGGGATCGGAATTTCGGTGCTGGCGGTAATGATGGCGATGGTGCTTGTTGCGCATCGGCTGATCTACGGCCCGCAAGAAGAGGGCGCGCTGTGGACGCTGTTCGCGGTCCTGTTCTTTTTCGTCGGGATGATATTCCTGGCGCTCGGACTTATCGGCGAATACGCCGGGCGTATCTATATCGAAGTGCGACGCCGCCCCACTTACGTCGTGCGAGCGGTGCATGGAGCGGACGGCAAGCCGGCCGATTCCCAAGTCGGGCCGGGCCCCGACCGCAACTAACGGGCAAGCCGAGCAGCGATCAACCGTGGAGTCCAGCGCCTTGAGCGTCGCATCCGGCGTGACTGTGAAATCCGCCGTCTGCGTGCTGTTCGCGTACCATGAGATGGGTTACGCGTGCATGGAGGCGTTGCTAAAAATGGGCGCGCCGATCGCCGCACTGTTTACTCATCGCGACGATTCGCATGAAGAGATTTGGTGGCGATCGTGTGCGGAACTGGCCGCACAGCACGGCGTCCCGGTGCACACTGATGACGGCGTCGAGGCAGAGTCGGCCACGAAGATCGGCGCATTGAAGCCGGCGGTGATCTATTCTTTCTACTACCGCCATCTGATTCCCGAGAGCGTGCTCGGGCTTGCTCCGCTGGGCGCCTTCAATCTGCACGGGTCATTGCTGCCGGCGTATCGGGGCCGTGCGCCGGTGAACTGGATGCTGGTGAATGGAGAACGCGAAGCGGGCGTCACATTACATAGTATGGTTGCGCGAGCCGACGCCGGAGATATCGTCGGGCAGCGTGCGGTTGCGATCGACGACAGCGACAACGCGCTGACGTTATACCGCAAGCTGGTGCCGCTGGGCGTCGAGCTGATAACCGAGCTGCATCCAAAGATCGTCGCCGGCACCGCGCCGCGGCGAAAAATGGATATCTCGAAGGGAAGTTACTTCGGGCGCAGAAAGCCGGAGGACGGACGGATAGACTGGCGATGGCCGGCGCGAAGGATCTTCAATCTCGTGCGGGCCGTGACGCATCCGTACCCCGGCGCGTTCTGTTTCGTCGGCGGGCGAAAGCTGCTGGTATGGGAAGCGAAAATTGGCGCAGAAAACGGAACGCTCGGGGAGCACGGGCGGGTCGTGCGCGAAACAGCGGACGGCGCTTTTGAAATTGCGGCGGGCGAGGGCAGCGTGATCCTGAAAATTGCCCAGTTCGAGGGTGGCGCCGAAGGCACTGCCCGCGAGGCTCTTTCCGAGGCCGGGCGCTTCAAAGATACTATTTTATTCGATTAGTTTTGCGGAGGTCACATGCGGGTTCTGATCACCGGCGGTGCCGGATTTCTCGGATCACATCTTTCGGATGCGTTCATTGCGCGCGGCGACGAGGTCTTTGTGCTCGACACCGGCTCGATCGCCAAGGTGCGTCACCTGCTGGACAATCCGCGCTTTCATTACGTGCACGATTCAGTCTTCAACCTCGAGTTGATCGACAGCCTGGTATCGAAGGTCGATCTTATTTACCATCTCGCGGCCGTCGTCGGCGTCGAACACTACGTCGCCGATCCCTACGAAACGCTCAACGTAAACGTAAACGGCACGCAGAACGTCCTGAAGGCTGCGTACAAGCATAATAAACGGGTCGTGTTCAGCTCGACCTCCGAGGTGTATGGCCGCAACCCCAAGGTGCCATGGAGCGAGGACGACGATCGCGTGCTCGGGGCGACCAGTATCGATCGCTGGTGCTATTCGACGTCGAAGGCCGTCGGCGAGCATTTCTGTTTTGCGTATCACAAGCTCGGCCTGCCGGTTACGATAGTGCGCTATTTCAACGTGTACGGTCCGCGGCTGGACAAGCTTGACGTGGGCCGGCTGTTTACGATCTTCATGGGTCAGCTGCTGCGCGGCGCGGACTTATCCGTGGTTGGCGACGGGTTGCAGACGCGATGCTTCACGTACGTAACCGATGCGATCGAAGCAACCGTGCAGGCGGGAGTGAATCCCGCGGCAGATGGGCAGGCGATTAACATCGGCGTCGATGTCGAGACGACGGTGCTCGAGTTCGCCAAGTTGATGCTCGAGTTGTTCGGGCCAACGAAATCGAAGATCAAGTTCGTGACGCAGGAGGAAGTGTACGGCAGGAGCTACGAGGACATCCCTCGCCGCGTTCCGGACAATACGAAGATGCGCACGTTGCTGCGGGTCACTCCGAAAGTGAACCTGCGCGACGGCGTGAAAATCTCGATGGACTGGTTCCGCAAAGAGATGACTTCCTAGCAGGATGATGAACAATTCCGGCCAAATGTTGTTTTCGACTTCAAGGCCTTCAACATCCTGCTAGGCGCGGGCCCCGTCCGCGCAGTCACTACACTTGGAAGTCGCACTAAAGGTCGATGTCGATACCCATCAGGGCCTGGAGGTGGGTGTGCCGCGACTGGCCTCGATGCTCGAGAGCGAGGGCGTCGTCGCGAGCTTTTATATCGCGATGGGCCCGGACAATTCGGGGCGCGCAATCCTGCGAGTGTTTCGAAATCGCGGGTTTCTGTCGAAGATGTTCCGCACCAAAGCCGTTTCGATGTACGGCGTGCGTACGATTCTCTCCGGAACGCTGCTGCCGTCGCGGCCGATCGCGCTGTCATTTCCTGGAATTATCCGCGACCTCAAGGCGCATGGCTTCGAGGTTGGCGTGCATGGCTACGATCACGTGCGCTGGCAGGATCACCTCGATGAAATCGGCGAGCCCGGAGTACGCAACGAACTCGCCGACGCGTTTGAGGCATACCGCGCGATCCTTGGTGAAGCGCCGCGCAGTTTCGCCGCGCCCGGATGGCGCACCAACAACGCGGCGCTGGTCGCGCTGGACGCGATGGCGCTCGACTATCGCAGCGACACCCGAGGCAGCGCGCCGTATCGTTGCATCGTCGAGGAACGGGTTCTCGCGACGCCGGAGATTCCGACTACCTTGCCGACCCTCGACGAGGTAATGGGACGGCGGGAATTGCCCGATGACTCAGCGGTGCGCGATTTTTATCTCGGCTTGTGCAAGCCCGCTGCGCTCAATGTGCACACGATTCACGCCGAGACCGAAGGGATGGGACAGTTCGAGGGCTTCACGGCCCTGCTCCACGCGCTGAAGGAGCGGGGCGCGAAGTTCGTGCAACTGCGCGAGGTCGCGGCGCGGCTGAATCGCACGGAACTGCCGGTATGCGAAGTCATTCGGACGACGCTGCCGGGCAGGGCGGGGTGGATATCGTCGCAAGGTCCGGTTCGTGCCGGCATTTCCGGCTGACTCTCGAACGCCTCATAGTCCACTCGGCCTCGATACAACGATCACAGACGGCGCGGGAGATCCTGTGCTATATCCAGTGGACAACAATTCAATCGCAGGGGTTCCCGCAATGCCCAAGCAAAGTCATTTTGCTGACAGTCCACGCGAAGTCGGCCTCGATCTTGAAAAAGTCGAAGCCCTTTTCAATCGTGCCGAACGCGAAGTCAAGGATGGGTTGCTGCCATCGGCTCAAATCGCGATTGCCCGCAATGGGAAAATCGGCGCGATGCGCACGGTCGGACGCGCAGTCCAGGGTGGAAGTGAAAAGCCGGCAACCAACGACACGCTCTACACGATCTTCTCGTGCACGAAGGCGATCATGTCGGCGGCGTCGTGGATTCTGATCGGCGAAGGCAAACTGAGTCCGGGCGAGCGCGTGGCGGAGATCATCCCCGAGTTTGCCACCAATGGTAAGGACACGATGACCGTCGAGCAGGTTCTGCTCCACGTGGGAGGATTTCCGAACGCGCCGTATCCGCAGCGCGAGTGGCTGGACAAGAGCAAGCGGCTCGAGCGATTTGCGAAATGGCGGCTGGAATGGCCGGTGGGCAGCAAATTCGAATACCATGCGACCTCGGGCTTCTGGGTAATTGCGGAGATAATCGAGCGCCGCACGGGCAAGGACTTCCGTCAGTTCGTGCATGAGCGGATTGCAGCGCCGCTCGGACTGCCGGAACTGCGCCTTGGATTGCCGCGCGAGTATCATCAGCGGGTTGCGCAGCTTTGCTACGTAGGAGAGGCGCTATCCGATGAGGAGCGAAAGAAGCTCGGCCTGCCGGCAATGCCTGAAACCGAAGTCACCGAAGAGGCCATCCTCGGCTTCAACCAGCCCAATGTGTTGGAAGCTGGCGTGCCGGGCGGCGGCGGAGTTATGACCGCAGGCGACCTGGCGCTGTTCTACCAGGGCCTGCTACATAATCGCGGCATCAACGGCGCGCCGATCATCAAGCCTGAAGCACTCAAGGACGCGTTGCGCGTGCGCTCGGGCGATTACAAGGATCCGATTTTTGGCGTCAAGTGCAACCGCGCGCTGGGAGTTGTCGTAGCCGGGGGCGACGGGCTCGCGAACTATCGCGGCTTCGGCAAGACGAACTCGGCGCTGGCATTCGGTCACGGAGGCGCGGGCGGGCAGATCGGATGGGCCGATCCGGCGACGGGAATTTCGATCGGGTACACAACCAACGGGTTCGATCGCAATGACGTGAGGCAGGCACGCCGCGGCGTCGCGATCTCGAGCCTCGCGGCTGTTTGCGCAGCATAAGGTGCACTGATTGGTTGCCGGATTTCATGTGCTAAAGTAAAACCATGAAGTTTCTTGTGACACTCGAACGCGACGAAGCCGGCTTTGTCGTCGTGGAGTGCCCGGCCCTCCCGGGGTGCCTGTCCCAAGGCCGGACCGAAGCCGAAGCTCTCGCGAACATCCGAGAGGCGATAGAAGCGAGCTTGGCGACCAGGCGAGAGTACGGGATCCCGACGCAAATCGAGGTCGCCGAGGTCGAAATAAAAACCTCGGCGGGTTAAATCCCTCGCGAGAAGTGGATTCGCATCGACGCGAGTAGGGGAAACTAAGTTTTCCCCTACCGCATTCCCCAAAGTTGTTTCAAGATAGCTCCCGAGGGTATCGGTCATGGCTGAATTGCCGGTCTGCTCGGGAGCCGACGCAATCCGGGCTTTCGAACGCGCAGGCTGGTCGCGTGCGCATCAGAAGGGTAGCCACGCCACGCTCATCAAATCCGGGGCAGTCGTGGTCCTTACCGTTCCGCTGCATCGAGAGCCTCGGTCCAGGCCTTCTTCGCAGCTTGATTCGGAAAGCGGGAATGACGGTCGAGGAATTCGCAGAGCTGCTGAACCGCTAGCGGCGGACTCTAGTCGGCGAAGGGGTTGCGGACCACGATGGTCGCTTCGCGCTCTTTGCCGACGCCGACCATCGCGATCGGCACACCCACCAGCACGCTGATTCGTTCGATGTAGCGGCGCGTGCTCGAAGGTAGTTCGGCCAGTGTACGCGCGCCGGCCGGGCTCTCGCTCCATCCCGGCATCTCTTCGAAGATCGGCTTGGCGTTGATGAGCATCCGATGCGACGGCGGCATGTCGTCGTAGCGTTTTCCCTTCACGACGTAGCCGACGCAGATCCTGACTGGATCGATCCCCGTCAAAACGTCGAGCTTGGTAAGCGCAAGCGCCCACATCCCGTTGACACGAGCGGTGTAACGGGCGAGCGCGGCGTCGAACCATCCGATACGCCGCGGACGCCCGGTGGCGCTGCCGAACTCGTCGCCTTCCTCGCGCAGCGAATCGGCGAGCTGGCCGGTGAACTCGCTGGGAAACGGCCCCGCGCCGACTCGCGTCGTATATCCCTTGCTGATTCCGAGCACCGCCTCGAGGCTGCCCGGCCCGATGCCGGTGCCGCTGAAGACTGCGCTCGCGACGCAATTCGATGACGTCACGTAAGGATAGGTGCCGTGATCGATATCGAGCATCGTGCCGTGGGCGCCCTCAAACAGGACGCGCTTGCCGGAATCGATCGCGTTGCTCACGAACGCGCCGGTGTCGCACAGATACGGGAGCAGCCGGCGGCGCGCTTTTTTCATCGCGTCGATGGTTTCGTCGGCTTTGATCGGTTTGGTCTTGAGCAATGCTTTCAGGTACGCGTTCTTCTCGACGATGTTGCGGCGGAGTTTCTCCGCGAAAAATTTGAAATCGAGCAGATCTTCGAAGCGCAATCCCACGCGAGCCATCTTGTCTTCGTAGGCCGGGCCGATTCCGAATCCGGTGGTACCGATCGCGCCCTTGCCCAGGCGCGCCTCGCGAGCGCGATCGATCGCCAGATGATACGGCATCACCATGTGCGCTTCGTAACTGATCTTGATCAAACCATCGTCGGCGAGATGGCCGCTGCGCTTCAGGTCTGCGATTTCACCGAGCAATGCCAGCGGATTGACGACCAGGCCGTTGCCGATTACGCAAGCCTTGCCGGGATGCAGCGCGCCGGCGGGCACGAGCCGCAGCACGAATTTTTTTCCGCCCACCACCAGCGTGTGAGCTGCGTTGTTTCCGCCTTGGAAGCGGACGACCACGTCGGCATCGGCCGCGAGCATATCGACGATTTTGCCTTTGCCCTCGTCCCCCCACTGCGTGCCGACCACGGCAACTGTCTTCATGTCTTACCTCCGACCGGCGTCAATCTCGCCGCCCGCCGCGCGCACCTGTCCCTCTGAAATGTCCTATGCGCAAAATAAATTCAGAGCTTGAGCAGCGACGCCGCCGTAATTGCAGGCAGGGTCTTGAGCTTGTCGAGGACGGGGCCCGGCACGGGTTCATCCACTTCGAAAATGCTGAGCGCGGTTCCTCCCACGCGATCGCGGCCGAGTTCCAGTCCGCCAATATTTATTCCGGCCTGCGCGAGCATCGTGCCCACCGCGCCGACCACTCCGGGAACGTCGCGGTTATGAAGCATGAGGAAGTAACCCTCGGGCACCGCCTCGACGCGGTAGCCGTCGATCCGGGTCAGGCGCAGCGCGCGATTTCCGAGCACGGCCCCAGAGACTTCGTGCTCGCCGGCGCCGGTGCGAACCCTGAGCGTCAAGGTGTTGATGTAATCGGTGATTTCGCGGGAGCGCGTTTCGATCATGCTGATTCCGCGTTCGCGCGCGATGAATGGCGCGTTGACGTAATTAAAATCCTCGTCCAGGAAGCCGCTCATCAATCCCTTTAAAACCGCGGCGGTGATCGCGTCGGGCTTGAGATTCGCGGCTTCGCCCCCAAACGCGAGCGTCAGCTCCGTGGGCGCGTCGGTGATCAGTTGCGCGGCGAGCCTACCCAGCTTTTCGCCAAGCGCGAGATGGGGCCCGAGTATTTCGAGCTCCTTGGTGGATAACGCAGGGATGTTAACCGCCTGACGAATCGTGCCGTCGATGAGGAACTCGGCGACTTGATGCGCGATATCGACCGAGACCTGGACCTGCGCCTCGTCGGTGGCGGCGCCGAGATGCGGGGTCGCGATCACGCTGTCGAACTGGAGCAGCGGATGGCTGGCGGGAGGTGGTTCCTCGACGAACACGTCCAGCGCGGCGCCGGCGACCTTGCCCGATTTCAGAGCCTCGACCAGTGCGGCTTCATCGACGATACCGCCGCGGGCGCAGTTGATGATTCGCACGCCCTTCTTCATCTTCGCGAATGCCGCTGCGCCTACAAGGCCCCTCGTGTCATCGGTCAGGGGGGCATGGACGGTGATGAAGTCGGCACGCGCAAAAAGCTCGTCGAGGCTGACAAGCTGAACGCCGATGCGCCCGGCAGCCTCAGCCGTCAGGATCGGATCGTAGCCGATCACTTTCATCTTGAGCCCAAGAGCGCGGTCGGCGACGATCCGGCCGATGTTGCCGAGGCCGATCACGCCGAGCGTTTTGTTGCATATCTCGGCGCCGGTGAATTTGCCGCGCTCCCATTTGCCGGCTCGCATCGAGGCGACGGCGGCCGGAATATGCCGAGCCAGCGCCATCATCATGGTGACCGCGTGCTCGGCGGTCGTGACGCTGTTGCCGGTCGGACTGTTCATCACGACGATTCCGCGGCGCGTTGCCGCTTCGATATCGACGTTGTCGACCCCAACGCCTGCGCGCCCGATCACCTTGAGCGACGTGGCGGCATCGATTACTTCGCGCGTGACGCGAGTGCCGCTGCGAATCAGCAGCGCGTCGTAGGGGGCGATTATTTTCGCCAGCTCCGCGGGCTTGAGGCCGGTCTTGACGTCGAACTGCAGCTGCGGGAAGCGCTTGAGGACTTCGATCCCCTGCGCCGCAAGTGAGTCGCTTATAAGGACGCGGAAAGTTTCCGCCATGTTGATTTCAGACGCCCCGTGCGAGGCGTGCCTGAACGGCAGCTACGCCGGCGCCAAGTTGAATGTTTGCGCCGATCTGCTTAAGTCCCATCTCGAGCGCGCTGACCGCGATGAGCGTGTCGAACGGGCTCAAATAACCCATGTGTCCGATGCGCACGAGCTTACCCTTCATCTGATCCTGGCCGTCCTGAACGGACACGCCCAGGCTGTCGCGCAGGAACTTGACCAGCTTGCTGCCGTCGAGACCTTCAGGTACCAGGATTCCAGTGACGCCGGGAGCGGGATTGTCGGGCGACAGCAGTTTCAGTCCGAGTGCCGCGGCAGCGTTGCGCGTGGCTTCCGCCATCAGCGCGTGACGCGCGTAAACCTGCGGCAGACCCTCGGCGTGAATGATTTCGAGTGACTTGTTGAGGCCGAAGATCAGCGACACGGCCGCAGTCCATGCGGTGGTATGCTCGTCGCGCTGCGCCTTCAATTCTTTGAGCAAATCGAAATAGAAGCGCGGCGTCTTAATTTTCTTCGCGGCGTCCATAGCGCGCGCCGACAGCGCGACCATTGCCAGACCCGGCGGAAGCATGAGAGCCTTCTGGCTGCCTGTGACGAACGCGTCAACGCCCCATTCGTCCATCTTCTGTTCGAAGACGCCGACCGACGTGACTCCATCTACGATCAGCATCGCGCCGCGCCTGCGGCTGACCTCGGCGATCGCGGCCACCGGATGCACCGCGCAAGTGGAAGTTTCGCTGGCCTGCACCAGCACGGCACGCGACTCGGGATACGCCTTGAACGCATCCTCGATTTGCCCGGGCCGTGCGGCGCGGCCCCATTCAACGGGCACCTCGTGCCCAATCATGCCGAAGGCTGCGAGCAACTTGCCCCATCGCTCACCGAATTTGCCGCCGTTGACGTAAATTGCGTGTTCGCCCGGCTGCAGCAAATTGATCACCGCCGCTTCCATCGCACCGGTGCCGGTGGACGCGAGCAGGATCACCTCGCTCGAGGTGCCGTAGAGGGGTTTCATCCGATCGCGCGCCTGATCGAGCGCAGAACTGAACTCGGGCGTGCGATGGTGGATGATCGGACGCGCCATCTCGAGCAAAACCTCGGGCGGTACGGGAGCCGGCCCGGGCGTGAACAGGTATTTCTTCGTTTGCGGCATTCTCGGCTATTACGGGGACGCTTGTGATTCGGGATAGCAGCCAAAAAAAAGGCTGGTGCCGCGCATGCGGATCGCCAGACCCCGATTTCTCCCGGCTTCGCCGGTTCCCCGTCCTCACCAGTTGGATAACCGAGCCGGGAGGCAGAGTCAAGGTGAGCCGCGGCTCGCGGCGGTTCCGAGCCGGCGTTGAAATGGCGCGCCTGCAATTGTTAAAGGTGATCACGCTCTCATGCCGATAGAATGCGAAATCCGCGATGGTTCTCTGGTCTGGATCAAAAATCCGATCACCGGCGTGATTTCATACGTTGTCGATGTTCGCGGCAAAAGCTTCGCGTTCACGCTCGGCGGCCGCGAGAGCGCCGATCCCGACCCATCGCATCTGAGCGCCGAGGCGATTCGCCGCGCGACCGAGTCATGTCCTTTCTGTGCGGGCAACGAAGGGCTTGCGACGCGCGAGATCTTTCGGATGACTGCGGATGAAATCCGCGAATGGAACGGGGCGAAGACTGCTGGCGGCGCGGGTTGGGTCGTGCGCGTGATCAACAATCTCTTCCCGCGAATTCCCGCGGAGTTGACCGGAAATCGCAACGAGTCGTACATCGTGGTCGAAGATCCGCGTCATTTTATGGACGCGCCACGGTCGCAGGCCGATTTGATGTTTACCGGCGCGCTGGGCGGCGCTCATTTCCTTCACCTGATGCAAGCCGACGCGCGCGTGATGAGGTTGGCGCTGGAGAATCCTGACGTTTGCTCGGTCGTAATCCGCAAGAATCAGGGGCGCGAGTCGGGCGCCTCGCAGCCGCATCTGCATCAGCAGATCATCGGATCGCCGGAGCCGTTTCCGGCCGTGCTCGCGGAGGCGCGCGCTGAGCGTGAGAATCCTCATCTATGGCACGAGATCGTCGCGCTGATGGAGCGCCTCAAGCTGGTGATCGATCGCGTCGACTCGGTGGTCAGCTATGCGAGCCCGATGGGCGGGTTCCCGCGCAGCTACGACGTGGTGATGCCGAACTATCGGGGATTGCTGTCGGAGCTGGCGCCGGACCAGATGCAGCAGTTTGGAAATGCGATCTATCGAATACTGATGATCCTTGGGCCGTTGCCGCTGGACTATGAAATTCACCAGGGCGAGGGACTTCCGCTGCACGCGCATCTCAACGCGCGGCTGTATCCATATTCAAATGTCGCGGGAACCTTGAACCTGCCGAGCACGCTGCTGGAGAGCGCCGCCGCGATCCGCAACGCACTGGGCAGGCATTCCGACTGAGAAGCGCGCGTGCGCTATTGCGCCTTCCAGTTCGGTTTTCGCTTTTCCAGGAACGCGCGCACGCCTTCCCTGGCGTCGCTGCTCTCGCGAACGGAGCGCGCCATCTGCAACATATCGTCGTGCCACGCGTCGAAGGTCTCGCTCATGCATCGGCGCACTGTCGCCTTCATCGCGCGCAGAGACAGCGGAGCGTTGGCGGCGATCTTCTCGGCGAGCGCAGTCGCCGCCTCGCCGAGCTTCGCATCGGCGACGACATCATGAACCATATTCATGTGACGGCCGCGCTCGGCGTCGATTAAGTCCGCGGTGTAGAGAATCCACGCGGTGTTGGCCGATCCGCAAACTTCGATCATCTTGCGCGCGAAATCGTACGGCACCACCAATCCGACGCGTCCGAGCGTCATGCCCAGCTTCGCGTTCTCAGACGCGATTCGAAGGTCGCAATGCAGTGCCAGCTCGAGTCCGCCGGCGAGCGCGGCGCCCTGGATGGCCGCGATGGTAGGCACCGGAAAACGCTCCAGGCGGCCGAAGACGGACTCGAGCGAGGCCGGGTTGTGACCGCCGCTCGCCTCGTCCAGTTCCTTCAGATCGATTCCCGCGCAAAAACTCGCGCCTTCACCACGCAGGAGCAGCGCACGGATTTCGTGGTCGCCTTCGAATTTGGCGAGTGCATTGTTGAGCGCCTCGAGCACCGGCTGATTCAGCGCGTTGCGCTTTTCGGGACGGTTCAGAGTCAGGACCGCGT
This sequence comes from Binataceae bacterium (SeqCode), assembly GCA_963803045.1. Taxonomy (GTDB): domain Bacteria; phylum Desulfobacterota; class Binatia; order Binatales; family Binataceae; genus Binatus. The sequence goes on along the minus strand of CAWDLC010000011.1, from coordinate 71,570 downwards.
AATTCGGATGGCGTGTGACTTTGAGCACTTCCTCGGCCATGTCAGTCGCTCCTTGCGGACGATGAAAAGGATCTAACGTCGTACCCGGGGCGGAAGCATCGCACGGTCGGCGAGCGTCCTTCAAGCGGCGCCGCGAATTACGGCTAATTTCTCAAAAATCGCGTTATTTCCTAGGATCCAGACCCGAATGTTTCACGTGAAACATTTTTTGGGGGATTGGTACGACTTTAGACTATCGTTGGCGGGTTGCCGTCAAGCGCGCTACGATGCGACCTCATGGAACCTGAAAAAGAAGGATTGCCACAGGACCGATTGTTTGTGGTTTTGCTTACCGTTTTTGGTTCGATGTTCGCATCGGGATTGTTCGTCGTATTTCAAAGTTTCGGTTGGGGACTGTTCGAGATCGTCGCGGGTTTGTTCGGCTTAATCGTGCTGATCAGGGATCACCTAAAGAGACTCGCAGTGAACCTTCCGAAAGTGCCAAACAGGTTACCCCGATTGTCGTTTCAGACAGCGTTCCTACTGTTTGCTTCGGCGGCAATATCAATATTTGTCGGCCACACAATTTCTCAAATCATGACGATTCAAACTACGGTTACTCAATACGTTCTGCCGAGATCTGTGTCTCAAAAACAAGTGGATAGTTTGCGTGACTTTCTGTCTCTCCATAAACCGTACTCGGTAACAGTGAGGGTTAATCCCCTCGATGGCGAAGCGATGGAGTATGCGGGGCAATTGTTCAATGCCTTACATGGCACCGAGTGGACAGCAGAAATGAACACAAGCAATCAAGAGCCGAACACTCTGAATCCGGGGTTGTGCATTGATGAAATTGGAATGAATTCCAGACCAAAGATTGACCCAACCCACAGTCCTGCGGACTTACTGCAACAAGGCTTCCGGGCTGCAAACATTGAGGTTAATTGTGGTGGTGGTTCTAGTGCTGGTGAATACAAACTGTTTGTCGTGGTCGGGCACAGGCCGTTGGTAATAAACCAGAAAGCGCCGACGCTGGTCAGACTAGGCAACTGGATTGCGCGTCTAGGTCAACAATGAAACGCGCTAGAAACGAAATTCCAACTGCACAAGCTCGCTGGCGGCGTTCTCAGATAGCTGAGACATTCGCCAGTGTTCGTGGCTAGGCGACGATGCTGAGCATTTTGTCTTTTACGAAAATAAATTTCGTCGGCGTTTTACTGGCGAGGTGGCCAGTCGGCCGGGTCGCTCCTTGCTGATGATGAAAAGAATCTAAATGAACAAGAAATCGCTTCATTTGACGGGTGTGAGCATTTCGACGTCATCGAAGCGCGTGTAGTCAACGCTTCTGCTGCCGTCGGGGTGGAGAATCAGCACGTCGGCAAAGCGCGCGCCCCAGATGATCTCGTCGAGATTGTAGGTATGGCGGGCGTGGATGGTTTGAGAGACCGTCTCGTCGAGCCCGGTGATCGACACGACAATTTGAGGCTCGCAATTGGCCAGCGATTCACGCGTTGCGCCGAAGAGCGGACTGCCTTCGACGATGCGATGGACGGCGGTCCACGACAAAAGGAACATCGCACTGCGATTGCGGGTCATGGGCAGATCGTAGAAGCGGCGAATCGATTCACCCTCGATGGTGGTTTCCTGGCGGGTGAAAACGACGTGAATGTTGGCCTCGACTATTCGGCTCTCGCGCATGTTCGCCATCCGGACCATCAAGCTATTCACGCCGTCGCGCGGACCGATGACCGCATAGCGGCTGAACCTGACGCGCGCCGTGGGGCGCGAGAACTTCGAGAAAACCAGGCCGGTCACCAGCGCGAGTGCGAGCAATCCGGTCAGCGCCTCGATGGACACCAGGATGTTCGAGAACAGCGTGACCGGCACCATCTTGCCGTAACCGATGGTCGCCATGGTCTGTACGCTGAAAAAAAACGCATCGGCGAACGAGCCGGAACCGGCATTCTCGATGCCGCCGTCGAGGTAGTAGCCGGCGGCAAACACGAGGTTGGCGATGACGAAGGCGGCGGCGATCAAGCCGATGAGGGCGGGCCACGAAGTCGTCACCAGGAAGTGGTAGAGGTCCTCGAAAACGCGAGTTGGTGCGCCGCGAATCGGACTGTCGCCCTTCATGCCCAAGGTGGTTTGTTGCTTCGCCATCGCCGCGGCCACGTCGGCCGAAATCAGCGGGATTGCGTCAGCCGCCGCGTGATGTCGGCGACGTGGCGGCCCTGGAATGTGGCAATCTCAAGTTCGTTTTGCGAGGGCATCCGACTGCCGTCGCTGGCGGCGAGCGTAGTTGCTCCGTACGGCGTCCCACCGGTAATTTCCATCATGTTCACCAGTCCGGCGGCGCTATACGGTACGCCAACGATTATCATCCCGAGATGCAACAGCGTGCTGTGAAAACTGGTAATGGTTGTTTCCTGACCACCATGCTGGGTTCCGGTGCTGGCGAACACGCTGCCGACCTTGCCGACCAGGGCGTTACGCACCCACAAGCCACCGGCCTGATCGAGGAAGTTCCGCATCTGAGCGGCCATGTTGCCGAATCGCGTCGGGGTGCCGAAGATAATCGCGTCCGCCTCGGTGAGCTGCTCGACTTTCGCAATCGGAACATGAGCGAAAGCTTCGCGCGCTTTTTTCGCTCCGCTCTTTTCCAAAACCGCGTCCGGTACCAGCTCGGACACCTGCGACAGAATTACCTCGGCTCCCGGCACCTCACGCGCGCCAGAGGCGACCGCCTCCGCCATCCGATAGATGTGGCCATACATGCTGTAGAAGACGATTTGAACTCTGACTGCCATCGCGCTGCTCCTATTAGTCGTCCGGAATTCAAGACCCTGCTAGGCGACGATGCTGAGCATCCTGTCTTTTACGAAAATAAATTTGGTCGGTGTCTTGCCGGCTAGGTGGCGCGTGACGGCCTCGCTTTTGAGCGCGAGTTGGCGGACGTCGGCTTCCGAAGCCCCTGCGCTGACCTCCAGCCGATCGCGGACCTTGCCGTTAACCTGCACGACGACGGTTACCGTCTCATCGCGCACGAGATTCGGATCGAACTTCGGCCACGGCTCCAGATGAACGGAAGTATCGTGGCCGAGTGCGCGCCACATTTCCTCCGTGACGTGCGGCGCCATCGGCGCGAGCATCAGCACAAAGGTCTCGGCGGCGAATCGGCCCATCTCTGCGGGCCTGAGCTTCGCCAGGTAGTTGAGATGATCCATCAGCGACGCGAGGGCGGTGTTGAAGCGCAGCCGCTCGATATGATCGGTGACGACCTGGATCGTTTTGTGTGCGCGTTTCAGGGTTTCTTCACCAGGGGTTCCGCTGGGGCATCCCGCCTCGACATAGCGCCGAATCATCGTCCAGACGCGCTGGATGAACCGGAGCGTGCCCGCGACGCCACTTTCGTTCCAGTTGGTCGCTTCGTCAAAGGGGCTCATGAACAGCTCCCATAGCCGAAGCGCGTCAGCGCCGTACTTGTCGATCATGGCGTCTGGCGTGACGACGTTGCCCTTGCTCTTCGACATCCGCTGACCGTCGGAGGCCCACACCACACCCTGGTTGCGGAGCGCGGGAAACGGTTCGTCGAATCCAATCAGTTCCGCATCGAACATGACCTTGGTCCACATCCGCGCGTACAGCAGATGCATCACGGCATGCTCGGCGCCGCCGACATAGAGATCGACCGGCAACCAGTAATCGACCGCCCCGCGATCGAATGGGCGCTGGTCTTCATGCGGCGACGCGAAGCGGAGGAAGTACCATGAGGAGCACGCGAAGCCGTCCAGCGTGTCGGTCTCGCGCTGGGCAGGGCCTCCGCACTTTGGGCATGTCGTGTTGACGAACGCTGGTACGTTGGCAAGCGGAGAGCGGCCGGTGCCCGACGGCAAATAGTCCTTCATCGGAGGCAACATCACGGGTAGTTGGTCATCCGGCACCGGTACGATTCCGTCCGTCTTGCAGTACACGACGGGAATCGGGCATCCCCAGTAGCGTTGGCGCGAGATCAGCCAGTCGCGCATCCGGTAGGTGATGGTCGCGCGACCGATGCCGTGTTCCCCGGCGTACTTTGTTACGGCATCGATCGCTTCAGCCGTCGTTTTCTCGTTGAGGAAGCCCGAATTGATGGCGATGCCGGGTTCGGTGAACGCGCGATCCGCCGGTGGAGCGCCGCCGCCGGCGGGCGCAGTTACGCGAGGAATCGGCAAGCCGTACTTCGTGGCGAATTCGAAATCGCGCTGATCCTGGCCGGGCGCGCCCATGATTGCGCCTGTGCCGTAGCCCATCAGGACGTAGTCGGCGATCCAAATCGGGATGTCCCTATCCGTAAAGACGTTGTGCGCGTAAGCGCCGGTGAAGACGCCGGATTTTTCCTTCACCGTCGACATCCGCTCGATCTCAGTCTGGCGGCGCGCGTCGGAGACATAAGCTTCGACCATGGCGCGCTCGGCGGGCGCAGTGATCTCGGCGACGAGCGGATGCTCGGGCGCGAGCACCATGAACGATACGCCGAAGACGGTGTCGGGGCGTGTCGTGAAAAAGCGGATTTCTTCACCGGCGCGACCAGCCACCGGGAAGGCAAGTTCCGCGCCTTCGCTGCGCCCGATCCAGTTGCGCTGCATCAGCTTGATCGGTTCCGGCCAGTCGATCCCGTCCAGATCGGCGAGCAATCGATCTGCGTAATCGGTGATCTTGATATACCACTGCTCGAGATCCTTCTTGCTGACCGGATTATCGGGATGCCGCCAGCAGCATCCGTTGACGACTTGTTCGTTGGCGAGGATCGTGCGGCACTTGTCGCACCACCATTGTGCTCCGGTCGCACGGTAGGCCAGGCCGCGCTTGTAGAGCATCAGGAAGAACCACTGGGTCCACTTGTAATACTCGGGCGACGACGAATTGATCTCGCGCGTCCAGTCGTACGCGCATCCGGAGATTGTCAGCTGGCGCTTGAAGTTGGCGGCGTAACGCGGGACGGTTTCGGTTGGATGCGATCCTTTCAGGATCGCCTCGTTTTCCGCGGGCAGTCCGAACGCATCCCATCCCATCGGGTGCAGCACGTTGAATCCCGCCATCCGCTTGAAGCGCCCGATTACGTCGCATGGAACGTAGTTGTGCAGATGGCCGACGCTCAGCCCGGCGCCGGACGGGTAAGGGAACATCTCGAGGATGTAGAATTTTGGGCGGCCGGGTTGCTGGCGCGTGAGGTAGAGATTGGTGCGTTGCCAATCAGCCTGCCACGCGGGCTCGATTTTCTTTGGCTCGTAACGTTCGTCCATTGTAGTTTTTGCGTGATGTCGCTGGATATGCGTCTCAATTGCGCGAGTTTAGCGTGCCGATCGTGCGGCTCCAACTATGTCGCGACGCATCCTTAAGTTCAGGAGCGGGCGGTGAAATCGCGAGCTTCCAAGACATAGAGAACATGCGGCAGGCCGGCGTGAACGATGTCGCGCTGGTAGGTGAACCCGCAATGCTCCATCACGCCGCGCGACGCCCGGTTGTGCGGCAAGGTGATGGCAACGATTCGATCCAGGTGCATCATGTCGAAACCCAGCTTCAGCGCCGCGATTGAAATCTCGGTCGCGAATCCTTTGCCCCAGTGATCGGACCTGATCGCATACGCGAGTTCGATCTGGTCGCGGCCCTCGAGGAGGGCGTGTTTGATTCCACCGTAACCGACGAAAACGAAGTCGCCATCGAGCTGCTCGCGGAAGACCCACAGTCCGAAACCGTGCAACTTCCAATGCTCGGCGGCGCGTTCAAGAAAGGCGCGGGTCTGCACTTCGCTGAAAGTGTTGCCGTCGGCGGATAGCGTCGCCATCACGCGCGGATCGCCATGCAGACGGCGAATATCTGCGAAGTCGCCAGCAACGGCGGGCGTGCCGATCAGACGACGAGTGTTGAGTTCGTTCACGCCGGATAAGAGCAGCTCGCGCGGTTACTTCTTGCGAACGATGGTAAGGCCGTCGCCGATGCCGAGCATCACGGCCTCGACGCGTGTGTCTTTCGCGATGAAATCGTTGAGTGCGCGGAGAGCCAGCGTGTCCGCGTCCTTTATCGCTTCGTCGACGATTGCGCCTTTCCACAGCACGTTGTCGATCAGGATGAGTCCGCTCGGACGCAGCCGCTTCAGAATTTCCTCGTAATAGATCGGGTAGTTCGACTTGTCGGCGTCGATAAATGCGAAGTCGAAGGTATGCGAAGCCGGCAGCGCGTTGAGCGTGTCGGCCGCAGTCCCCAGCTTGAGTGTTATCTTGTTCGCGACCCCCGCCCGTTCCCAATAGCGGCGCCCGATGCTCGTCCATTCCTCGTTCACGTCGCAACACAGAAGCCGGCCGTCGGCGGGCAATGCGCGAGCCACGCAGAGTGCGCTGTAGCCGGTAAACGTCCCGATCTCGACTGCGGAGCGCGCGCCGATCGCGCCGGCGAGGATGGCCATGAAAGTGCCTTGCTCGGCGGCAATCTGCATTGTTCTAATCCACCCCAATTTTGCAGTCTCAGCGGCCAATTCGGCGCGGATCGGATCGCCGTTGTGCCCGTGCGCAACCAGGTATTCATAGAGTTTGGGAGTGAGCGCGATAAAGTTCGAGGGTTCCGCCATGCTCATAAAATGGCAGGAAGAGAGTGCGCAGAAAAGCGTCCCATGAATTCCGAGCCGCAGGACGCCGACCCGCTGATCGATGGAAGGACTTCTTAGCGGCCACCGAGATACGCGAAGTCGCCGTGCTGATTCACGGTCAGCGTGCCCGTGAAGATCGAGTGATGCTTCTGCGCGCCCGTCGCGATTCGGTAGATCAGTTCAGATTCGCCGACCTCGAAAAATGCGTCGTCAGACGACAGCACGTAGAGCTTTTCGTGATCGTCAGAATCGGTGGCCCCGATGAACATAGCGCCGGAAGCCGTCAGCACCGGGTCGCCCAGCGACTCCAGTTCGGTGCCGAAGGGAGTTAGCTGTCCGCGCTGAATCCGCAAATCGAGGCGCTGCCGGGTCAGCCGAAAAATTGCGGGTATGCGCGCGCATCCCGCGAGCACCGCGGTCGTTCCGTCAGCCATCAAACCCGGGCGCCCCGCCGACAGATATGACACCGGACCGACGGAAGTCAGAGTGCCCGTCGGCAGGATCCTCGCCATTGAACCGCCGCTGTACAGGAACAGCGCCGCGCCGCTGGGCGACTTGGCCGTGAACGCGACCATCATCCCAAGCGGAGTGGGCAGTCCTGCCGGCAATCCGAACGGGCGCTGATAGAGCGTGTGATTCGGTCCGTATTCGCCTTCGACCGCAAGCTCCGTAACGCCGCGGGCAACGGAAGCAAGCAGGAGCGCCTGATGATGCTCAGCGGGCTTCGCGCTCTCGCCGAGAAACCCGTTGAACACGACCTGGCCGTCGTCGCCCATTTGCGGGCTGCCGAAGCTCAGCACTGCGATCTCGTGCCCTTCATTGGTTTTGTCACCCGCCTTCACCATGCAGGTGAGTTTGCCGTGCGAATAAAAGAACAGCGCATCGCGGCCATGCGGCACCATCGACATGAACGCGATATTTCCTTCCAGGTCTGCGACGGGATAAGAGTCGCCCTTGAATGCGGGCCTGCAATCACCGACCAACGACTTGGGATTGAGCGCCGTGATTATGCGATGGCTCGGTACGGCATCGGCATTGCCGATGAAGATATTCCAGCGGGCCTTGATATTGGTGTCCTTGGGCTGGGTCTCGGCGCCGAAGATCACGCGTCCATCGGGCATCATCGACGGTACGCCGACCTCGGTTACGACGCCGCCGCCATCAGGCGCCGGCATTCCGATTCCCGTGATCAACGTCGGGACGCCGTTGCTGTCGCTGGCGTAGACTGCCTGCGTGTTGTCCATCTGCAAATCGGCGCCGCTTCCGTTGAGGGTCAGCGAAACCGCGTGCGCGCTCAGTGGAGTCAGGAGCAGAATCACGAGCGCAGATGGGAAGGGCCTGAAATTAATCATTTTTTCCCCAGTCCTTAATCAGTAAGTCGAATCTGAGGTCCCTGAAATTCTTATAGTCGCCAAAGCTCCCCTGATGCAATGCAAAGAGAAAGCCATTATGCCGCGGCGGGTCAGCACGTCAGAACGCGATTGAATCCAGCATCGCATGGATTCGCTCCGGATGCGTCTCGGACCAGTAAATTCGGCCGCACTGCTCGCACTCGGCAAATCGATCGTGGCTGGCAAAGACGTAGGGCGGCACTCGCCGCGACACGAGTTCACGTGCAACCGGCGTCAGCACATGGTTGCATCGTGAGCATCTCGTCAGCGCGATCACTCGCGGGTCGAGCCGGAAGCGTCTGACAGCCTCGCGCAATTGACTCCTGATCGTGTTGCCCTCGACGAAAAAAACGTCGGCCGCGGTTCGAAGGCGTTTGTCACGGGTCACCAGGATTCTGTTGTCTGCGCGAGCGATCTTCAGAAGCTCAGCGCCGGTCAGGGACGCGTCCGTAATAACGTCGGCGCCGAGTAACCGCAGCCATCGCGCCAATCGCATCAGCATCCTGTCAGCCGCAAGTCGGGGAGTTTCTTCCATCGCGATGGACTGTATTATATCAGCGATCGGCAAAACCGCAGTTCGAGAAAATATAAAGTGGCGGTTTAAGTTTTGAGAGGCGCGCGATGCAGGAAATTCAGGTGTCGTTTCGGTCCGGCGATTTGAGGTTGGAAGGCCTGCTCGCCAATCCAGGCGCAAATGCGCCCGCCGCGGTGGTCTGTCACCCGCATCCGGCCTATGGCGGCTCGATGTTCAACAACGTTGTCGATGCGATCCTCGCGGCGATGTGGCAAGCCGGATATGCGACCTTGCGCTTCAACTTTCGCGGCGTCGGCGCCAGCGAGGGCGAGCATGATGGCGGTCCGGGCGAAGTCGATGACGCTGTCGCGGCGATGGCGTTTGTGCTCGCGCAGCCCGGCGTGCGCAAAGAGGGCGCCGTGATGGCCGGATATTCGTTCGGCGCAATGGTCGCGGTGAGCGCAGGATATCCACGCCCGGAGATCGCGCGAATAGTCGCTGTCGCGCTGCCGCTTGCGATGGCTGATGCGCGCATTCCGGCCGGCGCATCCAAGCCGGTGTTGCTGGTTTCGGGCGATCGCGATTCGTACTCGCCCGTCGCGGGGCTGAAGACGCTCAAGTCGAGAATCGGTGACTCGGCGCGACTTGAGATCGTAGCCGGCGCCGATCATTTCTTTGGCGGTCGCGAAGCGGAACTGTCGCGCGTAATCGCTGCCGCGCTTGCAACCTAGCTGCCGCCAGAAAGCGCGGGAGCCGCACGGGTCGCCTCCCAGATGGCGTAGAAAGGATCGTCGGAATGCGCCTTCGCGATCGAAATGATCTGTGCGATCGTCGCGCGCAAGCCGCCGTGATTCATCCGATGGAGCGCGGCGAAGTTGTCGAGATCGTGAAAGTAGATCAGATAGTTCACCAGCACCGCGTTGTTCAGCGGCTGCTTGTCGAGGTCGAAGCGCTCGAGTCCCGATAGCGACGGCGCCAGCGCAGCGTAGTCGGCCTTGATCGCTGCGAAGGCCGCTTCGCGGCGCTTGTCGAGTTCCTGCTTTCGGCAGCTCGGCCATATAGATGTCGAGCAGGCGCGCCTGCTCCTGGAGCAGAAAGCGCGCGAACTTGAGATCGCTCTCCAGGATGCGGCGCGCCGCGATTGTGGCGGGCGCCGACTCACCGTCGGTCGCCGCGAAAAAAGCGACCGCGCCCGCGCTGCCGACATAGTTGGCGGCCGATTCGTCGAACATCGCATCGCTCGCCAGATAATACGTGCGATGGAACAGTTCGTGGATGACCACGCCGGCCAGCTCGACGCGGTCCAGCTTGAGCAGATTCGACAGCAGCGGGTCGTTGAAAAATCCGAGGCTGGAGAACGTAACCGCCGGCCGCACCATCGTGTCGAGTCCCTGTGCTTCGAGCGCCTCCGCTTCGGCCGTCGCATCGCTCTCGTCGAAATAGCCGCGATACGGTACGCGGCCTACTATCGGGAACCACCATGTGTACGGCTCCAACGAGTCGCGCGGCGCCGCCATCACGACGTGCACGACTGCGTTCTGATCCACGGGCGCGAGGGTTTGATACGCACCGCCGACATTGAGCCCGAGTTCTTCGGCGGCGAACTTGCGCACCGCGAGCACGGTCTCCAGCTTCGCGCGAGTGTCCGCCGCAAGATCTCCCCGCGCGAGCGCATCGTCAATCGGCTTGCGGTTCCACAGAATTCGGCCTTCCTCGTACGCGGCGCGTGCGAGGTAATCCGCGTAGCATCCGCTCAGCACAATCGGCGCGAAGACCAATGCTGCCAGCCGCATCAGATATGCCGCGTGAAGTTGCGCCCGCGCCGCCCGCCGCGTCGTGCCAGCCACTTCTCCGTCCACCAGGCCGGCGTCAGCCCGCCACAAGGCGGTCGCTGTTTGCTATTGCGGCGTACTGCAATTCGAATAGCCGGTAGTAGAGTCCGCGCTGTGCGAGGAGTTCGTCATGCGTGCCGCTTTCGCGCAGCACGCCTGCGCCCAGCACCATGATCCGATCGGCGCGTTCGATAGTGGATAGCCGATGCGCGATTACGACCGCGGTGCGCTCCGCCAGCAACTCGTTCAGCGCCAGCTGGATCAGGCGCTCGGTCTCGCTGTCCACGCTCGAGGTCGCTTCGTCCATCACCAGGATTCGCGGGTTGTAGGCGAGCGCGCGCGCGAACGAGAGCAGTTGGCGCTGACCCGCCGAGAGGTTTGCGCCGCGTTCGCGAATTTCCTCTGCGAGTCCGCCCGGCAATCGCTCGACGAAGCGCAAAGCCTGCGCGCGCCGCAGCGCATCGCGCACTTCCGATTCGCTCAAGTCGGTTCGCGACAGCCGGATGTTTTCCATCACATCGCCGGCGAACAGGAACACGTCTTGCTGCACGTATCCGATTTCGCGGCGAAGAGCGCCGAGGTCCCACTCGCGTACATCGACGCCGTCAACCACGATTCGTCCGCTGGTCACATCGTACGAACGATTCAGCAGCTTGATGATCGTGGTTTTGCCCGAGCCGGTCGGCCCAACGATCGCGATCTTCTGGCCGGCCGCGACGGTGAAGCTGAGGTCCTTCAGAATCGGCTCGCCGCGGCGATATTCGAAAGTGACATGATCGAACACGATTGCCCCGCGCGAAACGGCCGGCCGCTTCGGCTGCGCGGGAACTGGAAGTGTCTTCTCGCCTTCCATCAGGGCGTGGATTTTCTCGACCGCCGCGAGCGCGGATTGGAGCGCGCTGTACTTGGTCGAGATATCGCGCAGCGGCATGAAAAACTGCTGAGCGTACTGGATGAACGCGACCAGCGTGCCCAAAGAGACCAGGTGCCGGATCACGCTACCGCCGCCGATCCACAGAATAGCCGCGACCGTGATCGAACTCAGCGCTTCCACCGCCGAGAATTGGGCGGCCTCGTAAACGTTGGCCATCATCTGCACGTCGCGCGAACGCCGGTTGAGCGCGTCGAATTCGCGGCGGCTTTCGCGTTCGCGCGTGAAGAGCTGCACTATCATCATGCCCGCCAGCGATTCGGACAGGTACGAATTCAACGCGGCGAGACGGTCGCGTATCTGGCCATACACGATGCGCGATTTGGAACTCAAAAAGTAAATCACCAGCGTCAGCGGTGGAATTGCGCACAGCGCCGACAGCGCCATGTGCGGACTCAGAGTGAACATGATCGTCACGATGCCTGCCAGCGTCATCGCATCGATGAATATCGTCAGCGAGCCCGCCGAGAACATATCGTTGATCGCATCGATATCGGTCGTCATTCGGCTGACCAGCCTGCCTACCGGCGTGCGATCGAAGAACGACATCGGCAAACGCTCGACCTTGCGAAACAGCGCCATCCGCAGGTCGGAGAGGCTGAACTGCGCGACCATCATCATCAGGTAAAATTGAGCGTAAAACGCGCCGAACTCGCCGATCACCAGCAGCAGATACAAAGCACCCATCACGAACAGGCCATGTCCGCCTGACGCACGAAACAGCATCGCGAGCCATGCGGGAGGCCGTGCACCATGCGAGCCCGACAGAAATTCGTCAACCGTCAGCTTGATGACGTATGGCTGTGCGAGCAAAAACGCCGTGTCGAGCGGCATCAGAACCGCCGCCAGCCAAAACCGCCCCTGGTACGGACGGATGAATTCCCACACCCATCGCACCAGCGCGACATCGTAAGTCCTGACGAGTGGTTTTTCCTCGGCGACCTGCATTTCAGTAGCGGCTCAATTCCTCTTCAAGCAATTGGCGATGGAACAGCTCTGCGTAAATTCCGCGGCGCCCCATCAGTTCCTCGTGCGTGCCGCGTTCGGCAACTTCCCCGTCTTCGAGCACCACGATCTGATCGGAGTCGCGCACCGTCGATGCGCGATGCGACACCACGATCGTGGTGCGGCCCTGTACGCTCTTGGCGAGACTCTCCAGCACCGCCTTTTCGGTTTCGGTATCGACGCTCGACAGCGCGTCGTCCAGCACGACGATCGCGGGATTGTACGCGAGCAGCCGCGCTATCGTGACGCGTTGCTTCTGCCCGCCCGAGAGCGCCATTCCCCGTTCGCCGACGATCGTGTCGAGTCCATTCGGCAACACCGCGATGTCCGGTTCGAGGCCCGCGATGCGCGCGGCGTTCTGGATTTCATCGGCCGGCGCATCGGTCTTTCCAAATGCGATGTTGCGCGCGAGCGTGTCCGTGAACAGCGTCGGCTCCTGCGGGACCATTCCCACCGTGCGCCGAAGCGCGCCCAGTGCCATGTCCTGTACGTCGCGGCCGTCGAGCAGTATTCGTCCCTCGGTCGGTTGCAGCAGCCGCGCCAGCAGCTTGACCATGGTTGATTTTCCCGACCCGGTGCGGCCGACAATCGCGAGCTTTTCTCCCGCGCCCACTTTGACGTTGATGTTCTTGAGCACATACGGAATCTTTCCGTTCGTTCCGCCGCCATTATTCGCCAGATAGCTGAACGAAACCCCTTTCCATTCGACTGTCCCATTTATCTCGAGCTTGACGTCCTCGCCTTCGACGCTATCGGCCCCGCGCGCGTTGAAAATCTCGTCGAGACGCTTCATCGAGGCCTTGCCGCGCTGATAAATCGACAGCATCCAGCCGAGCGAGATGGTCGGCCACGCAAGCTGAGCCAGGTAGCTCAGGAACGCGACCAGCGATCCGAGCGACATTCGTCCGTTTATAACGAGCGACCCGCCGTAAATCAGCACGACCATCGTCGCGCTCGCCGCCGCGCCGCGAATCATCGGCATCATCGCGCCGCGCGTGCGGGCCAGCGCCAGACCCTGCTCGTTGTAAGCATCGTTGATTTTGCGGAACAGCCCGGCTTCGTGCTCCTCGAGCGTGTACGCTTTCACCACCGGAATCCCGGCCAGGCTCTCCTGCACTTTCGAGCCGATCGCTGCGAGCCCTTCCTGCACTCTCAGGCTGCGCATCATCATCCTGCGCATCAGCCAGCGGATGGCGATAAACAGAACCAGGTAGGGAACGATCGCGAACAACGTCAGGCGCGGGTTGAGCGAACTCATGAAAACCAGCGCAAGCCCGTACATCAGCGGAGTATTCGCGCTCGACAGCACGAACATTCCCATCATCATTCGAACTGCGGTCAGGTCATTGATCATCCGCGACATCAAGTCGCCGGTCTTGAACTTCTGGTAGAAGTCGGTGCCAACCGTCGTCAGATGCTGGAACAGATCGTTGCGCAAATCGTATTCGATGTCGCGTCCGACGTTGAAGATAACGAAGCGCGAAAACCAGCGGACTGTTCCCAGCATCAGCGCGAAAACGATCATCAACTCCGCGTAGTGCGCGACCAGGTCGGGGCGATGCCTGGCGGTCGCGTTTATCGCGTCGCGGATGAACAAGGGAATAATCATCGCGAGCGTGGCGTTCGCGAACGTGCAAAGGATCCCGAAAACGTAACGCAACCAGTAGCGTCGCGCGTAGAAAAGCAGTCGTCTCATGAGCTGTCGGTTAAATTATCAGGTCTGCGGCGCGATAGAAGTGGCTCGCCACCGAGGTTTGGATCCTTTCCCCTTTACCTTGTTCTAACAGGGACGAAGTCCCGCATCTTTCTCTTATCATTGGGTGCAGCGACTGTCTTGGTAGTCAAGCGGGGATTGGGCATGGAGCACTCCAAGGAGTGCGATGTTTTAGCATCGCATTGAGGATGGTGATGAGTTTGCGCATGCAGGCGACGAGTGCGACCTTGGCTGGTTTGCCGGCCGCGCGCAGCCGGCGATAGAGGGAGCGCAGGACCGGGTTGTAGCGTACGCCGACGAGGGTGCCCATGTAGAGCACGGCACGCAGATGGGCACGTCCGCCCCATACCATGCGCCGGCCGCGCATCGTGCCGCTGTCGTGGGGATACGGCGCCACGCCGACCAGCGCGGCAATCTCGTGCCGGTTGAGGCGGCCCAACTCCGGCAGCCCCGCGATCAGCGTTGCGCATAGCACCGGACCGACACCGGGCACGCTGCTTAGCAGGTCCTCCCGTTCGCGCCACAGCGGCGAGTTGCGCAGCGTGCGGTCGAGGTCGTGATCGCGCTGCTTAAGCCGCGCTTGGAGCCAGCGGATATGCGCGCGGATCTCGCGGTGCAACACCGCCGGCACGCAGCCGAGCCGGTTGCGCTCGGCGGTCAGCATCTCGACCAGTTCGCGCCGGCGGGTAACCAGCGCCTGCAACTGGCGGGTCTGCTCATTGGGCAACTCCCTGAGCGGCGGCTTGATCCGCTCCGCGAACAGCGCCAGAGCACGCGCGTCAAGCGCGTCGGTCTTGGCCAACTGCCCGGTGCAGCGCGTGAACTCGCGCACTTGGCGCGGGTTTACCACCGCCACCGGCACCTGGGCCGCCGCCAGCTCGCCCACCAGCGCCGTCTCCAAGCCGCCGCTGGCTTCCAGCACCACCAGCGCGGGAGCGAGCTTTTGCAACCGCCCGGCCAGCTCCACGATCCCACGCGCGTCGTTGTCCACCCCCAACAACTCGCCCGCAGAGCCTAGCGCCACATCCAACCGCGCCTTGCTCACGTCGATCCCCACGAACACTTCCGCCCTTGTCACCGCTGCGCTCCTCCGCTCAGGCCGCACCCCTCCTTGCGCGATGCGGGCTCGACCACTTGCGCCGGCCCCGGCGACTGTTCGGGCTTTGACCTGGTTGTTGGGGCGCGGCGACCCGCGCTGCACCGCGGTCTCGCTCTTTGCGGACCCAGGGGTTCTCGGTCTGCCGCGCCCAAGTTTGTTTCCATCTTGCGATGACAACGGCAAGATACAAGGGGTCACCCCTGCCCAAGGAAGTGTGAAACCCACGGTGGGTTTCACATTTAATTAAGTTCTCACAGCCCCGTGCGCGATTTCAGCCGGCGCTCGTAAAGCTTCGCGTATTTCAGAAATACGTAGAAGGCGGCCGTCATTGCCGCGTACAATCCGCGTCCGCCGTCGCGAAAGCCGCCGCGGATAATATAAAAATTGAAAAACCGCCACGCCGGATTCGCGATCATCTTGAATGGCGTGAACGCGCTCGGCTCCTGCTCCATCGCCGCCCGCGAGCTGAACCGGTTGATGGTCGCAACGTGATCCGCGACATCGCGGTAGCTGAAATGCAAAATCTGCCCGTCCAGCCGCTCGACCCGTCCCTCGACTACGACCTTGTCGTGCGGGTCGCGGCCGCCTATATGCCCGCGTTCGCGCCGGAACAGGCGCACCGGCGTGTCCGGATAAATCGCGTGCGAGTAGTAATGCTGCAAGTGGTACAGGATGCGCCGAATCCGGTAGCCGTCGGCGGGCACCGGCGATGACACCGCGCGAAGAATTTCCTCGCCGAGGTCGTGCGTCGCCTGCTCGTCGGCATCCATCAGCAGCACCCAGTCTCCCGTCGCGCGATCGAGCGCCATCTGCTTCTGCTTCACGTAGTTTGTGAACTCGTGCTGCGTGACGTCGGCGCCAAGGCTGCGAGCGATCTCGACCGTGTTGTCGGTGGAGAACGAATCGATGATGATTTTCTCGTCGCAGAACCACGCGCTCTTCAGGCACTGGCCGATCAGCGCCTCTTCGTCGCGCGTGATCGTGATCAGCGAAATCTTTGGCCGATCTGACATCCGCTAAGACGCGTGCTGCGCTTCGGAGCGGTCGAGTCCTTCGATCACTTTCGACGCAATCGACTTGAACGCCGCGCTCACCGGATGCGCCGGGTTGGCCGCGACGATCGGGCTTGCCTGATCGCCCCCCTCGCGCAGTTCGCGAACCAGCGGCAGCTCGCCCAGGAACGGCACGCCCAGCGAATGCGCCAGCGCGGCGCCGCCGCCATGCGCGAAAATCTCGTGGCGATGGTTGCACTTGCGGCAAACGTAGTAGCTCATGTTCTCGACCACGCCGAGCACCGGCACGTGAACTTCCTCGAACATCGCCACCCCGCGCTTGACGTCGAGCAGCGCGATCTCCTGAGGCGTCGTAACGATCACGCCGCCGTCAAGCACGACGCGCTGGGTGATGGTCAGTTGCGCGTCTCCAGTCCCCGGCGGCAGATCGAGCACCAGGCAATCCAGCTCGCCCCATTCGACGTTGAACAGAAATTCCGTCTCGAGCTTGGTGACCATCGGCCCGCGCCAGATGACTGCGGTCTCGTCGTTGATGAACAGCGCCATCGACATATAGCGGATTCCGTACCGCTCCAAGGGAACGAGGCGGCGCTCGGGCGTGAGCGTCACCGCCTTGCCGACCCCGACCATCATCGCCACGCTTGGCCCGTACACGTCAGCGTCCATCAAGCCGACGCGCCACCCCAGCGCGTGCATCGCGAGCGCGAGATTCACCGCCACCGTCGATTTGCCGACTCCGCCCTTGCCGCTGGCTACCGCGACAACGTGCTTCACGCCCGCGATTGTCCGCGGCTGCGCCATCCCGGCCGCGGCCCTCGGCGCGCTCTGCGGAGCCTGCTCAACCTGGACGTTGACCGTCGGCACGCCCGGCATCGCCGCAACCGTCGTCTTCACCTCGGCCACAATTTTCTCGGCGACTTCGGGTTTGGCCGACGCCATCGTGAGCGAGACGGTCACGCCCGCGTGCGCGACTTCGATATCCTTTACGATCCCGAACGACACGATGTCGCGGGTGAAGCCCGGGTATTTTATCTTCTTGAGTTCGGCGAGAATTTCATTTGGACTCGGCATTGTGCGGATCGGACCTGTCGATGGTTTCGATTACGATACGGCTACGCTATCAAAGCGCGGCGCTCATGTTATCATTCCGGGACCCTTGGAAAAACGACGGGTCGAACGCATCGGGAGTTCTATAAGAAGTGAGTAAAGCAGGCGTCGCCGCGCCCTCCGGTTCCCGGGTCCGCTTCAGCGGCGCCGGCGGGCAACTCGCGGTGCTCGCCGCGGGCGATTTGTCGAGCGGACTCGCGGCGATGCTCGCCTCTCGGGTCGGATCGTCCCCGGACGCGTCGCTAGCGCGAGCCGAAATGAGAATCGACCTCGGCGATTCGGCGGCTTGCGCCGACGCAGCGCCGATCGCACTCGAAGGCGACAGCTTCGACGTCTCACGCGAAGGCGGCGGCGATGGATCGATAGTGATTCGTGCCGGGACGGAGCGCGGACTAATCCATGCGGCGTCGAATCTGCTCGAAAAGCTCGGCGCGCAGTTCCCGCCGGGCGTTGCACCATCGTATCCGCGAATCGAATCCGCCCGCGTTGGCGCGCTCGAACCCTGGCGCGTCACTCCCGCCTTCAAGCGCCGCGCATTCGTATCCGACATCATGACCTGGAACTACAACTTCACCGACCGCTTTGATTTGCATCTTCGCCACGACCGCGAATTCATCCCATGGATGGCGCGCCGGGGGATCAACGCGTTCTCGTACATCCGCCACGCGCACGACACGCGGCTGAAGATCGATGAGATCGCGCCGCTTCTGCGCGAGCGTGGAATAGACGTCGAATACGGCGGCCACGTCCTGCAACTTCTGCTGCCGCGCGATCGCTTCGCCGAGCACCCGGAGCATTTCCCGGCCGGCGATGACGGCGTTCGAATCGCGCGCGGCAATCTCTGCGTCTCCAATCCCGACGCCGTTGCTATCGTCCGCGCGGGCGCGCTCGCCTACGTTCACGACTATCCCGAGAACAGGTTGCTGCACATCTGGGGCGCCGACGTACGGCGCGGCGGGTGGTGCCGATGCGGTCAATGCCGCGAGCTGGCGGCGCAGATCCAATACATGGATGTCGTTAATGCAATTGCCGGTGATCTCGCCGATGACTCCGATGCCCCGCCAATCGCCTATCTCGCCTATCACGATACCATCGAGCCGCATCCCGGCCTGAAGCCGCTGGACAACGTATGGTTCGAATGGGCGCCGCGCGAACGATGCTACAGCCATGCGATCGACGACCCGGCGTGCGAGATCAATCCGCGCTACCTCGAATCGCTCAAACGCTACATCGAGATCTTCAACGGACGGGGCCACGTCTTCGAGTATTACGCCGACGCGATCCTGTTCGGCGGTTTGGGCTTCGCCACACCTGCGGTAATCGCGCGCGATCTCCGTGCCTATCTGTCCCTTGGGATCACGAGCATTTCGTGCCTGACTTTTGGCGCGTACAGCGCGATGGCCTATCCTGTGAACCTGGAGGCATTCGTTCGCGGATCGCGAGATCCCGATTTCGAGCCCGATACAACATTGGTTGACGTAGCCTCCGGGCGGCATCCGCGATGCGCCCCCGAGATGGCCGCTGCCTATGGCGCGGTCGAGCGCGCGTCGAAGCTGTGCCTCGACTATGCCGACGTGATGCAGCCGGTGATGCCGCCCGAAAAGGCCGTGCGCAAGCGCGACGAACTGCGAGAAGCCGCCTTGACGTTCGACGAGGCGATTGCCGCGGCCGACCAGATTGCGCCGAGCTTGGATACCCCCCGCGCGGATGCCGAGAAGGATCTCTGGCGCTATAGCAGCGACGTGCTTGCGGGACTGTCTGACTACCTGGGAGTGCTCGGAGAGACGGGCGCCGATCGCTGGATACATGGCAAAGCCGCCATCGCGAAAGTCGCGGGTGCTGTCGAGCGCATCCGCGAGATCGATCCGGAAATCAAGGGGACCTGGGGCGCGTACGATCTCGAATGGATCCGCGAGATATGGCTCAGCGCGCTCGCGCGCGGGCTCGATGGAGACGGGAAACCGCCGGAGGAGCTGTTCTGATGGATGCTGACAATGGATTCGTACTGTCGCCGGAACTGAGAGCACTTCGCGACCAGGTGGGAAAGATAATCCGCGAGGAAATCATCCCGATCGAAACGCGGATCGATCCCGACGCGCCCGAGATTCCCGAGGATGAATACTGGCCGATCGCGCGCAAGGTGCAAGCCGCAGGGATGTGGTGCATGGGCGCGCCGCGCGAGTACGGCGGGGGTGGCCTGGGCACTTTCGATATGTGCGTGCTGACCGAGGAAATGGCGCAGCATCGCATGGGACTCTACAACCCCGGATGCGGGGTCTTCGGGCGCACGCCGCCGCCGGTGATCTACGCGGGCAGCGAGGAACAGAAGCGCACCTACGCCGGCGGCACGATCAAGAATGCCTGGCATACCTTCTTCGCGATCACGGAACCGTCGGGCGGTTCCGATCCGGCGGGCGCGATCCAGTGCAAAGCGGTTCGCCAGGGCGATACCTACGTCCTCAACGGAACGAAGATTTTCATCTCGCATGCGCATGAGGCCGAGTGGGGCGTCGTCTTCACCCGCACCGACGCCAAGGCCGGCCGCAAGGGAATCACCTGCTTCATAATCAAGAAGGGCACGCCGGGATTCACGCCGCGGCCGATTCGCACGCTGCGCACTTCGGCGGTACCCAATGAGGTTCAGTTCGAAGATTGCGTCGTGCCGATCGAGCAGCGCCTCGGGCCCGAGGGCGAGGGCCTGAATCTATGCCTCGATCTGCTGACGCGGCTGCGCTTCCCCTACTCGGCGTGCAACGTCGGGGTGGGAGTGGCTGCCCTCAGGATGGCGATCGATCATGCCAAGCAGCGCAGTACCTTCGGCGAACTGCTCGCCAGGCGGCAGGCGATACAGTGGATGCTCGCGGATTCGGAGGTCGAGTTGCGCGCGGCGCGGTGGCTGACGTGGGAAGGAGCGTGGAAGGCCGATCGCGGCGAGGATTTCCGCACCGAGGCGTCGATCGCGAAGCTCTATTCGAGCGAGGTGCTCGGCCGCGTGATCGATCGCGCCGTGCAGATTCATGGCGGCTACGGCGTCAGCAAGGAGTTTCCCATTGAGCGCTGGTACCGCGAGGCGCGAATCCGCCGGATCGGCGAAGGCCCCAGCGAAGTGCATCGCATGGTAATCGCCCGCTCGCTCCTGCGATGACGGCTAAGCAAGGAGAGGTGCGATGAGTCTGCCGGGGTTGCCTCTTGATGGAATCCGGGTGATCGATCTGGGACAGGTTTACGCGGCGCCGTACTGCACGCTGCAACTCGCGGCGATGGGCGCCGATATCATCAAGATCGAGCCTCCCGTGACGGGCGAAGTGCTGCGGCGGCCGGAACTGCCGCCGGGCGGCGCCGGTTACTCGTTCCTGATGCTCAATGCGAACAAGCGCTCGGTCACGATCAATCTGAAGGATCGGCGCGGGCAGGAAATCGTGCTCAAGCTGCTCGACGGCGCCGACGTTCTGGTCGAGAATTATCTTGACGGCGTGATGGAGTCGTTCGGACTGGCCTACCAGCAGATCGCCGCGCGGTTTCCGCGGCTGATTTACGCGTCGGGCAAGGGCTACGGCTCGAACAGCAGGTACGCGAAGCTTGGCTCGATGGACAATACGATCCAGGCGTCGTCGGGATTCATCAGTGTCACCGGATTTCCCGACCATCCGGTGAAGACCTCGGCCACTTTCATTGACATGGGAACCGGCAGTCATCTGGTCAGCGGCATCCTGGCCGCGCTGATACATCGCGGCAAGACCGGCCGCGGACAGCATGTCGAGGTCGCGATGCTCGACGTGGCGATTCCCGCGATGACCAGCGCGGTTGCGCCCGCGCTGCAAGGGATAAAGTTCCAGCGGCTGGGAAATCGTCATTGGGGCGCATGCCCGACCAACATCTATCCCGCGCACGACGGCGAGATAATGATCTTCTGCCTGACCGAAGCGCATTGGCGGACATTGGCGAAACTGATGGGACGCGAAGAGCTGATCGGCGATCCGCGATGCATGAATCCTGGCGCGCGTCTGAAGATTGCCGACGAACTCGACGCGATCGTCTCCGATTGGACGAGCGCGCAGGCGCGCGATGCGATGGTCGAGGGACTGATCGAGGCGGGAATTCCTTGCGCACCGGTGCGTTCGGTCGAGGAAGTGATCGCCGATCCTGAAATCGCCGATCGCCGGATGCTTATCGACAGCGAATATCCCACCAGGGGTCGAATCCGCGTCGCCGGCACTCCTATTAAGATGTCCGATGCGCCCGAAGACGGCCGGCCGATGAGACGGCCGCCCGAGCTCGGCGAGCATAACGCCGAAGTGCTCGGCTCGATCGGAATCGGCGCCGACGAGCTCGAACGCCTCAAGCGCGACGGAGTCATCTGACCGGATGCGGGTTGCTGGCGGGCGGTTTCGTACGGCGATGCGGCGCGCGATGGCCGTGTTCGCGATTGCAGTCGCGAACACTCTAATCGCGTGCGGGCCGATGCAATCAACTTACTATCCGTTGAATGACACAGGCACCCCGGCTGAAGTCGGGAAACGGCCGCTCGAGCTGTCGCCAACGGAATTCGCGGCCGACCTGATCACGCCCGCCGGAATTCGCGTCAAGACCAACGGCCAGTACAAGACCGAGGCCACTAGGAAGGCGGCTGCGCTTGCGATCGATCGTTACTGGAGCGAGGTCGGCACGTGCGCGGCCAGCGCGGAGCCGCCCGGCGACACGGATATCCGCGACCTGACGGACGAGTTCCCGCGCCATCTGGCGGTTGAGATTGCGAACAACTGGAAGGTGGTCGAGGGTCCGACGACGCATCGCAGGATGCAGGCGTTCCCGTCGATTGCGCGGCCGGGCTCGTGGTCAACGGCGCGGCGCCAGGAGGACGCGCTCTACATTGTAGTTGTCCCGGAGCTGAATGGACTCGGCCAGCAGATAGCCAGTGAGCTGAATCTGTGGCTGACGAAGAACGCGAACGTGCCGCCGACGGCGGATTTGGTTGGTGCGTGCGCGTCGGTGGCGTGCGTGAGATTCAACTACAACAACGCGCCGTCGCAGGCATGGAACGAGTGCAAGGAGTAGCAGGGGGAAAGCACTTAATTGAATGTGAAACCCACCGTGAGTTTCACGCTTCCTTGGGCATGGCACCTTAATAAGGAAAAAAAGATGCGGGTTTCGCCCTGTCAGAAGGGGTAAGGGGGAAGAGAGCAGTGCAGGGGGCTGGCCTCTGTTGGTTCCGGGAGTGACCAATCTTCCACATTTGGTGTGCATAACGTGACACAATGATGCTCACCATTGCGATAGTCTCATCCGATGGAATTGCAGAAGGCCGGGAGGCGGCGAGCGAGCGCGCGGCGCTGGTTCGAACTCGAGCCGCCTGCACCCGAACGATTGAAACTGGAGACCTCGCCTCGCGCCTCGACCGTCGCGAGCTACGTGTTCACGCGCGCGGCCGAACGCTCGTGGCAAGTCCTCAATCAGCATCTCGCAGAGCCGCAAGGGGCGGTGTTCTGGATTGGCGGACCGGCGGGATGCGGCAAGACGCATTTCCTTAACTACGTAATCGCCTTGCAGAGGCGGGCCGGCGCGCTCGAGGCGCAAAACACGCGCCGGCTGGTGTGCGGGCTCGAGCTGGCTGGGCGGGTGGGTGCGGCAGAAGTCGAGTTGTTCCTGCTGAGCGCCCTGGCGGAACAAATCGGAGGCGACCCGCGCTCGGGCGATCTTTTCCGGCATCTGCGCGGTGCGGCTGCATTGAACGTGGGGCTGGAGAGCGCGCGGCGGACGGGAGTCAGGGCGGTAACGGTTGCCATAGATTTCGGAACTTCGCAATGCGAGGCGCCGGCGGATTTCTTCGCGATGCTGGCTCAAGTTGCCGCGTCGTTCAGCCAGGTAAAGTTCACCGTGATCGCAGCCGGGCGCGCGATGGCTCCGGAAGGAACGCGTCCGCTTGCGGTGGCGCCGCGCGACGCGAACGAGGAAACGATGGTCGCGGTGCGGCGCGCGCGACGACTTGTCGAGGACGCCGGGCTCGACGCCGACAACGCGTACGCGGGAATAGATACGGCGGGATTGGCGCCCGACGCGATTTTCCCGTTCCATCCGGCAGCACTAAGCGTGCTTCGAACAATCGCCGCTCGTCCCAAGCCAGCCGCTGAGAGTTCCGGTCCCGCCATGATCGTATCGCTCGCGCGCCTGGCACGCGAAGTGCTGGCCTCGTCAACTTTCGCCGGCGCCGGCGGCGAATTGCCGGCGCGGCTGATCTATCCGCCCGATCTGACGATGAACGCGGCAATTTCAAACCAGGTCAAGGCGCTCCTGACTGAAGCCGGACGCGCCGCGTGGAAGATTGCGCGCGACAAGACCGCCGATCTGCAGGGTTACGAGAAGGACCTCGCGCGCGAAATAATCGACTCGCTGGTGATGGAGAATGTGTGCGGCGGCACCGCGGCGCTCGCGATCGAAGAACTGAAATCGCGAGTGCCAATGGTCGCGTGCGACGGTACGGCGGATGAGCGGACGCTTGCGGCCGTGCGCGAGGTGTTGCGCCGCTTGGAGGTGTCCACCGGCGGCGTGATCCGTTTCGAAACCGACGCTGCGCGGTTCGAACCGGAGGCCGCAGGGGCGCCGAAGCTAGCGGCGTTCAACGCGGCGCTCGAGCTGGCGCGGCGATTCGATCCGCAGCTTACGCTCGCGCGCGACCGCGAGGGGCTGGACGCGCGCCTGAAACGACTCGAGGCCGCGATGGCGCTTGCGGTCGAGGCGGCTATCCGCACGCGCGACGTGCTTGCGTCGGCGCTTAAGGAAGCGAACCTCGAGATGCCCGCGGCTAATCGCACGGCGATCGCAGAATATATCGCGCTGGCGGAATCGGGTGCGGCTGCGATGCTCGAGGCGGCGGCCGATCGATCGTATCTCGCGTCGGCCATCCAAATCGCCGGCGCGTACGAGGCGCTGGCGGGCGCTTGCGAGTCGATCCCGCGGATGCGCTCGATGCGCGAGTTTCTCACTGCCACAGGACTGCGCGCTTCGTCGGGCGAAGCCGGCTTGTTAGAAAGTGTCTCGCGCGAGCCGGCGATTGTCTCGTTGGAGACCGAATGCGAACTGCTCCGGGCCGAACTTGGACCGCGAATCCTGACGGGCCCGCCGCGCAGTCTGGACGCGCTGGAAGCGCGTTTTCAAAAATTCAAATGGACGTACGTGCAGTGTTATCTGAGCGCGCATGCGCGATGGCGTGAGAAGATGGAGCGGCTGGAGTTGGCGGCCGGCGACGCGCGGCGGTATCTCGGCGCGCTCACGCGGCTCAACGCGATCGCCGCGCTGGGCCCTCCCGAAGGCCAGCATCTGGGGGCGCGGGTGGCGGAGCTGAGCGCGCGCGTGGTGCGATGCGAGCTTAAGGACGCAATCGCGCCCGAGACGACGCCGCGATGTTCGAGCTGCGGGTTTCAGCTTGGCGCGGTGTCGCCACAGGCGGAACTCGAGGATGCAATGGAGGGGATTCGCCGCGCGCTCGAGATCAAACTGGCAGCGCTGTCGCATAGCATGATCGCGCGGCTGATTCACAATCACGACCGCGAGCATCGCCTCGAAGGATTTCTGAAGATCACGCAAGCCGCGCAGACCGACGCGCTGGTGCGGGTGCTCGACGAAAAGCTTGCGCGATACCTGGCGCAGGTGCTCGACGAGATTGAGAGATAACCGAAGAACAGCGGATCCGAAACCAGGAGCCCCGGTCCCTGCACCTGAGTAGGGAAAAAATGTCCTAACGGCGCGAAGCCCGCATCCCGCGGCGCTGCCGACGGTTCACACAGGAAGTCCGAAACCCAGTGTGGGTTTCGGACTTCGGGCGCGGCGCGGTTCGGCTAGCGAGTGGGGGCGTTGCGTTTTTTCGGCTGGCCGGGAGGAAACGCGCTCGCGCGTTTGCGGCGCGGGCGAATGTTGAGACGATCGAGAAGGCGGAAGTAAGAATCGCGGACGATTTCGAGTCCCCACAGCAGTGTCAGACCCAACGCTCGGCCAACTGCGCCAGCGACTTCCTTAGCAAGAGCAAGACCGCGCAGCGGATCGATGCGAACCTCAACGCGCGCTTTCTCTTCGCCGGTTTCCATCAGGAAACAGAGTAGGTTGCCAAGCGCCCCGACGCAACCATCGCGCGGGCGCTCCAGCACGCGCCGGCCCCTGCTTTCGGGATCCTCCGTTCTTCGATTTCCGTTACGGCGACGGTGATGCGGCGGGCGCGGCGGGCGCGGCGCTCACTCCGCTCTCGCCGCCAAGGATCGTGATCTTCACGTCGTCGAATTGCGCCTGCGAATCGTCGCGCGCCCAGAGTCCGACTTTGCCTTTGGCTATTTTGCTGTCGTCGAAATCGAAGATCATCTTGTCATCGTCGTAACATATGAAGTGTCCACCCTCGGCCTTGACTTTGAGCCGGTACCATATGTCGCGATCGGTGGGCACAACGCTCTGCTTGAGGGCAGCGAGCTGTCCGTTGCTCATCCGCGACAAAGCGAAGTAATCGCTGGGGCATCCCGCAGAAAGCAGGTAGAAGTTTTTGGCGTCAACGTAGCGAAAGAGGAGACCGCCGGAGCAATCGAAACGTCCACCGGCAGATTTGAACTGTGCTTCGAGAATAAAGTCGGAATACTCAGTCGGATCGGTCTGAATTGTCATTGGGTAATACTCGAGCGCGTTGGTCAGCGACTTGAGCAGACGGCCGGGGGGCAAGCCGAACGTATTAGGCTTGCTGGGCGCGCTCGGATCGGGAATCACCTGCCAATCGCCTTCAAGCGCTTTCCATCCCGAGGGCACTGTTCCAGCTTTGTCCTGATCAAAATTCCACACGTGAACTTCAGGCGTCGGCGTGGCGGTCGGCGTCTCGGTAGCGGTGGGTGTCGCGACGGCCTTTCCCTTTTTTTTGGAATGAGCGGCAGGGCTGGTGACCAGCACCGTCAGTACTATGCCTGCTGCGACGACTGCGGCGCTTCGCAGCCAAGAATTTCCCGTCTTCATGTATCCTCTCTCTGCCCCCGATGAGGTTAAGGCGTCTTACTTCTTAATGTGTGGACCGACCAGCGAATCGGAGCGAGTTTCGCCAATGAATGGCGTCGCTGTCAAGCCGTCGCTCCCTTCACGGTGTGTAAACCTCGGCGGTCTCCAGCGCCGCGAATCCGACCCCCAGCGGGCCTTCGATGACTCCAGCCGGAATCAATACCTTCCCCGAGTGCAGCAATGTTGCGGTAAAGAAATCGCGCGGCGAGAGCATCGGCACCCCTGCGTGGAACTGACCGGTCGAAGGATCGTAAGAGTCCACTGTGGCCGTCGAGGTTGGGTGTCCTGTCGTCACGACGGCGCCGCCCGCGATCATTACGCGGCCATTGGGCAGGTTGACTGCGGAATGAAAAGCCCTTGCGTTGCTCATCACGCCCGCGGTTGGAGTAAACGTGCCGGTCTTGGGGTCGAACAACTCGGCGGTCGCAACCGAGCTCCCTATCCGCAATGACGCCGCCGGCAATTAAGACCCGGCCGTCGCGAAGCCGATTTGCGGTTGCGCTCACACGCGGCGTGGTCATCGTATTCGGCACTGCGGTGAACGTTGCGGTTTTTGGATCGTAGATTTCTGCGGTGTCGAGGGCGTCGGGATAGAAAACACTCGTGCTTCCACCGGCGAGCAACACTTCGCCGTTGGCGAGCAGCGTGGCGGTGTGGATTGCGCGAGGCGAGATCATCGTCCCGGTCGCAGTGAAGGTTCCCGTCTTGGGATTGTAGAGCTCCGCCGTGTCGAGCGCGTTACCGCTCGTGTCGAGTCCGCCCGCGATCAGCACTGTACCATCGCGAAGCAGAGTGGCGGTCGCCACGAAGCGCAAGGAGATCATCGGGCCGGGCGTGGGCGAAAAGCTCATCGTTTTCGGGTCGAAGAGTTCCGCGGTAACGCCGGTACTGCCACTTGCGATCAGCACTTTGCCGTCGTTCAGGGTAACCGCGTTGAGCGACGAGCGCGGCACGTCAAGATTGTTGGCGGTGGGGATAAAATGGCGAGTCTTCGGATCGAACACCTCGGCCGTGTCAAGCGCCGAAGTCTCGTCGGCGCCGCCGGCGATCAAGACGCGCCCGTCAGGCAGAAGCGCCGAGGCATACTCCATCCTGAGAGCGTTGAGGCCGCCGGTCACGGTGAACGTCCCGGCCGTGGGGTTGTAGATCTCGCCGCTCGGCTCGTAATTTCCGCTGTTGGTCCCTTGATTGTCGATTCCGCCAAGAATAAGAGGAGCGCCGTCAGGCAGCACCACGGCGGCCGCCCCCCAGCGCGCAATGTGAAGCGCACCGGTCGGCGAGAACTTGTTGGTGGAGGCATCGAACAGATCGAAACTGGCCTGCTCCGGTATCGGGTATGGAAAAGCACTGCTTCCCGCGCCAACGATCGCGTTTCCATCCGGCAGCGGCGCGGCGGACGCAGCCCATCTGCCGGTGCTCATGCTGTTGGCAGTGAAACTGAAGGTCGAGCTGCTTGGATTGTACAGTTCCGCACTGTCAAGGGAGCTGGAACCCGCGCCCCCCGCCAAAAGCGCGCGGCCGTCGGCCAACAGAATTGCCGCAAAGTCGTCTCTGGCCGAGTTAAGCGGCCCGGCCGTGGCGCTGAAGGTCTCTGACGCCGGATCGTAAAGCTCAGCGCTTGCCAGCACCGCTGAACCGTTGAGCCCGCCGGCCACCAAAACCTTGCCATCGGCGAGCAGGACCGCAGCGTGAAATGCGTGCGGGGCAATCATAGGGCCTTTGGTGTAGGAGAAGGTTCCCAAGGCGGGAGCATAAATCTCGGCGGTGTCGGTTGTCTCTCCGCCGCTATCGTTTCCGCCCGCGGTCAGTACGGTCCCATCCTGGAGCGTGGTGGCGGTGCATCCATAGCGGGCGTAATTCATGGCGCCTTTGGTGGGCGCGAAGCTGTTGCTCGCGGGATCATAAATCTCGGCCTGCGATAGAGCGTTGCCGTTGGTGTCGAGTCCGCCCACTTCCAACGCCGTGCCGTCGTTCAGCGCGGCTAGGCAGATACGGTACGCCGCGATAGGTAGCTGATTCGCGACCAGCGTAAAGCTGTCAGTCTTGGGGTGATATACTTCGCCGGAAGCGAGGATTTCGTTTGCGAGGGATCCGAGTCCCCCCACTATCAGCACGTTCCCCGATTTGAGCGTAACCGCCGGGGTCCATCGTCCCACCTTCATCAGGCCAGGCACCTGAACCGTCGCGTTCGCCGGCGTTGGCGTTGGCGGGGCACCGCTCGAGCTTCCGCCGCACGACGCGCACAAGAGCGCCAGCATCACGATACACGCAATGCGAGTCTTCATTTTCCCCCTTTATTTTTAAGGTAGCGGATCGACCAGCGAACCGGAGCGACTTTCGCCAATGAATGGCGTTGCTGTCAAGGCCTCATCGCGAATAGCAAGAGCGAGCCTCAGTTTTCGCTTTTTCTTCGAATACTAACTATTTGAGCAAATAGTCAGTTTATCGCATCGCAGGACGCGCGGATTGCTTGACTGAAGTGGGGTAGAGTGGGATGTTGTGGGACGCTGGGGAGGGAAACGCGGTGTTCAGCGGTCGGTTCGACCATTCGATCGATGAGAAAGGGAGGGTGAGTATCCCGGCCCGATTTCGCGAAGTTTTGCAGCGCGATAATCACGATCGTCTTTATATCACCAGTTTCCCGTTCGGCGGAGAGCGCTGCCTGGCGCTTTATCCACCGAGTCAGTGGGAGACGCTCAACGCGCACCTGCGAACGAAGCCGAGATTCGATCCGCTGGTGCAGGTGTTCGAGACGCTGATCATCGGCGGAGCGCATGAGGTGCCCGTGGATCGGCAGGGACGGATTCTGATTCCGCCGAAGCTTCGCGAATATGCGGCGCTGGATCGCGAGGTGACGTTTTCGGCGCGGCAGGATCATTTTCAACTTTGGGACAAGCAGATCCTCGAGAAGGTTTTGAAGGCCACCGAGGAGAAGATAATGGATCCGGAATTTTTTGCGAAGCTGGGTCTGTGACGAGCGATGAGTCTGGCGGCGGTACACGAAGACGACGCGGCGGACCGGAGGCATGTGCCGGTGATGGTGGAGGAGGTGTGCGGGCTGTTGTCCGCACACGGTCCGCTCGCGTTCGTCGACGTGACAGTCGGGACCGGAGGGCATGCGGCGGCTATGCTGCGCGCGACCAAGGCGCGGATGCTCGGGCTGGATCGCGACGGGGCAGCATTGGCGGTCGCGCGCGAGCGGCTCGCGGAATTCGGCGATCGCGTCGTGCTGGAGCGGGCGGACTTCGGCGAAGTTGCGGCCACGATGAAGCATCACGGCTTCGATGGCGCCGACGCCATGCTCGCCGACCTGGGCATGAGCAGCTACGCGCTCGACGATCCGCAGCGTGGGTTTTCATTTCGGCTCGACGGTCCGCTCGACATGCGGATGGACAGCCGCCAGCCGGTCCGCGCGCGAGACATCGTCAATGAAGAGAGCGCCGAGGAGCTTGCCCGCATCATCTATACGTACGGCGAAGAGCGGGCGTCGCGGCGGATAGCGAGGATGATCGTGGAGGCGCGCCGGCGCCATCCGATCGAGACGACGGGCGAATTGCGCGCGATCGTCGAGCGCGTGCTGGGAGCACATCGACGCGGCGGGGCGCATCCGGCGACCCGCACGTTCCAGGCTCTCCGAATCGCGGTGAATCACGAGATGGAAAGTCTGGCGGCTCTGCTGCGCGATGGTCCCGCGATGCTTAATCCGGGGGGCCGGATGCTGGTTATCTCGTATCATTCGCTCGAAGACCGCCCGGTCAAGGAGCGCTTTCGGGAGTTGGTGCGTGCCGGCGGCTACGCGGCGATTGCGCGCAAGGTGATCAAGCCGTCGGCGTCGGAAACTTCGCGCAATCCGCGCGCGCGCAGCGCAAGGCTCCGATGCATCGAACGGAGCGCACGATGAGCGCGCGGGTAAAACCGACGCGGCGGCCGTCGAAGGTGGTGCCGGCGGTGCTGGGCGCGCTGATCGCGGTCGTGGGATTTGCGACGTTGATGATTCGGCTGGAAGCTGACGCGGGAAGGCTATCGGCTTTCAGCGTTGCACGATGAAATCGCGAAGCTGCAGGACGAAAATCGCGAGCTGCGCCTGACGGCCGCCGAGCTCAGCTCGCACGATCGGCTGCGCGCGCTCGCGCCGCAATATCATCTTGCGCCGCCCGGACGCGGGCAGGTGGTGATGCTCCCATGAATACATCGTACAAGCAGCGGCGCGCTCGAATCGGAGCACTCACGCTTGCGCTGGCGGCGTTGTTCGGTTTCGCGGTAATCCGGCTGGTGGTGCTGGTGGCAATGTATGGGCCGCGATTGAACTCGCTCGCGCGCCACGAGCATACCGGAGCGACCGAACTCGCCGCGGTGCGCGGACCGATCGTCGATCGCAACGGCGAGCCGCTGGCGCTATCGGCCGAGACCCGGTCGGTTTACGCGCGGCCGCGCCGGGTGCTGCAGTCGAGCACGCAGGCCGAGCGGACGAAGCTCGCGGCAATCCTGATGATGCTGCCGATTTCCCTGGAATCGAAGCTGAACAAGGAGGCGCCGTTCGTGTGGCTCGAGCGTCGAATGTCACCGGACAAGGCGCAGGCCGCGGAGGCGCTCGGAATCGACGGTATCGGCACGATCAGCGAATACAAGCGGTTTTACCCGGAGAGCAACCTGGCCGCGTCGGTGGTGGGGTTGGCGGGGATGGACGGCCAGGGGCTCTCCGGGTTGGAGTTGCAATACGACAAGCTGGCGCGAGGCGAAGCGGTCGAGTTGAGCTTCTATCATGACGCGCTTGGGCATCCGATTTTCGACAGCCCGCTGGCGCTCAAGGCGCCGGAGCCGGGCGCGCAGCTCGAGCTGACGATCGATTCGTCGATCCAATCGCTCGCCGAAACCGAGTTGGCGGCAGAAGTAGTTCAGAGCGGCGCGAAGCGCGGCAGCGCAATCGTGCTCGATCCATTTACCGGCGAAGTGATCGCGATGGCGAACGTGAGCGCCGACGGGGCCGACGTTCACGACCGTCTGCACAACCCGGCGGTCGAGGATGCGTTCGAGCCGGGCTCGACGATGAAGGGAATTCTCGGCTCGATTGCACTGGCCGATCACGCGATCACGCTCGATCGCCAATTCTACTGCGAGGACGGGCACTTCACGATCGATCGGCGCACGATCCACGATCACAGCCGTCACGGATGGCTCAATCTCGGCGGGATAATCGAAGTGTCGTCCAATATCGGCGCGGCGAAGATCGCTTTGACGCTCGGCTCGGACCGCTTCCACGAAGGACTGCGGGCATTTGGAATCGGATCGCGCACGGGAATCGATTTGCCGGGCGAAGCGGCGGGGTTGCTGAGCAAACCGTCGGGATGGAAGGAAATAGATCTCGCCAATCACGGTTTTGGGCAGGGCGTGGCGGTCACGCCGATCCAGCTGGCGGTGGCATACGCAGCGATCGCGAACGGCGGAAATATCATTCGGCCGTACGTGGTGAGAGCTGCTTACGACGCCCAGGGGCAGGCGATCCTCACGCATACGCCGCAAGTGATGCATCGCGCGATCGCGCCCGATATCGCGCATCAGATGAACCTGCTGCTGCGCAACGTCGTGATGTCCGACGGCGGCACCGCGGCGAAGGCGCGCGTTGACGGGTTTATCGTGGCGGGCAAAACTGGCACGGCGCAGATGGTAAATCCGGAAGATGGCACCTACTATCAGAATCGCCACGTTTCGTCGTTCGTGGGATTTTTACCGGCGGACGATCCCCGGCTGTTGATCCTGGTAGCGTTGTACGATGTGGGCCACGATCATTTCGGCGGATTGATCGCGGCGCCGGTGTTCAGCGAAATCGCGCAGGGTGCGGTTCGTGATTTGAATATCACCGCGCCGAATCGGCCCTACGATACTGCCGCCGTGATCCCGATGCCCGATTTCGGCAAAGATTCGGCGGGCGGAAATTCGGACGGTAAGAGCGCGGCTGCGGCGGCCGCCGAGGTGGACGACTATCTTCCCGTCTTGACGGGTTCAAAGCTGACGCGGGCAACGCCCAATTTCGCGGGATTGAGTCTCAGGCGCGCGATGGAGCTGGCGCGAATCTCGCGCGTCAATGTTGATGTGCATGGCGGCGGCTACGTGGTCGCGCAGGAACCGGGCGCCGGCGCTCCGCTCAATCATTCGACGGTGAAACTGACGCTTGCGCCGATTGTCGCAGGCAATGGAGCCGGCGCGGCGACAGAATCCGGCGTCGTGCCCGCGTCGTATTTCAGCGGCGGCGGCGGGCTGGCCGGGCGAAAGTGAAAAGTGAAACTTGGTGAACTGCTCGAAGGACTCGACGTCCGTCGAATCGACGGCGACCTGAACGTGGAAATCACGGGCCTCAGCTACGACTCGCGTCAGACGAGGCCCGGTCATCTGTACTTCTCGACGGCCCGCGATCCAAATCAGAACCGGGCGAACATTGACGATGCATTAAACCGCGGGGCGAGCGCGGTGGTGGTTGCGGGATGGGATGGTGGAATGGCGCGCCCCGCGGTGACCCTGGTGGAGAGCGAGCGGCCGCGTCTGCTGATGGGCGCGGCCGCGTCGCGTTTTTTCGGAGCGCCGAGTGAGCGCGTCGATCTGATCGGCATCACGGGAACCAGCGGCAAGACCACGACGAGCTACCTCCTGGCATCGATTTTCGAGGCGGCCGGGATGCCCGCGGGGATCATCGGCACGATTGGCATTTTCATTGCCGGCAAGAAAATCTACAGCGGACTTACCACGCCCGAGTCGATCGACTTCGAGTCGGCGCTGGCGGCAATGGAGCGCGAGGGCGTGCGCCACGCGGCGGCGGAAGTGTCGTCGATTGGAATCGCGGAGGGGCGGGTCGATTCGCTGAGCTTCCGCGCGTGCATGTTCACCAACCTGGGCCGCGACCATCTGGACTATCACGCGACGATCGAGGACTACTTCGCGGCGAAGCTGCGCCTGTTCACCGAGATATTGCCGCGCAGCCGGCGCCGAGACACGGTCGCGGTGGTGCGCGGCGACGATCCGTTCGGTCGGCGCGTGCTCGAATCAGTCAAGGGCTCGAAAATAAGTTTTGGGATGGATCGCTCGCTCGACGTCCATCCCGAGAGATACGAGGCGGACTTGAGCGGACTTCGCGCGACGCTGTCGGTGCTCGGCAAAAAGATCGAAATTGATTCGCCGCTGATCGGCGAAATCAATCTGTTCAATATCCTGGGCGCGTCGGCTCTGTCGGCGGCCCTGGGTGTCGAATCGGAGGCGGTGGCGCAAGGGGTGCGGCGATGCCCGGGGGCCCCCGGCAGACTCGAAGCGATCCAGGCAAAACCGGGGGTCACCGTGCTGGTCGATTACGCGCACAAGCCCGACGCGTTGGAGGCGGTGCTGACGGCGCTCGTTCGTTTGCGCGCGGGCAGGATCATCTGCGTGTTTGGATGCGGCGGAGATCGCGACCGCGGCAAGCGGCCAATCATGGGTGAAATTGCGGGACGGCTCGCCGATTTCCCGGTGCTGACCTCCGATAATCCGCGCAGCGAAGATCCGATGGCGATAATCGCCGAGGTCGAGAAGGGATTGATGGCGACGGGACGTGCGCGAATCGGGAATCCGAAAAAGTTTGCGGACACGCCGATGAGCCGCGGATATATCGTGGAGCCGGATCGGCGCACCGCGATCGCCATCGCGCTGCAAATCGCGACGGCAGGCGACGCGGTTTTGATCGCGGGCAAGGGACACGAGGACTATCAGCTGGTGGCAGGGCGCGTAATCCCGTTCGACGATCGGGTCGTGGTTCGCGAGATCGCGGCGGAACTTGGCGGCGGGCAGGGTTGACGGTCGGCGAGCCCCGCGATGCTCTACCTGCTGCTCTACCCCCTGCACAGATATTATTCCGGCTTCAATGCGCTCAGGTACGAGACGCTGCGATCGGTGCTGGCCGGGCTGGCGGCGCTGGCGCTGTCGTTGGCTCTGGGACCTATTCTGATTGACCGGTTCCGCGCGCTGCGTATCGGTCAGACGATTCGCGAAGTCGTTCCGCAGGCGCATCAGAAGAAGGCCGGCACGCCGACGATGGGCGGTCTGCTGATCGTGGCGTCGATGCTGGCGGCGACGCTGCTGCTCGCCAACATCCTGAATCCGTACGTCTGGATCGCGATCTTCGTGACGCTGAGCTTCGGTGCGATCGGTTTCAGCGACGACTACTTCAAGCTCACGCGCGGCTCAGGGCTGGGACTCAGCGGCCCGGCGAAGCTGGCCTGGTCATTTTCGTGCGCGTTCATCGCCGCGGCGTGGCTCTTTCTGTATCTCGGCTTCGACACGCATCTGACGGTGCCGTTCCTGAAGAACGTTCATCCCGATCTGCACTGGTGGTTTTATATCCCGTTCGCGATGGTCGTGATCGTGGGATGCTCGCATGCGGTGAACCTGACAGACGGACTCGACGGCCTGGCGATTGGACCCGTGATGACCGTCGCGTTCACGTACTGGACGTTCACCTACGTCGCCGGCAACATCAAGTTCGCGAGCTACCTGCAGGTACCGTATATCGCCAACGTCGGCGAGGTTGCGATTTTCTGTGCGTCGGTGATCGCCGCGTCGCTTGGCTTCCTGTGGTTCAACGCGTACCCGGCTTCGATGATGATGGGCGACGTGGGCGCGCTGGCGCTGGGCGGGGCGCTTGGAACGGTAGCGGTGCTGGCCAAGCAGGAACTCGCGCTGATAATAGCCGGCGGAGTGTTCGTCGCAGAGGCGGCGTCAACGATCATTCAGCGCTACTATTTCAAGGCGACGCACAAGCGGTTTTTCCTGATGGCGCCGCTGCACCATCATTTTGAACTCCAAGGCATTCCCGAAACCGTGGTCGTGATCAGATTCTGGATTGTATCGATCGTGTGTGCGCTGGTCGCGCTCAGCACGCTGAAGCTGCGTTGATGGAACTGTCGGACAAGCGGGTGATGGTGGTGGGACTGGGAGTCAGCGGAGTCGCCGCGGCGCGGTTCCTTGCCTCGCGCGGCGCGAAACTCGTGATGACGGATCGACGCGTCGACGTCGAGCGCGGCAAACTACCCGCAGGCACGCTGAAGCTGGGAGCCGAAGATCCGGGCTGGATGGACGACGTCGACCTGGTCGTCACCAGTCCGGGAGTACCGCGCGATTCGATTCTGCTGCGGGCTGCGACCGTGCGGAGAATTCCGGTAATCGGAGAAATCGAACTGGCCAGCCGCTTCCTCAAGGCGCCAATCGCCGCGGTCACCGGCACCAACGGCAAGAGCACGGTCGTGGTGATCCTCGGCGAGATTTTGAAGGCATCGGGACGGCGCACGTTCGTCGGCGGCAACCTCGGCACGCCGCTAATCGACGCGGTTGGCGGCGAGTGGGAAGTTGCGGTCGCCGAGGTGTCGAGTTTCCAGCTCGAGTGGATCGAGAAATTCCGGCCGCACGCCGGCGTGCATCTTAATCTGAGCGACGATCACTTCGATCGCTATCGCGATCTCGCGGACTACGGGCGCGCGAAGGCGCGTTTGTTCGACAATCAGCAAGCCTCGGACTACGCGATTCTGAATCGCGACGATCCCAATGTATGGAAGCTTGCCGGCGGCGTGCGCTCGCGGGTGATCGGCTT
This sequence comes from Binataceae bacterium (SeqCode), assembly GCA_963803045.1. Classification (GTDB taxonomy): domain Bacteria; phylum Desulfobacterota; class Binatia; order Binatales; family Binataceae; genus Binatus. The sequence continues at coordinate 35,741 of CAWDLC010000011.1, read as the reverse complement.
TGGGCACGCGCGCGGCGACGGCGGGGCGTCGATTTGGTTCGACGATCGGTCAAACGCGATCGTTTTCGATTGTGATTTCGACGGCGCGCATCGCGGGCGAATCAGCCTTGAAGGATTTCGCCTGCGTGGGCGGCACAACATATCCAATGCAATGGCGGCGTCGGCAGCGGCTCTCGCGCTGGGTGTCAAGGCCGAAGAAATCGAACGCGCGCTCGCGTCATTTCGCGGACTGCCGCATCGAATTGAAGTCGTCCATGCGCATGGCGGAGTGACTTATGTCGACGACTCGAAGGGAACCAACGTCGGTGCCGTGGTCGAGGCGATCGACGCGCTGGCGGCGCCGATAATTCTGATCGCGGGCGGTCTCGACAAGGGCGGAGATTACGCGCCGCTGAGACGACCGCTCAGCGAGAAGGTCAAGCTTGCGATTTTGAACGGAGCGGCGCGCGACAAGATGGCGGCAGCGCTCGAAGGTGCGACGCAGATCGAATTGGTGGCGACTCTAAGCGAGGCGGTCGAACGTGCGGCGCGCGAGGCGCGGCCGGGTGACACGGTGCTGCTGTCGCCGGCGTGCTCGAGCTTCGATCAGTTCAAGGACTATGCGGAACGCGGGCAACGTATATAAAGAGCTGGTTCGGGCGCTTTGACGCGGTAACGTATCGGCGTCCCGACCCGTGGCTGTGGCTGCCGGCGGCGGTGCTGCTGTTGCTCGGGCTGCTGATGGTCCTGAACACGACGTACTTTCTCGGCATCGAGAAAAAAGGCGACGCGTTCCATTTCTTCAAGCTTCACCTGGCGCACATCGTGGCCGGCTTCGTCATTTTGATCCTGCTGTCGCAGTTCTCGCTGGCGGGTCTGCGCCGAATCGTGATGCCGTTGTTCATCGTGTCGGTCGTGATGCTGGCGCTGCTCTACGTTCCGGGTCTCGGGCTGATGAAGGGGGGCGCGCGGCGATGGCTCAAGCTGGGGCCGGTGGTCGCGGAACCGTCGGAACTGGTGAAATTCGCGCTGGTGTTTTTCCTCGCCGAGTTCCTGAGCAAACGGCAGGAGCGGATCCGCAAGTTCAAGCATGGACCGCTGGCGGTTTTTCTGATCGTCGGCCCGATCACGCTGATGATTCTGAAGCAGCCGGACTTCGGCAGTACCGTGATGATCGCGCTGATCCTGTTCGCGATGCTGTGGGCGGCGGGCGCGCGCTGGCAGCATCTTGCGGTCGCGGGCAGCGCAGCGGTCGGCCTGATGGTATTCCAGGCGGTAGCGAAGTCGTACCGCATAAAGCGGCTGACGACGTTCCTCGATCCATGGTCGGTCGCGCGCGGCGCCGGCTTCCAACTGGTGCAATCGTTTATCGCGCTCGGCGAAGGCGGCAAATGGGGCGTAGGTCTCGGCGCGGGACGCCAGAAGATGTTCTATCTGCCGGAGGCCCACACCGATTTTGTTTTCGCAGTGGTTGGCGGAGGAGTTCGGTCTTGTCGGGGCGGCCGTTGTGGTCGCGCTTTTCCTGGTGATTATGTTTCGGGGGATGCGAATCGCGCACGATGAGCCCGATCCGTTCGCGAGCCTGCTGGCGGTGGGACTGACCGCGCTGCTATCGATTCAAGCGTTGATCAACATAGCGGTGGTGATCGGACTGATTCCGACCAAGGGGCTGCCGCTGCCCTTCCTGAGTTACGGCGGCACTTCGATCATCATCGCGATGGCGGCGTTGGGCGCGCTACTCGCGCTCGGGCGCCGGCCGGCGGTGCGATGAAGGTGATAATCGCAGGCGGAGGCACGGGAGGGCATCTTTTTCCGGCGGTCGCGCTGGGCGAGGAACTGATTCGCGAGCGTCCCGGTATCGAGGTGCTGTTCGTCGGCACGAGCGCGGGGCTCGAGGCGAAGTGGCTGCCGAAGAGCGGGCATAGTTACGAATTATTCCAGATGCATGGAATTCGCGGCCATAGCGTGATCGAGAGAGCGCGCGCGTCGGTGGAATTTATTCGCGCGATTGGGCTCGGGCTGTCGCTGGTCAGGCGGTTTCGTCCGAGCCTGGTGGTGAGCGCCGGTGGATATGCGTCGGCGTCGATGGGTGCGGCGGCGATCCTGACGCGAACACCGCTGGTGTTGATGGAACAGAACACGCGGCCGGGTCTGGCGAATCGGATGTTGTGGAGATTCGCGGACAAAATCTGCGTTGGCTTCAATGAGAGTGCGGCTTATTTCAGTTCTTCTAAAGTCGCGGTCACGGGCAATCCGAGCCGTTTTCGATACTATCCCGAGCGATCGCGCCGGGAGGGGGCGCAATTACAAATCCTTGTTTTAGGTGGTTCATCAGGAGCGCATCGCTTGAACATTGGCGTTGTAGAGGCTTTCAAAATCTGCGGAAAAAGTGTTATAAATTTGAAAGTTGTCCACCAGACGGGGAGGCGGATGAGGAGTTGGTGAGGAGTGCATACCGCGAAATGGGGTTCGCGGCAGAGGTGGTGCCGTTTATCGACGATGTCGCCGACGCGCTGCATCGTGCCGATCTGGTTATCGCGCGCTCAGGCGCGATGACGGTCACGGATATTGCGCTTGGTGCGCGTGCGGCCATTTTTGTGCCTTATCCGTTCCATAAGGATTTGCAACAACTGCACAACGCACGCGTGATTGAAAAGCGCGGCGGAGCGATAATAGTTCGCGACGACGAGCAGCTTGCGTCCAATCTCGCGCGCGAACTTGAGGCGCTGATCCGGAATCCGGCGCGGCTGGACGAGATGGGTCTGCGGGCGCATCAGGCGGCGTATCCGGACGCCGCTTGCCAGGTAGCCAGAATATGTTTTGAAGTTGCGGAGAAAGCGGCAGCGTGAGTGAACTGCTCGCAAATGGTCTTTTGACGCGTCAGCGGCGGCTGCATTTCATCGGAATCGGCGGCGCGGGCATGAGCGGAATCGCCGAGCTGTGCCTGAGGCTCGGGATGCGCGTCAGCGGATGCGATCTGAAACCTTCGGCGACGATCACGCGGCTTGCAGTCGCTGGGTGCGGAAATCAGCCAGGGGCATCATCCGGCGCATCTGAAGGATGAGGCTGGGATCGACGCGGTGGTAATCTCGTCGGCGATAAAATTTTCGAATCCTGAAGTCGCGCGAGCGCGCGAGATGAAAATTCCGGTAATCGCGCGCGCCGAGATGCTCGGTGAGTTGCTGCGGATGGCCAAGCTCGGCGTGGCGGTCGCGGGGACTCATGGCAAGACGACCACGACGGGTCTGATCGCGCTGATCATGGAAGAGGCAAATCTCGATCCCACGGTCGCGGTGGGCGGAAATATTCGCAATACAGGCACCAACGTCCGGCTGGGGCGCGGCGATTTCATGGTTGCCGAGGCCGACGAGAGCGACGCGTCGTTTCTGCTGCTGATCCCGACGATCGCGGTGGTGACGAATATCGATCCGGAGCATCTCGATCATTACGGCACGATGGATCGAGTACGGCAGGCGTTTGCGGACTTTATCAATCGGGTGCCGTTCTACGGCGTTGCCGTGCTCGGAATCGACAGTGTGAACGTGCGCGGCCTGATGGCGTCGATTCGCAAGCCGATGGTGACCTACGGCGTCGCGCAGGACGCGGATCTGCGCGCCGAGAAAATCGTAATCGACGGCCTTTCGACTCGCTTCGAGGTGATTCGCAAGGGCGAGCATCTTGGCAGAGTGACTTTACCGACGCCGGGCGTGCATGTTGCGATGAACTCGCTTGCGGCGATCGCAGTCGCGATGGAAGTTGGAATCAGTTTCGAGCGCGCGGCGTCGGCGCTGGCGAAGTTCGGCGGAATCAGCCGGCGATTCGAGATCAAGGGCGAAGCGGCGGGACGAATCGTGCTCGACGACTATGCGCATCACCCGGCGGAGGTGCGTGCGACGCTGGCCGCGGTGCGGGCGTCGTTCAAGCGCCGTGTAGTGGCAGTCTTTCAGCCGCATCGGTACACGCGGCTGCGCGATTTGTTCGACGATTTCCTGTCGGCATTCGATGATGCCGACGTGCTCTACCTGTTCGACGTGTATCCGGCCGGCGAGGAGCCGATTGCCGGCGTCTCGGCGCGGCGTCTGTACGAGGCGCTGCGCGCGCGCGGGCATCTCGAAGTGCATTACCTTGGCGCCGAGGAAGATCCCGCGGGCCGCATCGCGTCAGGCTCGCGCGCGGGCGACGTGATCGCGACTCTCGGCGCGGGCGATATCTACAAGATGGGCGGCGAAGTACTGGACGCGCTCAGCGCCGAGGTCAAAATCCATGAAGGCGCTTGAAGGCGAGCTACGCGCAAGATTTGGCGCGCGGCTGCGCTCCGCGATGCCGCTGGCGGAGTTGACGTCGTTTCGGATCGGAGGTCCGGCGGACTTGTTCGTCGCCGTCGAGGACGAAACCGAGCTGATGTACGCGAAGGCGGCGGCGTATCGGGCGGGCGTGCCATGCTTCTGCCTCGGCGCGGGCACCAACCTGCTCGTGAGCGATCGCGGGATGCGCGGGCTGGTAGTGAGGCTCGGCGATGGCTTCGGGAAAATAAAAATTGACGGCGTGAAAGTCGTTGCGGGCGCTGCTGCCGCGTTCGGTACCCTGGTCCAGGCGGTGGTCGATCGGGGTCTTGAGGGGCTCGAATTCGGCGAGGGTATTCCCGGCACGGTCGGGGGCGGATTGGTGATGAATGCGGGCGCGTTCGGCGGCGAAGTCGCCAGGGTGGTCACTTTGGTGCATGGCGTCACCGAGGCTGGCGAGGCGCTGGCGCTGACCAGGGACGAAGTCAAGTTTGGATACCGGCGCACCGAGTTGCCGCCGCACTTCGTAATCACGCGCGTCGATTTCGAGCTTGGCCGTGGCGATCGCGCACAGCTGATGGCGCGGGTCGTGGAACTAAGGGCCAGGCGTGCGTCGCGCCAGCCGCGCGGCGTGCCGAATGCGGGATCGATCTTCAAGAATCCGCCCGGCAATTTCGCGGGCAGGCTGTTGGAAGGCGCCGGTCTGAAGGGGACGCGGCTGGGCGGTGCGGCTTTTTCGGATCAGCATGCAAATTTTATCGTTAATCTTGGCGGCGCTCAGGCCGCGGAAGTTCGCGCGCTGATCGACATGGCGCGCAACAAGGTCAAGGAGCAGAGCGGCGTCTGGCTTGAACCGGAGGTTAGGCTGGTCGGCGATTGGTGACGCGGGATTGAGGTGGCGGGGTGGCGGTTCGCAGCGGTGGAAACAGGGCGGTGGCAGGATGGAGCCCGCGGTTGGGCGGGCTGGTGGTGTGCGCCTTTTTTGCGCTGGGCGTGATGACGGGCTTCAGCACGACCGGCCACACAGTCACGCTCAGAGCTTCCGCGACTCTCAGCTCATATCAGAATCAAATAATGGATTCGCTCGCGCCCGCGCGCGCGGCCGCCGCGAACTACTCGGCCGTGCTGACCGAATGGGCCCGGCGCGCTGGAATTTACCGTCGCGCCAGCCACGGACCGGGCGTCGCGGCGCCGTCAGCGGGGGACATGCGTGAAGGCGCGATCGCGATCGTTGAGCGGCGCGACGGTTTTTACGAACTATTCAGCGGCGGCGAGCTTCGCGGGCCGGTCTCGCCCGGCAAGCAGGGCGATCTGCCGGTGCTGAGCGGCGCGGCGCTCGACAACGCGCGCGGAACGCAGATGGTCGATTACGCGGCGGTGCTGGTGCGCGCGGAGACGCAGCTGTCCGAAATTATCTCGGAGATGCGAGTTGGCGATGACGCGACGGCGTCGCTCTTTCTGGAACGTGAGCGTACCGAGGTGGTGATCGATCTCGATCGCGCGACGACGGAAATTCAGCGCGCGATTAAGGTGCGACAGCAATGGCAGGGGCGCGAGAACCTGATCGCCGCGCTCGATTTGACCACGCCGGGGCAGGCTGTCGTGCGCCTGCGTGCAGGCGAGGGTAACCATTCGAAACATAAAGGCGGGATTCGAAAAGTCTTGTTCCAGCGGTCCGAATCTGCTCCCGGGTTCTCTTCCGAGAACCCGCGCGGCACACCGGAGTCGGTGACGCGATGAGAAACCTGCTCACCGGATTGGACGTCGGCACCAGCAAAGTGTGCGCAATCGTCGGCGAGTCGCTGCCCGACGGCCAATTGGCGACGCTCGGTTACGGAATCGCGCCGAGCACGGGGTTGCGCAAGGGCGTGGTGGTCAATATCGAGGCGACGGTCGATGCGATCCGATCGGCGGTCGAGGAAGCGCAGAAAACTTCCGGCGTGCGGGTGGGTTCGGCCGTGGTTGGGGTCGCGGGGCCGCATATCAAGGGCCTCAACAGCCACGGGATCGTTGCGGTGCGGGGCGGTGAAGTCAGTTCAGCGCGATGTTGATCGAGTGATCGACGCGGCGCGCGCGGTCGCAATCCCGCTCGATCGGCAAGTGCTGCATATCCTGCCGCAGCAGTTCGCGGTCGATGAGCAGGAGGGCGTGCGCGAGCCGTATGGGATGGCGGGAGTGCGCCTGGAAGCGCGCATTCATATCGTGACCGCGGCGCAGAGCTACGGCCAGAATCTCACCAAGTGTTGCGAGCGCGCGGGCGTGACGCCCTCGGAGATGGTTTTCCAGCCGCTGGCGTCGGCGGACGCGGCGCTGTTTCCGGAGGAACGCGAGCTCGGAGTGGCGCTGATCGACCTGGGCGGCGGGCACCACGGACATCATCGTATTTCATGGCGGCGCGGTGATGCACACGGCGGTGCTGCCCATAGGCGGAAACCATCTTACCAGCGACATTGCCGCGGGATTGCGCACGCCGATTTCCGAAGCGGAGCGGCTCAAGATTACGTTCGGCGTGGCGACCAACCAGGTCGTGCGCCGCGACGAGATGGTGCAGGTGCCGGGAGTCGGTGGGCGCGAGCCGCGGGTGATCGCGCGCCGGCTGCTCGGAGAAATAGTCGAGCCGCGGATGGAAGAGATTTTCGCGATGGTGCAGCGCGAGCTGCTGCGCTCGGGGGTGGCGGACGGTCTTGCCTCGGGCGTGGTGCTGGTCGGAGGGACCTCGCTGCTGGAGGGCACGCAGGAACTGGCCGAGCGCATCTTCGGCGTGCCGGTGCGGCGCGGACTTCCGATCAACCTAAAGGGGCTGCCCGAAGAACTGATGAAGCCGATGTTCACGACGGCGGCGGGGTTGCTGCTGTACCAGAGCGCGGCAAGCGGAGTTGGCAACGGCATCGGAAGAACGGGCCGGCTGGGGCGGCTGCGTTCGCGACTTGGCGATTGGGTGAGGGACTTCTTTTGAGAAGTCGCAGAAACAAGAAATTAATTGGGCAACAAACTTTGCCGGTAGGTGGTGGAGGAGGATCTGTGATGATTGAGTTGGTGACTAATCCCGACCCGGGCGCGAGGATCAAGGTAATCGGCGCTGGTGGATGCGGCGGCAATGCGGTCAACCACATGATCGATGTGGGCCTGCGCAACGTCGATTTCATCGCCGTGAATACCGACATCCAGGCGCTGCAGAATAATCATGCGGCGCTGCGCCTTCAGATCGGCGATGAGATCACGCACGGACGCGGCACCGGCGGCAATCCTGAAATCGGACGCAAGGCCGCGCTCGAAGACGAAGAACGGATCCGCGAAATCCTGTCGGAAGCGGAGATGGTGTTCGTGACCGCCGGAATGGGCGGCGGCACCGGAACGGGCTCTGCGCCAGTGATTGCGCGTGTCGCGCGCGAGATCGGAGCGCTGACCGTCGGCGTCGTAACCAAGCCGTTCCAGTTCGAGGGACGCCGCCGCATGGCACAGGCGGAAGAAGGACTGCGCGAACTGAAGAACGCGGTCGATACGCTCATCACGATTCCCAATCAACGCCTGCTCTCGGTCGCGAGCAAAAATACCTCGCTGAAGGAATCGTTTCAGAAGGCCGACGACGTGCTGCTGCAGGCGGTGCGCGGAATTTCCGAACTGGTCACCGTCCATGGCCTGATCAACCTGGATTTTGCGGACGTGCGATCGATCATGGCCGAGATGGGCATGGCGATGATGGGCGCGGCGAGGGCGTCGGGTGAGAATCGTGCGGTCGAGGCGGCGCAGCGTGCGATCTCGAGCCCGCTGCTCGAAGACGTCTCGATCAAGGGTGCGCGCGGCCTGCTGATCAACGTGACCGGCGGCTCGGACATGGCGCTCTACGAAGTCAACGAGGCGGCGAGCCTGATTCAGGAAGAGGCGCACGAGGACGCGAACATCATTTTCGGCGCGGTGATCGACGAGGCGATGTCGGACGAGATTTGCGTCACGGTTATCGCGACGGGATTCGGCGATCTCGACAGAGGTTCGGCGCGCTATTCGCCGTCGGGCGCTCCCGTCACCACGCCGATCGCGGCGGCCGCGACACGGCCCGTCGATCCCATGGAGGTCAAGCCGGCGCAGGCAGGGCAGGTGAGGATGTTCCCAGGCAACAAGCCGGTGCGCAGGATGGGAATGGTGGTGGACGACAGTACGCTGGACATTCCGGCTTTCAGGCGGCGCGGCGAGGATGCGGGCCTGGCGGAGGGAGAGAAGCTCGAGCCGAATTCGCTGCTCGACGGCGACGACAAGCTCGACATCCCGACCTTCCTGCGCAAGCATCTCGATTGAGAGCAGGCCGGAATGGACTTTTAGACCTTGACGTCCGTGAGGTAGTAAGGGGACACCGCGTTCGCCGCGCGATCGGTGTTCCTGATTTTCGGTTATTTAGTTCCGCCTAATGTAATGACATTGACCAGTATTTTGTGTTGAACTGCGGGCATTCTGTGACGTTGCCGGAATTTGACGGTTTCACAGATTGCTAATCAGTCCCAGCACCTAGCCGAGGTCCATCTTCTCTTCGGGTGAATCGATTGAAGGTGGCGATCACGCCTCGGCCGATACCATCCGAAAGCCCTGTGCGGAAGAGAACGCGGATAGGGAGTGCGAGCATGCCGGCGGCGCTACGCCTGCCAAGGTCGAAATTGTAGACTCTTCGGCGTATTCGAACTTTTGAATACCAGCGATCCGCGGCGCACAATGAGCGACAAAAGCAACTTCGAGGTGGTCATAATCGGCGCCGGAATCGCCGGTGCGTCGGTGGCGTACTTTCTTGCCGAGCACGGCATAACCGATCTCGTGATTCTCGAACGTGAGAGTCAGCCCGGCTATCACTCGACCGGGCGCAGTGCCGCGACGCTGGTCGAGTTCGATCCCAATCCGGTCGTGCAACGCCTAAAGGCGATCGGCGGAAGTTTTCTGCGGAGTCCGCCCGCAGGGTTCGCGGAAAACCCGCTTCTTCAGCGTTCGCAGGTGATGTTCGTGTTCCGCGATTCGATGTTGCATATGCTACCTGGAGCGATCGCCCGTCTCGGTAACGATGGCGTCTCCTTCGAGGCGCTTTCGCGCACACAGGCCGTCGCCCGCGTTCCGGTTCTGGAACTGGAGGAGTCGGATCGCGCGATTCTTCTCACCGAGGATGGGCGCATCGATGTTCACGAGTTGTTGTCGAGCTATCTGCGACACCCGCGGCGTCGCGCCGCGCAGCTGCGCACGAACTGCGAGGTTCGCGGCGTGATTATCGAGGGTGGCCGATGCCGTGGCGTCATTACCAACTCTGGCGAAGTCCGTGCACGCTGGGTGGTCGATGCGGCGGGAGCATGGGCCGGCGAGATCGCGAGGTTGGCGGGCGCTGCGCCAATCGCGCTCGAGCCACGCCGCCGGACTATTGTCACGTTCGAGCCGCCCGAGCCGATCGACGTCAGTAGATGGCCGTTCGTGATCAGCGAGCTGGATCAGCTCTACTTCGCTCCGGAGTCGGGAGGTCTGTTGCTGAGCCCGATGGACCAGGAACCGATGCGCCCGTGCGATGCGCAACCCGATGATGTGGTAATCGCGGGCGCGATCGAGCGGCTTCGCAGGCTCGCGCCGCGCCTGGTCCCGCGCTCGCTGAAACGCAAATGGTCTGGACTGCGCACGTTCTCGCCTGACTCGGTTCCGGTGGTTGGCGAGGATCCACTTGTGCCTGGCTTCTTCTGGCTCGCTGGACAGCAAGGTTTTGGAATCGAGAGCAGCCCCGCACTGGGGCAAATCGCGGCAAATCTCATCGCGCGCGCAAGCACCGGCATTTTCGATTCGCGCGCACTCTCACCGGCGCGTTTTTCAGTCGGCTAAGAGTTACCCGGCAAGGAGATGAAGAAGATGAATCACTTGTCAACTCTGTTTGTTGCGATCGCGCTTGCCGTCGCTTCCGCTGCTCCATCGATGGCGCAGGAAGGAAAGACGCTGGGCATCGTGGTCAATGGCAACACCACGATCGAGTTCAAGGCCGCCGACACTAGCGATATCGACATGCAAAAGCTCCGCACCTGGAGCGATTTCGCGAGCCAGCATCCGAAGGTTGCAAGCGAACTCGCCTACAAGCCCGCGCTGATCAACGACGCCAACTATGCGAAGAAGCAACCCGAACTCGACGCGTTCTTCTCCGCGCATCCCGACATTCGCGAAGCGATGGTGGAGAATCCCGGAAACTACGTCGCAATTCCACCGCGTCCCGGCGAATAGCGGCGAACGATCGGCTGTCTGATTCGGCCGGCCTTCTGAACCGGAGCCGAGCCCGCGATCAGCGGCGCTGTTTGCGCGTATTGGCTCATCCGCGCTAAGCGTTGGAGCGTCGTGGCACGCTTGGCACTCTGCAATTTCCGGTTGCACTTGGCAAAACCGCCGGAGGCCGCATGGCCGAACGCTTTGACGTAGCGATCGTTGGAGCCGGGCCGGGCGCTTCGATTGCCGCCTACCTGCTCGCCAAAGGCGGGCTCGAAGTGATTATGTTCGAGCGCGGCGACTACGCGGGCTCAAAGGCGATGTTCGGCGGAGTGCTCTACACGACCGTGCTCAGCAAGTACTTCCCGGACTTTCCGGGGGCCGGCTGCGTCGAGCGCCACGTCATTGAAAAGCGTTTCTCGATGCTTTCGGAGAGCGATGAGCTTGCGCTCTCGTTCAAGTTCCTCGATTTCGAGCCTCCTTATTACAACCATTCGTTCACGGCCCTGCGCGCGATATTCGACCGCTACCTGGCCAAAAAGGCGGAAGAGGCAGGCGCGGTGCTGGTCACTCAGACGGTGGTCGACGAGGCAATCGTGAGCGCCGGCCGGGTGGTGGGAGTTCGCGCGCGGCGCGAGGGTGGCGAGGTGTTCGCCAACGTGGTGATCGCCGCCGATGGCGCGAATTCGCTGATCGCGCAGTCGGCCCGGCTTCGCGGCGAGCTCCCGCTCTCGGTGATCCTCGGCGTCAAGGAGGTAGTCTCGCTGCCACGCGAAGTTATTGAGGATCGCTTCTCGCTGGAAGGAGATGAAGGCGCGGCGTACGAGTATCTCGGCGGCGGCGCCGTGCGCGGCGCGATGGGGGCGGGCTTCCTCTACACCAACCGCGACACGATTTCCGTAGGCTATGGGATCCCGCTTGCCGCACTCAAAACGCTGGGCGTCCAGCCCGACCAGCTGCTGAACGAATTCAAGATGCATCCGGTGGTGCGCCGTCTCCTGCGCGGCACCACGCCGGAGGAGTACTCGGCGCATCTGATTCCCGAGATGACGCCGCACGATCTGCCGCATTTCGTGGGCGACGGGATTGTCGTGATCGGCGGGGCCGCCGGGCTGGTCAATGCCAATCCGCTATTCCACGAGGGCACCAACATGGCAATGGCCTCGGGCGTGATGGCGGCCGAGACGATTCTTCAGGCGCACAAGGCAGGCGACTATTCGGCCAAGGCGCTCGAGCCCTACGCGAGCCGCCTTCGCGAGAGCTTCGTATGGCAGGATTACGATCGCTATCAGGGGCTGACGCGGATGGCCGAGACCCATCCCCAGTTCTTCAGCAAATACCCCTACGAATTCACCAAGCTCGCGCGCAAGTTGTTTTCCGTGCTGCCCACCGATGACGGGATGCAGGTGTCCAAGCGCACGCTCGAGCTGGCCGTCGCGGATCACGTACTCGCTGAGCTCGGGCTGATGAGCCTCGGGCTCGACCTTCTTGATGCCGGCAGGGCGGCTATGCTCTAAGGGCAGAGACCGAGGAAGGAGAACCGGTTGCGATGGCAGCGGAAGTCAAAAGTCAATCCGGCACTGCGAAGCTCACCGGGTTGGCGAACTTTCTAGGCCCGCCCAAGTTGCTCGGCCGCGATGACAAACTCGCGACCCTGGTGATGAAGGTCGACGAAGGAAGTCCGCACCTCAAGATCATCGATCAGGGGGCCTGCCTCAAATGCATCGAGAAACCCTGCACGGTGACGTGCCCGGTTGAAAACTACAAGGTCGAGGACAACGGTCACACCACGATATACTGGAGCAACTGCATCGAGTGCGGCACCTGCCGGATCATCTGCCCGTTCCACAACATCTCGTGGCGATATCCAACTGGCGGATTCGGCATGACGTACCGCTACGGCTGAAGCGAGGAGATCGGAAGATGCGAATTCGGTCGCGCGCTGGCGATTTCAATATGACGATCGAGGACGTCGGGGTTGAGAACGGCGACCTCGTAATGACCGGCAAGATGGGGGTGTGGTCGGCCAAGACCATGCTCAGCGTCGATGAGCTGCGGGAAATGCTGGCCACAATGAAGGTCAGCGCCAAGGTGATCGATTTCGCCGCGCTGTTCGCCTTCCGCTACCTGGTCGGCCTGGCCGAGGAAGATCGCCGCCGCCGCCTTGCGCCCGCCGCGCAACCCGCCGGGCCCGCGCCGGCACCCAAGCCGCAGTGAAGCGCTCTCGCAAGCGCAGGAGGATATTGACATGGCTGATGACATCAAGCTGTCGGAACTCGAACAGGTCGACGAGGCGTTCAACTTCCCGCTCTTCGACGCAATCTTCAACCGCCGCTCGCGCCGCTTCGGCTTGGGCATGGAGATCAAGGAGGGCCCCAACCAGCATAAGTCGCAGCACGAGCCGCTGCCGCTCGATGAAGTCGAGGAAGCGATCCTGACCGCTGCCGGCACCGGCATCTCGGGCCTCAACCTGTCCGACATGCCGCACACGCCGCGCCCGGACAATCTCGATGGCGTCCAGACCTGGGACGGGATGTGCAACACGATGGTCGAGCACGTGGGGCGTACCTGGGCGAGCCCGTGCGGAAATCACGGCACCGAGCTCTTCTATACCAATGATGAGGGTGTCTACCTGATGAAGTTGCGCGACGTGCAGCCGGTCCATTTGCAGGAGGTCGCCTCCAAGAGCGATCGCGATCGGCTGCTCGATTTCGTGCGCCAGAACCGCGTCAAGCTGTTCGACGGGCGGCTCGATATCCCGCGCAATACCGGCGCGATCATGTCATTCAATCTCTGGAATGCGAACATGCCCGGCACCACCCTGTTCATGCCGGTGACCGACATCACCGAGGAAATGATCAATGCGATGATGTTGCAGGCGGACCTCGGCCAATATGTCGTCGATGATCACAACAATATGCGTCCCTGCATCGACCAGCGCTGGATTCGCGAGGGCTGGGTCAACACGCCGGTGCCGCTCTCGATGTTCGAGAGCGGAATCATGCTTGCCACCGCCGGCGCCGAGGGTGCGTTCATCGGCCACAACATATTGCTGGCCGAGCAGGCGCTGGGGCTCGGCGGATGGTTGTACGGCGGAATGACCAGCTTTGTGGTTATGGGCGGTACACCGGCAGGCCGCGGACTCGGCTTTCGCTTCGAGTCGAACCCGAAGAACCCTAATGCCTTCCCTGTGCCGATCGGAATCGACGGCGGGTTCGAGAGCTTCCGGCCGCCCTACTACAAGGACATGGACGCGGCGGTCGATGCCGTGGTGGCGAAGAAGTTCGGCCCCAACGGCACCTTCAACCCGTTCGCGAAAAAGCCGGTGCCGTACAAGAACCGCGCAGACTTCCTGAGCCAGGTGCCGCGCACGCCGGAAAAAACCATCCAGATCTGCAAGGAGACCTGCCGCTATATCTGGGATACGTTCGGCACCTTCCCCGCGTTCGTTCCGCCGATGGTGCTCTACGTGTACATCCAGGCGCAGCACATTGAGCTTGAATTTTACGACAAGTACTACGATGGCCCCGCCTATCTGAAGAGCCACAAGGAACACATGAGCAAGTGGCATGCGGGCGCGGCCAGGATGCGCAAGGTCGCCTGAGCGAGTGCCGGACGATCGTTAGGCCGCCGATGAAGCCGCCACCGGCGCGCGAAGCACGCTCAAGATGGAAATTCCGGTTCCATCCGCCATGAACCAAAAGCCCGCGTGGCTTCGAGAGCTCTTCCCATGGGAGCAGAAAACGCTGCGCGTCAACGGCCGCAACATGGCCTACGTCGACGAGGGCAGCCGTGGCGCGCGACCCGTGCTGCTCCTGCACGGAAATCCCACGTGGGGATTCCTCTACCGCGACTTCCTCGGCCCGCTGGTCAAAGCGGGCTACCGCGCCGTTGTTCCCGATTGGATCGGTTCGGGCTACTCCGACCATCCGCGCGTCGACGCCGCGCTTACGCTGGCGCATCATATCGCCGACCTGGTCTCGCTAATCGACCAGCTCGATCTGCGCGGCTTCGTGATCGTCGGACAGGACTGGGGCGGCCCGCAGGGCGTGGGAGCGGCTCTGCAAAGGCTCGATCGACTCGGCGCGCTGGTCCTCATGAACACCTGGCTTTACACCGATTACGTCGGCCAGTTCCATCAGTCGCCGCTCCCGTGGACGACTTGGCATGCGCCGCTAATCGGTCAGCTCCTGATGAAGCGCTTCAAGGTGCTCTCCCATGCGGGACCGTCGGCGATAACCAGGCGCGGGATGACGGACGCGGAGAAGCGGGGCTATCACCACGTCTTCGACGAACCTGATTCCGATCACGTCGTGCTTACCTGGCCGAGGACGATCCCGCTTCGCGAGGGCGACCGCGGCTGGGCCGACATGACGATGATCCAGCGCCGGCTGCCCGAGCTGGCCCGGACGCCGACCCTGCTGCTGTGGGCGCCGGAGGACGCCGTCTTCCCGATCGAGTACGCGAATCGGTTGAAGGAGCTGATGCCGCACGCCGAGGGGCCGATCCCGTTCGACCGGGCCTCGCATTTTCTCCAGGACGACCGCGGATCCGACTTGGTTGCTGCAATCATCCCGTTTCTCAATCGGGCGGCGGGGAACCGCGTATGAACTTTGTGACGCCGACCGCGGACGAACTCGCCGGCTTGCGCGCCGACCCGCTGCTCTGGGAGCAGGAACTGGACACGCGGCCTGAAGTGGCCGAATCGCTCGAACTTGCGGCGGGCAAGCGCGCGGGCAGGGTCTACTGGCGATCGAAGAGCGGCCATCTGTACGCGCTCGAACTTGCGGACTTGGGCCGCGGTCGCCCGTCAATGGCGATGGTCTACGGCTTCTGGAATCGCTACGAGCCGCGTCCGCCCGAAGATCAGATCGACCGGGATCTGATCGACTTCTGCCTGTGGGTTGCGGAGGTCTGCGACGGCCTCAACCCTGAGCATCTCTCGCGCGTCCTGACTTTCGCCGGCCATCCCGTCGCCTGGCCGCGAGCGTGAGCGCTAAGGCGGCGACGAGGTGGCGCAAAGAGCGCGCCCAAGCTCGTGTCCCGTATGTGGACCCGGCCCCGAGTGCGCGGAAGGCCGCGAGTTCGCGATTGGCCGCTGTGGTGGCCGTTGCCAATACCCTCGACTTTTTGGCGCGTTTGGAGTTGAGTAGGGGGCAAGTCTGATTCCTTCTTCACGTGGTTGCGGGGTAGGGCGGCGGATTTCTATCAACTCAAACTCTCGGTTATAAGTCGGAAATTGTGAACGTGAGCATCGTCGACGAAACTATCGCGCGCGCCGCGGCCCAGCGCCGCAGTGCGCTTTCGGAAATCGAATCCAAGCAGATCCTCGAAGCGATCGGCATCGCAACCCAGATGCCCGAGCCGGCCCGCAGCGCCGACGAAGCCGCGGCGGCGGCCGAGCGGCGCGGCTTTCCCGTCGTGCTTAAGGTGCTTTCGCCGGATGTGACGCACAAGAGCGACGTCGGCGGCGTCGCGCTGGGCCTCGCTTCGAAGGTCGAAGTGCGCGACGCCTTCGAGCGCATTCGCGCAAATCTTTCGCAAAAGGCTGCCGGCGCGCGATTCGAAGGCGTCGCGGTGCAGGCCATGGCGGCGGCGGGACTGGAACTCCTCGCAGGCATCGTGCGCGATCCCCAGTTCGGTCCGATGGTGATGGTTGGTCTTGGCGGAGTGTTCGTTGAAGTGCTCAAGGACACTGCGGTCCGGATCGCGCCGATCGACAACCGCGAGGCGCACGCGATGCTCGCGGAGTTGCGCGGCGCTGCGCTGCTCGGCGGCGTACGCGGCAGAGCGGCGGTTGACCGCGACGCGATCGCCCAATTGCTGGTCTGGATATCCGAGTTCGCCGCGCGTCACGCCGAAATCCGGGAGATGGACCTGAACCCGATCGCCGCCTATGCGTCGGGGCTGAGCGTGCTCGACGCCCGCATTCTGCTCGAGCAGGAGGTCAAAGACGCCGCGCATGGGCAATTGTCGGCGGCAGAAGCAGCGCAGCTCCAAGCTCGCCGCCAGGAAAACCTTCGGCGCGCTCTCCACGCGCGCACTGCGATTGTGATCGGCGATCGCGCGAAGCGCGATTTCATGTGGCTGCATACGCTCGATACCTTCAAGGGCAAGCGCTTTTCGGTGCAGCCCGACCCAAAGGAAGGCGCCGCGATCGAGGCGCTCGGCATCAAAAACTTCCGCTCCGTGTCCGAGATCGGTGAACCGATCGACTACGCGATCGCCACCGTTCCGCGAAAGTTCGCACCGCAGACCCTGGCCGACTGCGCCGCGGCCGGGGTCGCCGGCATCGGATTCTTCACCGCCGGTTTTTCCGAAACCGGCGATCCGGTCGGAGTGGAACTCGAAGCCGAAATGAAAAAGATCGCCTCGCGCTCGGACATCGCGGTGGTCGGCCCCAACTGCATGTGCCTGTGCAACCCGGGACTGGGGCTGCTCCACAACTTCGAGCCTGCGCGCGGGTGAACCGGGCGACGTGTGCTTCATCTCGCAGAGCGGAACGCACGCAGTCAGTTTCTGCCTGCAGGCGCCGGGACGCGCGATCAAGGTCAACATGTCGGCCTCGATTGGTAATGCGCTCATCCTGGAGCCCGCCGACTACCTCGACGTGATGGCCGCCGACGCCGCGACGCGTGCAATCGGCATCTATGTGGAGGGGGTACGCGACGGGCGGCGCTTTTTCGACAGCCTCAAGCGCGCCACGGCGCGCGTCCCGGTGCTGGTCTGGAAGGGCGGCGTGACGGACTCGGGCGCCCGCGCGACATTTTCGCACACCGGATCGCTCGCGACCCCGGCGGCCGTATGGCGTGCGGCGATGCGCCAGAGCGGCGCGGTTGAAGTGGCGGGGCTCGAGCCGATGCTGGACGCGATGGAGCTGCTGACCCGCGCGCGGCCCGTCAGGGGTCGCGCGATGGGGCTGGTCGCGATGACCGGCGGACAGTCGGTGGTGATCAGCGACACGTTTGCGAGTCATGGACTCGAAGTTCCGGCCTTGTCGGAAGCTTCGTATGCCGAGTTCAAGACCTTCTTCCAGGTGATTGGCGGCAGCTACCGCAATCCGCTTGACGCCTCGCAGACGGTCTCACCGCGCTGGGCCGGCGGCGCGGATAACCTTGATCGCGTACTCGACATCCTCGACCGCGATCCGGTCGTCGATGCGATCGTGATGGAAGTCAGGCCGGGACAGCAATTTGGCGGCCCAAGACGCTCGACCGAGGTCGAGGTCAAGGAAAGCATTCCCATGCTGGATCGGCTCGCGCGCTTCGCACAGCGCGCGCACAAGCCGTTCGCGATCGCGGTCGAATCGCAGCACGAGGCGCCCGACCAGCGGGGTGCAACCGTCGGTGGCGCAATGATGCTCGCGCGCGAGCGGGGACTTGCGACCTTTGACACGTTCGAGCGCGCGGCAGGTGCGTTTCGCGCTGCGGCTGAGTATTTCGAGCGTGCGGGAACCTCGGCAAAGTGACCGATCACATAAGATCTGTCCACGACGAGACATGTTCCCCCGATAAGGGTGTTTGATCAGGCTGCTTGGTTGTCCGGGTCGGCAGGGACCTGCTGGCCGATAGTTATCGCCGCGCGTGAGCAGTGCTCGGATGATGCGCGTATTCTTGTTCGCCCGCCACCGCCATCCCATTGAATCCCGCGCGCGAGCTTGAGTCGGCTCGCCCAGATGCTGCGCCGGTCGCGTCTGCGCTCGACCCTGCACGGAGCGCTCCGCGCAAACCCCAGACTGTCAAGGACGGATGGCCTCTCAACTGCTGGTGCCGCGCAACGAATAGGAACTCAGAACGCGGACGTAGTTGGAGCGCTCGAACGCCGCCGGGTTGGGCACATTGCGCTGACTCATGCTGCCGCACATCTGGCGAATGGATTCGTACTCATGCTCTTCCATCCAGTTCAGGAGATCGCGCAGGACGCCGTCCAGATGCTCGATGCCGTAGTGCAACAGTGCCGAGGTCATCATCGTAACGCGCGCGCCCGCCATCACCGCCTTCAACACATCTTGCGCGCTATGGACGCCGCCGGTGATCGCCAAGTCGGCGCCAACGTGGCCGAAGATGATCGCCACCCAGTGCAGCCGGAGCAGCAATTCCTGCGGGCTGCTCAGAGTCAGTCTCGGCACGACCTCGAGCAGTTCGAGATCCAAATCTGGCTGATAGAAGCGATTGAACAGCACCAGGGCATTGGCGCCGGCGCCTTCGAGTTGTTTTGCCATGTTTGCGGGAGCACTGAAGAATGGCGACAACTTGACCGCGAGGGGAATCCGTACGCTTTGTCTTACCTCCCGAACCAGCTCGGCGTATGCCTGCTCGATGTGGCCGGCGGTGAGTTCCGGGTCAGTCACAATCGAATAGAGGTTCAACTCGATGGCGTCGGCGCCCGCTTGCTCCATCTCGCGCGCATAGCGGGTCCAACCGCCGGCTGAAACCCCATTGAGGCTGCCGATGACGGGAATCGAAACGCTCGCCTTTGCCTTACGAATCAGCTCCAGGTAGCCATCGGGACCGAGGTTGTACGTCGTCAGGTCGGGAAAGTAGTTCAGCGACTCCGCGAAACTTTCAGCGCCGCGAAAGAGATCCGCGTCAAGCGTCTCACTTTCCAGCGCGAGTTGCTCTTCGAAGAGCGACGGCAGCACGAGGGCGGCGATCCCGTGGTCTTCGAGATGCCGAATCTTGTCGAGCGAATCGCAAAGTGGCGACGCCGAGGCGACGATAGGGTTCTTCAAGGCGAGGCCCAGATACGTCGTCGTGAGGTCGATCATTGCTTGCCCGCTTTTGCCGACTTGCCCGAGGCAGTCTCCGATTCGGTGGCAGGCTGCGAGGACGGGATTTCCGCTCCGGCCATCGCGGCACGATTTGCGTATACCCGCCATTGTCGCGCGACGTCGTCCTGCGCCACCTGGAGCAAATGGCGCGCAGCTTCGGGATTGCTATGCGCGAGCATCGTGTAGCGCGCTTCCTGATAGGCGTATTGCTTGAGCGGGATGCTGGGCGCCTTCGAATCGAGCTGGAAGGGATTCTTGCCTTGCTTTTGCAGCGCCGGGTTGTATCGCATCAGCGGCCAGTAGCCGGAGAGTACCGCGTTCTTCTGCTGCTCCAAGCCGAAGGCCATGTCGTAGCCGTGCGCGATGCAATGGCTATAGGCTACGATTAGCGAGGGCCCGTCGTGCGCTTCGGCCTCGAGAAAAGCCCTCACCGTGTGCGAATCGTTGGCGCCCATCGCCACGCGCGCGACGTACACCGAGCCGTAGCTGATGGCCTCCATCGCGAGGTCCTTCTTGCCGGTCTGTTTGCCGCCGGCGGCGAACTTTGCAACCGCGCCGCGCGGCGTGGATTTGGACATTTGTCCGCCGGTGTTCGAGTACACTTCAGTATCCAGCACCAGCACGTTCACGTTCATTCCGGAACCGAGGACGTGATCCAGTCCGCCAAAACCGATGTCATACGCCCATCCGTCGCCGCCCACGAGCCAAACGCTCTTGCGCACCAGCGTATCGGCAATCGCCATCAGATCGCGCGCGCCGTTGGTTTCGAGGCCGGCAATCAGGCGCTTGACCTCGGCGATCCGCTGACGCTGCGCCACGATGCCTGCCTCGGTCGATTGATCGGCTTCCAGGATCTCCGAGACGAGGCGCCCGCCGAGCTGACTGGAAAGCCCCCGGATCAATTCCCGCGCGTAGTCAACACGCTTGTCGAGCGCGAGCCTCATCCCGAGCCCGAACTCAGCGTTGTCCTCGAACAGGGAATTTGACCAGGCCGGCCCCCGGCCTTCGGCATTCGAGGTGTAAGGGGTGGTTGGCAGATTGCCGCCGTATATAGAGGAGCATCCGGTCGCGTTCGCGATCAGCAATCGATCGCCGAAGAGTTGGGTGAGCAGCTTGATGTAGGGCGTCTCGCCGCATCCCGCGCAGGCGCCGGAAAACTCGAAGAGCGGCTCGAGCAGCTGCGCGTCCTTCACTTGCGCATGCGCAAGGCTGTCTCGATTGAACTCCGGCAGCGACAGGAAGAAGTCCCAGTTCCGCGCCTCCGCGTCGCGGATTGGAGGTTGCGGCGCCATGTTGATCGCCTTGTGCCGTACCTCGCTCTTGCTCTTCGCCGGGCACACTTCGACGCACAGGCGGCATTCGGTGCAATCCTCGGGGGCCACCTGCAGCGTGTAACGCATCGCCTCGAGTCCACGCCATCGCGGCGCCGCCGACTTGAATGTCGCGGGCGCATCGCCGAGGCGACTCGGCTCGTACACTTTCGCGCGAATCGTCGCATGGGGGCAGACCAGCACGCACTTCCCGCACTGGATGCATAGCTCCTCGTCCCAGACCGGGATCTCCTGGGCGATGTTGTGCTTCTCCCATTTGGCCGTGCCGGTCGGAAAGGTACCGTCGGGCGGCAGCGCGCTGGTGGGAACCGAATCACCGTAGCCGGCGATGAGAGCGCCGAGGACATCGCGAACGAAGGCCGGCGCGTGCGAGGGCACCGGGGTGAGAATATCGATCGTGCTGCTCGCCGTCGCCGGTGTGGTGACCTGGTGCAGATGCGCAAGTGTGGTATCCACCGCGGCGAAGTTCCGTTGCACGATCGCTTCACCGCGCTTCCCATAGGTATCCTGAATCGCCGATTTGATCGCCGCGATCGCTTCGTCCTGCGGCAAAACGCCGCTCACGGCAAAAAAGCACGTCTGCATGATCGTGTTGATGCGGCCGCCCATGCCCGCATCGCGCGCCACCTTGTACCCATCGATGACGAAGAAGCGAAGCTGCTTGTCGAGGATCTGCTGCTGCACATTGCGCGGCAGATGGTTCCACACCTCGTCGGCAGCGTACGGCGCGTTGAGCAGGAAGGTCGCTCCCTGATCTGCGGCCGCGAGCATGTCCATCCGCTCGAGAAAGGCGAACTGATGACATCCGACGAAGCTTGCCTTGGTGATCAGGTAGGTCGAACGGATCGGGTCCGGCCCGAAGCGCAGATGCGACACCGTGACCGTGCCCGACTTCTTGGAATCGTACACGAAGTAACCCTGCGCATAGCTGGGCGTGTTCTCACCGATGATGGCGATCGAGTTCTTGTTCGCGCCCACGGTGCCGTCCGATCCCAGTCCATAGAAGAGCGCGCGCACAGTCTGCGGGCTTTCGGTCGAAAACTCCGGGTCGAATGCGAGGCTCGAATGCGTCACGTCATCGTTGATTCCCACGGTGAAGTGATTCTTGGGGGTCTCCCGCTTGAGCTCGTCGAAGACCGCCTTCACCATCGCCGGAGTGAATTCCTTGGACGACAAACCGTATCGCCCACCGATAATTCGCGGCCATCTGCCATCGATAGCGCCCGCCTCCCGCGCCTCGGCGAGCGCGGTCACGACGTCGAGGTAGAGCGGCTCGCCGGTGCTGCCGGGCTCCTTGGTGCGATCGAGCACCGCTATCGCGCGCGTGGTCTTCGGCAAGGCCGCGGCAAAAGCGGCGCCGTCGAAGGGACGGAACAAGCGCACCTTGAGCACACCGACCTTCTCTCCGCCTGCGAGCAGGCGCTCGATCGTCTCGTCGGCCGCGCCGGCGCCCGAGCCCATCAAAACGATCACCCGCTCCGCTTGAGGATCCCCAACATATTCAAAAAGGTGATAGCTGCGGCCGGTCCGCCGCGCGAAGCGATCCATAACGTCCTGAACGATCGTCGGGCAGGCGCGATAGAAAGGATTGATCGCTTCGCGCGCCTGGAAGAAGACATCCGGATTCTGCGCCGAGCCACGCAGCATCGGACGATCGGGGCTGAGCGCGCGCTCGCGATGCTGGCGGACGAACTTCGCATCGATGAGCGCGCGCAGATCGTCGTCTGACAGCGGATGAATCTTGTTGAGCTCATGCGAAGTCCGGAAGCCGTCGAAGAAATGCAGAAACGGGATGCGCGATTCGAGCGAAGCGGCGTGCGCAATCAAGGCGAAGTCATTGGCTTCCTGAACCGAGTTGGACGACAACAAAGCGAAGCCGGTCGCGCGCGCTCGCCATCACGTCGCTGTGGTCGCCGAAGATCGACAGCGCGTGAGTCGCGATGGTCCGTGCCGCGACATGAATGGCGCACGCGGTAAGCTCGCCGGCGATTTTGTACATGTTGGGGATCATCAGCAGAAGGCCTTGCGAGGCGGTGAACGTGGTTCCCAGCGCGCCCGCCTGGAGCGCCCCGTGCAGCGTTCCCGCGGCACCACCTTCGCTCTGCATCTCCATCACCTTCGGCACCGTGCCAAAGATGTTAGTCCGGCCTTCATCGCTCCATTGATCGGCCCATTCGCCCATCGGTGACGACGGCGTGATGGGATAGATCGCGATTACTTCGCTCAGGCGGTAGGCAATCGAAGCCGCCGCTTCATTTCCATCCATGATTTGCATTTTGAGACCCATACCCGCTGGCAATTAACACCAGACGGTTTCTCTTCGCAAAGGTTTACGGTCAAGGGTGTCGCGGTGTGTCCTTGATATCCGTAGTACAGTTTCGAGTTCTTCGTTACCGGTCGGTTTCCTCCGCCCCCATTTTGTCCAGGTTCGAGGCGTCACTCTACACAGCGTAACGTGTGGATCAAGCCTTGAGAAGCCTCAGGCAATGCAGAATTGATTACTTCGCTAAGTCCCCTTCATCACGCCGTTACTTCACCTTGCTAGATTCGCACCGCTTGGGGCGGATTGTCGGCGTGAATAAGGCCGGCCGATGCCAAGAAAAAACTTTAGTGTTTTCAACGTTTCGAAGTCCTGAGGAGGACAGCAAACGCCATGTCCCAAACTGCCGTTCCCTACTTCCTTTATTCACTGGGCATCCTGTTTCGGGAAGGGACGGAGGCGATGCTCGTGATCGTCGCCCTGGCCGCCGCCACCCGCGGGGCGAGCCGCCACGGCCACGCGCGCGACATCTACGCCAGCGCCGCCGCGGCGATCGTCGCCAGCATCCTGCTCGCCGTCGCGAGCAACTATCTGATCAGCGACGACACCAGCGACACGCTCGAGGGCGTCTTTCAACTGCTTGCTGCCGCGACCCTCTTCTATGTCAGCTCACGGCTGACCGCGAAGAGCCAATCCGAGGGCTGGAGCAGGTTCATCCCCGGCAAGCTACGCAGCGCCGAGCGCAGCGGCCTGCCGGCCTTGGCATTGGGACTGGCCGGCTTTCTGGCCGTGATGCGCAGGGGGGCTGAAACGATAGTTTCCTTGCAGGCGCTTTCGGCGGGCGCGGCTGCGGGCGCCGAGTGCTATGCGATCGGCGTCGGAATCGCCGCCGCAGCGGTCGCGCTGGCCGGGCTTTTCGTCATAATCGGATGGAGCGCGCGCAAGATTCCGTTCGCGATCATTTTCAAGACGACGACGGTGATGCTCTACGCGATGGCAGTGATCTTCATCGGCCAGGGCGTCGCGAGCCTGCAGGAGGCCGATCGGATTGCGGCAACTTTCGTCGATTACGTCCCGGCGCTCCCGGCGCTGGGAATTTTCCCGACCGTGCAAACGCTCGGCGCGCAGGCGATCCTGCTGCTTGCCGCCGCCATCGCGCTGTTCGCTCCGCGCTACGCGGCCGCCCGCTCCTCCGAGCGCGCCGAGAACGCAGCGGAAACGGAGTCAGCAGGCGCCGGCGTGCCTGCTAAAAATTGAATTCAGTCCAGAAAACGGGCAGCCGCAAGACGCGGGGCCGACCAACCGTGACGAACCGAAGCCACGGCACGCCGGGCAGCGCCGAATCCGGGTAGTAGAGCTGATGGTTGCGGTCGAGCAGCCGGTCGCACAGCACCAGCGGGGTTTCGAATTTCCCGGACGGAAAATTCAGCGCCGCCTCGGCGTCGTCGCATTCCTTGTTCTTTAAAATGTGAGGGCACGCGCCCGTGGAGGACGCGTGCCCGTTGAGGTACTGCGAACCTGGCCGAAGAGCCTTAGCGCGGCATCGGCGTCGGCACCGGTTCGCCGGTGGACGGATCCAGAATTAGCCGGCCGCTCATCTGCGGATGCTCGAAGTCGAGCATCGAGTCGATCGAGTTGGAGATCGCGTCGAAGGAGCCCTGGATTCGCTGGCCACCGAGCCAGTTATCCTCGATGAAGCGGATGGCAGAGACCTGGGCGGTCAGCGTGTGATCGACGAAGTTGGGTCGCGAGAATGGCGAGATCACCAGGAACGGCAGGCGTGGCCCGTAGCCGCAGCGGCCTTGCGCATGGGCGAGCGCGGGATTGACGCCCGGCAGGGCGGCGTCTCCGCTGCCGCAGGACCCCGTGCCGGTCAACGCGTCGGCGCTGCTCGCCGACTGGTTGAGGATCGGCGACATCACGTGATCGTACCACCCGTCCGAATCGTCCCACGAGATCACTACCGCGGTGGAACTCCATTCGGGCGACTTCTGGAGCGCGTTGAGCACGGTCACGAGAAAGACCTGCTCGTCGAGCGGGTCGGAGTACTCCGGATGACCCTGCTGGAAGCCGGGCGGCTTGATGAAGCTGACCGAAGGCAGGTTGCCCGCGGCAAGCGCGGCGAAGAAGTCGTCGGTGTCGTAGTTATGATTGGCCCCGAGGGGGTCGCTGGTACCATATTGGCTCGGCGAATTCGTGGGACGCGTATGTTTCAGGTTCGCCGTGGTCGCGTAGTACTGGAACGATGCATGATGCGGGATGAAGTCGACTTTCGTAACGCCCGTCACCGCCGAGGTGTTGGTGCGCGCGCAGCCGGTGGTTCCATTGGAATTGGTCAGAGTCAGATTGAATCCACCCTGGAACCATCCCCAGCTGATGTTCGCGGCGTTTAGCAGATCGCCGATGTTCTTCCCGGTCATATAGATCGTTGTACCCGCCTTGGTTTCCGACGAGGAGGAGCACACGTCGCCCGTCGGGTCGGTGTCGCCGATCAGAGTGTACGAGCTGTCAGTGTTCGGCCCGACCAGCGACCCCGAGCTGACCCCGCTAGCGGGGGTTGCGGCCACGGCGCCATTGGTCTGTCCGGAAACGAGGTTGATCGCCCCGGGCGTCGATGGGCCGAACGTCGTGTCGTAGGAATTGTCATTCATGGCGAAGCGTTGCGCGTAGTTCCACAGCGCGGTGACGGTGTTGCCGTCGTAGTAGCCCATGGTTTGGGCATCGGTCTCAGGGACCGTCGACGCCTCGAGCGGCGGCGGCGAGAGTTCGTTGCCAACCCAGTACGGGAACAGATCCATCAGGCCCAAGTCGTCCGCGGCCTGCTCGGGCCCGTAGTCGTGGTCCTGGTCCGCGGTTGCGGCTTGCCTCCGATCGAGGCGAAACGGATTGGCTGCCGCACCCGCGCCACCGCCGCTGGCGGAGGTGTCGTTGTTGACGGAGTTCAGGAGGTTTGGGTTGTTGGTAAGCAGCGTGCCGCTGAGTCCATTGACGTTCGGCGTGCCCGGCCGCGCGTAGAACGGTGGCTCACCCGCTGGGTTGGCGGCGACCGGATAAGTCCCGAAGTAGTGATCGAACGAGATGTTCTCTGGGAAAATGACGACCAGATGCTTGATCGGCGTCGCCGTTGGCGGGCCGGGGGGCGGGTACGCGTAGGTCGTCACCGTGCCCGCAGGGATCAGCATGCCGATCAGCGCGCCCACCGCTAGGGAGAAACCCAGCCGCTTGCGCACAAAGCTATTTCTCCGGGATCTTCGAATTCGCATAATGATGAACCTCCTCTGCTGTGAAAATTGATCGCGACGGGGATTCGCCGCGTAAGGAGGCGGACAGTAGCGGGCCGATCTTTCGCGCTGATGAAGCGCGATTTGCGCGATCAACAAGAAATCGTTATGCGAACAATTCGGATTAAAGTGAGAATCGTGACGTTGGAGTCTTTCATCGCGTAAGCGCCGGAAAGAAAATCCTTCACCGAAGCGGCCGGATAGACCGGCAGCGCCGGAGTAAAAATCCGGCAGCAGATGGCCTTCTGCGAAGATGGGCAGAGGGATGAAAGGCGTGGAACTACAGTGGAAAGCCCTTCATCGAACGAGTGAGCAAGCGGGATCCACTCGCCATCGTCGACCTGGCGGATGGGTCCTGCGCCCGATGATCTTCGCGCAGCCGCGGCGGACCATCCAGCCCCGCTAAATCATGAATCCGCCATCAACGCTGATGACCTGTCCGGTCACCGCGCTGGCGGCGTCGGATGCGAGCAGCGCCGCCATCGCACCCAATTCATCCGGCTCGACGATTCGCTTCTGGATGTTCTGGTTCTCGGCGAATCGTTTGGCCTCTGCCGCACTCACTCCCATCATCGCCCCCAGCATGTTCCAGTCCACCAGCCTGGTGTTGGTCCATCCGGGACATAGCACGTTCACATTGATGCCGTGCGGGGCGGCGGCATAGGCAAGCGAGCGCGTGAAACCGATGATGCCGTGCTTCGCGGCCGAATAGGCGAGCGGGCCGCCGCCGTTTTTCGCATAGCCGGAACCGATGCTGATGATGCGGCCCCACTTCTGTTTGATCATGTAGGGGAGCGCGGCGTGAGTCGCATAGAATGCCTGGGTCAGGTTCAAGAACAGGTTGTCCTCGAACGCGCGCGCGTCATGATTGAGCGGATCGAGGTGATCCTGGTTCTCCGCGATCACGCCGCCCGCGTTGTTGATCAGGATGTCGAGACCGCCGAGTTTGCGGGCAGCCTCGTCGATGCCGGCGGCAATCTGCTCGCGGCTCATCACGTCGATGATGACCGCGAAGCCGCGCTGCCCGCGCTCCTCTATCTCTTTTGCGACCGCGTCCAGTTCGCCCTGCGAGCGAGAGGCGACCGCGACATCGGCGCCCGCGTCGGCGAGCGCCAGCGCCATCGAGCGGCCAATCCCGCGGCCGCCGCCCGTTACCAGTGCACGCCTTCCATGCAGATCGATCAGTTGTCTCATTTCCCGTCGGCCTCCATTTGGCGAATCAGGCTTCTGCGAGTTGAATCGTTTTGTCTCATCTGTCCGCAGACCTTTGCAAATGGACGCAGCGCCGGGAGAGCCATTTCTGCCGGCTGCCGCCACTTTTCAACGCCTGATCGAGATGGTAGCGGTTGTCGGCGCGGCTGTGGTCGGCGTAAGCTTCCGCCGGGCAGCGCCATCGGGCGAGTGAAATTGCGGCAAACCGAATCTGATGCGGGGGGTCTCCCCTGCCGGAGCGACGTCTTTTAGCTGGAGGAATTGTAGATGGAATTCAAAGAAGTAGTAGGGCGGCGCCGATCGATCCGTTACTTCCAATCGTGGCGCAACGTCGAACGCGAGAAGATCCAGATCATGTTGGAGGCGGCGCGGCTCGCGTCATGCGCGGTCAACGCGACCTTTCTGAAAGCGGTCGTCGTGATCCGGGACAATATCCCTCGTGAAACGCTCGACGCGCTCAAGACTCCGGTTTCCGGACTCAACATCGAGCTCGCCCCGGTGCACATCTACACCTACGTTGATATGGGGGCGTACAAGGGGGCTCAGGCGCGGCTGAAGAAGCTGGTCGATGTCGGCGCACTGAACGCCACCCACGGATGGAGCCATAAGTTCGTCGATGAATTCGTTTGGCCGAATATTCTGAAGCCGCTGGCCGAAGGCGCGACCCAGCCATCGGTGGCGGCATCCGCCGCATCGGACGCAGGCATCGCGATTTGCCAGGCGATGCTCGCGGCGGTTGACGAGGGACTTGGCGTCTGCCTGTCTGCCTTTCAGCACCAGGCGATCAACAAGATCGTGAAGGCGCCCACGGACTGGATTCCGCTATTTGTGCTGCTGGTCGGTTATCCGGCGGAGTCGTGGGAAGCAGGTGGACAGCGTCCGCGTCCGCCGCTGGAGGAGATCTTCTTCGAGGGCGAATACGGGAAGCCATTCAAGGCCGATCCCAAGGTGACCGAGCAGATGAAGGCGGCGAAGATGATCCAGGCGCAGGCGCCGCTGCCGTGGCGAAAAGAGGAAATCAAAGCGCTCGCGCGGATGTTCGGTCTTCCCGAGTAAGCTTCGTCGAACCGCACAATCGACCGATAGAATCACGCACAGCTCGAAAATAACGATGGCGTCAATAAGTAAACCGCTCGAAGAATACGACTCGGTCAAGACCTGGTACCAGGGACTGCGCGAGCAATCGGGCGTGGAACCGAACGAGGATAAATCGAGGCTCGAACTGCTGAGAGAGTTCTGCGCAACGCTTGAACTCGACCCGGACGAGATCGTCGCCGCATGCCTGCTGAGAAAAGAGGGCAAGGAAACCAAGATCAGCATCAAGGGCAGGCGCTCGATGGCGGAACGCATAACCGATTTTCAGGCGGGAGGCGGCGCCGAAGGCCGCGAGCGGGCCAGGCGCGGAAACACCATCCGAAGTTTCCTGATTCACAACGGCATCCTGCTGCAGTCCGGGATCCAAGTCTGAATCGAAGCGCTGCCAGCCACTCAAGAGGTTCAGGAGAATTCAGCAAATGCGGATTCTGGAAGAAGGCAAAGCCGACTATCTGAAAGTTGATCCCGACGGTTATCGGGCGAGCGTGCGGGACCATAAACCGCATCAGATGGTCTCGAAGTTGATGACTCACAAAGAGGCGGTCGAGCGCTTCGTACGCGACGGTGACTACCTCGCATACGACTGCAACTACTTTCAGCGAGGACCGTCGTCGCTGATTCGCGAGGTCATCCGCCAGCGCAAAAAGAATCTATGGCTGTGCGGCAAGTTCACCTATGTCGCGTGCGCGCTGCTGGTTGAAGCAGGATGCGCTGATCGGATCGACATCGGGTTCATCGGCTTCGGCCCGTGGATCTCGCGCGCGGTACGCGAAAAGAAGTGCACCATCTACGAGTACTCCAATGCGCTGATGACGCTGCGCCTGAAGGCTGGTGCGATGGGGATACCTTTCATGCCGGCGCGCAGCTTTGGCGGGACCGACGGATTTCAGCATTCGGGTTGCAAAATCGTCGAAGACCCTTTCAGCCGAAAACCAGTCCTCCTGGTCCCGGCACTCAATCCCGATGTTTCAATAATTCACGTTCATCAGGCCGATGAGTTCGGTAACGCGCGCGTCTTCGGGACCGGCATCGCGCACGCGGAATGCGCGCTCGCGTCGAAGCGAGTGATCGTGTCCGCCGAAGAGATCGTCGCGACCGACGAATTCCGGCGCGATCCGGCTCGCACCTCGATCGCGCACTTCACCGTGGACGCGGTCGTACATGCCCCGTTCGGTGCCTACCCGGGAACGGTGCAGGGATACTACGCGTCGGATCCGGCGGGAGTCGTCGAAGCGATGGGCGCGATGTACCGCGGCGATTTTACCGAGTACCTCAAGAAACACGTGTATTCGGTGCAATCGCACGATCGAGTACCTGCAGAAAGTCGTGGGAACCGAAAAACTAGCCGAGATTCGCCGGCGCGAAACCATCCGGGAGGGCTATGCCTCGTGAGCACTCCAGCTACCGACTTCAATGAGCGCGAATTCGTCATCTGCCAGCTCTCGCGCGTGGTCGAGGACAAGTACATCTACTGGGTTGGCGGCGGCGGCGAGCCGATGAACTCGGTGCTGCTCGCCAAGCGAATAAGCGCGCCCAACCTGCAATACCTGACCGAGGACGGGGTGGTCGGGCCCGAGGCTCAGGTGCCGTTCGATCCCTTGATGACGATGATCAGCTCGCGCGCCAATTATCGCGCACTTCAGTGGGGGACGATGAATTACGCGGCTGACCTCGCGCAACTCGGTTACGTCGATTACGGTATCCTCGCGACTCTTCAGGTCGATCGCTACGGAAACATCAATTCCACCGTGGTCGGCAAATATGAAGGTGGCGAGGGACGGCGCTTCGGGGGCCCCGGCGGCGCCGACAGCATCGCAGCCCTTGCCTGGCGCACAATCCTGGTCACCGATCAGCAAAAGCGCAAATTCGTCGATCGAGTCGACTTCATTTCGTCACCGGGGTTTCTCGACGGTCCTGGCGCCCGCGAGCGCCACGGCCTTCCACCCGGGACCGGACCATGGCGGGTGTATACGCCGTGGGCGATGTTTGGCTACGGACCCGATTGTCAGCTCATGCTGCAAGGAATCGCGCCCTTCGTCACGCTCGAACAGGTGCTCGAGGAAATGAGTTTCAAGCCAGCGATCGCGCCCAAGCTCGAGATTCTCGAAGTGCCGACCGAAGAGGAACTCACGATTTTGCGCACGCAAATCGACGTGGGCGGTCAAGTCACGGACCGCGGGCGATGGATCGAGTTCAAGGATGGGAAGTACCGTTTCACCGCGCCGTAGTTTATTTCGGCGGTAGCCGCTGAATCTTAAGAAGGTCATGTGAACGACCGTATCCGGATCCGCTCGAAAATATGGCATGACTGAGCATGCGACGCTGCTGCTCCGGATCCTGCGAGCGATCCACATTTATGCCGCGATAGTGCTGGTCGGGTCCATCATCTTTAACACCGCTATCCTGATGCCGGCGCTGCGCCGCATACCGCCGGTTCATTCGGCCCTTATATGGCAAAAGATCGGCTCCGGACTGATGTGGCTGGGTGGCTCCTCAATCTTCCTCCTGGGAATCACCGGCTTTGGCCGTGCCTGGATGCTTGGGGAAATTCCCCTGCTCTTTTCGACTGAGGCCTTATGGACCGCATTGATGGCGTTTTCATGGCTGATGCTATTGATCACGGGCACCTTGTCGGGTTTTTGGTATGGAACGATACTTACCAGGAAACTTCCCTATGCCGCAGGGCTGCGGGACCTCGAAGAACGGCGCGCTGCACAGGCCAAGGTTTCCGCCTGGCAGAATCGCCTCGCGTACATCAATCTGACGCTGGCTATCCTGGCCGCGTTCGGCGGAATCATGGCGAGTTACTGATTCGACGATGCTGAGTTCGCGCAATCTGGCCGAGTGTCGCTTTTATCGTGAGCGCATGGGCGCCGACGCCAAGCCGATACCCTGGGGGCTGGCGGAGCTCAAGGCTTTCGCGGCGCTTGATTCCAGCGATCCCTTCGCAGGCCGCGTGCGCCAGGGTCTGGCGCCAAAGTTTTCTCTTCAACTCGAGGCGACCGCCGACCCGTCTATCTGGGTCGCCCTCGATCCGCCCGAGTTGGATCGCTGGGCCGGTGTAATCGAGCGTATGTGGAAGCGATGGGGGACTGTCCCGGGCGAGGCCATCGCGTTTTTTGATTACGGTTCCAGCCCGTTGGTGCTGCTCGCGTCGAGCGGCTACGTCGGATATTTGCGTCGCGGTGCGGCCGAGCGTCTCGGTCTGACCGCGATCTGCAACGACGGAGTGGCGGCGATGGCCGGCAGGATGGTCGGTATCGTCGAAGCTCTTGAACCATCGATGCTGATAGTTCGCCGCGATCTCGCCACACCATTTCTATTGGCTCTGGAAGCCGTCAGCACCAATCTCGCCGATCGTGTCCGCTGGGTTGCAATCAGCGAAGTTGAAGGCTGCGCAAATCGGCGCGAGGCGGACCGGCTCTCCGCGCGCCTCGGGGTCGCGGTCTGGCGTATCTTGCGTTCCGATGCGGCGTTTCTGATTGCCGGCGAATGCGCGGGCTGTCGCGCCTTTCATTTGGACAGCGCGTATTTTGCGGAGACGTTGCCGTCCGGTCACGTCGCGATCACGACTCGCTTCGCCAAGGCATGCCCTGCCGTCCGCTTCGATATTGGTTTGGCCAGGCTGATTAACGGCGGCTGCCCGTTGGAACCTCGGGCGCAGCGCGTGGAATGTTGACCGCTGCGCGGACAGAACCGTTCGACGATCTTGATCGGCTTTCGCCCGCGTCGCTCGACCGATGGTGGGCGAGAAAGCTCAAACGCGTAGCTCGGCTCGGGTTTGAAGAGTTGCCGTTTTACCGCGAGCGCTTCACCGCAAGCGGTTTCCATCCAAACCAATTCCGAACGCTCGACGATCTTCACGCGATCCCGATATCAAGAAAGGAAGACTTGCTGGCGGCTGCACAAAGCAGCGCAAGTAAATTGCTGGGCATCAAGTCCTACACCGCGGGTCCCGATGCGCGGACGACGGTCAGCCTGAGTTCAGGCACCTCCGGCACCACCTTCGTCATGCATACGCGGCGATGGCGCAAGCTGCAGGGATATTCGTCGAGTCGTGCTCATTGGTGGGCGGGGTTGCGTCCCGGAACGCCGTTGATCATGTCGGCGCCCGCATGGCACGCCTACGCCTCGATCCAGCCCTCCATCGCGATGCACTTCAAGAACCCATGCGTCGTGGTTTCCGGAACTTTTCTTCCGCGATTTGCCGGCCGCATCGTCGACGCGATACTCGCTTTTCGGCCACGTTTCATCACGATGTTCCTGCCGATGGTGTTTTCGATTCTGGCCGTCGCGCGACGCGATGGTACCAGCGCAGACCAGCTATTTGCGGGAGTCGAGACGCTGGTCGTGACCGGTGCGCCTATCACACCGGGCATGCGATCCCATCTGCAAGATATCACCCGGGTCAAACGCGTCGCGGAGATCGCGGGATCGAGCGAAAACCTCCTGTTGGTGGACTGCATCCGCGCCCAAGGTCTCCATGTCGTGCCCGACACCTGCTACGCCGAGGTACTCGATCGCACGAGCGGCAGCCCCGTCCCCGACGGGCAGCGCGGGGCGGTGGTGCATTCGAGCGTCATCCCGGCGGGCTCGCTGTATTTGCGTTACGATGGCGGCGACGCTGGAGTCATCGACAGGTCGCCATGTCCATGCGGTCTGCCGTCGCCGCGGATCAAGCTCCTCGGTCGTTGGGACGACTGCTTCACTATCGGTGACAACGCTTTGCTGCCGTACGATGTTCAATTCGCGCTTGAGACGGAAGTGCCGGAACTGAGAGGCGCGGCATTGGTGATTACACGCGAGGGTCTCGCCAACGGAATGCTTCGGCTGCTGCTCGCCGAGCCCGACGGCTCAGCCGCGAGTCTCCTCGATGAAGCAAGGGCTAGGCTATCGCGCCGGTTCGAGGTGCCGGTGGAGATCAGCGCGGTGCGAGACCTGCCGCTTCGTTTCAAAGGCGTCCCTCCGATACTTTCTGAACAGGAGGCCGCGTCGGCCACATGAGCAAAGGCGCATTAGGATTGCTCGCCGCGTACTGGCCCGAGGACACGCCGCGGTACGCGCATGTTCCGCTGAAGATCGTCGGCGATACGACGATTTACCCGATCGCGGCAGCGTCGCCCGATCGGGTCGCACTCGTGAGTGCGGGGGGCGCCCTCACCTTTGGAGAGCTGGCCACCAAGGCGCGAGTTTTCGGCGAGTCGATCCGCAGCCGGGTCGAGCGCGGCTCTCGCGTCGCGATCGCGATGACCAATCCCGCCGAGATGCTGATCGCGCTGTTCGGTGCTTTCGAAGCCGACGTGCTTGCCTTCCCGCATAGCGGCTCGCCGCCAAAAGAGGTTCTGGACGCTTTCGTTCCCGATCTGGTCGTCGGTGAAAGTCTTCCCGATACCACCGCGCCGCAGGCGACCTTCGAGGAGATCATGTCGGGACCGGGAAAGGCGCGCAGCGGACGCCCGGACTTCGGAACTCCGATTCTGGCGATGCCCAGGCCCGACGGTCATGGCGAGACCTTGCACAGCCATCGCACGCTGGTGGCGACCGGAACTTCGATCGGCGCGTTCTACCTGCTGGCTGAGGACATAACTCTCCTTCTACTGGAACCGCCAACCAACTGGTGCACTCTCGCGATGCTCCTTGGCGCTATGAATCGGGGTGCGACAATTTACGCGGGCTGGGACGGCTCGCTCCAACATCTGCCGGCCAAGCTGGATTATGCCGTGTGCGGCTGGGACCGCGCCGGCTTACTGCTGGACGAAGGCCAGGCCGAAGTTCTTGCGGGACGGATCGCCGCGGGACTGATCGTTGGCATCGAGCGGCCGTTTAGCACGTCGCGCCGGTTGCGACTTGGCCGCAGAATTCGCGCTGACGTACTGACGCTGCTTGGCCGAAGCGATCTCGGCCCAATCGTCGGCAGTCACCCGGCGTGGTTCCTGAACGACGCGGCGGGAATCCCGCTCCCGAGTGTCGATCTTCGCCCGCTCAATCCCACTGATGGGGCGCCGTTGAACATCGGATGGGAAGTGGTCGAGGCCGCGGAGATCGGCGTCAGGTCCGCGCTGGCGCCCGCGGGCGGTACGGCGGTTGGTGGATGGCTTCGTTCGGGTCTGATCGCGCAGATCGATCCTACCGGCTTTTATTTCCTGCTCCGCGAGAGCCGCTTGCAGCCCGCGTGAAGCCGGCTATTTGCCGCCGACGGTCCGAAACGCGCCGCTCTCAAAACGCTCAATCGCGCGATCGACCCGGCGCACGAAACCGTCGCGCCCCTTGTCCTCGAGCACGCTGACCGAGCGCGCGTAGTCATCGCAATATCGACAATCCCGGCATCCCGTCCTGCAGTCGTGTTTCTTGCGAAAAAATTCGGCGAACCCGTCGAGACCCCGATTGGGAATCCGCACCGGAAGCCGTCCGTACGGTTCCAGAAGATCGAACCCCAGGATGAGATCATTGAGATCGCCTTGGTAGCGGCGATCAGCGTAGGCCCTGGTCAGCCGCTCGACCCACCGGCGGTCCATTTCGCGTCCGGCTAATTTGAATTGGTCGATCCCGATCTCTTCGTATAGGCCGAGGTCCTCGGGTCTTATCCACGGAGATTTCAGCATCTGGCCCGGCTCGCGCGCCTTCTCACCAAAGCACCACATGAGGGGATAGTCGACGTAAGTGCCCGACTCGAGGCTCTCCCCGGAATGAGAAACCAGGTTGATGTGATATTGGCGGATCGGGCAGTGGAGAAGGCATCCAACATTCGCGAGCAGGACCAGTTCCGCGCGCGTGCGTTTGCGGATCTGCGCCAGCAACGGAAAATCGCGGTTGATGAATTCGGGCAGGTAGAGCACGCTCGCGCCCTGGCGCTCGAAAAACTGCGCCTTGTCCACGCTGTCGATGGCGACCGCGGTGGAAACCGCGATCTTCAGGCCTGGGAATCGCTTGTGCGCAAAGGCGATCAGGTACGGATTCGAAAGCACGACGCCTTCGACGCCAAGATCGTCAAGCCACCCGAGATGCTCCACCAGCCAGCGCTGTCCGTCGGCGCTGAACTCACGATTACCCAGACAGGCAACATTCAGGCAGTAGAAAAATGCGATTCTCTTTTCGCGCGCGGATGCAACGTACGCGCCGAGCTCATCGGCCTTCGGTTGCGCCAGCCATTGCTGCGCGCGCAAGCCGGCGTCTCCGCCGATCGCGCCATAGAGATGAGCGATCGGATACGAGGTGACGGTATCGAGAAAACCACTGTGAAACACCGCGGGAACAACGAGCTTCATGCGCTCACTGTTCCCGCGCGTCAATCATGTTTCGCGTTATCGGCCGAGTGGGCTCAGATCG
>CAWDLC010000010.1:0-49129 GCA_963803045.1 Binataceae bacterium (SeqCode) | reverse complement strand
TCATGCGCGAACTCGGGCTGACGGAATACGAGGCGGGCGTGTTGATCGCCGATCGGGACGTCGCCGACTACTTCGAAGCAACGCTGCCCGGACTCAAAAATCGCAAGAGCGCCGCAAACTGGGTGATGACCGAGGTGCTGCGCGTTGCGCGTGACTCGGACAAGTCGTTCGGTGAAGCGGTACCGGCGGCGGCCGAAGTCGGCGCGCTGCTGCGGATGGTCGAAGCGCAGAAGATAAGCCTGAATGCCGCGAAGACCGCATTTGCCGCGATGGCAAAATCCGGGAAAGGCGCGGAGGCGACAATCGCCGAGCTGGGCCTCGCGCAAGTATCGGATGAAAGCGCGATCGCGGCGGCATGCGGCAAAGTGCTGGCCGCAGAGCCGCAAAGAGTGGCCGAGTATCGCGCGGGCCGCGACAAGCTATTCGGATTTTTCGTCGGCGCGGTGATGAAAGCGATGGGCGGAAAGGCAAATCCGAAAGTGATCAACGACATCCTGCGCGCGAAACTCGCCGGCTGACCGGGCGCGGATTACTTCGCCGAATATACTTTGTACTTGACGCCGCTCGGAGTCGTTTCGCCGACGGCGAACGCCTGCACGCCGTTGAGCCACGCGTATTTGCCCTTGGTCGAGGCGGCGAAGGTCGGCGCAGCGGCCAGCCCGGTCGGGCCGCCCGGCCCCATCTCCGCGCGCCCGCTACAGGTCATGTAGATATTTTCATCGTCGTGCGTCTTCAGCACGATGCGCACGTCGAGCACGCCGACGCCGTCGGGGCGCGTCAGAAACCAATCGCCACCGCTGGCGAGCACGGTGCCCTTGAGGCGCGGGCCTTCGAATTTGCCGCCGCTCACGCGAACGATGACGCGCGTTCCCTCGGGCGTATCTGGAATTACTATTGGCGGCGGCGCGAGTTCGGCGGTAATTTCGAAGAGCAGTTCGAGTTCCATCTTAAATAGCTCGTCGATAGT
Organism: Binataceae bacterium (SeqCode); assembly: GCA_963803045.1. GTDB lineage: Bacteria > Desulfobacterota > Binatia > Binatales > Binataceae > Binatus. The sequence goes on along the minus strand of CAWDLC010000010.1, from coordinate 48,162 downwards.
CAGAGTTTCTCAGTCGAGGCTATCCCTTGGGCAGGCCGAGCGTGCGCTCGCCGATAATGTTGCGCTGGATTTCGCTGGTGCCGCCGGCGATGGTGTATTGGCGCGAGCTGAGCACGCGGTTCAGCCATCGCGGAGAATCGGCGACGACGGCGGTGGTCTCGCCGACGAGGCCGTAGGCGCCGAGCAGTTCGGTCGAGAAGCGGGCGATGCGCACGCCGAGTTCCGAGCCGAACAACTTGAGCATCGAGCCCTCGGGTCCGGGCGGCAATCCGCGGATTTGGCGCGTGAGCGAGCGCAGGCGCGTGTAGCGCGCGGCCTCGCATTCAATGATGAATTGCGCAAGCTGCTGGCGCACCCATTCCTGTTCCCACGCGGGCTTGCCGCCGATGGGTACGATCCTGGCGAGTTGCGCCAGGCGACGGACCTGGGAGCCATGGCCGCCACCACCGCCGGCGGATGCGCGCTCGTAGCTGAGCGTCGTCATCGCGACTTTCCATCCCTCGTTGAGCGGGCCGACCAGGTTTTCCTTCGGTACTTGTGCGTTGTCGAAAAAGACCTCGTTGAAATGCGCGTGCCCGTTCATCAGGACCAGCGGCCGCACGGTGATACCCGGGCTTTTCATGTCGAGCAGCAAGTAGCTGATGCCGCGATGCTTGGGCGCCTCGGGATCGGTGCGCGCAAGCATGAACATCCAGTCCGCGTATTGCGCGCCCGAGGTCCAGACTTTCTGGCCGTTGACGAGAAAATAGTCGCCCATGTCGGCCGCGCGGGTCGATAAGCCGGCGAGATCGGAACCGGCGCCCGGCTCCGAGTAGCCCTGGCACCAGATGTCGTCGGCGCCGAGGATTCGCGGCAGGAAGCGTTTCTTCTGCGCCTCGGTCCCCCAATTCATCAGCGTGGGACCGCACAGACCGAGCCCGAAATATCCGGGCAGCACGGGCGCGCGCGCGCGGGAATATTCCTCGTCCCAGATGATCTGCTCGATGAGGCTGGCGGCGTGCCCGCCATACTCCCTGGGCCACGACAGACCGGCGTATCCGGCGCTGTGGAGCCGGGACTGCCATGCGCGGCGGCGTTCGAAGACGTCGCGATTGGGCGCGACACGTTCGTCCTGGGCGTCGTCAACGCACAGGTCCTTGGGCAGATTCGCGTCGAGCCAGGCGCGGACCTTGTGGCGGAACGCTTGCTGTTCAGGAGTAAATTCGAAATCCATTTTGGGACCTGGGCCTTTGACCCCCTAATCCTCTTACCACCAGAACCGCACTCTCGCTACGCTACTCAAGTGGAGTGGCCGAGCAGGCGTTCAACCCTGTATCTCAGATTCGAACTCGCGATGTGAAGAGAACAGAGGCCGCGGGCGGCAGAGGAATATCCACCGGCCGGCGAAGGCTACTCCCAATGGCGCAGCGGAGCGCCGCGATAGCGCATGCGCGGACGAATGAGGCGGTTGTCGGCGTATTGTTCGAGCGCGTGCGCGATCCATCCCGAGGCGCGGCCGATCGCGAAAATTGCGGCCGGCATCGAACGCTGAAATCCGAGCATGCGGACACATACGGTCAGATAGAAATCAAGATTGGGGCGCAGCCGTTCGCGTTTCCATACCGCGGCTTCGACTTTCAGCGCGGTCTCGAACAGGCGGCGGCCGCGGCGCTTGGCGATCGCTTGCGCGTCTTGCCGCAGCAGGGCGGCGCGCGGATCGCCGTCGGATAAATGGCATGACCGAAGCCGGGCGGCAAGCCGACGGTCGCGAGTGAAGGCCGAAAGACAGTCGTCCACGCGCGCGCCGGATTCGAGCTTGGCCAACATCGCTTCGATCCGATCGCACGCGCCGCCGTGAATCGGTCCGGACAGCGAGCACAACGCCGAGAGCACGGAGGCGAAGAGATCGGCGCCGGTGCTCGCGACGACGCGGGCGGCGAAAGTGGAGGCGTTGAGTTCGTGCTCGGCGCACGCGATCAGTACGCGATCGAGCGCCGCGACCTCCCAGTCGGAGGCGGTGGAACCCGGCACCCATCCGAGCAGCCGTCCGGCCATGCCGGGGCCGCCGGGCGATCCGAGTGCGGGAGGCTGGCGCGAGTGCGAGCGGAAGTTGGCTGATTATCAGCTTGGCGCGATCGATTCGAGTGCGCGGCGGCTGACGACGATCCCACGCCGCCAGACTCGGCATCACGGCCGCGAGTCTCAGCAACGGGGGCGCATCGTCACCGACCGCGGCGAGGGCATCGGCAACCGAGGCCGGCATCTGGGCGCCGTGGATCTCCGCGCGCAGAGCCGCGATTTCCTCGGCCACGGGGCGCTCGCCGCTCCATAGCAAGAGGCAAACTTCCTCGAACGATGCGTGCGCGACGACTTCTTCGATCGGATAGCCACGATAGGCGAGCTTGCCCTCGTTTATCGAACTGACGGCCGACTCGGCGACGATAACGCCGGGCGCGCCATCGTCGATGCTCTGGGTTGCGCGACAGTGACCCAGGTCGATGCGGCAGGCAGGCTGCGGCTGCGGCGACCGCGCTCGGAGGAAACGACTCCGCGCAGCGCTTCGATATCGGCGCGCCGATAGAGCGCCTGGCGCCCGACCCTGCGGCGGTAACTCTTGAGCCAACCGCGGCTGACGTAGGCGTAGAGAGTGCCGAGCTTGACCCCGAGCTGACCGGCCGCTTCGTTCGCGGTGATCATCGCTGCACGTTCGGAATTGCGGGTCGCCACACCGAGAATCACGCCATGCGCGCAGGGCGCGCGTCAAGAGGGATCAACCTGCGTCCAGATAAGAGCCGTTATGATACAGTCAAGTTCAGAGGAGGAAACCGCGCATGGGCCTGACGGAAGTGCGATTCAAGGAGTTGACAGCCGATTTCGGGAAGACCGCCAGCGACTACGGACGTCATCGCGCTGGTTTCCCCGAAGAATTTTTCGAGCGGCTGAAGGCGTCGGGAATCCTGAGAGCGGGAATGCGCGCGCTCGACCTGGGAACGGGCACGGGGACGATCGCGCGCGGGCTCGGGCTTCGGGGATGCGAAGTCACCGGACTCGATCGATCGGCAGCCCTGATGGAGCAGGCGGCGGAGCTGGATCGAGGCGCGGGGGTCAGCGTGAAGTACGTGAATGCGGCCGCGGAGGAAACGGGGATGGCGGCGGCGGAGTTCGATCTCGTGACGGCGGGGCAATGCTGGCATTGGTTCGATCGTCCGCGGGCAGGCGCGGAGGCGCGGCGGCTGTTGAAGCCGGGGGGCAGGCTTGTGATCGCGCATTTCGACTGGATTGTGCTCCCCGGCAACATCGCCGAGGCGACGGAGAAGCTAATCGAGAAACACAATCCGAAATGGAAGCTGGGTGGCGGACTGGGAATCTATCCGCTGTGGCCGCGCGACATGGCGCTGGCGGGCTTTCTAAGCATCGAAACGTTTTCGTTCGACCTCGACGCGATTTACACGCATGAAGCATGGCGCGGGAGGGTTCGCGCGAGCGCCGGGGTCGGGGCAAGCCTTGCGCCGCAGCGAGTTGCGGCATTCGACGACGAGCTGCGCGCGATGCTGGCGGAGCGGTATCCCGAGGATCCGATGCGCGTGTTGCATCGCGTGTTCGCGGCTATTGGCGTCGCACCGATGACTGCATCGACGAAATTTCGCGCGACGTGATTGCGCGGATATGAGCGAGCATCACACGTAGTCAGGCGGGGGCGGCGACTTCGGCCAGCGCGATCGAGCCGGCCGCGATGGCGGGAACGTAGTAGGCCTCGGGCGAGCCCCATACGGTGGCCGGATGCGGCCGCGATCCGACGGCGAGCGGATGCTCGAACACATCCGCGATGTTCGCGTTGATGCGCACACAGTTGGGGGCGAGCGGCTCGACGATTTGGCCGTCACGAACAATGTAGGAGTCGCCGCTGACGGTGCAGGTGAAATCGCCGGCGCGCTGGCCGTTGATTGGATAGGTGTACCAGATGCGTCCGACGTAAATTCCGTCGCCGACGGCGCGCACGAGTTCGCGGTCTGTGACTCCGCCGCGCGCGCGCATCACGACGTTGGTGCCCGCCGCGCCGGGACTCGCGTCGAAGCGCCGGCCGGCGCCTTCGCCAAGCCGGTAACCGCTCAGCGGGGGGAAGTCGAGTTTCGCGGGGGCGCCTGCGCCGAGCTTTTCGGCGCGATGCTCGTCGGTGAGCAGGCGGTGGGTATCATAGAAATTTGAGAGCAAGCCGATGAGCTTGCCGTCGCGGATCAATTCGACACGGCGCGTGGGAATTCCTTCGCAGGTGATTCGACGGCGCATCGCGCCCGCGCTAAAGGCCGGGTCGTCGGCGAGGCTCAAGCGTGAATCCATCACGGGCGCGCCGAATTTTGCGTGATAGGCGGAACTGGCGGCGTGAAACGCACGCGGTGGTGAGCGAGCCCATCACCATGTAGTTGAGAATCTCGGCGACCGGCTGCGGTCCAAGCACGATGCGAAATTTTCCCGACGCGGGCCGGGCGCCGTGCGAGAGGGCAAGGGCGCGGCGGACGGCGTCGCGGCCCAGCACGCGGGCGGCGCGGCGCATCGCAGCGGCGCAATCGCCGAGCGCGCCGGCAGTACCCTTGGCGTCGAGCGATTCGACTATCGACGTGACGGAGGCGTTGAAATGCGCGCTCTCGTCGATCCGGACTTCGGCGAAATTCGAATTGAAGATCGCGATTCGATCGCGAATCACGGATACGTCGCCACCGATGATGAGGCCGGGGTGTTCAATTCGAGACGCGCCGGAGCGATCGTTGCCGGACCACTTCGCGAATGCGGCCAGCGCGCCGTCCAGCACGTCCCACGCGGCGGCAGCGATCGCGCCGTCCCCTACTCTCGCCAGATCGCTTTTGTCAGACAACCCGGGCTTGCGGCCGGGCGCGACCGACGGGAAGCCGGGAAAATGCGGATCGACGACCGCGGCGCTGCGGGCACGGCGGAGCGCGTCGCGCACGGAGTCAGAGGTGAAATCGCCGGCTTCGGATGCGGCACCGACTTCGTGCGGATCGCGGCGCATCGCTATCCGCAACTGGAATCCGTCGGCATGAAGCGACTTGAATTCCTCGAGGCCACGGCTCGGAATGTCGGAGGTGTAGTTGAGGCGGGCGATTCGATGCTCGGCGGTGGCGGAATAAATCTCGTAGCTCGCGAGGTCCTGCTCGCGCGCGAGAATCCGCGCCGCTTCGCGGGTGAAGGACTTGAGGTCGGCGAGCGTGCGCATCAGTCGCCTTTAAGGCGTGCGCGCGAGCGCAGCGTCGGCCCGCCGTTGGACATCCGCTTGACCTGCATCGGCTGTCCCTTGCCGCAGTTGGGGATCGCGATGAGCCGCAGATCGTTGCCGACCGCATCCACATTGGTGAAGAAGCTTTTCGAGTCGGCGATCACGCTGCCGGAGCGATACAGCCGCCCGATTCGTCCGTGATCGATTTCATAAACACGGCGTGCGGAGATTCGGAAGTTCTCGCGCGACTCGGAGATCGAGGGAATTTGATGGCCGCAGACGTAGTAGCCATGCTCGACCTCGGCGATAATTTTTTCAGGCGCCGTTTCACCGGGGAGGAAGAAGGTGTTGGACATTCTGATCAGCGGCACATGCCATCCTTCGCTCGCACGCGCCGAGCCGTTGGGCTCCGCGCCGAGCACGGCGGCGGTCGCGCGCGAATTTAGGAAGCCGCTGAAGATGCCGCGGTCGATGTGCATCACGCGCCGCCCGCGCGTGCCTTCGTGGTCATAGCGGTAGTGGCCATAACCGTCGAGGCTCGGATCGGAGCAGGCGGAGAGGAGCGGCGACGCGACGGTCTTGCCCAACTGGTTGTCGGCGAGCGAGCGCAGGAACCAGCTGCGTCCGGCGTAAGCGGCTTCCATCTTGAGCGCGCGATCAGCTTCGCATGGATGGCCGATGACTTCGTGAGAGACGAGCGCGTTGAAATGCGGGTCGGTAACCAGCACGACTTCGCCATCGGGCGGCTTGAGGATCGGTGCGGCGGCAAGCTCGCGCGCCTCGGTGGCGAGGTTGACGCAAAACCGCGCGAGGTCCGGATTCGGCATCAACTCGCCGCGCCATCCGTCGCTCAGGCACTCGAGCCCGCGCTGCTGGCCGATGGAGTCATAGCTTTCCTGATGGCCGCCGCCGCTTTGCGCGACGACGTAGCAGTCGCCCTGCGAAAACGCGTACGCCTGGGACACGACGGTGCCGGCGGTATCGATGAAAATCTCGCGGCGCAACTCGGTCATCGCGGCGACGACCTGGTAGGCGATCGCGTCGCCAAGTGCGGCGACTTCGCGCGAAGCCAGGAGCGAAATTTTCTTGAGCTCGCCGGTCGAGAGCGAGCGCGGATCCTGGCGAAAGCTCGCGTCGATGTCATCGCGAACTTTTTCGCGCTGTGGAATTTGCGCAACGAGAAGGCCTTTCGCCGCGTCGCCGAGGCGTGCGATGAGATCGGCTTTCTTGCGGGCACTGAAACGCGCGCGATCGTAGGCCTCGCCGAGCCCGCGCCGGAGTTCGGCCACGAGCTTGGCCGGCCGGCCCGCCAGCGCGCCAATCTCGGCACCGGTCTGACCGTGACCGACACGACCCGTCCTGTCGGCGACATGGACCGAGACTGCGTACGCAGCGCTCTCGCTCTCAGAGCCATCGCGCGGTTCGCCGCCGACCGCGGCGCCGGCGCGATTGAAGACCACTTCGAAGCGAAGATCGGCGTACGCGACGCCGCGCTTTGAGCGTGCGAAGCGCGCCAGGATGCCCTCGCCCTCGCGGCGCAGGTATTCAATCGCTTCGAACAGGTCGCCGCGACCGATCAAGGCAGCCGCAGCCTCAGATGATGCCTTCGCGCTTGAGCTCTTCGAGCTGGCCGGCGCCGAGTCCGAGCAACTCGCCATAGACCTCGGCGTTGTGCTGACCCAGCAGCGGCGCAGCGGTAACTTCGACCGGCGAATCTTCCAGCCGCACCGGGCATCCCGGCATCGTGAAGTCGCCGCGCACGGGATGCTTGAAGGTGACGATCATGCCGCGCTGCTTGAGATGGGGATCGTTGAGCAACTCGACGCTGTCGAGCACGGCGCCGCATGGGACGCCGGCCTCGCCAAGCAGGCGCATCACCTCGAACTTGGTGTGACGGCCGGTCCATTCGTTGATGATCGCGGTCAGCGTCTCGACGTTTTGCGCACGGTTTCGTCCCCTATGGAAACGCTCGTCGATTGCGAGTTCGGGGCGGCCGATCACTTCGCACAGGCTCGCGAACATCTCGGGCGAGCTGCAAAAGATGTAGCAATAGTCGTTGTCGCCACCGGGCGCGCATTTGTAGATGTCGCCGGGACCACCGCCGGCGAGGCGGTTGCCCAGGCGCGGCGTGGGTTTGTGGGTGACGTAGGTGCCCCCCATGGAGACGCGCGCGAAGTTCAGCACCGCTTCCTGCATCGCGACTTCGACTTTCTGTCCCTTGCCGGTGCGTTCGCGCTGGATGTACGCGGCAAGCACGCCGACGGCCGCATGTATGCCGGTGCCGGTGTCGCCGATGGTGGGTCCGGCCTTCAGTGGGGGCGAACCGGGAAATCCGGTCACCGCCATCGCGCCGCCGGAAGCCTGCGCAATCATGTCGAAGCTTTTGTACTTGCTGTAGGGGCCGTGCGTGCCAAAGCCCTTGATGGTCAAGTAGATGAGGCGCGGATTTATTTCGCGCAGGCGATCGTAGCCAAGCCCGAGGCCTTCGAGCGTACCGAGCGAAAAATTTTCGGCGAGCATATCGACTTGCCTGACCAAGTCGATGAACATCGCGCGGCCTTTCTCGCTCTTGAGGTTGAGCGTGATACCGCGTTTGTTGGCGTTGAGCAGAACGAAGTAGTAGGAATCGACGCCCTTCTTGTCGGTGAGCAGCCAGCGGCCCTGCTCGCCCATCTTTGGCGACTCGACCTTGATCACGTCCGCACCGAGCCACGCCAGCATCTCGGTGCACGAGGTGCCGGCCTCGAATTGCGTCATGTCCAGAACTTTGATGCCGGTCAGCGCCTTTTCCATTGCTGCCCTCCCACCGCGCGCACGCCTGGCGACGACGAGGAGATCGTCTGAGCGCGCGCCGTCATCTGATCTAGCCTCAGCGGCGGCGTGGCGGCAAGCCTCGACGCGGAGCGCGGACCCATTCGCCCCGCGTGGGGTTAAGTCTTTGGCTCCGGTCTGGTACAAATCATTGGCAGAACTGATCGATGGATCAGCCGCCGCACGCAATGGCAGACTCGGCATCATCGAAGCTCACGCGAATCCGCGAGGAACTGAACAGGATGTTCCTCGAGCGAACCGATTTGATCGATGGCGCAATCGTCGCGCTGCTGTCGGCGAATCACGTTCTGATTATCGGGCCGCCGGGAACGGCGAAATCGATGCTGGCCGACGAACTGTGCCGGCGAATCGAAGGGGCAAACTATTTTCAGTGGCTGCTGACGAAGTTCAGCACGCCGGAGGAAATTTTCGGCGCCGTGAGCTTGAAGGGACTCGAAGAAGACGACTACCGGCGCGTCACCGCGCACAAGCTGCCCGAGGCGCACATCGCGTTCCTGGACGAAATCTTCAAAGCCAACTCGTCGATCCTCAACGCGCTGTTGACGATCATCAACGAGCGTATTTTCCACAACGGGCGCGAGCGCGTCGCGGTGCCGCTGATTACGATGTTCGGCGCGTCGAACGAACTGCCCGACGAGGACGAACTGACCGCGCTTTACGATCGATTCATGCTGCGCTTCATGGCCGATTACATCACGGAAGAGCACGGCTTCATCCGGATGCTGGCGGGCGGTCCGGCGCGCGCGCGAACAACGCTGAAATTTGCGGAGCTCGACGAGCTGCGCGCGGCGGCGGCGGCGGTCAAGGTGCCGGGGGCGATCCTCGAGGCGATTGCGCAAACCAGGCGCGAACTGGCGCGCGAGCAAATCGTCGTCTCGGATCGGCGATGGAAAAACTCGCTCGGCATCTTGCGCGCGCACGCAATCGTCGCCGGACGCACGGCGGTGGTCGAAGACGATCTGATGTTCCTTGCGCACGTCCTGTGGAAAGATCCCGAAGAGCGGCCCAAAGTGGCCGAGGCGCTCCGGCGAATCGTCAGGGGATACGAAGACAAGCTGCAGGAACTCGTGTTCGAGAGCCGCGAGCTGCGCGAATACGCCGAGGGCGCGTGGGAGAGCGAGGAACTGCGGCGGCGCGCGCTGACCGAGGCAAATGCGAAACTCGCAAACATCGCGGCGCGTTTCGACCTGCTGCTGAAAGAAGCGTCGGACTCCGGCCGGGCGGTCGCCAATGCGGAGCGGATGCGCGTCGAGGTCAAGGATATTCAGCAAGCCGTGTTCCGCAGAAGCGTCGGCGATTAGAAATTCATGCCGCTCGAAGAATCAACGCCGGCGATCGTGCTTCGCGCGCGCGACTACGCCGAGTCGGATAGAATCGTCACGTTGCTGACGCTGCACGCCGGCAAGCTCAGCGGAATCGCGAAGGGCGCCAAAGCGTCGCGCTATCGCTTCGAGCGCAAGCTCGAACCATTTTCGCACGTCGTCCTGCACTACCGCCGGCGGCCGCACGGGCAGTTGGTGTTTATCACGCGCGCCGAAGCGGGCGACCTGACTCAACACGTGCTCGACGACGACCTCGCAAAGATCGCGTTGGGCAGCTACATGCTCGAACTCACCGACGCGCTGACGAGGAGGAGAGCGAAGCGGCGGATGCCTATCGCGTGTTATCGGAAGGACTCGGCGCGCTGAGCACCCGGTTTGCGGACGCGGCACTGCGGCAGGCTTTCGAGATGCGGCTGCTGGGATGTGCCGGCTTCGGACTCGAGTTTTCGCGTTGCCGCATATGCGCGAGCGTCAACGGCGACAACGGCGCGACGGTTTATTTCGTGGTGTCGCGCGGCGGGACCGTGTGCGCGAAATGCCGGCCTGCGGTGGCAGAGGGCGCGATCAAGCTCTCCAGCAACGGCGCCGCAATTCTCGCGCGGCTGGGGACGGCGCCGATGGACGATTCGCCCGGCTCCCAGGCGGCGGGGCCCGACGGTGCGCTCGCGCTGGCGCGGTTCATCGGATCGATCGTGGATCGGCGGCTGCGCAGCCAGGAATTTCTCGATTCAGTTTTGCCGGGCACGGGCAAAGAGTGAAAAACTGAAAATTATCCGCCGGTCGCGCGGGCCGGAGATTCTCCGAACATCACTTCGGGCTCACGGTAGCGGCCGCTTTCATGCTCGATCACAACGATACCGCAGTTGGGCGGCACGTGAGCGTTTTCCCATTTCCCGGTCACGTGCGCCCACACCGATCGCATCACCCCGCCGTGACTGACGATTACGATCTCGTCTTCGGGATGTCGCCCGGCTACGCGATCAAGCGCCGGAGCGACGCGCCTGAGCACATCTTCAGGACTCTCCCCGGCCGGCGGGCGCCACACCCACGGGCGCTTCGGATCGAAAGTGGGATCGTTCGCGATCGACTCGTACGGCTGTCCGGCGAGGTCGCCAAGACTCTGCTCGCGGAACTCCGCCTCGTATTCGATCGGGATGTGCAGTTCCGCGGCGATGATGAGGCCGGTCTCGCGGGCGCGCGCGAACGTGCTTGCAATCACCAGCGTCGGCTGAAACTTCAGCTTGATTCTGAGCGCGGCCTCGTGCGCCTGGCGGCGGCCAAGTTCCGTGATTTTCGCTTCGCCTGAGGTGGTGAAGCGCCGAATGGCGTTGCCTTCGCTCTCGCCATGACGAACCATTATCAGCTTCCCCATAGGGTCGAAAGTCTCCCCGAAAATTCAGTTTGATGCGAACGGAACGATACGGTTGCTCAGGTCTTGGGCTTGTCGTCGCCGCCGGCGCCAGCGGCTTTTGCAAACGCGCGGAACGGTTCTAACAGATCGATCGGCAGCGGAAAGACGATGGTGGAATTGTGATCGCTCGCGATCTCCTTGAGCGTCTGTAGATAACGAAGCTGGAGCGTGATCGGGCTCTTGCCATGATCTCGGCGGCCTCCGCGAGCCTGTGCGCGGCCTGGAATTCACCTTCGGCCGCGATCACCTTGGCGCGGCGCTCGCGCTCGGCCTCGGCCTGGGCCGCGATCGCGCGCTGCATGTCCTGCGGCAGATCGATATTTTTCAACTCGACGAGCGTGACCTTGACGCCCCACGGCTCGGTTTGCGCATCGACGATTTCCTGGATGCGCGCGTTGAGCTTGTCGCGCTGGCTGAGCAACTCGTCGAGTTCGGTCTGGCCGCCGACGGAGCGCAACGTGGTCTGCGCCAGTTGCATCGTGGCGAACAGGTAGTCGGCGACCTCGGTGACCGCGCGCGAGGGATCCACGACGCGAAAGTACAGGACTGCGCTGACCTTGACGGTCACGTTGTCCCTGGTGATCACGTCTTGCGGCGGGATGTCCAGCGTCACGGTCCGCAGATCGATTCGCGCCATCCGCTCGAGCATCGGGATGACGAAGATCACGCCCGGCCCGCGATAAGGAGTGAGGCGGCCGAGGCGGAAGACCACGCCGCGCTCGTACTCGTTGAGGATTTTGAGCCCGCTCAAAATGAAAATTGCAACGATGAAGACGACTACGCCCACCCCGCTCGCCATCATGATTCTCCTTTTGCCCCCCAAGCGCGCGAGGCTTGTCGATGCCCTACGCTATCTTCCGAACCCTGCGAAATCCCCGATCTTCACGGCACTTGTACACTTCACGTTACCTTCTGCACCTCGCAATTCCAAACCGTTGATCGACTCGACGCGAGCGCGCGCGCCGGGGCTGAGCGCCTCGCTGCTGACGGCGCGCCAAATCTCGCCATGGACAAACACTCTGCCCGGCGCGCCGGGAGCGATCGCCTCGCGCACCTCGGCGACCTCGCCGACCAGGCCTTCTGGCCCGGTGGTCGAGCGGCGGCGGCGCTCGCGGGCCACGACGTATCCGATGCCGAGGATGATCAGCGTCAGCGCGGCGGCGACGCCATATATAATGTCGCGATTAACCACCAGGTCGGTCTGCGAAGTGTCAATCAAAAACAGCGAGCCTATGACGAACGCGTAACCCCGCCCAAGCCGAGGATTCCATAGCTGGTGACGAAGGCTTCGGAGACCAGCAATCCAACGCCGAGAAAAATCAACAGCAAGCCGGTGAGATTTACCGGCAGGACCTGGAACGATGCGAGCGCGAGCAGCAGGCAAATCGCGCCGGCAACGCCGGGAAAGATGACGCCGGGATGCGCGAACTCGAAGTACAGGCCAATTAATCCCGCCATCAGCAGCAGATAGACGATGTTGGGATCGGCCAGAGTGTTGAGCAGTTGCTGGCCGGGCGTCATTCGCACGCGGCGCACGGCGGCATCGGCCAGCGCGAGCGTCACAGTGTGGCCGGCGACCTGGACCTTGCGGCCGGTGGCTTGCGTCAGCAGGCTGCGCAGGTCGGGCGCGACGATATCGACGACGTTGTTGGCCAGCGCCTCGCGTTCGCCGATCGCAACGCTGTGGCGGACGGCCTGCTCGATCCAATCTTCGTTGCGCCCGCGCTGCTGGGCGATCGTGCGGGCAAAGGTCGCCGTGAAATTCTCGATCTTTTGACCCATCGCGCCCTTGATCTCTTCTCCCCCCTCTTCGACCGGATGAGCCGCACCGATTGTGGTTCCAGGCGCCATCGCGGCTACGTTCGCGGCTTCGGTGATGAAGGTGCCCGCGGACGCGGCGCTGGCGCCGGATGGCGCGACGTACACGATCTACGGGTACGGGAGCGGCCAGGATAGCCTTGACGATCTTCTCCGCGGAAGTGAGAAGGCCGCCCGGCGTGTCGAGCTCGATCACCAGGGCGCTTGCGCCTTCGGCATCTGCGGACGCGAGCGAATCCTCGATGTAGGACGCGGTGGCGGGATTGATCGAGCCTTCAATAGCGATCAGTTGAACCCACGGCGGATGCGCAGCCGATTTCGCGGGCGCGTCGGCGGCAAGTATTCGATCCGATGCGAACGATCCAATCGCGATCGCCAAGGCCGCGGCGACGACCAGCCTCAAGCGCAGACTCACGAGGCGGAACCGCCGCGGCGCGGAATCGGCATCCCGAGAAATTTCATCACTTCCTGAATATCCGCCCACACCAGCCGCTTGTCGCCCGGGTTGCGGAGCAGGTAGGCGGGATGAAACGTGGGCATGAATCGAATGCCGCGGAAATCGTGCCAGTTGCCGCGCAGCTTGCTGATCGGCGTCTTCACTTTGAGCACGGCCTGCACGGCGAAGGAGCCCAGCCCGACGATCGCGCGCGGACGCACGAGGTCAATCTGGCGAAAAAGAAATGGCTCGCACGCGGCGACTTCGTCGGGTTCGGGATTTCGATTGTCGGGCGGCCGGCACTTGATCACGTTGCAGATGTACACCTCGGCGCGGCGGATGCCCATGCCGCGCTCGATGATGTCGGTCAGCAATTGACCGGCGCGGCCGACGAACGGCTCGCCGCGGGCGTCCTCGTCGGCGCCGGGCGCCTCACCAACGAACATCAGCTGCGCGTTGGGATTGCCGACGCCGAAGACGAGATTGATACGGCGCGGCGCCAGCTTGCATCGCTGGCAATCTCCGATGAACTCGCGCAGCTCGTCGAGCGTGGTGGATTTTTCGAGTCCGGGATATTTCGAGAACAGTTCGGCGGTTATGAGTGCGGCGCCGGTCCTGCCGGCTGCGGGCGCCGAACCGGCGACAGCAGCCGGCGCGGTGGGCGCGGGGCGCGCAACGGAAGACGCAGATGCGGGAAGTCCTTCCATCCCCTCCTCGCGCAACTGCTCGACGTAATCGCGGATCGTGGCGACCAGCGTGCGGCGATCCGGCGGCGAAGACGCTTCCATTCCAAAAAAAAACTATCTGACGGCGCGCAGGCGCGAGGATTTACCCGGGCGGGCGGACTTCGGCCTGGCAGCGCGGATTGCGACGATTCGATCGAGAATCAGGTCCGCGACCGCATCCTTGGACATCTGCGGATGGCTCTGGGAGCGACCGTCGGAGCCGATGAGCGTGACGATGTTGGTATCGACTCCGAAGCCAGCACCCTCCCGGGTCACATCGTTGGCGACGATGAGGTCGAGTCCCTTGCGTTTGAGCTTGGCGCGGGCGTTGGCTTCCAGGTCGTCGGTCTCGGCGGCGAATCCTATCAGCAGGCGCGTGCCCTTCTTCGCAGCCAGGCGCGGCATCTCGTCCGCGATCGGCTCCATCTCGAGTCGAAGCCCGCGCGCGTCTTTCTTGATCTTGCCAGCCGCCGGATTCGCGGGCGGAAATCGGCAACCGCCGCCGCCATCACCAGCGCCGTGGACCACGGAAAATTGCTGGACGTTTGACCGAGCATCCCGGCCGCAGTCACCGTGTCGATTCGTTCGACGCCGTAAGGCGTCGCGAGCGCGGACGGCCCCGCGACGATTCGCACGGCAGCGCCGCGGCGCCATGCCGCACGCGCGATCGCAAATCCCATCTTGCCTGACGAACGGTTGGAGACAAATCGCACCGGGTCGATCGGTTCCTGCGTCGGTCCTGCCGTCACCAGAATGTTTTCGCCCGCGAGATCCTGCGCCGAGAGCATCTTCTCGATTTCCGTGACGATGATCGCCGGGTCCGGCAGGCGGCCCTTGCCCTCGTACCCGCATGCGAGTGCGCCTTCGCCGGGATCGATGATCACCGCACCGCGCGACCGCAGCCTGGCGAGGTTCTCGGCGACCGTCGGATGCTCGTACATGTGCACATTCATCGAGGGTGCGAACGCGACTTTCGCGCGCGTGGCGAGCAACACGGTGGTCACTATGTCGTCGGCGATGCCGACGGCGGCCTTGGCGATCACGTCGGCGGTCGCGGGCGCGATCACGATCGCGTCGGCGGCATCGGCGAGTCGAATGTGGCCGATCTCGGATTCCTGCGTCAGAGAGAACGTGTCGGTGGCGACCGGGTTCGAGCTGAGCGTCTGGAGCGTGAGCGGCGTGATGAACTCAGTTGCGTTGCGCGTCATCATGACCCGGACGACCGCGCCGGAAGTGACGAGCAGGCGGACGAGTTCCGCAGATTTGTAGGCGGCGATTCCGCCGCTTACGCCGAGAACGATCGTCTTGCCGCTAAGCACGCCCATCGAGCCTTGATTCTAGTGCGGCGCGCTCGTAAGCGAAACCGCCCGCGTCACGGCCGTCAGTCGTAGTATTCAAGCCCGAGATGCGTGATGAGGTCCTCGCCGCGCATCCAGCGCAGCGTGTTCTTGAGCTTCATCAGCTGGATGAAGATGTCGTGCTCGGGATAGATGTTGGGCGCGTGCATCGGCGCCTTAAAGTAGAAGGACAGCCATTCCTGAATCCCGCGCATGCCGGCGCGATGCGCCAAATCGAGAAACAACACGAGGTCGAGCACCAGCGGCGCCGCCAGGATCGAATCGCGGCACAGGAAGTTGATTTTGATCTGCATCGGATAGCCGAGCCATCCGAAGATATCGATATTGTCCCACCCCTCCTTGGAGTCGCCGCGCGGCGGGTAGTAATTGATTTTCACCGAGTGGTACACGTCGCTGTAAAGCAGCGGATACAGCTCGGGCTGAAGGATCTGGCCCAGCACAGACAGCTTGGTCTCTTCCTTGGACTTGAACGAGCCGGGATCTTCCAGCACCTCGCCGTCGCGATTACCCAGGATGTTGGTCGAGAACCATCCCGACATGCCCAGCATGCGGGCCTTCAGTCCGGGCGCGATCAGCGTTTTCATAAATGTCTGCCCGGTCTTGAAGTCCTTGCCGCAGACGGGAAGGTTGGTCTCGCGCGCAAGTTCCAGCAGCGCGGGCGTGTCGGTGGTCAGGTTGGGCGCGCCGTTTGCGTATGGGATTCCCATCTTGAGCGCGGCGTAGGCGTAGATTTGGCTCGGCGCGATTTCGGGATCATTGTGCGCAAGCCCGGCCTCGAAGGCTTTCAAACTCTGATGGACTTCCGACGGGCGATGGAACACCTCCGTCGAGCCGCACCATACCATCACGGTGCGCGCGACGCCGGTGCGTTCCTGAAACTGCCGGATGTCATCCATCAGCATCGCGGCCTTATCCATCTTGGTGCGCGCTTCCTTCAGATTGGGGCCGTGGATGTTGCGCACGTAGTCCTGGTCGAACACCGCCTCCATCGGATGAATTTTTTCCAGCGGCTCGCGCACCTGCTCCAGGAGCGCGCGATCGAGGACCGCGGCGTTGCGCGCCGCGTCGTAGGCACTGTCTTCGTAAATGTCCCATCCGGCGAATTCAAGATCTTCTAATTTGGCCAGCGGGACGAAGTCCTTGATCAGCGGCGTGCGTCCTTCGGTGCGCTTGCCCAGGCGAACAGTGGCGAGCTGAGTCAGAGATCCGATCGGCGCGCCCAGCCCGCGCTTAACCGCTTCGACTCCCGCGATGAACGTCGTGCTGACTGCGCCGATGCCGGGCAGCAGAACGCCCAGCTTGCCATTCGCTGGCGCGATTCGGACGGGATTTTTTGTCGTCAAACTTCAGGCTCCTTGGCGTCAGGCCTTTCGAAACCGCGACGGGTATTCGGCACCCAAGGTTTGCTCGGGATGGAACACGCGAGCGCGCTCGATAAGGACCTCTTCGGTCTCGGGATTATTGGGGTCCGGGATGCAGCAATCGACCGGGCAAACCGCCGCGCACTGTTCCTGGTCGAAGAAGCCGACGCATTCGGTGCATTTGTCGGGGACGATATAGTAGATGTCGTCCTTGATCGCGGGCGCGGTCGCGCCGTTGAGTTCCCATTGCGCGCCGCCTTCGTAAATCGCGGTGTTGGGGCATTCCGGCTCGCACGCACCGCAGTTAATGCATTCTTCTGTTATCAATGTGGACATCTTCGAGCTCCAAACCGTGTCATTGCTGAACTAGCTTGCCGCGCCCGGGCGGCGACGAAACGATAGGGTCAATCCGCAACAATATCGGCGCACGGCAGGTCGGGCAAGTATTTCGATTGCCTTCGCCATTGTCCTGCACCGTGATTGCGATCACGTCGCAAGATGCGTGAAGCGAAATTCCTGCTTCGCCGCCGATGGGCGTGAACTCTCAAGCTACAACGAGAAGCGCTCGCCAACCATCTCCTCGCTCTTGCGCCACAAGTCGTTCGCATGGGCCAGGTCGATGGCATATGAGCGCACACCGGCGCGCGACGTCGGATCGTCATTCACCTCGCATACGTGACAGTCCTCGCAATAGCGCCCGCCAACGGCATCGGATGATGCGACAAAACCGCTCCATACCGAGGTCGCCGAGCCTTGGGGCACCGTCTTGTAACGAAACGCTGGCGCCTGATTGCTCGCACTGCTGCTCCGTCGAGACCTCATCTGCGCCCTGAGTTCAGGCGTGAGATGCCGGCCGAGCTCGGTCTGGATTCCGCCAGGATGCACTGAGGTTGCGCGCACGCCGCGTCCCTTAAGCCTGCTGTCGAGAGCCACCGCGTATAGAATATTTGCCGTCTTCGAGCGGCCGTACGCGATAAAGGGCTGATAAGGAGTCCGCTCGAAATTCGGATCTTCAAGGTTGACATCGCTGAGTTGATGACCAGCCGAGGAGAGCGTAACGATTCGAGCGCCGCGATTCAGAAGCGGCACGAGCCGATTGACGAACACGAAATGCCCCAGATGATTGGTTCCGAATTGCGTCTCGAAGCCGTCCTGCGTCTTGCCCTGCGGACACGCCATCACGCCGGCGTTCGCGATAATCGCATCGAAGGGTTTGGCGCGCGCCAACAAATCGCTCGCCGCCTTGCGCACGCTGCTGAGCGAAGCAAGGTCCACTTCGACAAGATCTACGGTTGTGTTGCCCGGCTCTTGCCCGAATGCTTGCGCGAGCGCGCGCCGCGCTTTCGTCAGATCGCGCGCGGTGCCCACCACGGTGGCGCCGTGCGCGGCGAGCGCGCGGGCGGTCTCAACACCCAAGCCGGCCGAGACGCCTGTCACAAGTACCCGCTTGCCCGAAAGATCGACACCCTCAAGAACCTCATCGGCCGTCGATTCCGCTCCAAAAATCTTCGCCATTCTGCTTCTCGCAATCTCCAAACGTGTTTACTTCAAGTTGTTGGTTGTTAGTTGTCAGCCGGCCGCGGCGCTTGCAATCCGCCGTGCGAGTTCCATGAATGCCACGCTCGCAGGATGCGCAGGGTTGGCGATCGTTATCGGCCTGCCGTCGTCGCCGGCCTGGCGCACATCGGGATAGATCGGGATCCGCGCCAGCAGTTGGGTCCCTTCCTGCGCGGCCATCCGCTCGCCGCCGCCGTGGCCAAAAAGTTCGTCGCGCTCGCCGCAATCGGGACAGACGAAATAGCTCATGTTCTCGACCACGCCGAGAATCGGACAATGCACCTGCCGAAACATCTTGACCGCGCGCGTCGCGTCGAGCAGCGCAACCTCCTGGGGCGTCGTCACGATTACGGCGCCGTCGAGCCAGACTTGCTGCGCGAGCGTCAATTGCGTGTCGCCGGTGCCGGGCGGAAGATCGACGACGAGAAAATCCTGGGCGCCCCACAGCGTGTCCTTGAGGAATTGGCGCACGGCCGCCATCACCATCGGTCCGCGCCAGATCACCGGCGCCTTTTCGCCCAGGAAAAATCCGATCGAGATCAGCTTCACTCCATACTTTTCGATCGGCAGGAAATTCTGTCCGCCCGCCGGCTTCGGCCGCTCATCGCCGGCGTTGAACATCATCGGGATCGACGGCCCGTAGATGTCGGCGTCCAGCAGGCCGACGCCGAGGCCCAATCGCGCCAGCGCCACCGCCAGGTTTGCCGCGACGGTGGATTTGCCGACTCCGCCCTTGCCGCTTCCCACCGCGATTATGTGCTTGGTGCCTTCGAGCCGCACGCGGCCGGTTTTTTCGCCAAGCTCGGCTGCGATTCGATGCACCCGGAGCTCGACGCTGGGCACGCCGAGGTCGTGGGCGAGCGCGTGATGGATTTCCCCGGCCAGCTCCCGGATCACCTCGTCGCGCTCGGTGACCTGCCGAATCGTGATCGCGTAGCCGCCGTTTTGCGCCGGCTCGGCATCCTCGACGATTCCAAGCGCAACGATGTCGGCGCCATAACCGGGATACTTTACGTGCCCGAGCGCCTTGATAACCGCATCGCTTGATACCTGTCGTGCCACTAATCCAACTATCGCAGATCTATTGGCGTGTCGAAAGCATTGACGGCAACAGCCGGCGCCGCAAGACGTTTCGCTCAGGCTTCGTTGACAATCTACGCAGGTCAGCGGAGATAATGGATGTCAGCGGTGGCACTCATTTAGAATGAAAAATCGCGCTTACATAATTAACGCTTCGTGGGACACGGAAGCCAAGGTCTGGGTCGCTACCAGTGATGACGTTCCGGGACTCGCTACCGAAGCGCGAGATGTTGACGCGCTGATCAAAAAACTTCGCGTCATGATTCCGGAACTTCTTGAAGCGAACGGGCTATTGCATCGCAAGCGTGGTCGCGCCGTCCTCGACGTTCCCTTCGAAATTCGCGCGGAATATCACGAGCGGCTTCGGCTGCAAGCTTAAGGCGCGATCGACTAGGGGAAACTTAATTTTCCCCTATGCCCGGTACTCTGTGCGGCTTAGGTTGGAAGCCTGGAGTCGCAGCGTGTCGCAAAGTTTTACTCCCAAACTGAAGAAGCTGCTAAGAGTTGCGGGCTGCAGTTTCGTCCGCCATGGAAAGGGCGATCACGAAATTTGGTTCAGCCGGGTCACCCAGAAACATTTCACGGTCGACGCCAAGATTTTGTCGAGACATACGGCCAACGCGGTCCTCAAGCAAGCCGGACTTCCCAAAGCATTTTAGCCGCCGCCGTCACCGCATGTGCGCGCGATGCCAAGCCCGTACCTTATGCGCTATGGACGCTCCTGCCCGTAGTCCCATGAGATCGTGCGCGCCGGCTTGAAGGTCACGACGACGACCTTGTTGCCTTTGAACGATTTCGCGTACGCCTTGCCGAGTTTCTTGCCCAGGTACTCGACCGCCATCCGCTCCGTCCGCTTGTCGTCGATCTTTTCCTCGAGCGTCGCGCGCCCCTTCAGGACCACCGTCTTGTACGGCGCCTTCTTGGTATCGACCACCAGTGTGACTCGCGGATCGCGCACCAGGCATTTGTACTTGAACGACTCTGCGCCGGTGTGAAAGACGATTTGCCCGTCGGCGTACTCGAACCAGGTCGGCACGGCGTGCGGCGCGCCGTCGGGCGCGGTGACCGCGACCACCGCGACGATCGGTTTCTTGAGCAGCTTCTCGATGTCTTTTTTCTTCATCGGCATGGGGACGAAGGTCTCCTGTAACGGCGGCGGCTTGTAAGTGAGTGAAAAGTGAAGCTCACCTGCCCTTGAAATTCGGCTTGCGTTTTTCGCGGAAGGCTCGCGTGCCCTCGCGCACGTCCTCGGACGGATTCGTGATCATCACGTTGAGCGCGGCGTCCTCGAGCGCATTCTCGAGCGTCATCTCGCGCTGCTTGTACATCATGCGTTTGGCCAGCCTTATTGCCAACGGCGGTCCTTCCACCAGCCGCCGCGCGAAATCGTTCACGCGCGCCTCGAGTTCCGCGTGCGGCACCACTTCGGTTACCAGGCCAAGTTCAAGCGCCGTCTTGGCGTCATAGACTTCCGACAGCAGCGTCATCTTGAGTGCGCGGTCCAGCCCCATGAAGCGGGGAAAAAGGTACGCTCCGCCTTCATCGCAGAGCAGCGCAAACTTGAGCGCGGTGTCCCCCAGCCGCGCCTGGTCCGAGGCAATTCTAAAATCGCACGAAAGCGCGAGCGTCAGGCCGCCTGCGACTGCCGCGCCGTTAATCGCCGCGATTACGGGTTTGTCGAAGCGATGCAACGACAGGACGAGCTGATGGAACCCTTCGCGCATCTCAAGCATATGACCCATCGGATGCCCCTGGAATCGCGAGCGGCTCTCGGCCGCGCCGCTGATATCGCCGCCGGCGCAGAACGCGCGTCCGCTGCCCGTGATGATCAACACGCGGATCTCGTCGTCCTGGCGCACGAGATCGATCCCCGCGCACATTTCCTTGACCATCGTCTCGTTGTAGCCGTTCATCCGCTCGGGGCGGTTGATGGTGATTTTCGCGACGCGCTCACGCGCATCGTAGATGATCGTCCTGAAGTCCATTCGGGCACACCTCCTATCGAAGATGGATCTCTCTTTCCCCCTATCCCTCTAACAGGCCGTCAGCCCGCACCACGCGGCGGTGCCGATTCTCTTAACAGACGGGCAGCGAACCGCAGTGTGGGTTTCGCATTCCCGAAAGGCTACAATTATTTTCCATTTGCCGTAAGAGGCTGGCCCCTGCTATCTGCCCTTAAACGTCGGCGGGCGCTTCTCGAGAAACGCTTTGACGGCCTCGCGATGATCCTGGGTCCTGGCGGTCATAGTTTGCCCCCACGCCTCGCGGTCGAGCAGCTCGTGGAACTCGTGATTGATCGCGGCGTTGAGATTCGCCTTCATGTAGCCGTAGGCGACCGTCGGACCGTTGGCGATTCGCGACGCGATCGCATCCACCTCGTCGCGAAGCGACGCCGCCGGCACGACGCGATTTACCAGTCCGATCCGGAGCGCCTCGTCCGCGCCGATCACGTCGGCCAAAAAAAATAATTCGCGCGCCTTGGCCGACCCGACCAGCCGCGTCAGCGACCAGGTGCCGCCGTAATCACCCGAGAAACCGACCTTGGCGAACGCGGTGCCGAAACGCGCCGCGTCCGACGCGATCCTGATGTCGCAGGCCATCGCGACGCTGAGCCCGGCGCCGGCCGCCGGTCCGTTGACCGCCGCGATCGTCACCTTCGCCATCTCGTGCAGTATCAGCGAGGCCTCTTCGCCGCGCCGCAGTTCCGCGACGCGATCCTCGATCGTCTGCGCCGCGCCCGCGCTCGTGCCTGCGCCCTGGTAGCGTTCGCGCATCGCGCCGAGATCGCCGCCCGAGCAGAATCCGCGCCCCGCTCCCGTCAGCACGACGGCACCTATCTCGGGATTGGTCGCGGCACGCGTCAGGTTGTCCACCAGCCCGGCTATCATCTCGTCGCTCATCGCGTTGAGCGTGCCGGGCCGATTCATCGTGAGGTAAAAGACGCGCCCTTTCAGTTCGGTGAGCAGATGGTCTGCCATTTTTTTGGCCTCCAAAAATCCGGGTTCGACTCTGCTACTACTTCACGTCCGCCACTCTGTCGAGTGCCGCCGCGACCGCCTGGGTTCCGTCGAGATCGTGACCGAGCGCCGCGGCCGCGTTGAACATCGAGGCCATCAGCGAAAGTCCGGGCAGCGCGAGGCCCGATTCACGCGCCGCCTCGGCCACCAGGCGGAGGTCCTTGCGAATCAGCTTGATGAAGAACCCGGGCCGATAATCGCCGGCTATAATCTTGGGACCGAGATTCGATAGCTGCCACGACGCGGCCGCGCCGGCGCCGATAGCCTCGACCACCCGCGACGCCTCGAGACCGCCGGCTTGCGCGAATTTGATCGCCTCGGCCGCCGCCTCCAGCGCAAGCGCGACCGCGATCTGATTGGCAAGCTTGGTCATCTGGCCCGCGCCCGACGCGCCCATGTGCGTGATCCGGCGGCCCAGCAGCTCGAACAGCGGACGCGCACGCCCGAACGCCGGCGCGTCCCCGCCAACCATGATCGCGAGCGTGCCTTCGCGTGCGCCGACGTCGCCGCCCGACACCGGCGCATCGAGGTAATCGACGCCGGCCGGCCTCAGCCGCGATGCGATCCTGCGCTCCGCCATCGGCGAAATAGTGCTCATGTCGACGACGAGCTGCCCGCTCTTCAGTGCGGGCTCGATCTTCGCGACGGTCGCCTCCACGTCGGGCGTGTCGGGCACCATGATGAACACGACATCGGCGCCCGCGACGCACGCGCCCGCGTCGGCGGCGACGATCGCGCCGTCAGGGGCGAGTGCTCGCGCCTTGTCGGCTGAGCGATTGAAGACGCGGACGCGATTGCCCCCGAGCAGCAATCGTCGCGCCATCGGCGCGCCCATTATTCCGGTTCCGATCCAGCCGATTTCCATGCGCTCTGCTCCGTACTCAATCCGGTTCACACAGAAAGTCCCTGCTCAGGTGCAGGGACCGGGGCCCCTGCTGCGAAGAACAATGCTCTGTTGCCCGCGACGACCAGGATCGAAATGAACAACAACACACCGGTCACAATGCATTTGGTAAATTGTTCGGTTTGGAACGCCTCCGACGTTGCATCCACTGCCATATGGAACAGGATCGCGGCTACGATGCTTCGATTGTTCTTGTAGTATACCCAGTTCATGAGGATGGCTGCGGGGATGACACTGACGAAGAAATTGGCGATGTAAATCGGGCTGCTAATCCACAGCCCGTGCTGATAGGTGTGATCGATGAAGAACAGGGGAACGTGCCACATCGCCCATAACAGACCGAACCACAGAGTCCCCCTCATCATGCCGAATTTTGCTCGCAGGCTGTCCATTCCGTAGCCTCGCCATCCGGCTCTTCGAAGATGGGGGCAAGAAGGATGATCGGCAGCATAGTCACCAATCCGCCCGAAAAGCGGAACTGGGCGGCGGATCGGCCAACACCAACCGACACCCATGTCGAGAGCAACAACGCAAACGGCATCAGCAGCAAGATGACCGGGATATAGCCGGCTCTGATGAGCCTGAGATTGACAAGTCTCTCCTTGAAATCGTGCTTCAGGTCCCGGCTCCCTGACCTCCGGATCATGATCAGGGCTGCAAAAAAAGGCCCCAGCAGGCCAAGCAGCGCGAACAGATTGCTGTATAGGTCCATTGCGCCCTGGTAGCTGTAGCGCGCAGCAAACGACCAGGGCACCCAGCTCAGAACGAATGCCAGCGCAAAGTAGCTAAGCGGTTTGTATCTGTAAGAATCGCCCATGCGCCCGATATTCGATTGCCATAAGTGCCATAAGGGCGACCGCAAAGATACGGAAGATTGGCAAACGAGGCAAAAAGAAAAGGGCCGGACGACAATGCGTCCGGCCCTTCAAGCAATGCGAGCTGTGAAATCCGCTCAGGCGGCCTGCTTGGTCTCGATAGCGAGGCTCTCTTCCGCGATCGAACCGCGCTTGGAGAAGGTGACCGCGATCGAAAGCGCGACGATCGCCAGCAACACCACCGCGACGCGCACCAGCGTCACACCGCCGAGCGCAACCGTGGTGAACGGCGCCGCGAGAATCGCAACGAGGTTCATCACCTTGATCATCGGGTTCAGCGCAGGGCCCGCCGTGTCCTTGAATGGATCGCCGACGGTGTCTCCCACCACGGAAGCTTTGTGCACGTCGGTGCCCTTGCCGCCCAGGAATCCGTCCTCGATCTTTTTCTTGGCGTTGTCCCAGTTCGCGCCCGCATTCGACATGAAGACCGCCATCAACTGGCCGGTCAGGATCGTGCCGCCGAGGAAGCCGCCAAGTGCGCCCGCCCCAAGACCGAAACCGACCAGCAAGGGCGAGGAAATCGCAAGGATTCCAGGCCCCAGCAGTTCTTTCTGCGAAGCTGCCGTGACGATATCGACGCACGCGCCGTAGTCGGGCAGCTCCTTCCCCTCCATGATCCCCGGATGCGTCGCGAAGCTGGCGGCGGACCTCGAACACGATCTGATAGGCCGCGCGGCTGACCGCTTTAATCGCAAATGAACTGAACAGGAACGGCACCGCGCCGCCGATCATCAGGCCCACGAACACGGTGGGCATGTTGATTTGCACGCCAATCGCGCCGAGATGAGCTTCATCGATAAAGGAGCGGAACAGCGAGACTGCCGCCAGCACCGCGGTCGCAATCGCCAGGCCCTTGGTCAGAGCCTTGGTGGTGTTGCCGATCGCGTCCATCCAGGACAGCGTCTTGGACGCCTCCTCCTGATGGATTCCGCCCATCTCGAAGATGCCGTGGGCGTTGTCGGTGATCGGCCCGTAGGTGTCCATCGCGAGGATGAAGCCGGTGGTGGTGAGCAGGCCGAGGCCGGTCAGCGCGATTCCGTAAAACTGGAGCGCGAGCGACTCGTGGAAAATCGCCATCGCGCCGATGATTGCGGCTGCGATCACAAGCAGCGCCCAGACCGACGACTCGAGGCCCTCGGCCATGCCCGACAGGATCAAAGTTGCCGGGCCGGTGCGCGCCGCCATCGCGGTTTCAGTGACTGGGCCCTTGTCCGGATGCGTGAAATAGTTGGTGAGCCACAGCGTCACGACGGCGAGAATGATCCCGAGCGACGCGCAGCAGGCGAAGCGCCAGTCGGTCGCGCCGGTGCGCGGGTCGTCGAGGTACAAATAGTTGACGACGAAGAATCCGAACACGGATGCGATCGCCGAGGTGATGTAGCCGATGTTGATCGGGCGCATCGGATCGACGCATTTTGCCGGCCGGCACGCGCACCGCCATGATTCCGATGATCGAGGAAAACACGCCGACGCCGCGCAGGATCAACGCGAACATGATCAGTTTGACGGCGAACGCGCCCGCGTACTGGCCATAGGCGGCGATAAAGTCCGACTCCTGCAGCGCGTAGGCCGCCAGGATGATCGCGGCGACCAGCGTCACCTCGTAGGACTCGAAGACGTCGGCCGCCATACCGGCGCAGTCGCCGACGTTGTCGCCGACATTATCGGCAATCGTAGCGGGATTGCGCGGGTCGTCTTCCGGGAGACTCCTGCTCGATTTTGCCGACCAGGTCGCCGCCGACGTCAGCCGCCTTGGTGTAGATTCCGCCGCCGACGCGCATGAACAGCGCGGCCAGCGAGCCGCCGAAGCCGAAGCCGACCAGCACCTTCATCGCGTTTTCGCGGAACACCAGGAAGATGATCGTCGCGCCGAGCAACCCCAGGCCAACCGTGAACATCCCCGAGACTCCGCCCGCCTTGAATGCCAGTTCCATCGCGCTCTTGAAGCTGGTCAGCGCGGCGTTGGCGCTGCGGACGTTGCCTTTGACCGCCAGCCACATCCCGACGTAACCGGCGCCGTAGGAAGCGGTGACGCCCATCAGGAAGGCGATCGAGATGCCCAGCGGCAGGGTCAGCCCTTGATAGACGTTGCGATACATGAGGAACAACGCGATGAAGATGGCGGCGACGAACCAGATCATGGTTTTGACCTGGCGTCCGAGGTACGCCATCGCGCCGAGTTCGATCGCGTCGGAGACGTCGGTCATCGATTTTGGTCCGGGGTCGGCGGCCAGCACCACGCGTATCAACACAACTCCGTAGGCCAGCGCGACCAGCGCCGAGACCAGCACCATCCACAGGATCATGACCTGTCCGCTGGTTAAGGTGGGCAGAACGATATTCGATTCGCTCATCGCAATCCGAGTCTCCTGAAAAGGTCGAGGTTTGTTTAAGGGCGCCGCCCGCTGTGCAATTGAATCGCGCCGTTCATAGCCGGGCGATTACCGTCTGGGTATCTGGCGCACTTTAGATTTTCCTGAATACGAAGTCCAGTTATCGGCGAGGTGCTCGAACGGGACGTCCGCCGGAATCTTTCGCCGCTTATTTTGTGTCATCCCGACCGAAGCGGAGGGACCCCGGCTCCAGCCTCGCCCTGACAGGGAGAGGCCGCGCCTCCGGCGCGGGTGAGGGTCCAAATTCCTGGATGCCCTTCTGCGCGTTGCCCTCGCATGCTCGCTTCCCCGGTCCCTCGGCTCCGGCAGCCTCCGCTCGGGATGACACCAGAGAT
This sequence comes from Binataceae bacterium (SeqCode), assembly GCA_963803045.1. Classification (GTDB taxonomy): domain Bacteria; phylum Desulfobacterota; class Binatia; order Binatales; family Binataceae; genus Binatus. Next base: position 21,529 of record CAWDLC010000010.1, on the reverse strand, counting down.
CTGAGCGCGGCGAACAATCGCGGATTCTGGTGCTCGCCTTGACGCTGCTTCGAGTTCCTCGGTTGATCCACACGACCGCCGTATGTTTATCTGTAAAGGTTAAACCCTCATGAATGTAAATATCGAAGAACCCAGCAGTCTCCGGCGCAAACTCACGATTGAAGTCGAGCCCGACGAAATCAAGCACGAGCTGGATCGCGCATTCAACGAACTCAAACGCGGCGTTGTGCTCAAGGGCTTCCGCCCCGGCCATGCCCCGCGCAATCTGCTCGAGCGATTTTTCGGCGACCAGGTCCGCGGCGAGGTAATTCAAAAACTCGTCAGGGAATACACCGACAAGGCGCTTGAGGAGCACGACCTCAAGCCCGTGGCGGCGCCCGAAATCGTCACCGAACAGACCGACCTGCAGAAAGACCTGTCGCTCAAGTTCAGCGCGACGTTCGATCTCCGCCCGAAGATCGAGGTCAAGGACTACGAGGGTCTCAAGGTGCCCGAGTCCACCGTCGAGGTCACCGACGAGCAAGTCGCGGAAGCGATCGAGCGTTTTCGTGAGCGGCAGGCGACGCTCAAGAAGATTGAGGATCGCACGGTCGTGCAGGACGGCGATTACGCGCTCGCCTCGGTCGAGGCCTTCGAGAACGGCAAGCCGCTGTCGAGCACCCGCCCCGACGATCGGCTGGTAGAAGTTTCCGAGCGCGCGCTCGCGCACGGCGTGTACGAAGTGCTCAAGGGCGCCGAGCTTGGCAAGCAGACCAAGACCTCGAAGACCTACCCCGGCGACTACAGCCAGAAAGATCTCGCCGGCAAAACGATCGAATGGCGCGCAACGCCCAAGGAGATCTACCGGCGCGAGTTGCCGACCGTCGATGATGACTTCGCCAAGGATCTCGGCGACGAAAACCTCGAGGCGTTTCGCACCCGCGTTCGCGGCGAACTGCTCGCGCACGCCCAGCAGGAGGCCAACGCGCGCGCGCGGCAGGGACTGCTCGATCTCGTGATCGAGCGCAATCCGGTCGAGCTGCCCGAATCGCTGGTCGCGCGCGAGCGCAATGCGATGGAAGCCGAATTTCATCAGACGCTCGAAGCGGGTGGCCTGTCGCATGAGGACGCGAGCGAGCGGGTCAAGCAAAGTGCCGACGACCTGAAGGCGGGGGCCGAGAAGCGCGCACGCACCGGGCTGATCGTGGACGCCCTCGCGGAGCAGGAAAAGATCGAGGTCAATGACGAGGAGCTGGGCGAGCGCGTGGCGGCAATCGTCACGCAGAGCGGGCGCAATCGTGACCGCGCCGCCGAGTTTTACCGCAAGGAAGAAAATCGCGAGGCGCTGAGGCAATCGATGCGCCGGGAGAAGGCGCTGGATTTTATTTTGAGCCGCGCCAAGCGCGAAAGTGCTGCATCTGAGCCGAAGTAGCGTCGCTGCTGCGTTGTTCGGAGCAGATGCCCGGTTGCTCGCGCATTTCCGAGACGTTACAATTTGAAGGCGTCGGCGGCCTTCTCTCAATTGTCGCAACCTGGCTGCGGCGCGGATCGGACTTATGAGCAACCTGGTACCGATTGTCGTCGAACAGACCGGGCGCGGAGAGCGGGCCTATGACATCTACTCTCGCCTGCTGAAAGACCGCATCGTTTTTCTCGGCACCGAAGTCAACGACGACGTCGCCAACCTGATCACGGCTCAGTTCCTGTTCCTAGAGTCCGAAGATCCCGAAAAAGAGATCAATTTTTACATCAATTCGCCGGGCGGATCGGTGACGGCCGGAATGGCGATTTACGACACGATGGAGTTCATCCGGCCTCCGGTCTCGACGCTGTGCATGGGGCAGGCGGGCAGCATGGGCGCAATCCTGCTGCTGGCGGGTGCGAAGGGACGGCGCTATGCGCTTCCGCATTCGCGAATCATCCTGCATCAGCCGATGGGCGGGATGCAGGGTCCGGCGAGCGACCTCGAAATACACGCGAAGGAGATTTTGCGCGCGCGGGAGGAACTCAACAACATCATAATGAAGCATACGGGACAGAATCTGCGAAAGATCGAGAAGGATACCGATCGCGATTATTTCATGTCGCCGCAAGAAGCGGTTGAATACGGACTGATTGATGAGATAATCGTTAGCCGGAGGTCCTCCAAGTGAGCCGCGGGAGGCAGTATGGCCAAGCATGACGACCGCTCCGGCAACCTGGTTTGCTCCTTTTGCGGAAAGAGCCAGGACGAAGTTCGAAAGCTGATTGCCGGCCCGACGGTTTATATTTGCGACGAATGCATCGACCTCTGTAACGACATAATCGCCGAGGAGACCGACAGCGAGGAAGCGTTCAGCCAAAGCTCCGCGGTGCCCAAGCCCGCCGAAATCAAGCGGGTGCTCGACCAGTACGTGATCGGACAGGAGCGCGCCAAGAAAATTCTCTCGGTCGCGGTCCACAATCACTACAAACGAATCGACTCGCAGATGGTGACCGGCGACGTCGAGCTGCAGAAATCCAACATCCTGCTGATTGGCCCGACCGGAGTCGGCAAGACGCTGCTGGCGCAAACCCTCGCGCGCTTCCTGCAGGTGCCGTTCACGATCGCCGACGCGACTTCGCTGACCGAGGCCGGCTACGTCGGCGAGGACGTCGAGAACATCATCCTGTCGCTGCTGCAGAACGCCGACTACGACATCGAGCGCTGCCAGCGCGGCATCGTTTACATCGACGAGATCGACAAGATTGCGCGCAAGGGCGACAACCCGTCGATCACGCGCGACGTATCGGGCGAAGGCGTTCAGCAGGCGCTGCTCAAGATCATCGAGGGCACGATGGCCTCGGTGCCGCCCAAGGGCGGCCGCAAGCATCCGCAGCAGGAGTTCCTGCAGGTCGACACGACCAACATCCTGTTCATCTGCGGCGGCGCGTTCGTCGGCCTGGACGACATCATCCGGCGGCGCATCTCGGGCAAGACGATGGGCTTTCGGGCCGACCTGACGCATCGCGATCCCAAGACGGTCTCCGAGCTTCTATATGAAGTGCAGCCGGAGGACCTGCTCAAGTTCGGATTGATTCCGGAGTTCGTCGGCCGCCTGCCCGTGATCGCGACGCTGGGCGAGTTGGACGAGGAAGCGCTGGTGCGAATCCTGACCGAGCCGAAGAATGCGCTGGTGCGCCAGTATCAGAAGCTCTTCGACATGGAGAACGTTCACCTGAAATTCACGCAGGGTGCGCTGCGCGCGATCGCGCGCGAGGCGCTCAAGCGCAAGTCGGGCGCTCGCGGACTGCGCGCCATCATGGAGGCAATCATGGTGGACCTGATGTACGAAATCCCCTCGCAGCCGAACATCAAGGAGGTGTTAATCTCGGAGGAAGTGGTTACTCAGAAGGAGCAGCCGCTGCTGGTCTATCAAAAGACCGCCGAAACCGCATAGCCCGGGAGACTCGAGATTTACAAGATGCTTTTTCGCAATGACAAGAAAGACAATCGCGATGCAACGACGAACGTGGTGCCATTGTTCCCGTTGCGCGAACTGATCGTTTTCCCACACGAAGTCTATCCCATCTTCGTCGGACGCCAGAAGTCGATCAAGGCTCTGGAAGCCGCCGAGGCCAAGAAGACCCCGATTCTGCTGGTGACGCAGAAGGACGCCAAAGTGGCCGAGCCCGCGCCCCGACGACATTATACACGGTCGGCACGCTCGGCGTCGTCGTGCAGCTGCTTGCGCCTGCCCGACGGGACGGTCAAGGCGCTGGTCGAAGGCAAGAAGCGCGCGCGCGTGATCCGCTACGTCGCCGACGAGGAATATTTCCAGGTCGAGGCGGAGGAGATCGAGGAAGTCAGCGAGCGTACGACCGAAGTCGAGGCGCTGATGCGCTCGGTGGTCTCGACCTTCGACAACTACGTCGCGGCTCAACAAGAAGATTCCGCCCGAGATGGTAACCTCGATCGCGGCGGTCGACGATCCCGCGTTCCTGGCCGACAAGCTGGTCGGACATCTCGGGATCAAGCTCGAAGACAAGCAGGCGCTGCTCGAATCGACCAACCCGGCCGAGCGGCTGGAGAAGATCCTCGGCTACATGCGCTCGGAGCTCGAAATCCTCGAGGTCGAAAAGCGCATCCGCTCGCGCGTCAAGAAGCAGATGGAGAAGACGCCAGAAGGAGTACTACCTCAACGAGCAGATGCGCGCGATTCAGAAGGAGCTCGGCGAGAAGGACGAATTCAAGAACGAGATCCAGGAGTTGGAAGAAAAACTTCGGCAGAAGAAGATGCCCGCCGAGGCCCGCGAGAAGTGCGAGCGCGAGATCAAGAAGCTCAAGATGATGTCGCCGATGTCGGCCGAGGCGACCGTCGTGCGCAACTACCTCGATTGGTTCCTTGGCGCTGCCGTGGTTCGAGTACACCGAAGACAAGCTCGACATCAAGGAAGCCGAGCGCGTTCTCGAGGAAGATCATTACGGCCTGGAGAAGGTCAAGCAGCGCATCCTCGAATACCTCGCGGTCGCAGACCCTGGTCGGCCAGATGAAGGGGCCCATCCTGTGCCTGGTCGGACCTCCGGGCGTCGGCAAGACCTCGCTGGGCAAGTCGGTCGCGCGCGCGACCGGACGCAAATTCGTGCGCGTGTCGCTTGGCGGCGTGCGCGACGAAGCGGAAATCCGCGGCCATCGCCGGACCTACATCGGCGCGCTGCCGGGCAAGGTGATCCAGTCGATTCGCAAGGCCGGATCGTCCAACCCCGTGCTCCTGTTCGACGAAGTGGACAAGATGTCCACCGACTTCCGCGGCGATCCGTCGTCGGCGCTGCTCGAAGTTCTCGATCCCGAGCAGAACTGCACGTTTAACGACCACTATCTCGACTGCGATTACGATTTGTCGAAAGTGATGTTCATCACGACGGCGAACACGCTCGACCGCATCCCGCGGCCGCTCCAGGACCGGATGGAAGATCATCCGGATCCCCGGCTACACGGAATCGGAGAAGCTCAATATCGCCAAGAAGTACCTGTTGAAGAAGCAGCAGGAGGCCAACGGGCTGACGGCCGGAGAACATCGAGGTCTCCGACGGCGCAATCCAGGGCATCATCCGCCATTACACGCGCGAAGCGGGGGTGCGAAATCTCGAGCGCGAACTCGCCTCGATCTGCCGCAAGGTCGCGGTCGAAGTCGTCAAGACCGATCGCAACGCGCACGTCAAGGTTTCGAGCTCGAGCCTGGGCAAGTACCTCGGCCGTGCCGAAGTTCCGCTACGGCACGGCCGAGACCGAGCCGCAGGTGGGAGTGGCGACCGGGCTGGCGTGGACCGAGCTCGGCGGCGAGTTGCTCAGCGTCGAGGTGACGATCGTTCCGGGCACGCGGCAAGCTCACCATCACCGGCCAGCTCGGCGACGTGATGCAGGAGATCGGCGCAGGCTGCGCTTTCATACGTGCGTTCGCGGGCGGAAGTGCTCGGCCTCGATCGCGGCTTCTATCACCGGATCGACATTCACATCCACGTTCCCGAAGGCGCCATTCCCAAGGACGGGCCGTCGGCGGGAATCACGCTGGCGACCGCGCTGGTGTCGGCGCTCACGCGCTCGCCGGTTCGCAACGACCTTGCGATGACGGGCGAAATCACGCTGCGCGGACGGGTGCTGCCGATTGGCGGACTCAAGGAGAAGGTGCTCGCGGCGCATCGCGGCGGCATCAAGACGGTCCTGATACCCAGGGATAACGACAAGGACATCGAGGAGATCCCTCCGCAGATCCTGAAGGGCATCAGCTTGATTCAGGTCGAGCACATGGACGAAGTGCTCAAGCACGCGCTGGTGCTGGCCGACCCGGATACGTTCTTCAAGCCGGGCAAGGGCGACAGCGACCTCGCGTTCCTGCGCGAGCCGGAACCGAAGGGTCGAATGACGCCGGGGGACGAAGACGATACGACTGTATCCACGAACTTGTCGTAGGTTCTGAGCGGGGGACACCGCGAATTCCGGTGGCAACCGGAAGCGCGCGGCTCAAATTGTGCGGTCGCGGATATTCGGGAAGACCGCCGAAGGTTACATATGACCAAGGCTGAACTCATAGAGGCGCTGTCGAACAAGCTTCCCCTCAACAAGGCCGATGCCGAACGCGCAATTAACATCGTGCTCGACGACGTCATCGCCGCGCTGCGCCAGGGCGAGCGTGTGAACATCTCAGGCTTCGGAACATTTTCGGTGTCGGAACGGCAGGCGCGCACTGGCCGCAATCCAAAGACCGGCGAATCGATCGAGATTGCGGCAAGCCGTTCGGCCAAGTTCAAGCCGGGCAAGCAATTGAAGGACTCGCTCAACGAAGGCGCCGCCGCCGCGCCGGCGCCGTCGGCGCCGCCGGCAGGTTCGTGACCGGCTCGCGCGACCTCGATCAAATAAGTTCAATCGGGCCGCCCGTGTGTCGATGACCCACGCAGGCGCCCGCTTCCTTCTCCCAGGATTTCGGCCGCGGGCGGTTAGCTCAGTGGTAGAGCATCGGCCTTACAAGCCGGGGGTCGCAGGTTCGAAACCTGCACCGCCCACCAATGAAATCAAGGACTTTTTGCAATTCTTGAGGCCGTGGGCTGTGGAGTGTGCCCAATTTTGTGCCCTCCCCTTTTGAAAGCTTTCGGACGAAACACAGCAAATCAGGGGTGCGACACCCGAAATCAGGGGACGTTTGTCGAAAATCGAGGGATGGCTGCTGTTTTTCGGAGGGCAATTGAGGTGGTCAGGATCGCGTCTTCTGCGCGGCCTTCGATTGCGCCCACTCGTGTGCCCACGCAAGGTCAGAATTTCGTCCGTCCAGGACTGCGATCGCATCGCGCTTGGCCTGGGTTCTGATATGACTGTATCGCTCAAGCATCCGCTTGCTTACATGACCGGCTAGTGACTTGATGGTTTCCTCGCTGACGTGAGGATTCTCGGCAAGGCGCGAAATGAAGGAGTGCCGACAATCGTGCCAACGGTACCGGACTCCAGCCTCCTCGAACGCAAGCCGCCAAGCCTTTTTCCATTCACCAATCGGTTGGTTCAGATCGATGTCCCAGATATAGGGCTTGCGGGCGTCGCCGCCAAGGCCAACCCGATGGCGCGGAAAAACATAGCTGCCCTGCTCCGCATTGGGGAATCGCAACAACCATAGACTCAGAACAGCGCAAGCACGGGAAGTGAGAGGAACCAGTCGACCGGTTCCCGCATCGGTCTTCGACTTCGGGACGGTAAGCGCGCCTTGGTGGATCGTTCCATTTTCCCAGACCAGAGAAAGATCGCGCCTGGTGAGAGACCTCAATTCAGAGGCCCGAAGGCCTGTGTCTATGGCAAGTATGAACAGGGGCAGCAGTGCCGGTGATCGGCTGGTCGCGATCGCATCCAAGAGTGTTTGTTCGTCCGCAGAGCTGATGGCGCGCCCGACATCGTGCCGTTCTGGTAATTTCTTGATGCCTCGACGTTCGAGCTCGTCCAGAACGGCGCCCCAAAAGCCCTTGGACTTCAAGATGCCTCTGAGCGCCGCGATCTCGTAGTTGACCGTGCGCGGCGCGAGACCTTCGGAAATTCGCTTACTTCGCAACCTCAGGACATCATCGGCTGTAATATCGCAGATCAAGCGCTGCCCGAACTCGACGGTAAGCGTCGCAACATGGTGCTGAAATCTTTCAAGGCTCTTTGGCGCCAAGGTACTCTTTGACGCCAGCCACTCACGCGCCGCAATTCCGAACAGTGGCGTTCGGTCGCGCTTCGGAATGCGGTTGACTGCCAGTTCCAACTCCCGCCGGCGCGCTCGTTCGGCTTCTCGGGCGACAGTCTTCGAGTTGGTCTTCGCAGAGTCGCGGATCAACTGTCCTTGAAAGAGGAACTTGTACCAATAAGTTTGGCCGCGCTTGTAAACGCTCATCGTCGCTTCTACCTCGACTTACGAACATGCGGGCTTACGCCGCCCGGTCACTCGCCTCCGCCAGATAGCGGCGCACATCACTGTCGAGCAGGACAACTCGCCGCCCGAGATGCGCAGCCTTGAGCCGACCGCGCTTCACCTCAAGGCGTAGAAACGGCACCGACACGCTCAGACTGCGTGCCAACTCCTCAAACGTCCAACCGAGTTTCTCGTTGCTGAATCTCTTCTCGCGATCCATAACACCGTCACTCCCGTCAGGTCATGCCAGCCATTTCGAGACTCGCCACAAGCATTCGCGTCGCCAGTGGTGGCGCCGTGCATCGTCCGCCGAAGCTGTAGCGCTGAGGTGTAGTGTCGAAAGTCGCGTTTCATGCTTGTGCTCAGAGCCGCGGCGAGAATTGCTTGGAGCGTCGTCTGTGGAATGGCCATATTTCAGATGTAGCTATATAGCTAGTTTTCGTACATGGGTCAAGTTCTGCGATCGAACGTCAAGAAAGCATGCGGAGTGCCATTGAGAGTCGATTGGGCCTCCTGCAAATGCTTTCGCGCAATCCTCGGAGACGATCAGATGGCTTTGCGTGGGCACTTTTCCCCGTCGCCCTTCAACTGCGGATTGAGGGCGACGGGAAAAAGTGCTGGTGGCGAGGGCGGGCAAGGGTAAGATTTTGGGATGCGCAGTCGCGGCGCTTGGCGGCACGCTGGCCAGCGGTTCTTCGCTGGCCAAGGGCTGCGCGCCGCGACAAGCCACAAATGGGCCTGTCGATCGCGGCTTGGATTCGATGTAGCGAACAGATCTGTTCCAACCGGTTCTCATCTTCGCATTCCATGGTCTTGGTGGAGGTTATGGAGGGCGCGTTCGGGAATAACTTTGATCCCGTGCTGAAGACTGGGGCGAACGGGCTCCAGCGCGAGTGATTTCTCGCGATTACGCCCCACCGCCAAGGAAAGTCTGGCACGGTCGTCTGTGTACAGACTCACCGCATTCCGTGCCCGGCTGATAGAGACGTAAAACTGCTTGCGGTTCACCAGTTCGGGCGAGCGGTTGGTGTCCACGTGTACGATGACGCGATCGACACTGGCGCCTTGGCTTGAGTGTGAGGTCGAGGCGTAGCCGTAGTCGATGTGCCGGAGTCTTTGGACTGCCGCAGTGACCTCGCGTCCGCCGTCCAAGCGGAGTAGGAATTTGCGGTGGTCGATTGCTACGACAGTAGCGAACTCGCCATTGGCTATCCCAAGCGCCCGGTCAGGAGCGCGGAACTGAATCCGATCGCCCTTGGCGAAAACGCGTTGCTCACGGCGGAACACTTCGACGCCAGAGAGTCGGCGCGGATTGTAGGCGATGCGTTGGCCATCGGCGGTGTGGACCACAAGCCGGTTGGCGTCGCGGTCAACCGCTTCGATGCTGGCATAGCTGCCCTTCTCGAGCGCCCTCTTCTTGCTCCCGCGAGTGAAACGGATAACGTCGCCGATCTCGTAGCTGTGCGCTTGACGCCGTTGCGGGCGCGTAAGGTCGCGGCTCACAAAGATGGTTTGGTCGACGCCCTGCGAAGCGACATGGCCACGCGCTCTCAGGGCTTCGCGGATCGCGGTATTGAGCTGCCTACGTTCGATGTTGGCGGGGCTTACGACCAGCACGCGCTCTGCCGCCGCGTGCGCGACGGAGTACTCCACAGCAATCGCGTGGTGGCGCTCGCCGATATCCGCTATCTCGCGGATGCGACGCTGCCGGTCGAGCAGCGTGAGCGCATCGGCGATCTTGCCCGCCGCCGCAAACCCGACCGCCTCGCGCAGTTGTGGGTCGCGCTGGCGGCGGATGGTTTCCAGCCGGGCAACAGCCATTCCAGCCTGCTGCATCTGATAGACAGGCCTTCCGGCCTCGATGGCGTGATGCTGATGCTGGTCGCCGACGAAGACAATGCGCTCGACTCCGGCCTCGCGCGCTTTGCGTAGCAGGCGGTTGACCTGGCGGGTTGCGAGCAGGCTTGACTCATCAATCATCCAAAGTTGCCGCTGGCTTGGCTCGGGAAGTCTGTTTTCCAGCAGGCTCGCCACCGTGCGGGCGGGGAGACCGGCTTCAGACAGGGCCTTGATGGCGCGAGTGGTCGGCGCGAAGCCGTACACCGAATAGCCGTGCCCTTCGGCAAATTCTCGAATCGCGGCGACTGTCGTGGTCTTGGTACTGCCGGCGCGCCCTTCGATCGCCGTGAGCCAGTCGGTCGCTGTCAGGGTAAGCTTCGCCACCTCCGCCTGGTCGGCGAGCAGTCCTTTTCTGTTCGCCCACGCCTGAACCTGGTCGGTATTCGCGATGGGGTGTATTCGGCGTTGCCCCGCGAGCATGAAGTCGAGGTTGTCGCGCTCCAGCGCGATCATCTCGGGCGTGGTGTATGCGCCTTGAGACGAAAAGACCGCAGCGCTCGCGCGGATGAGTCGGCCGCTTCGTTCGGCGCGCTCGCGCTCATCGCGTACGCGGGAGAGATCGGCTTTGCCCATCGCGTGCTGAAGCGCGACGGTCTCTAGTGCGCGGCGATCGATGACCGCTTCACGCTCGATGTTGTGAGCAACGCTGTAACGAAGCGACTCCGTGACGGATTCCTGCTTCTCGAATGCGAGCGGACCCCGTGTGTGCGCCTCGTCAGCAACGCGTTCGATTGCGATCCCGTAATGGCGCGCGCGCGTTTGCCATTCGGCGCGAAGCTCATCTTCGCTACGGGCGTCCTTCGAAAGTCTGCTCTGATGGGCGATGTTCTGCGCGGCTGCGGCGCCGTTTACGCCTCGGCGTTCCATCTCCGCCTCGATGTCCTGACGCCGACGCGAGAACGCCATCACCTGCTCGCGCGTGTAACCCTCAAGCTCCCAGCGCCCGTCGGCTCCGGTTACGTCGATGCGGTAGCCAAGATTCTGCACTTCTCGTGCAAGCTCGGATCGGTAAACGGCTGTCGCGAACGCTTGGGAGCGATAAATTTCGACCGGGTCGAGGCCGCGCCATTGACCGTCGGGACGCCGGGTCATGTTGGCGACGACGACATGGGTGTGGAGGTGCGGATCGGGACCATAGCCGTCATCGGCGCCTTTAGCCGGCCGCGCGGCGATATGGTCGAAGCGGGCCGCCACGATGTTTTCGGTTACAACCCATTCGCTGCCGCCGCGCTGGCGCGAGAGTGCGTAGCGCTCAAGCTCGGCAAGCGCACGAGTGACGGCGATGCGATGGGCGTCAGCAAGTCGCACGTCGCCGCCGCCCAGCGCCTGGATGCTGACGGACTTGGGTGCGTTGAAGGTGGCGTCCCATCCGGCGCGTCTTTCGCTGCGGCCGTTAGCGGTGCGGACTATGACCTCGCCGGTTGAAGGCCGCAGGCCGTGCAGCACGGCGCGGAAATCCTCCGACGCGATCTCGCCCGCGAGCCCAAGGGCGGTGGCGCCTTCGCCGAACCACTTGCCGACGACACCGCGCTTTTCGGTGTAGTAGTCGTCCTGCGAGTATTTCTCTTCGTAGTAGGTCTCGGCCTGCGCGGCGCTCAACGCCCCTTTGGACATTACCAGCATAGTTCAAGCTCGAAGGCGGCTCGCCGCAGGCACGACTGGGCGCGGAGCCGGGCCGTTGTCTCGATCGCTCTGGACCGGAACCTTGCCGCTACTATTTACGATCGCAGGCAACTCATTCCCCGTGAGAGTTGCGACTCTGGAAACAAAGCCGGGCCGGCGTCCTACTGCAGCCAAATAGGGTATGGTCACCCGCGCGCGATGATGGCCAGTGATGCAGAGATAGCCCTCGAACGGCGGCAGGAGCAGAATCTCGCTACCAAGCACGGCGCTCTCCGTCACTCGATGCGGGTGTATACTGAAGCTGTCGCGCGAGTCTCTAAGCGCGGTGTTGGCGCCGATTTCCGCTCGGGTGACTTCGCGCTCGCCGATTTGGGCGCTCGACCAGCGCGCCGTCTCAGACTCACCGGTGCGCAGAATCAGTTTGGTCGCCGGCGCCGCGGCGAGCGTTGCGGTTTGCTCGTGACCATAAATCGCTCGAAGCTGGGTAATCGCCTGAAAGCCGAGAATCGCGCAGAGTCCGCGTTTACGCCCGCGCACGACCAACGCCTCAAGCTGGCTTTGGCGTTTCAGCACCGGAATCTCATCGGCGATGATCCACACCTGTTCGCGCCGATCCTGCGCCGCCATCAGGCGGCGGATGATGCAATCGAGCCAAACGCTTTGCAGCGGCAGCGCTGCGTCGCGCGAATCTTCGGTCGAGGTCAGGAACAGCCATCCCTGGCGGGCTTGCGCCCATTCAAGCGCACTCCACGTCCGCTCGCTTGGCGCGGGAAGATGGCGGAAGGAATTGGTCGCGTTGTAGGCCGTGGCGACGATGCCGGCGCCCTGCTCGTGCGCACCGGGATCGATAAGCGCCTCGGCGGTCGTGCCCCGAAGCGACTCCTTGAGTTTCTGCCTCGGCAGCGCGAGCAACTTCGGGATGTCGCCCGGCTCGCGCGACCCGATGCCGTCGAGCAGCCCGACGATCAACGTGCGCGCCGACTGGCGGAAGAAAAAGTCACCGCCGCTCTGGCCAAACATATTGGGCGGGTCGGGGATGAGCGCCGCGGCCAACGCTTCGGCCTCCGTCGCTTCGCTCCCCGGTCTGAGCTCCCACCACGGTGACCAAGCCGGGCAGCGCGCATCGACCGGATTCAGGATCAAGTCGCCGCGACCAGAGCGGTAGAACTCCGGCACGTACTCGCACTCCGGGTCCAGGACCACGGCTGTTTCTCCGCGCGCGGCGATCTGCCGCAGCATGTGCCTGATGGCGGTGGACTTGCCCGAGCCAGGCGCGCCTACGAATAGGAAATGCTGTGATTCAAGCATACGCGGAATGCGGATGCCGCCGACCTCGATGCCGTCGCCCGAAAGGGCGCGGCCCAGGCGGCGGGTTGAAGTGACGTTGGCACCGCGCACATAGCGATCCTCGGTCGGATCTCGTTCCGGCCCGAAGAAAACGATGATGATCACCCCCATGATGAGCAGAGTTAGGAACAATCCCCACCACGCGTAGTGCCAAAACCAGCCGGGGAACGAGCCGCCGAGGTAATACTTGTAGCAGAGGAACCGGTACATGCTCGGGATCGTGTAGCGTCCGCCGCGGTACGCCACCGAACCGAACGGCAGCGGTATCTCTTCGGTAAAGAACCACGTCAGTATCCAGGTGCCGAAATAGTTGTGAGCGGCCGGGCCGCCGTAGCGGCCGGTCCAGATCCAGACCATGGCAAGAGTCAGAACCGCCCACAGCGTAACCGTGACGGCAAGTGCCCGTGCGGCAAATTGCGTCCAGACCGAAAGCGATGCGGTTTCGGTTCGCCATCCGACCGCTCGACGGATGTGGGGCCTCATTGCTTGGCCTCCGCCGCTCCGGCAAGCCGGGTGATGTACTGCTGAGCGCTCTTCTCCGACGCCTCGATGATCTCGTCCACGACGGGAGCGCTGAGATTCTGGTCAAGCGAGTGGAAGAGGGCCGAACGGGTCTTGACCACCTCGAACAGCAGTTGACCGTAACGTTCGGATTCCGTCTGTCCGAGCAGCTCGCAGCTCTTTCTGAGCGCGTCGAGTTTTTCGCCAAGCTTCGCCAGCGCCGCGGGATCAAGACCGCCCCGCTGGGTCGCGCCGTTCTCGAATTGACCGCTGATGAGCGACTGAATGAGCGTGGTCGGAGCGATGCCGAGGCCCGTCGCCTGCGCTTCGATGCGTGCGGCAACCTGCTCGGGAAGCCTGATCGTGTATGTATGTCTCGCTTCGGTCATGTAACTGAACCTCCTCGCCTGCAAGCAGCGGTGGACCGCCTGTTTGCATCACAAAATCAAGGACTTGGGCGCCCACTGTCTTCCACTCTGAATTCTGTAAGCGCGTCACGAATTCTCCTGCTTGCACAATAAAAACGCGGGCTTTTGTGCTTTCCGCCGATCCTTTGCTGCAAGCAGCCTTCATTCGGGAATGAGTGACGTGTCAACAAATCCCACGTGCGAGGCGCTGGGCCGAGCACGTCAGCGGGCGCCACACTTCTCCCAGTCACCCTTGCGCCTTCGTGCTGCCGTTGGGGGAAGACATATCGGTGTTATGGACGTGACTCCTGTCGCCGCCGGAGCGCTGCCACACCTGGAACTCACGGTCGGCGTCAATAAAGGCGTGAAGAATTTCCGGGATGAGCGCCTTTGGCTCCACCGGTTCGCCGTGGACATGCTCGTAGTAGCGCGCGTAACTCTCCAGCGCGACGTTGAGATCGCCGCCAAGCGTGACGCGCACCTGAACCGAACGAAGCGCTTTTTCGATGCGGGTGAGTTTCATAGCTTGCCTCCAAAGATTGCCGGGACGTTTACTGCTGACGTTGCTTCATAACGAGGCTGGATTAGAGAACGAGATAGTTCATCAGCCGGAGCACGCCGAGGGCGACACTGACTCCGAGCCCTGCCTTGGCAAGGCGCCGGGTAATGTCACTGTCGCCACAAATCGCGTAAACGAAGACCGTGCCTACAAACGACATCGCGATCAGCGCGTGAGCCACCGGACCGATCAGCGTCTGTTGCACTGCTTCGAGCGGACGGTCCCATGGCAATTCTGCGGCGGTCGCTGCCCAGGACGACGCGGGTTGAAGCGCCACCGCTGCTGCCGCCATAGCGGCAATGAGGAACCTGTTGATTTGCGCGGACGCCACCTTCATTGCGCGCCCTCGATGTCGTTTCTTTGCCTGCGGACTCAGCCACGACTCAATCACGTTCCGGCTGCTGGTGTGTCTTTTCATGCCACATTTATCCTACCGTTTAGTAGCTACTGGCCTAGTTCGCTATATAGCTAGCGCTCCGGCGCGGATGTGTCAAGCAGGGAAGAACTGCCGAGGCGGCGGGACCGGTGAGGTAGCGAGATTACTCGGTCAGATAGCCGAGCTGGGAGAGCCGCACGGTCGCGGCGTCCACGGACACATCGAAGGCGAGGGAAATTCGGTCGCTTAGTCCAGGGGCGTCAGGTGAGGTCCTTGCAACCGGCGGCTGCTCTTTGCGGCTACGAAAATACGCCTCCACCGCGCGCCGCATGAAGCTCTCCGGCATCAGCAGGCAGCCCGAGGCGTAGCCCGCCTGCCACTCGAACCAGTCCACTACCGCGCTGGTCGGAAGCATGCTGTGCCAGTAGCAGAGCTGCGGACCGCTCGAAGTGGCGTATTTGCCGTAAAGCCATGTGTGCAGCAGGACGTGTCCGTACTCGTGCGTGAGCGTCGTCCGCAAGCGGTTGTTGCGATGCTGTTGCTCCCACAGCTCGCGGGCGATCGTTACCAGCGGCTTCTTGCCACTCTCAAACTTCGTGTATCCGAAGACCTCGTAGCGCTCGTCAGAGAGATTCATCGCGAGGTCGAGTTCGGCGGCGTCACGCTCGATGAGCACTGTCAGCGCTTCGGTCGGGACCGGAATCCGCTCGAACCCGTAGCGCTCGCGCAGAAAGCCGATGATCGTTTCCTCGCATTGCTGCTCAAGCTCGGAGATTTCCCAATATGGCCGCTTCTTGAAGCGGCCCGTGCGATCCGGCACCATCTTCACGGCTTTCTCTCCCGCTTGACTTCCCGGCGAAAAGCCTTAAAGGCTGCTGCCAGTTCGTCGGGTTTCAAGCCCTTAGCGTTGAGGTCTGGCGGCATCCGGCCGGCCAGAAAGTAGAGAATGTCGGAGTCCACTTGTAGAATCTTCGCCATTTGCACCAGCACTTCGTCCGAGGGCTTCCGGCGGTCGTGCTCAAGATCGACGAGGTACGGGATGGAGATCGGTTTCCCGTCGGCGTTACGGATACCCGCGACTACCTCTCTACCGCTTAGCCCAAGCTCTTTGCGCCGGTCAACGATGAATTGGCCAAAAGTCTTCATTCCTAGCTATATAGCAGAATAGCTTGCCATTCGGAAGAGACAGCGCCCTACTAGCCCACCGGTAAGACACTCGAACCTTCTGCAAAGATTTCGGACGAATGCCTGTCCGCGAGACAGTACCAGGTGAGCTCGAAGATATTGCGAACGTCCTTTATCGCAATCGGTCCCTGAAGATCACGAGGTCGCCGAACTTTTTTACTCTATGGACTTGGAACTGGAACTTCGTCTTCCCTTGCCGGAGCCGGCCAAGGATAAATGCCCTTTTTCACAATGTCGTAATTCGCGTCCAGCTCGGGTTCCATGAGCAGGATGGCGGTGACGCGCCGCGCGATATCGGTGACGGCGCGTGCTTCGTCCATCTTGAGCGCGCGGCCGAGGATTTCGCACTCGCGATAGCTGAGCCATTTCTTAATCACCTGGTATCCGCCGATCGTGTACTCCCAAACGCAGAGGGGAATGTTTTTCCAGTACGCGAGATTGTTTAAGTAAACATCAAGGGTACGCTCGCCGATCAAGTTGAGCGCTTGTTTCTCCGAAAGGCCGAGCGCGGTGGCACCCGCGGCAATCGCTTCGCGCTCGTTCGCAGTGTAATCACGCTCGACGATTTTGCCTTTGCCGGGCATCACGGCACCGCCCTTTCCTCGATGTCCCCATCCGGCGGTTACGTCGAGGTCGCCAGCCTCGGGATTCAGCGACCCGCCGCCATCGCGGGAGATTAAACCAATCACACTTAGTTCGGGCCGAAGTTTTCCGACGGTGACCCCCGTTACGCCCACGTCTGGATCGAGCAGTGACGTAGCCTGTTTTCCAAGTTCGGCGGAGGCATTTAGAAGACCGCTTGAATTTGGCAGAGGTATGCGGGGCCAGTTACTACGCAGACCACTCTCGTTGTCGTGGCGATAGGCGGGAGCCAGGATAGTTGCCGTTGCATGGAGGAGCAACTGCTGTTCGTTTATTCGCAGCTCAGTCAAATATGCGCTCGCGGCTTTGCTGATGTTCGGACGGGAACCGGCTTTTGGCAGAAGGTCGTCGTGATCGGGGCTCAGGTAGAGAGCGAATCCTCTGGCGCCACTGTCCATGCAGTTATAGTCGTTGAGAACTCGTACGAGAAGGCCAGGCTCGGCGATCGCCTTGCGGGTTCTACCGGTAGTGAACAAGAAAAGGTTGCCATCAAATACGTGCGGAAAATACTCGGATCGCTTCTCATCTAGGAGCTTCGTTTCAGGTTCCCAATAGAGCCAACGATTGTCGAACGGCCGATAGCAGTAGCGGACAATATTTTCCGGCTTGAAGCCGCGTTGAACGAGATATCGCCGCGTTTTCTTGGCATCGAACCGCGCCGTGCTTGTCATTGCGGTCGGCATGAGCGCACGGATTTCCGCATCCCCGAGCTCCGGATCGAAATATTGCTTCATCCGGTTTATGAGCCGGTCTTTATCGACATCCACGACCACGTCATCACGGCTGGTCGTCACGCCGGGGAAAGAAACAGGGAATAGCTCTGGCAAAAGAGGCCACGAAAGATAATTGCTTTCGACAGCGCCCGGCTGAAACGGCAGTCCGAGTTCCAATGCGGGATGCAGTCCCGTGTATTCCGGTGCGAGATTCTTCGCGGCTTCGTCGAGAAGTTGCGCGCGTTTCACCTTGCCCCACAGATTGCGAAAATTCACGGTCTGAGTGCCATGCGATTTCTCGCGACGCGTCAGCAACGCGATCGCAGTGCCGACCTGGATGCCTTCTCGATTGAACTCGGTTGAGAATATGCTGGGGTCTGATTCACCCTCGGGAGTCAGCTTCCCGGTTTTGTATTTGTCGCCATTGAGGCAGTCGATCGATATCTGATCGAAGCGCTCCAGATAGCGTTCACGCATTCCGGTGAACGAAAGCCCGTCGAGCCACGAATAGTTCGAGATGAAGCAGATGATCCCTTTGCCGGTCTTCTCGACGATTTTCCGCTCTGCCATGCGATAGAAGCGCACATACAGATCGTTCAAACCCTGTCCCTGTGGCTGCGGCGCACGTTTGGCGGTTCGATAGGCCTGCGACAAATCGTGTTCTTCGTCGACCGCGAGTCCGGCAAACCCGTTGTACGGTGGATTTCCCAATATCACGAGGATTGGCTTCGCCTGCTTGACCCGTTCTGCCGCATCGCGCTCCTGCAGAAGCTCAGGGAACGCCAGCAGCATCTGCGGCTTTGACCCGTCGGGCGGCTCCCATCCGGTAAGAGCATTGGTCAGGTAAACGCCGGCCCGCTCTTTCTTGGTCTCCGAAAAGGGTGCGCCGAGCGACTGGAGGAGCAGGCCGATTTGCAAATGCGTCACTACAAACGGTGCTGGTAAAATCTCGAAGCCGAACACGCGCTCCATCGCGGCACGCTTTATCTCCTGCGCCGTGAGCGCATCGCCGCCCTTCTCGCGAAGAGTTTCGGCTATCCGGTTAAGGACCTCGATCAGATACGAGCCCGTGCCACAGCACGGATCGAGGACATAGACGTTTGGAGCCGCCAAGCCGTCCGGAAGACCAAGCTCATCGCGGAGCACTTGGTCAACGCGCGCGACCATGTAGCGTACGACTTCGCGCGGCGTGTACCAGACGCCAAGCTGTTTACGGAGTTCCGGGTCGTATGCTTCGAGGAAGGGTTCATAGAAATATTGGACCGCGTGATGCTCCTCGAAGGCGGTGAAAAATGCGGCGCGATCTACACGATTGAGAATGGTTCCCGTCCAGTCCAAGACCTCGGGCAATTCAAGGCCGGCAAGCGAGGCCGGATTGCTGGCCTGGTGAAACAATTCCGCAAGGACAGGAACGCGCAGATAGTAGCCCGCCGTCCGCCAGTCAAAGCGCGCTTTTCGATCCGACGGCGGATGGTCGCGCGTCCAGAGCACCCACGCGGAAAAAACGCCGTAGAAAAGAGTCTGGACCAGCGTCGAGCGAAAAAAATGCTCGCCCTTCTTGCCTTCGAATTCGATGCCGAGCGCCTCTTCCAGCGCGCTTCGGATGGCTGACAGCGCAGGCACCCCACTCTTCTTCTCGACGCGCCTGAGTGCCTCGCGCGCATACGAAGCCATGAACCAAGCCACATCTTTAGGCGCCGCCAAAGACGCGGCATGGAGCATCACGCGCTTGAGAAAATCAACGAATGCCTCACCTTGCTCGGCTGCGATCGGTCGCGGATGGCTCGCCGCCGTCCAAAAGGCCGCCTCATCCGGTGCGAGACGATAGTGTTCGAGCTTGACGGGCTTCCCCTCGGCATCGGCACCCACCAGCAGGAAGTCGCGGAAATTCGTGACGAGAACCTGGCGGTACTCCTTCCAGTATTTCGATACCTGCGCGCCATCGGCCGTTAGAAAAGCGTCGTTGCTGGTCGGCTTCGCCTCGACGACGCCACGTGACGGCTTCGTCCCTGGCAGAGGTTCCTCGGCCGAGGCTTTCTGGAATTGATCGGGCGTGAAAAGACCTACATCGGGGATGCCGGCGCCATGGCTCGGGTTGACTATGCACCGGACCTTGGGCTTCAGAGTTGCGCCAACGGCATCCAATAGAGCGGCGAGCGCCGGATAATAGGAAGTCTCAGGCACAGCCGAACCGGAACGGCGGATGTCGCGAAGTTCACGGAGATAGTCTTCTAGTGGGTCGTGCGCCATCTTGAATTGGCCGGCACTTTAGCATCCCCGGTCCGGGATTGGCGACGGAACCGGCTCTTCTAAGTTTGTTCGTCGGATGATTTGGGAACCGGAGTGTCTTTGCGACCACGCAGCCATTCCGCGACGGTGTGATTCTTGTCTGAGAGTAAAATCATGTTCTAGTATTTTTAAGCCAGCCCATCGCCGATTTGCGCTTTGGGCAGTCATGAGTCTAGGCTTTCTCCCTGTTGGAGCCAAAGGGGTTTTATTTGCACGCGGAAGACCGAAAGTCGCTTGAGACGGGCAAGGTCGCCCAAGCGCTCTCGGCGAGTTGCTATCGCGTCACTTTCACCGCAACCCAGCGTTTGGACCTTCCCGCGTATCTCGGCTCGACGTTGCGCGGCGCATTCGGACGCGCGTTTCGCGCGCTGGCGTGTCCGTCGCGAATCGGGGAGCCATGCCCGATTCCGTCCCAGTGTCCCTATCATTTGATCTTTGAATCGTCACCGCCGCCGGATTCAGATGCGCTGCGGACCCACGAAGAAATTCCCCGGCCATTCGTGATTGCTCCTGAATGGAGGCTCGCGCCGGAGGGCCGCGATGCGCGACTGGTCTACGAACCCGGACAGGAACTGTCCTTCGGGCTGGTATTGATCGGACGCGCCCAGGAATTCTTCCCACACTTCGTGGTCGCTCTACGCGAGATGGATCGCATCGGACGCGGACGACGGGCGATCGAGCTTGCGCGCATCGAAGCCGTCGACGCCTCAGGTGCGTCGCCGCGCGTGGTCTATGACGCCGGTGACAACATCGTGCGTGGAATAGGCTCGCCGATGACCTTGGAGGACTGCGCACGCGAGCCAATCCCGCGCGGTCCCGTGACTATCGAGTTCGTCACGCAAACGCGGCTCAAGCACGAAGGATCGTGGGCACGCCTTCCCGAGTTTCATATCGTGTTCCGCCGCCTTCTGGGCCGGCTGTCATCGATGGCGCGCTTTCATTGCGGCGGTCCGCTCGATGTAGATTTCAAAGGCATGATCGATCTGGCGCACGAGGTCCGCCTCGTCCGCAATGACACACGATGGGTGAGTTGGTCACGCTATTCGAGCCGCCAAGACAAGAAGATGCAGTGGGACGGTCTGGTCGGTACAGCGACCTATGAAGGCGATTTCGCGTCGTTTTGGCCCTACCTAAAGTTCGGCGACTACGTCCACGTTGGCCACGGCGCCACGTTACGAGATTGGGGAGGTATATGTTGAACGAGGCGGAAAACTAACGATGCTTCGCTATACCGGACATCCGATCGCCGACGTTCGGCGTCGCGACTATCTGCGCGTTCTGCGAGAAAACCGATCCATCGGCTCTCATGAAGGAAGACCTGCTCGGCATCGCGGGCTTTCTTAGAGCGCGAATACTTCTCGGGCAAATTGAGCAGTTATCTGGCCTGCGTATTTCCCAACTCGGCTTATGTAAATCCCACCACCGGAGCTGCTAAGAAGAAGCTCTACAAGCTCAAGGTTCTGTACGGAATCGACGAACCGCCTGACCCCGCCGCGGAAGGTCTGCGTTGTGCCTTCTCCAACCAACCAGCCGCGCGAATTGCTTATCGCCAGCACGTTCCGCTGCTTACCGGCGAGGACGTATAAACTTCTTTCCCGCTGGAATTGGCGGTCTCCCCCGATTAGCGCGGAATTTCTGCTCGCAGTCCAGGCGTTCCCCTTGGGTGCGCGGCGATGCCATGGTCGCGCGCTTGCCGTCCACTGCCCCGGACGGAATCAGAGCCTCACATATGCATTCGCCAGCCGCTTCCTCAGAGAGACAATCAGCGGCTCCTGATCCTCGCGCAAAAGTCAGGCGAGAAGTACGAAGATGCCAAGGCGCGAAAAACTCTTGTGATCGACGCCCTGATCGACATTGGCCGCAATCGTCAGGACTGGACCGAGAGCGGCGGTGAACCAGCCTGTCCGCCATCAGTGAGCGTTTATCATCTGACCAACTCCGGCCAGGGCCCCGACATCGACGTCTTCGAACTACCGTCTCAAGTGATTTCTTTCATTTCCTGGCTAGCCCGCGCGAGCTGGCACAGGTGACGTCTGGAAACGGATCGTGGCCCGGTCCTGGGAGGTTCTGGCAACCGCGTCCGCAGCTGCTCCGCGACTCAAGAACGTGCCAACCCAGC
>CAWDLC010000009.1:0-83508 GCA_963803045.1 Binataceae bacterium (SeqCode) | reverse complement strand
TCGCGCCGATCGAATCGAAGCCGATTCCACCGACCGCTCCGCCCACCAGTCCGCCCAGCGCTCCCTTGGGAACATTTTCCGCCGTGAGCGTCGCCAATCCCACGCCGGCGCCCACCAGCGCTCCGTCGATTGCCCATCCCAGCAGTCTTGCGATGACGAGAGTTACGATCGAGCCCGAAACCAGCTCGCCATTTGGGCTGAAGCCGACTCCGCCTGCCGTGAGAACCCAGTTGAACACATAATTTCCGAAGTAAGTGGAGAGCAGCGAGAGCAGCGCGCATATCGCGAAGCCGCGAATGAAGCGGCGCTTGGACTCCGGCGTCACGCGAACGTCGGATGTATCCACGGCGGTGATGAACGCACCGATCGCGCCCGCAGCGAACGCCGCCGATATGTAGTATGCGAACAATTCGCCCGTCGTCTGCACCTCCCCGAGATGAGAGTTATGCGAGGCCAGCTCGACCGGGAGCCATCCGATCGCGCCGCCGATCAGGCCCGCAAGGGCCTTGAACGTCAGTTCGCGCCGGTTCAGAGAGTCGCTTTTGAATAGAGCTAGAGGTGAATTCACGCCGCCCTCGGCACATGCATCCAAGTGCAAATATAATAGCCCGCAGCGGGCCGCTGGAAAACGCTGTCCGCAAACGGCGCGCAATCAACTGGCTGCGGCGCGCGTTCGACGGTGGAGCGATGGGACCTCCGGTTCCCCGCGATTCACGAACTTGATATTGAAGGGCTTGACGTCGGTGATGTCGCCGCCGAGGACGTTATCCCGGTGTTCCAGCAAAAAAAACTCTGAGGCCACGAATATGAGCGTCGATTTGTCGGTCGAAAGCGGTCTTGCGGAGATTGTTCTCAACCGGCCTGGCGAGCTGAACGCGTTGAACGACGCGATGGTGGCCGAGCTGACCGGATGCCTGGAGCGCGCAGCGGCGCAGGGCGTGCGCGCTATGATGATCCGCGGTGAAGGGCCGGCGTTCTCGGTGGGACGAGACCTCGCGGATGCCGACCCGAGCGTCGAGGACGCCGAAGCGATAATCGAGAACACCTTCAATCCGCTGATCAAGCGAATCGTCGCGTTCCCGGCGCCTACCTTTGCCGCCGTTCATGGCGCGTGCCTGGGAGTCGGACTCGGGCTGGCGCTCGCATGCGACGTGGTCTACGTCGCCGGCGACAACGACACGAAGATCGGTTCGCCGTTCGCGCGTGTCGGCGCAGTGCTGGACTCGGGCGGCCATTCGTTTTTCGTCTCGCGCCTGGGAACGCATCGCGCGCTCGAGCTCATCTACACGGGACGACTGCTCTCGGGCGCCGAAGCGGCCCAGCTCGGACTCGTCAATCGCGCCGTCGCGAAGGACTCGCTCGTCGCCGAGACCAGGAAAGTTGCGGCGCAGGTCGCGCTCGGTCCGACCGCGGCGTTCATGCAATCAAAGCATCTGGTGCGCAGGATCGACGAAGAAGCGATGGGCCTGTTCGCGGTCATGAATTGCGAGGCTCAGGCGCAGGGAGCGGCGGAGCGGACGGCCGACTACAAGGAAGGCATCGCGGCCTTTCAGCAAAATCGCGCGCCGAGGTTCCGGGGGAAATAGCAGGGGGTACGAGAGGAAGAACTTAATTGAATGTGAAACCCACCGTGGGTTTCACGCTTCCCTGGGCAGGGGCCAGCCCCTGCACCCTAGTCACGAGAAAGATGCGGGCTTCGCCCTGTTAGAAGGGGTGAAGGCCGTATCTTCTCTTTACCGACGGGAAGTCCGAAACCTGCGCGAGGTTTCGGTATCCGAACTCCGCGCGCTCAGGCGCGGCGGCGGGAGGCGCGCGTCTCGGCGAGACGGCGGGCGGCTTCGCCGATTGTGCCCGCACGATGCCATCGGCTGTACTCCTCGACGGTCAGGCCATGGGCGAGTTCCAGGGCGACCGACAATCCCGCGAGCACGAAGACTTCGCCGAGCACGCTGATGCGCGGCACGAGCCCGAGTCCGCCGCCTTCATTGGGGACGGGGACGTGGATGACGAGGTCGGCGAGTTGGGCGAGGGCGGAATCCTTGTTGCCGGTGATCGCGATCAATTGCGCGCCCTGTTCGCGAATGGCGCTCGCGGTGGAGAGCAATTCGTCGGTGTTGCCGCTGTTTGAAATCGCGATGACGATGTCGCGCGGATTCACCTGTCCGAGGCTGCCGTGCAGAGTTTCGGTCGCGTGCAGAAAAGTGGCGGGCGTGCCGACCGAGCAAAACAGGCTGGCCGCGTAGCGGGCGACGTGCTCTGGCTTGCCGACGCCCGTCACGTGGACGCGGCCGCCGCGGCCGAGCGCGGTGCGAATTACCTCGACGGTGCGCGATATCGCGGCGATGTTCAATCCGCCGCGCATCGTGGCGAGCTCGGCAAGCGCGAGGTCGAAAAATTTTTCGACTTCGCCGGTCGAGTCGCCGATGGCCGCTGCGCGCGGCTCGCTATCGACGCGCGGCGTGGGCAAGGCGATCGGTTCGCCATACAAGTCGAGAATTTCCTCGCGCACTTCGAATCCCGACGGAAACGCGCCAAGGCGCGTGACTGCGACCGCCCCGGCGGCATTTGCGAGCCGCCCGATTTTGTCCCACGGCATCCCGAGCCGAAGGCCGGCGAAGACGCCGGCCAGGAACGCGTCGCCGGCGCCGGTCGAATCAATCTGCTTGACCTTGAAGGCGGGCACGCGAACGGAGGTGTCGCGCGCAGCTATCGAGCATCCCTTGTCGCCCTCGGTGATAATGACCGCGCGATTTCCGTACCGGGCGCGAATCGCTTCGGCCATCTTCAGGGGATCGCGGCCGTTGCCGCTCAAGATTTCACGCGCGGCGGCTTTGGCGGGCTTGAGATATGTCGCGAGTTTCAACGCGCGTTCGAGTTCGGCGCGCGTGCCGAGCGATCCGATCGCGTCGGACGGCGGCACGTCGAGGTCGAGGATGGTTGGAATGGAATGGGTTCGCGCGAAGAGCAGAATTGCCAGCACCGTGCGGATCGGGAGCTGCGAAATCTCGGTCGAAACAAGATTGGCGCGGCGGATGAACGCGCCGTGGCGGCTGCGGACCTCGGCGGCAGTGAGTTCGCCGGTCGCGCCGCGCGCCATGTAAATAGCGCGATCGCCGTTGGCGTCCACAAAGATCGTCGCAAACGCGCTGGCCGTCCCGTCGAAGGTCAGGTGATGGCGAATGCCGAGGCGATCCATCCCGTCGCGGAGGAATTCGCCGTTGCGGTCGTCGCCCATCTTGCCGAAGATGCCGGTTTTAAGGCCGAGGATTCTGCCCCATCCGAGATGGTTCAAAACCAGCCCGCCGACCTGCGTGCGTTCGATAGCGGCGCTGGCGGTGTGCGCGCGGAGCAGAATTTTTTCGTCGGCGCGGATTATCCGCGGGGTGCGATAGAACAGGTCAACGACCATGCTCCCGCATCCGACGACGTCGAGTTTTTCTTCAGCCATTGCTCTCAACCGATTTTTTGTGCGCCCGCGCGTTGCCCCGAATCATATTCGCTGACCCATCCGCGCTCCAGCATCTCGGCGGTGCGCTCGCGCAGTGTGGCGAATCGTGCGGAGAATTCGCGGCGCTCGGCGTCGCTGAGCGGCGGCGTTCCCGCGCCGACTGCGTCGCTGTCGATAACGCCGAGTTCCTTTAGCGAGGCTTTGAGCGATGCGATCGTCGGCCGATAGGCCCTGGCGCCGCGCTTGAAAGTGCATGCGATGCGAAATTCCTCGATCGCGCCGGCATACAACCGCATCAGTTCCACGTCGCCCGAGCGGCAGACCTGCCAGGCGCGCTGCCATTCGCGCGGCATCGCATTGGCCGCGCCGGCGACGACGCCGTAGGGCCGCGTGCGCTGAGTCAGGTAGCGGTTCCAGTAATGGCGCATGCGATCGCCGACGCCTTCGGGCGGGGCGAACAAATCGAAGATGAGGTAAGCGTTGCCGGCGTAGATCGCGAATTCGTGACCCGCCTTGAAGTGCGATGCGGCGCGAGTGTAGTTGCCGATCACGGTTTTGCTGGCGGTAACTTTTATTCCGCGCACGTATGGCAACCGGCTCATCGCCTTGACGTCGCGCGTATGCAGGTGGGGCGATTTGCCGGGTGCGGCGATATCGGCGTTGTCGTAGAGGAACAGCGGAAGCATCCGGCCCGCGCGGTCGAACACCGCACCGATGTCGCGCTCGACGAATTCGGCGGGATGCTCAACGTCGTTAATCGACAGCGGCGCGACCACGACCGCGTCGGCGCCGGCGTGGAGCGCGTGGGTGAGATTGTCGAGCGTGTCGCTTCGCGTATGCGCGGTGATACCGGCCCATGCTTCGATTTTCTTGGCGGCAGACGCGCGCGCCCGGCGGCATTCTTCGATGGCGATTCGGGCGACCGCCTGGCAACGGGGGTTGTCGACGCGATCCCACTCGCCGGTGGTGCCTGCGGCAAAGATGATATCGGCGCCGGCGCCGTCCTGGAGCGCATAGCGAACGACCGCGCGCTGCTGGTCTTCGAGGATGCGGCCGCGGCCGTCGAGAATCGTGACGATGGGGACGCACAGCCCCGGCCGCGGGATGTAGTCGTCGAGCGATTGCACGGCGGGGATTGTAGCAGAAGCGGGAGATGGCTGCTGCCCGGATGCCATCGGGGGCGGCTCTAGCCGATGCCGAGTCCGAGGTCGGTGATGAAGCTCCAATGACGCTCGTCGGTGGAGGCGAAGTTCTCGAGCTTCATGCGGATAGTCAGCTTGTAGTTGCCGTCGCCGGACAGGGCGGCGGTGGGAGGATTTTCGTACCAGACGCCCTTCTTGCAGACATCGAGCATCATCTGATCGATTTTCGCCTTGCCGGAGTGTTGCTCTAGGATGAGTTCGATGAGCTTGCCGGTTTTGTCAAGGATGGCCGTGATGACGGCAGCCTTGAGTTCGGTGGGCAGCTTGGTTCGCGAAATTTCCTCGGTTCTCTCGGCGATAATCAGTTGCGCATACACGCGCTCGAGTATCACTGCGGAAAAATTCCCGAACTTGGCGGCCTTGTCGTTGAGCAGGCGCACGGTGGCGGGATTTTTTTCGGTACCGATCTCGCGCGAGATGCCGGGCTCGGTCTGAAAGGTGCGGGGCCCGGGCGAAACTGCCGCACGTTCATGCGCCGATCCTTCACCGAAGGCAGGAACCGCGTTGGGGCCAAGCGGATTGATGGGGGCGTCGGAGACGGCCGACAAATCGCTCAACAACTTCGGCTGCGGCCCGGCGTTGGGGATGCTCGGCGGGGGCTTGTCCTGCGCGGCGCATCCCGCGGTCAGGATTGCGGCTGCAAAGAGCGTGGCTGTGAAAAACTGCCGTAGGCCCCTCATTCGGGCTTTCCCCGATCCAACATGGAAATCTTCCGGCTCGATTTTTCGACGACGATAACATTCACGTCGATTTCGTTTGATTTAGCTGACAGCTTCGTCGTGATCTTAGTTTCATCAAAAATGCCAAGTTTGTCGAGCTGGACCTTCGATTCGCGAAAAGCTTTCGCACTATAGAGCTGATGCTCGCGAATCTTAAGAGGCTCGACGAATTACGTTATCATGAGTTGCGGTATTGCCGCTTATTATGATTCGACCGATCCTAACTTGATGCCCAGGCGTGATTAAGTAAACTACGTTGATCAGATGGCGTGCTGAGTCCATCTGGGTACGCGGATCTATATTGACAAACGCGTACCCACGGTCCGAGTAGAAGTCGGCAAGCGCAACAGTATCATGCTGAAGAATGGATACCCTGAATGGCTGGCCGCTTCTCATCGTTGACCGAGGCTCCAGGTCGCCCCTCGAAAAGCGAACGGACCCCTCAACCGCGATCGAACCCAAGCGATAGTGCGGGCCTTCAGTGATCCCAATCATCACCCGATCAAATTGCCCTATCTGCGGTTCGTCGACCTTAACATTCAAAAATCCGTTATCGTAGAAAAATGCACTTAGATCGTGCGCAGCGTCGGCGAGCGCATTGGCATTCAACCCGCCGGACTTGCTGCACCAGCGGTCAGATCTGTCACCGTGTATCGCCATTTTCAGTTCTGTCGCCGTGAATGCCGTGTTGCCTGTGAAATCGATTCTGATGACCTTACTTCGGCACGCAATGTTCACCTGGCTGGCGCTCAAATCGCGAGCGAACGCGCTCGATGCTAAGGCCGAGGAAAACAGCAAAAGCAATAGCGGACCGGCAATTTGTGACCAGCTCGGCCGGCTTGGTCCCTGATGGCAACCCAAGCTCAATTGCACTCTCCCTCTCGACCCGGACGCGCCTGATTGTAGTCGGCCACGAACGCGCCGAACAGTTGCTCGGCGAATGCGCGTTCTTCGGCGCGAAGCTGGTCGTTGTGTTCTTTCGCAATCGCATCGCCGATTCGCGCGAGCAACTTGAGCGTGGGCGAGTAATTCAACTGTGCCGTGACGCCGCCGGAGAAATCGTAAGTCCCGACTCCCATGGCGTTTAGTTTAGTAAATCCGCGCGGTCCTGACACTGCGATGTCACTGCGCGGGCGTTGGCGTCGGGGATGGCGTCGCGGCAGGCGATACCAAAGCGGAACCCAACAGCACGCCGCCAGGGGGCTGGCCCCCAGCGCCGTCCATGCGGGGTTTGCTCGAACAGGCCCAAACGCCAACGGCCAACACAAGGGCGAAGGAGAATATGGCGAGCCGCGAAATGCGCTCATGCGCGCTCCCTCGGATCAACCGCCTGCCCCGCACCGGCTCGCGCGGAATCGAACCGTAAAATTCAACAGGAGGAGTTTTCATGTGACCACACTTTGTGTCACGGGGAGGGCGTCGGCGTCGCGGATGGCGTCGCGGATGGCGATACCGAAATGTAAGCCATGCCGCCGCCGTAAGCACCTGGCGGAGCGATAGGGTTGGGCATGCGGGGCTTGCTCGAACAGGCCCAAGCCCCAACGGCCGTCAAAAGGGTGACGGAGAATACGGCGAGTCGCAAAGTGTGCCCACGCGCTCCCTCGCATCGACCGCCGCAATGCACCGGCTCGCGCGGAATCGAACCGTAGAATTCAACAGGAGGGGTTTTCATGTGACCACACTTTGTGTGCCTGATTGTAGTCGGCGCCGAACGCGTCGAACAGTTCCTCCGCGAATGCGCGTCGCCCGGCTGCGGTCGAAGGGGCGAATTGTGTGCGATTGCTTCCGATGGTATCCTTTCAAGCAACAGGGCAAAGAGTTCGAGACGTAAAAATGAAAGCTGGAATCCATCCTGAATACCGTCGCTGCACAGTGATCTGTGCGTGCGGCAATACCTTTGAAACGCGCTCGACGCTCAAGGAGCTGCACGTCGAGGTCTGCTCGAAGTGTCATCCTTTTTACACTGGCACGCAGCGGCTGGTCGATACCGCGGGACGCGTCGAGCGGTTTAATCGCAAGTACGGCATCAAGAAACCGGCCGAAAAGACCGCGGAAACAACCGCCGACAAGTAGCATAGCAACTCCCGCCGCCTGCGGTGCGCTACGCACCCGGGTGGGCGGGGGAGAATCCATCGGCACGGCTTTTTCAGGGACTTTCCACTACCGTTGCCCCATTTCGCCTGCGCAATCCTTCTCAGCTCCACGCGAACGTACAGATTAACTCCAGATGAGCACAAACGTGAAAAGAGCCCGATGCTGGATAAGGCAAGCGCAATAGAAGAACGGGTGGCAGAGCTCAGCGCAAGCTCGCCGATCCGGCCACGCTCGGCAATCAGCGCGAATACGCCCGGATCGCCAAAGAGCGGTCGCAGCTTTCCGAGGCAGCGCATTGCGCCCGCGAATATATCCGCATTGCCGACGAGATCGCCGGCCACAAATCGATCCTCGAGGGCGACGATGCCGACTTGCGCGAGCTTGCCAAGGCCGAGCTGCCGGCACTGCAGAAAAATCTTGCCGCGGTCGAGGAGAAGCTCAAAGAACTGCTCACGCCGCGCGATCCCAACGACGAAAAGAACGTGATTCTCGAAATCCGCGCCGGAACCGGCGGCGAAGAGGCGTCATTGTTTGCCGGGGACCTGTATCGGATGTACATGCGCTACGCCGAGCGCCACGGATTCAAGATCGAGCCGCTGAGCTTGAGCGAGACCGGGCTTGGCGGAATCAAGGAAGTGATCGCGTTGGTGAGCGGACGCGGCGCATACTCGCGGCTCAAGTATGAAGGCGGGGTCCATCGCGTGCAGCGCGTACCTGAAACCGAAGCGTCGGGGCGCATCCACACCTCCGCGGTCACGGTGGCAGTGATGCCCGAAGCGGACGAAGTTGAGGTCAATATCAACGAAGCGAAGGATCTGCGAATCGACGTGATGCGCGCGTCGGGACCGGGCGGCCAGAGCGTCAACACTACCGACTCGGCCGTACGCATCACGCATATCCCGAGCGGCATGGTGATAATTCAGCGCGACGAAAAATCGCAGCACAAGAACAAAGCGAAGGCGTTGAAGATCCTGCGGGCGCGGCTGCTGGAGGCTGCCCAATCGGAGCAGCAGGCGAAGATCGCCGAGACGCGGCGCTCGATGGTGGGCACAGGCGACCGCTCCGAGCGCATCCGCACGTACAATTTCCCGCAATCGCGCGTGACCGACCATCGCGTCAACGTGACGATTCATCAGCTTGACAATTTTCTCGACGGCGAAATCGATCCGATCATCGACGCGCTGGCGGCCTACGATCAGGAGCAGGCGCTCAGCGCGTAGGATCGTCGTGAGCGAGGTGCTTGCCCGGCGCGCGTTGGAGCAGATAGATAAGGCCGCGCGCCGGCTCGCGGCCAGCGGCATCGAATCGGCCCGGCTCGACGCGGAACTCCTGATGGCTGCGGCGGCGGGCGTCACGCGCGAAGCTGCTCTCACGGGCTCGATCGATCTGTCAACCGCGACACTGAAAAAATTCGACGCGTTGATCGCGCGCCGCGAAAAACGCGAGCCGGTCGCGTATCTCCTGGGGCACAAGGAATTCTACTCGCTCGATTTCGAGGTCAGCCCCGCGGTGCTGATCCCGAGGCCGGAGAGCGAGATCGTCGTTGCCACGGCGCTGGAGGCTATCGCCGGAGTGCCCGACGCGCGCGTACTCGACATCGGCACCGGTTCTGGCGCGATTGCGATCGCAATTTGCGTCAACGCACCGCGCGCTCACGTTACTGGCGTGGATATTTCCGCCGACGCGATTGCGGTGGCATCGCGCAACGCTGAGCATCATCGGGTCGGGGATCGGGTGACGCTGCGGCGCGCCGACTGCTTCGATATTCTGGACGGAGGACCGGCGCTCGGATCTTTCGAGGTGATAGTCTCCAATCCGCCTTATCTGGATGATGCGGAGATCGCCGCTCTGGAAGCCGACGTGCGCGCCTTCGAGCCTCGCGTTGCGATGAGCGCGGGAGCCGGCGGGCTCGACATCCTTCGCAGGATTGCAACGGGCGCGCCACGGCATCTTGCGAGCGATGGCGAGCTGATTGTGGAAGTGGCGGCGGGGCAGGCGGCGGCGGTCGCGAAGCTTGTCGAGGAAGCGGGCTTGCGGGTCGTCTCTGTGATAAACGATCTCGCGGGGCATCCGCGCGTCGTGCGTTCGGAAAAGGAAGAATTAGGGGCGTAATTCGCAGTGGAGAAAATGATAATTCATGGCGGCGCTCCACTGCGCGGCACTGTCACACTCAGCGGCAGCAAGAACGCCGCGCTGCCGATCATGATGGCGTCGATCCTGACGGCGGAGCCGCTTCATCTCTCCAACGTCCCGCGTCTGCGCGACGTGACAACCGCGATGGAACTGCTCACCCAGCTCGGCGTCCAGGTACGCTGGACCGACGAGCATAGCGTCGAGCTGCACGCCGCAAAGGTTACCTCGCACGAGGCGTCGTACGAACTCGTCAAGACGATGCGCGCGTCGTTCGTCGTGCTCGGGCCGCTGCTGGCGCGTACGGGACGCGCACGCGTATCGACCCCGGGTGGATGCGCGATAGGCGCGCGGCCGGTGAATTTGCACATCTCAGGGATTCGCGCACTCGGAAGCAAGATCCAGTTTCGTCACGGTTACGTCGAGGCGCACGCCGAGAGACTGTCCGGCGGGCGGATCTGGCTTGATCTTCCCTCGGTCGGCGCAACCGAGAATATTCTAATGGCGGCGGTCACGGCCGATGGCCGCACCGTGATCGAAAATGCCGCGCGCGAACCCGAGGTCCAGGATCTCGCACGAGTGCTGGTCAAGATGGGCGCGAAAATCAGCGGCGCCGGCACGCACGTGATGGAAATCGAGGGCGTCGAGCGGCTGCATGGCGCCGAGCATGAAATAATCTGCGACCGAATCGAGGCCGGCTCGATGATGGCAGCGGCGGCGATCACCGGCGGCGACGTTACGATTGCCAATGCCCCGGTCGAGCATCTCGATGCCGTCGCTACCAAGCTGCGCGAGGCTGGCGTCGTAGTCGAGGCGAACGGCAAGGGCCTTCGCGTCACGCGCGGCGATAAACTGAAGGCGGTCGAGCTGCGCACGCTGCCGTATCCGGGGTTTCCGACCGATCTTCAGGCTCAGATGATGGCGATGCTGACGCAGGCCGACGGCACCTCCGTCATCACGGAGACGATTTTCGAAAACCGATTCATGCAT
The DNA here is from genome assembly GCA_963803045.1 of Binataceae bacterium (SeqCode). Classification (GTDB taxonomy): domain Bacteria; phylum Desulfobacterota; class Binatia; order Binatales; family Binataceae; genus Binatus. The sequence continues at coordinate 72,925 of CAWDLC010000009.1, read as the reverse complement.
GCCCAGGAACTGGCGCGCATGGGCGCCGACATACTGATGAAAGGTCCCACCGCCGTAGTCCGGGGGCCGTCGAAGCTGAGCGGCGCTCCGGTGATGGCGACCGACCTGCGCGCCAGCATGGGGTTGATAATCGCCGGCCTTGCCGCGGAAAACACGACCGAGCTCAGCCGCATCTATCATCTGGACCGCGGCTACGAGGCGCTCGACGCCAAGCTCAAGCATCTCGGGCGCGCGAATCGAGCGCGCTCAAGAATAATTCCAAGGTCAGTTCAAGTGGTTGAATCCGCATGAGGCCCCGGGTTCTTAAGTCTCAGACGCCAGAGTTCAGAAAATTTCTGGCCGCGATACTTGCGCGCCGAGGCGGCGACAGCGCCGGCATCGACCGCGCCGTGTCGAAGATTATTGCCGACGTGCGAAAGCGTGGCGATCGTGCGCTTATTGATCTGACGGCCAAATTTGACGGCGTGAAACTTACCCCGGCCACGCTCCGCGTGACGCCCGCGCAACGCCATTCGGCGTTCAATCGTATCGGGGCTGAAGATCGCCGTGCGCTGGAGCTGGCGGCGCGGCGAATCGCAGACTTTCATCGCCGCACGATGGAGAAATCGTTTATCTATCGCGACAAGTCCGGGATGCGGCTGGGCCAGATGGTGCAACCGATGCGCCGGGTGGGGATTTATGTGCCCGGAGGGCTCGGCGCGTATCCGTCGTCGGTGCTCATGAACGCGATTCCCGCGCAAGGTCGCCGGCGTCGCCGAAATCGTGATGGTCTCGCCGCCGTCGGCCAAGGGCGAGCGGCTCGCGGTGCTTGCGGCTGCGGAAATTGCCGGCGTGGACGAATTCTACCGCGTAGGAGGAGCGCAGGCAGTCGCGGCGCTCGCATACGGGACCGAAACCATTAAGCCGGTGGACAAGATCGTTGGTCCCGGCAACGCCTTCGTACAGGCCGCCAAGCGGATGGTCTATGGCGTTGCCGATATCGACAAGATGGCGGGACCGAGCGAGGTGCTGGTGATCGCCGACGACCACGCGCATCCCGAATGGATCGCCGCCGACCTAATCGCGCAGGCAGAGCATGGTTCCGGCGACGAGGCGGCCGTGCTGCTGACGACGTCGGCGAGCATCGCGGATCGCGTCGCTGAGGCGGTGGAAACCGCCCTGAAAAGCCTGCCGCGCGCCCGTCAGGTCGAGACTGCGCTGGGCAAACGCGGCGCCGTGGTTATCGTTCATGATCTGAACGAGGCCTTCGATCTGGCCAATGAGATAGGCCCCGAGCATCTCGAGCTCGACGTGCGCAATCCGTCGCGATGGATCCCCAGCATCAATGCGGCAGGCGCGGTTTTTCTCGGTCCCCTTACGCCGGCGCCGCTCGGCGATTACATTGCGGGCCCCAATCACGTTCTGCCGACCGGGGGCGCCGCGCGGTTTGCCTCGCCCTTGGGTGCATACGATTTCCTGAAACGAACCAGTATAATCGAGGCCTCGATGGGCGCGATTGCGGCGCTCGGGCCCGTGGTCGCGCATCTGGCGCGGATGGAAGGGTTCGAGGGGCATGCGCGTGCGATGGAACTGCGAGCAGGGGTGGGGAAGGCGAAGCGGGCGGGACGGAAGCTAAATGCAGAACAAACGAAAAGCCGGGTTGCAAAGTAGAGATCGGGCCGCGCGCTCAGTCGCGCAAATTGCGCCAGCCAAGGCGAAGCGCAGCGCGCAACTCGAGCGCAAGACGCGCGAGACTTCGGTCACGGTAGCGCTCAAGCTCGACGGGACGGGGCGCGGCGAGGCAAAGACGGGGGTTCCGTTCCTCGATCACATGCTGGAAAGCTTCGCGCGCCATGGATTCTTCGACTTGAAGGTCGAGGCCAAGGGCGATTTGCATATAGATGACCATCACACGGTCGAAGATGTCGCAATGGTACTGGGCAGGGCGTTTCGACAGGCGCTAGGCGATCGCGCGGGAATCAAGCGCTTTGGCGAGGCGACGGTGCCGCTCGACGAGGCCGTCTGTACGGCGATTGTCGATATCAGCGGGCGCGCGTACCTGGGCTACAACGTCCCGATCAGCCAGGAGCGGGTCGGTAACTTTCAGACCGAGTTGGTGCATGATTTTATGAAGGCACTGACGGACGAAGTCGGGATGAACCTGCACCTCAACCTGGTCAGCGGCCGCAACCCGCATCACATCATCGAGGCAACGTTCAAGGCGTTGGCGCGCGCGATGGACCATGCAACGCAGCGCGAGCCGCGGCTTTCCGGCGTGCTTTCGACCAAAGGCACGCTCAGCTAATGCATCCCGTATGGACGCCGGCCGCGTCACGTGGCCGAGTATCCTGGCTTATGCATCTCAAGCGTCACGGCCCCTGAAAAAACTTGTTCGAGAAGTTCACCGTTATTCCCGCGATTGACCTGAAGGACGGCCAAGTCGTGCGCTTGCTGCGCGGCGACATGAACCGGGCGACCGTCTATGGGGCAGATCCCGGCCAGACTGCGCGTCGTTTCGAGGAAGAGGGGGCAGCGCTAATCCATATCGTCGATCTTGATGGTGCGATTGCCGGCGCACCGCGAAATATCGAAGCAATCGCCCAAATTCGCGCGGCCGTGAAATGCGCTATCGACGTGAGCGGCGGACTGCGCACAATCGAGGCGGTTCGCGCGGCAATCGCGGGCGGGGCAGACCGGGTCTCGATTGGCTCCGCCGCAATCCTCAATCCTGAGCTGGTCCGTCGCGCCTGTGCCGAGTTCCCGGACAGGGTTTTCGGGTCAATCGACATTCGCGAGGGCCGGCTTGCCGTCAAGGGATGGGTCGAGACAAGCCAGCTTACGGTAGCTGAGGCGGCGGATCGGTTCCGCGCGGCGGGGGTCGCGGCCGCGATCGTAACGGACATTTCCCGCGACGGCGCGGAGGCAGGCGTCGATCCCGCCCGGATGGAGGAAATCGCCAAGGCGGTTCGCATCCCAGTTATCGCGTCGGGCGGCGTCGCGAGCCTCGAGGACATTCGCGCTCTTCGGATGCAATTCGCCGCCGGGGTTGTGGGTGTGGTCGTGGGACGGGCGCTGTACGAAGGAAATTTCAGCCTGAGAGACGCGTTGGCCGCAGCCACCCAGTAACATAGTCTTGGGTGCCTGGCCACCAAAGACGGAACCTTTGTCAGTATGTCGCTATAGCTACTTGATGCATCCTTAAGAAATTCCGCTATCTCTTTCACCCTCCCTGTCATTGCCTTGTTACTATTTCCGGGCGCGAATGAGCGCGCCTAAACGCGTACGACGCGCCCTAGACTGTAGTAGCCGCTTTGGACCAAACCGTCGCTTAAAGATACTACATTGCAGCCCGTGGCTAATATTTGATAGCTATAGTGAAATAAGAGTGCGTAACGCTCTTGACAAACGCATGCCGCATGTAGAGAATGCAGAAACTGGATATAGACATGAATTCACAGTCTGAAGCAAATCTGACCAATCAAAAGCAAACAGCGATAAACGTTGCGGCATTGAATACTGTCAAGTGGATTTTGCTACAATTAGTAATGTCTCACAGAAGCGCGGGGTATATGGATTCCCGCGTTTGGTTGTTTAACGAAGTAAACGGACGGAGGACACGAAAATGGATCTGATCAGGAAACTCTATGTGAAGGCTGATGTGTTCGCGCGCGGGCAGACGATGACGGAATATGCGCTGATTCTCTCGGCGGTCGCGGTCGTAGTCTTTGTCGGCTACCAGGCGATGGGTACGCACATCTCGTCGCTGCTGACCAACGTGGACGCGCAGCTCTAATCGCGCGCCGACCGGACGAACTGACAAAAGAGACGAAGGGAGAGGAAATGGATCTGATCAGGAAACTGTATGTGAAGGCTGATGAGTTCGCGCGCGGCCAGACGATGGCTGAGTATGCGCTGATTCTCGCGGCGGTCGCGGTCATAGTCTTTGCCAGCTACCAGGCGATGGGTACGCACATCACATCGCTGCTGACCACGGTGAACAGCGACCTATAGACGGGCGCCGACAGGACGAACTGGCGAAAGAGTGGTGCTCGGCCGCACGGAGGGAGAGGAAATGGATCTGATCAGGAAACTGTATGTGAAGGCTGATGAGTTCGCGCGCGGGCAGACGATGACTGAATATGCGCTGATTCTCGGGGCGGTCGCGGTCATTGTCCATGCCAGCTACCAGGCGATGGGCACGCACATCACGTCGCTGCTGACCACGGTGAACAGCGACCTATAGACGGGCGCCGACAGGAGGAACTGACCAAAGAGTGGCGCTCGGCCCGGACGGAGGGATACCAAATGGGTCCTATCAGGAAACTCTATGTGAAGGCTGATGAGTTGGCGCGCGGGCAGACAATGACCGAATACGCGCTGATTCTCGCGGCGGTCGCGGTCGTAGTCTTTGCCGGCTACCAGGTGATGGGTACGGACATCACTAGCCTGCTGACCAGCGTGGATAGCTACCTGTAGACGGGCGCCGACTGACGCAAGAGTGGCGCTCGGCCGAGGAACCAGCGCGCGAGGCTGGCTGTCCTGCTCCAGGCTAAGTCTGGGGCGCCAGCCGCCTCGTGGACCAATTTTCGCGCGACTTGGTCGGCCGCCATTCTCGCGGGTCGCCCATGGGGCAAACGATGGCTTTGCGGGCCCTCATTATAAGCGGCGCCGACCGGGGTCTTTGCGCGCCGCTGCTGACGCTAGGGGAGGAGCGCATGGAAAAGTTTAACTGTCACAGATTAGACGAGGCCGGCCCAAATCTGCCCCGGGCGCCAAAGATGATGGACATGCAGAGAGGAAACCGGACTGCGTCACGGGGAGTGTTGCGCGTCGAAGCACGGTCCAGCGGTAAGCAGGCCCGCGGCCGCGCTCGCGACGAGCAAGGCCAAGCGATGGTTGAATTCGCTTTCGGGGTGCCGCTGCTGCTGACCCTCCTTATAGGCTTGGTGGTGTTCGGGGTTGCCTTCAATAACAATCTGCAGCTGACGTATGCTACGGACAGCGCTGCGCAGAAGCTTTCAATTAGCCGAGGACAAACCTCAGACCCGTGCAGCACGACTAGCACAGCGGTCGAGCAAGCTGCGCCGTACCTCAAGTCGTCGAATCTCACATTCTCGCTTGCGATGGGGAGCGGAAATCCGGTTACGTTCGGAACTCCGGTTACGGGCACGTCGTGCAGTAGCGTGCAACTAGTGGCGTCCCAAAGCGCGCAGGTAAAGGTTACTTATCCATGCAACCTCCAAATTCTCGGATTCAATCCTGCGCCCAACTGCGCCCTCACGGCGCAAACGACGGTGCTAATCCAATGAAGCTTAACAACGAATCTATTGTCCGCAACAATGAATCTCTTGTCCGCCACCTGCGCGACGGCCAGCGTGGACAGTCGATCGTGATTATGACGCTCGCCCTGGTCGGCCTTCTCGGAGCGGTCGCGATAGTGATCGACATCGGCCGTGTCTATTTCGCCTATCAAGAGCTCCAGGCTGCAACCCAGGCGGCGGCGTTAGCGGGCGGCACGGTCCTGTCCAATGACAATGAGACAGCAAGCGAAGCAATAGCCACCGCGACGAGCTACAGCGCCGTAAGTGGGGATTCAAACGCCAACAAATCCGGTCTGCTGACCAACGTTACGATTTCGGCTGCGGTGAAGTGCCTGACGAGCGCCGCCGCCGTCGCCGAGGGTGTCCCCCCCTGTGGCGCCTATTCGATAGGCGAAAACGCCGTCGCCGTGACGGAGACAGCCACCGTGCCGACGACATTCGCCAGGGTGCTCGGCTTCGATTCATGGAATATCTCGGCAACCGCGCTGGCGAGCGCAAAGGGCGGATTTAATGGCCCGTACAACGTGGCGATCATCGTCGACACAACCGCTTCGATGACTCAGAGCGACGCCGGCAATTGCAATAAAGAAAGAATCACCTGCGCGTTGGAAGGCGTCCAGACTCTGCTGAGCACGCTCTCGCCCTGCTTGCCGGGGCCAAGCTGCGGCACGGTCACAACCAGCACGGCTAACGTCCCCTCCCCGGCGTCGGGGACCGAAACTGCGTATAACGTCCCGAACGCTGTCGACGAAGCCAGCCTTTTTGTGTTCCCAGGACTGACATCGACCTCGGTTGTTAAGGATGATTTGAATTGCCCTGCCACGAACCCTCCAATTACCTCCTACAACGGGTACTACTCCTCGAACGGAAAGACTTATACGCCGCCCGTGTACGAGATCGTTCCGTTTTCGAGCGACTACCGCACTTCCGACACGGCTGCGCTGAACGCCAGCTCCGACCTCGTGATCGCGGCCGGTGGAGGTTGCAGCAGTGGTGTGGCCGCTCCAGGCGGCGAGGGAACCTTCTATGCGGGCGTAATTTATGCGGCACAAAGCGCGCTTGCCACCGCCGGCGCCGCAAGGCCGAATACGAAGAACGTGATGATCCTCGTCAGTGATGGCGAAGCGAATGCTACGGCAAGCGAAGGGATGAAGACGGTAACGCCGGCGCCGCCGACGGTTTACCCCTCCACGAATCAGTGCAAGCAGGCGGTCACGGCGGCCCAAGCCGCTGCGGCGGCCGGAACCACGGTATACGCGGTCGGCTACGGCTCGGAGTCATCGGGATGCACGACTGACAGCGCACCATATAATTCCCCGGTCTGCACGATGCAGGGTATTGCAAACTCGCCCTCAACCACGGCGCCCTACTACGTACAGAATAACTCGAACTTCTTCACCGACGTCACATCTACGACCGGTTCCTGCGCCTCAGCCGCTCGATCAACCGCAACCCTGAACGAGATCTTCCAGGCAATCGCGGGCGATCTCACGGTCGCCCGGTTGATCCCCAACGGCACCACGTAGACGCCTGTAAGGAGCATTGCGTCGGCATCCGCCAGCGCGGATTGTAGCGCCGACGCCGGCGGTGGTATCTCGTCGCGCCAGACCGTAATCGCGGCTGCGGCGCACATCCCCTCGAGCGCGGCGCGATCGATCGCGCGCGCGTGACGAAGACTTTCCTCTGTGGGCGGGCCGGACGCGGCATGCGGAGAAGCTCCCCGGGGTTCAAATAGTTCTTTGGCTCTGCTATACGCGACAAGCGTGAGTAACTCCATCGTTTCGTCGGCAATATCGTCGGCTCGTTCCAGTGGACGAACCGTCCTTACAGAGATCGAGAGCAAGCGAATCCTGCATTCGCTCGGCCTGCCGGTTGTAGTGCCGGAGGTCGCTCCAACGGCCGACGACGCGGTGCGAGCGGCGTCGCGGATCGGATTCCCAGTGGTGCTGAAAGTGCTGTCACCCCAAGTGACGCACAAGAGCGACGTGGGCGGTGTCGAGCTGAATCTCGACAATGAAATCGCAGTCCGCGATGCATTCGAGCGAATTCGCCGCAATCTCGCCGCCAAAGCCAGCGACGCGCGCTTCGAAGGCGTTGCCGTGCAGCCGATGGCGAAGCAGGGCGTCGAGCTGTTGGCAGGAACGTACCGCGACGATCGATTCGGCGCGATGGTGATGGTGGGATTGGGCGGCGTGTTGGTCGAAGTGATGAAGGATACGGCGCTGGCGCTGGCGCCGATTGGCGGGCGTGAGGCGGCGGCGATGCTCGCGCGGCTTCGCGGCGTTCAGATTCTGCGCGGCGTCCGCGGTCAGCCCGGCGTTGATATCGACGCGATCGTCGCGATGCTCGAGACCGTCTCGGGACTCGCCGCGACGCATCCGGAAATCTCCGAGATGGATCTCAATCCGGTCGTCGCGTATGAGGACGGTCTCGCAATCCTGGACGCGCGAATCGTGCTCGCCGCCCCCGTGACCGAGACGCCGCAGCCGGACCCGCATCGTGCAGCGCGGCTCAAGAATCTCGAGCGCGGGTTCAACCCGCGCGTGGTCGCCGTCATCGGCGACAAGCGGATGAGCGGATACATGTGGCTGCGCGCGATGGCACATCTCAAGGGCAAGCTCTACTCGGTCCAAATCGATCCCAACGAGATAGCTGGAATCGAAGCGATGGGCGTGGAGAACCGCAAGAGCCTGGCCGAAATCACGGAGCCGATCGATTACGCGGTCGGCGCCGTCCCACGGCAGATCGCGCCGCGAATTTTGAAGGATTGCCTCGCCAATCACGTCGGTTCGATCGGATTTTTTACGTCGGGATTTTCGGAAACCTCGGAGGAGCTGGGAATCCGCCTGGAAGCCGAGCTCCGCGACATCGCGATCAACTCGGAGATCGCGCTGGTCGGCCCCAATTGTATGGGGCTGTGTAGCCCCGGGGCAGGACTCTACAATTTTTCTGAAGGAAAAGCCGCCGAGGCGGGCGACGTCTGCTTCATCTCGCAAAGCGGCACGCACACGATCAACTTTTGCCTCCAGGCGCCCACCCACGGGATCAAGGTCAACAAGGCGGCGTCGATCGGCAACGCGCTGGTGCTCGAAGCAGCCGACTATATCGACTTGATGGCAGCCGACCCGGCGACCCGCGTGATCGGGATGTATATCGAAGGCGTGCGCGACGGGCGCCGCTTCTTCGACAGCGTTCGGCACGCGGCCGAGCGTCATCCGGTGGTCATCTGGAAGGGCGGGGTGACCGAGGCGGGCGCGCGCGCGACGTTTTCGCACACCGCATCGCTCGCGACTCCCGAGGCGACCTGGCGCACCATCGTCCGCCAAAGTGGCGCGGTCGAAGTGGCGAGCCTCGATGCGATGCTGGACGCGGTCGAGCTGTTTGCGCGCGCCAAGCGCATCGGCGGCAAGAGGATGGGGTTGATCGCGATGACCGGCGGCCAATCGGTGGTAATCACCGACACATTTGCGACGGCCGGGCTCGAGATTCCCACGCTATCGGAGTCGTCCTACGATGAGCTGAAGACGTTCTTCAACATAATCGGAGGCAGCTACCGCAATCCGCTCGACGCGGGCGGCACGATCCGCGCAGGGCATGAGCAGGACAATCTCGATCGCATCCTTGAGATTCTCGAACGCGATCCGGTCATCGACGCAATCGTGCTGGAAGTTGGCACGGGGCTGCGTGCGGGACGCTGGGCCACGCACGAGGAGGAGATCACGGGCCTGCTCGACAAGCTGGCGGATTTTGCCGGACGCTCGACGAAGCCATTTGCCGTCGTGATGCATCCTGCGCACCTTGAGGCGATCGTGGCAAAGGGCAAGGAGCTTGCGCGCGCGCGTGGCCTGGTCGTGTTCGACAGTTTCGAGCGCGCCGCGGCGACATTCCGGACCGCGGCGGACTACTGGGGAAATCGCGCGCGGTTGGGCAGCTAGAAGGCGCCAACCGCAGAGACTCTCTGAGGCTGGCGTACATGATCGCGCAAATGTACAATTGTGCCAGTTTACAGAGATGGGAGCACATTTGCCGATGCCAGCTAGGAAAAAATCCACCAGTCAAGTGATCACTACAGTTGCGGCGCGTCAGCATTTCTCTGACCTAATCAACCGTGTTGCTTACGGCAAGGACCGGATTCTGCTAACCCGCCGCAGCCATCCGCTGGCGGCTGTGGTGCCGATCGAGGATATCGCGTTGCTTGAAGAGATGGAGGATCGCGACGACTTGAAGGCCGCCCGCGCGGCGATCCGCGAGGTCAAACGCAAGGGGACGACTCCGTGGACGCGGTTAAAAAAAGAACTCGGCCTCATCTGACAACGCGATGGCCTACGCGGTCGAGTTCTCGCCGAGTGCAGAGCGCGAGTTCCGCAAACTCGCCCGCGAAATTCAGCTGAGCTTGCGTCCGCGCATCGACGCGCTCGCAGACGACCCGCGTCCGGCGGGCGCAAAAAAGCTTAAGGGACGCGACGGCCTGTGGCGCATTCGGGCCGGCGATTATCGAATCGTTTACGAGGTCGGGGACCAGATCCTGGTCGTATTGGTGGTTCGCGTCGCTCACCGCCGCGAGGTCTATAGATGACCCCGGAAAACGGGCGACCGTACCTGCCAGGGAAAACTACCGGGGCGCAGCGAGCACGGTCATCACCGTGCCCGCCGTCGCGTCGCCATCCAAAAACGCCAGCCATCGACCCTTGGGCGACCAGCTCATCGTGACGGTGCCGCGGGCGGGACCCTCGGCCAGTAGAAACGCACTATCGTATTTCACCGAATAGGTGACGATTTTTCGCCACGCCACCGGCAGACTCGGCGCATAGATTTGCATCGCGGCTTCACGCGCGCCCTGCGAATACTCCATCGTGCTCTGCGCGAGCATTCCCGGCTCGCTATCGAAGCCCAGCGATTTCACGTCGAGTTCGCTTTGTTCGGGTCGTGATATTGCGACTTGCGCAAGCAGCGGCGCCTCGGGACGCTCGATCGCCATCTTGAACGTGAGCTTCTGATTGCCCAGCGTGATCGTGTTGCTGCTGCCTGTGAACGCGGCCGCGCCCGTCGATACGCCCATCAAATTTTCGACGCCTGTCGCTATGTTGTACTTGAATACGCCGATCGTGCGGCGCGAGGGGTCGGGCCCGACGTACAGGAATGACCCTTCGTCGTCCGGGTCCCAACCGAGCACGTGGATAGGCGCGGATACGCGAAATTTGGTGCAGGCGGACTTGCGCCGATCGAGGATAACCGGCACAGCGCCTGCGTCGCCCTGGCCGACTGCATAGACACCGTGCGCGCTCCAACTGAGCGCCGACATCGGGCACGGGAACTTCAGCGGTGCGACGGAACTGGCGCCAGTGACGACGATCAACTGCAATCCATCCGCGCGATTCGGCGGCGGCAGCTCGGCAACTTCGGTTGGATCGGACTTGGGCGCTTCGTCGTTGACGCCGGATTGCCCGGGCGGTTCGGGATGCCGTCGTAGCGCAAGCGCAATCGTAGCGTTGTTCAGCCAGTTCATCGAGATGGAATCGTACTGGCCATTGAAACTGGCGATCACGTTGCCCGCGCCGGTAGCGATCAGGTCGCGAACGATCACATCGACTCGATTGCCACCCGGAGCGACCATTGCGGTCGCGAGCGTCAGGCCGTTAGGGCTGGCGGCGAGGTCGGCGATAGTTCCCTGTTCGGCCGCGGCCGGCCCCGTCTCCGCTGCCAGGATACGGCCGGTCCGCCACGCGGCGCCTCCGAGGCCATACATAATTGTGTGCCCCGCCTGGGTCCCGACGACGCCAATCTCCTCGCTGTTTTGCAGCCAGATGGGGGGACGGGTGGAAATCGGCGCGAATCCATCCGGCATCCCGACGTTGGTCAGCACGTGGATGCCGTTGGTGACGTCCAGGGTCGTCGAACGGGCCACAAATGGGGGAGGCCCGGGCTTGGGCACGTTCGCAGTTGAGCACGACGCAACGCTCACGGCAGCCAACGCAAGAATCAAGATGAGGACAGACCTGAGCATTCAAAAGGGCTAGTGTATTTGCAGCGGCCAAAAAAGGCGACCGATTTAGTCGATGAAGAATCCGTTTATTGAACGATTGTGGATAAGCCGCGAGGTTCGACTCGCAATTATTGTCGCAATTTTGAGTGCCGTCGGCGCGATTGCGTGCGATGCCGGCGACTGGACGGCGGGAATCACCATCCTTGGAGTCGCGGCGGCGATGGTCGCGGCGTTCTGGTTTGGCGTCGTCAGACCCGCGCAAATCCCGCGTGACGCCGTCGTGGTAGTTCGCCTGGCGGGTCCGATCCAAGAGGACGTGACTCGCTCGCCACTCGATCAGCTCATGCGCCGCGGCGCGCCGAGCCTCGACCATCTGCGCTACGTATTCGAGTCGGCAGCCATCGATGACGACGTTCGTGCGATCGTGGTCGAGATCGCGGAATTCGGCGCCGGCCTAGCCAGCGCACACGAGATCCACCGCCTGCTGCGCGCCGCGCAGGCGGGCGGCAAGCGGGTGGTCGCGCTGCTGCGAGGCGATAGCGCGGGGCTGCGCGAATACCTGGTCGCGGCAGGAGCGGGGGAAATCGTCGCCAATCCCGACACGATGCTCACGATGCTCGGGGTGGCGACCGGCGGCGTTTTTCTAAAGAAGGCGCTCGACAAGCTGAAGATCCAGGCGCAAACCCTGCAATGGAAAGAGTACAAGGGCGCCGCCGAGACCCTCGGGCGCGACACGATGTCGCCGGCGCTGCGCGAGAGCATGGAGGCGATCGTCGCGGACTGGGAAAAAATCCTGATCGAGACGATCGCATCGGCCCGCAAACTGACCGCGCAACGCGCGCGCGAGCTGATCGCAGCGGGATTCGTCAGCGCAAAGTTCGCCGTCGAAAATCAGCTGATCGACCGCGAAGGCTATATCGAAGACATCCGCGCCGAGTTCGATCCCAAGGCAAAGCACAAAGTGTTCGTCGGCATGGCGCGATACCGGCGCCACGCAGTCTTTACCCGTGAGCGCGGGCGGCACGCGCGAATCGCACTCGTGCACGCCAGCGGGCCGGTAATTTCGGGCGAGGCGCCTGCGGCCGGCGAATTTATCAGCGGCGTTGCGACGGCCGCGCAAATCGATCGCGCGTCGCGCGACGAACGAGTAAGCGCAATAGTGTTTCGCGTAAATTCACCCGGTGGCTCAGCGGTCGGCTCCGACCTGGTGTGGCGGGCCGTGCGCGAGGCGCAGGGGCGCGGCAAGCCGGTCGTCGTCTCGATGGGCGACGTGGCAGGCTCGGGCGGCTATTACGTGGCCGCGGGAGCCGACGCGATTGTAGCGGAAATGGCTACGATTACCGGTTCCATCGGGGTCGTGTACGCAAAGTTCAATCTCGGCAATCTGCTCAGCGAACTCGGCGTCCATTTCGATTTCGTGAAAAGCGCGCCCGTCAGCGATGCGATGTCGATGGCGCGCGCGATGACCGACGGCGAACTCGCGCAGCTCAATGAAACCATCGGTCATCTGTATTCGGCCTTCACCGCGAAGGTTGCACAAGGCCGGCGGCTCAGCCCCGAGCAGGCTGAAGCCGTTGCCAAGGGGCGTATCTGGAGCGGTCTCGCGGCGAAGGAGCGTGGACTGATTGACGAAGTCGGCGGACTGTCAACCGCGGTGGCAATCGCGCGAGATCGCGCGCATATCGCCGAGCATCAGCGCCACCAACTCGTGACCTATCGTGCCGAGCGCAGATGGCTGGATTTTCGGCCCGGCCGCGCGGAGGCCTCGACGCCGTGGGCGATTCGCGCAGCGGCCGGCGCGCTTGGCATTCCCAACCGGTGGGCGCCTGCGATGCTCGAAATGCTCGTGCGCGGCGGCGTCATGTTGCTCTGCCCGTTTATCGAGCTGTAGCGGCTCCGCTAAAGCGGGGAGCGTTCCAGTTCTTCGCGTATCGAATACATCTTCTGGCGCGCCTCGGTGATGTAGGCGTCAAGATTGCGGCGATGATTCGCGAACAGCCCATCGGGCGAACCGTTCATGACAATTAATGGTTTCAAGACGGCGGCCTTGCCCAGCGCGTCGATCGAATCGTCGAACAGCGTCTTCAGCACCGGGTCGTCCTTGAGCTGCCCCGCGTATTCGCGCTCGAGCGCTTGCATCATGTGATACATCACGTGCGCGTAACCTTGCGAGTGATAGAAATAATGGTCGCAGTCCCAGCTGTGAACCGGGCTGCCGTCGTCCTTTGTGCTCCGGTACAGATTCGCGTGTGCGTCGCCAAGCAGATCGGTCCACGTCTGGATCAACCGGACTAACTCGACGGCCCGTGTGTTGAGCTCGCGCGACGACGGCGGCGTGGTGTGCAAGCCGGCGACGTACATTCGCAGACGCTTGATGCCGTCGTCGTACTTGCCTTCGGGCGACGGCAGTATCCACTTCTCGGCGTCGTTTCGAAAATCAGTGTCGGCGATCACAAGATTCGGATCGTACTGATTCGAGGAAACCTTGGTCAGGTGATCTTTGAAGATGCGCGTGGTTTCGCGAACGGCCTGGATGATTCCGAGTTGGCGATCGGAGTTGTTGTCCGCCGCGACTTTCGGGCCCCACAGGAAGAAATCGTTGGGACGCCACCCGAAGCCTGTGTGCAGCTCATGATCCATGATTGCGGCCAGCGTCGAGGCATAGATCTCGCCGGGCGGCGGCGGTTTGTCGGGTGGAAAAAGCTGGTCGATATTGTAGTCGAGACGATTGTGGTGCTTCTGGCCGAAGTGAAGCGCGAGGTTGCCGCCGATCCAAACGAGAAGGAGGGCCGCGCCGCCAATCAAGAGTCGGTTTCGGTTCATCGCAAAGGAGTTGGCATCAAGCAGCGGTTTTGCCGGGCCAAATTGCTAAGACGCCGCCCGCAACGGTGGCGCGGCAGCGCTGGCGCTCTTGAGTTCGTCGCGGCTGGTGCCCAACTGCTTGAGCAATGGAAGCACTGCCCGCGTGAGGAACAGTCGTGGACTGATTCCGCCGCCGCCAATTTTCAGGTTTTCGTGATAATTCGGAATCAGACCGTCACCCGGCATCTTGAAATTCGCTATCACGTGCGCGAGATCTGCCAGCGTGCCGATACGGTCTTCGGCCATCTCGATTTCGATCATCTCGCGGTAGAACCCGGCGTGAGCAGCCTCGTCGCGGCCGACCAGAAAGAAGATTACCTCGAGCGTCCGGTCTTTCTCGAGTTCCGCGCGATCCTTTTGCGCGCGATAGGCGAGATAGGTCGCCGCTTCCTGCAGCGCTCCGTAGCAACTCATCTGCCGCCGCGTCGTGAATGGAAGTTTCCACAACCGCGAGAACACGTCGGTCTCCAACTTGTCGAATTGCTCCTGCGTGCGCAGGCCGGAGCGAAGCAGGTACTCGCGGAACACGAGTCCATGGCGCGATTCCTCGTAGCTCCACGCGGTCTGAAACCATGAGAGCCCAAACACGCCGCGCAACAGCTTGATACCGGCCACGTTGTAGTCCGGCAGGTACATCTCCTCGGCGCAATACGTCTCGATGCGAACCGCGCGTTCTTCGGTATTGGTGCGGGGAGACAGCTTATCCCACGGGACATCCTCGAAGAGATTCCAGCGGCGCTTGCGCTCCGCAGTCTCGAAGAAATCCATATAGGCGCGGTAGAATTTGTCTTTTGGGGTCATTAGGCAGGGCTACGAAACCAAGATTAACATGCATGAGGTTCGTAACCTAACCGAATCTGCTCCTTATGGAGCAAACCTCAATAACACTTGAACTCAGAAAACGCTTAATAAACGTTTGGTTAGCGAGGCTCTTCTGGCGACTTCCGAAGGTGCGAGCAACGCGATCGTGGCCACCGATTTGCCGCCAGCGATCACATTAGCCGTGCCAATCTGCTGGCCGGCCTTGATGGGAGCCTCGATCGAAGGCGGCAGGTTGTAATCGACCTTGATCGCGTTGTTAGGGTCGCCACGCTTGACGAAGACGCCTGCGTCGCCGCCCCAAACCGGCTTGATGCTGGTGGTTCCGGCGTCGGTCACCGCAACGGATTGCGCGATCGGCACGCCTTTCTTTGCGACCGGATGCATCTCGTAGTTGAGAAATCCCTGCGACATCATCTCGGCCGCTTCCTTGAAATTCGTCAACTTGTGCTGACTGCCGAGCACAACCGCGACGAGCCTCATGCCGCCGCGTTTTGCGGTTGCGACCACGTTGAACCCGGCCTTGTCATAGAATCCGGTCTTGAGGCCGTCGCATCCCGGATACGTCCGCACCAAGTGATTGGTGTTGCGCAACTCGAACGTGCCGGCGCGAAACGGCGCCGTGTCGATCGACGACCATCGGATCACGTCGGGATATTTGAGCAGCTCGCGCGCGAGAATTGCCTGGTCGTAGGCGCTGGCCACGTCGGCCGATTGTCCCCGTGCGGGTGGCAGGCCGTGAACCGTGTAGTAGTGCGAGTCCTTCATCCCGAGCGCGGCGGCCTTCTGGTTCATCAGCACCACAAATGCATCAGTCGAGCCCGCGATATACTCCGCGACCGCCACCGCCGCGTCGTTGGCCGAGTGCACGACGATTGCTTTCATCATATCGTCGAGGGAAAACGTCTCGCCCTCCTTGAGATAGACTTGCGAACCGCCCATCTCGGCCGCTTTGCGCGAGGTGGTTACATTGTCGCTGAGCTTGAGCGAGCCGTCGTGGATTTTATCGGCGACGATCAGCATCACCATCATCTTGGCCAGCGATGCGGTCGGCCACGGTGTGTGATCGTTGGCCTCGAAGATGACCGTGCCGGTGACGGGTTCGAGCACGCAGGCCTCGGTGTAAGGGCCTTGCAGGCCGGCTTTCGACGCGCTGACGCTCTCATCTTCGGCGGGGGCGGCGGCGGCATGATGACGGCGCGCAGCAAAGGCAGTGTGTGACGACATGAGCGCTGCCAGCGCGATCGTCGCAGCGATCAATCCAAATTTTTGGCTGCCGGAAATTCCGGCGACGGATTCGCCGGACGGCGAAAGAGCTTTCATCACACACCACCTCCCCAACACAACGACCCAGTGAAAGAGTGAATCAATACTAGCCAACAACCCGCGGCGCGGCGAGCGCCCATGCGGCGCGAGATGATTGGTCAGAAGCGGTCGGCGGTCCAGAACAAAGATCACGAATCGGCGAAGATTTCGAACGCGCGGACTTCCATCGCTTAGCGGAGATCGAGATGAACCGTGCTTGGGGCTCCGGCGCGATTGATGGTGAGGTCGATCGCCGACGCGGTTTTCATCGATTGCATCAGGCCCATCGCCTGCATTGGATTGGTGACGGGCTGTCCGTCGATTTGGGTCAGCAAGTCGCCGTTTTGCAGGCCGAGTTGGTCGAAGACCGAGCCCGGCTCGACCTGGGAGATTGAGAAGCCGTCGGTGTTGCCGTTGACGGAATGGGGCAACGCGCGCATCTGCGAGAAGAGCGCGGCAGGATTATTTTCCATGGTCTGCGCAACTTCGGCGCGGCTGACCTCGAATTTTCCGGGGCCAAGCTTCTTTAGTTCCAGTTTGCTGTCGTTGTCGCTGTTACTATTGTTGTCGCCATTGTCGTTGTCGTTGTCATCACTGGCCGCAGGATGACGACCCCCGCGCAGTCTGCGCCGCACGGCAGCGGGAAGCCCTCTGAGCCCGGGCACGCCTAATCGCGCCGCCCAAACGGGAAGGCGGCGCTTCGGGAAGGTCCGCGGCCGGAATCTCAATGGCGACGCGCTGGCCACCGCGGTCGATGATCGCGCGGTTGGTTTCGACACTTAGGAGCCTGCCCGCATCGGGGATGTCCTCTCCCACCTGGTAGAGCGATTCGACCCCGTTTTGATCCTCGACTATCGCGTAGGGCTTGGATTTGCTCTGCAGCGAAGTGCCGATCAGCTTCAGATGCAGGTCCTCGGCCACCACCGGCGCGGAGCCACTCTCCTGCGGGACCTGGTTGAAGATGTCGCGCTTGACGATTGCGTCGTAGTAGGCGCGCGTGCGCACGCCGCCTGCGGCCTTCGGCGCGGCCGACGACGCGGCCGGAGCTTCGGCTTCATTTGAAACGGCGCGCTCGATGATGTCCCGCACGCACATAGCCGAAACCAGCGCCAAGGCTCCGACCAAGGCGAAGTTCAGAATCGTAACGTGGACTTGTGTGAACCTGAGTTCCATTTACAGGATCCATTCAGCCTCGTAAGCGCATCCTTTGACTAGACGGCCAACGTCGTAGTTCCATTCACCCTTCCAGCGGCTGATCAGAAGGCTGGCCTGGTTGTGACCGCCGCGGACCAGGTCCATCAGGCGCAACAGGTAGATGCTCTCATCCTGGCCCCTTTTGTTCAACGCCCGCTGGCGCTCGAGCCCTTTGGCCGCGATCTGCAGCAACTCGTAGCCGAGTTCCTGCAGCTTGATTCGGCCGACACGCGCGTCAAGTCCGTTCTTATGCGCGGCGTCCGCGATTTCGAGCCGCTCGCGATAGCTCCATCGCTTGACCAGGTCCCACGCTGCGTCGATGCAATCGTCGTTGTAAAGCGTGCCCTTGATCAGTGCGGGCAACGCGAGCATGAATTGCGGCGGCTGACTGTCGGCGGTGCGCACCTCGACGTATTGCTTAAGGCGGACCTCGGTAAAAATCGTGGTCAGATGATTGGTCCAGTCGTCAACGGTGGCGCGCTCGCGGCCGTATCCGCGCGCGAGATATTGGCGGAACGTGAGGCCGGGCGGTTGCGTGAGATCGATGTACTCATGATTGCGAATCAGGAAGTACATCGGCACGTCGAGCGCGTATTCGGCGTAATCCTCGAACGAACAATCGGCGCGAAACACGAACTCCGGAACCCCGGTGCGTTGGTTATCGGTGTCGCTCCAGATGTGTCCGCGGAAGGTGTGATAGCCGTTGAGGCCGCCGTCGCTCAGCGGTGAGTTGGCGAAGATCGCGTAGAGGAGCGGCACGATGCCCATGCTGACGCGCAGCTTGCGAATCGCGTCGGCCTCGTCGCTATAGTCCAGGTTGGCCTGCACGCCCGCGGTCTGCTTCATCATCCGCTGGCCGAGCGTCCCTTTGCGCGCCATGTACGGGTACATGATGTGGTAGCGGGCCTTCGGCAGCAGTTCGATCTGGTCGATGCGGCTTAAGGGCTGCATCCCCAGTCCCAGCACCGTTGCGCCGATCTGGCTGGTGATATCGATCATTTGTCGCACGTGGAGCGCAAACTCAGCGTAGGCGCAGTGGATCGTCTCGCACTGCTCGCCGGACAACTCGATCTGACCGCCCGGCTCGAGCGTGATCGCCGCGCGTTCACCCTTGAGCGCGATGATGTGGCCGTGCTCGTCTTCGGGCTCAAAGCCGTAGTTGTTTGCCATCCGGCGCAGCAGCTCTTCGACGCCGCCGGGACCGGAGTAGGGAATGGCGGTGCAGTCGGCGGTGCGGACAGCGACTTTTTCGTACTCGGTGCCGATCCGCCATCGTTCGCGCGGCTTGCCGCCTTGCTGGAAATAGCGGATTAGGTCCTCTTTCTTTTCGATCAACTCACTCACGAATCAAACCCAATCGCGACTCCCTGAAGAGAGGCTCCGCCAAGCGCGTATAATGGCGTCAGCAAACATACGAGGCAAGCACGGAGTGGGGGGCGGGGGGCGATTGTGGCGAAAGCCTCGGGGAACTGGGACTTCTTGGCCTCTCTCTATCAGGGAGAGGCCGACGCGCGTCATCGCGCGGCGGGTGAGGGTCCAAATTTCAAGTTCCGCGCGCGAGAAAAGCAGACAAGACATCCTTGAGCAACGACCCTCACCCGCGCCCCGAAGACGTGGCGCGACCTCTCCCTGATAGAGAGAGGTGCATGATCGACCGACCGACTATCTTTGTGTCATTCCAAGCGAAGCCGGCGGAGCCGAAAGATCAGCCCGTAATTTCGCGTCCTTTCGACACCGCACAGGATTGTAATCCTCTGCGTGGCGGGAACGCGGCGCGATTCGGCGACGATGGCGCGCGAGAGAGAGGCGACGATTTCGATTTGACCGACAGTTCACATTGACTTGCGCCGGATGTGGCGCGACACTTCGGCCCGGCTATGCCAGCATCCGCTTTTTTGTATATTACCGAGCCTCTATCGGAACCGCGCTCGCGTGAGGGTGCGATTGCTTGAGGAACAGATTTATTCGCAGGCACCGCCCGGTTTGAAGTTTGAAGCGGAGAACCTCGGCACCAGAATCACCTCGATTGAACCCATCGTGCGTTTCCATGGACTCCTCCCTCGACCGAAGGGAGAACGACCCGTCGATGGCATCAAGTTGGTGCCTTACCGGCTCGAGTTCAAGATCGATGAGAACGCCCAGCGGACGCTGCCGCCGAGTACGCCTATTGCATTCACGGCGGTGAACCAACTTAGAGCAGGGCGCGAGTTAAGCGATAAGTTGGGGTTTATGTTCTTTAAAACGTACACATTCGCGTTCACTAGAGGCAGGAAGGTCAAGGTGCGAATCCGATCAGCCGACAAAGTTCGTCTGTCTTGGAAACGCTACTGGCTTGAACGATTCCATTTTGCCCTTTGTGGCGTCAACTCGCTGCCCAAGCAAGACGGACCCTTTGAGTGGGATGAGTAGACCGAGGTGCCCTCCGGGCCTTTGAACCCGCCAACAATCGGGGACCGATGAGACCCTACAAGTTCCTTTTCGATGAATGCGTAAGAGATGCGGAGGCGTATTTCCCGAAGGGCCGAGTTCTCCCCCGGGCAAAATTGAAATTGGCCGATGGCGCCTCCGACGAGGAGATTGTTGAAGCTGCATACGGGGCAAAGGCCATTATCGTGACCGCCAACGCTCAAGACTTCATCAGAATCATGGGCCGATTTCTGAAGAAACAAATGGAGAAGTATTGTCGAGACCTCAATGGACTCGTCGTCATACCGAACCCGATTCGGCAGCGAGCCTTGGATCGCGCGGCTGAGCGAATGACTTTCGGCGGTGAGAAGATCACGTGGTTCGACGTGTGGCGTCGCGACCTTTGCGTGAAAATCTCCCCGCAAGGAATACCGCGAGTGACTCGCTTTCGGTCTTGCTACTACTGCGAGAAGAACCAAGCCAAGTGATCGTCAAGAAACTTGGCCTGACTTGGCCTGTTCTATCGGCGCGCACCGGTTTTCAGGGGTAACTATGCCCGGCAAGCCGCCCAAAATACTCCCGCATTCTCGCGGGATGTGACCCATAGTTAGCGATGGTGTTTGCCGGGAGCAGGACTTAAAATCCTCCGGAACCGATGTACTTGGTCTCGCCTGCGACGCCGACGCTGACGCCTCCGCAGTGACACATAGATTCCTATTCATGGATGAAGTATTCAGCCTGCACGCGCCGTCTCCGACGTGCTATGCGATCTGCTATGGGCAACACTCATAGATTTCCGAACCCGCTGGACGCACTCCATCTTCGGACGCATGACCCGCGTCGGGACCTCAAAGTTCCCGAAACATTAATTTTGACGGAACGAAGCTACCGATGGCGTACAACCGTCTCCAGATCACAGCTAATGGTAGAAATCGGCAAATTTCAGACGAAGTGACTACCCAGAATTTGCCCGATTTTCGACAATAATGAACCCCTCTGGACAAACTTTTCTGCCTCCTCGCAGTTGAGAATCAGGAATTCGCCATGCCTCAAATGATACTTGCGATCGATCAGGGAACCACGGGCACGACGGTTTTCGTCGTCGATGGCCGCGGCCGCATCCGGGGCCGGGCTTACGCCGAGATCAGGCAGTACTATCCCAAACCGGGGTGGGTCGAGCATGACCCCGAGGAAATTTACCGCTCGGTCGTCACGCTTTCAAAAAAAGCGATCGCCGCCGCCAGGGTGCCGGCCGCCGCGATCGCCGCAGTCGGCATCACCAATCAACGCGAGACGTTCGTAGTATGGGAGCGGAGCAGCGGCCGTCCTGTTCATCGCGCGATCGTATGGCAATGCCGCCGCAGCGCCTCTATCTGCGACGCTTTACGCGAGCGCGAGCCCGAAGTCGCGCGGCGAACGGGACTGGTCATCGATCCCTACTTCTCCGGCACGAAGCTCAAATGGCTGCTCGACCAAAAGCCCGAAATCCGCGAGCGCGGCGCACGCGGCGAGCTGTGCTTCGGCACGATCGACACCTGGCTGGTTTATAAATTGTCCCGCGGCGCCGAGTTCGTGACCGATTACACCAACGCGTCGAGAACGATGATGTTCAATCTGGCGCGCCGGGAATGGGACGACGAGATGCTCGCGATGCTGGGGGTTGCGCGCGAGATGTTGCCCACGGCCGCAAGTTCGCGAGGCCCGCTGGCCGAGACGGCGCCGGGCACGATCGCACCGCACGCGATTCCAATCGCGGCGGTAATCGGCGATCAGCAATCCGCGCTCTACGGGCAGGGCGCGGTCGCGGCCGGCGACTCGAAGGCAACTTACGGGACGGGAGCGTTCCTACTGATGAACACGGGCGACAAGATCGTGCCGTCGAAGAATCGGTTGCTCACGACAGCCGCACTCGGTCCTGCCGGCGAGCCCGCGTACGCGCTGGAAGGTTCGGTGTTTATCGCGGGCGCGGCCGTGCAATGGCTTCGCGATGGCCTGAAGCTCGTGCGCAGGGCCGCGGATACATACCGCGAGGCGCGCGCGAGTCTTGCGAAAAATAAAGATCGCACGCATCCCTACGTGGTGCCGGCGTTCGTTGGACTCGGCGCGCCGTATTGGGACGCATCCGCCAGGGGCGCGATCGTGGGAATCACCCGCGGCACGACCCGCGCCGACATCGTGCGCGCGACGCTCGACAGTATCGCCTACCAGGTGCGCGACGTGATAGTTGCGATGGAATCCGATACCGGCCGTCCGATGAGCGAGCTGCGCGCCGACGGCGGAGCCACCGCGAATCGCTACCTGATGCAGTTCCAGGCGGATATCCTTGGCAAGCCCGTCCGGCGCGCGAAGATTGCCGAGACCACCGCGATGGGCGCGGCGATGCTCGCGGGCCTGGCCATTGGAGTCTGGAAATCACCGGATGAGTTGCACACGATCGTCGAGGGAGCGGAAGTGTTCAAGCCGAAAATGCAAACCGCCGAGCGTGAACAATTGCTCGCCGGATGGCGCGACGCGGTCGCGCGCGTGCTCACGAAGGCATCGCAGTGAGTCGAGGTATCAAAAAAAAGAATGCCTGAAAATGGGAAACCGATCGTTACTGTCCTGTACCCCGAGCAGCACGAGCAGGCCGCGGTCTCGCTCGGCCGCGCATTCATCAACGATCCGGCCTTCAAGGCGATCCTTCCGGATATCACCGAGCCGATCGCGCGCGCTGAGCGTCTGGCGGACTTGTTTCGCGCGCAGCTGGCTGTAGAGCGTCGCACCGGACAGCCGGTCTTCGGCGTGGTCTATAACGGGCGCGTGGTTGCAGCCGCGGTGACCGAAGGCATGGGCCATCCAGGCCTGCTCGGTCTGATCGCCACCGGGCTTGGACAGTTGCCGCGGATGGTCCGGGGGGTCGGATGGGGCGGAATGATCCGCGCGCTGAATATGTTCGGCGTACTTGCACAGAACCATCCCAAGGAGCCGCATCTGTATCTGCAAACCCTCGGGGTCGATCCGGCTTTTCAGGGCAAGAGCTACGGCAAGGCGTTGCTCGACCGGCTCGCGCTGGAAGCACGGGCGCGCCCTGAAATAGCCGGCGTTTACCTCGAGACCGGGACCGAAGCCAACGTCGCGTTCTACAGTTCCAAGGGCTACGAAATCCTGGGCGAGCTGTACCCGTTGGGCGTCAGGCAGTGGCAGATGTTCCAGCGCAAGCGCTAGGTCACGATGCGCTGTCGCGCGGATGGATCGTCGTGATGCGCAGTCCCCGAGAGGTCCAGCCGACATCGAAGCCGACGGTGTCGCCTTCGCGAATCAGGTCGATCCCCGGCATCTTGCCGCCAATTTGTGCGCCCACTACCGCTACGAATGGAAACTCAAAGGGGATCTCCTTGCCGCTATGCGAGCGCACCACGCCACGGCCGCGGTCGCGGTCGAGCTTGAGAATCATCCCCTGGTAGAAATTTCCGGGAAAGCGCTCGCTGTCATACTCGTTTTCGTTGGCCACAACCCTATCGAGTAGCATCCCACGGCGCCGCGGAAAAGCGGCAAGGCAGTCCCGGCGAAGCGTTCCATATCCCGGCCAAAGCCGATAAGTTCTAAAATGGTCAGTTGAGCGGTATTTGAGAATGGCAAGAGCCGGAAGCATTAAATCGGACGCGATCAGAAAAGCGGCTGAAAGGGCCGAAGCGCTGGCGCTTCGCGGCGAAAGCTTAACAAAGGTTTACGGCGGCCGTGCGGTCGTCGACGACGTCAACGTAGTCGTCAAGCCAGGCGAGGTGGTCGGTTTCCTGGGGCCCAACGGCGCGGGCAAGACGACCACCTTCTACATGCTGGTGGGACTGCTCAAGCCGGACCAGGGGCGAGTCATGTTCAGCGGCGAGGACATCACGACCCTGCCGCTCTATCAGCGCGCGCGCCGCGGGATTTCCTACCTGCCGCAAGAGCCCAGCGTCTTCCGCAAGCTGACCGTCGAGCAAAATCTGCTGGCGGTTCTCGAAACGCTGCCGCTTACCGAAGAGGAGCGTTACACGCGCCTTCAATCGCTGCTCGACGAACTCGGAATCGCGAAACTGGCGAAGACCAAGGCGGGCGTGCTGTCCGGTGGCGAACGCCGCCGCGTAGAAATCACGCGGGCGCTCGTGCTCGATCCGGTGTACTTATGCCTCGACGAGCCGTTCGCGGGAATCGATCCAATCACCGTCGTCGAGATCCAGCGCGTCGTGTCCTATCTCAAAGAGCGCGGCATCGGGGTGCTCATGTCGGATCACAACGTGCACGCGACGCTGTCGATCATCGATCGCGCCTATATCATTCACTCCGGCAAGATTTTGTTCGAAGGTAAACCGCGCGACATCGTCGCCAGCGAGGCAGTACGCCAGGTGTTTTTGGGCGAGCGCTTCAGGCTGGCGAGATAGCGCGACCGATTGATCGAAAGCGCGCGGTCCAATCAGTAAGGGTATCCAGGCGCGCCAAACCCGGAACTTGGCATCGGCGGCGGATAAGTCGGGTAGCCGTAACTGCGGTAGCCCGGCGCGTAGCCGGAACTGAATCCACCGAAACCTCCGCCGTAGCCGCCGCTGCCGAACGACATACCTCCGCCGAGCAGCATCGGGAGAATCGTCGTCAACATACTCGGCGGGGCGCCGTTGTATTGCTGATACTGCTGCTGGGCTTGGTAAGCGTACGCGTCGGGCGGTTGATTGTTCTGATAATCCTGGAGCGAACCGGTCGCGGCGTACGGATCGGAGCCGTTTGACGCCCTCGCATTCGCAGACGGAACTCCGTTGACCGTCGCGCCGGAGCTGCTCCCGCTGCCAGCCAGTTCAGGGCTGATCTTGATCCGGTTGTCCACCACCAGCGACGGATCCTTCAGATAGTGGCGAGCCTTCTGCTCGGCGTCAGTCTTGCCGAAGTCGCTTGCGACGAAGCCAAACAGGATTACCTGCTTGCCGCCGCTCGGACTGGTGACGACTTGCGCACCGGCCAGCGGCAGCGAGTGATGCTTCAGATAATCAGACAGACCCTGGCTTTGCGGAGAATCGATCGTGCCGCCGACAACAGTGCCCGCGCTCGATGGCGGCGGCAGACTCGAACTGGAATCGAAGCCGCTCGATGTTCCCAGAGGCGCCGCTTTCGTCGCACCGGTAGTTCCATAGGGATTCTGCACGGGCTCGCAAGAGGCCAATCCCGCCAGAGCCGCCGCCAGCCCGAAGGCCGCCAGGGCATTTGCGATGCGACTCATACGGTTCAGATTATAGTCCTGAGTCACTCACCTAACAATTCGACGAATTCCGAACTATTTCGTTTCATTTCGCGCTGAGGGCTTCGCGTTGCGAGAATGCCGTTGCTGGATTGTGCGAGATACGATGCGCTGCACGGCGGGCTCGAGGCAGGCATCGAGGAAAGCATTGCAACCAGCGCGCATCCCATCCCAGGTTCTCGACTGCGCGACGGCGGCCTCGCCAGCGTGCTCGGCTTGGGCGGGCTGGTGGCGCCCCGGCCGCCACCGAGGACTGGCTAGCGTCGGTCCGGTCTCACTTTGAAGCGGCGGAAACCTCTGCGCGATTGGAGGTACATCACAGCTGCAAGGCCTGCCACGAACAGAATTTCCCACCAGAGCAGAACATCAACGTTGACCCGGTCGAGAATGCCCCACCATGCAGCCGAAGAAGGAACCTGGCCGGCGGGCGCTCCGGTGGTGGTAATGAAGTTATCGCGCCAGCGCGACATCACGATCAGGAAATTCCACGCCAGCCCCACGACCAGGACCAGCGCCCAGAAAAGAACGCCGAACTGCTCGGGCACGCGGCGACCAACGATACCCTCAAGCGAAGCCGGCTCGGGCACGACCGTGCGAGCGCGACGAGCCGCGATGCGGCGGAAGTCCAGGCCGGGATCTTCCTCTTCGTCCTCGGGCGGAGCCGGCTGAGGGAAAAGGCTGGTGCCAGCGATCGCGGGGCCGCCCGCCTCGCGAATCTGGCGCAAGATGAAAAGCATATCCTGCTTGCAGGTCAGGGTTCCGAACAGCGCGCATTTCGACAGTGCCTCGAGCTCCTCAGCGGTTATCTTGAGGCGCTCGATGAGTTCATGGTCGTTTCGGATCTGATCGAGGATCTCGCGCTCTTCGCGCGGCGCCATGGTCAGATGATCTTGGGTAACGGGTTTCATCGCACGACATTTTGACGCTAATTATGACTTAAAGCAAGAGTAAAGGGGTCATGAGATGCATAGAGCATTAAAACATCTATAAGCGACCTGAAAGAATCCAATAAAGCCAGCAGACAGTAAGAATTACCTACATACTGTAAGTTTGTAGCTTTTTCAGAATCGGCTGGAGACGGTGACCACAACCGGACACTCGAAGACGATCGAATGTCCCACAAAGTGTCACCGACCGGCCTCCGCATCGCCAAATGTGATCTTAGCCGCGCGTGACCGAGCGATTCTGAGCACCGGGTCTCGGCACAGTTGCTGCTTTGAAATAGACCATCGAAATCCCTTCCGCCCACCGCCGCAGGTGACCGCGAGAAGACGCAAGGAGGACTGTAAAGTGGCACGAGTTCAAAAGGCGACCGATTCGTCCAGTCTCGCCGAGGTCGTGGATCGAATCCTCGACAAAGGCATCGTGATTGACGCGTGGGTCAAGGTCTCGTTGGTGGGGATCGAACTGCTCTCCATCGAAGCGAGAGTGGTGATCGCGTCGGTCGAAACGTACCTCAAGTACGCCGAAGCGATCGGGTTGACCGCATCGGCGTCAGCGCCGGCGTAATGACTCCCGAGGCTAGCGGCCGGAAGGGTTGTGAAAACTTTCCGGCGCTAGCCGAGGGACCAGCAAAAAATCGAGGACCATAGCAATGCATTTTGCCAGCGACATGATGAATCTCCGGCACGAAATTGACACTCTGCGCGCCAAGCGGCGAAAAATGGTCGATCGACTGCATCGATTTGGCACCGCCCTCCAGTCCGACACTGCGAAGATGCTCTCCGCGATGCGAAAAGCGATGCAGGAGGAACATGCCAAGATGCGCGAGATGCGCGGCGCCTTCAACGCGGAAATTCAGCGCGGCGTCCACGACATGATGCGTGGGCTGCATGGCGAGCGTGTGCGCGCGCGGCGCAATTTCATGGGTAAAAAAGCATGAAGGCCGCCGAAGGCCTCAACGGGTCAGGATACGGAGGCGCGCCGCTGGCAACTCTGCTCGAGCCCGAGGAGACCGAAGCGCTCGGGAGCGCCGACGACGTCGCGCCGGATGCTCCCGACAGCGTTTTTCTTCCGGAGGCCAGCGACGGCTTCGTATCCAGCCCCTACGTCGAGGATCTGACGCAGCGGGCGCTGAGCTATCTTGAGATCGGCTATCCGGTTCACTTGGCTGGCTTCGCCGGCACCGGCAAGACCACCATAGCGTTTCATATCGCGGCCAAACTCGGGCGCCCGGTCATCCTGATTCATGGCGACAACGAGTTCGTGAGCTCGGACCTCACCGGCAAAGATGTCGGCTACAGGAAATCCAAGTTCATCGACAACTACATCCACTCGGTCCTCAAGTCGGAAGAGAACATGCGGGTGCTGTGGATGGAGAATCGTCTGACTACCGCATGTCGCGACGGCTACACGCTCATCTATGACGAATTCAACCGCTCGCGCGCGGAAGCCAACAACGTGCTGCTGAGCGTGCTGGAAGAGAAGATGCTGAGCCTGCCATCGCTGGGCAAGGTCCAGGGTGGCTACATCGAGGTGCATCCCGAGTTTCGCGCCATTTTCACCTCAAATCCCGAAGAGTATGCCGGGGTACATAAGGCGCCCGACGCCCTGATGGATCGGCTGATCACGCTCCGCCTCGGCCACTACGATCGCGACACCGAAATCAGGATTGCGCTCGCACGGTCAGGAATCGCGCGCGCCGACGGCGAAATCGTGGTTGACCTGGTCCGGGAACTGCGCGGCTTCGGGGTCAACAACCATCGTCCCACCATCCGCGCGTGCATCGCGATCGCAAGCGTGCTGGCGCGCAAGGGCGCGCGGGCGCGCATCGATGACGCCGTGTTCCAATGGGTCTGTCACGACGTGCTCAACGTTGACACTGCCAAGGTGACGCGGGGCGGCGAATCCCAGATGAGTAACAAGATCGACGAAACCATGCGCAAGGTCTGCCGGCCGCGCGCGCGAGCGCGGCGAAAAGTCGGAGCATAGATGCAGCAGCGCAAAGGCCATCTTCGTGGATTGAAGGATCTGCGCACCACCGGTGCGCTCGGCGCGGTCACACTTGCGCCGCATGCGGCGTACATGAAGATCACCTCGCTTGAGCTCGAAGAAACTGCGCCTGAGCCGGGTCCGCCAGCACGCCGCGCGTCGGATCGGCGAGATCGACGCGCGCTGCGAGGAAATCGGCATCGAGAAAGCCGCGCTGCTGGCCGCGATGAAAGCGCCGGCTGAATCCACGGCGGGCGTGCGTCAGGGCGCGCAAAGCTCGCAGGCGCGGCGCTCGCGTGGCGTCTTACTCAAATACTGAGGAAGGTCAATGAAGATAAACTGCCTCTCATGCGGACATAACGTCGACCTTGATGACGCCTACGGGGAAAATTACGAAGGCGCAATCAAGTGCTACGGATGCGACGCGACGCTAGAGATCAAGACCGAGCACAGCAGCGTGCGCATGGTTCATCTGTGCGCGCCGCGCGAGCGCCCCGAGCGCGCGGCCGACGGCGATCTGTCGGACGATCACCGCGGCGGACTTGAGCCTAACGGCGCGCGGCTCGATCATGCGGACAAAATCCAATGAGTGGAGGGCTCTCGCGTCGGGTCGATGTCGCCGGCAAAACCTCGCGTGGCCGCTATATCTATGCGGTGGTCACGCACAACGCGGAGCAGGCCCTCAACTTCAAAGGGCTGGACGACCGGCCCATCTATACCGTCGCGCATCGCGGGATGGCGGCCGTGGTCAGCGACATCGAGAGCGATCGGATCCGTCCGCAGCGGCGCAACCTCGCGGCGCATGGCGCGGTCCTGAGCGGGCTGATGGCGGTGGAAGAAGCGGTCCTGCCGATGCGCTTCGGCACCATCGCGGCGAGCGCGAACGAGATCAAAAGCATGCTCGCGTCCAATCGCGAGATCTTCGAAAGCCAACTGAAGCAGATCGCGGGGAAACTGGAGATGGGGGTGCGGGTGGTATTGGACGTCCCCAACATCTTCGAGTATTTCGTCGACGCGCATCCGGAACTTAAGCAGGCGCGCGACCGCCTGTTCGGCGGCTCCAACCAGCCGTCGCAGAATGATCGCATCGAGTTGGGACGGATGTTCGAGCGGCTGCGCGAAGCCGATCGTCTGGCCCATTGCGCGACGGTCGAGAAAGAACTCGAACCGCTATGCGCGGCAATCAAGCGCGGTGCGCTGCGCGACGATCGCGAGATAATGAACCTCGCGTGCCTGATCGCAAAAAACCGCCGCGCGGAATTCGAACAAGGCGTATTCCGCGCGGCGGCTCATTTCGACAACAACTTCGCCTTTGACTACAACGGGCCGTGGCCGCCCCACACCTTCGCAGAGATCACAATCGAGAGTTAGCCGCGATGTTTCTAATCGACGATCTGCTCCTGGCCCCGGGCAGTTTTCTGCTCTGGGTGATGCGCAAGGTTCATGAGGCCGCGCAGGAAGAACTCGAGAACGATGCGGCGCGTATCACGACGGAATTGAGCGAGCTGCATCGAAGGCTCGAAACCGGCGCCATCACCGAATCGCAGTTCGAGGCACACGAGAAGGAATTACTGGACCGCCTCGACCGGATCCGCGAACAGACCGAAGACCACGAGAGCGCCGAAGGAAACCCCGACGATGAAGACTGAGCCCGCGCACCCCCTGGAAAACCTCTCGATGCGGCCCAGCGAGCGAGTCTCACTCTGCGAAACCCTCGATCGCGTGTTGAACAAGGGCGCGGTGGTCGCGGGCGAGGTCACTATCTCGGTCGCCGATATCGACCTCATCTACCTCGGTCTCCAGGTCATGATCAGCTCGGTCGAGGCGGCCCGCGATGATTAACGCAGCCCGCCGCCCGACCGACAAACCGATTCGCGAGTCGCTTTCCCGGCCGCGCGACAGCGGATTCGGCGAGACGCTGTTGGGCGATCCGCCGCAGACCAGGGGCGACCGCCGGATCAATCTGAAACCCGATGATCTCAAGAATGGGCTCGCGCAACTGGTGCTTGCGTTGGTGAACCTGCTCCACGAATTGCTCGAACGCCAGGCGCTGGCGCGGATTGAATCCGGCCGCCTGAGCGAGCGCGATTGCGAGCGCCTGGGTCTGACCTTAATGCGGCAAAGCGAACAAATAGACGCACTTCGGGAAGGGTTCGGGCTCTCACGCGAGGACCTGAATATCGATTTGGGACCGTTGGGCAAATTGGTTTGAGGTAGCTCGATTCATGTCGTCACAATCCATGCAGCATTCGGTCCAGTCGACGTCCCTCGCTGACCTGCTCGAGCGGGTCCTGGACAAGGGAATCGTGATCGCTGGCGACATCAAGATCAAACTGGTCGACGTGGAACTGCTTACGATCCAAATCCGGCTGGTGGTGTGCTCGGTCGAAAAGGCCAAGGAGCTCGGCCTCGATTGGTGGAATCCCAAGCGGGTCGAGGCGCTGGCCGAGGGGCAGCAACTGCTGTCCGCGCCGGATCAGAGCTTCGAAGCTCGGATCGCGAAACTTGAAGCCGAGCTCGCAGCCAATCGTTTGCTGGTTCCCCAAGGAGAATCACGATGAGCGCTAAACGAAGAGCCGTGCGCGACGCCGCCGGCGAATCCGGCTCAGGATTCGTCAAGGGGCTGTCCGACTTGATCGAGAAACTGGGCGACCTCGCCGAGACCGGCCGCGAAATGCGTCGCGAGGGGATGCTCAGCAGCGAGGACGACAAGCTCAAGGGAGTTTACGGCTTCCGCATGAAAGTCGGGCTCGGCGGTGACGCCGTCGATATCGAGCCATTTGGCAACGTCAAGTTAGACAAGAAGTCGCGCCACGCGGTCGTCCATGAAGTCCGCGAACCGCTCTTCGACGTCATCGAGGAGAAAGATCGCATCCTCGTGATCGCCGAGATGCCGGGGATCACCACCGATGACATTTCGGTCTCGGTCGACGGCGACGTGATGAACGTCGAGGCCTCGCACCGCGACCGAAAGTATCGCAAGGAGATTGTGCTGCCCAAGCCGGTGGTGCCGAGCCGGATCAAAGTTGTCTGCAACAACGGGATCGTCGAAATCAGCTGTCCGCTGAAATGAACGGCGCCGCGCCCATCGAGCCGGCAAAGTCCGCGCCCGCCAGTATCAAACTCAAGGTCGCGGAGGCGATGACCAAGGATACCGGCCACGCGTATGCGCGGATAAGTCCCGAGGACCTTCCCCGGCTGGGCGCCGCAATCGGCGACATCGTCGAGATCTCCGGCAAGCGCAGGACCGTGTGCAAGCTGATGCCGGCGCACGCCGAGTCGCGCCGCAAATCGTTGGTGCAGATGGACGGCGTCAGCCGCGAGAGCGCGGGTGCGGGATTGGGCGAATCCGTGACCATCCGCAAAGTCGCGTGCCGGATCGCCGACCAGGTAACACTCATGCCGACCAATGTGCGCCCGTCGGAGCGCGACCTCGACTATATTGGAAGCCTGCTCGACGGCCTGCCGGTACTGGAGGGAAATCACATCCGCGCGACGCTGTTCGGCAGCCGCTGGGCGGATTTCAAAGTCGAAGCCACGGCGCCCAGGGGTCCGGTACTGATCGCGCCGATCACCCGGCTCATTATCGGGGAGCCGTCCGCCGGACCGACGGCGCGTTCGATCTCTTATGAGGATATCGGCGGGCTCAAGCCGCAGCTCGAGCGCATTCGCGAGATGATCGAATTGCCGCTGCGCCATCCCGAGATTTTCGATCGGCTGGGAATCGACGCGCCCAAGGGCGTCTTGCTTCACGGTCCGCCCGGATGCGGCAAGACGCTGATCGCGCGCGCGATCGCGCACGAAACCGAGGCGAACTTCTTCTCGGTCAGCGGCCCCGAGATCGTCCACAAATTCTACGGCGAAAGCGAAGCGCGCCTGCGCAAGATTTTCGAAGATGCGGCTCGCAAGGGACCGAGCATAATTTTTATC
This sequence comes from Binataceae bacterium (SeqCode), assembly GCA_963803045.1. Classification (GTDB taxonomy): domain Bacteria; phylum Desulfobacterota; class Binatia; order Binatales; family Binataceae; genus Binatus. The sequence continues at coordinate 40,950 of CAWDLC010000009.1, read as the reverse complement.
GACGAGATCGATGCGATCGCGCCGCAACGCGAACGCGTGACCGGCGAGGTCGAGAAGCGGATCGTCGCGCAGTTGCTCGCGCTGATGGACGGGCTCAATCAGCGCCAAAACGTGATCGTGATTGGGGCCACCAACCTGCCCAATGCGCTCGATCCCGCGCTGCGCCGTCCCGGACGCTTCGATCGCGAACTCGCGATCCCGATTCCCGATCGATCGGCGCGGCTTGAGATGCTGGAGATTCACAGCCGCGGGATGCCGCTGGCGGCCGACGTCGATCTGCCGCATCTTGCCTCGATCACCCACGGCTTCGTCGGCGCCGATCTGGAGGCGCTGTGCCGGGAGGCCGCGATGCTGACCTTGCGCGGTATCCTGCCCGACATCGATTCCGCGACCGAGCAAGTCTTTTATGAACGGCTTTCGAGAATCGAAGTGCGGATGGATGACTTCCGCAACGCGCTGCGCGAAGTCGAGCCGTCCGCGATTCGCGAGGTCTTCGTCGAAGTGCCGAACGTCGCCTGGAGCGACATCGGCGGGCTGCTGGAAACCAAGCAGAGGCTGCGCGAGAGCGTCGAATGGCCGCTGAAGTATGGCAAACTCTTCGCGCAGGCCCGCATCACGCCGCCCAAGGGAATTTTGCTGGTGGGCGCTCCGGGATGCGGCAAGACTCTGCTCGCGAAAGCCCTAGCAACCGAGAGCAACGTCAATTTCCTGTCGGTGAAGGGTCCCGAACTGCTCTCGAAATGGGTGGGCGAGTCGGAGCGTGGATTGCGCGACATTTTCCGCAAGGCGCGCCAGGCCGCTCCGGCGATCATCTTTTTCGACGAGATCGACGCGCTGGTGCCGACTCGCGGCGGCGGCCTCTCGGCCGACCCGGTCGCCGATCGCGTGCTCAGCCAGTTTCTCAGCGAGTTCGACGGAATCGAAGAACTCAAAGGCGTGCTGGTACTCGGGGCGACCAATCGGTTCGACCGGCTCGATCCCGCGGTGCTCCGCCCGGGACGTTTCGACGAGATCATCGAGATTCCGCCGCCTGGCGAAGCAGATCGCAAGGCCATCCTCGAGGTTCATTTGCGCGGCAAGCCGGTAGCGCCCGAGGTCAGCCTCGAGCGCCTGGCCCGGGATACCGAGGGTTACAACGGAGCCGAACTGGCGTCGCTATGCAGGAAAGCCGGATTGAGCGCGGTTCGTCGCGCCGTGCTGCGACTCGCTGAAAAACCCGATTCCAGCGAGAAAGTGCGCGTCGAGTCGGAAGATCTCGCAGCTCATTTGACCGACAGAAATCTGGCCTAGGTAGATGGACGCCGGAATCTACGTCTTCTGCCTCAGCAACATGCAGTGCCCGGACTTCCCTGAACCGTCCTCCGAGCTCGACCGCTTGTTCCTGCATCGGCACGGCAATCTCTGCGCGATCGCAAAACGGGTTTCGCTCGAAGAATTCTGCGGACCCGATGCTGACCGGCGGCTCGCGGATCCGGCGTGGGTGACGCCCCGCGCAATCGACCACGGACGTGTCATCGCGGAGGTCTTTCGTAGCAGCCCGGTGTTGCCGGTTCCGTTCGGCACGCTGTTCTCGTCGCCCCAGGTGTTGGGAGATTTCCTGGAGCGGAACGCCGATCTCATCAAGGGATTCTTCGAATATGCGGCCGACTGCGAGGAATGGGGTATCAAGGCACTGCTTGATCGCGAGCGGCTCAAGCGATCGCTGGTCGAATCGATCACGAAAGCGCAATCCGCCACCGTCTCTCCCGGCCTTCGCTATCTGCGCGAGCGCCGCGCCGAGCAGATGGCGGACCAACAGTCGAGTGCGTGGCTCGATCAGAATTTCAAAGTGGTTGTCAACGCGCTCGACCAATGTGCGACGCGTTCGTGTCAGCGCCGAATTCTCGACGATTCAAAGCAGCCCGATGGGCGCGAAGAGGTCCTCAACCTGGCGGCGCTGCTAGCGCGCGACCGGGTGGCAGAATTTCGCCGTCGCATCGAGGCTATCATCCGCGAGCACGCCGAGGATGGATTGACCTTCGCGCTCACCGGGCCCTGGCCGCCGTACAGCTTCTGTCCGGCCCTCGATTCACCGCCGTGAGCTTCCTGCTTTATGGCATCGTTCACGGCGACCGCGTGGAGCCGCGTGAAAAGCTCAGGTTCCTGGGCTATCCGCGCGCTTCGATCATGGCGCGGACCGATCGGCTGGGCGCGATCGTATCCAAGCTGTCGCTGGCGGATGCGGACCCCGACGTGGTGCGCCTGCTGATCTATTCGAAAATAGTCGAGTCGTTCAACTATGAGCGGGCCGTTATCCCCATGCGATACGGCTGCCGATTCGAAACCATCGGCGACATCGTAGAGTTTCTTAAGAGAGAGCAGGGCACCTTCGGCGCATTGCTCGACGAACTCGATGGTCGCGTGGAAATGTCGGCCAATGTGGCCTTCGACGATCCTCGCGACGATCGCGAGACGCCTCCTTCGCAATTGTTATCGTCCGCGATGCCATCCGGCATGGACTATCTCGCCGGGCGGCGGCGGTATTACTCGCTCGTCGATCAGTCCGGCGCGCGTCGCGAAGAAGTTCGCAGATCACTCTGCGCGATGGCCGAGGGGAAGTTCATCCGCGCCATCCCTGAGCAATCGAGTCGCGACCGGAAATCAATGTTGACGATCCACTTCCTGGTCCCGCGCGAGGGCGTCGTGGAATTCACCCGGGCGTTGCGAGCAGATCGTCGCCGATCGATCGAAGTCAGCGGACCATGGCCGCCGTATAACTTCGTCTCGACGAAGACCCCCGCGCTAACTATCTGACATCTGTGCGCGGCACTCTCGCGAGTCGGCGCCGCAACCTCGCGTTTACGCCGCCAGACTTGCGGTATATAGGTAGCCCGTGGCGGACAGGGTCCTCATTCATATCCCGATAATTCACACCCAGGCCGAGATGGGTACGCTGGCGAAGGAAATCGGGGGCCGGCTCGCCAAAGAGCTTGGTCCGCGATGGTTGCAAAAGAAGGAAACCGCCGTCGATAGCTTCTGGAACAGTATCGAAACGATGCTCGCCGAAGTCGATCTGCCCCACGCGAGGGTGCGGATTTACCAGGACGGCCTTCCGGTCTGCGGACGTGAGATGGAAATCGTGGGCGAACTGGCTAACGCGGGGAGCCGCAATCATCGCCTCATCGCGGAGCTTGCCAAAAAGGGCGCGACGATAATGGGCACCGAATCCGGGGAGCTTCTCATCGAGGAGTACCGGCGCGTGAAGCAGATCCTCGGCCAATCGGACGCGGCGGCGAAACCTGATCGGACTATCGATTCGGGCGCGGCGCTGATTCAGAAGCGCGATCGATTCATGGCCGAGCGAATCGATCGCACGCTGCAGCCCGGCGAGATTGGGATTCTGTTTATCGGGATGTTGCATTCGGTTCAGCGCTACCTCGCCAGGGACATCACCGTCATAGCGACGCGTCCGTTCTCGGGCGGGGCGGCCGCATTGGGAAGAAAGCTCCGCGAAGCGACGCGCGGCTCCGCCTGATGCGACGCCGTTAACCTCAGCTGGTGCCCCGGCCGGGAATCGAACCCGGACTTGAGGTTCCGGAGACCTCCGTGATGTCCTTTTCACTACCGGGGCGAAGAGCGCAGCAGAGCCAAGAATTATATCAAGGAATCGCAGCTAACAAGAAAGCGCGATGCATTGACGGAAAAGCACTCGCGCGCCAACATCGCGGCGATGGCGACCAACACCGGTACCGGCTCCGCGCGGCTCCTGCACGAGCAATACAAGGACGGCTCCAACCTGTCGGCGCGGATTCGGCTGCATCAGCGCTTCAGCACCAATCGCTACGGGCTGATGCGCTGGATGTTCGATCATTTTCGGATTCCTGAAAACGCGAGCGTGCTCGAGCTCGGCTGCGGCACCGGCATATTGTGGCGCAGCTCGGTGCAGGCTCCTGCGCGATGGCGCGTGATTCTAACCGACATCTCGGACGGCATGATCCGCGAAACGCGCGCCAATCTCGCGCGGCTGGGCCATCCGTTTACCTTCGCGCTGGCCGACGCGCAGGCGCTCCCGTTTCGCGACGCATCGTTCGACGCGGTGATCGCCAATCACATGCTCTATCATGTGCCCAACATTCCACGTGCGCTGGGCGAGGTTCGGCGCGTGCTCAAGCCATCGGGTTTCTGCTATGCGGCCACGATGGGACTCGCGAACATGCGAGAGATCGACGAACTTGCAGCGCGCTTTTTTTCCATTCCGCGAATGACGGAGTCGGTTGCGCGATTCGGCCTCGAGAGTGGCGAGGCTTACATGCGCCGGGCTTTCGGCGATGTGAAGCTCGAACGCTACCCCGACTCGCTGGTTGTAACCGAAGCTGCGCCGTTGATGGACTATATCTGCTCGATGCGCGTGCGAAGCAGAGTCACCGACGAACAGATTGCCGATTTGCGGCGGCATCTTGAGAATGAAATCGCGGCGCGCGGCGAAATTCGAATCAGCAAGGATAGCGGGATGTTCATCGCGCAGCGCTAGTCGGGCGTCGAATCTGTGTGGGCATCTTATTTCTTGCTGGGCAGAATCTTCGGGAGTGGATCCTGTGGGTTTCCCCCAGCCTGGCGGACTTCAAATTCGTGAACAAATTCCTTCAGGGCAAGCGTCTCTTTTTCAGACAAGCTCGGACAGTTTTTAAGCAGGTCACGGCAATGATCAATCACGGTGCTCGGATCAAAAAACGGTTTGAACCATTCCGGATCGAGCTGATAAAAGATTTTACCGACTCGGTCGGTCATGCCGTGGGTCGTGCCGCGACAGAGCGTTCCAGTTAGAATCTTCACTAGACCCTGATCGTTGGAGATCTGCGCCTGGATCCACGATGAAACTTCTTCTGTTCCGCCCATTTCTCGCCACTCGTTCATCAACGGGAGTAGGCTGGACACGTTGAGTAGAGCGCCGTCGGCGGCCGAGGCGCGCACTCGGTCCAGAGCGATCCGTTCCAACTCCTGCAGATGTTCTGCAGTAAATGTCCGACTGCTTTCCGGTACTGGCTCTTTCGCGCCGTGCTTTCCGAACTCCTGCCCGAAAATAGCAACTTCCTGCATGATGATCCCGACTGCGGCACCCTTGCGTGCCGCGTCGCTAAATACTCGAAATCGATCAGGTTCCTCTAGTCGTACGAGGACTTGACGCAGAATACGCGCGATCAGGAGGTCGTTCCCGATGGAGAAAACTTCTAACTGCTTGTCCTCATCGCGGCAAAGTCGATCCCCGATTTCCAGTAGGGACGAGACTACGTTCGGTATGTGAGCTAACTCAACTCCAGCGGCGGTGTAGTCCTGTATTCGAACAAGCATCGCGCGGGCCCGCGATGTTCCGTCTGCCAGAATCTCCGATGAGAGTCGAAGAAGAATATCACCGAACTCTTTTGAATCCTTGGCCGCGCTTAAGATCGCCTTGATTTCATCCGTTGAAAATTCTCCTTTGGGCAACGAGAACGCGAAGTAAATTGGAAAACGCTCGGGAGAGCAGATCCTTCCCTGTTTCCGCCAATTGGAATCAAAGTCATGCCCGTAATTCGCTGTCAGCCTCGGGAACATGCGTTTGAGCATTGCGGCAACTGGTTCTCGAGCGCTCTCCTTAAGGCCCGCGGTTTTCAACAGTTCGTCCAGATCCACTTGTTCGCGCTTACCGCCCCAGAGTGGCTCGGAGTGATGCAGAAATGTTTGCGGATCGTTGCGCAGCAAATCGTACGCGCGAGGCTGGAAGACTCGAAGAGCCTCAGTCGCGACAAAGTCCGTAAGGTTAACCTCTTTGTGAACCACCGGGTATGTGAACTGCAGAGCGTTCATGAGCCTTGCCACATCGCGCGGTGTCCTGAGGAGCGGTCCTATGCCGTCGAAGAAGACGTTCCCCCAGTGTTGTTCATCGAACATCTCAGGATCGTGACCACCCGCCAGGGCGTCCAATGCATCCAACTTCCGGAAGAACATTCGATGGAGCGCCGAACGATCAAGAAGCGGAAGATCGATCGGAACTTGGACGATCTTTTCGATGAATTGCGTTTCTTCTGGAGCACCCGGCTCAGCGAGAGCTTTTGCAACTACACTAGGGTCGAACGCAAGTATGTAAACGACGCATGGAAAGTCGCCCACCGCCTTCACCAGACGGAAAACCTGCCTAATCTCTTCGAACGTGAGGCGATCTATGTCGTCGATTGTGACAACGACTAGCTTTCCCAGACCGCGCAATTGCTCCGCGATCATTTCCTTGACATCAGGTACCGTTAACTCGGGCGCAGCGGTGAGATACTCGACGGTACGCCCCACATCAGCCGCCGTACCGACGGGGAGGTGCGATACCATTCCGCCGAGCCTGTTGAATAGTTCCCGTATGCGGTGCGCGGTACCTGGGCCGTCGAAAGCGGACTGAAGTGTCGCGAAGAAGCGGCGGACTAAGTCTTCGCGGCCAGCGAACCACCACGGGTTGAACTGGATCAGTATTGGCTGTTCGCCAAGATCTCTCTCGCGTAGAAAGAATCGCACCATGTTTAGGAGCGACGTCTTGCCGGAGCCCCAAGGACCGTTAAGCGCTATCACGAAGCCTTAAGGAGCTGCCGTCGTCAAGATTCGTTGCGCCAAATGTGACGCAAAAGGTGCGTATCCCAGTTCGTCGTCGTCCGGATTATTGAGGGGTCTGTCTCCCGATATCCCATCTTCGCGATTCATCGAGACTTCTCAACCCCGGTTTGAGTTTAGACTAGAAGCGTGACGTTTGCTTCAAAAATTGCTCGGACGCTCCATTCGAAGTTAGCCGAGCATTCCAGTCCGCGGGAGAATGTATTTCTACGCCGAGGCCTTGGTCTCGCGAAGCATCTCAGCGTGGCGGCGGTCGGCTTCGGGCCGCGCATAAGCGATCGCTTCGATGAGGCTCGTCGTGCAGCCGCCCATTGGTCGCCACAATGTTCGCGCCGGCTAGATCAAGCTCGGAGCCGTCCATGTTGGTCACGCGTCCGCGTGCTTCCTCGACAAGCAGTGCGCCGGCCGCGACGTCCCAGGGCCGGAGCCCGAATTCCCAGAATCCATCGGTGCGTCCCGCCGCGACGTAGGCGAGATCGAGCGCGGCTGCCCCGGTGCGGCGCACGCCTTGCGCACGCGTCATCAGTTCTTCCCAGAAGCAAAGATAGAAGCGCCGGCGTTCGCGCCGGTCGTAAGCGAATCCGGTGCACAGCAGCGCGGCGGCGAGGTTTGGCGTCGTGCTGACGCGAATCGGCTTGCCGTTCAGGCGCGCGCCCTGTCCGCGCTGAGCGATGAAGCATTCTTTTTTCAGCGCGTCGAAGACTACGCCGAACTGCACGCGGCCGCGCCGTTCGTACGCGATCGATACGCAGAATTGCGGATAGCCGTGCGCGAAGTTGGTGGTGCCGTCGAGCGGATCGATGATCCATCGATGGTCGCTTTGATGCGCGCTGGCGCCGCTTTCCTCCGCAAGGACCGCGTGGGTCGGAAACGCGCGATGGATCACCTCGATGATGGCCGCTTCCGATTCGCGGTCGGCTTCGGTGACAAGGTCTATCGAACTCGACTTGCGATTGATTGTTATTCTGCTGAGCCGTTTGAGATGGATTCTGCCGGCGGCACGCGCGGCGCGGAGCGCAACCTGTTCGATTTCATTGATCACGGCAGACGCACGATATTACTCGCGGTGAGAGGCGTCCAGCGCCAAGCGCAGATCAATCGACAGCGCCGGCCACGATTTCGCGTCTACCAGCGCGGCGTCTCGGCCAGACCCATGCCGAGCGCAACCTTGCCGAGCAGCTCGCGCGCGCGCGCGTTGGACAGGGGATGATTCGGGCCTGCGCGAACGTCGCGGTAGTAGCGCTCCATGGGAAATTTTTTCAGCAGCCCGTGCGCGCCGACGACCTCCATGCAGTAATCGACCGCGCGTACCGCGTTGTTGGTCGCGACATACTTCGGCATCACGACTCGCGCCAATCCCGTCTCGCCCTTGAATGAATCGCGATCGCGAAGGTAGTCGGCGGCGACGCCGAGATAGAGCGCGCGCGACTGGGCGATCAGCGCTTCGGCTTCGGCGATAGCGAACTGAACGCCGGGCAAATATTTGATCGTCCGCGGCATTGTGAGCGGTTTGAGACGTGCCGGCAAATTCCTTGGCGAACTTCAGCGCGGCAATCGCCACGCCGGTGTAAGTCGCGGCGACGGAAATGCCGAACCATGAGAACAGCGAAATCGCCTGGTCGTTGACGGGACCGATGGGCCGCGATTCCGCCATCGCGATCGCGGGCACGCGGACGTCCTTGATCACCAAGTCGTGGCTGGCTGTCGCCCGCATCCCCATCGCGTCCCAGGTTTCGACCAGCTCGAGGCCGGGAGTGCCGCGGGGCACGACGAAGGTGGCGCAAGCGGGAGGATTCGAGTCCTCGATCGTCGCCATCACCATGAACAGATCGATCACGGGCGAGAGGCTGGTGAAGGTTTTGCGGCCGTTGAGAACATAAGTGTCACCGTCGCGCCGCGCGCGGGTTGCGAAGTAGCCCCAATCGCCGCCGGTCTCGGGTTCGCTGATACCGCCGCCGAGGATTTGCCGGCCGCGCCCGATAACCTCGAAGAACAATTCTTCTTCCGGGCGGCCGGTGGCGCGCTCGACCATGCTCCCGATGCCGAACAGATGCATATTGATTGCGATCGTGGTCGCGGCGCATCCCTGCGCGAGCTGCTCCTGGCAAAGCGCAAAGTCCTCAAGGTCGGCGCCGAGTCCGCCGTATTTTTCGGGAATGACGAGCACGGTGTATCCGGCCGCTTTCATTTTATCGACGTTTTCGACCGGAAATGAATTGGCGCGATCGTGTTCGCCGGCGCGAGTGGCAAAGTCGGCGGCGAGCTCGGCTGCGAGCGCCACAAGTTGATTGCGTCGATCAGACATTAGTTGGACTCCGCATGTGAACGCGGCGATGATTCCATCGCGATTCGAAGCAAGGATCGAAAACGCCAGCCGTGCCGCCAGATTTTATGTTACGCGTGCGATTCTGAGAACCATACGGCCGGTTGTCGCTTCGCCAGAAGCCGCTTGACTGACAATTAGCCACTCGAATAATCTTTGGGCATGAAGCCGAGTGGTGATGTACGTCATGTCCCCAATTCAATGAGGGCCCTCCTGAATTGAGACGGACATCGATACTTGGCTCTAGAAAGCCCCGGGCGCTTGAGAGCCCCGGGGCTTTTTCTTTTGGCGCGGTGGACCGGGTGGGAAAATTTCCGTGGAAATCGCACGACCGCATGCTCCGACTATTCGCGATATCATCCGCCGCTACTACACGGTATGGGGTCTGTACTCGTTCGCCGGCGGGTTTCTGTTCGGCGTCTATCCGATCTTTCTGCGGTCGCGCGGGCTCAATCAGTTCCAGATAAACAGCGTACTGGCGACGTACTTTATCGTCCTGTTTCTGACTGACGTGCCCACCGGTGCGTTCGCCGACCTGCTCGGCAGGCGGCGCTCATATGTGCTCGGCGCATCGCTGCGGGTCTGCGCGTTCCTCCTGTACTTCCTGGCGCATCATTATTACGTCTTCCTGATCGCCGAGAGCATCGACGGTGTCGGCACGACTTTCGGCAACGGCGCGATTGACGCGTGGGGTGTCGATGCGCTCGATGAGGCGGGATACGACGGGCTCAAGGATCGGCTGTTCTCGCGAATCTCGCAACTGACGACGCTGGGCTTCATGGGGTCGGCGATGATCGGCGCGTACGTGGCCGACATCGATATCGCATGGCCGTGGCTGCTCGGCGCGGCCGGCTACCTGGTCAGCGGTGCGGTCGGCGCATTCCTGATGCACGACGAGCGTCCACGTACCACGACTGTCACGATCGCGGCGATTCCGCGGCAGGTCGCCGCGAACGTGAGCGACGCCGTCCGCGCCGGGCTGGGCGCGCATACGGTCCTCATGCTGAGTGTGGCAGGCGCGGTTACGTTTGCGGCATGGGCGCCGTATTGGATCGAATGGCCGGTGATGTTCAACGAGAGCCTGGCGGTTGGAGTGTGGATCATCGGCTGGATCTATTGCGGTCTGTCTGCGGCGCGGCTCGTCGGCGCGGAGGTAAGCGCGCGCATCCAGGGCAACGAATCGCAGCGCGCTGCGCGCGTGAGCATGCTGGTTATCGGCGCGAGCGCGATGCTGTTGCTGGCGGGGCTGTTCGGCGGGCGGCCGGTCGTTTCGCTCACGATGCTGTTCGTGATGAATCTGTTCACGGGGGCGATGATGCCGCTGGTTCAGAGCTGGTTCAACGAGCAGATCGAAGCGGGCAATCGCGCGACCTTGCTGTCATTCAACACCACGTTCCAGACGATGGGTGGCGCGATGGGATTGCTGTTTGCCGGGCGAATTGCGGACACGGCGGGGATACCGTTCGAATGGCAGATCGCGGGGCTGATATCGGTGTGCGCGGCGCCGGTGTATTGGGCGGCGCGCCGCCGGTTCGAATGACCGACAGTTAGCGTTGACTTGCGCCGGATGCGGCGCGACACTTCGGCCCGACTATGCCAGCACCAAATCGCGCCAGACGTCCCGGCCTCGGGTCATTGATGCTCCGCGCAGCGTGGCGAGTGCGGATCGAACTTGTGCTCGCACTCATGTTGGTTTTCGGTGCAGGCTTTGGGATCGGCTTGCTTAATGGGCGCACGCAGGTCGCTCCGGCGTCGCCGCCAGCCGCGCCAGCGTCGTCGCCGACGCCAATCGAGAAGATCGTCGAGAAGACCCGACTGATCACGACGCCAGCGTGCGGACCCGCAGGAATCACGAAGGACGACATAAGGCTGGCATACTTGGAAGGTTGGATCGGCGTCGATGAAGCGCGATTGCTCGGTTTGGACGCGCGAGCAGGACCATTCGGGCCCGAATTGTCCTCCGATGATGCGCGTGCGCTTAAAGCCGATGAAGATCTCGCAGTCGCGGTCCATACGCGCAGCGATTCGCGCTTTTGCGCGCCGAGCGCGATTAGCGCAGACGTGATCCGGCTTGCGTGCAAGAAAGGTCAAATCCGCTTCGATCTGGCACGGCAGTTGGGCATAGACGCGCATTCGACTTCCTCTTATTTCAGGGGCGGCTGCGTGCTCTCGCCGGTCGAACTGCAAACGCTCGAACGCGACGAAACCGCAGCAGTGAAATCGGCGCGGTAATCCCGCGCGTCAGCGGTTCATCGAATCGTCGCCGTCAATCCGATCAAGATCAGGATCGCCCAGAACGTGGCCGCAATAATCGGCGGTATGCAAACGATGTAGATCGCAAGCCTGATTATGAAGGGCAGCGACTTCCAACCCGTACGCGGAGCGTCAATGTTATAGCTCCCCTGCCTACGAAATGCGGACGAGCCGCATCGCGTGCAGAAGGCTGAGCGCCAGCTATAGCGGGGAGCTCCCGCAGCGGGCACAGGTTGTCACGCGATTTTCCAGCAGCGAAGGTTCACGTCGGACAGTTAACATGCCGCCGCGCTGACGACAAATGAGAAAAGGAACACGGGTGCGGCCCGATTGCAACGTAACTAGGAACCAATGGCGGACATGCAGATGGCGGTTCCGTACGCGTTCAAGAATACAGCCTAAATGCCCCAACGCCGTCGTCCGGCGCCGTTGCAGTTGATTTTCGTAGGGGCTGGGGACACAGTTCTCTTCGCTTGGGGGGCGGTGCTCATGAACTTCACGGTTATTGATGTCGAAACGGCCAACCCCGATCTGTCGAGCATCTGCCAAGTCGGGATTGCATCTTTCCGCGATGGCGTGCTGCACAGCTCATGGGAATCCCTAGTCAACCCTGAAGACTACTTCGCGCCTCTCAACGTTTCTATTCACGGCATCGACGAAGAGAAGGTTCGTTCTTCTCCAAATTGGACCGCAGTTTACACAGAGGTAAGTTTTCTCCTGCACGGCAACATTGTTGCGAGCCACACCGCCTTTGATCGAGTTGCCTTGCTCCGGGCCTGTGAAAAAAACAAGCTTGCGCATTGCGATTGTCGGTGGCTCGATTCTGCGATGGTCGTAAGGCGCGCATGGCCAATGTTCTCTCGGTCTGGATATGGCCTTGCAAACGTGGCAGCGGAGTTTGGCATCAAGTACCGCCCACACGATGCGCTCGAAGATGCTCGCTGCTCAGGCGAGATCCTGCTCCGGGCAATCGCCGAAACTGGGTTGAGCATCGATCAGTGGCTTGAGCGGGTGAAGCAACCGGTCAGTCTTCCCCTCAAGCCAATCCATCCAGATGTTGAGCATCCCAATGCTGAGCGGTCAATTCATCCGTTCACATCGCTACCAATCACTCGCGACGCAAATCCAGACGGACCTCTCTATGGGGAAGTCCTCGTCTTTACGGGAGCGCTATCGATGCCGCGCCATGAGGCGGCCGATTCAGCGTCGGCTGCGGGCTGCAAGGTCGCTGCAAACGTGTCGAAGCTCACAACGCTGCTGGTCGTCGGCAATCAAGATGTCCGCAAACTCGCCGGCCAGGAAAAGAGCACGAAGCAGCGCAAGGCGGAAGAGCTAATCCACGAAGGTTATAAAATTCGCATCATTAGCGAAGCCGATTTTCAGCGCATTGTGGAGCTGTAGGCCATCCCGGCGCGATGGGATTGCTGTTTGCCGGGCGAATCGCGGACACGTCGGGGATTCCGTTCGAATGGCAGATCGCGGGGCTGATATCGGTGTGCGCGGCGCCAGTGTATTGGGCGGCGCGCCGGCGCGAGAGCGAAGAGGTCGCGTTGGCAAGCCCGGCGGAGTGATCCGACTCACGGGAGTGTCGCACCAAGACGCCGCCCGCGCCACCGCGTTACACGCCTACTAGCGGCGCAGCCGGGCGTCCGTTAAAACTTATAGCTCGCGCATCTAGCGGACGCGGGGTCCGCGCATAATCGCCAACCGCAAGAGTAAAATGGATTTTCCACGAATAAAACGGCTGCCACCCTACGTCTTCAACGCGATCGGAGAATTGTGCCTTAAGGCGCGGCGGGCCGGCGAGGACATAATCGATTTCGGGATGGGCAATCCCGACGAGCCGACTCCGCCGCATATCGTGGCGAAGCTGATCGAGGCGGCCTCCAAGAACGCCAACCATCGCTACTCGGTGTCGCGCGGAGTGTACAAGCTGCGGCTTGCGATCTGCGATTGGTACAAGCGGCGCTACGGCGTCGAGCTGGACCCCGATTCGGAAGCGATCGTTACGATCGGATCGAAGGAAGGGATCGCGCACCTGACGCTGGCGATTCTCGACCAGGGCGACGTGGTGCTGGCGCCGACGCCGACCTATCCGATTCATCAGTACGGATGCATCATTGCGGGCGCGCAGGTGCAGGGCGTCCCGATCCGGCGCGGCGAGGAATTTTTCGACGAGTTGATGGCGACGGTGAATCGATGCTGGCCGCGGCCCAAGTTCATGATCATGAACTTCCCGCACAACCCGACCACCGCGACCGTCGATTTGCACTTCATGCAGCGGGTGGTCGAGTTCGCGCGCGAAAACAACATCATGGTCGCGCAGGACTTCGCCTACGCGGATCTGTGCTTCGACGGCTACAAGGCGCCGTCGATGATGCAGGTGGCGGGCGCGAAGGATATCGGCGTCGAGTTCTTCACGCTGTCAAAGAGCTACAACATGCCGGGCTGGCGGGTGGGCTTCGCGGTCGGCAATCGCGAGATGATCGCGGCGCTGGCGCGGCTGAAATCGTACTTCGACTACGGGATATTCGCGCCGGTGCAGGTCGCCGCGATCGCGGCGCTCAACGGACCGCAGGAGTGCGTCGGCGAGATCGTCGCGAGGTACAAGCGGCGGCGCGACGTGCTGGTGGACGGACTCAACCGGGCCGGCTGGCCGGTGGAGAAACCCAAGGCCACGATGTTCGTGTGGGCGCCGATTCCGGAGCCGTTTCCGCGCGATGGGTTCGCTGGAGTTCGCCAAGTTTCTGCTCGCTGAGGCCAAGGTTGCGGTTTCGCCGGGGATCGGCTTCGGACAGGACGGCGACGGCTTCGTGCGCTTCGCGCTGATCGAGAACGAGCATCGCACCCGCCAGGCGCTGCGCGGAATTCGTCAGGCGCTTAGGGCCGGCCACGCCGATATCCCGGTGCGCACGGCCAGCGCCTCATAAGGGCAATCGCAAAAATGAACGGGAACAAATTGAAACCGGTACGGATTGCCCTGCTCGGATGCGGCACAGTGGGTGGCGGCGTGGTGAAGCTGCTGCTGCGCAACGCCGCCAAATACGAGCGCATGCTCGGCGCGCCGCTAGAGTTGGCTGCGGTGGCGGATCTGAGGGTCGAGCTCGCTGCCGCGCTTGGCCTGCCGGCCAAACTGATTACGCGCGACGCCGCGGCGGTTGTCGCGCGTCCCGACATCGATATCGTGGTCGAACTGTTTGGCGGCTACGAACCAGCCCGCGCGCTGATCATGAAGGCTCTGGCGGCGGGCAAGGACGTCGTTACCGCGAACAAAGCTTTGCTCGCAGAGCATGGCGGCGAGATTTTTCGCGAGGCAGGCAGGCGCGGTCTCGCGGTCGGTTTCGAGGCAAGCGTCGGCGGCGGTGTGCCAATCATCCGCACACTGCGCGAGGCGCTGGCCGGCGATCGCCAACGCGCGGCTTATGGAATCGTCAACGGCACCTGCAACTCGATACTCACCACCATGACGGAGGACGGCGTCGAGTTTGACGTCGCACTTGCCGACGCGCAGCACAAGGGCTTGGCCGAGAAGAACCCCGCGCTCGATGTCGAGGGGCATGATTCGGCCCACAAGCTTTGCCTGCTGGTGGCGCTTGCCTTTGGCGTGCTGGTGAAACCGGCGCAGATTTATACCGAAGGAATCACGCGGATTACGCAGGCGGACATCGTGTACGCGCGCGAGCTTGGCTACGCGATCAAACTGCTTGCCATCGGCAAGGATGACGACGGCGCCATCGAGGCGCGGGTGCATCCCACGATGATCCCGCAACGCCATCTGCTGGCCGGCGTCGGCGGCGCGTTCAATGCGATCTATATCCACGGCGACGCGCTCGGCGCGACAATGTATTCTGGGCTCGGCGCGGGCGAGATGCCTACGGCGACGGCGGTGATAGCCGATATACTGGAAATCGCGCGGCATCGTCTGGCCGAAGGCTCGGCGCGAGCGCACGCCTTTGGATTTCCGATCCACCTGATGAAGAACGCCCGTGTCACGCCGATGGACGACGTAGTATGCGAGTATTACCTGCGGTTCATGGCGCGGGATAAGCCCGGGGTGCTCGGCGCAATTGCGTCGGTGCTCGGCAGTCACGGGATTTCGATCGCGTCGGTGATCCAGAAGGGTCGCGGAACCGCGCAGACGGTGCCGGTTATCATGCGGACCCATGACGCGCCCGAGCGCAGTCTGAAAGGCGCGCTGGCGGAGATTCGAAGGAAGAAAATCGTGCAGTCGGCCCCCGCGTTTATCCGAATCGAGGAGAAGCTTTAGGCGATGGCGTCGGACTCCAAGGGCGGATCGGAACCGCTGCGGCTGACTCGCTGGCCCGGGCTGATCGAGCATTACCGGCGCTTCCTGCCGGTGACGGATTCGACGCCGGTCGTCACGCTGAACGAGGGCAACACGCCGCTTATCGAGGTGCCCTCGCTTGCAGAGCGGCTTGGGCTAAACATCAAGGTTTACTTTAAGTTCGAGGGCGCCAACCCGACCGGCTCGTTCAAAGACCGAGGCATGACGCTGGCGATTTCGAAGGCGTTGGGCGAGGGCGCGCGCGCCGTAATCTGCGCCTCGACCGGCAACACGGCGGCGTCCGCGGCGGCATACGCGGGCCGCGCGGGGCTGAAGGCGTACGTGCTGATTCCCAAGGGTGCGGTGGCGCTTGGCAAGCTGTCGCAAAGCGTGATGCATGGCGCACGGGTGCTCGAGGTGATTGGCAACTTCGACATCTGTCTGAAGCTGGTGCGCGATCTTGCGGAGCGGGATCCGGTCAGGATTCGGCTGGTCAACAGCATCAATCCCGATCGAATCGCGGGGCAGAAAACGGCGGCGTTCGAGATTTGCGATCAATTGGGCGACGCGCCGACGCATCATTTTCTGCCGGTCGGCAACGCTGGGAACATCACGGCCTACTGGGCGGGCTACCAGGAATATAAATCGGTGGGTTTGAGCGAGCGGACCCCGAAGATGATGGGCTACCAGGCGGCAGAGTCGGCGCCGATCGTGGTCGGCCATCCGATTGACGATCCGCATACGGTTGCGACGGCGATCAAAATCGGCAATCCCGCGAGCTGGAAGGGCGCGACCGACGCACGCGACGAGTCGGGCGGGATTATCGACATGGTCACCGATGCGGAGATCCTCGCGGCGTATCGCTTGATCGCGAGCGGCGGCGTGTTCGCCGAGCCGGCGTCGGCGGCCTCGGTCGCCGGGCTGCTCAAATACGCGGGCGCCGGGATGCTCAAGCCGGGCTCGGTCGTGGTGTGCACGCTCACCGGCCATGGGTTGAAGGATCCCGACACGGCGCTCAAGAACTTGAGCAACACGATCGTGGTCGAACCGGAGCTCGCGAAGGTGATGAAAGTTCTGGAGCACGAATAAGCGGCTCGATTCGCAGCGGACCGATTGATGCGATGAAGTACGTCATCATACACGGCGACGGGATGGCCGATTGGCCGTGCGAGGAACTCGGCGGGAAGACGCCGCTTGCGGCAGCGCACAAGCCCAACATGGACCTGATCGCGACGCGCGGCGACGCTCGGGATGGTCGCGACGATTCCCAAGGGGATGCCCCCGGGCAGCGACGTCGGCACGATGACGATGCTTGGCTACGACCCGGCGCGGTATCACACGGGGCGCGCGCCAATCGAAGCGGCGAGCCAGGGAATCGAGATGGGGCCGCGCGACGTGGCGTTTCGAATGAATCTCGTGTCGCTGAAGCGGGGTGACAGCGGCGCGATGATAATGAACGATTTCACGTCGGGCCATATTACGAGCGAAGAAGCCGCGCAGATCGTCGCCGACCTGCGCAAAGAACTGGCGGGCGGCGGAATCGAGTTTTTCAACGGCGTCAGCTACCGGCATCTGATGATGTGGCGCGGCGGAATCGCGACGATGCAGCTCACGCCCCCGCACGACATCACGGGCAAGCCCGTCGAGGCGCATCTGCCCAAGGGCGCGGGGGCAGATTTGCTCCGCGATCTGACCCGCCGTTCGGCGGAGATTTTGCGCGAACATCCGGTGAACAAGGCGCGCCGCGCTGCCGGCAAAACCGAGGCGACCTCGGTTTGGTTTTGGGGGCAGGGCACGCGGCCCGCGGTGCCGACGCTGAACGAACGCTTCGGCGTCGAGGGCTCGGTGATATCGGCCGTCGATCTGGTCAACGGTCTGGGGCGGCTGGCCGGACTGAAGCTGATCAAGGTTCCGGGGGCGACCGGATTTCTCGATACCGATTATGCCGCGAAAGCGCGTTACGGTCTCGAATCGCTCAAATCGCGCGACTTCCTGCTGCTGCATATCGAGGCTCCCGACGAGGCCGGTCACATGGGCCGCGCCGATCTGAAGAAGGAAGCGATCGAACGCATCGATGAGTTGATTATGGGGCCGATGCTCGCGGGGCTCGGCGGCTTGGGCGATTTCGCGATTCTGCTGATGCCGGATCACGCGACGCCGAGCCGGCTCAAGACTCATTCGCCGGAACCCGTCCCGTTCGCGCTGATGACGTCAACGCAGTCGAAATCGGGCGGCGGCGTGCCGCGCCGCTACACCGAAAGCGCCGGCAGGGCGACGGGCCTGCTCGTCGGCGACGGCTATCGACTGATAGAATCACTGTTCGGACGCCCGTTGAAGACTGCATCGAACTGACCTGGAGGCCCGGATGGAACGGAATCTTGCCCTCGAAGTGGTACGCGCGACGGAAGCCGCGGCGCTGGCGGCGGCGCGTTTCATCGGCAAGGGCGACGAGCGGATAGCGGATCGAGCGGCGTGCGATGCGATGCGCAAGACGCTGAACTCGATCGCGATGGACGGCAAAATAGTGATCGGCGAAGGCAAAGAGGGTGACGCCGAGTTTTTGTACGAGGGCGAAATCGTCGGCAACGGCGCGGGAGATGTGATTGACGTCGCGCTCGACGCGATCGAGGGATCGCTGATCTGCGCGACCGGCGGACCCAACGCGTTGTCGTGCATTGCGCTGGCGGAGCGCGGGCGAATCCTGCGCTGCCCCGATACCTACATGGACAAGGTCGCGTGCGGGCCGGCGGGACGCGGCGTGATCGATATCGACAGCTCGCCGACTGACAATCTCAAAGCACTGGCCGAAGCAAAAAAACTTTACGTCGAGGATCTGCGCGTCGCGATCCTCGATCGCCCGCGCCATGAAAAGCTGATCAATGAAGTGCGCCGCGCCGGCGCCGGGATCAAGCTGATCTCGGCCGGTGACCTGTCCGCCGCGATCGCGACCACGCGGCCGGAGAGCGAAATCGACATGCTGATTGGAATCGGCGGAGCGCATCAGGGCGTGCTGGCCGGCGCCGCGATTCGTTCCGCCGGTGGCGAGATGCAATGCCGCTTCGTGCCACGCAATTCGGAGGAAGCGGAGGCCTGCCTGGCGGCGGGGATCATGGACTTGAAGCATCGCTACACGCTGGAGGAACTGGCGGGAGAGAACGTGATGTTCGCGGCGACCGGCGTGACCACCGGCGATTATCTGCGCGGCGTGCGATTTTTCTCCGGCGGCGCGATGACCAACAGCGTCGTGATGCGCTCGAAGACGCGCACGGTCCGCTTCATCGAAGCGATCCATCATTTCGATTTCAAGCCCGAGTACTGAGCCGGCTTGCAGGAAGGTAGCTGGAAATGTGGCTGCGCGTGACGATGGATCACAAGCCGGCGATGATTAACGGCGATCGGGTGTTGAGAATCGTGGAGAGCCCGGGCGAGGAAGGGCATCGCGGATGCCACCTGTATGTCTCGCTCACAGAGTACCTGGCCGTCGATCAATCGCTGCGCGAGATGATGATTTCGCTCGGCTTCGAAGAGCGGCAGTAGTCCTTGCCAGATTCGCAATCGGGGCCGATGGAGGGCGACGTAGTCGTTCGCCGGCGCGGGCGAAGCGGCGGACTGTTCGGCGCGATGAAGCCGGGCCGCGTGCTCGACATCCCGGCGGGTGGCGCGCTCCAGTCGCGCGCACTGTCGCAGTTGGGCTACCGCGTGGTTTCAGTCGATCTTTTTCCGGCTGCGCGGCGCGAACCGACGGCTGCATGGATCTGCGCGGACGCCAACGAGGCGCTGCCGTTTCGCGACGAGGCCTTCGACTACGTGCTGTCGCGCGAAGGGATCGAGCATCTCGAGGATCAGATGGGATTTCTGCGCGATTGTGCGCGCGTGATCCGGCCGGGCGGGAAGATCGTGCTGACGACGCCCAACCTGATGCATCTGTCGGCCCGGGCGAGCGGTTTCCTCACCGGGCAGCGCAATCTGCGCCGCGGCTTGATGAACGAGATTCAGACGCCACGCAGCCGCAATCCGGCGCGCGTTTACCACGGTCACGCGTTCATGCTCGACTACTATCGCGCGCGATACATGCTGCGCCTGGCGGGCTTTGACCATCTCGAGGTTTACACGGACCGCTGGAGTCCCACCTCGGTGGCGATGTCGCCGATCGTCCCGATTCTGTGGATGGCGATGAAATTTTCGGCGGCAACATCCGCCCGCAACGCGCGCCGTCCCGGCCATCGGCCACCGCGCGACGAGGTCACGCGCGAGATCATCTCCCACGTGCTGTCGCCGGCGCTGCTGTATGGCAAGCGGATGGTGATCGTGGCCGAGCGGGTTGCGCCCTGAGCGGATGTCGCTACATCATTTGCAAAGCCTGGCAGGTGCTTGAATCCGGCTTGAACTGGCCGCTGAGACACGCGAGCTTGGCCGCGTCGATCAGCGCGGGCTCGTCCCATTTCGCCGGCCACGGACCGGTGTTGACGGCAGCGCACGCCTGACCGTTGCCCATCGAGCACCATGAGCTCAACTCACCGTGCAACACGGCGAGTTGTTGGCATGCGTCCTGTTTGCCGGCATTGCAAGCGGGGATTTGCGTCTCGATCGGCGCGGTGGATTCGATGGCAACCTTGGTGTCGCTGAGCGCCTGCACGATCGTATGACAGGCGGCCTGGTTGCCTTCGTTGCATTTCTCGATCGATTCAGCGCGAATCTTGTCGACAAATTGCTGCGCCTGCGGAGTGCATGCGGAAGCAACGACTAGCACGATGGCGAGAGCGAGCAAGCGCGCAATCGCGCGGACGCTCGCGGCGGCATACGGTCTGGATTTGCCTGGCACGTGCGCATTGTTTGCCGCGCGACGAGTCTCACGCAAGCGCCGGCTCGGCAAACTTTGCGCTCCAGCAAGGGTTGACAGTCAAAGCGCGCAGGGCGGAACTGGAAGCGTGGAACTCAAGAATATCATTTTCGATAAAGCTGCGATTGCGACGCTGACCGTGAACCGGCCGGCTGCGCTGAACGCGTTGAATCGCGAGGTGCTGGAGGAAATGGCGCGCGTGATTCGCGAGGTCCGCCACGACTCGTCGGTGCGCGTGCTAATCGTTACAGGCGCGGGCGATCGGGCGTTCGTCGCGGGCGCCGATATCGCGGCGATGTCAAAAATGTCGGCCGCTGACGGGCTCGATTTTTCGCGCCTGGGCCATCGCGTGATGGAAAGTTTCGAGGACCTGCCGATACCCGTCATTGCGGCGGTCAACGGCTTCGCACTCGGCGGCGGTCTGGAGCTTGCGCTCGCGTGCGACCTGATCATCGCAAGCGAAAAGGCGCGTTTCGGGCAGCCCGAGATAAATCTCGGACTCATCCCGGGCTTCGGCGGCACGCAGCGCCTGCCGCATCGAATCGGCTATAACAAGGCGCGTGAGCTGATCATGACGGGCGAGATGTTTGACGCCAAGACGGCGCTTGAACTGGGCCTCGCAAACCAGGTCGTCGCGCCCGCCGACCTGATCGAAAGCGCGCGCAAGCTGGCGGAGAAACTCGCGGCCAAATCCGCTTTCGCGATCCGCCAGGCGAAGGCTGCGCTGCGGGCCGCGTTCACGATGGAAGGGGACGCCGGGCTGCGCTTCGAGCAGGAGGCGTTCGGGGTAGTGTTCAGCAGCGCGGATCGCGTCGAGGGGACGAGCGCATTCGTCGAGAAGCGGCCGCCCAACTAGCAGCACAAGTAGCCTTCGCGGGGCGGGCCAGGGCTATAACGAACGTCTTAAGCTGGAATCGACTAAGATGGTCAGCGCACTCAAGCAGCTAACAGTCTTTCTTGCGGGCGGCATCGAGGTCGCTGCCGCAATCATTGTCGGCTTTGCAGCCATCCAAGCCACGTTACGGTCCTGTCCCCTGTTTATTCCTCGCAGAACCCCATTGGGTGACGAAGTAGAAATGATCCGACTGAGCCTCGGACGCTGGTTAACGCTGGCCATCGAGTTTGAACTTGCGGCAGATATCCTGAGAACCGCCATAACGCCGACCTGGAATGACATTGGCCAATTGGCAGCCATCGTCGTTCTCCGCACGGTGCTCAATTACTTTCTCCAGAGGGAAGTGAGCAGAGCTGAATCGCGCCGCCAACTGAAATCTCAACAATCGTAAGATCAAATCAATTTCAAAGTTGCCCACTACCGGCGCGGGCGCGAGGGTTGACGACTTGCATCCCCCTGTGGGAGACTCCGGCAAAGAGAAGGACGGCGCCGCCGCAGGGGCGGCGTTAGTCATCCCGATAGCACTACCATTGAATCGTTCGGAGGATCTCTATGGCCGAGCAGGCTCAAGCTACTGACACGGGACCGCGCCCAATTGTTCCATGGCTGAAATTGGCGCCCAAGCCCCATCTCGAAGGTATCAAGTGCGCGTGCGGCGCAATGTATCTCGATCCCAAGCGCGTTGCATGCTCGAAGTGCGGCGAGGTCGGCAAGTTCAAGCCGCTGTCCTTGTCCGACAAGGGCAAGGTGTACGTGTTCTCGGTCGTGCATCAGTCATATCCGGGAATCAAGACGCCGTTTGTGACCGCGATTGTCGATCTGCCCGAGGGCATCAGCGTCCGCGCGACTCTGGTGGACGTCGATCCCGCGCAGGCTCAGAAAGAACCCACCAAGTTATTCAACCTGCCGGTTGAGTTGGTGACCGGCGTTGCGTCCAAGGATCGCGAAGGGCACGACGTGGTAGCTTTTTCGTACCGGCCGAGCAAGAATTAGGGCGCCCAGCAAGCGCAAGCGCGGCTAACAATATTACGACGGACCTGAGCTTCGGGCCGGGCCGCCAGGAGGAATCAAGATGCGAAATGTTTATGTTCTGGGAACCGGGATGATCAAATTCGGACGCTATCCCGAGAAGACCGTCCCCGAACTCGGCGGCGAGGCGGCGCTCCTCGCGCTCAAGGACGCCGGAATTTCAATCAGGGACGTTGGGATGTTGGCCTCCGGATGTGTCCAGCAGGCCGGCGGGATGATCGGAGAGAGAGTCCTGCAGCAGATTGGCCAGACCGGAATCCCGGCAGTCAACGTCAGCAACGCATGCGCCACCGGCTCGACCGCCTTTCGCGAGGCGTACATGTCCGTCGCGGCCGGGATGTGCGACATCTCGATGGCGATTGGCGTCGAGCAGATGGGCAAGGCGGGATTGCTCGGCGGGATGGGCGCCGGCGATCCCGCGTACGTGACCGAGGGCAAGCTTGGCTCCGGCACGATGCCCGTGGTCTTCGGCCAAGCGGGCATCGAGCACATGCGCAAGTACGGCACCAAGATGGAGCACTTCGCAAAAATCTCGGTGAAGTCGCATAAACATGCGACCAAGAATCCGTTCTCGCAGTATCGCAACGAAGTCTCGCTCGAAGACGTGATGAATGCGCGCATGATCGCTTATCCCAACACTCTTTATATGTGTTGCCCGACCGGGGATGGCGCGGCGGCGGCGATTTTGGTCAGCGAGGAGAAGCTGAAACAGCTCGCCGGCGGACGCAAGCGCCCGAGAGTGGCGGCGTCCGTGCTCACCTCGGATCCGTGGACCGATCGCACCTTCACGCTTGCCGACGTCAGCACGCTCACGCGGCGCGCGTCGAAGCTGGCCTACGAGAAGGCAGGCATCGGACCCAAGGACATCGCGCTTACCGAATTGCACGACTGCTTCGCCACGGCTGAGCTGGTGCACTACGAAAACCTCGGACTGTGCGGCGATGGCGAAGCCGGCAAGTTCATCGACTCGGGCGGCGGCGTGCATCCAAGCCTCGGCGGCCATGATCCGGTCAACGTTTCGGGTGGCTTGCTCTCGAAGGGGCATCCGCTCGGTGCGACCGGCGTCGCGAATATCTGCGAGGTTGTCTGGCACCTGACGCAGGACGATCGCGCCAAGGAGCGCTTGGTGCCTAACGCCAAGGCCGGGCAGGCCCACGTGATCGGGTTGGGTTCCGCCTGCACGATCAACATCTTGACGATATAATTCAGGAAGCAACGCCTAGTCGGCACTTCGACAGAGGGCCGCCCCAAAAGGCGGCCCTTTTTCTTTCCCGCTTGAGCCGATAAATTCGGAAGCTCGAACCGCGTCGGCTTTCGCAAACTGCGCCACTTGATGCGCGGTAACTCGGCTCGCGCGTGATGAATTGAAAAAAGACAGTGTGACAACTTGGAACTGACACGACTCAGAGGATTTCGAGATCTAGTCGGCGCCGATGCGCGTGCGATGAGTCTCGTCGAGGAGCGGGCGCGTGCGCTTGCCGAGCGCTATTCGATGAAAGAGGTCCGAATTCCGGTGCTGGAACGCACGCAACTCTACCAGCGCTCGACTGGCGAAACCTCGGACATCGTCGAAAAACAGATGTACACGTTCGTGGATCGCGACGAAGGCGAAACGGTCGTTGCGCTTCGGCCCGAAGGCACGCCCGGCGTGGTGCGCGCATACATCGAGGCCGGGCTCGATCGCACCGAACCCGAGCAGCGGCTGTTCTATTCGGGTGCGATGTTCCGCCGCGAACGCCCGCAAAAGGGCCGCTACCGGCAGTTCTATCAGTTCGGCGTCGAGGTATTCGGCCGGCCCGACGCGGCCTGCGATGCCGAGCTTTTGATAATGATCGATGAGCTTTGCCGCGACCTCAAAGTTCCTTTCACGATGGAAATCAATTCGATCGGCGACCAGAGGTGCCGGCCTGCCTTTCGCGAGGCGCTCGTCCAATGGGGTCGGGCGCATTGGGACAAACTGTGCGACGACTGCCACAATCGCATCGATCGCAATCCGCTGCGTCTGCTCGACTGCAAAATTGACGCGAAGCTCACCGAGTTGGCGCCTAAAAGCCTCGATTACCTATGCGATGAATGCCGGACACACTTCGATACCGTTAAAGAACTGGCTTGCGCCGGTAAGGTCCAGTTCGTTGTCAATCCACGCATGGTGCGAGGCCTCGACTACTACACGCGCACCGCGTTTGAGGTGATGGCGGGCGGTCTCGGTGCGCAGAGCACGGTCGCGGCGGGAGGACGATACGACGGGCTGATCGAGACGATGGGCGGTGCGGCGGTTGCGGGAACCGGGTTCGCGATCGGCGTCGATCGGATGGCGCTGGCTCTGCAAGCGGCCGGATTGGCGCCGACCGCTGCGCCGGACGCCGCGATAATTGCGATGGGGCCGGCGGCGACGAGACATGCGATCGTCGTGGCGCGCAATCTGCGCGAGGCGAATCTGAACGTCGAGATGCTCTCGCCTGAGCGTAAGATGAAGACGTTGCTCGCGCGCGCGTCGAAGATTGGCGCGCGCTTTGCCGTTATAATCGGCGACGACGAACTGGCGCGCGGCGTCGTGCAGGTGCGCGACTTGAAGCAGAGCACGCAGCGCGAAGTCGCTGTGGCAGAGGCGGCCCGCGCGATTGCGGACACTCGCGGAGAGTGACTGTTTCTTGCGCCCCCGGGCAAAGGTATTCTTCGACGACAACCAGTATTTGACTGTGATGGGTAATGCCGAAAACTGAGCAATATTCTCCGCTGCCGCCGTGGCCTCGAACCGATTACTGCGGCGCGATTCGCGCCACCGACGTCGGCCGCGAGGTTGCGCTGTGGGGATGGGTCCAGACCCGGCGCGATCATGGCGGGCTTATCTTCATCGATCTTCGCGACCGCGCCGGAATCGTCCAGCTGGTACTGAACCCGGAGCACGATGCCGCCGCCCACGCGAACGCTGGCCAGACGCGTTCCGAGTTTTACGTTGCAGTCAAGGGCAAGGTCGTGCGCCGCGCCGAGGGCGCCGTCAACGCGGAGCTTCCGACCGGCGAAGTCGAAGTACTGGTCAGTGAATTCGAGACCCTGAGCGCGTCGGCGCCGCTGCCGTTTCAGATTGCCGACGGCGACGTGACCACCGAGGAAATCCGCCTTAAGCACCGCTATCTCGATCTGCGCCGCCCCCAGATGCAGCGCAACCTGCGCTGGCGCCATCGGGCGTTGCAGGCGGTTCGCAGCCATCTCGATCAAAACGGGTTCATCGACGTCGAGACGCCGATACTTTTCAAGTCGACGCCCGAGGGCGCACGCGATTACCTGGTGCCGAGCCGCGTGAACCCGGGAAGATTCTACGCGCTGCCGCAATCGCCGCAGTTGCTGAAGCAGATTCTGATGATCGGCGGATTAGATCGCTATTATCAAATTGCGCGGTGTTTCCGCGACGAGGATTTGCGCGCCAATCGCCAGCCCGAGTTCAGCCAGATCGATATCGAGATGACGTGCCCGCGGCCTGAAGATATTCAATCGATCGCCGAGGGAATGATCGCATCGGTTTATCGCAGCGTGCTCAACATCGACGTGAAGCCGCCTTTTGCACGGATGCCGTATGCCGAGGCGATGGAACGCTTCGGCATCGACAAGCCCGACATGCGCTTTGGGATCGAGCTGAAAAATCTCACGGCCGCATTCGCGGGGACTTCGTTCAAGGTGTTCGCGGAAATTCTCGCACGCGCCGAATCCGTATATGGAATAAACGTCCCGGGCGACCATGCGCTGAGCCGCCGTGAACTCGACGAGCTTACCGAGTCGGTGAAATCGCGCTATGCGATGGGAT
This sequence comes from Binataceae bacterium (SeqCode), assembly GCA_963803045.1. Classification (GTDB taxonomy): domain Bacteria; phylum Desulfobacterota; class Binatia; order Binatales; family Binataceae; genus Binatus. The sequence continues at coordinate 14,914 of CAWDLC010000009.1, read as the reverse complement.
TGGCGTGGATAAAAGTGGGCGAGGGCGGATGGCAGGGACCGATCGCAAAGTATTTGAGCGACGGCGAGAGAGCCGCGGCGACTGCGGCCTCCGGATTGAAGGCCGGCGATACGTTGTTGATGGTCGCGGGACCGCCGGACAAAGTGCGGCCGGTTCTCGGCGACATTCGTTTGCAGCTCGCCGCGAAATTCGCGTCTCGACAAATCTGACGAGCTCAAATTCTTGTGGGTGACCGATTTCCCGCTCTTCGATTACAACGCCGACGACCACCGCTTGGTTTCCGTGAACCATCCTTTCACGGCGCCGGATCCCGACGATCTTGCGATGCTCGACTCCGCGCCGCTCAAGGCTCGCGCCCTCGCGTACGACATGGTTCTCAACGGCCAGGAACTCGGCGGCGGCTCGATTCGTATCCATAGCCGCGAGCTTCAATTGAAGGTATTTGAATTGTTGGGGCTGACGCGCGAGGAGGCGACGGATCGCTTCGGCTTTCTGCTGGACGCACTGAAATACGGAGCGCCGCCCCATGGCGGAATCGCTTTCGGAGTCGATCGGATTTGCATGATGCTGTGCGGCACCGAGTCACTGCGCGACGTGATTGCGTTCCCCAAGACGCAAAAGGCGGTTGACCCAATGAGCGGAGCGCCGTCCGAAGTCGATCCGCGCCAGCTCAAGGAGCTGTCGATCAAGGTGACGTCATGAAAGCCGGTTGCACGGCGGGCTCGGCGCGGCTGGCGCTTTTGGCGGCGGCGCTGTGGTTGGCGGGATGCACCGCGATCGCCGCGGACGCGATTACCTCCACCACCGAGTCCGTCAGCGACACGATCAACCGCCGCGACGTGAAGGCGCATGCAGTGCGCTCGATCAAAACGCTCGCCATCAATAGCGTCGCGGTGATGCCGCTGATAGACGCCGCCCCGGGCGGTGGCGAGCCGCTCGCTCCAGGAGCCGCAGACGCAATTAGCGCCGAGCTTTACAGCCAGGTCGCGGTCGCCGGCGGATGGGACCCGATCCCGCAGCAGGATGTCACGGATGCGATGCAGAAGATGCCGCCGACCACGATCACGAACCTCGATGAGAATGCGCTCAGGCTGGGCCATGACGTGTCGGCCGACGCCGTAATCTACGGCACGGTCGAACGCTACAAGGAACGAGTCGGGATGGATTACTCGGCGGCAAGTCCGGCTTCGGTGGCGTTCTCGCTCAAGTTTGTCGAACTCAAGGGCAAGCAAGTGGTCTGGACGGCGAAGTTTGCCAAGTCGCAGGCGGCTTTGAGCCAAAATCTGTTTGACCTCGCCAATTTTGTGCAACGTTCCGGGCGTTGGGTGCGCGCCCATGAGATCGCGCTGGAGGGCGTGAAGGAAGCCGTCGCCGACCTTCACGGCGATCTCAACCTGAATCAAAACGTCAGGCGCTTCGAAACCGGTTCCTACGGCCAGATCAAGTCCGGACAGCAGCGCTACAGCACGGGCCCGCAGGGAATCTACTAAGACGCGCTATTCCCACGGCGAGTGCGGCTTCATCTTGAGCGCCTGCGCGACCGCGGGATGCACGACATGGCCGTCGAAGGTGTTGAGTCCGTGGCGGATGGCGGGGTTGTGCATTCCGGATTCGAGAATCCCGCGATCCGCGATCTCCAGCGCATAAGTCAGCGTCGCATTGGTGAGTGCGTAGGTTGACGTGTGCGGCACCATCGCGGGCATGTTCGTCACGCAGTAATGCACAACGCGATTGCGAATGAACGTCGGCCGCGCGTGCGTCGTCGGCGCGGAAGTCTCCGCGATCCCACCTTGATCGATCGATAAATCCACGATCGCCGCACCGGGACGCATCCGCGCAACCATCTTTGCGCTTACCAGCCGCGGTGTGCGTGCACCCGGCACCAGCACCGCGCCAATCACGAGATCGCAGTTGGTTACTTCCTCGTCGACGGTCGCGCGATTCGACATCACGGTGGTGACGCGCCCGCCAAGCAGGTCGCTCAAATAGCGCAGCCTCATCGGATTGACATCCATGATCGTAACTTCAGCGCCGATCCCGGCGGCAACCCGGCATGCGTTCAGTCCGGCGATCCCCCCGCCGAGAACGACAACCTTGCCGGGCCGCACGCCTGACGCTCCGCTGAGCAGCACGCCGCGGCCGCCGCTGCGCGCCTGCAGGCACCAGGAGCCAGCCTGAATCGCGAGCCGGCCCGCGACTTCGCTCATAGGCGCGAGCAGCGGCAAGCTCGAGTCTTCGAGCTGGATCGTTTCGTAGCCGACCGCCGTCACGCGGCGGCGAATCAACTCGCGCGAAAGACGTCGGTCCGCGGCGAGATGAAGATAGGTAAAAATAATCAACCCCGGACGCATCAGCGGATATTCCGGCGGCTGCGGTTCCTTGACCTTCAGGATCAGGTCGGCGCGGCGCCACACGCCGGGCGCGCCGGTTACGATCGATGCGCCCGCTTTGCGATAGTCGCTGTCGCCAAATCCGCTGCCGGTCCCGGCCCCCGCCTGGACCATCACGTGATGACCGTGCATGCGCAGCGCGGCCACTCCCGCCGGAGTCAGCGACACGCGCTGCTCGTCGGATTTGACTTCGGTGGGAATTCCGACATTCATGCGGGTAGGTCCTCCATTTGCGCGCGATCGGGCGGTCTCTTGCGCCTGGCTTCGACGATACGGTGCATGGCGGGCGGCTGGCAATCGGCGCGGCTGCGACCGCTAATGCGATCGGCGCGCAACAGTCAAGAGTCGCGCGCATGATCGATGCCCGTGCGGGAGAGAATCGGAACTTGACAAGACTGACTCCACTGCGCTTCATGAGCATTGACATGATCGCGATCGGCTTGGCGCCAAGCGGCCGCAAAACGCGCACCGCTCACGATTTCCGGAGGAGTTATGGAGATCCCGCAGGGGCTCAAATATTCGAAAGAGCACGAATGGGTCGCGACTGAAGACACCGTTGCGACCGTTGGAATCACCGATCACGCGCAAGACCAGTTGGGCGAGATCGTGTATCTCGAATTGCCCGCGGTCGGCGACAAGATCAGCAAGGACGATCCGTTCGGCGTCGTCGAGTCGGTCAAGGCGGTCTCGGATATTTACGCGCCCGTCACCGGAACCGTCATCGAGATCAACGAAGACCTGCCCGAGAGCCCCGAAACCGTCAACGAAGACCCGTACGGCGACGGCTGGCTGATCAAGGTGAAGATCACGGACATGAGCGATCTCGAAGACCTGATGGACGCCGATGAATACGCGGAGCTGCTCGCGCGCGAGAAGGAATAACCGCGGCGACCCCGATTCAGGCCGGCGGCCGGGAGCTTGCGCTGGAATCGGGAGCGGTCGTCGTCGCAACCGCCTTTGACACCGAGATTCTAACCTTGCCGGCGCCCGCGGGAGGATTTATGAACACCATCAGGAACGGAGCCGACGCCGATGGCTCCATCGCGAACGCCTTCTGCGGACTCAACCCCTGGGAGAATTCGATTTCGCGCCGCGTCATCTCAGCCAGCATCTTGGCCGAGAGCTCGTTGCCGCAATAGACGCTCTGGCTGGCGATCGGATGCGTGCCACCGCCAATCAGATCGGCCTCGATTTCGACCAGGTGCAACGGACGCGTTCCGACGTTCTGCGCATTGCCGGTTATCACCAACGCGACATGGCCGCCCTTGAGCGTGTAATACTCCGAGCGGATGTCATGCAGCGCTACCAGCATCGCGGGTACGATTGGGCGCGCGAAGTAACTGCCGATTTGCGGAGCCTCGCTGAGAATGCGCGCGCTGGCGGCGGGCTCGTCGCAGATGAGCGCGCTCGCACCGAGGAAAACGATCGCTACGAAAAAAAACATCGCGAGAAACAATCCCGACGCATGAGTTCCGCCCGCCGCCGCCGCATCGGCGCCTTCGTCGCCGACCTGACCCAGCTGGAACCCCGCGGTTCTTCGCCGCCGCCGGCGGCTGTGCGAACCTAGGCGCCGGCGCACGCAAAGGCGCAGCCGCGCGACGCACCGGATTGGGCGCGGGGCGCAGGACCGCTTGCGGCTCGGCCGCCATGGTCGGCACCTGGCGAATCGGCGCGGCTTCGAACTCATCCGGCGTATCGCCCACCTGCCATCGGTCGTCGTCAGGCTCGGGGCGCTCGAACTCATGGTCTGGCGGCGCTTCGCCGGCTGCATTGCGCTCGTCGCTGAAATCGAATTTCAGGTTTTCTCCGGTGTCGGCCTTCTGCTCGCGGTCGCCGAAGGGACGATTGAGCGGATCGTCGGATTCCAGTTCGTGGCGGTCTTTCTCGGGTCGATCTTCGGGCTCGTCTGTCGGCTCATTTGCCGGCGCCTCGGGCATGCTCTGCTCGAAAGGCTCGCGCTGGTCCGAATCCGATCGTTGGATTGGTTCGACGCGAACTTCCGGCTCGGGCGCCGGTATTGGCCGCAGCTCCGCGCTATGCTCGCGTTTGACTACGTCGCTTTCGACCGGGGACTTGAGCGCGCCTGGGCGCGGCCGCGCAGGGCGGATCGTACGCGCCGGCCGAGATTCACTCTCGGCCGCTTGTGGAGCCGGCCTGCGCGCTCTTGCAGGCACCGCATCCGCGTTGAACACGTGGCCGCATCGCGAGCACTTGAAGGTCGGTGTATCGTCGGGCAGGACCCGCTCATCGATCCGATAGCGGGTGTGGCAACTGGTGCATTGAATCTCGATCATTCCACCACCTCACATCCCCAGCAGAAAATTATCACACGGCAAAGGGTCGCGCATCTTTTCTGCCCGCCGCGCAAACCCCATTCGGCGGCCATGCCGCAAAGCGTTGTTCGATGCGGATAGCGCTTCTGACGCGCCGTTTCGCCAGCGCCGGCGGCGGGACCGAGCGCGATTTGATCGTTACGGCGCAAGGTCTGCGCGCGGCGGGCCATGAAGTTACGATTTTCGCAGACGAGATCCGCGGCGCAACCGGCGACTGGGATGTTCATCGCGTCGGCGCTGGCCCAAAGCTGGGACGCGCCCTTGTCCCTGATGCGATTCGCATGGACTGCCGCGCCTGCGGCGCGCCGCGCAGGCGCCGAGCTGGTGCTGAGCTTCGCGCGATGCGTCGGCGCGGACGTGATGCGCTCCGGCGGCGGCGCGCATGCCACTTACCTCCGCGCGGCGCGAAAATGGCGCGGCGCGCTCGGCGCGTCTGCGATGCGTATCAGCCCGTATCATCAGGTGCAGATGCTCGTCGAGCGCCAGGCCTTCCGAAGTCCCGGCCTGAAGCGCGCGATCGCGGTGTCGAATTTCGTTCGCGACGATCTGATTCGGGAATTCGGCCTCGCGCCTGAAAAGACGGTTACGATTTACAATGGCGTCGATCTCGATCGCTTCCGGCCCGCCGGCGATCCGTCCGAGCGCGCGGCTATCCGCCAAAAGTTTGCAGTTCCGGCCAGTGCCCGCGTGGTCGTCTTTGTTGGCAATGGCTTCGCGCGCAAGGGATTGGGATTCCTCATCGAAGCATGGCCACTGGTCGCGGGCGGCGCGTTTCTGCTGGTGGTCGGCGCCGATCGAGCGGCCGACAAATTCGCGCGCCGCGCTCGCGCCCTCAACGTCGGCGCGCGAATAGTCTTCGCGGGTCCACAACCCAACGTCGAGGCGATCTTTCACGCCGCGGACGCGTTTGCGATGCCGTCGTTGTTCGAACCGTTCGGCAACGCCGTAATGGAAGCGATGGCCAGCGGGTTGCCCGTGATGACCAGTGCGTTCTCGGGCGTTGCGGAATTGATCCCGCCCTCGATGCGCGGGTTTCGAGTCGAGAATCCCGGCGATGTGGGCGAGGTAGCGCTTCGTCTCGGCGCCTTGTTTGACGCGCCCGCAAGTCTTGGCCGCGAAGCCCGCGAGACTGCCGAAAAATTCACCTGGATGCGCTACGCAAACGAATTGAACGCGCTGATCGAATCGATAGGGTAGGGTGCGCGGCGCGTTTCTAGCCGGCGAGACCGTCGAACATTCCGCGCGCGACTGCGAGCCTGCGTTCCTCGCGAGCGATTCGCGGCAGCCCGGCGCCAGTCAGCTGCGCAATTCGCAACCGCGTCAGCGCGATCGCGTTCTTCACAATCACGTCCAGGGCGGAGTGCTTCTCATGCAGCATTCGGCACCGGCCGCGCTCGCGCGCAATTCTGATGAATCGTTCGCGATTGGCGCGTGCCGCGTCGACTTCGTGATAGACCAGCGCCTCTGGCGCGTATCCGATTCGAAAGCCCGCGCGCCGGATTCGCTGCGACATCTCGGTTTCCTCCTCGTGCCCGCCCGCGCCCGGACCGAGGCGCTCGTCGAACGATCCCACTTGCTTAAGCGCGTCTGCACGAAAAGCCATGTTCGCGCCGAGCACTCCGCGCACCTCGATTACTTCGTCGCCATGGTCCGCGATCGGCAGGTCCAGATACACCGCCATCGGCCCGACCTTTTTTTCGGGGTCTTCGGCCGGGAGGATTCGCCCCTTCATCGCAGCGAATTCGCGATGCGTATCAAAGAACCGCTCAACTGCATCGAGATAGCCCGGCGCGGCGATCAGATCGTCGTCGAGGAAGACGAGGATTTCGCTTTCGCTGGCCGCCTGGGCGATTGCGCGATTCTGAATGCGGCATTTTCCGGCGCGAGGTTCGTGCAGATGCTTGAGCGGCACGCCTTCGAGCGAAAGCTGCATCGGCGACGGCGTTCCATTTTCGGCAACGATTATCTCGCGCGAACCAGTCGTGAGTTCAGGCGCGAGGCTCGCCACCAGCCGCCGAATCGATGCGGGCCTGGCGTGAGTCGCGACGATGACAGACGTCTTCAATGCTCTTCAATCTTGACGCGAATCGGAGCTATCCACCTTGCGAAAACGCATGATGATATTTTCGTCCATCAGCAGGCTCGCGCTGGTCATGAAACCCAGCAGCTCGCGATTGATTTTGCGCTGTGCCGGTTCTTTTGCGCCCCGCCCGTAAAGCATCCACGAGAATCCCGCGATCAACGGCCACAGAATCGGCGCAAGGATTCGCGATCGCAACTTGCGCCGGCTGCGCCCGAGCGCCTCCATCCGAAGTCCCGCCCCCCATGCGATCCAATGCAGGTCGTTGAGGCCCATCACGTGCCAGTTGCGGCCGTCCGCGACCCGATAGCGGTACGCCAGCGGCGCACGCCGTCCCTTGTAGTAGCCGCTCAGCAAGTAATGTATTCGCGAGCTGACGTTCAGGCGATTGGGCGTGGTGATGATCGCGACGGCGCCGGGCCGCATCACGCGCGCTACTTCACCGAGCGCGTGCGGGATGTCGGCGAGATGCTCGATCACTTCAAGCATCGTCACCAGGTCGAAGCACGCCGGGTGAAACGGGAGATCGTGATTGAGGTTGACCGCCACCCAGCCGGGTTTGCGGGTTCGATACTCGGTCGATACGACACGCCATCCGCGCTCCGCAAGGAGACGGCTCGAAAGGCCGTCGCCCGCACTCAAGTCCAGCGCGAGCGACGACGCCCCCGGCGCCGGCGCAAGCGCGATCGCGCCGCGAACCCGATCACTCATCGTAACCGCAGATTGTGTTTCACTCTTTCACTGGCGCTGCGCGCTCAAGACCGCCGCGCGGATCTTGAGATTCCCGTCTTGAATTGGAATCATCAGCCAGTTAAACCCTATACTCTTCCCAAGGCTCGCGAGAGTGGCGGAATGGCAGACGCGCAAGGCTCAGGACCTTGTGAGCGCAAGCTCGTAGGGGTTCAAGTCCCCTCTCTCGCACCAATCCGCTTTTCACTGGCGCCGCTCGGTCGCGGTGCCTCTCACTAGGGCGAAGGGGCGGCCTCAGTCGAGGCCTTGCTGCCTGTCGCTTCCGGTGTGTGGCATTTTGCGACATCCTCGGCGCTGCTGCCGATGGCCGACGCGATCTCATCATCGGAGCGGCCCGATTCCCTCTGCACTTTCACGACATTGCAATCGACGTGGTTGAAGGACATCGAGCTGCAACCCGACACTCCGCCGGCCAGAAGCAACGTCCCAAGCGCGGTTGCCATACCCAGTTTGCGAAATGCGTCAACCATAGAAATTTCCCCTCCGGAGTGGATTTCAACCCATCCCCAAAATCCGGGCATGCGACGATATTATTAACCGGCTGGGTTTTACAAGCCATTTGGTCTGCGGGGTGCTTTGCCGTCAAGGCAGCGTGCTTGAGAGGTGACAAGCAGGACAATATGATTTGAGCGAAGGGCGCGCCGCGCCCTTTTTTCGACGCAGCGATTCCGGGATCGGGAAAATATCGCAGGATCGGCGCGGTCAGGATACTCACGATGGATTTGCCCAAGACATTTGATTCGAAGTCCGCTGAAGAAAGGTGGTTTCAGAAGTGGATCGATCTCGGCTACTTCAAGGCCGATCCCGCGCGCGAGGGCAAAGTCTTCTCGGTCGTGATTCCACCGCCGAACATCACGGGTCAGCTCCATCTCGGCCACGCGCTCAACGTTTCGCTGCAGGACATCATCGTGCGCGCGCGCCGGATGCAGGGGTACAACACGCTATGGCTGCCCGGCACCGATCACGCTGGAATCGCGACGCAAAACGCGGTCGAGAAGGATCTCGCGAAGCAGGGCAAGGACCGTCATCTGCTCGGCCGGGATGCATTCGTCGATCGCGTCTGGCAATGGCGCGAGACTTACGGCGGTCGAATCCTGAACCAGTTGCGCAGGCTTGGCGCGTCATGCGACTGGAGCCGCGAGCGCTTCACGCTGGACCCGGGTCTTTCGCGCGCCGTGACGAAAGTCTTCGTCGACCTTTACAACAAGGGTCTCATCTACCGCGCCAAACGGCTCATCAACTGGTGCCCGCGATGCGAGACGGCGCTGTCCGATCTCGAAGTCGATCACAAAGACGTTCAGGGCAGCCTCTGGTACATTCGCTACCCGTTTGCTGACGGCACGGGCGCGATTACGATCGCAACGACGCGGCCCGAGACGATGCTCGGTGATACGGCGTGTCGGTGTGAACCCGGATGACGATCGCTACAGATCGTTGGTTGTTCAAGATGGGCGGCCGGTTCGTAAGATTATTCGTCTGCCGTTGATTGGTCGTGAGATTCCGCTCTTTGGAAACGAATTCGTGGATCGCAGCTTTGGAACAGGCGCCTTGAAAGTCACGCCTGCACACGACCCTCTCGATTTCACGCTCGGCCAAATGGAGAAACTCGAATTCATTTCGATTTTCGACGGCACCGCGCATATCAACGAAAACGGCGGCGCATATCGCGGGCTTTCGCGCGAGGATGCGCGGATGCAAATCGTCAAGGACCTGGAGCAGGCCGGACTGCTCGAAAAGATCGAGCCGCATTCGCACGCGGTCGGCGTGTGCTCGCGATGCGAAACGATCGTCGAGCCGATGCTCTCCGAGCAATGGTTCATGCGGATGCGGGAGATGGCCGATCGCGCGATCGAAGCGGTGCGCAAGGGCGACACGGCCTTTCATCCGAAGTTCTGGGAAAACACATTTTTCAACTGGCTGGAGAACATCCACGACTGGTGTATCTCGCGCCAGCTATGGTGGGGCCATCGGATTCCCGCCTACCGATGCGCGCGATGCGGTCATCTGGTTGTCGCGGCCGAGCGGCCGGCGCAATGCCCCGAGTGCGACGGTTCCGACATCATCCAGGACGACGACGTGCTCGACACCTGGTTCAGCTCGGGCCTGTGGCCGATGTCCACGCTTGGGTGGCCGGACGATACGCCCGAGTTTCGCCGCTATTACCCGACCAGCCTGCTGCTGACGGGATTCGACATCATCTTTTTCTGGGTCGCGCGCATGATGATGTTCGCTCTGGAGCTGACCGACAAGGTGCCGTTCAAGGACGTGTACATCACGCCGCTGGTGCGCGACGAACTTGGCAAGAAGATGACCAAGTCGAAGGGCAACGTCGTTGACCCGCTCGATCTGATGGAGCAGTACGGGGCGGACGCGGTCCGCTTCACGCTGGCGCAGTTGGCTGCGCAGGGGCGCGATGTAATCCTGTCGCACGACAGATTCGCGGCGTCGCGGGCATTTGCCAACAAGATCTGGAACGCGGCGCGATTCGTGATGATGAATCTCGACGGCGCGCCGCAGCCGCCCGCGAAAGTTGAAATCGCCAAGCTGGGATTGGCCGAGCGATGGATTCTGTCGCGGCTCGACGACACGATTCGCGAAGTCACCCGGTCGATCGACGCTTATGAATTCAACGTCGCGGCGATGAAGCTGTACCAGTTCATCTGGCACGAATTCTGCGATTGGTACATCGAGCTGTCCAAGGAGCCGCTCAAGGCCGGCGGCGAGCGGCAGGCGGCGGCGCGATGGGTGCTGGTCAACGTATTCGACAAGATGCTGCGCTTGCTGCATCCGTTCATGCCGTTCGTGTCGGAAGAAATCTGGCAGGTGATTCGGCCATATCTTGACGAGCCGAATCTCGCGGCGCATCTGCCGATCGCGCAGTATCCGGAACCATCGGCGACGAATCCGCTTTCGGCGGCGGAGGAAGCCGCGATGAATCACTGTATCGAGGCGACCGAGGCGATCAACTCGCTACGCTCGCTGCTAGGATGGCAACCGGGTCAGCGCGTCCGAGCCAAGTATAAAGCGATTAACTTGCAGCAACAGCTCCTGTTCCCGAAGTGGAGGGACTTTGCAAAAACGCTGTCAAAGCTGAGCGAACTTGAACCGGCCGAAGTGTCGACGGCAACGATCCCTGGGTTTTTTCCAAAGCAATTGCCGCAGGGGCGTGTTTGGCTCGAACAACCTCCTAATTTTGACCTAAAGGCGTTGGTGGCGGTGTTACTCAAGAAACGCAACGAAGTGATGCACCACCTCGACCGCCATAATAGTCGGTACGCCGATTCTAGCTTTTGGCTGAACGCGAAACAGGAAGCCAAAGCTGAAACCGCGCAAAAGATCGAAGAATTAAGCGTTCAGAAAAACCTTCTTGACGTTCAACTTCAAGAACTCGGCGCTGGCGACTGAGAATTAACGGGCGTGGAACTCCTTCGACAACTCGACCTCACCGAACTCATCAAGCGCGCGCTTGCCGAGGACTTGGGCCAGGGCGATATCACCACGGCCGCGACCGTCGCGCCGGGCAAGATGGGCCGCGCACGAATGACCGTCAAAGAAGCGCGGATGATTCTCGCCGGCGGCATCCTGATCGAGCCCGTGATGCGACTTGCGGGCGCCGAACCGCGCATGGTTGCGCTTGCGCCCGAAGGCGCCGAACTGAAAGCGGGCAGTATTCTCGCGGAAATCGAGGGCAGGCTCGCGGGACTGCTGATCGGCGAGCGCACGGCGCTCAACTTCGTGCAGCTGCTTTCGGGAATCGCAACCACGACGCGGGCGTTCGCCGACGCGATCGCGGGCACCCATGCGAAGATTATCGACACGCGCAAGACCCATCCCGGCCTGCGCGTTGTCGAGAAGTACGCGGTCCGCGTCGGGGGCGGGCATAACCATCGCCTGGGCCTGGACAGCGGCGTGCTGATCAAGGAAAATCATATCGCGGCGGCGGGTACGGTGACGAAAGCCATCGTGGATGCTCGCCGGGCAGCTCCCCACACGCTCAAAATCGAGATCGAATGCGAGACGCTCGCGCAAGTTGAAGAAGCACTTAAGGCCGGCGCTGACGCGATCCTGCTTGACAACATGACGCTCGACAACGTCCGCAAGGCGCGCGCGATGGCGCCAGAGAGTGTGCAGCTCGAAGTGTCTGGTGGAGTTACCCTTGGAACCGTGCGCGCGATTGCGGAGGCGGGCGCCGATTTAATCTCGGTGGGCGCGCTGACTCATTCAGCGCGATTTGTGGATATCAGTATGAGAATCGATGCGATCTGATTGGCGGGCGCCTCGCGCGCCCGATAACACGCAGCCGAGCGCGCGGCGAGGAGCCTGGCGAGAACTTAAAGTAATGCTTCAGAATCCATATCTTGCAATCGAACATGGCGCGCCCGGCCGGATCGGCTGGCGGATACATTATTTCGACGAAATCGACTCCACCCAGGAAGCTGCGCGCGAGCTGGCCGCGTGCGGTGCCGACCAGGGTACCGCGGTGATCGCGGAGCGTCAGAGCGCGGGGCGGGGCAGGATGGGCCGCAAATGGCATTCGCCGTCCGGCGTCAATCTATACACGACGATAATCCTCCGGCCGCCGATTCCGCTCGCCGACGTGCCGCGCCTGAGCCTGGTGGCCGGAGTCGCGACGGCGCAGGCGCTCGAGCGTGAGGCGCCGGGGATCGTTGCGCTCAAATGGCCCAACGACGTATGGCTTCGCGGACGCAAGGCCGGCGGCATAATCGCCGAGGCCGTGACCGACGCGCGCGAGAACCTCGACTGCGTGCTGCTCGGCATCGGAATCAATGTCAATCTCGCGGCAGATGACATCCCGCCGGAGCTGCGCGACAAGGCAACCTCGCTGCGTATCGCGACCGGGCATCCATGCGACCGGATTGCGATCGCCGATTCGCTTTTTAATCTGCTCGACTCCCGCTATATGGAAACCTTGACGCGTGGCTTCGAGTCGGTTCGCCCTGCGTGGGAACGCTACTCGGCGCTGACCGGCAAGCGTATCGCAATCGTGAACGGCAGGCGGCGCCAGTTGGGAGTAGTAAAGGGAATCGACGGTACCGGTGCGCTGCTGCTAGACATCGGGGACCGGGTCGAGAGAATCGTCGCGGGTGAGGTGAGCGTGGAGGTGGCGTACGAGTAGGCCATATGTGATCAACGCGAAATAAAAAAACTGCTTCTGCGGGCGCGCGGCGCTCTGAATCGGCGCTGGTCCCGCCGGACAGGCTGAGAGGTACTCTCCATGGCTGTGGAGGAAATCGGGCGGCTTAGAACTATCGCAATCGTGGGCCAAGGCGGGACCGGCAAGACGCAGGCCGCCGATGCGATGCTGTTCACGGCCGGCGCGACGCCGCGATTGGGGCGGCCCGACGACGGCTCGGCGACGATGGACTTCGAACCCGAAGAAACCAAGCATCACATTTCGATCAGTTCCGCGTTTAATCATCTCAACTGGAAAAAAACCGAAGTAATTCTCGCCGACACGCCCGGCTACAGCGCTTTCCTGCCCGAAACGATCACGACTTTGCGGGCGGTGGACGGGGTGGTGATGCTGATAAGCCCGGGCGCCGACACCAAGATTGAATCGGAAAAAATCTGGGCGGCGACCGAGGATCTCAAACTGCCGCGGATCGCGTTCGTGTCGCGGCTCGATCGCGAGCGCACCAGCTTCGACGCCGCGATGAAGGACCTCGAAAAGGTTCTTGGCGCGCGCGCGGTCGCGCTGACGATCCCGATTGGCGAAGAGCTCGGCTTCACGGGCGTCGTCGATGTGCTCGCGATGAAGGCGCTCGCCTACGCTGACACCAGCGGCAAATTCAAGGAAGAAGAATTGTCGGCTGAGCTCAACGCCCGCGCGCAAGCGGCGCGCACCGCGTTGCTCGAGGCGGTCGCTGAGACCGACGACGCGCTGCTCGAAAAATATCTCGACCAGGGGACTCTCGACGACGCTGAAGTTCGCACGGCGCTGCATGCAGCCGTGGTCGAGCGCAAGATCACGCCGGTCTTCTGCGGATCGGGGGCAAAAAATATCGGTATCGGGCCGCTGCTCGACGCCGTGACGACGTTTCTGCCCGCGCCCAACGAACGTCCCGCGATTGAATGCCAAAATCCCGCCACCGGCGAGCCGGTAAGCCGTGCCGCCGATCCGGCGGCGCCGTTCGCCGCGCTGGTATTCAAGACGATAATCGATCCGTTCGCCGGCAAGCTCTCCATCTTCCGTATCATTTCGGGCCGCGCTCAGACCGACGCGGCTGTGTTCAACTCGACCAGAGAATCGAAGGAGCGCTTCGGCCAGTTGCTGCGGCTCGAGGGCAGGAAGCAGTCTCCGATCGCCAGCGCGATCGCGGGCGAAATCGTCGCCGTCGCCAAGCTGAAGGACACCACCACCGGCGACACTCTATGCGACGAGAAAGCGCCGGTGCTCGTGATGCCGCCGCTGACGCGTCCGGCGGGCGTGATGTCTTTCGCAATTCGTCCAAAGAGCAAAGGCGACGAGGAGAAGGCATCGGCGGCGCTGCAGAAGCTGATCGAGGAAGATCTCGCGCTCGAAATGCATCGCGATCCACAAACCCACGACATCATTTTGTCGGGCACCGGCCAGATGCATATCGAAATCACGGTCGAGAAGCTTCGCAGGAAATTCAATGTGGACGTCGAGCTTCAGGCGCCCAAGGTTCCTTACAAGGAAACGATCAAGGGACGCGCCGAAGCGCAAGGCAAGTACAAACGTCAATCGGGCGGCCGCGGGCAATACGGCGATTGCTGGCTCAAGATCGAGCCGATGCCGCGCGGCAAGGGCTTCGAGTTCGTCGATAACATCGTGGGCGGCGTGATCCCGCGCAACTTCATTCCGTCGGTCGAAAAGGGCGTGCGCAACACGCTGGTTGAAGGATATCTGGCCGGCTATCCGATGGTGGACGTCAGGGTCACCGTATTTGACGGCAGCTATCACGATGTCGATTCGTCGGACATGGCGTTTCAGATCGCAGCCTCGATGGGCTTCAAGGCAGCGCTGGAAAAAGCCAAACCGATCATTCTCGAACCGATCGTCGCGATCGAAGTTGCGTGTCCCGATGAATGCATGGGCGACGTAATTGGCGATCTGAACTCGCGCCGCGGCAAAGTGCTCGGGATGGACAGCAAGGGCAATGGCCAAGTGATCAAGGCGCAGGTGCCAATGGCCGAGGTGCTGAAGTACGCGCCCGACCTGCGCTCGATCACGTCGGGTCGCGGCTCGTTCGAGCAGCACTTCTCGCATTACGAGGAGGCGCCGGCGCCTGTCGCGGAGAAAATCATCAAGGAGACGCTCGCGGCGCGCGAGGCCGCCGGCGCCAAATCGCACGCCCACGCTCACGCATAGCGCCGCG
>CAWDLC010000008.1:0-12641 GCA_963803045.1 Binataceae bacterium (SeqCode) | reverse complement strand
TTTGGCGCGCAGTCGTTCAATGCCGCGACGCTCAAGTTTCTAGGCCGGATTCATTGCGCCGACGAAACTCGCGCAGCGGCAAGGATGGCGCATCGCGCCGGCTTCGATCGGCTCAATCTGGACTTGATCTTCGCGGTTCCGGGACAGACGGTTGCCGATGTTCTCTTTGACATCGAATCGGCCGCCGCGCTCGAACCGGATCACATCTCGGCTTACAACCTGACCTTCGAAGAGGGCACCGTCTTTTTCACGGACTTGAAGCGCGGACGATTCAAACAGCTCGCGACTGACGAGCAGGCCGCGATGTATCAAACCGTGCGCGAGGAAATCCCGCGGCGCGGTTACGCGATGTATGAAATTTCGAACTATGCAGCGCCCGGCCACGAAGCGCGCCACAATCTGACGTATTGGCGCGCCCAGGCGTACCTCGGAATCGGCGCGGGCGCTCATAGCTACGCAGGTGATGGACGCGGCGGCCAACGAAAGCGGTGGTGGAACGAAAAGCTTCCGGCGCGTTACATTTCCGCGATCGAAGAGCGCGAAAACGCGGAGGCCGGCGCCGAAACGATAGATGAAGCCACCGCGCAGAGTGAATTTGTATTCCTCAATCTACGGCTGCGGGAAGGCTTCGCGCTGGCCGATTTTCACGAGCGCTTCGGCCGCAACTTCGAATGCATCTTCGGCAGCGTGGCCACCCCTCTGTTCAACAACGGGTTGCTGACGCTCGATCGCGGCCGAATCAAACTGACCGATCGTGGCCTGGAAATGGCCGACTCCGTGTTCGCCGAATTCGTCTAGGCGGGGCGTCCGATCGTTGCGTCGAGCAGTTCGACGATGCGGGCCGGCGTGGCAAGCCGGATGAACGCGCCCAGGCGCGGGCCACGCTCCTGGCCGAGAATCGATCGATACAGAAGCGGAAAAATCTTGCCGGGCTTGTCGTAATTTTCGCGGCCAAGATCGTAAATCTTTTTCTCGATCTCTTCGGCGCTGGCACCCTGATTTTCAATCAAATACGCCGCGAGACTTTTCAGCTGCGCGCGTTCCGCATCCGACGGCGTGTAGGGCTCCTTCACGATGAAATCGCGGTAGAAATTGA
Organism: Binataceae bacterium (SeqCode); assembly: GCA_963803045.1. Lineage (GTDB taxonomy): Bacteria > Desulfobacterota > Binatia > Binatales > Binataceae > Binatus. Next base: position 11,545 of record CAWDLC010000008.1, on the reverse strand, counting down.
GCGCGCACTCCATCAGCGCCCGGCCCATCGCTTCCGTTTCGGGATCGCCCGCGATCGCGGCATCGTAGCGGACCAGATAATTCCAGATGTGGTCGCGCTCCGAAGTACCCAGCGCGCCGACCAGGTTCATCATCATTCCGAAGCTGAGCGATGAATTGAATTGCCTCGGCGTGGTGCTCTGGATGACAAATTCGAGCACCGATTCGCGCCGCTGTTCTTCCGACGCGGCCGCGTAGCCGCGCAAAGCGTCGAGATATTCGTCGACGTATTGCGGAATCGCCTCGAGAAACAACTTGCGCGCGCGGCGCGGATTGCGCAGCAGGAAAAATTTGAGCACCTCGATCGGCGCGTAGCGCGTCCACTGCTCGACCGTCACGCCGCGGCCGACCGACTTCGAGACCTTGCGGCCTTCCTCGTCGAGAAACATCTCGAACGGAAATCCCAGCGGCGGCTGCGCACCCATCACGCGCAGAATCTGTCCCGACAGCCGGGCCGAGTCGGTGAGGTCCTTTCCGTACAATTCGTAATCGACTTTGAGCACGTACCATCGCAGCGCCCAATCGACCTTCCATTGCACCTTCGCCTTGCCGCCAAGCACTGACTGCTGGCCGCGAAAACCGCATCCCGACGTGCCACCCGCGCTCTTTTCGCACGTGAACTCGATCGACCCGCGCTCGGGATGGTACGCCGACACCGTTCGCTCGACGACTTGCCCGCAGGTGGGACAAATCGGCATGAACGGCGACCATCCCGCGCGGTTTTCCTCGCGCAGCGTCGGCGCGATGATCGCGATGATCTCTGCGTGCTTCTCGAGGATCAGCTTCAGTCCCTCGTCGAAGCGCCCCGACGAATACATCTCGGCCGAGCGCATCAGTTCGTACTCGACCTCGACCGGCGCCAGAAATCCGCCGAGCAGCCCGATCATGTGATCGGCAAAGCTGGCACAGCATCCGAACGGGTCGGGGATCTTCGAAACCGGAATGCCGAGGTACTGCTCGGTGGCCGCCTTGTTCGGCACGTTCTCCGGCACTTTGCGGAGTCCATCGAGATCGTCGATGAAAACGATCAGCCGCGACGGTCGTGACGGCTCGATCAGATGAAACGCCTTGCGCACGAACGACGGACGAAGGATTTCCGCCATCGTGCCCAGATGCGGCAATCCCGACGGCCCGAAGCCGCTCTGGAAAATTACCGGACGGGCGGGCTCGTACGCTGCGACGCGCTCTGCAAGCCGCCGTGCTTCTTCACGTGGCCATAGTTCCGCACCGGCCGCGTTGCCCGGTTGCGGATCGGACTTATCCGAACGGCCGGATCTCGATGCGCCCGCCATCGATTGAATTTCTTCCTTGACCAGCCCGCCTAGCTTTCCGGCTTGTCGGGATCCTTGCCGCGCAGCACGCTTGCGACCGCCTCGTGTATCCATGGATCGATCTGCAGGTCGCGATTTTTTTCCGAGGCGAGCCGAAGTTTAACCGCGCAGTTGCCGCAGATAAAGGCCTGCTGGCGAAAGCCCGCGGTATCTTCGACGGATATGCGCAACAACCACTCGGCGAATGCGCGGCGGCAGATCGCGCAGTGAAATTTATTGGAATGCGAATCCGGGGAATCCATAGACGGCTGTTATTCTATATCATTGCTTCGACTCTTTGCGCTGTGGTATTTCCCAATAACCGATGAATTCTTCCACGGTTCGCCAGGATCAGGACGACTGCTTGCATTTTCGGACCGCCGGTCCCATTATTAGAGCCGACCGCGCCCGAAGCGCCCCTGCTCGATCTATCCGCGGCTAAACCACTGACTTCACCCGTCGTGCCAGACGCGAGCCGGGATTACTTCACCTTATGGATCAGGTGCTCACCAGGCAGAAAATCAAGGAATTGCGCGCGATGGTCGCCGAGGGCGATCGCGTCGGGATCGTCCTGCAGGACGATCCCGATCCCGACGCGATGGCGAGCGCGATGGCGCTGCGTACGCTGCTCGGGCGCAACAAGCAGACCACGCCGTTCTTCGCGTTCAAACCCGTCACGCGCCCGGAAAATCGCACCATGGAGCATTTGCTGGAGATCGAAATCCAGCCGGCTGATACGGAGGAGCTGCGCGCCTTCGACAAGATCGCGATGGTCGATGTTCAGCCGCCGTACTTCGGCGAGAAAATTCCGCGCGCCGATATCGTAATCGATCATCATACCGGCTACCCCGGCGGCGCCGCTGCATTCGAGGACGTGCGTACGAAATACGGCGCGACTGCGACGATCATGACCGAGTACCTGGTGACGGCTGACGAAAAAATCAGCGAGCGCCTGGCGACTGCGTTGCTTTACGGAATTCGCAGCGACACTTTGGCGTTGTCGCGCCGCGTGACCGACGACGACCTGCAAGCGTTCACGCGTCTAGTTCCGCTGGCCAACTACAGTTTGCTCCGGCAGATCGATCGTCCCGAACTGCCGCTCACTTTCGCGCAAGTCCTGGCGCGAGCGATGAAACGGATGGTCGTCAAGGATCGCCTGGTCGTGCTCAATCTCGGCCGTGTCGAGCGCGACGACCTGATCGTGCAGATGGCGGACTTCTGCCTGCAGTTCGAGGGCGTGGCGTGGGTGGCGATCGCGGGCAAGTTGGGCGGCAAGCTGGTGATAAGTGTGCGCAACCATGGAATGAGCGGCGACAACGCGGGCGAGGTGGTGAAGAATCTGTTCGCGGATATCGGCAGCGCCGGCGGCCACCGCAACATGTCCAAAGCGGTGATCCCGTTGCGAGCATGGCGGCGGCGCGAGGGCACCACCCGCGACTCGCAAATTGAATCGCGCCTGCGCGAGTTGTTCAGCGCGCGTATCAGGGGCGAGGCCGAAGCTGCCGCGCCAGGCCGCAATGGTAACTGACTTGCGTCGCGCGCGGCGGCGAACCGGCCGTTTACCGGTTGCGCCGATTTCCATATCGTTGTTGGCGTCCGATGTGTGATCTGCTGCGATGAGTCCGAGGCCGTTCAAAATTTCCCCGCTCGAGTTCCTGGGGCCGATGATCGTCGGCTGCGCGCTCTTCATGGAGATGATCGACGCCACTGTCATCTCGACCGCCCTGCCTGCGATGGCCAAGTCGTTGAGCGAGGATCCGATCAGGCTCAACCTCGCGATCACCTCCTACCTGCTGAGCCTCGCCGTTTTTATTCCGATCAGCGGCTGGATGGCGGATCGATTCGGCGCGCGCACGGTCTTTCGCGCCGCGATTGTGATCTTCACGATCGGTTCAGTGTTCTGCGGACTGTCGCAATCGCTGCCGGAGTTGATCGCCGCGCGTATTTTGCAGGGCTTCGGCGGGGCCATGATGGTCCCGGTCGGCCGTCTGATCGTTCTGAAAACCGTGGCCAAGTCCGACCTGGTAACCGCGATGTCCTATTTGACCGTGCCTGCGGTGTTGGGACCCGTGGTCGGGCCGCCGCTCGGTGGTTTCATCGTGACCTATTATTCGTGGCGCTGGATTTTCTTCCTCAACGTGCCGATCGGCGCCATCGGTATCACGCTGGTCACGCTGTATATCCCCAACATCCGCGAGGAGCAGGTCTTCCCGCTCGACCTGCTCGGCTTTCTGCTTACCGGCCTGGGACTGGCGGCCCTGGTCTTCGGCTTCGAGTCGATCGGCCGCGGCATCATTCCCGCCGGTATCATCATGTGCGTGATGGCCGGCGGCGGATTGTGCATGGGGTTCTACATCCTTCACGCCAAGCGGATCGAGTATCCGATCATCGACATGGGGTTGATGAAAATCCCGACCTTCAACGTGGCTACGCTGGGCGGCGGATTTTTTCGCCTGGGCATCGGCGCGTTGCCGTTTTTGTTGGCGATGCTGCTACAGTTGGTGTTCGGGCTGAGCCCGTTCGCTTCTGGAATGCTGACCTTCGCCAGCGCCGCTGGCGCCATGTTAATGAAGGCCACGGCGCCACCCATCATCCGCCGCCTGGGTTTTCGCTCGGTGCTGATCGGCAACGGCGTCATAAGCGCTTTCATCATGATGAGCTACGCGCTGTTCCGCGCCACGACGCCTCATTTCGTCATCGTGTTGGCTCTGCTGGCGGGAGGATTCTTCCGCTCACTTCAATTCACCGCGCTGGGAACCCTAGCCTATGCCGACGTGCCCGACCCGTTGATGAGCAGCGCGAACAGTCTGTCGAGCATGGCGCAGCAACTGTTCCTGAGCCTCGGCGTGACTATTGGCGCGATGCTGCTGCACATCAGCCTGGGCGGGCGCAGCGCGGCTCAGCTGTCGGTGCATGATTTCACACCGGCCTTTATGATCATGGGAGTTCTCGCGCTGCTGTCGTCACTGCTTTTCATCCCGCTGGAGCATCATGCCGGCGATGAAGTGAGCGGACGCCGCGCCGGCGTCGAGCTTTCCCGCGCCCAGACAGTTTCGGAATCGCCCTAGTGTGATTTGATGCCATTTCTGAGGTTCTTCAAAATCTCTGAGTTCGAGTTCCTGACGCCGATAATCGTCGGCTGCGCGCTCTTAATGTCGATGATCGACTCGACCGTCATCTCGACCGCGCTGCCTGCGATGGCCAAGTCGTTGGGCGAGGATCCGATCAGGCTCAACCTCGCGATCACCTCCTACCTGCTGAGCCTCGCCGTTTTTATTCCGATCAGCGGCTGGATGGCGGATCGATTCGGCGCGCGCACGGTCTTTCGCGCCTCGATCGTGATCTTCACGATCGGTTCAGTGTTCTGCGGACTGTCTTATTCGCTGCCGGAGCTGATCGCGGCGCGCATTTTGCAGGGCTTTGGCGGGGCCATGATGGTCCCGGTCGGACGTTTGATCGTTCTGAAAACTGTGTCCAAGTCCGACCTGGTAACCGCGATGTCCTATTTGACCGTGCCCGCAGTCTTGGGACCCGTGGTCGGGCCGCCGCTTGGTGGTTTCATCGTGACCTATTATTCGTGGCGCTGGATTTTCTTCATCAACGTGCCGATTGGCGCCATCGGCATCACGCTGGTCACGCTGTATATCCCCAACATCCGCGAGGAGCAGGTCTTCCCGCTAGACTGGCAGGGCTTTCTGCTTACCGGCCTGGGACTGGCGGGCCTGGTCTTCGGCTTCGAGTCGATCGGCCGCCACATCATTCCCGCCGGTCTCGTCATGTTCACGATGGTCGGCGGCGGATTGTGCATGGGGGGCTACATCCTTCACGCCAAGCGGATCGAGTATCCAATCATCGATCTGGGGTTGATGAAAATCCCGACCTTCAACGCGGCTACGGTGGGCGGCGGATTTTTTCGCCTGGGCATCGGCGCGCTGCCGTTTTTATTGGCAATGCTGCTGCAGGTGGTGTTCGGGCTGAGCCCGTTCGCTTCTGGAATGCTGACCTTCGCCAGCGCCGCTGGCTCCTTGTTAATGAAGGCCACGGCGCCACCAATCATCCGCCGCCTGGGTTTTCGCTCGGTGCTGATCGGCAACGGCGTCATAAGCGCTTTCATCATGATGAGCTACGCGCTGTTCCGCGCCACGACGCCTCATTTCGTCATCGTGTTGGCTCTGCTGGCGGGAGGATTCTTCCGCTCACTTCAATTCACCGCGCTGGGAACCCTAGCCTATGCCGACGTACCCGACCCTTTGATGAGCAACGCGAGCAGTCTGTCGAGCATGGCGCAGCAACTGTTCCTGAGCCTCGGCGTGACTATTGGCGCGATGCTGCTGCACATGAGCCTCCATGGGCGCAGCGCGGCTCACCTGTCGGTGCATGCTTTCACACCGGCCTTTATGATCATGGGAACTCTCGCGCTGCTGTCGTCACTGCTTTTCATCCCGCTGGAGTATTATGCCGGCGATGAAGTGAGCGGACGCCGGGCCGGCGTCGAGCTTTCTCGCGCCCAGACAGTTCCGGAAGCGGATTGATCGCGCGCTCGTGTTTACCGGAGCCGGCGATACCTTTATCGTAACGCTCGTGAATGTGGTGGAGGCGACCGTGGAGGTCAGGAACCGGCTCGGACTTCATCTGCGGGCCGCATCTGCGCTGGCGCAGACGGCCGCAAAATTCGCCTCGCAGGTCATGATTGGCCGCGGCAAGGACCTGGTCAACGCCAAGAGCATGACCAGCCTGATGATGCTGGGCGCCGCCCAAGGCTCCAAGCTCAAGGTCCGTGCCGAAGGAGCCGACGCGCGCGAGGCCCTCAAAGCCGTCCAGACCCTGTTCGACGAGCGCTTCGGCGAGGAATAGCCGCGCTGATTCGCAGTATCCCGGCGAACCGGGCCAGCGCCGCTGCGGGCAGTGTCCTAATGTCGTAGCCTTGCGCGCCCGCCTGGCCGCTCGTTTCGCGTAAAGAGAGAACGGAGGTAAGTATGATAAGTCTGACACGAGAAGATTGGTCCGAAATCTACAATGCGCTTGAAACGAAGTCGCTGGCGTTGCGGCAGGGCAAATATAGGCCCGAAGATACCCCCGGCCAGGACGCCGAATGGATTGCCCATCTAGAGGCAGTGAAACAAACGATCGGTCCCGACGGCGCTACTGCTGTGCAGCGAGGTGTCGCGCGGAGCGAGTGACAGTCTGCTCGCTAGGCGCCCACACCATGATCATGACCGGCGAAGGCGTGGGCGCGCTTGCGTCGGTCGCGTTTAGAAAACATATGGCGGGGGCAACGGCACAGAGAGCGACTCCTACCGTGCCCCCGCTTTCCCCAACGCACAGAAAAACCCCAGGGGACGGCTTTGGAGGCCGTCTGTCCGCCGACAATCTGTGCGTGAGCGCTTGCATTTCCTATAAATATAGCACAAATGTTCTATGCCTTGCAAACGCCGCGGATCCTGATAACATTTGCGTTGTATGCGCGTTCGAGCTATCGTGCGAATGAAGCTCTGGGACTTCACAGATGAGAAGGGCCGGAGCGTTATCACCGAATGGGGTAGGCAACAGACCACGAGGGATCAAGCAAAGTTGGACCAGAAATTCGACCGATTGACGCAGATCGATTTTGCGCTAGCAAGCGGTACAAAACTGCTGGTCGGACCGATCGATAAACAGAAGCACATCTACAAGATGAAGATTCGCGGAGACATTCAGCTACGCCCGATGCTGTGCAAGGGGCCGGTGGACAAGGACAACGAATATACGCTGCTCATAGGTGCGATCGAGAAAGGTTCAAAGCTCAGTCCAAGCGCGGCAGAGGCGGAGAAGCACAGGGTCATACTTGTGAGTGATCCCCGCCGAAGGTGCAGGCATGTCCGAATCAAAGCGTGAAGAACTGATCGAGAGTTTCCGCGACAAGGAATATCGCGAGTCCTACGCGGAAGATTACTTGAACACAACCATTGCGACTCAGATGCGGGTTATTCGCGAGCAGCGGGAACTCACCCAAGCGCAGCTCGCGGCGGCGGTCGGCACAAAGCAGACCGCGATTTCCCGGATTGAAAACGTTAACAACGCCGCGAGGAATATCGGGACCCTCGAAGCGATCGCGTTCGCGCTTGGTTGTCGGCTGAAGGTCTCGTTTGAAACCTTCGGCTCACTGATTGACGAAAGCCTGTATTTCTCTCGGGAGAGTTTGCAACGTCCCTCTTTTGAGGAAGACCCGGTGCTTTTAGGGACGGCCCCTGCTGTCTTTCTAGTGGGTAACACAAACGCTTATATGGCCGCGGCGAATGTGTTTGGCCCGTCCGGTCCGTCTTTCGTGGTAAACGTCCATCAAGGGTACGCGAATGCAGGGGCTATGTTTGCCGCAAATCCCGGTGCCCCATGCATGGGCGGCCCTCTATTCATGCCCGAACCCGCCCCGTTTACCGCCATCTACATGAACGGGATCCCTACTCCGTCTCGAAAGAACGAGCAAATGGAGCCGACGTTGTCGGAGCAACCGGCTGCGCTAGCTGCATGATGAAAATCAGACAAACGGTACTGGCGAGGTCGATCCGTCAAGTCAACGCAATCTATGCGCTCGACTATCGGCCCGAACTTATTGCAAGACTTCGGGAGAGATATTCTTTCCTCAAGGTGCCAACCACGGTAGACGAGATTTTCGGCACTGATCCGTCGGTGGGTGTCAGGTTTCAGCACGGCAAGTTTGTTCAAGACAAGAAGTCATTCGTCGTTGAACTGCTTCAATTTCTCGTAATTCCTCCTGGAATTAGCGCGATCATCTGCGATACGCGTACTTCTACGGATGATTGTGACTTGTTCATAGACGACTATATCAAACAGGCAAACCTAAGTCGTCCGGACATGATTACGGTCACCGAGCCACCTATATACGCGAGCCATCTCGAATTTACGATGGACAAGCCGCTCGCGGACCTTTGCCAATCGCCCGTGCGGGCAGCAGCGGAGGCGGTAGATCACTTACTTACTGACTACGGAATGAAGACGCCGCCCTTCGAGCCGGCGCAGATCGGGATTGCATGCGATCAGGCAGGAAGGGGCGGCTTACTCGTGAATCCCTTCACGATCGAACGTAGGGCCGGTTTCAGATACGGTTCTAACGTTTTCTTTTCGCAGGCTCCTCTCCGGACGCGCGATCACATCGAAGTGCTTGAGCGGCTGACCCGATAGTGCGTTGCGTGCACTCCGCTCTGCGACCCGCTCAATTCAAATTAGATCACTGCTGCCCGCCATCTTGCTTCTGTCCGATTGGTCAGTTATACCTTCACTACCTGAAAATCTTGAGGCGCATTGCCGTTTTTATCTCTGTCTGGCAGGCGCTATGCTGACCCGTCTGGAACAGAACTAAACTCAATTGAACCCCTCAGTGCCGCGCGCCGCCCGCATAAGTTGAATTCCGGTCTGCGACGGGCCACCCGAAAAGGCGCTTTCCAAGGAGCAATCGCGAATGCCGCTTAACGATTTCCTGTTCACGTCCGAGTCGGTCTCCGAAGGCCATCCGGACAAAATGTGCGATCAGATTTCAGACGCCGTCCTCGATGCGCTTATCGCCGAGGACCCCGACTCGCGCGTCGCGCTCGAGTCGCTCGTCAAGACCGGGCTTGATCGTGCTGGCCGGCGAGATCACCAGCCGCGCGCGCCTGGACTACGTGAGAATCGCGCGGATACCGCGGTCGACATCGGTTACAACAGCACCGAAGTTGGTTTCGACGGCAACAGTTGCGCGGTGCTGACCGCGATCGAGCCGCAGTCGGCCGATATCTCGCAGGGTGTCACCGAGGGACAGGGCCTCCACAAGGAACAGGGCGCCGGCGATCAGGGCCTGATGTTCGGGTTTCGCGTGCGACGAGACGCCGGAGATAATGCCGCTGCCGATCGCGATGGCGCATCGGCTGATGGAAAATCTCAGCCAAGCTCCGCAAGAGCCGTCAGCTCGATTTTCTGCGGCCAGACGCCAAGAGCCAGGTCACGGTGCGCTACGCCGACGGCCGCCCGGTCGAAGTGACGGCAGTTGTCATCTCCACGCAGCATTCGCCGGACGTCAAATACGAAACGATCCGCGAGTCGATCATCGAGGAATTGATCAAGAAGACCATTCCCGAACGCGTACCTGACCCGCGCCACGGTCTATCACGTCAATCCCACCGGCAGCTTCATCATCGGCGGACCGCATGGCGATTGCGGACTGACCGGCCGCAAAATCATCGTCGATACCTACGGCGGCTACGGCCGTCACGGCGGCGGCGCGTTCTCGGGCAAGGACCCGAGCAAGGTCGATCGCTCGGCCTGCTACATGGCGCGTCACGTGGCCAAGAATGTAGTCGCGGCCGGACTCGCCACGAAATGCGAAATCCAGGTCGCCTACGCGATCGGCGTCGCCGAGCCGGTCTCGCTGCTGATCGATACCTTCGACACCGGCGATCGTGCCCCAGAGCAAACTCTCGGCCACGCTGCGCGAGCTGTTCGATTTCCGGCCCGCCGGAATCATCAAGACGCTGAACTTGAAGCGCCCGATCTATCAGCCGACCGCCGCCTACGGCCATTTCGGCCGCATTCCGCATGACGGGCTGTTCCCGTGGGAGCGGCTCGACATGGCCGAGACGTCTGCGCAGCGCGTTCGGGCTCAACGGCCGCGGCTGATAGCGCCCCGCGCGTCTGCGCCAAACCAGACAGAAACTTTCGGAGTTTGAACACGATGGCCACCGCGACGGCAAGAAAGCCCAAAGCAATCCCCAGTAAATCCCTCGCCCACGGAAACGGCCGCGACTTCGACGCGCACGACCTCGGACTCGGCCGACGCCGGACGCAAGCGGATTCGAATGGGCCGACAAGCAGATGCCCGTGCTGCGCCGGATCCGCGAGCGATTCGCCAAAGAACTGCCGCTCAAGGGCCAGCGGCTGGGCGCCTGCCTGCATATCACCTGCGAGACCGCCAACCTGCTCCGCACGCTTAAGGCGGGCGGCGCCGAAGTGTTCGCCTGCGCGTCCAATCCGCTCTCGACGCAGGACGACGTCGCGGCGGCGCTGGTCGATCACTACGGCATACCCACCTTCGCCATCCACGGCGAAGATCGCGACACCTACTATGGCCATCTGCGCGCCGTGCTCGAACGCCATCCGACGATCACGATGGACGACGGCGCCGACCTGGTCAGCCTGCTTCACACCGAGTTCGCCAGCCATGCCGGCGAAGTCAGGGCAAGCATGGAGGAGACGACCACCGGCGTAATCCGGCTGCGCGCGATGGCCAAGGATGGCGCGCTCAAGATTCCGGTCGTCGCGGTCAACGACGCACAGACCAAGCATCTGTTCGACAATCGTTACGGCACGGGCCAGTCCACGCTTGACGGCATCATCCGCGCTACCGGCATTCTGATCGCGGGCTCGGTCGTGGTCGTGGCGGGCTACGGCTATTGCGGCCGCGGCATCGCGTCACGCGCGCGCGGGCTTGGCGCCGACGTAATCGTCACGGAAGTTAACCCGATTCGCGCGTTGGAAGCCGCGATGGACGGATTCCGCGTGATGAAGATGGCCGAGGCGGCGAAAGTCGGCGACATTTTCATCACCGCGACCGGCGACAAGCACGTCCTCACCTCCGCGCATTTCAGCCTGATGAAGGATGGCGCGTTGCTCAGCAACTCGGGCCATTTCGATGTCGAGATCGATATCGACGCGCTTACCTGAACGATGCCGCGAAAAAGGTCGATCGCGACGTCACCCGCAACATCGACGCCTACCATCTGTCCAACGGCCGCATCGTTTATCTCCTCGGCGAGGGCCGGCTGGTTAACCTCGCCTGCGCCGAAGGCCATCCCGCCCAGGTCATGGATATGAGTTTCGCGACGCAGGCGATGGCGGCGGAATGGGTCGCCAAGGGCGCCCAGTTGGAGACAAGGTCCATGAGGTGCCGCGTCGAAATCGAAGAGGAAATCGCCGGCGTGAAGCTGGCCGCGATGAGCATCAAGATCGATACGCTTGACCCCCGAGCAGAAGCAGTACCTGTCAAGCTGGGAATCCGGCACCTAGCGCGTCTACGCCGCGCGCTTGATCGCTACTTGTCGATTTTGACGCGCGACCAGCGCCGGTAGATCTCACCGCATCCGACCGACACGCCGATCAGCAACAGCGCAAGGAAGAACCTCGGCGAGAGCGGATGCCATAGCGCGTCGCCCAAAAAGGCGAACAGGA
>CAWDLC010000007.1:0-5402 GCA_963803045.1 Binataceae bacterium (SeqCode) | reverse complement strand
ATTGTGAAGACCTTCGCGCTTCTGGCGAGTTTGCTGTTCACCGTGTCGTTGACGAACGTTGCAAGCAGTGCGGAGGAGGCGCGCTTCGCGGCGGCACGCGAACGGATGGTGGCCGACCAGCTGGACCGCCCGTGGCCGCGGCATTACCAACGCGCGCGTGCTGGCGGCGATGGGCAAAGTGCCGCGCCACGAGTTTGTGCCGCACGTGCGCTCACCGCTTACGACGATCACCCGCTGCCCATCGGCCACGGCCAGACCATCTCGCAACCCTACATCGTCGCGTTCATGACCGAACAACTGGAGCCGCAGCCGGCCGGCCGGGTCTGGAAATCGGCACCGGCTCCGGCTACCAGGCGGCGGTGCTGGCCGAACTGGTGGCGCAGGTCTACACCATCGAGATCATCGAGGAGCTGGCCAGGCGGGCGGCGGCCGACCTGAAGCGGCTGGGCTACACCAACGTCCAGGTCCGCGCCGGCGACGGCTACCAAGGCTGGCCCGAGGCCGCGCCGTTCGACGCCATCATCGTCACCTGCGCGCCGGAGAAAGTGCCGCAGCCGCTGATGGAGCAACTCAAGGACGGCGGCCGGATGATCATCCCGGTCGGGCCGAATCGGGGATCAGGAGTTGGTGCTGCTCCGCAAGCAGGGCGGGCAAACTCGAAAAGCGGGCCGTCCTGCCCGTCCGCTTCGTCCCGATGACCGGCAAAGCGCAGCGCCGAGCTCCCGAAAAACCCACAGAAGGGGTCCCACATTCCATCCGTGAAGAAAGCCCCTCATCAATCCCGGCCCCCAGCGAAACTCGGTCTCCTATCCCGCCGAAAAAATTAAACACTGACCAAGACGGAGGAAAATTGGATTTATTCCTGCCGCTTTAATGCCTAAACGCACCGACATCCACAGCGTTCTCATCATCGGCGCCGGCCCGATCATCATCGGCCAGGCGTGCGAGTTCGACTATTCCGGCACACAAGCCTGCAAGGCGCTCAAGGAGGAAGGCTATCGCGTCGTCCTCGTCAACTCCAACCCGGCCACCATCATGACCGACCCGGAGTTCGCCGACCGCACCTATATCGAGCCGATCACGCCCGAGTGCGTCGAGAAGATCATCGAGCGCGAGCCGCCGTTCGATTATCGATCAACTGCTGCACGTCCGCTGCGATCGAGCCCGCGTGCGTGGACTCGCGATGCTTTTCCAAGTCGAGTCCCAGCACCGCGTCGAGCGCCCGCAGCGTCGGCCACGCGCGGAAATCCTTGCGCCGGTATGCTTCCGCGATCAGTTCCAGAGCCACTGCCAGCGCTTGCGGCGTGTTCAGGTCGTTGTTAACAGCGCCATGGAAGCGCTCGTAGTACTCCGCCGCCCATCCTGCCGCCTCAACCGCGTCCGTCGCCGCGTCATCCGGCACGCTGCGCGCGAACTCCCGAAAATAATCGAGATTGCTCTGCGCCGCACGGATCGAGTCGTCGTTGAATGCAATTTCGGAACGGTACTTCGCGCCGTAACAGAAAATCCGAAACGCCTGCGGATCGATCCCCGCCGGCCCAAGATCGCTCAGCAGCGGGAACTTGCCCGCGCTCTTGCTGATCTTGGTCCCCTCTTTGCCGACCAGGAACGCGTTGTGGACGAAGTACCGCGCGAACGGTTTGTGCGTGGCGCTTTCGGATTGCGCGATTTCGTTCTCGTGATGCACCGGGATGTGATCGATGCCGCCGGTGTGGATGTCGATGGTCTCGCCCAGGTATTTCATCGCCATCGCCGAGCACTCGATATGCCAGCCCGGATAGCCGCGCCCCCACGGACTGTCCCATTGCATCAGGTGGCCCGGCTGGTCGAGCACCCACAGCGTGAAATCGTGCGGGCTATGCTTGTCGGCGCGAATGCTCGAGGCGTTGCGTGGCGTTCTGCTCGTCGAGGCTTTGGCGCGAGAGCCGCCCGGCGCGATTGCTCCCGCGATACTTCTCGACGTCGAAGTACACGCCGCTTTTCGTGACGTACGCAAATCCCGCATCGATAATTCTCGCGGTAAGCGCGATCATGTCGCCGATATGCTCGGTCGCGCGCGACCACACGTGCGGCGGCTCGAGATTGAGCGCGGCGCAATCGCGCTGGAACTGCTCGAAATAATAGTTCGCGACTTCGAGTGGCGATTTCCCTTGCGCGCGTGCGGTTTTCTCGACTTTGTCCTCGCCTTCGTCCACGTCGCCCGTCATGTGACCGACGTCCGTCACGTTCATCACGTGGCGCACCCGATAACCGTTGAACTCCAGCGCCCTGCGCAGACTGTCCACGAACACATACGCGCGCAGATTTCCAAGATGCTGCGGCAGGTAGACCGTCGGCCCGCATGAATACAGCGTCACCTCGGGCGGCTTGAGTGCCTGGAATTCCTCGACCGCGCGGGTCAGCGAATTGAAAATGTAAAATGGTTTCACGAATGCGAGCGTTCAGCTTACCGTGCGCTCGCGATCTCGAACAAGGCGCGCGCCGCCAATGCGCGAGGTAAGCCCGCAGCCCGCGCTCATCGCGATCGCCCCGGCCCTGGGGGTCAGCGCCTCGACAACCTCGGATTCGCATTCATCCGGCGCAGCCTCGCGTTCTCGGTGATGATTCGCCATTCGTAACCGTCGAGCAGCGACACCCATCCCGCTTCGACCGTATTCGACGACTTGGCCAGCGTCGTCCACAGCAGTTGGCCGTCGGAAAATTTCTTCACCGACACGACGTCCGCCTCGGTCGAGTCGCCGGTCGCATGCTGGTAGGTTTCGATCACGCGCACCGGCTCGAGGTATGGAAAATATTTCAGCAGCGCCTTGCGCAGCGCCACGTCGAGCGCGTGCACCACGCCGACGCCCGAGGCCGCTTCGGTTTCCTCGACGTTGCCAATTCGGATTACGACCGTCGCATCGACCGTCATCTTGCCTTCGTTGACGTCGTCGATCACGCGCCTGCGCACGATCGCGAACGGCGCCACGTAGTCGCTCGAGGCGCGCAGCTTCGCCAGTTCGCGCGACGCCTGCGGCGGTTCCGCTTCGTAAAAACCTGCCTGACGTTCGGTACTCATCGGGCTTACCCGCAATTTCCGGTAATACTTCCAGATTGATTATCATTAGCGACAACGCGGCTTTCAAGGACGAATGGAGTTGCCATAATAGTTGACTCGTGACACGAAGTGCGCGGACGATGCTCGCGCGACGAAATCGCAATCATCGCCAAAACCGGTAATTCATGACCACACTCGCCCAATCTCCGCGATTGTTCCTCTTCCCGATCCATCCGAAGGGGTTAGGGGTTAGGCTGTTGATAATCGTCGCGGCCGCTATCGCAATATTTGCCGCCCGCCCCGATCCCGCCCGCGCATCGCAGGTCCGCATTCCGATCACCATCGACTACATCGCGCTGCGCGAAGCGCTCAAGCGCACACTTTATACCGCGCCCGGCGGACGCGCTCAGCTTTGGAGCGGCATCGACGATTGCCAGTTTCTTTACGCTGAAAATCCCGAGTTCTCACGGGCCGCCGCGGGCGGGCCCGCCACCGTAAAGCTCGAAACCGCCAGCAGCCTCGGCCTGGGCGTCTCGATCGGCAGTCAATGCCTGAACGCTATCCAATGGAGCGGCATCGTCGAGGCGCTCGGCGTCCCCTACATCGCGCCCGGCCTCCAGCTCAAATTTCATTTCACCGATTTGAATCTCTACGACTCCACCCATCAGAAAACGCAGCTCGTCAGTCAGGGCTTCGACCTGATCAAGAGCTATCTCATCCCGCGGCTCGACGAATTTTCTTACGATCTCAAACCCGCCGTTCAGCAGCTCGGCGCGATGGTCTCCGATTCGATCACGCCCGAGGCCGCCGACCGCGTCCACGCCGCAATCGCATCGCTCACCGCCGAGCCGAGCATCGTCGCACTCGACGACGGCATCCGCGTCACGCTCGTGATGACCGTCGCCGATGTCCCCACTCCGACCGCGATTCCCGGCGTCCGCGGCGGTGCCGACCGCGGCGGTGGCGACGCCGCCTCACCCACGCCCGCCGAACTCAAAGCCTTCCAGGACACGCTCGATCAATGGGACGCGTTTTTGGTTTTTTCGATCAAGCAGCTCGGCGACGCGGTCGGCGACCAACAGTTCCGCGACCAGCTGCTGCAAATCCTGCTCGACAGCCGCTACCGCCTCGTCCAGGCGCTGAATAATCCACCCGCGAACGCCGAGCCCGATCCGGTTCGCGCTCTGTTCGTCGACGAATGGCGTCAGTTGCACGACGCGGTCCGCGCTGCCGCCGGGCGTGGGATGCTCGGGGCGCACGCGCTCGAATTCATGTCGTTCATCTCGGCCGGCGACGCGTTGTTTGCGCTCGATCAGGCGGCGCCCGCCCTTGGGATGCGCATTTCGGCCGCCGACCTTCGCCGCCTCGCGCATATCATGGCGCCCGACGCGCGAGGCGATCCGCTTCAGTTCAGCTACCGCGAAGATCGTGACCTGAAAAAACTTTTCGCCGTCCCCGAGCCGCCCGCAAGCCGCCACCCAATCGAAGAAGAGGACGTGCCGCCTTCCGCCCCCGGCGCGCCTCCGAGTGCAGGTGGCGCGAGCACCCCGGCGGCGGGTGCGTCGCCGGGCGGCTCGACCCCTCTCCCGTCGCCCGGACCCGGCGCCAGCCGGCGAGCGCCGCGCCAAACCGCTCGCCTTCCTTCTCTCCTCCTGCGAGTGCTCTCGATCCTCCCGCCACGAGAGGCCGCCGCCGCCCAGGAGGAGAAGGGCAAGGACGACGAGCCCGCGATGATCCCCCGACTCCAGGATGTCGCCGCTCGCCTCTACCGTCTTGTCGTGACCGAAGACAACGCCGAAAATTATCGCCGCGACATGGGCCTCCTGCTCGATCTCAGCGCCGAGCGCCAACTCGGCGAAGGCGCCATTGACGCCGACAACGGCACCACCTATGTGACGCTCGTGCGCAGTGCGGCGTGGCAGGAAAGCTGCTGGCGACAATTCGTGATGGCCGGGGCGGGCATCCGATGGCTTGAATCTGCGACCGGCGACATCGGGGTGATGCAGGTGAACAAGCACATCTGGCGCGGGTTTTACGATATCGATCGCCTTAAGTGGGACGTTCTCTACAACGCGGGCGCGGGCACCGAGATTCTCGCGCGCATGATGCGCTATGCTTCCGTGCAGCGGAAGTTCGATCGCGTGCCTGTCGCCGGCCATCTCGCGCGATCGGCGTACGCGGCGTACAACGGCGGTCCGGGCGCGTGCAATCGATGGCGTCGTCGGGAGCCGCCTGCGCTCAAACAAATCGATTCCAGCTTCTGGGACAAGTACCGCGCAGTCCAGGAGGGAACCCCGATCGACATTCTCAGTTGCGCCCGCACCTGGGGCCACCCGTCCGCCAACTAAGACGCGGACTTCAGATC
>CAWDLC010000006.1:0-31761 GCA_963803045.1 Binataceae bacterium (SeqCode) | reverse complement strand
GGCTAGAATGTCCAGTTAGGTTGCGCCGGAGATTTCTTTGAACAGGCTCCGGCGCCGCGGACTCTGATGCCCGAGCACATAGTCCACATATTGCCCGAGCAAGTCGCCAGCCAGATTGCGGCGGGCGAAGTCGTCGAGCGGCCGGCTTCTGCCGTCAAGGAGCTGATCGAAAACTCGCTTGACGCAGGCGCTCGCTCGGTAAGCGTCGAGATCCTGGGCGGCGGCTCGGCGCTGATCGCCGTCGCCGACGACGGCTGCGGCATGACGCGCGCCGATGCGATCCTTTCGCTCCGGCGCCATGCAACTTCGAAGATTCGAAGCGCCGCCGACTTGAGCGCGATTCGTACGCTCGGGTTCCGCGGCGAGGCGCTCGCCTCGATCGCCAGCGTGTCGCATCTTCGGATGCAAACGCGCCGCGCCGACGACGAACACGGCGTCGAGGTCGCTGCCGAGGCCGGCAACATCGAGGATACGCGGACGTGCGCGATGGCGGCGGGAACCCGAATCGAAGTCCGCCAGCTGTTCTTCAACACTCCGGCGCGGCGCAAGTTCTTGAAGACGCTGGCGACCGAGCAGGGCGCCATCGCCGAGGCTTTTCAGCGCATCGCGCTTGCCAACCATCACATCGCGTTTCGCCTGTCCGCCGACGGCCGCACCATTTTCGATTTGCCGCGCGCCAACTCGGTGCTCGAGCGATTCCGCCAGGTGTTCGGTCCCAAGATCGCGTCCCGGATGCTTGCGTTCGACCTCGATCGCCCCGGAATTCGCGCGCAAGGACTTGCGGCAACCAGCCAAGAGTCGTTTGCCACCGGCAAGATGATCTTCACGTTCGTCAACGGCCGCTCGGTTCGCGACCGAATGTTGATTCGCGCAATCGAGCAGGCCTACCAGACGCTGATCCCGCGCGGTCGCCATCCGGCGGCGTTGCTGTTCGTCGATATGCGGCACGAAGATGTTGACGTGAACGTGCATCCAATGAAGACCGAGGTGCGATTTCGCAACGGCGGCGCGGTTTTCGACGTCGTTTATCACGCGATCCGCGATCGGTTGGCGGATCAGACGGAAAATGCGCCGCGGGCAACTTTGGTTGACACGTCGGCGGGGGCCTCCGAAGCGTCGGGGCCATCCACCGATGACGCTGCGATGGGGCTCATCACGACGGCGTCGCTGGGCGAGGATTTTCGCGCCGGCCAATCGACCGACGCCCCCGGCGATTCGGCTGCGAATCCGCGCGGCGACGCGCCGCTGCGCCTGGTGCCCGATGCGCCCAATCAGGCGGCGTTTCAGCGCCCGCTCAGCCTCGCCTACGATCGCGACGCGCGCGGCGGCGGCGCGGCGGTGGCGGCGCATCCCCCGGCGCCAATCCCAATGTACTCGAGACTCAGGGTGATCGGACAAATCTTCGCGGGGTACATCGCGCTCGAGACCGAGGAGGGTTTGCTCCTGATCGATCAGCACGCGGCGCACGAGCGCGTTACGTTCGAAAAGCTGCGCCGGGAACTCCGCGACGGCGGGATTCGCACGCAGGCGATGCTCGCGCCGGTGTCGGTCGAGCTGAATCCCGCGCGCGCGTCGCAGGTTCATGGCGCATTAAGCGAGCTTCGCGCGATGGGCTTCGATGTCGAGCCGTTCGGGCCGACGACGCTGCTGCTCAAGGGTGCGCCGGCGGTGTTCGGGCCGGAAGGCGGCGCGAAACTGCTTACCGACATGATTGAGAGCATGGGCGACAGCGGCTTTCGCGGCGGCGGCGAGGCCGGGTTCGAAAATTGGCTGAAGCAACTCTCGTGTCACGGCTCGGTTCGAGTCGGGCGAGTGCTCGAGCTGGCGGAAATCCATTCGCTGCTGGCGGAACTGGATCGCACCGAGTTCAAGACCAACTGCCCGCACGGGCGCCCGGTGCATATTCAGTTCGGACGCGGGCAAATCGAACGAATGTTTCGCCGATGAGTGTCTTGCCCCAAACAACGGCGGCGGGGATCACAGCGCGGACGCATCCGGCGCGGATACCGGTCGGCTTTATTGTCGGGCCGACCGGAGCGGGCAAGTCCGCGCTGGCGATGGAAGTGGCGGAGCGCTCGAACTGCGAGATAATCAACGCCGACTCGCGCCAGTTTTATCGCGGGATGGATCTCGGCACGGCGAAACCGCCGGCCGAGGACCGCCGGCGCGTGCCGCATCATCTTATCGACCTGCGCGATCCCGGCGAGCCGCTCGACGTGGCGGGGTTCGCGCAAATTGCGCGCGCGGCTATCGAGGAGATCGCGGCGCGGGGGCGAAATCCGCTGGTGGTCGGCGGCAGCGGGCTTTATTTGCGCGTGATCCGCGGTGGAATCTTCCGGGGTCCGGCCGCGTCGGCGGAAATTCGAGACCGATTGGCGAAAATCGCGGCCGAGCGGGGCGTCGCGCATCTGCATCGGCAGTTGCGCGAGATCGATCCCGAGGCGGCGAATCGAATCGGCGTCAACGACCTGTACCGAATCGTACGCGCGATCGAAGTCTTTGAGTTGACTGGCGAAAAAATTTCGGCGCATCAGCAGCGCCATCGCTTCGCCGACAATGGCTACGACACTTTGACGGTGGGAGTCGAAGTCGAACGGAAAAAACTCTACGAGGCGATCGACCGGCGCTTCGATGCGATGGTGGCGGCCGGGCTGGTCAGGGAAGTGCGCGCGCTTGCCGAGGCGGGATACTCGCCGGACAAGCCGCCGCTGAGTACGATTGGCTATAAGCAGATCGCGTCGCATCTGCGCGGCGAGATCGCGCTGGCCGATGCGGTAGCTCTGGCCAAGCAGGAATCGCGGCGGCTGGCCAAGCGCCAAATCACATGGTTTCGCCGCGAGCCGGAGATCGTGTGGCTTGACCCGGAGCGCGGCGCTCAGGATGCTTTTGCATTGTTCGATAAATTTTTTTCTTTGCGACGGGCAGGCGTGAATCAGATTGAAAGGCAATCCGAACGGACATAAGGCGCGCGGCGCAAAAAGTCGCAGGATTGATATCGCGACAGCCGGGGCGCCGGGGCCGGAGCCGCCGAGCGCGATCGAGCGGGTGCGCCTGGCGCGGCATCCCAATCGGCCGCAGACGCTCGATTACATCGACTTGCTGATGCGCGACTTTATCGAGATACATGGCGACCGGCGCTTCGCCGACGACGGTGCGATCGTGGCGGGGCTCGCCTATTTCGGACGCCGCGCGGTCGCCGTCGTGGGTCATCAGCGGGGCCGCTCGACCACTGAGAGAATCAAGCGCAATTTCGGCAAGCCGCTGCCCGAGGGCTATCGCAAGGCGGCGCGCGTTTACGAACTGGCAGAGCGGTTTGGGCTGCCGATAATCACATTGATCGACACGCAGGGCGGTGAGTCCGGGGTTGGCGCGGAGGAGCGCGGGCAGATCGAGGCGATCGCGCGCAATCTTCGAGCTGATGGCGCGGCTGACCGTCCCCATCGTCGCGTGCGTGATAGGCGAGGGCGGCTCGGGAGGTGCGCTGGCGCTCGGAGTGGCGAACGTGGTGCTGATGCAGGAGAACGCGTGCTACTCGGTGATCACGCCGGAAGGATGCGCGGCGATCTTGTGGCGTGCGGGAGGCGAGGAGAATGTTGCGGCGGCGGCCGCGGCGTTGAAGTTGTCGGCACCCGACTTGCTGGAGCTGGGATTGATCGACGAGATCGTGCCGGAGCCCGCCGGCGGAGCGCATACCGCGCCCGCCGAAGCAGCGCATCTGATCGGCGCGGCGCTCGCGCGGCATCTGGAGCGGCTGGTCAAGCTGAAACCGGCGGAGTTGCGCAAGGCGCGCGAGCGGAAGTTTGCCGCGATGGGATCGGCGTATCTGACGCGCACCCGCGTGGAGAGCGATCATTCGACCGACTAAGAATTCACTTAATTGAATGTGAAACCCACCGTGGGTTTCAGCAGGGGTGACCCCTGCACCCAATGTTAAGAAAAGATGCGGACTTCGCCCTGTTAAAAGTATGAGTGAGGAGGGAGCCTGAATCAGGATTCAAAATGGAAATTCCCGATTAGGCCCGCCGCCTGCCGCGCAAGAGCTAACCGATGCGTGAACCCAACACGCCCGCAGCGCGCGAAATCACCCCAGAGAGATTGTACCTCCGACGGCGTGAATTTCTTCGAAACTCATTGCTCTTCGCCACAACGAGCGCCGGCGTCGGCAGCACCCTGCTATGGCTGATGGGGGGTCTGCGGGCACTAGATCACGAGAAGCCACCAAGCGGGGAGACGCTCCCTGGTCGTACAGTACTAACGATCGCGCGGCGCTCCGATTACGCTTCCGGGGAGGCGAAGACCCCGTTCGAAAGTGTGACCAACTACAATAATTTCTACGAGTTTGGCGCCGAAAAGAGCGATCCGGCAGAAAACGCTCACACCCTAAGACCGCGTCCCTGGACCGTGACGATTGAGGGCGAGGTGGCGCGACCGCAGACGCTTGACATCGATCAACTCCTCAAATGGTTTCCGCTCGAGGAACGCGTATACCGGATGCGCTGCGTCGAGGCCTGGTCGATGGTGATTCCGTGGCTTGGTTTCCCACTCGGAGACCTGATCCGCCGTGTCGGGCTCACTTCCCGTGCGAAATACGTTGCCTTCACCACGCTGCTCGATCCCGAGCAAATGCCCGGACAGCGCCGCAATCTTCTCCCGTGGCCGTATGTAGAAGGTCTGCGGATCGATGAGGCGATGCATCCCCTCGCCATCCTGGCAGTCGGTCTTTACGGGCGCCCGCTTCCAAATCAGGACGGCGCTCCGCTGAGACTCGTGGTTCCGTGGAAGTATGGGTTCAAAGGAATCAAGTCTATCGTGAACATTCGTCTGGCCGAGGAACAACCGCCCACGACCTGGAATCTGGCGGCGCCCAACGAGTACGGCTTTTACGCGAACGTCAACCCCGCAGTCGATCATCCGCGTTGGAGCCAGGCAACCGAGAGACGAATCGGCGAGTACCGCCGCCGGCCGACCTTGCAATTCAACGGCTACGCTGAGCAGGTGGCAGGGCTTTACGCGGGAATGGATCTGCGCAGGTTTTTCTAGTTATGGGATCCGCCACAAGGACCCTGCCAATACCGTGGCTCAAGCCGGCGGTGCTCACCGGATCGCTCGCTCCGGTCGCAGCCATTCTCCTGCGAGCGTGGCGCCACGAGCTCGGTCCGGATCCGATTGCGCAGGCACTGAACCAACTCGGGTTGATCGCGCTGGTCTTTCTGGTCGCTGCGCTTCTTTGCACACCGCTAAAGGCGGTGCTTGGATGGACCTGGCCGATACGCATGAGGCGAATGTTGGGCCTGCTCGCATTCTTTTATGCCCTGCTCCACGTAACCACCTACAGCGTTCTCGACCAGGGCTTCGATTGGCACGCGATCGTCCGCGATGTGGTGAAGCGGAAGTTCATTTTCGCCGGATTCACCACCTTCCTGTTGCTGCTTGCGCTGGCTGCGACCTCGACTACTTCGGCGGTCAGGCGCCTGGGTTATCGGCGCTGGAAGCAGCTTCACCGCCTTGCGTACCTGGCGGGGGCGCTCGCCGTTATTCACTTCTTCTGGAGAGTAAAGCGCGACGTGCGTGAGCCTGTCACTTACGGAATCGTAGTCGGAGCCTTGCTTCTGATTCGCGTCCTCGACTACCTGGCGATGCGTCGCTGGCCGTCCAAAGCGCATTCCCCGCAAGTGTCTGCGGGCTAAGGGCGAGGGCCGAGATCGCGGGAATTCCCCTCAAAAGCGAACGCGGGGATCGGCGTATCCGACGCGCACCCCCGTTAGCGGTGCGCGCGGCCTTCGCGCACGGCCTTGGCCACTCGCTCGCCGTAGTCCGGATCAGCCTTGCGAAAATAGCCGACCGACCGTTCGATGATGTCTTCGCGGCTTACTTGGGCTAGCCCCGCCGCGATATTCGCAACGAGCCGCTCCTTCGCCGCCGCGTCCATCACGCGGTAGAGCGCGCCCGCCTGGACGAAGTCGTTGTCGTCCGGATGACGCGCTTGCGCCTGCGCGCCCGTGGAGCCCTCCACGACGATCGGCGCCCAAAGCGGCTGGTTGCTTTGCACGGGGCCGTCGAAGCTATTCGGCTCGTAATTCTTCGCGCGTCCGCTATTGCCGTCAAAGCGCATCGCGCCGTCACGCGAGTAGTTAGCCGCCTTGGCCTCGTGCGGAGAGTTAATCGGCAACTGCGTGTGGTTGGCGCCCAGGCGATAACGATGGGTATCGCCGTAAGAGAAAAGACGCCCCTGCAGCATCTTGTCCGGCGAAGGGCCGATGCCCGGCACGAAATTCGCCGGATTGAACGCGGCCTGTTCCACCTCGGCGAAATAGTTCTCGGGATTTCGATTCAGCACCAGCTTGCCCACCGGCATCAACGGGTAATCCTTGTACGGCCAGACCTTGGTCAGGTCGAACGGATTGAAGCGATAAGCGGCGGCGTCCGCAGCCGGCATGATCTGCATCTTGAGCGTCCATGACGGATACTCGCCGCGTTCGATCGCTCTCAACAGATCGCGCTGATGATGGTCGGGGTCCTGGCCCGCGATCCGCTCGGCCTCCTCGGAGGTCAGGCACTTGATGCCCTGGTCGGTCTTGAAATGATACTTGACCCAGAAAACCTCGCCGCGCGCATTCAGCCACTGGTAGGTATGTGAACTGAAGCCGTCCATGTGCCGATAACTGGCCGGGATGCCTCGGTCGCCGAACAACCATGTGAATTGATGCGTGGCCTCGGGGCTGAGTGAGAAGAAATCCCACACGTTGTCCGGTTCCTGGATGTTGGTGTATGGGTCACGCTTCTGGGAATGGATGAAGTCGGGAAACTTGAGCGGATCGCGAAGGAAAAAGACCGGCGTGTTGTTGCCGACGAGGTCATAGTTGCCCTCCTCGGTATAAAACTTAACCGCGAAGCCGCGCGGATCGCGCGCCGTATCGGCCGAGCCCTTCTCGCCCGCCACGGTCGAGAGACGGATGAAGACCTCGGTGCGTTTGCCCGCTGGCTGGAGAAATTTCGCCATGGTCCATCGCGACACGTCCGCGGTGACCTCGAAATAACCGTGAGCCCCCGAACCTTTGGCGTGGACCACGCGTTCGGGGATGCGTTCGCGGTCGAAGTGGGCGAGCTTTTCGATCAGGTGACCGTCTTCGAGCAGGACAGGACCGCCCGAGCCCGCGGTTCTTGAATTTTGATTGTCGGCTACAGGAGCGCCGCTTTCGGTCGTCAGCACGCTGCGCGATTTCTTCGCCATTTTTTTTCTCCTGTAAGTTCTTTTAGGAATTAGGTTCGCTTATGAGCTGTCTCTTCGATTATTAGATTCCTTCATGCCGCGCCGTGAAGCAACCCGCTCGATATGCAGCCGAGGCGAGGGGAGCAGGCAGGGGCTGGCCTCTGCGCGTTGAAAAGGGGCGGCTAGTAAGGTAGCCATTCTGGTCCGATGTCGTCACGGATGAGCAGGAAGCCGACCGCCGCGGAGCCGGCGTCGATTGAAACCCTGCGCGCGCGGATGGACGAGGTAAACCTCAAGATCCTGCGGCTGGTCTCGATGCGCGCAACGCTCGCCATGGAGATCGGGCGGCTCAAGCACAATAACGGCGGCGAGGTTTATCAACCGGTGCGCGAGCGCGCGATTATCGAAAAGATGATCGCTGAAAACCCGGGGCCGCTCACCGACCAGCAGGTCAAGCGAATTTATGTCGAGATAATTTCGGCGTGCCGCGCGCTCGAGCATGAGCCGCGAGTGGCGTTCCTGGGCCCGGAGCATACCTACTCGCACGAGGCGGCGCGGATGCGGTTTGGATCGAGCGTCGATTTCGCGCCGCAGCCGTCGTTTGCGGCGGTGTTCCAGGCGATTGAGAACGGACGTGCGGATTTCGGCGTGGTGCCGGTGGAGAACTCGACCGAAGGATCGGTGACGCTTACGCTCGATCTGTTGATCGACACGGCGCTGGTGATAATCGGCGAAGTGCTGCTGCCGATTCGGCATTCGATAATGTCGCTGAGCGGCGAGCCGGGCGAAGTCAAGCGGATCGTGTCTCATCAGCAAAGCCTCGCGCAATGCCGCGGCTACCTGAGCGCGAATTTCCCCAATTGCGAGACCGAAGCGGTGGCGTCCAATGCGCTGGCGGCGCAGCGCGCCGCCGCGGACGGGTCGATTGCGGCGATCGCGTCGGCTGCTGCAGGCGAGGCGTACGGGCTCAAGACGATCGCGTCGAACGTGCAGGACGTCGCGGCCAACACCACGCGATTTCTCGTGATGGGGACGCGGCCGGTGGAGCGCTCGGCATCACCGCGGGCGGACAAGACGACGCTGCTGTTCGCGGTTGCGGACCGGGTGGGGACGTTGAATCAGGCGCTGAACCTGTTTGCGCGCAACGCGATCAATATATCGAAGATCGAATCGCGTCCCCTGCGGGCGCGGCCTTGGGAGTACCTGTTCTTTGTCGACGTTACCGGGCATCGCGACGACCCCAAGCTGGCGCGCGCGCTCAACGCGCTCAAGCGCAAGGCCCTATTCTTGAAGGTCTTAGGATCGTATCCTGAAGGCAGGTCGGCCGCTGCCTGAGCCGGGCAGCCGGAAAAGCGTTTCCAACTTTCCAATGGCCGTTCACCTGTTTTGATCAAAGCTCAAGATCTCGTACTCCCATCGGTCGCCGCGCTGGCTCCTTACGAGCCGGGCAAGCCGATTGAGGAGCTGCAACGCGAACTCGGAATCGGCGATCCGGTAAAGCTCGCCTCGAACGAGAATCCGCTGGGGCCGTCGCCGCGCGCGATAGAGGCAATCAAGGCGGCGCTGCCGGAGCTGAATCGCTATCCTGACGGCGCGAGCTACGAGCTGCGGCGCAAAATCGCGGCGTACCACAAGATTGGAGTGGAGCGGGTATTCGCGGCGTCGGGATCGGTCGAGGTGCTCAACCTGCTCGCCTTTCTTTATCTGCGGCCGGGACTGAACTCGGTTTACTCGGAGCATTCGTTCGCCATTTATCCGCTGGCGACGGCGGCCGCCGGCGGGGCGCATCGCGTGGCCAAGACCAGCGATGGATTCTCGCACGACCTCGAGGCGATGGCGGCGGCGATCGACGCCAACACGCGAATAGTTTTTCTCGGCAATCCGAACAATCCGACTGGTACGATTTACCGGCGCGCGGAATGGAAGCGGTTTTTGGAGCGCGTTCCGGAGAACGTGGTGATCGTCGCCGACGAGGCGTACTTCGAATTCGTGCGCGACCCGCATTATCCCGACTCGATGGACGACCACGATGACCGCAGGCTGATAATCACGCTCAGGACGTTTTCAAAAATTTTCGGGCTGGCGGGAATGCGCGTCGGATACGCGGTGGCGCGGCCGGACATGATCCAGATGCTGCATAACGTGCGTCAGCCGTTCAACGTGACGTCGCTTGCGCAGGTGGCGGCGATAGCGGGGATGGACGACCGGGCGCATATCGCGAGAACGCTGCAAGTCAACGCGGAAGGGATGGATTACCTGGAGGGCGAGTTCGTGCGGCTCAAGGCGCCGTTCGTGCCGAGTCACGCGAATTTTTTCCTGGTCGAGGTGGGAGACGGGCGCGCGGTTTACGAGAAGTTGCTGCGCAAGGGCGTGATCGTGCGCGCGATGGACGGTTACGGCTATCCGCGGCACGTGCGAATCAGCGTTGGGCTGCCGGAGGAGAATCGGCGGCTGGTCGCGGCGCTCGGCGAAGTGATGGGGCAGTAGGCAGATGCAGCTATTTCGGCAGATGACGGTTTGCGGGGTGGGCCTGATCGGAGGCTCGCTCGCGTTGCTCGCGCGGCGCGCGGGCGTGGTCGGCAAGGTGGTGGGGCTCGGACGGACGCAGGCGAACCTGGAGGTTGCGGTCGAGCGCGGGATGATTGACGTCGCGACCAGGGACCCGGTTGAGGCGGCGCGCGGCGCGGACCTGATCGTGCTGGCGGTGCCGATAATGACGATGCGAGCGACGCTGGAAAAAATGATCGAGCACACGGCGCCCGACGCGGTCGTGACCGACGTCGGGAGCGTGAAGGGATACGTGGTGCGCGAGCTGGAGCCGCTGATCACGGGCAAGAGATCGCTTGTGGGAGCGCATCCGGTGGCCGGCAAGGAAACGACGGGCGCGGCGGCGGCGGATCCGGGGCTGTTCAGAGACCGGCGCGTGATAATCACGCCGTCGGCGAAGAGCACGCCCGCGGCGATCGATAAAATCGAGCAGCTGTGGGACGAGACCGGCGCGTGCGTCGAGATGATGGACGCACGGACGCACGATGAAATCCTCGCGCGCTCGAGTCATCTGCCGCAGATAGTATCGAGCGTGCTGGCGGCCTCGCTTAACGGCGAGAGAGTCGGGGACCGGCTGGCGGCGGAATACGGCGCGGGGGGACTGCGCGATACGACGCGGCTGGCGGCGTCGTCGTGGGAGATGTGGCGCGACATTTTTGTGACCAATCGCGAGGCGATCGCGTCGGCGCTGAAACTCTACGGCGGAACGCTCGCCGAGTTTCAGCGGCTGCTCGAGGCCGGCGACATGGAAGGAGTCGAGAAGATTTTCAATCGCGGCAGGGCTATGCGGGAAGAGATCAGATGAATCCGAAGCGGCCAATAGTTGCGATCGACGGGCCGGTCGGAGCGGGAAAATCCGTGGCGGCGCGCGCGCTCGCGCGCGAGCTTGGGTTCCGCTACCTGAACACGGGCGCGATGTATCGCGCGGTCGCTTTAGCGGCGCGCGCGGCGGGGGTGGGGCCGGACGACGCAAACGCCGAAGCGCTCCTTGGGCCGGTGCTGGCGGCGATAACGATCAAGTTCGACGGCGAGAAGATAATGCTCAACGATCGAGACGTGAGCGCGTCCGCAGGCGAGCCAGAAATCGGCGATCTGGCGTCGCGGTTCTCGGCGCTCGGCGCGGTGCGCGCGCGGATGCGCGAGTTGCAGCGCGCGGCGGGCGCGGACGGGGGAGTGGTGATGGAAGGACGCGATATCGGCACGGCGATTTTTCCCGACGCCGAGTTCAAGTTCTTTCTCGATGCGGACGTGAAGACGCGAGCGCATCGCAGATTTGAAGAACTCAAGCGCAAGGGCGCGTCGATCACGGAGCATCAAGTGCTGGAGCAGCTGATCGAGCGCGACCGCCGTGACAGCGGGCGCCAGCTGGCGCCGCTCAGGCGCGCGGACGATGCGATGGCGATCGATTCAACGAACCTTTCAATCGACGCGGTGGTCGCGGCGATGAAAGCGAAGATTAACGCTCGAATCAACGCCGCCAAGGACTTGAAACGAGCCTAGCCCGGTTGTAAGGATTGCAACAGCCCCGAAGTCCCGGACGATCCCACTAAATGGAGAAAGCGTTGGCTGAGCAGATGAGCGGAGGAGACAATGACTTTGAGTCGCTGATGGAAGAGAGTTTGAAGGCTCCCCGTCCCGGCGATGTGCTGGTCGGAAGAGTGCTTCTGATCACGCGCGACAGCGTCATCATCGACATCAACTACAAGTGCGAAGGGCAGGTCCCCCTCGCCGAATTTCTTGACCACGAAGGGCATCCGACGGTCAAGGAGGGCGACGAGGTTGACGTGTATTTCGAAGGCACCGAGACCGAAAACGGCACGGTGATGCTTTCGCACGCGAAGGCCGAGAAGTTCAAAGTCTGGCGCGAACTCGAGAAGGCGTTTCAGTCGGAGACGCCGGTCGAAGGCGTGGTGCTCGGCAAAGTCAAAGGCGGACTGAAAGTCGATATCGGGGTGCCGGCCTTCCTGCCGGGATCGCATGTCGATATTCGTCCGGCGCGCAATCTGGACAGATACGTGGGCCAGCGCGGGCGCTTCCAAATCCTGAAGTTCAATCGCGCGCGCGGCAACGTGGTGGTGTCGCGGCGCAGCGTGCTCGAGCGCGAGCGCGCATCGCTCAAGGAACAGACGCTCAAGGTGCTCGAAGAGGGCGTGATCCTCGAAGGCACCGTGAAGAATATTACCGATTACGGCGCGTTCATCGACCTGGGCGGAATCGACGGCCTGCTGCATATCACGGACATGGCATGGGGCCGATTGCAGCATCCGTCGGAAGTGGTGAAGGTCGGCGACAAGGTCAAGGTTGTCGTGCTGAAATACGATCCCGAGCGCGAGCGCGTGTCGCTGGGAATGAAGCAGATCATGCCCGATCCGTGGACGCGGGTGGCGGAAGCGTATCCGCCGGGCACCCGAATCAAGGGCAAGGTCGTCAGCGTGACTGACTACGGCGCGTTCGTGGAAATCGAGAAAGGCGTCGAGGGTCTGATCCACGTCTCGGAGATGAGCTGGAGCAAGCGCGCGGTACATCCGTCGAAGGTCGTGAATCCCGGCGACCTGGTGGAAGTGCAGGTGCTTGGGGTTGACGAGGCCAATCGGCGAATCTCGCTCGGACTCAAGCAGACCGAGGCGAATCCGTGGGAAGAACTCGGGCAGAAGCATCCGATTGGCAGCCAGGTCAAGGGCAAGGTCAAGTCGATCACGGACTTTGGCGTGTTCGTCGAGATCGAGCCGGGGATCGACGGGCTGGTGCATATTTCGGATCTGTCGTGGACCAAGAAGATTCGGCATCCGAGCGAAGTGTACAAGAAGGGCGACGAGCTGGAAGCGACGGTGCTCGGGATCGACGTCGAGAACGAGCGCGTGAGCCTCGGCGTCAAGCAGCTCTCGGCCGACCCGTGGAATACGGTGGCGGAGCGTTATCCGCTGAACACGCGAATTCATGGCAAGGTCAGTTCGGTGGCCGACTTCGGCGTGTTCGTGGAGATCGAGGAAGGAATCGAAGGGCTTGATCCATATCTCGCAGCTCAGCAACGAGCGCGTGGACAAGCCGTCGTCGCTGTACAAGGTCGGTGACGAGCTGGAGGCGCTGGTCGTGCAGACTCGACCCGAAGGAGCGGCGGATAGGGCTGTCTATTAAAGCGCTCAAGCAGCACGAAGAGCGCGAGGAAATGCAGGCTTACCTCAAGCGCGAGCATGAAGCGGCGCGGTTCTCGATGGAAGATATCCTGAACGAAGAGCTCAAGCTCGATCGCGACGAAGGCGACCGGCGCGCGGCGCGCGGCGGCCGCGGCAACAACAGCTAGGCGGGGGAGCCGGCTTCAGGCAGGCGGGGCGCGGACGGCGGCGAGATCGATGACCAAGCGGGAAATCATCGAGGAACTACTGGCGCGCCGGCAAAAGTTTACGCATCGCGAGTCAGAGACGATCGTGAATGCGATGTTCGACGCGATGGCTGCCTCGCTGACGCGCGGCGAGCGGATCGAAATCCGCGGCTTCGGCAGTTTCGCGGTGAAGCAGCGTCGCGCGCGCCAAGGCCGCAATCCGAAGACCGGGCAGTTGGTCAAAGTCGAGGCCAAGCAGATACCGTTCTTCCGGGCGGGCAAGGAACTCCGAATCGAAGTTAATGGCGCCGAAGAAGCGGGTCGTTAAGCGGCGCGACGCGGCGGAGGTTTGCGCGGGAGGTCTGCGGCTGTGGGCGCCGTGGCGGTACGCGTATCTGCGCAGCATCCGCTCCGACCCCCAGGCCTGCATCTTCTGTTTCGGCAAGCTGTCCGAGGCTGAGCGGCGAGAACGCTTGATTCTGTTCGAGAATCGCGGCGTGCTCGTGATGCTCAACAAATATCCCTACAACAACGGACACATCATGGTGGCGCCGCGACGCCATGTCGCGTCGCCGGAGTTGCTGGCGCGAGCGAATCGAGCGGTGCTTGGCGACGCGGTTGCGGCGTCGATAAAGGCGATGCGCGCGAGTCTGCATCCGGCAGCGTTTAACGTCGGCGCCAACCTGGGCAGCGCCGCCGGGGCGGGATTCGCCGAGCACATGCATTGGCATATCGTGCCGCGCTGGGCTGGCGACAACAATTTTATGCCGGTACTTGCCTCGACGCGTGTGCTATCACAGAGTTTAGAAGACGGTTACGAGCAATTGCGCCCGATTTTCAAAAACCTTGGCGCTGAATTATCTTAAGATCCAATAATCAAACTGCGGGATTCGCGATGAATGAAGGACTGCTGAAAATCCGGACGCTGGGCGAACTCAAGAGCGCGGGCTGCCAGACCATGCCGGTGCGGATGGAGATGCGCAAAAATTTGCTCGAGCGGCTGCGCAGCAAGGAGCAAATCCTGCCGGGGATCGTGGGCTATGAAGAGACGGTAATTCCGGAGATCGAAAACGGCGTGCTCGCGGGACATCACATGATTTTTCTCGGCGAGCGCGGGCAGGCGAAGTCGCGAATCATACGGTCGCTGGCCGGGTTGCTCGACGAGTATGTGCCGGCGATCGAGGGATGCGAAATCAACGACGATCCGTTTCGCGCCGATATGCCGCCGATGCGTGAAGCTGAAGCGCAGAGAAAGGCGACGCGCTTGAGATCGAATGGATCGGACGCGACCAGCGCTACGCGGAGAAGCTGGCGACGCCCGACGTTTCGGTCGCCGATCTGATCGGCGAGATCGATCCGATCAAAGTCGCCGAGGGGCGCTACCTGGCCGACGAGGAGACGATCCATTACGGACTGATCCCGCGCACCAACCGCGGCATCTTCGCCATCAACGAGCTGCCCGACCTGACCGAGAAGGTGCAGGTCGGCCTGTTCAACCTGATGGAAGAGAAGGACGTCCAGATCAAGGGCTACAAGATCCGCCTGCCGGTCGACTTGGTGTTCGTCGCGAGCGCCAATCCCGAGGACTACACCTCGCGCGGCCGAATCATCACGCCGCTCAAGGATCGCTTCGACGTCCAGATTCGCACCCATTATCCGAAGACGATCGAGGACGAGATCGCGATCATGGAGCAGGAAGCGGCGCATCCGCCGCGCGTCGGGCATGGAGGTGCGGATTCCGCAGTTCATGAAGGAGATCCTCGCGCAGATTACCTTCGAGGCGCGGGCCTCCAACGAGATCAACCAGATCGTCGGGGGTGTCGGTGCGCGTTACGATCAACAATTTCGAATCGGCGATCTCCAACGCCGAGAAGCGCGCGGTGCGAAACGGCGAGAACGAGATCGTGCCGCGGCATTTCGGACTTGCATTCGCTGTACGCCTCGACCGCGGGCAAGATCGAGCTCGAGTACGTCGGCGAAGACAAGAAAGAAGAGGATCTGATCGAGCGGCTGATCAATCGCGCGGTGCTGAAAGTTTTCGATCGCTATTTGAAGCTCGACGATCTGAAGAAGGTCATCGAGCTACTTCGAGCAGGGCTGGGGGGTCGAGGTTTCGGACAGCGCGCCGTCGTCGGAATACATGGAACCGCTGCGCGAGGTGCCGGACTGCGCGAAGTGATCACGCTGCTGGGACCGTTCGAGACGCCGGGGCTGATGGCGGCGGCGAGCGAGTTTATTTTCGAGGGCCTGCATCTGCATCAGAAGCTCAACAAGGAGCGCCAGGGCGGGCGCTTCGCCTATCACGCCTGACGCGCAGGGAATTCGAGCGACGGTCACCACCCGCTACACGCAGTGGGACGGCACGCCAGCGGCTCAAGCTCGACGCCGACAAGGTGTTCGAGAAGCTGGCGGAGTATCTGTCCTACACCGACGACGTGCGCCAGGCGATGGACTGGATGATGCGGCAGGGGATGGATTTCGACGGCATGCGGGTGATGGGCCTGGAGGAGTTCCTCGAGCAACTGCGCCAGGAGATGCGCCAGCGCTATCGCGACTTCAACCTGAAGAACGCGCTCTCCGAGATGGAGCAGCAGCTCGAGGACATTTTGAATCGCGAGCGCGGCCAAGCTGGAATCGCTCAAGGGGCAAAAGCCGGGCATCGAGGAAAAACAGCGCGCAGTTGTCGCGCATGCCGCGCCGCCTGTCAGAGGCGATGCGCAAGCTGGAGAGCCACGAATTCGAGGACGCGCAGGCGAAGGCGGACTTCGACGAGTTGCTCGAGGAATATGAAAATATTCGCGACCTCGAGAATTTCCGCGATCGCAATCAGCACATGTTCCACGGTCCCAAGAGCCTCGACTACGAGCAGGCGCTCGAGTTGATGCGCGAGATGGAGCGGATGCGCCAGCTCGAGCAGGACCTGATGTCGGGCAACTTCGAGACGATCTCGATGGAAGACCTGCAGCAGATTTTAGGCCAGCAGGCGGGCAAAGATTTTCAAGATCTCAAGCAGGTGATGGTGCTGCTGGCGCAGTCGGGCTACATGGTGCCGAAGGGCGATCATTTCGCAGCTCTCGCCCAAGGGCGTGCGGCGAATCGGGCAGCTGGCGCTGCGCGACATTTACCAGAACCTGTTGAAGGATCGCGGCGGGCGGCCACCTGACGGACCATCGCGGCGTCACCGAGATCCGACCGGAGGAGACCAAGCCGTACGCGTTCGGCGATCCGCTGAATCTGAACCTGGTCGCGACGCTGAAGCATGCGCTGGCGCGCAAGGCGGGGGTTCCGCTGGAGCTGCGGCCGGAAGATTTCGAGATCTACGAAAACGATTACGCCAGTTCGTCGTCGACGGTGCTGTGCCTGGACATGTCGTGGTCGATGAGCTGGGAAGGGCGATTTGCGGCGGCGAAGAAAGTCGCGATGGCGATGGAGACGCTGATCCGCTCGAAGTTCCCGCGCGACTTTTTTTCGATCGTCGGTTTCTATCACGCGCGCGGTTGAGTTGAAGCTCAAGGATCTGCCCGAAGCGTCGTGGAACATGGGCGATCCGTTCACCAATCTGCAGGACGGGCTGCGGCTCGCTTCGGATTTGCTGGCGCGGCATCCGTCGCGCAATCAGCACATCATCGTGATCACCGACGGGCAGCCGACCGCGTACTTCCTGAACAAGCGGCTGTACTGCGAATGGCCGCTGTCGTTCGGCGGCATCAGCATGCGCGCGGCGCAGGAGACGCTGAAGGAAGTCGAGCGGATCACGCGCAAGGGAATCACGATCAACACGTTCATGCTTGACGATTCGCCCAGCCTGCGCGCGTTCGTGGACAAGATGACGCAGATCAATCGAGGCCGCGCGCTGTACACCCGTCCCGACCATCTCGGCGAATACCTGCTGGTCGATTATCTTTCCAAGAAGCGCAAGCGTGTCTGAACGCCGGGGGCGCCCGCGGTTGCGTCCGTCAAGCGAAGAGCGGGCAGACGGCGGCGCATTGGAGATGCCGCGGCTGGGGACGATTTACCCGGGCGATTGCGTCGAGGTGATGCGCACGTGGCCCGACGCGTGCTTTGACGCGTGCATCACGGATCCGCCGTACAACATGAGCCGGCGCAAAGGGCTGAAGTGGGCATTCAGCTCGCACGTCACGATGGATGAAGGGTGGGATCGGTTCAGCAACGATGACTACTTCGAATTCACGCGGCGGTGGCTTTTGGAAGTGTGCCGGGTCGTGCGCGCGAACGGCAACATCCTGGTCTTCGGCAGCTTCCACAATATCTATGTGATCGGATTCGTGCTGGAGCACGTGCTGGGCCGGCGCATCCTGCAGCAAATCACGTGGTTCAAACCCAACGCGCAACCCAACATCACGGGGCGGCTGCCGACTGAGAGCACCGAGTACATTATCTGGGCGTGCAACAATACGCCGGAGCGCGCGGGCAAATGGACGTTCGACTACGCCAGCTCGAAAGTAATCGGGGGCGGCAAACAATTGCGCAACCTGTGGCAGATTCCATGCACGCCGCGCTCGGAGCGCAAGCTGGGAAGTCATCCTTCGCAGAAACCGGTGCAACTGCTCGAACGGATCGTGACGTTGTGGACGAAGCCGGAAGACGTGATTCTCGATTGCTTTCTCGGCACCGGTACGACGGCGGCGGCCGCGACTCAACTGGGCAGGCGCTGGGTGGGAATCGAGCGCGACGCGGGATATATCGAGACAGCCAAGAAGCGGCTCGGCGCCAGCGCGTAGAGAGTCGAGAGTCCTAGCGGCCGGCGGCCTGACGCGTCTCGATCGACGCGGGCATAGTCCAAGTTCCGCCAATTTGACGTATCACAATTCGATCCTGCTGGCTGCCGGCTGCGGCGATTAGTCGTTGCAGTGGTTCTTGCATCGGCTCCTTCGACAGCCTGAACGTGCCCCAGTGAATGGGAATCAGGTAATGAGCACGCGTCTGCCCGAACATCGCCCAGACCTGTTCGGGATTTGCGTGATTGTAGATCCAGGGGTTGTAGGCGCCGATCGAGAACGCCGCCACGTCAGGCGGCGCCGATGCGAGGCTCCCGAAGAGATCGGTCTGGGCGCTGTCGCAGGCGAGCAGCATCCGGTGGCCGTTTTTTTCCAGCACGTAACTGTTGAGGCCGTAGTCTTCGCCGAACGGCGGCCATCGCCGACCCCAGTGCCGAGCGCCCATCGCGCGGATGGTGAGTCCTTTGACAACGGTCGTCTCGCCCCACTTGAGTTCGCGGACATCGTTGAAGCCGAGCGGCGCGATGAGCTTTGCGCATTCCTCGCACGCGACCACGACCGCGGTCCTGGGCAGAGCCTTGAGCGACGGCGGGTCGAGGTGGTCCATGTGTGCGTGCGTGATCAGAATGACATCGATGTGCTGCAGTTGCGCGGGAGTCAGCGGCGGATCGACGAATCGTTTTGGTCCGATCGTAAGGATCGAGCCGATCGACATGCCGACGCGCGGGAACAGGGTTGGGTCGGAGAGCACGCGCGTACCGAAGAAATTCATGAGCAGGGCGGCGTGGCCAAGATTTGCGATCGTGAGCGAGTTGTCGGGCCACGACGCGGGCTTAAGAGGCGGATGCGAACGGCCGGGCGCAGCGTTCATGTCCAGAGAGTACGACCTCGCGGCAAACAGCGCCATCGAGAAAATGGCGGCGGCGGCGATCACTCGTGGCAGGGATCGCGTCAGGCGCGACGGATGGAATGAAATCGAATTCACTTCTCCGGCGCTGGCTTGAAGCAGGGGAGTTCCTTGACCAGCACGTAACTGTAGGAACGATCGCGCCACTTGAACGTTCCGACGCCGGAGCCGAACGCCCCGGTCATCGAGTCAAACTGTTCGCTGTCGGAAACGTTAACCACGTCGGCTGGAGCGTAGGCGAGATATTGCGGCTTGTCGGGCTCGAGCATCTGATAGAGCGGCGGATTGAACAGGAGCTTGGTGATGCCGGGCTTGGGCTGCCAGGCGTCCTCGGGCGCGTCTTTGGTGCGAACCATCATCCAGGTTGGCGTGCCGGCATTATCGGCAATCTTCCACTGGCGTGACTCGATCAACCCGTCTTTGTTCTTGCGCACTTCCTCGACGCCGGGCGGAACGCGCAGCAGTTGATCGCATTTGTCGGCGTTGTCGTCCTTGGAAGCTCCGGTGCCGCCCGACTCTCTCATCGCAACCTGGGAGCCAATCACCTGCGCACTGCCGGCGGCGACCATCGGAGCAACGGTGCTTACCATGCCGACGGCGCCCCCCGCGACGCATCCCGAGCACACAGCCGCGAGCCCGATTACGATCGCCATCCTGCACACTACAAAAATTTTCACGGATTCAAGGCTTGCGCGCAATGACCATCGAGGAGGTGAACGGGGGGCTTGGCAGCGCCTCGTGGCTGATATCGACGAAGCCGGCGTCGCCGAGCCATCGGGAGACTTCGTCAAATGAATAATCGCGCCCGCGCGTGGCCAGCAGCAGGTAGAGGGCGAAAATCGCGCCCGGCCTCGGCTCGGTGAGGTCGGCGTTCATGATGTGATCCTTGACGATCATAAGGCCGCCCGATTCGAGCGCGCGAAAGCACTTGCGGAAAAGCTGAGCGTTGGTTGTTTCATCTTCGTTGTGAATTATATTCGACATGAACAGGGCTCCGCATGGGCCCGGGATCTCATCGTACAGGTAATCGACGCGGACCAGATCGATTCGCGCCAACGCCGCGGGCTCGCGCTCGGCGAGGATTGTGCGGGCAACTTCGAGAGTGGCAGGCAGATCGTAAATCGCAGCGCGCAGATGGGGCCATCGGCGGAGCATCGCCACGGCGTACGTCCCCGGCCCGCCGCCGATGTCGGCGACCATCGAGACGCGGCTGAGATCGAGCCGATCGGCGACGTAAGCCGGATCGCCGCGGGCGCGAGTAAGGCTATCCATGGCGCGGATGAATCGTTCGGTCTCGTCGGGACGGCTTTGAAACATGTCAGTCGGGCGCGCGGGAGCGCCGGTGCGAATGGTTTGTTCGAGGTGCGTCCAGGTTTCAAAGATCGCTTCGTCGAACAGAATCAAGCCGCCAAGGTATTCGGCGGACGAGCGGAGCAGGTAGCGTCGCGACGTATCAGTGAGCGCATAGCGATTGGCGCGTTTGGCGAGCAGGCCGAGCGCCACCATCGCGTTGGCCAGCAGAGCCGTCGCGCGGCGATCGGCGGAGATGGCGGCGGCGAGAGCGGCGTCGTCGAGCGGCGAGGACTCGAGAACATCGAAAATTCCCAGCTTGAGCGCGGTCTGGATGGCGCGCGCTTCGGCGTGACCCGAGGCCAGCGCGGCGAGTTCGGCGAAATCCATCGCTGCGCGCCCGCCTTTCAGCGCAGGAAATCTTGCGTGACGCAGGGGCCGCCAAGCTTTTCGAATACGACTGCTTTCATGTGACTGACCTCATCCGGCATCAGCCGATATTTTCAGATCTATCTCAAAGATTGTGCGACAAGGGAACTCGCGTCACTTAAGCCTCATGAGAGCTTCTTCCACGAAATCCAGCCGATCGTTTCCCCAGAACATTTCGCCATCGACGAAAAACGTCGGCGCCCCGAACGCGCCGCGGCTGACGGC
This sequence comes from Binataceae bacterium (SeqCode), assembly GCA_963803045.1. Taxonomy (GTDB): domain Bacteria; phylum Desulfobacterota; class Binatia; order Binatales; family Binataceae; genus Binatus. Next base: position 11,095 of record CAWDLC010000006.1, on the reverse strand, counting down.
CTCGTCGACGTTGGCACGCAGCCGGTGCTTGATGTCATCGCCCTCGATGAGTGCGGGATCGATTCCGACATCGTTGAGAAGCCGGCGCAGCGCTTCCTCCCTGCCGGGGTCCAGTTCATGTTCCCAAATCGCGCGAAACGCAGCCGAATGAAACGCCGGGAAGCGTCCGTGGATTTGCGCGGCAATCGCGGCGCGCAGCAGGCGAATGGTGTTGAACGGGAAGTGGGGATTGAACTTCGCGGGAAGGCCGTAGCGCTTTGCCCATCGCTGAAATTCCACGATGTTGTAATTTCCTTTGCCCCGAATCACGAGCGGACCCGCGTTGCCGGTGGCCTTCATTATCGCGCCGAGCAGAGCCGGCCGATAGACGATTTTAGCACCGGTACGCTCGGCAAGCGCGGGCAATTGCGTGTCGGCGAGATAGCTGAAGGGGCTGAGGTAGTCGTAAAAGAACTCGATTTGTTTGGCCATAAGTGTGCCTCCTGCGGCACCCCTCCACACCGGAGCCGCTGCATCTCAAGTTTCAATTTGAAACTGAGATAAGTAGCAATCTTGGTTTCGAAGTGCAACGATGACTTCGTCAAGGCGCACCGGAGTTGGGAAGGCCGCGGCGCACGAAATTCAACTCGGGGAGGGGAGCGACAGACGCCCATGCGATGGGATTCGGTCAAGGAGATGAACTGCTCGGTGGCGCGAACGCTTGCGGTAGTCGGCGAGCGGTGGACGATGCTGATACTGCGCGAGGCGTTTCTCGGACGCCACCGGTTTGACGAGTTTCAGCAGGGGACCGGAATCGCGCGCAACATCTTAAGCTCGAGGCTGCGTGGCCTGGTGCGAGACGGAATCCTCGATCGCGCGCGGATCGAGGGCGACAAGGGCCGCGTCGAATATCGGCTGACCAAAAAAGGACTCGAACTCTATCCCGTGTTGATCGCAATGATGCGATGGGGCGACACGTGGCTCAGCGACGAATCGGGGCCGCCGATGACGCTGATTCATCGGGTCTGCGGCGCGAAGACGGTGCCGGATATGGTCTGTTCTCATTGCGGGAAGCATCTCGTGGCGCGCGAAGTCGTAGCGATTGTGCGCCGGCCGGCGCCTGCGCGGGCGCGGCGGGCCGAGCGGGCCGATCGCAAGCGCGCCGTGCGTTGACTCTCACTCGCGCGCCTGGCCATCTGGCGCCGCGCGCACCAGCCGCGCACAATATTCGTTAAACATGATTGAATTGGTGATGTTCGACGCGGACGGCGTGCTGTTCGATTCCGAAGAATCGAACGTTGCCTACTACAACTGGATTTTTGCGAGGATCGGCGAACCGCCACTGGATCGTGACGAGGAAATCGCGACGATTTCGTTCGCCGCGAGCGAGGTGTTTGCGGCGCGCGCGCGTGGCGACGCGGCCAAGCTTGCCAGGATGCACGATTTGACCCGCAGCATGGATCAGACGCCGTTTTTCAAGATGCTGCGGCCACCGATTGAGTTGCGCCCGTTCATGCTCGATCTCAAGCGGCGCTACAAGCTCGGGCTGGCGACCAATCGATCGGCGACGGTGCCCGCGTTGGTCGAGCATCTTGGCCTTGGCGGTGTATTCGACGCGGTCGCCAGCGCACTCGACAAGGTTCGCCCCAAGCCGGCGCCCGACATCCTGCGCCTGTGCCTCCAACGCGCGGGAGTCGACGCGGCGCGGGCCGTGTACGTGGGCGACAGCCGGATAGATCGCGAGGCGGCCGAGAGCGCGGGCACGCATTTTATCGGCGTCGGCAGCCGCATCGAACATCATCGCCAGATCGCGACGATCGCCGGCCTGCAAGCGGCGCTCGAACTATTGGACGCGAGCCAGGAGTAGGCGCTGGTCTAGAGAATCATCTCGATCAGAGTCGGACCCGGCGTCGCGAGCGAGCGTTCCAGTTCAAGCGTGAGCGCCTCCGCGGTCTCGACGCGCACGCCCGGCACACCCATCCCCCGCGCCAGACTGGCCCAGTCGATATCGGGATTGGAAAGATCGGTGAGCGAGCGCGCCTTGGGCCCGGGTTTGGTCACGCCCGCGCGCGCAAGTTCAATCTGCAGAATTCGGTAGCTGCGGTTGTTGCACAGCACTGTCGTGACGTTGAGTGATTCCCGGGCCTGCGTCCACAGCGCCTGCAGCGTGTACATCGCGCTGCCATCGGCCTGAAAAGCGATCACGCGCCGATCGGGACACGCGACGGCCGCGCCGGTTGCGCACGGCAATCCTTGCCCGATCGCGCCGCCCGTGAGCGAAAGATATGTATGCGGCGGCGCAGCCGCCGACGCGGCCAGGAATGGCAGGCCGGTGGTGGCAGCCTCGTCCATCACGATCGCCCCCTCGGGCATCACCGCCGCAATCGCGGCGCCCGCGGTCATCGCGTTGAGTTGTCCGACGGGACGTTCGGGGCGCGATATTTTCGCCGGCGCCGCGGCCCAAACGGGCGCCCCGATTTCACCTGCGAGCGCTTCCAGAGCGGCCGGGACGTCATCAGTCGGCTCGGCCAGAATCGCGGCATCGATGCCTTCAGGAATCAGCTGGCTCGGTAAATCGGGGTAGCCAAAAAACGCGACGGGCTTTTTCGCGCCGGCGATGACAATCGAGTCGAACGGCTTCAGCATCTCGATCGCTTGTTCAGGAAAGTAGGGCAGGCGATCGACGGCCGGCGTACCGGCGCCGCGTTCGAGCCGAGCGGGAAAAGTCTCGCAGATTAGATGGCATCCTGATTTCGCGGCGATGCGCGCAGCCGCCTTCAGGCCACGTGCTCGAAGCGCGATGCCGCCGAGAAAAAGCGCGGCTCGATTGCCCTTGCCCATCGATTCGGCCGCCCGCTTGACCGCATTAGAGGACACCGCCGGCGGCGCCAGCGGCTCGATTGGCGCAGCGTGGCTCCCGGCAGGACCCCACTGGCAATCCGACGGGATGATCAACGTCGCGATTTGCCCCGGCGCGCGGCCGGCCGCCGCAATCGCCTGCGCGGTCGCGTCCGCGAGCGATGCTGAAGTGCGGACGCTTCGTATCCATCCCGAAACGGGAGTCGCGAGCGAAACGATGTCGGAAGTGAGCGGTGCGTCGGCGCCGACGTGCCACGTCGCATGGTCACCGATCAAATTCACGATCGGCGAGCGCGCGCGCCGCGCGTTGTGGAGATTCGCGATGCCGTTGGCGAAACCGGGCCCAAGATGAAGCAGCGTCAGGGCAGGCTTCTCCGCCATCCGTCCGTAACCGTCGGCGGCGCCGGTGCAAACACCCTCGAACAATCCGAGAATCGGCCGCAGCCCGCCGGCGGAGTCGAGCGCCGCCACCAACGGCATTTCGGTTGTCCCCGGATTTGCAAAACACACTTCGACCCCTGCTGCGATCGCGGTGCGAATCAGGCTCTCAGCTCCATTCATGATCCAAGTTACCCGTCAAGCGAGCGGTAGCGCGCACCAGACAGAGGTGTCAAGCGCAGGTCATCGATCACGCCGGATCGGCGTGCCGACGTCAAATCGAAAAAAATACAAACGAGACGGCGTTAGCGCTTGTCGCCGCGATGAGCCGTGAACTGATGGCCTGCTGCGGGATCATTGATCGGATGCGCTGCCGGTGCGCCACTTCGCGCGGCAATGGTCTGCGCGCATCTTAGATGCAGCGGAGGCTCGCCGGTTATTTTGGCGCCGAAACCAAAACGGAGGCCGCAGTGAGCGCATCGGTCCTCCGCCATCGCTCGCAAGGTGTGGCACTTGGTATGATTGCAGGACCCGCGGCATGGGCCACCGGGCATTCCAGGGGTGGGAATCGTGACGACGCTCATGGCTTTCTTCTTCCGTGGTTTGGGTGCCGCGGCGCTCACTGCTTAATCTGCCCATCGCGAACAATGACTATCCGTTCTCCGAATGTAAGATGCAGCTCGCAACGATCTGCATTCAGAGCCTTGCGCACAGCCTCAGTCGGAGTGTCGTGTCGCGAAAGAAGGTCGACAAGTGTCTGTTTCTCTTCTTCGTTGAGCATCCGTTCCTCTTCGTTTATCATCATCCACCTCATTGCTTCACGCGGAGGCATCGCTGTCCGAATCTGCACTAGCGATTTGCTGGCTCAACTTCTTAAAACTAACTTTTTGTAACAAGATTGTCACATACAGCTAGTTACCTTTACACATCTTTTAGTTACCGTGTAGTTTTGCGCTCCTAGCTAGCTTTACACAATCTACACTGATTTATTTTGATGCGCAAGAAGTCTTGACACAGAAAAGTGTCCTGGAAGTTGACTAGCGATTGCTAGAGATAACGTCTTATTGCATAAGATAGCCGCAGGGTTACAGGACCGGTCGGAATTGCCGGGCTGCTCATGAATCAGGCACTTGGCAACGAATTACCAAGCAGATGGCGCGAGCGCTCGAGGTTGCGCCGGAGGTAGGCGCGGACGTGGCGAGCGACGCCGTCGTCGGCATGGCCGAGAGCGACGGCGGTGGCGAACGCGGCCATCGCAGCTTCCATCGCACGCCTATCGGGCGGGTTTTTCGCGCCAGCGCGGATCGCGCGCGCAAGCGCGCCGCGAAGCCCGCTTTTTTTGGAGATGTGCTTGTCGCCCAGCCGCTTGAGCGCCGCAAAGGTCGCACGCAGATCTTTTATCTCGGCGGAGTCGTACGCGGGCGCCGACTCGAGCACTGCCGCCGCATGGGCGAGCATTCCGATCGCCGACATCGCCTGGCCTTGCGCGTAAGGCGATGTCAGCTCGGGCAGCAGCGCGTCGATGATCGTCCGCTGCATTCCACTGATTAGTTCATTCAACGTTGGCCGTAGCATCGGACTACCTCAGACCAATCGAAGTTGCTTGGCCAGGTCTTCGAACAACGGCGGAATTAGCAGTTCAAGAAAAGGCATCATGGAGTCGGACGTGCGTCCCTCGACGAAGTCGCAGATTCCGGTCAGACAAATCACGGCCATCTTCGCGTTGCCGAGCACCTGATAGAAAAACAGCCGTTTCCTGTCGACGCGATAGCCGGTCTTCTGTTCGTACAGGCGGTAGAAGGCTTCGCGTTCCATCAGGCCGCCGGCGAGTTCGTCGCGCCCCCAGAACATCATCGACGCCCACCCGAGATCCTCCATCGGGTCGCCCAGATGCGCCATCTCCCAATCGAGCATCGCGATGATTCCATTCTCGTCGTACAGATAGTTTCCCGAACGGTAGTCGCCATGAACGATCACCAGGCGGTCGGTCACGACGGGGTTGGCGTTGAGCCATGCGAACGCGGCGGTGAGAATCGGATAATGTTCGCCCATCCGGTCGCGTTCATACACTTCGCTCCAATGCGCTGTCTGGATGCGGGCGGGGTCCTCGGGATTTTTCGGAGGCCCGAGAATCTCGAGCCCGCATTCGCGGTAGTCGAGCGACTGCAATCGTGCGAGCTCGCTCAGGAAGTCATCCGCGACTTTCGCGCGCGTTGATTCGGCCTCCATGGCCGGAAACGCCCCCATGCCGGTGCGGCCCGGCGCGCGATCCATGATGAAAAACGGGCGATCCATCACACTGGCGTCGAGCTCCAGGAACAGGGGCTCGGGAACCTTGAGGCCCGCGCGATGCATCGCGGCGATCACTTTGAACTCGCGCTCGCGATCGGTTTTGAGCAGCCCGCCAGTCGGATCGCGCCGCCCGATCATCGGGCGCGTGAGCGTCTGGCCGCCTTCGCTCCATTCCAGGTCGAAGGCATACGTCTCGCGCGAGGAACCGCCGAATAGTCGTTTGAGGCCGACCACGCGATGCTCGCGCGCATGCGGCATCCGGCGTTTGAGATATTCGGTCAGTCGATGCTGATCCAATTTAGTGACGATCCCTCTCGCGCTACGGATTCGGCGAGGTCGGCGGAAGCGTCGTCGGGTTTACCGGCGCCGTCATTCCACCCATCATGCCGCCCATCTGTGCGCGCAGCCGCTCCGCCTGCTCGACCTTGCCGCTGCGCATCAATTGTCTTTCGACGCCGAGCGCCTCGCGTTTGGCCTGCTCGAGCTGCTCGCGAGTGGGCGGCGAGATTGCAATCGCGCTCGCCAGTGTCTGCCGCGAAATTTGCCCCAGCAGTTGCATCATCTGCACGGTCGCGGGCGAAGGAGGCGTTGGCGTCGTTGCGCCTGCGACTCGTCCAAGCGCCTGAGCGTAACTCCCGGGCCCGCGCGCCATGATAAACAGTTGCGTCTCGTTCATGCTCGACGCGCCGTCCAGCCGCGTGCCCGAAGGTGCGCTATGGCTCATCGCATCCACGTTCATCACGTCGAGCGACGGCGTCGCGCCGAGGTTGTTCAGCGTCATTATCGAATCATAGTGAATTTCGGCGGCGTGAGACCCATCGACCTCAAACGCGACGTCGCAGTCGCCGTCGCTTATCGGCGAGACTCCCGTCACGTGGCCTATGGTCGCCGACGCGTGCGTTATCGGGTCGCCCGGACCCAGCCCGCCGGTGGTGTCAAACTGCGTCGAATAATACGACGGCTGACCGGCGCATCCCGCGACCAGCAGGCCAAGAATGAACGCGCCGCCCGTCGATATTCGCCGGATTGCCGGCGTGTGAATTCTGATCGTCCTACGCAAATGCCGGCATCACTTCGTTCGCGAACAACTCGAGCGTCGGCGGCGGCGCGGAGTCGCTGAAGAAAATCGTAAACGTCGTGATTCCCATCGCCACTCGTTTTCTGAGTTCCCCGACCAGTTGCTTCGGCGTGCCTTTAATTCCGGTGGTGATGAACGGCTTGAGCATCTGCGCCATCTTCCACTTCTGCTCGACTTCCTCGTCCGTCTTGCCGATGCAAACCAGCAACTGCTCGGACACGTCGATGGTGTTTACGTCGCGCCCGACGTCTTTGCAGTGCTGCTTGAGCACGTTGAACTTGTGCTCGAAGCTTTCATAGCCGGCCGGACAATTCCATCGGTCGGCGAACCTGGCGACCAGTTTCAACATGATCTTTTCGCCGCTGCCGCCGATCGTAATCGGAGGATGCGGTTGCTGCACCGGCTTGGGATTGCAGATCGCTCCTTCGATCGAGTAGTGGCGCCCCTTAAACGTCGCGCGCTTCTCGGTGAACATCGCCTTCATGATGTGCAGGCCTTCCTCGAACATCTTGAGCCGCGTGCCCATCGAGGGGAACTGGTAGCCGTAAGCCTTGTATTCATCGTCCATCCAGCCCGCACCGTAGCCGATTTCGAGACGGCCGTTGCTGATATGATCGATCGTCGCCAGCGTCTTCGCCAGCAGCGCCGGATTGCGGTAAGAGTTGCATATCACGAGCGTGCCGATGCGAATTTTCTCGGTCTTCGCGGACAGTCCCGCCATCAACGCCAGGCATTCATGATGGTCGAGGTCGGGCATCCCGCGCGTCCACATGTGATCGACCAGCCAGATCGAATGGTAGCCCAGCTTCTCGCATCGATGCGCTCGCTCTTCGAGTTGATGCCACGATTGCCCGGCTTGCGGAGAAAACAGGGCGAATTGCACTTTCTTGCTCATTGAAATTTACTCCCGTGCGTGATTGGCGTGAGAATCTGCCGACTTTGTTTCGCACGGCGGACCGCGAAGGGTCAACCAGCGATGAGCCGGTGCGGGCGCGGACTTGTGCGAAGACTCGAAATCGTGGAGAGGATTAGGCCCATGAAGATTCGACGGCGCATCGCCCCTGACATGTTGGTGGTCCTGTTTCTTTTCATCGCGCTGGGCGCGGTCGCCTCAGCCAGCGAAACCGAATTCAGCGCCGTCGGCGCGGCCCGCGAACTCAAAGGCGCGCCGGGAATTTACCAGTGGACGTTCGGATCGACGGTGGGCAAGTCGCCGTTCGATAAAATCGCGCTGCATCGCGTTGCAAAGGGGCCGAATCCGCCTGCGCATCCCGAGGCGGTCGTGCTTTATCTGCCCGGCACCAACATGAATGGCGAAGTGGCGCTCGAGGATCCACGCTACTCGTTCCAGGTCTATCTGGCCGGGCACGGCGTGGACGTGTGGTCGACGGACTATCGCACGCATTTTATTCCGCCGCAGACACCCCAGAGCGATCTTTCCGAGCTGGCGAATTGGACCAACGATCTCTTCGAATCGGACATCGATGCCGCCGCGAAATTCGTCAGCGAAAAGACCGGCCGCGAAAAACTCTTCGTCGCCGGCTTCAGCCGCGGCGTCGAGTTCGCGTACCTTTACGCCGCCAGGCATCCTGAGCGCGTCGCGGGAATCATTGCGCTCGACGGATTCATTCCCACCCATCCGATGCGAACGGCACCGCTACCGGCCGGCCACTATGCTGACGACATCGGCGGCGAACACCTGACCTACGACAAACGGCACACGCTTATGCAGATGGTGATTGACAATCCCGATCAGCCTGCGCCGATTCCCAAGTACAAGACTGCGCGCGAAAATCTGGAACACGTCGTGTACGGCGCGGGTGGATTTTTCGGCGGCAACGGCGGACTCGCGAATCCGCAGGGCGGCTTTTCCGACGCTGTCGTGCTGGCAAAACTGCTAATTGGCTACGATCGCTACTGGCCGGCGGTCCAGGAGGGCGAGAATCCGTTCTCGCCGGCGCTGCTCGCGGCGCTCAGGGCGTCGAAAATCCCCGTGATCGCGTTTGCCAGCACCAACTTTGGCAGCCAATGGCCCGGTCAAGTCGAAGAGGCGGCGAAATCGACCGGCGCGCCCGACCCCTCGTTTATAAAGCTTGACAAGTGGGGCCACCTGGACGTGTTGGCGGGAACGAAGTCGGAGAGCGAAGTTTTCGCGCCGACCGCAGCATGGATCAGGCAGCATCAGAAGTAGGCGGATACTGGGGGGCGTCGGGGCGCGGCGGAGCGGGGCGGCTCGGCGGAATAATCATAACCGCGGCGAGCGCCCACGCGCCGAGCGCGAGTCCGGCGATAGTCCATCGAATGGTCGAGCGGCCGCGGCGCGATGCGATAATCGCGGTCAAGGGAGCGAGCGCAAGATCGATGACGATCGAGGTTGCAATCAGATTCGCGGGCGGCTCGCGGTAGCCCATCAGGGCGAATCCCGACGCGATGCTTAGCAGGTTGGCGATAATGGTCATCGGTTTGCGCGGCTCGGCACCCTATATATAGTTGAAAATCATGGCACGCCGCGACGATGACAACCTGATGAACAAGCTCCGGCAGATGAGCGAAGAAGGCATCGCCAGCTTTTTCAATGAGATCATATCAAACGACAGGATGCGCTCGAGTCTCGGGCGGGCGGGTGAACGCTTCATGGCGAACAAGCAGTCATTCGACCGCAACGTCGAGCAGCTGCTCGACTTCATCAATATTCCTTCCAAGCGGGACGTTCGCGACCTGAAAGCGCGGCTCGATCATCTGAGCTCGCAACTGCTGAACCTCAGCATCAAGCTCGATCGCATTCTCGATCATGACGAACCCATGAAAGCGAAGCCGGCGATTCGTCGCGCGAAGAAGCCCGGCTGATCAACCGGCGCGCAAGCTGCGGCCGATCTCGGCGAGGTCCGCGATGGTGCGCGGCTCGCGGCCGAGGTCAGGCGCAACCATCAGCACTGCCCCGCCGGGAAGCGAATTGCGCAGAGCGCTCAGCGAAACTTCCTCGCGCATCCTGAGCGCGGCATAGTCGGCGAGATTGCGCTTCAATTTTGTTTTGAGCGACGGCGCGATCCGGGCCGGCGATAGTTGCGCCGCGTCGGGCAGCTCCGCGATCACACGATTCACGACCATCGCGGCGACGCGCAAGCCGGCACGGTCGAGCGCGCCGATAAATTCGCGCGCCTGCGCGATTCGGCTCGATTCCGCGGTCGTGACGATCACGATTGCCGTGTCCGGCGCGCGCAGCTTGTCCCGGGCGCGCGCGGCACGAGCGGAAAAGCCCTGGTACATGCCGTCGAAACTTCGAACGAAGGACTGGATGTCGCTCAGCAGATTCAGGCCGGTCACGCGATCGAACGCTGCGAGCACGGCGCGCGCGGCAATATCCGCCATCCGCAGTCGGCTCCTGAACAATCCGCCAGGCGCGCCGAGCAGACTGATGGCGCGCGAGTTGAGCAGTTCCAGCAGGCGCCGTGGCGCGTCCAGAAAGTCGATCGCCTCGGTCGCGGGAGGAGTGTCGAGCACCAGCAGGTCGGTTAAGGGATTGGCGGCCAGTTCGAGCAGCTTTTCCATCGCCATGTAGTCCGCCACTCCTGCAAGCGCGCCCGAGAGATTGCGATAGATTCGATTTTCAAGAATCGTGTCGCGCGCCGCGTCCGACAGCGCGTAACGCGCGATGATCGAATCGAAGGTGCGTTTTGGATCCAGGCGCAACGCGCGCAGCCTCGCGCGACTGGACCCGCCGCCACGGCGTGCAGGACGAATCCCCCCGAGCCAGACCTCGACCGGCTCCGATGAATCCGCTCCAAGGCCGAGCGCGTCGAGCAGGCGCGGCGCGGGATCGACCGTCATCACATCCACGGCGCATCCGATCATGGCGGCGCGCACGGCGAGCGCGGCGCTGATGGTAGTCTTGCCGACGCCGCCGGGCCCCAGGCAAATCACGAGGCTGTGTGAGCGCAAGTCGAACGAACTGGGATGGGCGGGCTGCTTGGGACGGGCAGACGGCTTGAGCTGTACGGACTTTGGCTTCATCGGTCGAGCAGCTCCGCATCCAGCACGCGGCCAAGTTTCGCGAGTTCACCGGGTCCCATGGCCGGCGTGAACATCATTGGGAGGCTGAAGGTCGGGATACCGGCGGCGGCGAACCGCGGGGCGACCAGAGCCGCCTGTTCGTGCGCGGCGTTTCGGCGCACAGCCAGGCGGGCGTGGCCGCCCAGCAGACTCAGCGCGGCGAGTTCGGAAGTATCGAAGAGCAAATCGGGAACGCAGTTCATTATCGCTGCGACAGTGGCGATGCCGAGCCGCTCGCGTATAGTGGCGGCGGTTTCAAGCGCCTCGCGAACCGCAAGGTCCTCCGGCGTCAGGGTGATGACCGCGCCGAATCGTGTCGCGTCGCCGAGGAACCTGTCGACTGAATCGGCAAGCCGGTTCAACGTGCCGGCGGGCGCGATTCCCTTCACGCCCGACGAGACAGAGAGCAGTTCGACGGCGCTGCCCGAGGCGGGCGCGTCGATCACGAGATAACGATCT
>CAWDLC010000005.1:0-19893 GCA_963803045.1 Binataceae bacterium (SeqCode) | reverse complement strand
GGCGGAGCGGGTTCAGACGTCGCGGCGTTCCGCGAGACGCCAGTGTTCGGCCCATCGGCTGCGGCGATGGTGATGGCGCTCAAGCGCCACTTCGATCGCGCCGTGAAGGCGGCCAAGGTCGAGGACTTCCGCTTCCACGATCTGCGGCACACGTTCGCGAGCCGGCTCGCGATGAGCAACTTCAACCTGCCCACCATCGGTGAATTGCTCGGACACAAAACTCTCGCGATGACCGCGCGATATGCGCACCTGCTCCCGGACCATCTCAAGCGCGCTGTCGTAGCGCTCGACGCGCGCAAGGCCAAGCCCGCGCATCGAGGGGCTGAGCGGAAACACGGCCGCGAATCCGGGCGCGGTAGCTGAACGCTCGTTCAGGCCAGTGGCCGTTTTAGTGGCTGTTTGCGCGTGACTTCGGCGCATCACCATCATTCAGGTTCACCCGAGCAAACCCAACAACAACGGGCGCTTAGCTCACCCGAGTTCACCCAAGAGTTACCACCCAACCGCCCATGGACACACTTACAAGCCGGGGGTCGCAGGTTCGAAACCTGCACCGCCCACCAATCAAATCAGGCACCTGGCGCGTGTGACAATTCGGCTCAGCGCTCTTGGCGGCGGTCGCTGAGTTATGCTCTAAGGGCACAGAGCGAGATTGCCCGGCAGCGCGACGAACGCCGGCGTGTCCAACCAAAAACTGAATCATGGCAGAGTTGGTAAAGTCCCACCCTATCAACTGGACTGAGCGGCTCAAGAACTGGCGCGAGGCGCTCCTCACGATAAACCTGCCCGACGAGCGCATGGACGGCGTCTCGCGATGGCTCATCATCACGCGCGCAGGCGTTATCCCGATGACGCTGACCTCCGGACTTATCGGCGGGCTGCTCGCTACGCGCGCGGCCAATCCGAACTGGTCATACTTCCTGCTCAGTCTGATCGGGCTTGGCGTCGCGCACGCATCCAACAATCTCATCAACGACTACTTCGATCTGACCGGCGGCATCGACACGTCCGAGGCGCCGCGTGCATTGTATGCGCCCCATCCCATGCTCGCGGGCTGGATTACCAGGGCAGAGTCGCATACGCGCCATCGTCGTGCTCAACCTGATCGACGCGGCAATCATGGCTTTCCTCTTCGCGATGCGCGGATGGGCGGTGGTCCTGTTCGCGCTGGCTGGACTGTTGATCAGCGTGTTTTACGTTGCACCACCGGTGCGTCTAAAACATCTCGGACTGGGCGAGCCCGGCGTGTTCATTGTATGGGGCCCGCTGATGGTCGGTGGCACGTATTTCGTCACGACGGGCGACGTGCCCGCCTGGGTCTGGGTTGCGTCGCTTCCCTACGCGATCCTCGTGACGAGCGTACTTATCGGCAAGCACATCGACAAACTTCCCTACGATTCCGGAAAAGGCGTGCGCACGTTGCCGGTGATCCTCGGCGAGCAGGGGGCGCTCCGGCTCAACCAGGCGCTGATGATTTCGTTCTACCTGGTTGTCGTAGCGATGGTCCTGACGGGTAGGCTCGGGTTCGGCGCCCTGGTCGTGCTCGGCGGGCTGCCGATGCTCTTGCGGGCGCTCGACGTCTATTCGAAGCCCAAGCCGAGTTCGCCGCCGCCAGGATATCCGGTATGGCCACTGTGGTATGTGTCGGCGGCCTTCGTGCATACGCGGCGCGCCGGCGCGCTGTTCGTGCTCGGTCTTTTCCTGAACTGGATCTTCGGTCTGTAGTCCGCCGCCCCCACAGTCGCCATCGAGAGCATCACTTGGCGCGGCGATTTGCCGACGCCCGTTGCGGTGGCAGTTGCGCTCGGCTGTTCCCCGAAAATGGAACTCGCTCGATGCCGCAGTGACCGCAGCGGTCGGGTGTCCAACGAGAATCTTTCCAAGGATCACTGAAATTCTGTTGACAGCACCACGTGCCTTCGCTAAAGATGATTAAGTCTATCGACTGATGTAACTGAGCGCCTGACCAGACAACTGGAAGCCCGCCAAGGAGGTACTCGTGAGCGCTTTCAGATCGTCCTCAGGGGAAGTTCAGCCCTCCCACACCCCCCGACTGGCTGCCCAACGGAGCCGATCGCACGTCCGCGACTCAAGCGCAACTATCTTCATCGACTCTTCCAGCCGTCTTTTTGGGAGACAATCCGCGGCCAATGGAAGGAATCAACGCTGGCCAGACTCACTGGAGGCAAACAACACAACAGATGACAGCAGGGCCGACCAGACGGCTGGAAGTTTTGCCACAGGAGAGCCATTGCTATGAAATCCAGCCGCCTCGTACTGGCCGCGGTGATCGCGGTCACCCAGTTGTCCGTCAACCAGCCCGCCGCGCGTGCCGATGAGAAGGTGACCGCGACGCAGCTCCATAAAGTGCTCGACCGGCTCGACGCCGTCGAGCAGCAGAATCGCGACCTGCGCACCCAGGTGCTGGAGTTACAGCAAAGGGTTCAGCCACTTGCCGGTGCGACGCCATCGGTGAAGGAAGAGGTGAAGGCTCAAGTCCAGCAGCAGGTGGCACCACTTGCACAACAGGTGACCGCAATCACGACGGCCCAACAGGAGCTTCCCTTCGGCGTGGGTTTCCGCGTCGGCTACTCGGAATTGCCGTACGGGATGCCGGGCGGATTACTGTACAGCGCGTTTCTCAACTTCCGCCTACTGGCGGAGGAGGATGGAATTCCTTTCGGAGACGTAAGCGGCGAGCTTGAAGCCGGGCTGGTCAAGGGCGGTGGCACGGCGACGGTGAACAATCTCGCAACCATCTTGATTCCTTCACTTGGCGCGCAGAAGACCTGGTCCGACACGGTCGAGATTCAGCCGACCGTACAATACCACCTGAACCTTGCTTCGGCGGGAGAGCCGGCGCTCGCGCAGCTCAAGCCCTACGTTCTCGCCGGTCCGGGTGTGTGGATCAGCATGCTGAGCACGCCGGTGGTCAACCGCGCAAAGGGACCGGGACAGGGGTTCCGCGCTACCGACGCCGACACTCAGGCGGGCGGCGTTTTCGGGTTCGGAGCCAAGTACAGCCTCGCCGGTCTGTCGATGCCTCCAATCCAGCGCATCCTCAACCGGATTTCTGTTGGTACCGAATACCGTTTCAACCTGCTCGCTAACGGATGGGGCTTCAACCAGTACACGGGCTCTGTCCAGTTCGGGTTCTAGCCAAGAGTAAATGTAACCGCGATGGATCGTGGCACGGGAAAGATAAATGACCACATAACTGCGCAAGGGGAGGCGGGAACCCTCTCCCTGCAGGAGCGGAAACCATGAGTACGCAAGGAGTCTTTCAAGACAATTCGTATTCGATCGGACGCACGCCGCTGGTCAAGCTGAACCGCGTCACCGACGGGGCCAAGGCCACGGTGCTGGCGAAGATCGAGGGGCGCAATCCGTCCTACTCGGTCAAGTGCCGCATCGGGGCGGCGATGATCTGGGACGCCGAGCAGAAGGGGCTGCTCAAACCGGGCCGCAGTGATCCTCGAACCGACCAGCGGCAACACCGGCATCGCGCTGGCCTTCGTCGGCGCGGCGCGCGGCTACAAGGTGTTGCTGACCATGCCCGAGACGATGAGCGTGGAGCGGCGGCGCGTGCTGTCCGCGTCTCGGCGCCGAGCTGGTCCTGACCGAGGGGACGAAGGGCATGCCGGGCGCGATTGCCAAGGCGCAGCAGCTCATGGACTCCGACCCGCAGCGGTATTTCATGCCTCAGCAGTTCAAGAATCCCGCCAATCCGGCGATTCACGAGAAGACCACGGGACCGGAAATCTGGGACGACACCGCAGGCGCGATCGATGTTTTTGTCTCGGGCGTCGGCACCGGCGGCACGATTACAGGCGTGTCCCGCTTCATCAAGAAGACCAAGGGCAAGACAGATCATCTCGGTCGCTGTCGAGCCGAAGGAGAGCCCGGTCATCACGCAGAAACTTGCGGGCCAGGAACTCAAGCCCGGTCCGCATAAAATCCAGGGCATCGGCGCCGGCTTCATTCCTGACGACGCTGGATCTGTCGCTGGTTGACCGCGTCGAGCAGGTGGATAGCGCCGAGGCGATCGCCTTTGCGCGGCGCCTGACTCGCGAAGAGGGCATCCTCGTCGGGTATTTCGTCCGGCGCGGCGGCGGCGGTGGCGGTGCGGCTCGCGCAAGCAGCCCGAGTTCGCCGGTAAAACCATCGTCACCGTGCTGCCCGACGCGGGCGAGCGGTACCTGTCCACGGTGCTCTACCAGGAGTGGGCCTGAAAATCCGAGAAGACTGGAAGATTGGGCGAGGTCAAGTCCTGACCTGCAGCCCCGGCGCATCAGAACATAAGCGAAGGAGATCCTAAAATGTCAGACAACACAGCAAACTACAAGACTCGGCACCCAGGCGCTACACGCCGGCCAGGTGCCAGACCCCACCACCACGGCCCGCGCCGTGCCGATCTATGCGACGACCAGCTACGTGTTTCACGACACCGAGCACGCGGCGAATCTGTTCGGCTTGCGCGAATTCGGCAACATCTACACCCGCCTGATGAACCCCACCAACGACGTCCTCGAAAAGCGCCTGGCGGCGCTCGATGGCGGCGCGGCGGGACTGGCGTTTGCCAGCGGCCAGGCGGCGATCACGGCGTCCCTGCTGACGATCGTGCACGCGGGGCAAAACTTCATCTCCGCCAACAGCCTGTATGGCGGGACGTGGACGCTGTTCACGCAGACCTTTCCGAAACTCGGCATCGAGGTCCGGTTTTTCGATCCGAAGCGGCCCGAGGAAATCAGCAAGCTGGTGGACAAGAACACCCGCGCGGTGTACATCGAGACGCCCGGCAACCCGAAGAACGACGTGCCGGACTATCGCAAGATCACCGACCTCGCGCACAGCCACGGCCTGCCCACGATCATCGACAACACGGCGCTCACTGCGGCCCTGTTCCGTCCGATCGAGCACGGCTTCGACATCGTCGTGTATTCGACGACGAAATTCATCGGCGGCCATGGCGTGCACATCGGTGGTGCGATTGTCGATAGCGCCAAGTTTCCGTGGGCCAAAGAGCCGCAGAAGTGGCCGGAATTCACCGCGCCCAGCCCCTCGTATCACGGGCTGGTGTTCGAGGAGGCGTTGCGGCCGATCGGCAACATCGCCTACATCCTCCACATCCGGACCCACTGGCTGCGCGACACGGGTGCCTGCCAGAGCCCGTTTGGATCCTTCCTGACGCTGCTGGGATTGGAGACTTTGCACCTGCGGCTGGAGCGGCACTCTCAAAACGCGCTAGCCGTGGCGAAATTCCTGAGAAACATCCTGCCGTGCAGTGGGTGAACTATCCGGGCCTGCCCAGCCACCCCGATTACGCCAACGCGAAGAAGTACCTGCCCGACGGACAGGGTGCGATCGTCGGCTTCGGCATCAAGGGCGGCAAGGAAGCCGGCGCCAAACTGATCAATAGCGTCAAACTGTTCAGCCACCTGGCGAACATCGGCGACGCGAAGTCGTTGATCATCCACCCGGCTACCACGACGCACTCGCAGCTCACGCCTGAAGAGCAGGCGCAGACCGGCGTGACGCCTGAGTACGTGCGTTTGTCGGTGGGTGTCGAGGACGTGCGCGATATCATCGCCGACCTCGAGCAGGCGCTGAAAGCATCGCAAAGCTGACCGCGTTGGTGCTTCGGCGAGCACCTTGAGGATTACCGCCGAATCGTTCGACGTCGGGGATGCCGGTAGCAACTCAGCGCTGTTAGTACGACGCCGGGTTGTGCTCGGTGTTATGGCAGGTCATGTAGCACTTCCCATGGCCGGGACGCGCCGGGTCGGGAACATACTCCAGGCGCCCGCTCTTGGAGGGCCTCACCACCGCTGCTCCCTGCTTCGACATCAACATGAAATTGATCAGGTACGTGCTCTGCCGCGAGCCGTGCGGATCATGACAGACCGCGCACGAGATGTGCTGATCGACTACGTGCTGCTGGTGGGGAAACCCGCCGAAGCTGGACAGTACGGTGCTGCGGTCGTGGCATTTGTAGCAAAGCGCGTAGCTCGCATAGGACTCGGTACTGGGGTCCACCGCTTCATATTCCATCTGAAGGATCGGCTCGAAACGCGAGCCGTGCGGCCCGCGCGGGGCGTTGCCGCCCTGCGTCCACTGATCGTTGCTGTGACAATCCGTGCAGCTGATCAGGCTGGACGAGTTGTACGGCGCTATCAGGCCGGGCGTCCGCCTGGTTCGGTCGGGACCCGCCAGCGGATGATATGACATGTTGGCCGGATTGATCTTGCGGCCGATGTTGCGGGTCATGTCTTGGCGGACGATGCCGAGTCCCGTCGGCTCTGTCATCCCATGGCACTTCAGGCAGACCTCGTACTCGAAATTGACTTCCTTGATCGGCGCACCTCCGATCGTGACCCCACTGACCCCGCGCAGCGCACCGGGAAGCACCGGCGGCCTGGTACCGCGCGCCGAGGAAGTCGCCGCGTGCGGGTTGTGGCAGTCGACGCAGGTGACATGGCGCGGCATCGTCGCCGGATCTTCAGCCGGATCGTGCGTCCATTGCCTGGTCTCGACGGGATGACGCGAGGGTTTGGAAAATTCCTGCTCGAGGTTCTTCCGATCCATACTGCCGTCGTGGCAGATAGTGCAGTTGCGCTCCTCGACGGTTTGGGCAAGCAGCCAGGCCGGATGCGGCGCCGCATGGACCCGATGGCAGCTCATGCAGGCGTTCTCGGCCATGGTCGGGTAGCCGTCGTTCGGCCACGGCTTTTCGCCCCCCCTACTCCAGCTTTGCGCCCTGGTTGCGTGGCTGGAAGCGCTCCAATCGCGCTGGCGATGGCATACGATGCAATCGGCGCCGGCGCGGCTGTCGATCCGGAGGAAGTTGGGCCGCCGATCCTCGTGCGGATCGTGACAGCTCGCGCATTGGAGCTGGCTGGTCCCGTCCAGCGGCGCGGTGTGCGGCAGCGCAATCGGGTCAACCAAGTCTCCCGCCTTGAGCGCGAGCGCGCTGTTGTAAATGAACGAGATCGGATGGTCGGCGGAAAGATCGATGCCCAGCGAAGCACTGCCTGTAAGCGGGCCCATCGCTGTTACGCGCTGGCCGCCGGGAACCACGCGCACGTCGCTGAGCGCCAGAATGCCGTCGTGGCATGAGAGGCAAAGGCGCGAGGAACCGGTGGGCTGGGTTACATTAGCCTTTAGCGTGCTGCTTTCGTAGATCTTGTAGGTGGTGGCGGGCTCTCGCCGGTTCCACAGGGCAAGCGTGGTCGCGGCGTTGTGCGGGACGTGGCAGAACACGCAGATGCCGACGGTCTGGGACTCCCCGGCCGCGCCGGGCCGGGGCGCGGTGAGATTGTGCACTGTGTGGGCGATCTGGGTCTGCGCGTCGGCGCTGGCCGCCGCCAGCAGGACCATCGCGAATCCAAGCGCGAGCTGGCGCGCGAGCGCTCCGATCCCGCCGCTTCTCATCCGGTACGCGCTCCCTTGCCCGCCCGGCGTTTGCGGTGGTTTTTCAATGCTTCTCACTTGCTTGCCATCGGGCTGGCGGGTCCGGGACCGCCCAGAAATTCGAACACTTCGATCCTGTGGTTGTACGAGTCGGCAACGTAGATTCGGTTGCGCGGGTCGATGAACGCTCCGGTGGGAAGCCAGAACTGGCCGGGTAAGACGCCGTGGCGGCCGAACGCGAGCAGCAGGGCTCCTTCGCGATCGAAAATCTGGACCGTCTCGAACAGCGCGTCGACCACATAAAGGTGGCCCTCGCTGTCGGCGGCAACGCCCTTAGGCGCGGCGAAGTCGCCCGAGCTGTCGCCCTGATGGCCCATCTTCCACAAGAACCTGCCCTGCGGGTCGAAGGCCTGAACGCGGTAGTTGAGCGCGTCGGTTACCAGCACGGTCTGCGAATTCAAAAGCGCCAGGTAGGAGGGAAAGTTGAACTGGCCGTCGGCAATGCCTCTGCCGCCCCAACTGGCAAGCCTTTGCCCGTTGCTGGTGTAAACCGCGACCTGCTGTCCCGCCGAATCAGCGACGTAAAGCCGGTCCGTTGCATCATCGTATGCGAGCGCCGCCGGACGCTTGAGGCCGTCGCCCGCGATCACCCGCACGAGCTTGCCGTCGCGGTCGAGCAGCCAGACTTTTCCGAGCATCGAGTCGGCAACGAAAACCTGCCGCTCCCGTCCGACCGCCACCGCCACCGGCGAGACTAGCGTGTCGTCCCCCGCCTGGCGCACTTCGGTCGATGCCCCGCTTTCCGGATCGAAGATCCATACCGCCTGCGCGCCCGGATCGGCCACGTAGACCGTGCCGTCGCGCTCCGCCACCCCGGTGGGACGCACCAGCCGCGCCGCGGCCTTGCCGGTGATCGCGTCGGCGACTCGCCCAAAGAACGACCGCTTGATGCCGAGGTCTTCGGGGACCGAAATGCTCCTGAGATAGCGGATGCGCGCCGGCTCCGGCGGCTCGGGCCATACGATGTTCAGTGAGAGCTTGGCCGGCGCTGGCGCCTCGGCGGACGGGGAGGAAAAGCCGGCCGCCTGGCAGCCGGCGCCGGCCACAAGCGCCGCCAAGACCGCCAACCCCTTCAGACCCAGCCGCGCGCCGACGGGATCGTTCATAGGTAACGTATAATTCGCAACTGTAGGCGCGGGTCGTTGATTCTCAGCGCGCCCCATTTCACGTTGACCCAAGTGAAAACCGGCACGACTTCGATTTTGCCATACATCCAGCGCCCCAGCATGCCGGCCTGGATATTGGTTTCGGTCGGGAAGAGCGTGTCCTGATTCTGGAACATCCGGCCATATACCGACCAATAGTTTCCACCCTCGGTGTAACGATCGAGGGTGAGCTGAAATTGCTGGTTCGAGGTATGGCGCTTAATGGGAGAGCTGAAATCGGTAAGAATTTCATTTGCGTCTGCCGTGAGCATCAATTTCCAGCCCGGCCGGATGAACAGGTGCCCTCCGTAGTTCTGCAGCTTAAACGACAGCATGCTCGAATTGTAGTCTTCGTAAAGCGCGTCGGCCCTGGCTCCAACGAGCTGCCAATCCTTGTGCACCGACCCCCTTGCCGTATCTGAGGTCACGTTGTACAGGAACAGCGCGGAGCTTTGTTGTCCGCTCAGCAGGGTCTGGCGTATAACCTGGTGCCCAAAGGAGCCATCGATCCAGCTGAAGTCCACTCCCACGGTCGCCGTCAAGCTCGTGGTCGAATAGCTCGCGCTCGGCACGGTCTCGTACACATAGCTGACCGCGAGCGGGTCCCCGGGCTTAATAATGATGCTGGTGGGAATGATCACGATCTGCGTCAGGTCGCCCACTGTGACGACCTTGTAGTCCACGCCGAGCACGGTCGGGATTCTGCCTCCGCCACGGGTGTCAAACATCACGATTGTGGATTGAAAGACGAAGGGGTTCTTGAGGAAGAACCCGAGCCCATGGACATCCGCGATGTGCGGCTCATCGGTTACGTTTACTCTTCCGCCACTTATCGAATTGTTGGTGATCTCGTAAAGCCCGTCGCCGGCCAGGTAGAAGGTCCCTCCCAGCGGGATCTTGCGCGTGTAATCCTCGTCCAGTTCCGGGTAGTACTCGTAGGTTCGTCCTCCCGGAAGGGTCTCGTATTCGCCCTCGAGAGTGAGCGAGGAGATCAAGTTTCTGTACAATAGATGCCGAAGCGTGAAAATCGCGATCTGGTCCGTGGTGGTGCCCACGGTGGCGATGTCGCTGCGGTTAAGCAGATATTGATAAGTGGTGGACAGGTTGCGGAAGTGGTCGATACGCAGCACTTCTTCCACCCACAGGTACGATTCACTGATTTCGCCTGTGCGCGCGAGGTAGTTGATCCGGGAATCCCATCTGCGGTGAAGCCCGGGTCCGAAGTCGAGGCTGTAGTTGAGGGTTGCCCAATTGGTTTGGTACGCCAGTTTGTTGGTGCCGGTCAAGCGATCGTCCAGGAACTGGTAGTAGAAATACAGGTCCGCGGTCTGGAACCCCTTGAGCGCGCTGTAGTCCACGATGTCGCGGGTCTCATCGAGCTTGTAGGTCTCGCCGAGCTGCTTCGTGGTCTCGTTCGACTCCTCTTCGCGCGCATCCAGGGTGGACGAAAAATAGGGAAGGATTTCGCGCAGGAAGCTGTACTCGCGCAGGTTTGCCGTGAACCCAAAGTTTGTGCCGGTGATATCGGTTTGGCCGGCGAAATTGGTGCTCACCTGGGCCTCATAGCGCCTGGAGAATATCGTTGCGGTGTAGGCCTTTTCGCCGAATATCGTGTCGCTCAGATCGTAGCCGTATAGCAGCCCGTTGATGTTTTCCTTGCGGCCGGCAAATTTATCCTGTTCCTGATAAAAGTCCATCGTGAATGCGGCCGTGCCCTCGAGCAGCCTGGGATCGATCAGGGAGTAACCCTGGTTGCGCACGTCGAAACGCTCGTCGTACCGGCTGCGGATGAGGCTCAATGAGGGGGCTCCGTCATTGCTGGTCTGCTGATCTTCAAACTCGTAGCCGCCCTCGACGCTACCTTGCCATCCGCCAGGGTAATAATTTAGCTCCTGGCCGAACAGGGTAAATGCCCATGCGCCGGCGCTGGACATCAAAACCCACGCACAGACAAGCAAGTCGAGCCCCAGCGCCTTGAGCAGCGGCTTCATCATCGATGGCAGCGCGTGCAGGTGTCCAAAGTCACACTGAACGCCGTCCTCCCGTTATGACAGGTGCCGCATTGCTTGCCGTCGCTTATCTCGGCCATGGTGACCGGCTCGGGCTGGTGCTGCATCGGAAAGATTGAGTCGTGACAGGCGTAGCACCTGAACACGACCCGATGAGCCAGGTGCGGAAAAGTTGCGGGCGCGATGTCCTTGGTTGCGGCGTTGGCGCCGCTGCGCGTGAACACGATATCTCCCGCCACGGTCTTCGGCACTGCCTTCGGCTTTCCCTTTTTGAATTTCGGATGGCATCGCTGGCACTCGCCCTGCAGCGGGAAGGCCACCTTGCCGTGGCAGAAGCCGCAGAACTTGCCGTCCCCCATTTCATCCATCGACATCTTGTCAGCCCCGGCCTTCATCTTGAAAAGCTTCGGATGGCGATGGCAGTTGCCGCATTGGACCCAGATGGTATGGGGCTTGTGCGGAAAACTGAGCGCGAGCCTGCCTTCGGAAATCAGTTCCACAACGTCCTCGGACACTGGCTTCTCGGTGGCGCCCTTGAGTCCGGGCCGCGGCTTTATCAACCCCTGGTTGAACGCCGCGACCATGTCGGCGTAACCGCCGCTATCCTGGGGGATGGTCTTGATCAACTCGGGGAGCCAGCCGAACGGATATTCCTCTTTGACCAGCGCCGGCGGCGTCGGCGTGGGAGTGGCTCTAAACGGCGGCGGACGGCGGGGTCTGGTAGCCTCTGCCGATTCCCACCCGGCCTTCTGCCCCGGCTTTGGCACCCCCTCGAAGAAAAACGAAAGCACCTGATAGCCCGTCTGGTCACATCCGCCAGCCATCAGCATTCCCCATGCGATCACACACAACGCGACGACCGGGCCCAGCCGCCCCCGCGCTCGTCTTCTCCAAGCCGGCATACCGATGAACTTTCAAGCCCGCCCTGGCGAAGCGGGTTCCGTGGCAACAGGACCAGCAGGCATGCCGTGCATCCCTGTCGATCCCCCGGCCTCGCGGGAGGCTCCATGACTTGCTCCCACTTCCCTTGCCTACTGCGCCGTGAAAGCCGACCCTGTCCCTGCCGCCCCCGCGCCGGCACCGGGAAGGCTGTCGGCCGCACTGGTATTGACCAGGCGGTATTGCTCGACCCGATGGTTGATGTAGTCGCCCACGTAAATGTCATTTTGGCTGGAAATCGCGACCGCGGTGGGGTTCATGAGCATCCCCGGTATCGGTCCGCGCCCGCCAAAGAACAACAGGATCTGTCCCTGCTGGTTGAAGATCTGCACGTTGCTCCACCCCGAATCGGCCACGTAAACGTTGCCGAAACTGTCGAGCGCCACCCCCTTGGGCCGCGTGAACTGCCCCCATGCATCGCCGCGCGCGCCAAAGCTGCTCAGATATTTGCCATTGGGATCGAACTTCTGCACCCGGCAATTGAGCGAATCGGTAACGTAAAGGTTTCCCTCCCGGTCCACGGTCAGATAAGTGGGAAACAAAAACGAGCCCGGCACCGCGCCCTTCCCCTTGCCGATCTTGCCGACCAGTTTTCCGTCGAAACTGAAAATCTTGACCGTGTGTTCCTTGGACTGCGTGTGTCCGGTGTCCGCCAGGTAAATCCGCTTGCGTTCGCGATCGACCGCGATTCCGGTGGGCCGCTCGATGCTCGGGTCGGTGAAGAAGCTGACCTGCTTCCCCTCGGTATTGTAAACCCCGACGCCCTTCTCGCGCTGCTCTGCCACGTAAACGTTTTGGTTGGCGTCCACCGCGACCCCGACCGGCCACGTTATCGGCCCAATCTTGCGAAACTCTTTTTTGCCGAAGTCGAAAACGAACACCGCGCCCTGCGTGTAGTCGGAGACGTACAACACCTGCCCGTCGTCCGAGACCGCCAGCCCCATTGGGTTCACCACCGCGTTGGGCGGCGGCTTGTAGCCGGCCAGATAATTCAAGATCTGCCGGGTGAAAGTCGTGTCCTGGCCGACATCCTCGTCACTGGCGATGGTGCGCACGAACTGAATCCGGGTCTGTTGGGGAGGTGGGGGCCACACCAAGCGGGCCGGCTCAGCCGGTTTCTGTGATGCCGCGCATCCTGCCGCAAGTAGCATGATGCCCAATCCCAGCAACCGGACCATCTTTGCCCAAGCCTGTAACCGCACAAACATTCAAATCTCCTGCATTCAGCCCGGCCCAAATTGAACCCTCGAACGCTTGGGCTAGCGCCGAAACCTTTTACTTCGCCTTAAAGTGCAAATATAATTGCAAAGGTCGTTCCGATGAAAGCCGAAGCCTTTGCTTTGCTTTGAAATGCAAATATTGCGCCCGGCTGTTCTTTTGCCGACCGGCCCGGAGATTAGGCATATAGCCATCGGCATTCAGAATTCTTAATCTGCCCGAGCATCGTGATGAGTCAGGCTAATGGTGCCTTTGGAGACATTATGTTTCCCAATGTCTGGTTCCGAAGGGCACAAGCTGTTTTGCTTAAGCTTAAAAAGGCTTTACTTAAGCCGGTCTTAAACGAGCCCAGATCGGCCCACATTTTGCATTCTCTTATGCTGGCTCAAGATGGGCAAATTGGTCTCTAAGCAGCAATTGGGAGGGAGACCCCCCAAGCGGGGAGGTTAAGTTGATCATGAAGCGAATAAGCAGATTATGGACGGCACTGGCGATCGCGACGGTGGTCCTGATGCTCGGAGCGCCGCCCAGTTGGGCTGCAGATCCATTACCGGGCTCCGGCATCGCGGGCACCCTTCACGACTTTTCGACTGCGGGACCGATGACGCCGCCAGGGCTTGTCGTGGGAGAATGCACCTTTTGCCACACCCCGCACAGTGGGCTCTCAACCCTGCTCTTGTGGAACCAGAAACTTTCCTCAAACACATTTAGCTGGGATGTGCCGGCGACCACGTCGGGCACCTCCTTTGCCACCTTCAGCGGGCTGACCTACAAGGGGGCGAGCGCAAAGTGCTTGAGCTGTCACGATGGCAGCGTTGCGGTTGGAGATTACAACCTCTTCGCGGGAAACGGCATGGTCGGCACGCCGAACACCCTTACCATAGCCCCCCTGACCGGCATCTATCAGAAGGGACCTGCGGGCGCCATGAAGGGGAACCATCCGGTTGCGATGCCGTACCCGTACCAGCAAGCGCAGAATACCTACAACGGGGTCACCACCGGCGCGGCTTTTACGCCGACAGAATGGCAGATGACTCCGGTTGCCCCGGTCGTCCTGTACAACGACGACGGCAAAGGCGACATCAGCGGGGGCCCAGTGACGAACAAGAGCGGGATGGAGTGCTCTTCGTGCCACGATCCGCACAACAAAGCCGCGGTGGATAACTTCTTCCTGCTGGGCATGTTGGTGGGCCACGACACGACCTACATCTGCATGAAGTGCCACATCAAGTGAGGGTCGAGCCGGAGAGCGTTGACCAAGGGGCCGATTGAACGATGTGCAGGAATAGCGAAACCGAAATTCGGGCAGGTTCTGAGTCCAAGACTTGGAGTAAGACCCGAACGAGGGAGGACAGTAAGGTGATGCGAGTAAGTAAATCGTATGTGGCGCTGGTAATCGCGACACTGGTTCTGATGCTGGGAGCGCCCACTTGGGCCGGGTCGGGAGCCGGTACCGGCTTGGCAAGCAGCACCCACGACTGGTCGGAGGGAAGCCACGCATCAAAATTCACGGGGGGCGTCGGGATGTGCACCTACTGCCATACCCCTCACAGTGCGCAGACGACCCTGCTCTTGTGGAACCAGACGCTTTCTTCAAACACATTTAGCTGGGATGTGCCGACGACCACGGCGGGCACCTCCTTTGCCACCTTCAGCGGGCTGACCTACAAGGGGTCGAGCACAAAGTGCCTGAGCTGTCACGATGGCAGCGTCGCGATCGGGGATTTCCAGTTGTTCGAGGGAACCGGCGAGGTCGTAGGCACTCCGAACCCGACCATTACCGTTGGTAAAGGAATGGGCGCCAGCATATACCGCATCGGTGCCAGCGGCAACATGGCGGGAAACCATCCGACTGCGATGCCGTATCCGTACCAGCAGCAGCAGAATACCTACAACGGGGTCACTACCGGCGCGGCTTATATCGTGGACGAATGGCAGATGACCCCGGTCTCCCCCGTCCGCCTGTACAACGACGACGGTTCGGGCGACATCACCGGCGGGCCGGTGACGATGAAGAGCGGGATCGAGTGCACTTCATGCCACGACGTGCACAACGACAAGAATGTGGCCGATCCAAGCGGCAAGAATTACTTCGTGCTGGGCACGCTAAGCGGGAACGACACGGGCTACATTTGCCTGAAGTGCCACATCAAGTAAGGCTCGAAGGACAGGCCTAAGAATAGGCCGATTGATTCACGCGGGGTCCGGGCGCAATGCCCGGGCCCCCCTTTTTTTCCGCCCAAAACTCCACAAGCGCACAGCGTTGCGTAACCCGATCGAGTCTCCCCTGGCCGTTGGCACGGCTGGCCAGTATTAGGAGGCGCGCGCGACAACGGAGCGCGGCCTTAACGGTGAGTGCAGGGGTCACCCCCGCCGGGCGCCTTAGCGTGGCTTCAAACGGTAAAGCCCCACTTCGGGATAGTCCGCGATCGTCTCGTGGGAGAAGTAGCGATCGATCTCGGCGAACTCCTGCCCAAGCTCATGGAACCATTCGCCGGTCAGCGGCATCGCTACGAGCAGGTACACCGGGCGTCCCTTCTTATCCTCCTCTGCGAGCTTGTGCGCTTCGGCCAGGTCGAGTTTGCCATTGGGAAGAAGTGTCGGCGGTATCGGCCCGGACCATCCTTTCGACTTCTTGTGGTAAAGCCAGCGCAGATGGTATTCGGTTACCGCTAGCTCGGGCACTTGTCCGGTAAAAAGATTGTTGAGGCCGACGAATTCGGTTCCTTCTCCGCCCGCATAAATCTCGATCCATTGTAGCGAAATATCGCTGACCACCACGGCGTTCGTCAGCTGGGGCCGGATCGCGAGCACGTCGGCGACCAGCTTCGACTGCGCCGGCGGGAGCGCCGCAACCCGGGAAACCGTCTCGACCACAATCGCGCCGGCCAGAACCACATCCAGGGCAATCACCGCAAATCCCGCCCATCCCCTCTCAAGCCTTCGATTCGCGCTGACCAGCCCGAAGCCCGCCGCGGCAAAAACGATAAACGACGCCGGCAGTATGAAGCGGGGATCGACATAGAAATAAGCAAGGTAAATAAGCAACAACGATCCAAGAAAGCCCAAGCCCAAATACACCGCGCGCATCGTCCTTGCGTCGCGCTTGCGGCGGATGGCGAAGAACACGCCCAGCCCTGCGAAGATCGCCACTGGAAACGGGTACAAAGCGTAGCGCGCGTGCTCTAACGTTCTGGACTCGAAACCCAGAGTAAGCTGGCCGAGGATGCCGTCGAGACCAAGCATTGCCAGAGCATAAGCGACAAGGTTTCCGTGCCGATAGATCGTCGTATCCGACGGTACAAAGAGGTAGCTCAGCTTAAAGGGCTCGAAAACTGAGCGGTAGAACTCCGGCAGCCAGAACAAGTAACCGTTTGAGAGGATCGAACCGAGGTAGTGCAGATTTTCCCAAGCCTGCAATCCTGGAAATGCGCTGAATCCGATCGCGAACGCCATCACTCGCGCGAGCTGCAACCTGCGTGGCTGGACGTTCAGAGCCGCCGCCAGCATTGCGGCCAAAATCGCGCCGTTGGTGGGGCGGATTATGACGGCCAAGCCGGCCAGCAGACCGCACAGCGCAGATGCAACCAGGCTTTCTCTTTCCTCGGCATACAAGAATGTCAGCACCGCGAAGACCACGACGGCAAGCGCAGGAACGTCACTCACCACGCAGGTGGAAAGCCCTGAGAAAATGTGGCGATGTAACGAGAACTAACCCGGCCAAAATCGCGCTTGGCCTGTCGAACACCCACAGCGTCAGTACGTAAAGCCCGGCTATCGCGATCAACGCCGTCAGCGCCGTAACCAGGCAAAACCGCTCGGGCCTATGCCCCAGAAGTGGATACGCCGCGGCCAGCATGAGTGGATAACCGATCGTGTAGCGGCTCGGATAAGTATTTCCTCCGAAATGGAGCACCGGGCCCAGGCCGCGATCCAGGTCTACCGCAATCGCCGCGTATTCAACCCCGTCGGGCATCGGCCACAATTCCTGTCCGTTGACAAATCCCGTGCCCGCGATTAGCAGCAGCGCAAAACCGAGCAGGAGCGCGAGCAGCGCCGCGTCGATTCCTTCGAAGCGAAAGACGGACGCTTCGGCCGCATCACCACCGGGCCGAGCGGGTTCCGACGCGGAGGAATTGGAAGGATTGGGCAGTTTTACCGGGATCGCTCCACTTCGTGAATGCGCGTTGGCGCGCGTACTTCGCGGCATTCAGGATCCTCTTGAAGTTGCTGCGGCGGCGATAGTGGACGTGTCGAACAAAGCCATCAGATCACCTGCCTACGAGGCCTGCGTCAGATCGATCAGCTTTGAAGCGGAAGCGAGTTGATCCGCATTGAGGGCCGCACCTGCCAGCGCATCGGCATCGCGGCGGCCGAGAATCGGAGCGGCCAGCGCCGTGAATTTCCGCGTCAGATTCTCCCGCTGTGCAAGCAGGTTGGACGCCGGCTGGCCCGAGTCCGACTCGGCCTGAAAAATCCGTCCGTTGCTTTTGACGACGACCGTCGCGCGCGTGGATGGAATCTTTTCGGCGGGCACGACGCGAACCCGATCGCGCAAGGAGACCACGCGCGCTTCGGTCACCTTCGCATCGCTGAAGGTCCGGAGGTTGCTGGTATCCTCCCCGAGCAGTGCCATCGCGGTCGTCGCGCGCAAGCTGAATTTCCCCTCGAGGCCGGTCTTCGGCTCCTGAATATTGCACACGCCGAAAAGCGCGGGATTAACACGCACTTCCACTGCGTCGATGGATTCCGGATCGACGCGATTCTCGGCGCGAATCTGTTGCGCCGCATTAATCGGCGCGTGCGTGAGATAGCAGGAGGCGTGGTACTTGAAGAGGGTCTCGCGAATCAGGAAGCGTCCGGCGAATCGATCGAGCACTTCGCGCGATGGTTTTGCGCCGGCGTGCGTAACGGCGAATCCCTGCGCGGTCTCGATGATTTCGGGATTGGAAGTGTAGCCGCCGCGCGCGGCGAGTGCGCTGAACAATCCATTCGATGCGGCCCGCCCCGCATGCAGCGGCTTCGCCATCGTTCCGAAACCCGACTTGAGCCCGGCAGCTTGCGTACCCGCAAGCCCGAGTGCGCGCAGCCATCCATCCTCGTCCAGTCGCAGCATATGCGCGCATGCGGCCGCGGCGCCGAAAGTCCCAAAGGTCCCGGTGGAGTGAAATCCGATCGCGTAATGCTGTGCGCCGATCAATGCGCCCAGCCGGCACTCCAGTTCGATGCCGACGACCAGCGCTTCGAGCACCTCGCGCCCGCTCAATCCCGCGCTGTCCGCCAGCGCGAGCACCGCAGGGATCACCGGGACCGACGGATGACCGCCCATCGCCGTGTGAGTGTCATCGAAATCGAGCGCATGAGCCGCCGCTCCATTTACCAGCGCCGCCGACAGCCGCGACGCGCGCTGCATCCTGCCGATGAGTCCGGCTTCGGACGATCCTTCAGGCTTGACGATCTCATTGACCAGAATCTCCGTCAGCGGTTCGCGCGATCCGGCAACTGCGACGCCGAGGAAATCGAGGATGCAGTGGCGTGCGACCTCGCGCGCATCCTCCGGCGTCTGCTCCCATCGCATGGCGCGAACCGCGCGGACCAAACCGAGTGTGGCGCCGAAATGTTCGGACGTTTCTGAAGTGCTCATGTGGCTAAACTCCGTCGAATCGTTCAGGGGGTGCACCCTTTTATGCGTGCAAAATCTACCATACATTTTCGCGCTCGCAGATCAGAAAGGATTCGCTCCTGGTCGCGTGCACGGCGCTCGGAATTCCCGTCGAGGACCTGATGCACGGCTTGCCCGTTGCCGCAAGGGTGGGTTATCGTTGACGTTACGCGAGCATAGCCCGCCCACCAAAAGGAGATCACTCACATGCGTGAAGTTTCGGTAGTCGGCGCCGGCATGGTGAAGTTCGGGAAGTACCTCAACACCAGCATGAAAGTTATCGCACGTGATGCGGTAAACGGCGCGCTTTCGAGCGCCGGGCTGGAGCAAAAACAGATCGAGGCGGCGGTTGTCGGAAACGCGATGGCGGGCCTCATAACCGGCCAGGAATGTGTCCGCGGACAAGTCGTGCTGCGCGATATGGGCGTGGGCGGGATCCCGATCATCAACTGCGAAAATGCCTGTGCCAGCTCCGCGACGGCCTTTCATCTCGCGTGGCTGTATGTCGCCTCGGGCATGTACGACGTGGTGCTCGCGCTGGGCATGGAGAAGCTTTACCACGCGGATAAGAAGCGTTCGTTCGCTGCCATCGGATCGGCCGTCGATGTGGAATTGATGCAGCAGATGATCGCCGACATGAACGCGCAACAGGCCAAGCTCAGGGCCGAGCGCGAGGCTCGTGGCGAGGCGCCCAAGGCGGCGGCGGGCGCGGGAGAATCGCGCTCGATGTTCATGGACTTCTACGCGGCGGGCGCCCGCGCGTACATGAAGCGCTGGGGCACCACCCGCGAGCAGTTCGGACGCATCGCGGTGAAGAACCATCGCAACGGCAGTCTGAATCCGCACGCGCAATATCAAGAGGTTTACAGCCTGGAGGACGTTTTGAACTCTCCGGTGGTGGCTGAGCCGCTCACGCGGCTGATGTGTTCGCCGATCGGCGACGGCGCCGCCGCGGCTGTTCTGTGCGCTTCATCGGTCGCCCATCGTTATACGAGCAAGCCGGTTAAGGTTCTCGCTTCGCTGTTGTCGTCGGGAAGCGATCGTGGCCCCGACCAGCCAGGCATAGTGACCCGAGTTGCGAAGCTGGCCTACGAGAAGGCGGGTGTCGGACCCGAAGATCTCAACGTGATCGAATTGCATGATGCGTCGGCGCCGGCCGAGTTGATGACCTACGAGGAACTCGGGCTGTGCAAGCCCGGCGAGGGCGGGAGGATGATCGACGAGGGCGTCACTGAAATTTCCGGCCGCATACCGGTGAATCCGTCAGGTGGGCTGCTCGCGAAAGGCCATCCGGTTGGCGCGACCGGCGTGGCGCAAATCTGCGAAATCTTCTGGCAGTTGCGCGGCGAAGCCGCAAAGCGCCAGGTCTCAAATGCGAAGGTCGGCCTTACCGAGAATGGAGGAGGCATGGTTCGCGGCGAAGCGGCCGCCATGTCGATTCACGTTTTCG
>CAWDLC010000004.1:0-19427 GCA_963803045.1 Binataceae bacterium (SeqCode) | reverse complement strand
TCTGGGTCACCACGGAAGGGCCGCCGGCTGGCAAGCCATACTCGACGCTCGGCGAACTGACTTATACGGAGCCGTTTTCGCCGGAGGCGATCGAGGAGGGGAACATCACCGGCAAGCTGAAGAAGATGGCTTTCGACAAATGGCCTGACACTATCGACGCGATCGTCGACGAAAACCAGACGGTCTCGGCCGACGGCTCGCAGGTAACGGTCACCGCAAAGGCGATTCAGTATGAATCGTCGGTTGACCGCAACCTGATGCGTCACATGAACGAGGGAATTGTCGCGTCACCGAGCAACTAGCAGTTCGCGATAAAGTGCGATCGAAAGCGGGCGCGTGGCGGCAACCAAGCCGCGATGCGCCCGTCTCTATTTCCGATCGTTGACGGCGCGTCGCGACGGTTCAGGCTGGCGCCGGCTCGGCCAATAAATTGTCGAGCTTTCCGGAGTCGTTGAGTGCCTTCAATTCGTCGAAGCCGCCGACGATCTTGCCGTTGATGAAAATTTCGGGGACCGTGCGGCGCCCCCCGGACATCTCGATCATCTTCGCGCGCAACTCGTCGTCGTCGGTCACATCGATTTCATCGAAAGCCACCCCCTTGCTCTTGAGCAGGTTCTTGGCCCGCGCGCAGAACTGGCAGTAGGTGGTTGTGTACACTTCGACTTTCGCCACGTCGTACCTCGCTTGAGCCATTCTTATCCGCGCGAAAAAAGTCTGTCCAGCATCGCGTCCAGTCTGCTAGCGCGTGTCGGGGTACATGCGTTTGAGGCGAGCAAGCGCGCGCCAAAATCAATCCACCGGAGGATTCACCAACGGCGAGGAGTTTGGCTTGGACGGATCGCCCTTGATGATAACCCGACGCCCCTGGATCTCAAGACGGCCCTGCTGAAAAAGCGCGATCGCGTGCGGAAAGATGCGATGCTCCTGGAGCAGGATTCGCGCCGCCAGCCGTTGTTCGTCGTCGCCGGGCAGCACGGGCACCGCAGCTTGCACAATCACCGGGCCGACATCGACACCCGCAGTGACGAAGAAAACGGTGCATCCTGCTATTTTGACGCTGTATTCGATCGCGTCCTTGGGCCCGTGAATGCCGGGAAACGACGGCAGCAGGCTGTTGTGGATGTTCATGATGCGGCCGGGAAACGCCTCGAGCATCACGGGCGAGAGCAGGCGCATGAAGCCCGCCAGCGCGACCAGTTCGACGGAGCGATCGAGAAGCGCGGCAAGGATCGCACGGTCGAAGTCCTCGCGCGATGCAAACTTGCGATGGTCGATGACCATCGTCTTGATTCCGTGGCGGCGGGCGCGCTCGAGTCCCTGCGCGTCGGCCCGATTCGATATGACGAGACGGATTTCGGCCTTGAGATCGCCGCGCAGAATCGCGTCGATTATCGCTTGCAGATTGGTGCCGGTGCCGGAAATCAGGACGCCGAGTTTGATCGTCGGATTTTCCGCCATCGAATTCGTCCCGCGGGCAAGTAGGGCTATCGAAGACTCCGAGGCGCGACCCGCGTCACTTTAGCGAATTGACACTCCGCGCTTGCCGCGCCTTACTTCGCCGACAACATATGCCCCATATTCGCGGCGGCGCAAATGAGCGATGACGCGGTCAGCCTCGCGCGCGGGCATGATCGCGACCATCCCGAGGCCGTTGTTGAAGGTGCGATCCATCTCGGCGCGGGCAATTTTGCCCAGCCGCTGAATCATGTCGAAAATCGGCGGCACTGGCCAACTGCCGCGTTCGAGAACTGCGCAGGTGTTTTCCGGCATCACGCGCGGCAGGTTCTCGGGCACGCCGCCGCCGGTGATATTGGCGAGGCCGCTTACCTTGAAGCGCTCGAACAGTTCACCGACGACCCGCGTGTAGATGAGCGTGGGACGCAAAAGTTCCTCGCCGAGCGTGCATCCCAGTTCGGCGATGTGGGAGCCGAGCTTGAGTTTCGCGTGTTCGAGCACAACGCGGCGCACCAGCGTGAAGCCGTTGGAGTGAAGTCCGCTGGATGCGATTCCGATCAGCATGTCGCCGGCGCGCACCTTGGACGGTCTGGGAATTCGCGCGCGTTCGACTATTCCCACCGCGAAGCCGGCCAGGTCGTACTCGCCGGGCTTGTACAATCCGCTGAGCTGCGCCGTCTCGCCGCCGACCAGGCTCATGCCGGCCTGGACGCATCCGCGAGCGACGCCCTTGACGATATCGAGCGCGATCTTTTTTTCGAGCTTGCCGGAGCCGATGTAATCGAGAAAGAACAGCGGACGCGCCGCGTGGCAGATGATGTCGTTGACGCACATCGCGACGCAGTCGATTCCGACGGTGTCGTGACGCCCGGTCTCGAACGCGATCATGAGCTTGGTCCCGACGCCGTCGGTGCCCGCGACCAGCACTGGCGCACGCATCTTGCGCGCCCCGTTGAGTGCGACCAGCGCGCCGAATCCGCCGACTCCGCCGATCACGTGCGCGCCAGCCGTGGTCCTGGCGATCGAAGCGAAAAGCGGAACCAGGCTCTCCTTCAGCGCGATATCGACGCCGGCCGCTTTGTACGTCATCCCGGGCGCCATCAGGCCGATTTCCTCCGCCGCGCCACCATCGACGCGCGAAAGGCGCGCTCGCCGCCTGGAGAAGCAGTCAACCCTTCGCGGTATTCCTCGATCTCGAGTCCGCCCGCGAGCGTGCGAAGCTCCCCGTGACCGAGCAGAAAGCGCGGATCGCGCAGAGGACTGATAGCAGCCTGGTCAACCAGGAACGTATCGGCGATCAAAATGCCGCCGGGTCTGAGCGCCCGGACAAATTTCGGGAACAGCGCGCGGTCGAGGAAGTTTATATTCACGATGACGTCGAAGGATTCGTCCTTGAGATGAAAGCTATCCAAGTTTGCGACCACGGGCCAGATGGGCAAATGCGCGCTGCGCGCAGCCGCGGCGACGGAGCGCATCGCTTCCGTGGAGAAATCTACCGCGACCACTGCAAGGCTGGCTCGTGCGAGTGCGAGCGCGTTGCGCCCGCGTCCCGCGGCGACGTCGAGCGCGACGCCGCGCGGGATTCGCGCGAGCATCGCAGCCAGGAACGGCTCGGCTTCGCCGGGCGGCTGGCCGCGATGGCGTTCATCCCAATCGGCACGCCGCAGTTCGCTCATAGCACGCGCGCGAGCGTGAACACGTCGACGCAAGCCGCGCCTGCCGCGATCAGCACGCGCGCGCATTCGTCAACCGTGGCGCCCGTCGTCATCACGTCGTCAACGATCAGCACGCGGCGATTCCTGACCCGTTCGGGATGCGTGACCGCGAACGCGCGGCGCACGTTCTTGATCCGCTCGTCGTGGTGACGCGAGGTCTGCGGCATGGTGAAGCGCCTGCGCGACATCGCGGTGGTATCCAGCGGAAGATCGAGCCGCCATGCGACTTCGCCGGCGAGCAGCGCGGCCTGGTTGAATCCGCGCCACCACAAGCGCCGCCAATGCAGCGGCACCGGGATGACCACATCGTAGTCCTTAGCCGACACCGGCAGCTCGTCGCCCAAGTATTGCGCCAGTGCGCGACCGGCAGATTGATCGAGGCCGTACTTGTGACGGCGGATCAGCGCGGGCAGGCTGCCGGGTTCGTCCTCGGCGGTGGTTCGATAGCGCGCGATAGTGCGCGCGATTCGATAGCGTGGCGGATGCGCGAGGCATCGGGCGCATCGCGTCGCATCGCTGACGGCGGACTCGAGCGGTCCGCTGCATACTTCGCAGCGCGGCTCGGGCATCCGCTCGACTCGCGCCACGCACTGAGCGCAAACGCGCTTTCGTTGTCCGGCTTCGGATGCGAGCGGCGCTGCGCATGCGGCGCATCGCGGTGGATACAGAAAGTCGAGAAGCTGGGCGAGCGCGGCCATATATGATTGATGCGTCCGACGGCGCCCAAACTCAAGCCCGCGGCGTTGGCGGTTGCGGACCGTTTGAGTGCGAAGTCAATTTGCCGGATGTGGTATAGAGAAACTGATGAGCGGACCGCTTGACGGAATTCGGATTATCGACTGGACGATCTGGCAGCAAGGGCCGGTCGCCACGCAGATGCTCGCCGATCTCGGCGCCGAAGTGATCAAGATCGAGGAGCGCGAACGGGGCGACCCGGGCCGGGGACTTATCGCGGCCGCGGGCAGTGCGACAGTCAAGAACGGGTGCAATTTCTATTTCGAGGCCAACAACAAGCACAAGAAAAGTATCGCGCTGGACTTGAAGCGGCCCGAGGCGCGCGAAATCGTGCATCGATTGGCGGCGCGCAGCGACGTCTTCGTGCAGAACTTTCGCAAGGGCGTCGCCCAGCGGCTCGGGCTCGGCTATGCAGACCTGGCCGCGTTCAACCCGCGAATTATCTACGCGAGCGCATCCGGCTACGGCCCCGAGGGGCCGGACAGCGGCGAGCCGTCGTTCGATTACCTTGGGCAGGCGCGCTCGGGAATCATGAACGCGGTCGGAACCGGGAGCACCACGCCGACCTACGTTTACGGCGGCATCGCGGATCAGATGGGCGCGATTATGCTCGCCTACGGAGTGCTCGTGGCGTTGTTCGTGCGCGAACGGACGGGAATCGGGCAGGAAGTGGATGCGTCGCATCTGGGCTCGATGATGGCGCTGCAGGGATTGAACGTCGTCGCACGAACCATCATGGGCAGCGAATTTCCGCGCATCCCACGCGCCTACGCATTCAATCCACTGTGGAACCATTATAGATGCGCGGACGACAGATGGATCTCGCTGGCGATGCTTCAGCCCGATCGTTACTGGAAAGATTTTTGCGAAGTTATCGGGAAGGCGGAACTGATCGAGGATCCACGCTTCGCCGCCAACGCACGCGGCTGGAATGCGGCTGCGCTGATCGCGATACTCGACGAGGTGTTCGCGGCGCGCCCGCGCGACGAGTGGATGCGAATCCTCAAGAGTCGCGGCGACTTCATCTATACGATCGTGAATTCAGTGTCCGACTTGCCCGACGATCCGCAGGTCAGGGCCAACGACTATATTGTTGAGTACGATCATCCCGCGCTCGGCAATCTTACGCTGCTCGGGATGCCGGTTAAGTTGAGCGCGACGCCGGGAGATCCGCGCGGGCATGCGCCGGAACTCGGCGAGCATACGGAGATGCTTTTGACCGAGCTGCTTGGCTACTCGTGGGACGATGTTGCGCGGCTGCGCGAGGCCAACGTGATTTGAGCGCCACTCACCGCAGTGAGCGCAGATATTACGGGGAGTTGATGCGATGGCGATTACAGGAACACTCGAGGATCGCGAGGAAATTCGCGCGCTGTATGCGCGCTATTGTCTGACGATCGACGCCGGCCGCTACGATGAATGGATCGATTGCTTCACGGAGGACGGCGTCTTCGAGAGCCCGCGCTTCGGCAAGCACAGCGGACGCGACGGTCTCAAGCGATTCGCGGCGCTGCACAAGGAATCACTCGGCGGTGCGCAGGTGCTCCACGTCGTCGCCAATCCGGCGTTCGACCTCGACGGCGCCAGCGGCACCGGTACTGCCTACCTGCTCTATTACCACTGCAAGGACGGGCGGGTGCAGCAATCGACGGTGGGGTATTACACGGACAAGCTGCGCAAGACGCCGGGGGGATGGCGCTTCGCGAGCCGTCAAGTGACGATCCTCGGGCATCACTGAGATTCTTTAGCCGGCGCGTCAAACCCGGATTTCCATTTTCCAAGTGGATTGATAAAATAGCCTGATGTCAGGGAAAAACGGCCTTTGCAGCTCTCGTTGAATGGCAGGTTGAGGGTTAATTATGGAGCGACCGACAGGTGAACTGATCGAGCGGCTTTCACGGCTGGAACTGCAACAGGCCAAGCTTCAGCGCAGCAACAAGCATCTGCGGCTGATGACCGGGGCGGTGCTGCTGCTGTGCGGTGCGCTGGTCACGATGGCCGAGACCAGCTCGGCGGTGCCTGAAACGCTGGAAGCGCAACAATTCCTGCTGCGCGACAGCGCCGGCAAGTTGCGTGGCGCGATGGGCGTGATGTCCGATGGCGCAGTGGGATTCAACCTTGAAGACTCCACTGGCCGTACCCGCCTGACCATTGACCTCGCTGCGAACGGCACGCCAGGTTTGGACCTCTTCGATCAGAATGGCAAGATGCGCGCGACCATGGCGCTGGGGACGGCCGGTGAACCCGGACTCGGTCTCTACGGTCCCAATGGCCATCTGCGAACCAGCTTGGATGTTCCAGCGGCCCAGACTCCCGGTTTGGCGTTTTATCATGATGACGGCAAGCCGGCTTGGGGAGCCCCCTAAAGTGCGCTCGGAGCAACGATCCTTCGTCCCGGGCCGCTCGATCGGAGCACTCATTCTGCTTGGAATGGTCGCCTGCGCCGCGAGCGGATGCGGACCCGTTTATGACTATGGCTATGGCTACCCCGCATATGGCTATGCGCCATACTCATGGGGTTGGGGAAATGGCTGGGGCTATCGTCCCGGCTTCGTCGTCCACCATCCGTGGGAAGAACATCACGGCGACGGCCATCATACGGAGTTCTACCACGGTGGCGGCGCCGTTGGGCATGCGGGCGCCGCTGTTTCTCACGGCGGTGGCGGCGGTGGCGGCGGCCATGGCGGTGGTGGCGGCGGCCGTCGTTGAGACTCTATTCAAGCGCGTAAAATAGTGCGGCGCCGGATCGCGATCCGATCCGGCGCCGCATTCTCGTGTCGCTGATTACCCTGCTAGAAGGCGGCGTACCACGGCACTTCGTGCGGATTCTGCACTTCCCAATGGATTTGGAACGCCTGCAGCAGCGTGCCGTCGTTGTGGGCGAGCGCGAGCTTGGCGTTTTCGAGATCGACTTCGGCCTGCACCTGGTCGCCCTCGGCGCTCACTTCCTCCTCCTGGAATTGCAGCAGGTCGTGCGTGGTCGCCATTCCGACCCGGAACATCACTTCCTCATCGTGGAGCGCCTGGCGAGCGTAGTAAGTTGCCGAGGCAGTCGCGGCGGCGCGCTTTTGATCGGCATAAAGATTAGAGATTGCGCTCTCCACATTGACGACCGCTTGCGACAGCGCCGCTCGATACAGCACCCGCTGCTGCTCGTATTGTACGCGAGCCTGCGCAAGAGCGGCGCGCGGTATGGCGTTGTCCAGCGGCATCTGGAACGTCAGCACGGCGGCGTAGTTGTAATAGCTGAAACCCCACAGGCGATCGAGCGCGTCGCCGTAGATTCCGCCTAACGGGGATTTGTTGCCCGAGAGCGGGACAATGGAACCAGGCGGAGTGCAATTTCCGCTGTCTTTCTGCGGTGTGCCGAGACCCTTCAGGCAAGGCGTATATCCGGAGACCGCAGTCAGGCCGAATTGCGCGCCGATGTTGAGCTGCGGCAGAACCTGGTTCTCCGAGTATTTCACCTGTAGCAAAGCGTCGCGAATCGCCTCGCGCATATTGCCCAGGGAAGGCAGGTACTGCACGGCCAGCTCAAGCGCCCGCTCCTCATCGACGACGATCTGCTCCTGGGGATTGGGCCGCGTGAGCGGCTGGATTTCCTGGGGCAGGAAGGTGCGGTACGGATTGAGCATCACGTCCTGGCGGAGCTGGGTGCGGGAATTTTTCAGGTTGGCTTCCGCGGTGTACACGTTGGCCTCTGCGGTGGCGGCCGCCGATTGCGCTTCCTGCAGATTGATGGGCGCCAGAGTGCCGACCTTGACGCTGATCGCGTTCTGGCGGACCAGGTCGAGATTGAAAGTCAGCGCGGCGCGCGCGACCTCCAGATTTTCCTCGGCGAGCACGACGCTCCAGTAATCGCCGCCGATCTTCTGCACGAAATCCTCCAGCGCCTGGCCGTAAGTCCATTGCGCCTGCTTCTGACCCGACTCCGCGATCCGGACGTTGATGGTCGCGAACTCCCAGCCGAAGTTCTGCAGCAACGGCTGTGAGAGCGAGAGTGCGAGGTTGGGCGTGTAGGCAGGATTGACGCCGGCGAACGCCGAATTCGACAGCGCGCGATCGTTGTTGAAGGTCACACCCCAGGTTCCGTTGGTCACCGAGGAAACTTTGTTGAGGCCGAAGTTCCAATCATCAAATTTCTGCACGTACCCGCCGGTGCTGCCGGTCTGGAAGGGGGAGGTGACGGGCACGACGTTCTTCTGGATATCACCCTGCGCGGTAATGTTCGGATCGAAGGTTCCGTTGGCCTCCCTGACGGTTTCCATCGAGGCGACCGGGTCGAGTTCGGCGGCCTTCAGCGACGGGTTGTTCTGTATCGCGATGTAGATGGCTTCCTTGAGCGTGAGGCCGCGCGCGGTGGGAGTTTCGGAGCGCAAGTAGCGCTCGCTGATCACGTTGTCGGGCGCGACTTCGCTGGTCAGCGACCACTGATGCCCGAAGATGCGCGGCAGATTCAGCAAATCATCGTGATACTCGAACTGGTTGGAGGCGCTGGCCGGCACGCTGGCCTGCGGTGGCTCCTGCGGCCCGACGGGCACGGACTGCATCTGAATCGGTCCGGTCAGATCCGGCGGCGGCAACGGCGTGGTGGGTGGCGAGCCGGTCACCTGGAGCTGATTCTGGGCGAATCCGAGCGAGGCTCCGAGCAGGAGCACGGAAACGGTCAGCATCGCAAAAACAACGCATTTATATCTCGACATTCTAACGAACCTCCTTGGTACTGTTGCCATCGCCGGCGATGGCCCGCCACTTCCGCGCAAGCCGATTACGCAATTTGACTCAGCAGTTTGGGATCGATTTGCCAGCGCCCAATCGAACCGAAGCGCTTGCGCGGCGCCGATTAGCTCGCGATTATAGCCAAGGCGGCCCGCCTTGTCTTCCGGAATCGAAGGCGGCCGGATTTTTTCGCGAGTCACACTTGGAGATGGTATGCGCGCTGTCAGGCTGGTAATCGCAGTACTCATCGTGTCCCCGATCCTTATGCTTGCGCTCAGCGAGTCAAGACTCGCCCGGCAGCCATTCGCGCAAGTTACCGCGGCGCCGGGACCCGTGCCACTGACTGCACCCGTAGCTCCCGGTCAGCCGCAGCCCTTCGCGACAATCGGAGTGCTGCCGGTACTCGCGCCTGCGCCCGGAACTTCGCCCGCCGTAGTTGCAGCCGCGGCGCCGACGCCACGCGCATTTCGATGCACCTGTTCGGCGCCGGGAACCGCGACCGAATGGGCTGGCCTTGTCTCGTCGTCCAGCTATATTCTTGCGAGGCAGTCTGCGCGCGGGCAGTGCGCCAACTACTTGTCGAACGAGAACCAGCAGTCGGCGTACATGGTGCCGGAGGGATCCTCGCCGAACTCGGGAAAGCCAACGATCTACAATGGCACGGCGTTCACGCAGCGCGCGCAGGTGTCAACCTCGGTGGGACACCTTACAAGCTTGCAGCAAGAAGCGCAGCTAGCGACGGCCCAATGCTTGATTGGAACTTGCGTGTGCACGCAATGTGCCTGCAACTGAGACGTTGGCGAGCTTGCTGCTCCCGGACTAGGCGATAAGTTTCTTCAAATCCGGCGGGACAGGCGCAGTCACTTTGACGTGACCGACCGCCGGCGAGTCGAACGCTACATCGCACAGATGCAGCCAGAAGCGCCCGTGCGCGAGCGTCGGGTTTGGGGGGCCCCCATAAAGCGTGTCACCAACTATAGGATGGCCGAGGCTCGCCAGATGCACGCGAATCTGATGGCGGCTGCCGGTCTTCGGCGCGACTGACAACAGCGTGAACTCGCCCACGCGCCGGATTGGCTCGGCCAGCGTGGTCGCGGCACGCCCGGCGCGTTTTGGATTCGCGCTGGAGGGATCGCCGACGGCCATCTTGCGCGCGTTTTTGGCGTGATGCGCGATCGGCGTGTCGATCTGAATCTTGTGCTCGAGCGATCCCGCGACCAGCGCCTCATAGCGGCGTGCGATTCGGCCCGCGCGAATCGCGTCGCGCAATTTTTCGAACGCGCCGCGATTGCGCGCGATCAGCAGCGCGCCCGAAGTGCCGTTGTCCAGGCGATGCACCAGTCCGCCTTCGAGCGGTTTTTCGCCGGCAGTCGCGGTATCCGGGAATCGCGCGACGACCGCATTCATGACAGTGTCGCGCTCTCCCGCCTGGATCGGATGACAGGGGACGCCGCCGGGCTTGTTCACGACGATCACGGCCGCATCTTCGTGGATAACTTCGAGCGCGAGGCCGGCATTCGGCTCGATTGCCGCGCGGCGATCCGCCGCGGCAACTTCAACCCGATCCCCGGCGCCGACGATCTCGCTTTTCTTCGAGCGCCGCCCGTTGATTCGCACCATCCCGCGCTCGACCAGTTCCTGAGCAACGCGCCGCGAGGGCGCGAAGCCGGTCCGCACAAGGTAATGATCGAGGCGTTCCTTTATTGCGTCCTGCAAGGAGTTAGCGGCTCGCAGCAGTGCCGCTTGGAATCGGGATGGCCGGCGGCCGATGGTACACGGAAAATTGAACGGTCGCCGCGTAAAGCAGAATCCCGAGCAGAACTACTGCGGTGAGTACATCTACCAAACCGAGTTGCGTTGCGCCCCGCGCCAGACGATTGAATCCCCGCATGCTTCCTCCTTGCCAATTCACCAAACTATGCTCCCGCGCCAGCGCGCAAAGCCGAGCGGAGCTGGCGGCCATGGTCGGGCAATCCGAACAAGCGCCGGAGCTCGCGGCCGGTCTCGGACTTCTCGCACGCCGCGATATCGAGCGGAGAGCCGGCCGCCACGATCCGCCCGCCCTCGTCACCGCCACCGGGTCCGAGATCAATGACATAGTCGGCGTTCGCGATGAACTCGAGGTTGTGCTCGATCACAACCAGTGTGTTGCCTTCGGTGACCAGCCGGTTGAGCACTTTGATCAAACGCTTGATGTCGGTGGAGCTGAGCCCGGTGGTCGGCTCGTCGAGCAGGAACATCCGCGGCAGATGCCTCCCGTTTTCGCCAACCGGAGCGGGTTCGAGATCGGCCAGCAGAAATCGTGCGAGCTTGAGGCGCTGTGCCTCGCCGCCCGACAGCGTCGAGGTGGTCTGCCCGAGCCGGATGTAACCGAGGCCGACCGCAATCACCGCGTCGAGCCGCTTGACGATGGCGGGATGATGGATGAAAAACGCGCGCGCGTCCTCGGCGGTGAGATCGAGCACCTGGTTGATATTCAAGTCGCGCAGCCTGATCGCGAGAATGTGGCTCTGGAAGCGGCGGCCGTCGCACGCCTCGCATTTCACCTCGAGGTCCGCCATGAAATGCATCTCGATCGTGACGGTGCCCGTGCCGCTGCACTTCTCGCATCTCCCGCCGGTGACGTTGAACGAAAAATGCCGCGCCTGCACGCCCAGGCGGCGCGCTTCGGGACTGGCGGCGAACAGCTTGCGGATTTCGTCGTAGATTTTCAGATAGGTCGCCGGATTCGAGCGCATCGAGCGCGCCGGCAATTCCTGTCCCATGTGCACCATGTCGCCGATCAGTTCGAAGCCGTCGATCCGATCGCATTCGCCGGGCTCCGCCGAGGTATTGCCCTTGCGGCGCAAATAATTGTTGTAGAGCACGTCCTCGACCAGCGTTGATTTCCCCGATCCTGAAACTCCGGTCACGCAGACCATCCGGCCGGCCGGGATTGCCACGTCGAGACCCGCGAGATTGTGCTCGCGCGCGCCGGCGATTCGAATCGCGGGATCGCGCCTGGTGAATTTGCGCCGCCTGGCAAGCGCGCGCATCAAAAGCACACGTCCCGGCGATGACGCCATGCTGTCAAGATTCGCCTTCGCCGGCGGACCCGAGTACGTGAGTTCTCCACCCTCGCTGCCGCCGCCCGGGCCGAGCTCGACGACGTGATCGGCGCCCGCGATCATCGCGGGGTCATGTTCGACGACGATGACCGTGTTGCCGAAGTCGCGCAGACTGTGCAACACCGCGAGCAGTCTCCTTGCGTCGGCGGCGTGCAGGCCGACGGTCGGCTCGTCCAGCGCATACAGCGTGCCGACCAGCACGCTGCCGAGCGCGCTGGCGAGATGAATCCGCTGCGCCTCGCCGCCCGACAGCGTACGCGCCTGCCGCTCGATCGTCAGGTAGCCCAGCCCGACCTCTACCAGGTAGCCGACGCGATTGCCGAGCTCGCGCATCACGACCGCCGCGCGCGTGGCGACTTCGGGGATCGATCCGATCTTGCCGAGCCACAGGACGAGGTCACGGATCGAGAGCAGCCCGACGTCGGCGATCGACAGGCCGTCGACGCGCACGTTGAGCGCCTCGGTCTTCAGCTTGGCGCCGCCGCAGGCGGGGCAGGTGACGAAGCGGCGATACTTCGCCAGCAGGATTCGGACGTGGGTCTTGTAGCGGCGGCCCTCGAGCCACTTGAAGAAGCCCCGCACCCCCGGCCATTTGTCTTCATCCCATTTCGCGCGCGGACCCTCTTCGCCGTCGAGCAGCCAGATGCGCTCCTCGTCGGTCATCTCGCGAAAGGGCGCCGAGGTGCGGATTTTTCTGCGCCGCGCCAGCTTCAGCATCCACTCGTTCATCTCGCGATAGGCGGGGGTCCGCCACGGCGCGACCAGCCCTTGGCGGATCGACAGATTCGGATTCGGAATCACCTTGTCGAGATCGAGTTCGACCGTGCGGCCAAAGCCTTCGCATTCGGGACACGCGCCGATTGGGCTGTTCGATGAAAACATCGCCGTGGTCGGCTCGGCAAACGCGGTCGCGCAGCGCGAGCAGTTGAAGCGCCGGTCGAAATCGATCGCGCCGACGCTGTGCGTACTGCCATTACCATTGTCGCGCTCAACGCGGACGGCGCGGGCGCGTCCTGCCCCCAGGTAGAAGGCTTTTTCGAGCGCCTCGCGTACGCGTTCGCTCTCGGCTTCGCCGCTTACCGAGATGCGATCGACGACCACCATCATCGGACTGTTCGGCTCGGCCGCGGGACCGTTCGAATCCGCCCGGGAACCGTCGCGCTGTGCTTGCGCGCCGATGGCGCGCGCGGCGAACTCCGTGGTCTCGGTGATCGCGTCGTTGGCGTACAGGCGATGGTAACCGTTCGCAATCAGGTAACCGGCCGCGTCGGCAACCGAGCGCGAACCCGCCTCGAAGGGCGCCAGTACGACGTAAAGCCCGGGCGCGTCGAGGATTCGCGCGCCGGCACTCTCGACGCTGTCGCGGCTGACTTCGCCGCCGCATCGTGGACAAATCGTACGGCCGGCGGTGGCGAACAGCAGGCGGAGATAGTCGCTGATTTCAGTGACGGTGCCGACCGTCGAACGCGCATTCTTGATGGTGTTCTTCTGGCGCAGCGCCAGCGC
Organism: Binataceae bacterium (SeqCode); assembly: GCA_963803045.1. Taxonomy (GTDB): domain Bacteria; phylum Desulfobacterota; class Binatia; order Binatales; family Binataceae; genus Binatus. The sequence continues at coordinate 6,190 of CAWDLC010000004.1, read as the reverse complement.
CGGCGGAATCTCGGAAATAGCATCGACGTCCGGCCGCTCCATCCGCTCCAGGAACAGCCGCGCGTAGGTCGAAAGGCTCTGCACGTAGCGCCGCTGACCCTCGGCGTAAACGGTGTCGAAAACCAGACTCGATTTGCCCGACCCGGACACTCCCGTGACTACCGTCAACCGGTCGCGGGGAATTTCGAGCGAAATATCAGCCAGGTTGTGAGTGCGCGCGCCCCGGATACTGATTGAGCGATCCAAGCTTATTCCCAGCCGCTTACCGGGGGTCAGAGATCGGCCGCGCCTTTTTTTTGCGCTCACCCGGAAATTCGCCGGCGACTTTTGCGTACAACTCGGCAAGTCGGACGTCGAACTTCGCCTCGATGCGCCGGGTTTCGGCCTCGCGTTCGGCGGCCGGCAGCGACGCCAGGCGCGCCAGTTCCTCGCCGAGCCCTTGCATCAGGCGATTTCGCGCCACCAGATATTCGTATCCGTCCATAGGCGCTAAAACCTCAAAGTCCAAAGATCAGAATTATAGGTTATCCGCCCGCCTGCGTCATCAGTGGCCGCGGCCTGAAATTCCGCAGCGCGGGCGAGTATCGGGATATTTTCGCGATAACGCACGAAGTATAGGCTATTGTGCACTGGCTCATACGGCCCGAAATGCGAGGATCGAACGGCTTTACGTGGATGCACAAATAGAATCTTCGCCGAATCCCGATGCGATCCCGATCCTTCGCGCTTGGCCCGACGGCGCGATCTGCCACGGATTTATCGGGCGCACGGGCGGCGTCAGCACCGGCGCGTTCGCCTCGATGAATCTTTCTTATTGGGTCGGCGACGACGAACGTGCCGTCGATGCCAACTGGGAGCGCATCCGTCGCGAGGTGCCGGAGCTGAAGCTGGTCGCGGGACTGAACCAGGTGCATGGCAACGCCGTTCACGCCGCGACTTGCGACACCGCGATGCTTCGGCCGGCGGGCGACGGGATCGTCACGGCGGAGCCCGGCGTCATCCTGGGAATATACACGGCCGACTGCGTGCCGATACTGATGGTCGATTCGAAACGGAAAATAACCGGTGCGTTCCACGCCGGATGGCGTGGCGTTATTGCGGATATCGCCGGCGCCGGCGTCCGCGCGATGGTGAAGCTTGGCGCTCACGCCCCGGCCATTCGCGCCGCGATGGGACCATCGATCGGCCAGTGTTGCTTCGAGGTTGACGCCGACCTTGGCGATCGCTTCGGCCGCGAGATTGCCGGTGCGCGCAATCATGCGAGGGCAGGGCGTCCCGGCAAAGCCTTTATCGACTTGCGTGCTGTCGTGCGGGACCAGCTCGAACGCGCGGAACTCGTGGCCTCGAACATCGCGAGCGTCGGTCCGTGCACTCGATGCGCATCCGATCGTTTCTTTTCGCGGCGGGCGGCCGGCGGAAAGACAACCGGCCTGCAAATGAGCTTTGTCGGCTTCGCCGCGTAACCGTAATGCCGCAACGCAAGCCAAAGAAACATCGCGCGGGCGGATTGATCGCGAAAATCCGCAAGCCGATGGCGCCGCCGTCGCGCACCATCGAGGACACGACCAAATACAAGCGCGAGCGCGAGCTGGAAAGACTTCGCCGCGAGGAGAAATCCAGGAATTCCTGATGCCAACGCGGCATATGAGCCGGCGCGCTCGCGGGCTGCGGGGCCCGTCAGAACTTAAAGCGTTACTTTAACCGAGGATGGGTTCCAATTCATGATCGACTTTGAACTCAGCGAAGAACAGCAGATGATCCGCGACAGCGTTGGCGCGTTCGCGCGCGAAGAGATTCGTCCCGCCGCGCGGCCCGCCGACGAAAGCGGCGCAATTCCCGCCCCACTGGTGGCCAAGGCGTGGCAATTCGGATTCGTCAGCGGCGCTATCCCGGAGAAATTCGGCGGCGGGGGCGATGCACGCTCAGCGGTGACCGGCGCGATCATCGCGGAAGAACTCGGCTTCGGCGATCTTTCGATCGCAATCCACGTGCTCGCGCCGCGGCTGTTCGCATACCCGATCGTCGAGATGGGCACCGACGATCAGCGCGCCAAGTATTTGAAGCGATTCGCCGGCGCCGACTTCGCCGCCGCGACCGCGGCCGTCATGGAGCCTCGCTTCGATTTCGATCTGTCGGCACTGCAAGTCTCGGCCAGGCGCGACGGCGGCGGATTCATCCTGAGCGGCGCGAAGTGTTACGTGCCGCTCGCGGCTGAGTCCGATTCGATGCTGGTCTATGCGGCAACTGACGCCGCCAGGGGTTTTGCAGGCGTGGACGGCTTCATCGTTCCGCGCGGCGCGCCGGGCGCGACGGTTTCTGATCGCGAAAAAAACATGGGGCTCAAAGCTCTCGCGACTTACGAACTGACGCTCAAGGATTGCCGCGTCGGCGCCGATGCGCGCGTGGGCGGCGACAAGGGCATCGACTTTTCGCGCCTGATGAGCCAGTCGCGGGTCGCGTTTGCCGCGATGGGCGTCGGCGTGATGAATGCCGCGTTCGAATACGCGCGCGACTACGCCAAGGAGCGCAAGGCGTTTGGCGTGCCGATCGCGACCAAACAGGCGATCGCGTTTATGCTGGCCGACATGGCAATTGAGATCGACGCGGCGCGCCTGCTGGTGTGGGAAGCGGCCTTCAAATTGGACAAGGGAGGCGATGCGTTGAAGGAAAGTTACCTGGCGAAGAATTATGTCGCGCAGAGTGCGCTCAAAGTAACCGACAACGGCGTCCAGGTGCTCGGCGGCCACGGTTACATCCGCGAGCATCCGGTCGAGATGTGGCTGCGCAATGCGCGCGGATTTTCCGCAATCGACGGCATCGCAACGGTCTAGGCCGGTACAGAGGAAAAATCATGATCGATTTTGAACTTGAACCACAAATATTGAACCGGCTGAAGATGTACCACGCGGTTTCGGAGCACATGATGCGTCCGATCTCACGCGAGTGCGACGAGCACGAGCATCAAAAGCCGACCCAATTTTACGAGTCGATGTGGTCGGCATCGGCTGGGGCCGACATCCAGGTCGGCGACGACAAGAGCAAAAAGCCCGAGCCATCGAAAACCGCGCCCCCTCGACGCCCCAATCTGCTCACCGTGCTCAGCACGGAGGAGCTGTGCTGGGGCGACGCCGGGCTTTACCTGTCAACTCCCAATTCGGGACTTGGCGGCGCGGCGGTGATGGCGGCGGGCACGCCCGAGCAGAAGGAGCGGTTTCTTAAACGATTCAAGGAAGGCAAGCCGAAGTGGGGCGCGATGGCGATTACGGAGCCGGGCTTCGGCTCCGATTCGTCGGCGGTCACGACCACCGCAACCCGCGACGGCGACCATTGGGTGATCAACGGCACGAAAATCTTCTGCACCGCCGGCCAGATGGCGGCCGAGAAATCCGAAGGCTTTGTGGTGGTGTGGGCCACGGTCGACAAGAGCGCCGGACGCGCCGGGATCAAGCCGTTCGTCGTCGAGCACGACACGCCGGGCATGACGGTGACCAAGGTCGAGAACAAGCTCGGTATTCGCGCATCTGACACCGCCGCGATCATTTTGGACAACTGCCGGATTCCGCTCGATCATCTTCTGGGCAGTGCTGAAGTTCGCAAAGAAGGCGGCTTCAAGGACGTGATGGCGACCTTCGATGCGACGCGGCCGATCGTTGCGGCCATGGCAATCGGAGTGGGACGTGCGGCGCTGGACTTCGTGCGCGACTTTCTCAAGGAACAGAACGTGCCGATCCGCTACGGGATCTCGCCGCGGCGCCTGACCGCCGTCGAACGCGACTTCATGGAGATGGAGGTGCAACTGCAGGCTGCGCGCTTGCTCACATGGCGGGCCGCCTGGATGCTCGATACCGGCAAGCGCAACAGCCTCGAGGCCTCGATGGCAAAGGCCAAGGCCGGCCTGGCGGTCACGCTGATCACGCAGAAGGCGGTCGAGCTGCTGGGGCCGCTGGGCTACTCGCGCAAAATCCTGCTCGAGAAGTGGATGCGCGACGCCAAGATCAACGACATCTTCGAAGGCACGCAGCAGATCAACATGATAATTGTCGCGCGTCGAATCCTGAACTACAGCAGCAAGGAATTGAACTAGAATCGCGCACTTTGAAACTACGAGCGCCGCTGGAACATTCCGGCGGCGCTTTTTTCTGCATCTATTTCTTCACTTTTTCACTGGTCTAGTAGAACCACTTGTTGTTATCCCAGCGGAAAATTTCCGTGGTGTGAGTATCGCTGATGGGCCTTGGCGCCGCGCGCCTGGCTTCATCCTCGGACTTGCCGACCAGGTAGTAGATGAATTCCTCGTAGGTGACCTTTCCGATCGAGTAGCCGTCTCTGGATTGATGCGATTCGCAGCCGGCGACCTTGCCATAAGCGGTATAGGTCGCAGTCTCGAAACCATCTTTCAGACTGAATTTCAATTTCGACAGATTGTTCGTCTCGCGGTCGTGCAAATTCTGCTCCCAATGACGGCAAAAATCCGGGAACAGCGCGGCGGCCTTCTTGAACTCGAGATCGCGCTTGATCCGATCGGGCGTATATTTCGCAACCAGCGCTTTGACCTTTTGGCCCAACGTCTTCTTCTTCGCCCCCGGTGAAGCGGACGCATTCGCAGCGGCTGCGCTATGCGACGGCGAGGCGGGTGATGCCTGCGCAGCCGCCGCGCCAGCTTTATGGTCGGCGCGCGTTGCCGGTGCGGCCGCGTCCGGAGCTTGCGATTGGGCGCGCGCCGGCGAGGCCGCGAACAGCGCCGTAATTGCGAGCGTGGCGAGCGCGGCTCTTATTTCGACTGTTCGTATAAACATCATAATAGCGGTGGTTTCTATAGCAAAAAATGCGCACCATCGTCAGCATGCAAAAACGGGCGCGGGAGAGGAAAAAGCGGCCGCAGCCCCCGATGAGACTGTGGCCGCTTGCGGATGTTTCAGCCTCGGCCCGACCTATTGATTGGGCACCAGCTCGACGCGCCGGTTCTGAGCGCGGCCCTCAGCCGTGTCGTTGGTGGCGACGAAGTCGGTCTTGCCGTACCCGTGCGGAATCAGCTGGCTCGACGGGATTCCGGCTTTCACGAGGTAATCCACCACGGCGTTCGCACGGCGGTCGGACAGCTTGAGGTTGTACTCAACCCCGCCAATCCAGTCGCAGTAACCGTTCACGTTGATCGTGACATTCGGATTGGCCTTCAGAGTCGTTGCTGCCTCATCCAGAACAGCGGCATCGCCCGGACGGATCTTCGACTTGTTGAAGTCGAAATGCACACCGCGTAACACCAGCTTCTCCTTGACCGGCGGCGGCGGAGGCGGTGGCGGCGGAGGAGGCGGCGGCGGTGGCGGCGGTGGCGGCGCTGGCGGCTGAATCAGCGGATCGCAGATGTAGTGGCCTGCCAAAGCGCCGAGTCCGGCGCCTACGACTGCTCCACCCACACCGGCATAGGCTCTGGCGCTCTGGCGGCTGTGGTCATGCCCCGAAAAATTGTCGACCATGACAATTCCCGAGGCTGCGCCCACGCCTGCGCCAAGCATTCCTCCGACGAGCGCGCAGGCTCCCCACTCGCGTGGCTTCTGCAAATTAGCGCAACCGCCCAAGCTGGAAGCGATTAGCGCCGCGCCTGCGACGCCAGCGACCACATTCAAAAGCCTTGATTTCAGTCTCATGAACTCCTCCTCACCCAAGTGTGTCTATGCGCGGAGCGAGCCCCTCGCTCGTTCCCCCGAGTCCTCGATCATGCCCAAACGGGGACTACCCCCACCCAATTTACGGGGGAAAATATAGTTATATTCGTAACGAGAATGCAACATCTCCGGGGGTAAAAAGGACGCGGTTTTTTGCCCGGGCTGGCCGGCGTTCTCTCGGCGCAGCCCGCTCTGAATGCCTGCAAAGATGCCGTCCGGCACGGTCGACTCGCTTCAGGAGCCGGTTCGCAGCATGATTATGGACCGGCGGTGGTGATGACGGAGGTGGCAAACCCGCCCGTCGCCCAGGGACTGCCGGTTATCGGGGTGAGCGCCCCGGTGCTGGCAGTCACAGTGTAGCCGGAAACGTTTTCGGAAAAAAAATTCGCGACGTAGACGAAGCGACCCGAGGGGTCGACCGTGACCGAGGAGGGAAGGTTCCCCGTCGGAAACGGACTGCCGGGCACGGGTGTGAGCGCGCCTGTGCTGGCATCAACGCTGTAGCCGGAGACCGTGTCAGCGATACA
>CAWDLC010000003.1:0-7658 GCA_963803045.1 Binataceae bacterium (SeqCode) | reverse complement strand
GGATCATGAGCCCGACAAGAGTGCAGCCAAGAATTGCAATCCCGGCAATCGAACCCTCGCCGTCTAGCTCAGCGCGGCTCTATCTTTGATCAGCAGCCGCATGGCAAGTTGCGATCAGCCCACGCGGAGGAATTCCTCATAAAAAAGAACCAGAACGACCCGCACCATCGCGCCGGACATCACCACGGCGCACGTGGCGATGACGATCGGCATGGCGCTCGTCAGCCCCAGCGCTTCGACCCGGCCCGGGCGGCGCTGCTCGACGACCCGTCGGCGCTTCGTGCACCTGCCGCCGGATGAGGTCTTTGAGATGCTGGCGGCGCCAGCCGGCGGCCGTGTCGTGGATTTCGGCACGGGCATCGGAACCTACGCGATCGAGCTCGCGCGATCTCGGCCCGACTTGCAGGTGATTGCACTCGACGAACAGCAGGAGATGCTCGATCTGCTGCGTGCGAAGCCTGCAACACAAAAGCTCTCAAATCTCAGCGCGGTTCATACCGATGAAATCACGAAGCTTAATGGAACGGCCGATCGCGTCCTTGCGCTCAACGTCCTGCACGAGGTCGGCGATGAAGCGCTACGTGCGATAGCTGCCCTGCTCAAGCCGACCGGAACCGTGCTCGTAGTTGACTGGAACGCCGGCGTCGAACGGCCGGTGGGTCCTCCACGGGACCATGTTTACACCGCTGCCGAAGCGCGGGAGCGGATGGAGCGGGCGGGTCTGCGGATCGAAGGCGAGCGCATGTTCGAATATCATTACTCGCTCGTTGCGCGCAGCGCACGATAGTCGCCATTACGATCAGTTTGGCGCGCAGGCGTTCCGCAGCTTGCAGAACCTCGACGGCCGGACCGCCCATCATGGCTTCGACTTGGTAGCGGGCTTTGCTGTTGACTCTCTGGCGTGCCAGCCGCTCAAGCTTGGTTCACGTGCGCGAGGCGGGACGCATGGCTGAGATACAGTGTGGGGAGAAGATCCGGGGCGGCCACGAGGTAAGACTCGCGGCCGCCCCGCTGTTTGCTGCCTTATACGATCAGAACGGCACTATGACACTCGTGAAGGTGCACGCGTCCATGAGAACTCTGACGACCTGGTGCTTGAGCTTCTTGCCAACCTTGAGATAGACCTTGACCCGATACTCGCCATCCTTGAGCTGGATCGGATCGGTGGCGCCGCCAAATTCCGCGTGGAACATGACCAGCGGGCATGGCGCCGTGCCGCCAAACGATTGCAACGGCGCGTGCTTGATGGTCTGTCTCGTTTGCCAGTCGCCGTTGGGTTGTTCCGGTCCATACGCGTGCTGCAGGCTTATTTGTTTCACCGTCGTTGACACCGGGACACCGCCCAGAGTTACCAGCACTCGTATGCCGCGATTGGTGCCCTCTCCGCAGAACGGCACTTCATCGGTAGCGGTGGCGCCCGTGATCGGGTCATTGACAAAAGTGACGTTTACCGTACCCGTGCTCTGGTGGGCGAGTGTGAATGGCTCGAAGACCAGGTCAAGGTCGCCGGATCCAAGTTGAGCGCCCGCCGGCAACGCTTCCGGCAACGTCGGAAGCCCGGTCAGCGAGTAATCCGCCGGTGAACTCGTCTGGGTGAGAGTAACGGAGTTGACCGTCACCGGACACGCGCCGGCGTCCGTGACCGGGACGCTCATCTTCGCAGGACACGCCGAATTCTGCTGAATCACCGTCGGTGGGAAAGTGAGTCCCGCCGGGACCGTCAGCAGCGAGGAACCCAACGGCGTGGTCGCAGTGAGAGGAATATCGACCTCGGCGGTGGTCGGGTCGTTGCTGAAGATCTTGAGAGTGCACGACTTTGGTCCTCCGGATGTCGGCGTGAAGTTGACGCCGAGGTCGAGCTCCGAGTCCGCACTGATCGTCGCCGGGAACTCAGCCGGGTTCACCAGCGTGAAATCGGCACAGGAGATAACCGCCGACGTTACGATGAGGCTGCAGGGGCCGGTGTTGTTGATTTTCAGCGTCTGCGGGGGAGCCTTTCCGCCGCACACCTCGGTGCCGAAAATGCCACTGCCGGTTACGTTGATTTTTCCATTTCCCTTCTCGCCGCTGAGAGGAACAGATGCCGGACTGCTCGGGTCGTCGCTGTTGATCGTGAGAGAGCACGTCTGTAGTCCTTGCGATGTCGGCGAGAATTGAATGCCAACGCCGAGACTCGAGTCCGGACTGATCGTCGCCGGGAACTCACTCCCGTTCACCAGCGTGAAATCGCCGGAACAGCCGGTGAGCACCGCCGACGCCACGTCGAGGTTGCACGCCCCGACGTTGTTGATTGTCAGCGTCTGCGTTGGAGACGTTCCGGCGCAAACCGCGGTGCTGAAAATGCCGCTGCCGGTTACGTTTGCCGTACCCGACCCCGTGTTGCACGTCGCGGTGACGGCAGTGTTCGGATTGGCCGGATCATTGCTCGCTATGGTGAAGGTAGCGGTCTTCGCGCCAAACGAGGTCGGCTTACAGGCGAACGTGAAGTCGAAATTGGCGTTCGGGCTGATGTTCACGGGGAAGGTCGGGCCGGCCGCCAGCGAGATATCCGAGCTTCCGGAGGTCCGGGTTATGCTGCTGATGAGCAGGTTATCCGCGCCCGTGTCCGACACCTCCAGTTGGGCTTGTCCGGTTGAGCCTTCGCAGACATTTCCGATAGCAACCGGGTTCGGGTTGAGGTTGATTTGCGGAGCCAGCGTCACCTTGAAGAAAATCGCATCGTTGTTGGCTGTCGCGTCTCCCAGCGCCGCGCCGTTGCCGGTGAAGACACCGTAGAAGGTGGCGCCGGCGTTGGCAGGCGGCAGGTCGTTGACAACCTTCAACTCCTGGTAGTCGCCCAGCACCCGCTGCCGGGGGTCTCCATTGTCGGTCGCCGGCGACAGGAAGGTCAGGAGATCCTGGTCAGTGAAAGTCGCACCGGCGTCAGTGCTGTACGCAAAATGTCCCGAATAGATCGGAAAGCCGTCCGGGGAGAATCCGTCAAATGACGTGTAGACAACGCCGATGGTCCCGTTGGGCGCAACCGCAACCTGCGGCAATGCCGCTTCAACCGCGGATGGGGAGACCTGGTGAACCGTGCCGATGATGGCGTTGCTGGGGCTGGCGTTATCAAACGTGATTTGGACGATGTAGATTCCCTGGCTTGCGGAGCCGTTCGCGGCTCCGAAGACCACGTAAACATCACCGGTCGTCGGATCGACGGCCGCGTGATTGATGCCGCCCAGCAGAGCATTGACCGTGCCGAACTTCGGCGTCGGCTGAACGGTCACACCTGACGCAACCGTGATTCCCGTCCCGGAACCGTTGAGAGTCCAGGTGGTCCCGGCGTCGAGCGAACGATTGAGTACATACGCGATCGTCTTGGGAGTCCCGCCGCAGTTGGAAGTACAACCTTGGTAGAGGGTGTAAATGTAGCCGGTGCGGGGATCGACTGCTATCCGCTGGCCTTGGTTGGTGCCGCCGCCGAAGTAAACCCCTGAAACGTTGTCCTTCACGAAGTCCGGAGGCTGCGTGCCAAGCGCTACCGAAACCCTCACGTTATTACTGGCGTCGTCATCGTATGCTACGTAGGTGTTGTTCTGGCCCGCAGTCGTCGGATCTACGTTGGTCAGAAGCTGAGGCTGATCGGCGGACCCGATCGCATTGAAGTTGGTCATCTGTGCGACGCCACCGACCAGGAAGTAACTCATGAGACCGGCGAAAATTGGGGTGGTGTTAGACCCGGAATAGATATCCGTAGGGCCCAGATACGTCCCGTACAGGTTGCCGTCCAGACCATAGTCGTGCGTGATGTCGCAGGGACATCCGCCCTGTCCGCTTACGCCCGTAGGGTTAGGAATTTGGAACTTTTGGGTCCAGGTCAGGCCGCCGTCGTTGGACACTTCGTTGGCAGCGCTTCCACTCCATCCCCCGAATCCGGCGTGAACCACGATCTGATTCAGGTTGAGCGGGTTGATCGCGAGGTCGGGCTCGCCGCCAGAAGAATTGGGTACTTCAACTACGAAGAACCCCGGCGCCGAAGAGCCTTTGGTCGCGAGACCCTTGCCTATCAAGTCACTTGAGATTGCCGGGCGCGCATAGTTCGTCAAATCGGGCGGCCAACTCCTGGCGATCGGCGGCGAGCTATTGCCCGCGCCTGAAGTATCCTGCGTCCATGACGTGAATGCTGCCGAAACAATCAGGCCGAGCAACACGACGAGCGCGAACAGGTTTCGTCTGAGCATTATTTTTCCCCGCGAGGATGGCTGATTGATCCTCGCTCCTCCATTTCACGATTCCTGGTTTACTGGTTGCCGCTTCTAACTTCGGGCTCGGCTCCAAGCCCGTCTATCTCCTAACTTTCGTTCTGGAGCGGCCTTCTCAAACCGCCAGGCTGCGTCACAGATCTACTCTACGGCGTCTTTTCGTTCGGTCTTGCCGGTCTCGCATAGTTGGTCGTGTCCGGTGGATAGCTCCTCACTGGACGATTACTCGATGGCTCCGATCCTGGCGGCGCGGCTTCCGGAGTTGGCGGCGCTCCGCCGATTACGATTGAGGGCGCCCAAACCGGCGCAGCCGCGACCGGCGCCGCCGTCCTCGACGACGCACTCGTGTCGTGAACCGCGCCGTTGCTCAAGTCGCCGAGATCCGCCGCACACGACACCGTCGCGGACATCGCAAGGACGCATGCAGTTGACCCGATCAAAAACAAGCTCACACCCCGCCTCGCACCAAATCTTGTCAGCACGTTCCGCCGATCAAGCATGACTCTTTACCCTGCGCATTCATTCCGCAGATAAGGTGGCCTTCTTTCAAAGTTAAGTCAAATCCTCTTGACGCGTTTTGCAGGAATTAAACAAAAATCATTTAAATACGAAGCATTCCTAAACAGGAGCATCCCTAAACACGAAACATCGCTTCATAGCTTGGATTGGCGAGTTAAAATGTAAACGGACATCTAGTGACTATTCGCACTGATTTCTGCACGCCTTGCCGAATGGTTCGGCGCCATCGTAGAGTGAGAGTCAACCAGTGAAAGAGTGAAGGAGTGAAACACCATGCCGGTCGCATACATTCCACGCACTCGCGAGCCTCTACAGCGACTTCACTCCCTACCGATGGGTCGAGAACGAATCGACGCCGTTCACGCCGCTGACCAAGCCGCTCGCCGAGTGCAGGGTCGCCATGATCAGTTCGGGCGGAATGCTGTATCGCGATCAGCCGCGCTTCCATCGCGAGGACACGTCTTATCGCCGCATCCCCATTGACGCGCGACCCGGCGAACTCAGCGTGTGGCATTTCGGCTATCCGACTCGCGACGCCGAGCGCGACGCCAACTGTGTCTTCCCGCTCGAGCGGATGCGCGAGCTCGAAGCGGCCGGCGTGATCGGCAAGCTCGTCGATCCCGCGTTCAGCTTCATGGGCGGAATTTATTCGGCGCGCAAGGTCCGCGATGAACTTGCTCCGCAAATTGTTGACGAGCTCAAACGCGCCCACGCCGACGCCTTCTTCCTCGTCCCTGCATGACCCGTGTGCCATCAGTCCGTTGGACTGATCGCGCGCGCGGTGGAAGAAGCGGGAATTCCCACGCTGTGCATGACGTCGGCGCTCGACATCACCCGCTCGGTAAAACCGCCGCGCGCAGTGTTCCTCAATTTTCCCCTCGGTCATCAGACCGGTCCGCCCAATCAACCCGAATTGCAGCGCCGGATCGTGAGCGATGCGATGCGCGCGTTCGCGGCCATCACTTCTCCAGCGACAATCGTCGAGCTGCCCTATGTCTGGGATCCCAGCGATCGATCCTGGGAAGATACCGACTACACCAAGGGATGGATGCCCGTGGCTCCGGCCCCCGAGGCGGCTGACGCGCTCGAGGCCGAACGCCGGGCCAGGTTCAGGCGCGAGTGAGATTACCTCGCCGCTCAGGATGACACGGAGCGGAGACAACACGGAACGGAGTTAGCGAAAAAACCCATGCTGGTTTGCAGGGGCCAGCCCCTGCACCCAATGCAGGATTACTGCCATGTGGGGAGGGTATTATGTCTAAAGTCATACTGTCATTCGGATCATTCGTAACGGCTGCGTTTTCCATGCTTTTCATACTCTCAGGAATCCACGCATCTACATGGGCGCAATCAGAACCTTTATCTTCGCCATCGCCTGCCATGACGATGGGACTACTCATCCGGAGCGCAATTCCCCGGGTTCCGAGGCTCGGACCTAAGTTGAACCACGTCGCAATAGGTGCTTCGCAGGAGCAGATTTTAGATGGACTGAACTGTGCGAATTGCTCACTGCCTACCGCAAAGCTGGTATATGGGGGCGGAGCGTTTTCCTTGGAAGATACGACATTCGGCCCCGGCCACATCCAAGTCGAGTTGGTGGGAGCCACAGCAAATACCTTGATTCTACTGCGACTCATGGGGTATCTCGCGCAGCCTTCGCCAACACTGCAAGGTTCACTGCCCATGTTCCATGCACCGAAGCTCCAAGAAGCGGAGGTCAAGAGCGCTATCACACTGACTATTGCGACGGACAACGCTGAACGATAGTTCCGTTTGAACCTCTGGCCGGAACAATGTGATGTATGCCTCAAATTGCGTAAAGTATGTACTCCCCGGCAGAATTTCATTCGTTCTGGAACAGGCTGACGAGGATCGTTGAGACGAGTTCCGCAACACCTTGACGGGTCTCAGAAGCGTCGGCGCCCTCTTCGAGCACATTCACCATCTTCTCCCCAACCCAGCGGATTTCTATCCGCCAAACGGCATCGGACCCAGGTGCTCGGCTATTGGCCCAAGCGCTGCTACCGGAAGGAACAGCAGAGCCCCGATGATCAGAACGGTTCCGAGCACGAGGAAGCCAAATGTCGGTGTGTCATCCCGTAGAGTACCCAAGCTGAAGGGCGTTGATTTCTTGGCGCCTAGACTCGCGGCCATCGCGATCGGCGCGATGATTGGCAGGAAGCGGCTGATGATTATAACGATGCCGGCGGCGATGTCCCATTGCACGGCGGTCGGCGCCGGACTCGGATTGTTATTGAGGCCGTAGGTAACACCCAGCCCATCCAATGCCGAGCCGTTGTTCGCCGACGCCGACGAGAACTGGTACATGATCTGAGAGAAACCGTGCGGGCCCGGATTGCTCTCGGCCTTCATTCCCCAACTCGTTGCCGCGAAAAGTCCGGTGGGGCCGAGAATCATGATCGGATGCACGAGCAGGGCGATCATCAGCAGGGCCATTTCCCGTTCCCCGATTTTTTTTCCTAGGTACTCAGGCGTGCGACCGACCATCTGTCCCGCGACGAAAATACCCAGTATCAGGAACAGGAGCATATTGATCATGCCCACGCCCTTACCGCCGAAGATACAGTTCACCCACATCCCCCACATCGGCGAGAGAGCTGCGATGGGATTGAGGCTGTCGTGTTCGCAGTTGATTGCGCCGTCCGTCACGTCAACCGTCATAGCGGCGAAAGTCGCTCCCGCCGAAGTGCCGAAGCGCAGCTCTTTGCCCTCAAGGTTTCCGAAATGCTGGTCCACGGGCAGTCCGGCGACCGCGGGTAAGGTAACCACGAGCTTGCCGTTTTGAGCTGTGGCGCTGGCGAGTTCGAACGTCCTGGAGATGGGATGCGCGGTTAGTCCAGGATTTGGCTTCAGCGTATCGAAGTCAATCGCCCA
>CAWDLC010000002.1:0-17577 GCA_963803045.1 Binataceae bacterium (SeqCode) | reverse complement strand
ATTCACGACCCGCTGGGGGGAGCGCAGGATCTGAGGGAAAAACGCCTGCGAGCTTGCTCCCCTTCCGCATTTACGGATGATCCCGTAGCGCATCCTTCCGCGGGGTCCGGCTGGCGGCGCAATTCAGCTTCCATATCCTGACTGGGACGCGAACGGCCATGAAGGAAGCGGTGGGGTTACTCAGGAAAAGTATCCCCTGAACGTTTGCGAGACGAACTTTTCCGCATTTTCGACGGCCCTCAACCGGCGGCTTCTTTCTGCGTGCGCTCAACCTGCTGGGGGTGCTGGATAAGATCCTGCCGGAACTTTCCTTTTTAAAAGGCGTCGAACAACGCCCGCCGCATGTCCACGATGTCTGGGAGCACACCCTCTCGGTGATCAACCACCTGGAAACCGCCGCGAAACGGATGATGCCCCAGCTGAAGATGCATCCGGTGCCCGTTAACGAACAGCACCGATCCGAACCCGGTCCCGAGTGTGATCACAAGTTCGTCACCGTGGCCAGTCACGCATCCCAGACCCTGCACGTCGGCGTCATTGGCGATTCGTACAGGGCGCTTGAGTTTCTTCTTCAGCGCCGCCTCGAGTGCGAAGTTGTTCCATCCTTTGCCGAGATTCGGCGCGGTGTAAACGACGCCATTTTTGATCACGCCCGGAAATCCCACCGACGCCCGGTCGAACGCGCCGGCCATGTTGGCAAGCTCGGCGATAATCGCGATCACCTTTTTCGGCGTTGCGTTGCGCGGCGTCTTGATCTTTTGCCGCTCGGTTATCATCTTGCCTTTTTCGTCGAGCGCGGCCGCCTTGATTCCAGTTCCGCCAACGTCCACTGCGAGAGTGGTTATCGATTTGGGCGCTGGTGGCTTCACAGCCGCCGGCGGCTTTTCGATCGGTTTTGCCTCCGGAGTCTTCGCAGGTTGTTCTTCTTTCATTTGTTCACTCTTGGCGTGCGCCAGGATTGACGGCTGGCAACAATGTGCGCGTGAATCGCCGCTCGCGATTCGTTCGTTATATACCAGAAACCCGCTCTTACACGCATTCTTGTGGCATGCGCGCGTCGCGACGTGGTAATTCAGGCCTCGCGGATCGGCCGGGGACGCATTTTTTGGAATCGCGAATAGCAAAGTACTTCGGGCTGGAGCTTGCGGGCACCACGTTTCGGCGCGAGGTACTGGCGGGCGTCACCACGTTCGTCACGATGTCCTACATAATCGCGGTCAATCCGGCCATTCTGAAAGCCGCGGGCATCCCGGAAGGACCTTCGATGGTCGCAACCGTGATGACTGCGGTGGTTGGAACGCTCGTGATGGGCCTGTACGCCAATCGTCCGTTCGCAATCGCGCCGTATATGGGCGAGAACGCGTTCGTCGCATACACCGTCGTGAAGGTGCTCGGCTACAGTTGGCAAACCGCGATGGCCGCCGTGTTTCTCGCGGGCGCGATGTTCGCGGTGTTGACCGTGGCGCGGGTGCGGACTTGGATGGTCGAAGCGCTTCCGCCCGGCCTCTGCTACAGCTTCGGCGTGGGAATCGGACTGTTCCTCAGCTTCATCGGACTCAACGAATCCGGAATCGTTGCGATTGGCGTAGCAGGCGCGCCGGTGAGGATCGGAAACCTCGTGGCGCCGTCGGTCGAGATCGCGGTGCTCAGCTTCGTGCTGATCGCGGTGCTGATGGTCCGGCGCGTGCCGGGCGCAATCCTGATGGGGATTTTGATCTCGGCTGCGATCGCATTTGTCACGGGCGTCGCCAAGCCGCCGTCACCATGGCTCAGCATGCCGCCGAACCCCGCGCCGATCATGCTTAAACTCGATCTGCGGGGCGCGTTGAGCGTCGGATTTTTCGGCGTACTGCTGACCATATTCGTGATGGCATTGATCGACACGATGGGTTCGCTAATCGGAGTCTCCGCGCGCGCCGGATTTCTCGACGCCGACGGGACGTTGCCGCAGATCGAACGCCCGATGCTTGCCGACGCGATCGCCACGATGTTCGCGGGACTGGTGGGCACCACCACCTCAGGCGCGTACATCGAATCTGCGGCCGGCGTCCATGTCGGCGGACGCACTGGCTTGACTGCCGTGGTAGTCGCGGCTCTGTTCGCGATGTCGCTGTTCTTCGCGCCCCTGGTAGCTGCGATCCCGGCCGCGGCGTACGCGCCGGCGCTGATTGTCGTCGGCGCGATGATGCTTGCGCCGGTCGTCAAAATAGACTTCGACGATTACACCGAACTCATTCCGGCGTTCACCGTGATTGCCCTGATGAGTTTCACTTACAACATCGGGATCGGAATCACGGCTGGACTGATTCTTTATCCCTTGGCCAAGCTCGCCGCCGGACGCCGTAGCGAGGTCCATGCCGGATTGTGGATGCTGTGCGGCTTATCGATTCTATTTTACGTCTTTTATCCTTACCAATAGCGAAAGCTCCAATTAGCATGCGTAATTAGCACATCACTCCAATTGACTTGATACCGGCTGATGCTTAATTTCCTCTTGTTCGCGCCTGCGGGCGTCAGCAAGGGGTGGTGAGAATGGCTATTTTCACCAAGCAGTTCGCCAATACCGACGAGTACGAAAAATGGTACACAGAGGCGGGGGAACGGATCAGCGTGCTGTCGATTACCAATTTGCCGACGATGCATGATTCGTCAACTCAGCCGACCACCGGGCCGATCACGATAAGATATGAGACTGACGATCTGTCGTTGGCTCCCGCCAAGAGCACGAGGGCAATCGTCGTGCAGGTCGTGATCGTCGCGGCGCTGTTCTTCGCCCTCTTCCTCTTCCTGATTTCAATAATATAGCCGCCTCGGCGAACCCGCCGTCTGCGGCCTGCTAATCGGTGCGATCTCTCTCCGGCGCAGGACTCAATGAACCGGGCACGCGCGCGATGTGGTCGGGCGTCAGGCGCAGCTTGCGAGTCTGCTCGTTGAAGAGTTGCGAGTACACGCCCGCGCGCTTCACGAGCTCCGAATGCGAACCGACCTCGACGACCTTGCCGCGATCGAGCACGACGATCACATCGGCATCGACCGCGCTGGCGAGCCGATGCGCAATCAGGAAGGAGGTCCGCCCCTTCATCAGGCGGCGCACGGCGTCGTGAATCAGGTTCTCGACTTCCGAATCGAGACCGGAGGTGGCTTCATCGAGAATCAAAATCGGCGGGTTTTTGAGAAACACGCGCGCCAGCGCGAGGCGCTGACGCTGACCGGTCGAAGGCCGCACTCCCCCCTCGCCTATCATCGTGTCGAGCTTGTCGGCCATCGAATCGACGAAGTCGCGGATGTTGGCCTGCTCGAGCGCGCGCCAAATATTTGCGTCGGGCGAGCCGGGCCGGCCATACTGCACGTTCTCGCAGATGGACGCGCTGAACAGGATCGCGTCCTGGGGAACGATCCCGATTGAATCGCGCAGCGACTTCAGCGTCACGCTCGAAATGTCAGTGCCGTCGATCAAAATTCGGCCTGCCGCCGGTTCGTAGAAGCGCGGAATCAGGCTGGCGAGCGTGGTCTTGCCGGCCCCCGAGCGTCCAACCAACGCCACTGTGGTTCCGCCCGGGACGGCCAGGTTCACATCGTCGAGAACGACGCGCAGCGGTCCCCCGTCGAGCGGCTTGTAGCCAAAGCGCAGATGCTCGATTTCGACCAGTCCGCTTTTCACTTTGAGCGCTGACGCACCGGGCACGTCATGCACCTCGGGCGTCTCGTCGAAAAAGTTGAATATCCGCTCGATTGCGGCCAACGCAGTCGCCACGATGATCGACAATTCCGAGAACCGCTGCAGCGGCAGGTACAGCGCGCCCAGGAACGCGAAGAACGCGACCACGGTTCCGATCGTCATCTGACCGTGCATGATCATCAGCGCGCCTGCCCAGATTACGATCAACGGTGCGCCGCGCGAGATGAACTCGGTGAACATCTGATGGGTCGAGGAAAGCTTTACGCTCTCGATCGTCAGGTCGTAAAGCTCGGTGGTTCGCTGATGGAAGCGGCGCGCCTCGTCGGCCTCGCGCGCAAACGATTTCACTGTCGAGATTCCCGCGACGCGTTCCTGCAGCTCGCCCGAAAACTCCTCGACGACTTCCTGCAGGTCGTGACTGGTCTCCTTGATTCTCGGCGAGAGAATTCTGATCACCGCGACGTAGAACGGAATGACTATCAGCGAGATCCACGCCAGCCGCACGTTGAGGTAAAACAACAACCAAATCACGAAGCCCAGCGACACGCCGTCCATCCAGATGTTTATCATCGCGGAGCCGACGAAATTCTGCGCCATCGAGATGTCGGAAATGAAACGCGAGACCACCGCGCCCGAAGTCGTGCGATCGAAAAACGAATGCGACAGGCGCTGCATATGCACATACAGCGCGTAGCGCAGGTCGAAGATCAGCCGGTGACCCGCCATGCTCGCCCAGTAATTGCGGTAGTAAGTCGCGATCGCCTGAACGACGAACAGCGCGAACAGCGCCGCCGTCAAAGCTTCGAGCTTGGCCGCCGATCCCGCACCCAGATGAAGCGTCGCGGCAATCCCGCGGCACCACCTGTCGATCATCTGGTTCAAATGCTCAGGATGCGGCTGCGGAACCAGCAGAACGTCGAAGACGTATTTGAAGGCGAGCGGAAACGCCAGCGGCAGCGTGAATTTAAGAATGCCCATGGCGGAGCCACCCGCCACCAGCCATAGATGCGGCCGGACGTAACCGAGGAAGCGTACCAGCGCCGTCGGCGAAACGAAGCGGTCGAAGAGTCGCTCGAAAAAGCCGCGGCTGCGTTGGTCGGGTTCGTCGGGAGCCTCGGTCGGCTCCCCAGAGGAACAGTCCGGCGTCTCCGGCGCGCCGGCCATCACTGCGGAACGACGATTTGGCATGCGGACAGATTAGCAGTGGCGCGCGACGCAGAAAACATGCGCCCGCACGCCGTCTTGCTCCTGGTGTCATCCCAAAAGAGCAGAGTCTGCCGAGCCCAGGGACCCCCGGCTCCGGCGATTTTTTCAGCCTGACGAACTTCGCCGTCGCGATGCGCCCCTTGTCCACTTGCGCCTTTTCGAGTCCGCCTCACAGATGACGATCATCGGCTCCAGCAAACTCGAAGAATCCCAATCAAAGAGAGTTCAGGGTGTCATAGTTCAGCCTGAATGGACTCCTATGACAGTGCTATTCGTCATTGTGGCCGCAATGTGCGGATGTTTGAGCGAAGGAGCTGACATGAAAATCGGAAATTTAGTCTGCGGTATTCTACTCGCCGGCATACTACTTGCCGGTAGCGCGACGCCGGCGCGTGCGCAGCTCCAGACGCGCCTGCTGCCGCCAAACGTGACGAGCTACTGCTCGTCAGTCGGCTCCGCCGCGGCGTCCGTCAGCATATCCTGCCCGGCGGCCGCGGGACTGACGAACTATCTATGGAAGATCGACGCGAGCTGTAGCAGCCCCGCCTCGACCGTAAACGGAGTTGTAACCGTGACGGGAACTCAGGGCGGAACTTTGTCGTATGAATTTGACGAGCTGGGCGGCGGCGCGCCGGAGCTGAACGATGCGTTTCCGCCGATTCGGGCAAGCGCGGCGAATACGGCGATTGTCGTGACCGTGCCCGCGATTAGCAGCGGAGGAGCGTGCGTTGTCTGTGCATTCTGCTCGCGGCAATAGTCGCCGCCGGCGAACCGTCGCGGTCATAATTGCCGGCGCGCTCGGCGCGACGTTCGGCGGCGGCAATTGCGCGCTCAACTTGAGATATAGCTTCGAAAACTAGAAAGGAGACAGAAATGACCAGCTTCAGGAAATTGCTTCTGCCGGTGATGGCGGTAGCCGCCCTGACGATCGGCACTCCGCAGATCGCCACCACTAAGGCGTTGGCGCAGCAGGTTCATGGCGCGACGCTGAAGGCGCACCCGGTCGAAATCTTTGACGTGGTTTGCCGCGACCGCGCGGGCAATGTCGTCTGGACGCGGCATGCGCACAACATGCTCACGACCGCGGGCGCGAACCTCTATCTGACCGACACGATCACGAGCGGCGTCTCGTCGCCGACCTGGTACGTCGGATTGCTTTACGGTTCCAGCGCGCCCACCTTTGCCACCACTGACACTCTCGCCTCGAACGGCTGGAGTCCAGCCGCCGAGGTGACGACCACGCAAGTGACGAACTCGACGCGGCCGGCCTTCACGGCGGGCAGCGTGTCAGCCGGGAGCGTCAGCAACTCGGCATCGGTCGCGGTCTACACCGGCAACGCGACGGTGACTTTGCAGGGGCTGTTCATGGCAAACAACTCGACGCTCGATGGCACGACCGGCACCTTGCTCGGCGAGGCAACCTTCACGGCCGCGCCGATCGCGAGCGGTTACACGATCAACGTGACCGTGACGGTGACGGTGACAGCCGGATAGCCGATGCGTTTCTCAGTGTTAAGAGCAGCGCGCTCCCTTGTCGTTCCGTTGCTGGTGCTATTTCTGCTCCTTCTGGCGCTGCCACGTCAGGTGCTGGCGGCGAACCCGCCGCTGCATGGCACGCCCACCAATGGCTCCTATGCTGCTGGTCCTTCAGTCACCGTGACATTGCCGGTCGGCTGGTCTCCGGGTGATGTGGTCTATATCGCGTTTGCGACGGTGGAGGGTTACAACGCAGCGCCGAGTGCTACTGGCTGGACGGCTGTATTCAGCGGTTACATTGCGGGTGCCAGCTATGGCGGTTGGGGAGTTGTCCTGCGCCGAGTGATGCAGACTGGGGACACAAATCCGTCTGTGAGTGTAGGCAGCAGCGTGACAGGTACCTGGGCTGCGGTCGGGTACAGTGGTGCAAACACCACCGCGCCCGAGGATGTCGTTGGGACGGGAAACATTGCCGCCGCCTACCCAGCCGCAACCGTCACCAGCAATTCGATCACTACGATAGCCGCCGGCGATCGGCTACTGATGGTGTACTGGGCAGCCTATACGGACACATGCAGCTCCCCGTCCGAGGGCACGATTGAAAGTCAGAACGGTGCTCAGGCTGGAAGCACCTGCATCGTGGACTACGGTCTAAGCGCGGCCGGCGCGACCGGAAGTCAGACCGTTGCCGTTCCTTCGGGTTCGTACAACATCTTGGGCGTCCAGATTGCCATCGCACCGGCCGCGGCGACGCCAACTCCGACGCCCACGCCGACACCTACCAGCGGGACGCCGACACCCACGCCCACGCCGGTCGCGGTGAGCGGTTCCTTTGGCAACGGTGGCAGTGTGACCGCGTCGCGATCGCCGAAAGTGGCGCGCGCCGGTTCTTTCGGCAACGGTGGCATGGTCGCAGCATCGCGAGCCTTGAAGCTTGCGCGTTCTGACTCATTCGGCAACGGCGGGACGGTCAGTGGCTCGAGCGCCAAGAAGGTCGCGAGGTCCAACTCTTTCGGCAACGGTGGCATGGTCGCAGCATCGCGAGCCTTGAAGCTCGCGCGTTCTGACTCATTCGGCAACGGCGGGACGGTCAGTGGCTCGAGCGCCGAGAAGGTCGCGAGGTCCAACTCTTTCGGCAACGGCGCGACGGTCGCTGCATCGCGAGCCTTGAAGCTCGCGCGCAGCAGCTCTTTCGGGAACGGCGGAACGCTGATCGGCTCGGTCGTGCTGGGAGTCATACGCTATGTCTCGGCAGCGTTCGGAAATGGCGGGGCCGTCAGCGCATCGCGCGCCGTGAAAGTCGCTGAGTCCAGGCCTCTTGGGAACGGCGGCACGCTCACAACGTCGCGAGCAGCAGCGGCAAAGCCGAGCGCATCATTCGGCCACGGCAGCACGTTCACGGCGTCGCGAGCAGCAGCGGCAAAGCCGAGCGCATCCTTCGGCGATGGCGGCGCGATCGCCGGGTCGAGCGCGGAGAAGCTTGCGCGCGGAGGTTCGTTCGGAGATGGCGGCGCGTTCTCTGCACTGAGAGCTGCCAAGGTCGCGCTCGTCGGTTCATTCGGCAACGGCGCAGCCGTCACGGCCGGACGTGCGTTGAAAACCTGGCTCTCCGGGCTGATTCACAGCGCCGGAACGATTATCGGCGCCTGGAACCCTTCCGCCCCGAAAGTGCCGACCCTTGTTGTGACAGCGCCGATGACGGCGAGCGTCGCGCTGACTTCCTCGCTGAGCGCCTCCTTCGTTCCCTCCAGTCCGATGGTTTCAAGCGTCGCGATCGCCGCGCCGATGACGGAGTATTGAAGTGAAAAAAATATTGGCATCGCTGCTCGTCGTCGTCTTTGCGGCATCGGTCGCATGCGCGGCCTCGATTCACGTCGGCGAGGTCGGCAAGGTAATCCAATATTTCCCGAATCCGCAGCCGCCGGCCCGGCCCGCGGCAAATCCCGTGAGTCTGACCGGGTTGACGGTCGTGATGAAGATTCAACAGCCGGGCGGCAGCGTCATCACCGACGCAATGACCGTGTCGGGCGACGGCACCAACGCCACCTACTCGACTGTCTCGACGGATTTCCCGGTACTCGGTAATTACGCGCTTCAATGGTTCGCTTCGTCCGGCAGCACGCTGCTTCTGAAAAGCGACCAGGTGGTGATTTACGTGGGAGCGAGTCTCTGAGCAGGGGCTGACCCCTGCACCCGGTATTAAGAGAAGCCATGGGAGCGGCAATCACCATCCCTCAAATCACCTCGGCCGACTGGTCGCTCGAGCTCGACGCCGGGCCGTCCGACGGCTCTGAAATCGGGCAGGTGGTTTAGGGGCTGGCCGACGTCGATCAGTGCATCCGGATCATCTGCACGACGTCATGCGATCACGCTATCAAGCTAACGTGCCGACGCCTGCTTGCTGGCGCCGCCCGTAGCCAGCTCGTCGTCGATGATCTCTTCGAACTTCGGGATCGGCTGCGCCCCCGTGAGCGGCCGGCCGTCAATAAAAAACGCCGGCGTTCCCTCCACGCCGACTTTCTCGCCGGCAGCCACATCAGTTTTGATCTGGCTCTCGTATTTGGCTTTGTCAAGGCACGCGTCAAACTGGCCGGTACTGAGTCCGAGCGTCTTGGCGGTCGCCTTCAGATCGGCGGGCGCCAGTTTGCTTTGATCGGCGAACACCGCGGCGCGGAACTGCCAGAACTTGCCCTGCTCGTTGGCGCATCGCCCGGCCTTCGCGGCATCAAGCGCGTGTGAATGGAATGGCAGCGGGAAGTCCATGTGTACGATGCGAATCTTGTCGCCATATTTCGCCCGCAACTGCTGAAGAGTGTCTTCCGTTTTTTTGCAGAACGGACACTGAAAGTCGGTGAACTCGATGATCGTGACGGGCGCATCCTTGGCGCCGAGCGCCGGATGGCCGCTGCTGCTCACCGCGACGCGCTTGGGCTCGAGCAAAATCTTCACCGGCGCATTCTTGCGCAGGCGTTCGAGCAGCGCCTGGCGGTTCAGAAATTCCATCAGCTGTGGTTTGATCTTGTCGAACGGCGCGGTCAATTTGTTGTTGTCGTAAAACTTCTTCGCGTCGGCTTCGGTCACGGCCGATTTGCCGGCGTATTCTTTCTTGAAATAGTCATCGACGCTCAACTTGTCGCGCTGGGCTGCCTGCTCGATCAGATAGTCGTCAGTCATCGACTCGAGCGTCTGGCGCTTGAGTTCGGAAGTCTTGTCGGCGATCAGTTGATCGACGCGCTTTTCGAGCATCGCACGCATCTGTTCGATTTGCGGCTTGAGCTTTGCGTCGAGGTCCTTCTCGCTGATTTTGTGATCGCCGACCGTGGCAACTACCGCGTTGGGATCGTCGGCCCATGCGCGATGAGTGGCAAGGGCCGCGCATACCAGTGCGACGGCAGCAATGGCTGGGACGATACGCCGCGCGGATTCAAGGCGATTTCGCCCCGACTGATTCATGTTTGGCAGCATCAGATAATGTTCGAACTCCCTCATTAATAATAACCGCGACATACTATCATGCGACGAGGGCGCTGTCGCGATGCAGAAAAAGATGCATTTGCGCAGATCGCCGCCACTCCGCTACCCTGCCATTTACTTTGAAACCGAATGTCGCAGCCTCAATCGGATTGCTGGCCCTAGTTCTGCTGATCTTTCCCGCGCACAGCCGAGCGGGCGGCAACGACGACCGACTCAGCGTCTTGGTGGATTGTCATTGCTCCGATCCGGTCGGCGAAGACTTCTGCTCCGACTTCAAAGACAAAGTTCGCGATTCGGTCCTGTATCGGCTCGTCGATCACGCCGACGCATATGGAATCGGAGTGCATCTTTGGTGCCTGGACTTGTTTACGGGACTTCCGGGGGTTAGCAAGCTTTCCGGCACGATGTCCGCGGTATCGGTCGCGTTCACAATCTATTCCGATAGACTGCCGGGCGAAGTGTACGAAGATTCCTCCGTGTTTCGAGTCGGCAAAGACGCCGCCGCCGAGATGTCGGATAGAATCCTGGCCGCCGTCGGCCAGCTTGCCACCGCCAACAAGGCGGTATTCGAGCATATCCGCGCAACTCCGAAGCCTGTAGCGACGCCGACGCAGCGCGTTATCGAGTAACGCTTCAAAACGCGCCGGGTTTCCAATACCTTTTTAACTCGCGCGAGAGTGGCGGAATGGCAGACGCGCCGGACTTAGGATCCGGTGCCGCAAGGCGTGGGGGTTCAAGTCCCCCCTCTCGCATTACCCACATATCCTCTTTATTATCAGGTATTTATGGCGACCGGCGATAAGTGGGCAATCTTTGCCCGAGGCTGTTTGGTCTTTCCAGTGTCCACTTTATGCCCACTTTTTTCTGGTTTGCTGGAAAGGAGGTCTCGCACCACGCTGTCCATTGCCGTCGTCCGTGTGGCGCGGAACCAGTGCGAATAGACATTCAGGGTGATAGCGGGCGAGCTATGGCCGAGAATGGATTGTACCTCCGTGACCGGACTACCCTTGGCGATGAGCGCCGATGCGAACGAGTGACGAAGGCTGTGGACATTCACCGTGCGCAGTTCGGCTCTCCGAAGCGCCGGCCATAGGCCGCGCCGCAGCGCGATCGAGCGACGCAGTGGTTTGCCATCCAGGTTGGGAAATACGAGATCGTGTTCGGACGTCGGGCAAGCGATCTTCCAGCGCTTGAGAATGGCGGCCAGCTCGCTCGGAATGTTGACCATGCGGAGACCCGCTTTCGTCTTTGGCGGATAGAAGCGAGGTCGGATGTCCTCGCCCTGAACGCGCGCCCACGACAGGCTGCGGCGCACGTAGATTTTGGGATCGCGGCCGTCAAGCTCACAATCGCCCCAGCGCAGAGCGAGCGCCTCACCGGATCGAAGCCCGGTGGAGGCAAGGAAGGTCAGAAGGGTTCGATGGAGGCCCGGTTCGGCGTGCGCAAGCATGAGGCTGATTTCGTTGGGCGCGAGAACCGTTTCCGGCGTGGCTTGGTCGGCGTCGGCCTCGGCGCCGCTATCGGGAGTCAATTCCCGTTCGCCCGCGTAGGCGCGCTCGACCCTGTCCACTGGATTGATGGCGCACAGTCCTCGGCGCATTGCCATCTTAAAGACGCCGCCAATCATTCGGATGACGCCATTGATCGTAACGGGCGAACGACCGAGTTTGCGCATGTCGTCACGGAGCTTCTCAATGCCGGAAACGGAGACCTGATCGAGGTGGAGAGGACCGAAGCGCGGCAGCAGGTATTTTTCGAGGCGGCTGTGCAAAGTCTCCGTGTAACTTGGCCGGCGATCCGTCTTGGACTGGACCCATTCGCGGGCCATCGTGGCGAATGTTGGGATTTGGGTGCGGTCGAGATATTCGCCGCGCGTGACCTTTACGGATGTCTGGGCAAGATGCTTCTCAGCCGCCTTCTTGGTCGGAAAATAAAGCCGCTTGCGAGGCCCCCTGGTTCCGAGGGGACGGTAGTCAAGCCGCCACGCGCACTCGCAATTCTCGCCTTTACACCCGTTCTGATGGAACCGCTTGATTGAAGCCATAGCGCCCTCACCTCTTCCCAGTCCGCGACTTTTCTTCGGCGGCGATTTTTTGGAGCAGTCTGGAGGCCGGTTCGGAGATTGTCATTTCGCCGCGCTCCCAGCGAGCCACGGTGTTTGAGGTTACTCCCACGGCCTCGGCCAAGGCCACCTGAGTCCAGCCCAGTTTTCCCCTGAGTGCACGAATCTCCCCACCGGTCATACTATACGCAGCGTATAGCACGACCGAAGCGAAGTCAAGCGGCTTGGTTAGCGCGCTCCGTCAGAAAGCGCTCGACTTCTTCTATCCGGAACCGAACGTAGTGGCCGAGTTTGATGGAAGGCAGATTGCCGAGGCGAGCCTGTTCTCTGACCCACGATTCCGGTACCCCGAAAAGCTTGGCGAGTTCGGGCGCAGCCAGCAGTGCACTCGCGTTGCTGAAGTTTCGCGCCGCGATACGCTGGCTCAGCATCAGGGAGAGCAGCGCGCCTTCGAGCGTCTTGAGCGCGGCGACGCGCGACGCGACCTGAGTCAAGAGTTCTGGAACGGATTCGAGAACCAGACCTTTTGCGCGCGATGGATCGGAGACAAGCTCATCGATCATTGCGGACGACAGGAGTGTCCGCGGCGTGACTGGGCGTGGCGGTTGGTACGACATAGAAGACCCCCGGCATCGAAAGCTCTCCGCAACCCCACACTCTTCCGAGGACTCATTGAGCAACGGCGATGCCGCTGCTCGATCTGCGCTGAACGCTGACCAACCAGAGGCGACGCGGTTCTGGACGCGCGCTCGGGCAGAGGAATTTGGCGATCATTTGGCGGAAGAGAAAGTGTCCCTGTGCAATTTCTGCACACTTGGCGAAAAGCGCCCGAGAAGCTTAGGTGATTCGCCGATTTCACCGATCCGGTGTGCAAAATCGGCACACTCCGGCCTGGAGGACTCACACGCGAATTCCCGCCGTTCGGGAGCAGTTGCGGGTTCGTAGGTATCGACGATGATGATGAGGGAATTATTTAGCCGCGTGGGGTCGATGCGCGAGCCGCCGCCCCGCTCGTCAGCGCGATCGCCCTTCATGGTTCGGCGCTTGAGATTAGACGAACGCGGCAGAGCCACGCGAGAACATCCTTCCGCACGGTCATTAAGATTTTGTTAACAGCGGGGTAAAAAGAAGCGGTCTGTTGACAGGTTATCCACAATCCTACTATTTGTACGCCTCGGCTGTGCGGCGGAGGTGGGGGTTCGATTTTTAGAAACTCGCGAGCGAACATTGGTTGGTCAGTCGCTAGCGATACGCCGGGCCATACGCCTGATCGAAGAAGCCGCGCCCACGAGCGTGCCGGTGATCATTACTGGCGAGAGCGGTACGGGGAAGGAGCGGGCCGCACGCGCAATCCACGATAAATCGCCGCGCCGCAACCGGCCTTTCGTCCCCATCAATTGCGCGGCCGTTCCTGAGACCCTGATCGAAAGCGAACTGTTTGGCCACGAGCGCGGCGCCTTCACGGGCGCGGATCGCCGTCGCGAAGGCTGTTTTGAACGCGCGAACGGCGGAACCCTTCTGCTTGACGAGATCACAGAGATGCGGCCGGAGATGCAGGCCAAACTGCTCCGCGTTCTCGAAGATAAGAAGATTTCGCGGCTTGGAGGCTCCGGGGAGGTTGCGGTCGATGTGCGGATTCTGGCCGCCTCCAATCGTCCGCTTGAGCGCGCTATCCGCGAGGGCCGGCTACGCGAAGATTTGTACTACCGGTTGTGCGTGTTTCCGATCGAACTTCCCCCGCTGCGGGACCGGCTCGATGATGTGCCATTACTAGCCGAAGAGTTCATCCGCGCATTTAACCGGGAGCATCGGAAGGCAGTCGAGGGGATCGCGCCGGATTGCCTCGACGCGCTCAAGGCCCATTCCTGGCCGGGCAACGTGCGCGAGTTGCGCAACGCGATCGAGCGCGCCGTGATCATGTCCAGGTCGCCGATGCTGTCGGTTGGTGATCTGCCGAAAGAGCTTTCCTCTCAACCGGGGCCGAGTCTGGGCTTCACGGTCCGTCTTGGCTCCACTTTGGAGGAGGTTGAAAACGAGTTGATTGCCCGGACTATATCGTTTGCCGGCGGGAACAAGAGTCGGGCCGCACAAATCCTCGGCGTCGGGCGGCGAACGATCTACAAGCAACTGGAGCGCTACAAAGCGTACGAAACGAGCGGCCACTCCAACGGCCGCACGCACCGCAATGGCCGAAACGGCCTAGCGTGACGGCGGCATTACGCCGCACGTCGTGCGGCGGCGATTACCACGTTGCCGTTGTACTCCGAGTGTCCAGATATCTCCGACTATTTCATGCTTCCCCTCCTGGCGCGCCTGATGTAGGCGCGCTAAGAAACCCGCGAATTCTCCCAACATGGAAATGGGCAACCCAAAGCTCGCTGAATCGGAGTCCGCGCTAGACACTGGCATCAAGATGCTGCCGTTTGCGGGGCTGGTCGCGAACCAAGGGCCGCGTGCCGGATCTCGCGATTCGTCGGCCACCCTGAAGGTAGTCGTGTCGGGAGTCGTGCGAGCGTTCGGCTTGATCACCAGGACAGAGAAGAGCACTAGCACGATCAACAATGAAGTGATGAACTTCAGCACTTCAGCGAAGTGCGCCTTATCCGGCCGCCGGACTTCGCGCTGCGCAGAACCCAATGCCTACTGTCCCCCCAACACAAAGTGTCGGAACGCGCGCAATCTAAGCGATTGTTGCGGCTAACGCAAATGTTACTGCATCTACACATGATGTGTTGGTCGGCGCTCGTCGCGGGGGTCCACACTTTTCCCCAGGATGTTTTGTTAAATCCACACCGTGTTGAGATGTACAGTGGCGTAGCGCGCGATCACTGCGGCTTCGCGAATCGGGTACGCATGAGAGGCGCGGCCTTCTCGCGCGCCATCGAAAACGACGTGGATCTCTTGTGCCGGGGGCGGGACTCGAACCCGCACGGCGCTTTCGCGCCAGAGAATTTTAAGTCCCTTGAGTTTAAGGCTAATTATAGAATAACGCGGCGCCCGCGCATCGCGCGAGCGCCGCCGATTTTCAGACTGTGCGCGGGGCTCGGAGGATATAATCCGCGGCGTGCTGCGCCTGCGCGGCTGCGTGGATCAGGAGCTTGCGATCGTCGCGAAGCTTCTTAAGCCAGCCGGCTACGTATGCGGCCTGATTCTCGATGACCGCGGTTGAGATCCCCACTTCGGCGCAAAGGTAAGCGGCGCCCATTTCGGCGCAAAGCTCTTCCTTGGAATAGACGGCGGAACCAAACGCTGCCGCTTCGAGGATCGTCTCACGCGCCAGCCGGGATCGATGGCCGGTGCTGTGCGTGAGTTCATGCAAGAGCGTCGCGTAATACTCCTCGGCTGTGGTGAAAAGCTCGCGTGGCGGCATTGTGACGCTATCGGAAAGCACGCTGTAGAACGCCTTCGATCCGGCGTGTTCGATTGCGGGTCGCTTCGGCATTCCCTCAACGATCTTTTCGGCGGCATCGATCGGGTCCTGCTCGTGCGTTTCGATCTTTGGGAGTTTGTCGAGAACGGCCTGCGGAAGCTCGCACTGCTCGACGTTGAACACGCGATAATACCTGAGCAAAAACCGGCGCCGTCCTTTCTCCTCGGTCTCTTCGTTGTCGAGGTCTTCCCTGCTCTGCTTAGCATCGTCAACCTTCCAGAACACGACAACCGTGCTCTCCTCGCCTTTGCGGACGTGTCCGCCAAGTTCGTTAGCCTGGCGGATCGTGAGCCAGAAAGGTGAAACGTACTTCGAGGCCGAGAGCAGGAAAAAGTTTACGCCGCGATACTGCTTCTTGCTGACGAGATTGCGCGGCAGTCCGGTCGAGGTCCACGGCCTGCGCCATGGTACGACGCCGTTTTCAAGTAGATTGATAATCTTCTCAGTCACGATTGCATAGATGTGCATTTTCATAATCTCCGATTGCGATGTTGATGGTTGAAGGGAGAACCGCTTTCACGGTTCCCCCTGGATGGGGCGGCTAGAACGGGATGTCGTCGGAAGCTTCAGCCTTGGCCGTGTTGCCGTTCGTGCGGTTGCCGAGCAGTCGGAGTTGCCGCGCCACGATTTCAGTCCGGTAGCGTTTGCCGCTTCCGTCCTTCGCTTCGTACTGGCGGGTAGTAAGCCGACCCTCGACGTACACCTGACGGCCTTTGCTCAGGAACCGGGCGCACGTATCGGCCAGCCGTCCGAATGCGACGATCCGATGCCAATCGGTGTGCTCCTGTTTCGCGCCATTGCGGTCTGTAAACCGCTCCGTGGTCGCCAACGAGAAATTCGCCACGTTCTGCCCTGACGGCAGAGCACGAATGTTGGGGTTAGCTCCCAGATTGCCGATCATGATCACCTTGTTAACTGACATGACTACGAACCTCCTTGTTCGTTTGTGCCCGCTTCCCGTCATCGGGCAGGGCGTGTTTCGCGTTGCTTTCATTCCCGCGCAACATTTTCGCGGGGACCTTGTATTTGAGGAAAAGGCTATTTAATGAGCATCTTTCCCCTCGGCCTCTCACAAATTCTGGAGGCCGAGGTGGAAAGATGCGGGGTTGGGTAGGGGGTGGTTTAAGAATCTTAGATGCGAAGCCGCGACGATCTGCGGAGGCGGGCCAGGACTCTTTTCCCTGGCCAACGACGCCGTCGCGGCGAGCCAACCAATGAATGAGATCGGTTAAGATGCGGAAGGTTTCCCGGAGAGGTGTCGCCGCCGGCCGTGCTAAAGGTAAATCCTTGTGCGCTAGATTGGCGCCCTCGTCCGGGGCTCAAGGCTCGAACGGTATCCAGAGGCGCAAAGGGCGTCCTCGCATGGACAAGCAAGAGCGCGAGTTCCGGCTCCGAGGCACGGGGAACCGAGTGAAGGAAGGAGGTGGGATGATGCGGTTTGCGGGAATCGACATTGGAGCCGAGCGTCATATGGTGGCGGTACTGGAGGCGACCGGGCATTACTGGCGCAATCTATTCGTCGCCCTGATCGCGAAGAGTTACGTGGTCGCGGTGCTGAATCCGTTGCGCACGGCTCGCTTTGCCGAGGAGGAGTTGCGGCGCACCAAAACCGATGCCATCGGTGCACTGGGGATCGCGCGCTTCGCCCAGCAGAAACGCCCGCGCGCGGCGCAGCTACCCGATTCGGTGACTGAAGAGTTGCGTGAGCTGGAGCGACTGCGGGAGCGAGTTGCGAAGGACTTCGCCGACCGTCTGAGGCAATTACACCGAGCGGTCGACCTGGGCTTTCCCGAATTCACCCGTTACGTGCGCACGCTCGAGAGCCAGCTCGCAGCCACGATTCTGTCGCGCTATCCGACTGCGGCATCGTTCCACGGCGTCTCGGTGAAGAAGCTTGCGGGGATCGTTTATGACGGTTCGCACAAGATCGGCCAGGAGTTGGCGCGCAATCTGATCGAGGCGGCCGAAAACTCCGTTGGGGCCCATCACTCTGAGCCGTATCGGCTGCGGATTAAATACCTGTGTGAGGATCTGGATGTGCTAAGGCGCCGACTCAAGGACCTGGCGCAGGACGTCGAACGTAAACTGGATGATCACGAGGTGGGTAAACTGCTGATGACTATCGAAGGCGTGGGCCCGCTCACGGCCGCTTGTCTGATCGCGGAGCTCGGAGATCCAGCCCGCTTTGATAGCCCCGGCGCGATCGCGAGCTACGTCGGCGTGATCCCGCGCATCCGGCAATCGGGTAAG
>CAWDLC010000001.1:0-14027 GCA_963803045.1 Binataceae bacterium (SeqCode) | reverse complement strand
TTATATTGCTGTTACGTGCTTTGAGGCTGCCTTCTGCATCTGGCTCGAACCAGACAAGCGGCGCAATGGATGCGGCTATCGCCTTCTCGACGACATCCGCATATTCCCCACGCGTGAGCGCGATGGCGTCTTCTTTTGAGAGCGGCGGCTTGGGCTTCGACATCATTTCGAACTACGGAACAACTGGCTTCCGGCGAAAACGATGACGCCAGCGCTGAGCGCCATCGCGATCACTCCTGAGCGGAAGTTGCGATTTTCATTGTCGAGGATACCACCCACGGCGAAAAGGATTGTGAGGAGCGCAGCCACTATTCCAAACACGATAATCGTGTTGCCGAGCAGGCTACTGCCCTGGATGGGCTTCCCCGCCGCGGCAGTCGCTTCGATGGCCTCGCGCGCATCGTTCACTTCCTTCGCTTCATTGGCGGCTGTCGCGCTCTCCTCCGCAAGATTCAGGTCTTCCAATCGCGGCAGCAAATGGTCGAATCGAGGGTTTGCAATTTGCTTCGCAAACTCGCGGAATGTTCCCCACGTGTCGCCTTTCACGACCTTGTCGCCGAGAAATTTGAGAGGCTCCGGGAGCGCATCGAGATATGGCTCGGTTTCGCTCCAACCCATTACGCTCTTAGCCAGCCCATAGACCCTGAGCAATCGAATTTCCTCGTCCCTCCCGAATAGGGAATTCAATTTCCCGTCCCTGAGTTTCGCAAGCGCGGACTCGAAATGCTCTTCGCAGGAGCGAACGTCGTACCATGTGACACCTCCTTCTCCTCCCCGTTTCCGAACGGAATCCTTGAGCGCCAGAAGCATGACGGGAGACAGGGATCGAGAGAACATCGCCAGCGTGCTCAGTAGCTTTGAGTTTTGGTTGAAAAGATCATGCAGTTCTCGGAGATCCAGGTAAAAGTTAGCCCATACTGCCTCGGCTTTGGCGAGGTCATATTTTGGGTCGGTCGAGAAGAATACCTTCCTACGCAGCTCCATCAGAGGCGCGTCCTCGCGCCACAGCAGAGACTCCAGATACGGGCTTGTTTCCAGCCAAGTCAGCACGTCGGAAGGGGGCTCAGCGCTGAATACGCCTCTCCAAGGAAGGCGAACGACCAAGCGACGAGCAACCGCGATGGGAACTTTCGGAAGCAGCCCCCAGAGCAACTTGAAGCCTTCTTCCCGTTCCTCGTCGCCGAAGAAGTCGTAGATTGATTCCCGAAGCTGTTGGAGAACTTTAGGGTTGGAGAGGTATTCCAGAACCACGTCGTAAATCTCATCGTCGCTGACACTCTTGCTTTCAGCCGCGTGTTCGACCCAATTGGCCAGTTTGGTGGCTTTGGGAGGGTCATCGTCAGAAACAATGGCAAGCTTCTGCTCTTTCGGGCAGCGGCCGAAATCCTCGTTCGAGAGCATGCCTGTTGCTCGCGAGTATCGGACCAACGGGCTTTGGTCGGACCTGACCTTGTCCTCGATCCCGTCGTCCCGCGTGAATCTGGTCCCTCTTGCGGCGAGGTAGCGAACGTACTCGCTTGGGCTCGACAGAGCCTTGAGCCAAATCGAATAGTCGGAAGCTTCGGGAGCTTTCGTGCGACCCTTTTCGCTCATCTCCCCGAGCAGCCTGATTTGTGTTTCGGTGTTTAGCGAGTCCCATGCAGCCAGCAATTTGATCCGTCCCATGGGAGTGTCTTTGAGCAGCTCTTCGAGATGGTCCGCCATGGCCGTCAATCCCCCCATCGTCGAAGCGTTACGCACTCAGAGAGCCCCGAGTCCTAATCGGTCTATCCGGGCCTCGTTCCCTAAGAATTCGCGCCAACGGCTGCGCACTTCACCATCGTATGGCTCGTGCACGAAGACTTGAACTTGGTGCTCGTCCAACCGAAAGCGAAGCGGATTCAGCAGCGTCCTCATTGCCATGTCGCTTTCCGGAAGGCTGTACCCCCAGACGTTGACTTGTTGAGCCTGTCCAAACGCTTCCGCCGCTGAATGCCATACTCGTTGCATCTGATGGCCGCGAAGCTGTTTCAGAAATGAAGGATAAGCGAGGACCGGGCTGTGATCGGGGCCAAACGACGGGCTCGCAGGGTCCAGGAGAGCGCGCCTCACCCCATTGTAGTGAAAATCAAATTCCGGCAGAAAATATTCGTTGGAGAAATAGATCGTTCCGTGAGAGTCATGCCATCCAAGTGAGCCGTGGAGCTTCAGAACGGTGATTTCTGACTTCTTGGGAAACCCAGCGGGAAGCGCTTCGAGCGCGTCCCGCTCTCCGGTTTGGAGATCCTTCTCGAAGCCATAGCCTGTCAATGGATTCCAGCGGCCTTCCTCAGCCAAGGTTCTTTCAACGGTGGTATCCCAATTCAGAGTGACGACGACATCGCCCCCATCGAGCTTGGCCAAGAGATCTCGAAGGTAATCGCGCCGCTTTCGGTTTTCCGGTAGCGAATCTTCATGATGTTTGAAACGAAAAAACCATAAAAGGCAATCAACAAAACGGTTTCGGGTCTCTTCGGATCGCCACAAATCTTCGTGGGCTTTTGACTTCCACCAATCATGCGGAATCTGTCCATCACTCAGCACTTGGGACAAAGCTTCATCAGCGTGTTCTTCCCGAAAGCATCCGAGTCCTTCGGCCTCGGTTGCCGCCGCACACAAGTCGAGTGCGGACAAAACGACTTCTGGATTCGGGTCGTTCAGTAAAAGCGCCAAAACTCCCGTCTGCCCTTCCACGAACTCAATCCAAGTGTCCCATGCGGTTTTCAGATTGAGAAAATTACTACCTACGGCCTCGCGCTTGATTGCGGGCATCAATTTCTTGGCGAGTGGATATCCTGCCTCTTTGGAAGCACCAGCACCAAGAACAACAATCTTCATAACTCGCCCGCGTTCCACACCCTATTGTCCCGTCTGAGGTCAGTTTTCAATCCGCGACCCGCGTCAGTTTTGGACCGGCAACTACAATAGCGGCCGGGACACGATTCGATTGTCGCCCCTTTATCATTTGGCGACGATAATCACTTGACGCGCCCGCGAAGTGCCTCTTCCGGCGGTTTGCTTATCGCCGCCTTTGTTCTCCCCCTCCGCTCTCTGTTTCGCGCGATAGGTTCGGGCGGCGGCATTGGTGGCGCACCGATGGCCGCAATAAAGTTGGCCGCCGTGATTGGCGAAAAATAGCTTCCTGCAGGCCTTCTCTCGACAACGCCGCACCTTTAGCGCCCGCTCGGGGTTTTCGTATACATCATCGAGGGCGACTCGGATAACGGCGTCCCGTAAGTTCCCGTCGCGGTAACTCAAGGCCCTCGCGCCGTCCACCGCGAGGCGGTCGGCGTGGAGGTGCACCTTGCCCGCCTTATATTTTGCGGAAAACTCCCGCCGCTCGGCGAGCGCGTCCATGAGTCCGGCTACCTCCTTGATCAGCGCCGGGAGCTTGAGCGGCTCTTTCTCCAAGCGGTTGATCTCTTCGTTAAGCGGCTCCCCGGGTTCAAGGTCCAGCCATCGTTTCAAGTCATAAAGGACGTTTGGAAGGTCCCCCGGCCGACCATGTACAAGGGCGTTCACGTCGAGCGTGGCGAATCCAACCAGCCACTCCAGGGCAGCAGCCCCGGTAAGCGGCTTGGGCCGTTCTGAAGCATTCGCCCGCATTGCAGAAGCATCAGTCATATGATTAGACTGACATCATATGGCTTGTCGTTCAAGATACGCGGTAAAACCTTTGCCGAAGGAAAAGGACGCCAAAACGATGGACATCGAAACCCTGTTAACGCTTCGGAAATTCAGCAACTTGCTTCAAGACGCGAAGGCAGCCATTCAAGAATATTTAATCGTTGGTGATGCGGCTCTTGCCGCACAGCAGCATTTAATAAAAATGGCGGAGCGCTTCGAGGGCTTACAGACTCCTGCAATGCCGCCAAAACCAGAAGGCACAAGATTCAGAACCCTTCCGCCGCCGACCGCAGCGGAACTCCAAGACGCGGGTTTATCGGAGGAGTTGCTGCCGCAATTCGTAACCTCGATTGAATCAGCAAGAGAAACAGAGCCGCAGACGGGAGGCGCCAAGTCGATTCTGCGGCAAATGCAGAATCAAGGAGCGACAGAACAGCAATTTTCCAAGGTTAGCAGCGCTCTAGCAATGCTTGAAGCCTTAGGCAGTCTCAATCGCTAGAGGCGAGGCTTTATCCGAACCGTGAGGGCCTGACCCGCGCTGCCGAGGCGTTTTCGCACCGCACCAATAGTCGAGGCTTCGAAGTCGGGTTGAAGGTTGTTAACGTAGAACCAAAATTCACCAGGCGGAACTTTCGTGTGGCGCTTCTCCCGCAGCCAGAGCTGATACCCAGGTGGGCTGTTTGGTCCACAGTCCTCAAGCAATTCACCGGAAAAGCCTATTCTAGCGTTCAGATCGATCTCGTCGGCGAACATTTTGTTCCTCCTGCGGCGGCCACTTACGAAACCATGTTAGCAGAGACCACACGCGGCATAGACATGCCCCCAGCCCACGAGGGATTGAGAAATGTTCCCACCAGGAAACAGCGACTGTGTGGCATTGGCTGAATATCAACTCACCCGCGATAGAAGCCGCGACGTCCATCGTGAGCGTTCTGGTGACCGTGGTGCTTGTATCCATAACGGCCCGATACGTGGCACTCACGAAAGGATTGGCAGAGGCCGCAAATGCCGAATTGCTCCGCCAAATTGAGGCTTCCAAGGCACGGCGACGGGAACTCGCAAGTCAGATCAGCTTCTTACGCAGCGCCGTCGACTCGCTTCCGGACCAGAACAATTGGAATCAGGCGGATCGCCTGATGCGGAGCTCAACCGGTTGGGACAACTTCGATTTTGCGAAGTTTCGTGCGCGCGCCTCGGAGATTAGCGAGGCTGCCGCATCGTGCGCTGCTACAGTCGAATCAAAGATGCGTTGGATGGCAGAACTGGTGAACTCGGTCAAATCAACGCCTTCCGGACGCGGGTACGACTGGACCACCTTCCCTCGCGAAAGATGGGAGCAGGCACTGCTGGCCACACGGCAAGCGTTAGACTCAATCTCTAAACAACTTTCGCCATAGGCTCGACCCGCACCCCGGCGGCGAGCTGACCCTGCAAGCCAGCGGGTACGTTTGATGTGCGCGTCTCGCGTCCTCATCGGTCGAGAACAGATGCCAATTCGCAAGGTAGTACGCGGTCTCTTGGATCTCGCCATCGTGAAAGTCGTCTTCTCTGATGAAGCCGAGGAAATGAATTCGCTCCTGAATGGATCGAGCCGCACGGAGCGGATTATCACCTTCGAATAGGCCTTTGATTGCGGTGCGATGGCCGGGTTATGGCTCCAGTAGTGGACGACCCAAGCATACGCCGGTGGGATGCCGCGCGCGCTTTGAGAATGGCGCAGGCGAGGCTGCTATTCCACTGGCGACCGGTTCGGCCGCAGCCGTGTTTTTGTACGAGAGACGGCGAGCGTCGCATAATGCTCGCCTCGAAGAAGGCAGGCATTCCCTGGGTTCATGAGGCGGCGCCTTTCTCGGCCTGATCAATTTCCTCCAGTAGCCATTCCTCGATAACGGCAACGGCCCCGTCGAACCCGAAGAAAATCCGGTTCAGCATGCCAAGGGGAAACGCGGCGCTAACGTCCGATTCCAGGTCGTAGGCGTTTCGTCGAAGAACGCGAATTTCGTATGGAGGGTCATTCTCGGTGACCTCAACGGCAATCCAGGGCGCCGTCCGATGAAAGAACGTGATTCTTTCGTCATGCAAGTCGTCGATCCACGTTGTGTCGTGGACCTTCGTCTCAAGGACTTCGCGCAACGCCCTTTCATCCACCTTTTTGCCCAGAATATTGCCCACGATTTCTCTGACTACGGCTCCGAGGATCTCGTACGCTGAGCGCGATTCAAATATGAAAGCATCGATGCCAGCGACCAACCGAAATCCGAGTTCGGAATCCGCAAGCCGCAGAGCCTTATGTTTCGGAAGGCATTGCTGAATCTCGGCGTTCTTCTTCACCAGCTCTTCTGAGAGTTTCGCAACGTCCTGATTGAACTGAAACTGGATGACTCGGATCAGCGCAAGTTTTGTCGCGAACGCGATCATCTGCTCAGTCGGCCAATACCGTTTGAACCGATCCTTGAGGGCCGAATTCGAACTGTTATGGAAGCGGCTAACGAGCCGATAGCCCCAGCGAGTCCGGGGCAGCCAATCGATGTGGAAAAACTTCATGGCGTCTCGCGCTGAATGAAAAGTGCCACGCGGTCAGCTTCAAGATGGGGGAGTCGCGGTAATCTGGGGACCCAGGTACTGTTTGACCTCGTGCGCATCATAGGCTCTTGGGTCGTCACCCGGTTTCTTTCCCTTAAACATCTTTATGACCGCTTCACCCCCGTATTTCGTGTAAGTGAATGTGTGTCCAGGATTGAGTGTCCCAAAGGTTTGAGCTTGTCCGAAGGCGGAATTGCCTGTCGCGATGGCAGACGCAGAGGTGGTGGAAGCGAATGTGCTCGGTGTGGACGAGTACCCGTGCTTCGATTCGGTGTCCTCGCTCGCTAGGACAAAGTAATCGTACCCGTCGTTTAGCGTGACCTCTGCGCACCTGTACAGGAGGTAGCTCTCGACCTTCTGCCGACCCGTGAACCCATTGCCTTTGAACGAGACCATAACCGTGTTCGAGTCGATCCGCGTGTCAGAGTATCCACCCCGAAATGAACTTTGCTGGTATGGAGTGGCGCAACCGATGGCGGCGACCGCCGACAACCAGACAAGGTTCGCTATTCCGCTCCTCATCTTCCCCGCTTTCTTTGTTTCAGCACCCAACCCCATTGAATCCCCCGAATCAGCGGCCACCCGCCAGAGGAGTCCGACTCCCGATGACACCGCGCTCCGAGATGCTTGCATCGATCACTGTGGTCTGCTACTAAATCTGCATACATGCAACCACCGAAGCATAGACAGCCCTCTGGCTCCGCTAATCGCCGGGAGTACATCCTATGAGGCAATCTGTAGCACGCCATGCCGCCGCTGTGTACGGCGCCGCCCTCACTCTGCTTGTCCCCGCCACCGCGTCGGCAACCCCACTATCGTCGGGAGCGCTGCCTTGGGATCAGCCGCTCAACATCCTCGCAACTTTCATGAGCGGGCCTTGCGCGCACATCTTTATCGTCGGCTCGTTGATAGTTGCCGGGTTTCTTTATGCGATCGGCGGCGTCGATAACGAAGCGGCTAAGCGTTTTGCCAGGGCTGCACTTGGCGGCGCTGTAGCGCTCGGTGCAGTTCAGCTCCTCAACTACCTGCTGCCGTACTAGCAGCCGTCATTACCGTGCCTTCAGCAACGCCACACCCGCAGTCGCGACATGAATCGCGCGATTATCACGTTCGATGACGTGCTTCGCACGTGAGAAGTTATGACACGTCACTCATCCCTTGATGAAGGCTGCTTGCAGCAGCGGAGCGGCGGCTGCGGGAGAAACCCGCGAATTCATTATGCAAGCAGCGGGATTCGTGACGTGCTTGCAGGAATCGGGAGAGGCAGCAGCAGAACGAAAAACCCCTTGATTTTTCAATGCAAGCACTCCGTTTACCTCTGCTTGCAAGCAGGAGGTTGAGCAAGATGGCGGACGAAACGAAGAAGACTTACACGATCAGGCTCCCGGAACAGATAACCGCGCAGGTGGAGACGCAAGCTGCGGGCTTGAACGTCTCGCCGACCACGCTGCTCCAATCGCTCATCGTCCACCACTTCGAGAGCGGCGGCCAAACGAGTTTTGATACCGCGCCCCTCGCTGCGCTCGGCGGGAAACTGGCGGCGCTCACGAAGGCGTGCGAGCGGCTGGAGCAAGCCGAGGCCGAGCGCTACGGCCAGCTCCTGTTCGAAGTCATCAAGACCCGCTCGGCGCTCTTTCATTCGCTCGACCAGACCGTAGGGGCAAACACAGTGGACGAAATCATCGAAGCCGCGGAGCATACCGCGCGTCAGTACCTCGCGCGCCTCGACGGCGCGCAAGAGGCGAAGCCATGAGCGCGGCTGTTTACCGAGCGGTCAGATGGCGGTCAGGCGGCGCATCGTTCGCGATCTGGACCCAGATGGCGGCGCGCGCGGCCGTCGTGACGTTGCTTTCCTGGGCGCTTCTGACGTTCACGCTGGTCTGGTACTGGACCGGCTACTACGGCGGGGTCGCCGCCCACCGCTACTTTTGGTGCTGGATTTTGACTTGGTTCTTCACCGAGATCATCCCTTTGCCGTTCGGCTCGGTGCCCTATCGCGGCGCGCGCTACACCATCCCGAGCATGTACCCGTTTCTCTGCTACAAGTATTACTCGGGCGGTTCATTCCCCGGATGGTTCTGGCACTATGCGCCGTGGGGCTTCCTGATTACGGCTTTCATCTTCGTCGTGGCGGTCTGGGTCATCTTCCGGCCCGAGCGCGACCATACGGACGACCGCTACGTTCGTGGTACCGACGTGATTCCGCAGCGCCGTCTGCGCCGTGAGCTTGGCGGCGACGGGGTCGAGATCGGTGGCATCCGCGTTTCGCGCCAGATCGAGCCGCAGCACTTCCTCTTGGTCGGGGCGCCCGGCTCAGGGAAATCGACTGCAATCCGGCGCATGCTGCGCCAGATCGAGGAACGTGGCCAAACCGCAGTGGTGCTCGACCCCGAGTGCGAATACCTCCCCGAGTTCTACCG
Organism: Binataceae bacterium (SeqCode); assembly: GCA_963803045.1. Classification (GTDB taxonomy): domain Bacteria; phylum Desulfobacterota; class Binatia; order Binatales; family Binataceae; genus Binatus. The sequence goes on along the minus strand of CAWDLC010000001.1, from coordinate 5,379 downwards.
GCCCGCGCGCGGCGACCTCATCCTGAATCCGCTCGATGCGCGCTGCCCTAGCTGGTCGCCGTGGTGGGAGCTAAAGCCCGGCAGCGAGGCGATGGACGCTGAGGCGCTGGCGGCGGCGCTAATTCCGGACCCGTCCAATATGTTCGGCCAGAGCGGCGCTGATTTTTTCTTCCGGCAATCAGCTCGCACCCTGATCGTCAGCCTCCTTCAATGCGTGAAGTCGCGCGAGGCCGGCGACATCCCGAAGCTGCTCGCGCTACCGCGAGCGAAGCTCAAGGAAGCGTTGCGGGGCGCGCCGGCCGAGGCGCTTATCGATCCCGGCGCGCACGATCAGGGTGCGGGAATCGTCGCGACCGCCTTCAACGCGACCAACCCGTTTCGTTATCTGGTTGGTGAAGCGGACCGGGCGTGGAGCGCGCTCGAATGGGCGCAATCACGTGCGGGTTGGCTGTTCCTGACTTCGACCGAGGACTCGCGAGATGCAGCGCTACCGCTGCAAAGCGTGTGGCTTGACTGCATCGTCCGCAGGCTGATGGCGGAACAAGATCGGCGCGAGCAGGTTTGGATTATCGCCGACGAGTTGCCGGTTCTGAAGCGCCAGAGCCAACTCGAGGCGTTGGTGGTTCGCGGCCGCAAACGCGGGCTGTGCGCGGTGCTGGGGTTTCAAGCGATTACCCAGCTGCGCGCGATCTACGGTCACGAGCAGACCGCGACGCTCGCGGCGGCGCCGGCGACCAAGCTGATTTTGCGCACCGGCGAGGCTGACACGGCGCGCTGGTCAAGCGCGCAGATCGGCGAGCGCGAAATCAGCCGCACCCAGATCGGAACCAATACCGCTGTTCGCGAGCAGCGGGACAGTTTCAGCGTGCATCCGCAGCGCCTGATCGAAAGCGCGGTGCTCGGCAGCGAGATCCAAATGCTGCAACCCTTCCAGGGATACCTGTGCATCACCGGGCATCATCGCGCGCGAGTGACGATTCCATATCTGGCGCCGGTCAAGCGGCATCCAGGCTTCGTTCGGCGGCTGATGGCTGAGCAGCCGACCGATCAAAGCGCCACGCCAATCCTGGAGCGTGATCTCCGCAAACCGAGCGAGAGCGTAATCAACGCTGTGGGCGGCCAGAAGGTGCCGGTCGGCAGACGGCTAAGGGCATAAGCGATGTTGGTAATGTCGAAAGGTGCGGTCAGCGCCAAACAGGCCGAGACTTATTATCAGGAGAAATACTCCCAGGACGATTACTACACCGAGGAGCGCCGAGTTGCTGGACAGTGGTTCGGTCAAGGAGCGGAGACGCTCGGTCTCGCGGACGAGGTTTCGCCAGATGATTTTCGCGCTGTATTGAATGGGCTCAATCCGGCCAACGGAGAGGTGCTGGTTCATACAGCCAAGGGAAGCGACGAACGCCGCGCCGGATGGGACGCGACGTTCAACGCTCCCAAGTCGGTTAGCATTCAGGCGCTAATTGCCGGTGATACAGAGCTTGCCGAGGCGCATCACACGGCGGTCAGCCGCGCTCTTACCGAGCTTGAGCGCTTCTCGCTGTCACGCCAGCACGGCGGGCACGAATGGGTGATCACCGGGAACATCGTAGCAGCTCGCTTCGACCACATTGCCGCCCGACCTTCAAAGGGCGCCGATGATGGCTACGGCCCCGACCCGCATCTGCATACCCACGTCGTCATTGCCAACATGACGATACGTCCCGACGGCGCGTGGCGCGGGCTCGATCCGCTCGAAATATACCGCTCGCAGAGCTTTGCAACGGCGGTGTATCGCTCGGAGCTTGCGCGCGAAGTACAGCGACTCGGCTATCGCATCGATGTGACCGGCGCAGACGGGCGTTGGGAGCTTAGGGGATACACCCGCGAGCAGGTAATGGCGTTCTCGCGTCGGCGCCAGGACATCGAGGCGGCGATGGCCCGTCAGGGACTGAACGGCGCCGCCGCCGCACAAAACCTCGCCCATCAAACCAGACGTTCCAAGGACGGTCGCGACGAAGAGAGCCTCAAGGCGGAATGGCGCGAGCGCGCCCGCGAATACGGAATCGGAATGGCCCGGCCGTCTGGTTATATGCGAACGGCGCCCGACCAGAGCAAGGTCGAGGATGCGCTCGAATACAGCGTTGCGCACAACACCGAACGCGAGGCGGTAATCGACCGCCGCGTGCTGGAGGCTGCGGCGCTCCAGCATGCGATGGGCAGGGCGAACCTCGAACAGGTGCGGCAACTGGCGCATGGGTGGAAAACGGCAGGTAACCTGATCGAAGTAGGCGCCACGGTCAGTTCGCCGCAAGGCGCCTACACTACGCCGGAAATGGTGGCGCTCGAAGGTGAAAATCTCGACTGGATGCGCCATGGCGACGCGGAAAACATCGCAAGCGCTGAGCGCGTGCGCGCGTGGGCCGCGAAGCGAGGGCTGCATACCGATCAAGTCGAGGCGGCCGAAGTGACGCTCACGGCAACCGATTGGGTCACCGCGATTGAGGGCCGGGCCGGCGCGGCAAAGACTACAACGGTCGGCGCCATCCGCGAGTTCGCCGAGGAGCGCGGCTGTATCGTGCGTGGTTTCGCGCCCACCACGCGCGCCGTCAAGGCGCTTGCTGAGGCGGGGGTAACTGCCCGCACCGTCGCGAGCCTCATCGAGAATCCACTACCACAAGCGCAAAGCAAGGAGCTTTGGATCATCGACGAATCAAGTCTGCTCGGTACGCGGCAGGTTAACGCGCTGTTGCACAGGGCTCGCGACGCAGGCGTTGCGCGGATCGTCTTCGTCGGCGATCAGCGCCAGCATCACGCGATTGAAGCGGGACGGCCGCTCCATCAGATGGAGCAGGCCGGAATGCGAGTCGCCCGGCTCGACATGATTCGCCGCCAGCGCGATCCCGAACTGCGCAAGGCGGTTAATCACGCCGCGAACGGAGAGATTGCCGAGACGATCGGCATCCTGGAACGGATGGGTCGCATCCGAGAGCTTAGCGATCCTGCTACTCGATACTCATCAATTGCCGGGGAATACGCCGCCGCTACGGCGGCCGGCGAGCGTGTGCTGGTGGTAAGCCCGGCCAACGAGGAACGGCGGCAACTTAATGCTGTTATTCGGCAGGCGCTGAAGGAACGTGGTCTGATCGATACTCGGGAAGTAGCGCACGCGATCTTGGTGAATCGCGATCTGACCCGTTCGCAGCGCCATCACGCCCGAAACTACGAGGTCGGCAACGTCGTGCGTTTCACGCGCGGCAGCAAGCAGATGGACGTAAAGAAGGGCGTTTACGCTGTGGTTGAGCGCGCGGACTCCGATGCCGGGCGGCTCTCGGTGGTGCTGAACGATGGCAGGCCCCTTGATTACTCGCCGAAGCGGCTTGCGGGAGTTGAAGTCTTCCGCACCGAGCAGCGCAAATTCGCCGCCGGTGACCGCATTCAGTTTCGTGCCCCCGAGCGAGCCCTCAAGCTCGCCAACGGTGAGTTCGCAACCATCGTCGCAATCGACGAACGCACGGCCAGAATCCGCACCGAGGACGGGCGCGTAGTCGAAGCCCACCGTCTACGCCACATCGATTACGGCTACGCCTCGACCTCCCACTCAAGCCAGGGTGCAACCGTCGATCGCGCGATCGTGAACATCAACACGATGCGCAGCACCGAACTCGTCAACCGCAAGCAGTTTTATGTTTCAATCAGCCGCGCGCGGCACGGTATCAGCGTCTATACCGACGATAGAGAGCGATTACGCCAAGTCGTCAATCGAAGCCGCGAGAAGTCCACGGCTTTGGAGCAGATTCCGGTAAATGTGAGTCATAGCTTCAAGATCGTTCCAGAGCGCACATTGCTTGCGCAGAATCGCAGCTATGGAATCCGGCGGTGACGCGAGCCTCGATCACGAGAGAACATCCCATGCCAGCAAAGTCCAAATCGTTTCATGGATCATGGCGGATCGTCCATATGGATGAGTGGGAGGAGGAGTATCTCGATCTCGTCGAAACCGCCCACATCACGATCGATAAGCGCGGCCAGGGCGAATTTTTCTTTGGCGCTGTGAAAGGATGGCTCGATTGCAGATTCACGGAACGCGACGGGCTACCCTTCGTCGAGTTTTCCTGGGAGGGGTTGAGCGAAGGGGACAGTGTGTGTGGCCGGGGATGGGCAAGCCTTCAATCCGACGGGAGTCTCAAAGGGCACCTATTCGTCCACCTCAGCGACGATTCGGCTTTTGTTGCGAAACCCAAAAGTCCAGTTAAGCCACGGCCGAGGCGGGCTCGTGGTGAAGAAGCATGAGGTGACTTTCAGGCAGGGCAACCGAGGCATATGTCCGCCCCGCCAAGTCGCAGAACTCAACTTCGAAGACCCCCGACGCGAGCGTCTCTACGATGGTCCCCACTTGTCCTCGGCGAAGTCCTTTTTCTGGCTCGTCTTGGGTAAGCGCAACGACATCTAATAGTTTCATGTCAGAGTCCCCGCAAAATGTAGCAGCTCGTCAAGCGCGGAAAGTCCTCATTTACAAGCACGATCCAAGCGGCGCGCACCAGCGCTCGGCGTCCCGCATGCTCCAGCAAAAAATCTATCACATAACGCTGGCCGAATCCGTCAAATTCGCCGGGAACAGCTTCTTGATCGCAGGCCGCCGCTTGCAGCCGCTCCTGCAACATAGGGCTGTCGGCCGGGCCGATTCCCAGCACCGACCGAAAGACGCGCGCTTTATGGCGACCTTCCGGGTGAGCCACACTCAAACAATAATCGCGCAATTTCGCGATTTCGACCACCGCTTTCTCGCCGTTGGGCAGTTTCACGGTTCAAGCAGCTTAGCGTCTTCCAAGCTCCATCGGAACAAGGTGGCGGCCGTGCTCCGCGCACGGCCGCGTGCCACCGGCAAGCCGGGCGCGCTGACGCGCTTGTCACGCAGCCCTGCAAGCTGCGCATCGGCAGCGACTCGGAAATCCGGCGCCGCCCTCGGTTCGGTTGAGAGGGCGGGCGCTTCAAAATGCTGCTCGCATGGACACCGGACGACATGAGCCACGTCTGGGTGTCGATATGCGTTCGGGGAAGGTTGGCTGATGATATCTGCATGCAGGCGTGATAATTTGGCAATCCGCAGAACCGGAGCGGCGGGAGGGGCATGAAGACATTTGGCGAGCTGATTGCGGAGGGGCGGAAACGGGCGCAACTCACGCAGCGGGAATTGGCAGCCCGGATCAAGATGGAGGACGGCCGCCCGATCTCGGCGCCGTATCTGAATGACCTCGAACACAATCTGCGCCATCCGCCGCGCGGTCACCTGATCGAGCAATTCGCCAAGGAACTCGATCTCGAAGTGGATTTGCTTTATTTCACGGCGAAGCGCATGCCAAGAGATATCGAGCCTGTGGACGCGTCCGACGGCCAGGA